>NZ_QJPK01000001.1 GCF_003259195.1 Paracoccus sediminilitoris
CCCCGACTACCAATCTCAAAACGGCAGACTCTCGTTATGAACGAGGGACGATCGGGGGGCAGGTCAGGTTTGAGGAAGCCGTCGGCAAACTCTGCTTACGGGATGACACCAGTTTCCGGAAGAAGGGCGCATCACCCTATTGCAGTTCGAGCACAGCACCTGCTTTTTAATTTCGTGGATCTCCTCCAAATCGGTGTTGTGCCTGACATTCTTGATCTGCACGGATCGCGGCATTACCTCGTCAGCACTGGCCATGACGACGATGGATCAAAACTCCGCTCTATTGGTGACGTACAAAGTGCCAATGGACATAACACAAGCTTCGGCTTCGATCTTGTCGCACAGTTGGAGGGAAAGGGTGCATACGACCTAGAACCAAATTCTGGCAAGCCTCAGCGCGGCTCATGTGCGGACGAAGCCTCTTAGTCATGCTGTTGATCTCCGTGGCTCGGATAGCAACTGACCGACAGTTGTCATCCGGATCGTCGCGCGAAATGACCACTTACGGTGCTTGTTCGAACATGGACGCGGTGACGCGCCATACTCCACGTAGTCCCGTCGCCGTCCGAACTGTGGACGGCCATGATATGTCTGCGTGAAGGCGAGCCCGCTGCGAACGCCGATGGTTGCTCCGCAGTCTGGAGGCCCGCATGCAGACACCGAGACCCAAATCCCTCCATGAAAACAGTTGCCGCAAGATGCGTTGACCCCGTTTGCTCGCAAAAAAGGCTCTCGGCAAAAGCTCGAAGTCGGTTAATCCGTGCTACGCGCCCATTGCCGCAACACAAGGAGCACGTGAGGTGAGGAGCCGGCGCCTGCGCATCGCTGTTTGGCCTGCGTTGACAGCTCCCTGAGCCTGAACCACAGTCTTTTCCGGATCGAACCAGACCGTGATTGCCGTCAATACAGCCCGTCGATCTCGACCGGAAGACGCTGGACGGGTTTCGGCGCCAGCAGCAGGCTTCCTTGATGCGGGGGGACTGCCTCGATTGCGCGCAGGCGCTGAAACCGGCTGCCGGCGATGGTCTGGGCGTCACCCCTTGTCCGCAAGATGGTCGGGCGCAGGAAAACGAACAGCGTCTGGCGGCGCGCGGACTCCTGGCGCGACCGGAACAGTCCGCCCACCACGGGAATGCGGCTGAGGCCCGGCACATCGGTCTGGGTCGACTGCCGGTCGTCCGAGATCAAGCCGCCCAGCACGATGGTGCCGCCATTGTCGGCCAGCACGGTGGTCTTGATACTGCGGGTGTTGGTGATCAGATCGGCGGCGCCCTGCACGGTCGACTGCGCAAGCGACGATGCCTCCTGTTCGATGTCCAGCTGCACCACATCGCCTTGATTGACGCGCGGAATGACCCGCATGGTGATGCCCACGTCCCGGCGTTCGATCGTGTTCTGTGTCGATCCTTCGCTGGTGAAGGACCCGGTGCGGAACGGTACGTTTTGCCCTACGACGATCTCGGCGGGTTGGTTGTCCAGCGTGGTGATCGACGGGTTCGAGAGAAGATTGGCCTTGGTTGACGATCCAAGCGCCTGCAGAAGGATGCCGAACTCATCCTCGTTCGACGGACCGATGGAGAGGCCCTGAGGCGAAACGCTTCCTGCGACGCGCGTGCCCAGCAATGTCAGGATATTGCGCAAGGTCGGCCCGCCCGGCGAAAAGGATGTCGCCGCGAACCCGGCGGGCGGCGCGGCGGCGCCGAACCCCAACTGCACACCCAAGGCCTCGGCGATATCGCCCGACACTTCGACGATGGCGGCCTCGATCAGGACCTGGGGCCGACGCTGGTCCAACTGTCCGATCAGGGCAGCCAGATCGGCCTGTACCTCGGCACGGGCGCGCACGACAATGGCGTTGGAATCCACCACCGCCTGGATCGAAATATCCTCGGCTTGGAGGAACGCCACCGGCGGCGCCGTGGCCAGTTGCCCCAATGTGGCATCGACGACCTCACCCGAGAAGAAATCGGGATCTGGCAGCGCCTCCGCGATGGGATTGGTCGCGATCCCCCCGGAACCGACCAACCCTTGCAACACCTCGGCCATGGATTCCGCGTCGGCAAAGCGCAGGCTGTAGACCCGCGTGACGGGCAGGACCGAAGGGACGGACGGACCAGGCACGTCCAGGTCGGCCACGATGTCGCGGGCGACCTCGATCGTCCTGGAATCGGTGTTCAGAAGGATCGTGTTCGACCGCGCATCGACGGTCACACGCGGTATCAGGGCATTACCCGCCGCCCCCTCGACGGCCGATCCCAATGCGCCCTGCAATGCGGCGCCGACCTCCTGTGCGTCGGCGTTGCGGATGCGGATCGAATAGACCTCCTGCCCGTCATCGACATCCAGCGCACGGACGATATTCTCAATCCGGCGGACATTTTCGGCGGTGTCGGTGACGACCAGCGTGTTGGTATCCACGATCGCCTCGATATAGCCGAAGCTGGCGACAAGCGGGCGCAGTGCCGCAACGGCGGTCGCGGCCGGGAAGTTGCGCAGCGGCACCAGTTCGGTGATCACGTCCAGCCGCCCCGGATTGGGCGTTTCCTGCGGTGTCGTCCCGCCCTCGCGGATGGCGGCCTGCGGAACGATGCGCCACAGATCCCCCGCAGGCAGCGCCGCGAATCCCTGCACGGACAAAACCGACTGAAACAGGTCCCACACCCCCGCCGCCGTCAGCGGAGTGGTCGAGATCACTGTCACCACCCCGGTGACATTGGGGTCCAGCACCAGGGTGCGGCTGGTAATTTCAGACACCTGTTCGGACAATGACCGGATGTCGGCGTCGCGAAGGTTGATGACAAAGGTCGGGCCGGTATCGGGCAGGACCTGATCGTCCGACCCGATTGCAGGAAGGGGGACGTATGCCTGGGGTGACAGGCTTTCGACCGGCGTCGCGTCCGATGGACCGGGGGCAGCAGGCACCTCTGGCGGAGGCAGGACCGTTTCTTCGATGATTGCCGGTTCGCCTGCAGCCGGGGCGGGCGTGTCCGCCACCTGGGCAACAGCCTGGCCCGCAAGGCCCAGCCCCAACCACAGAACCCCAAGGGCAAATCGACCCGTCACCCCCGTCATCCGAGAGAGAGCGCGCGGACGATCACCCGTCCGCCGCACCGCATATCGACATCAACACGGCCCGATGCAGCAAGCTGATCGTGAAATTGCCGGTCAGCTTTCATGGCCCCCACCTGACTGCCCTTCGTCGATTTGATCATGTCATGCAGATGCATGCCAGCCTGCAAGATCATGGGAACGACATCGGATGGCGGCGCGGCTTTCCGGTCATCCCGAACGCCGGTCGCATTGGCCTGCATCGTGGACAGGTAAGACCCGATCACCTCTCTGGCCGCATTGGATGGATCGGTCGGCGCAGCCTCCGTCACGTCCTCGAACGCGGGGTTGGCGGTTGCCGGGGCGGTCGCTCTGACGGGAAACAACAAGGTCTGCGGCCCTCCGTCGACGCGCAGCACGATGCGATCGGGATTGATTTCAACCGCGTCGATATTGCCCCGCATCTGCGCACCAATCGGATAGCTGGCCACCGAACCATCCCCGCCCGCGATGATCGCCCGCGATGCCGATGCCAATGTGCCGATGACGACACCCAGCAGCGTCAGGCCCAGGCTGGCTTCGTTGCTGGATGTCGGAGCCGGGACTGTCAGGATGTCGCCGCCGAAGGGCGCAAAGCCGATCAGGGGCGCCAGATCGGCGCGCGGCACAGTGTCTGCCTCGGGCACGGCTGATATCGGTTGGCCATTCTGGCCGCTCAGGCGACCGACGGCCAAGGTCGCGGAACCGCCAAGGCTGATCGCCGTTGCCGCCGCCAGCATCCAGACCCCTGCCCTTGTCGCCCAGGCGGGCATGTCACCATCGATGCGGGTCTTGCCCGTCATGGTTCCGGCCTCCGCACCACAAAGCCGGTCAATCTGGCGTAAACGATTCCGTCTGCCCGATCGGATGTCACCAGATCGACCTGTTCAAGACCGGGGTCGCTGGTCGGGCTGCGTGTGTCCGTGACGGACAGCGCAATGCCCAGCATCGGCGCGGCGTCGGCATCGGGCTTCGCCCCCACCAACAGTTCGGCCAGATGATTTTCGGCCACCCATTGTGCGGCGGCGCGCGTCTCCAGCGCCGCGATGGTGCGGATATGCGCATCGGTGGCGCTCAGCAGGGCCATGGCGGACATCGCCAGGATCGCCAGCGCGACAAGCGTCTCGATCAGGGTGAAACCGGCATCGGGCGCGCGCGTCATGATGGCGCCCCTGCTGTGGCCAGCGCCGTGAACCCGTCAAAGCCCACGGCCCAGGGCACGCCCGTTCCGGCGAGCAGGATCTGCCGGAACGGGCCGCTTCCGCTTGCGGTGATCAGGACCGCAGCGTCACCATCGGCAAGGCCCATCCGCAACGGCGGGCGGATGTCGTGGCGGGCGGCCAATGCCGGAACCGGGGGCGGTCCCCATTCGTCACCGGTCGCCTGCCATTGCTGAAAGGAATATCCGCCCGCGTCCCAGACCATCCGCAGGGCCAGTCCCGAAACCAGCGCCTCGTCCACGGCCAGCGACAGCTGACGCGACAGGCGTACCGCCTCGGACTGCGCACGGGCGGTGCGGTCGGCACCGTTCAGACCCATGACCGTGGCACCGGCGGCAATGCCCACCACGACCAGCACCACCATCACCTCGATCAGGGTCACGCCCGCCTGACGATCACGCAGGGGCCTGCCGGGATGGTGGGCTGTCGTCATTGGCCCGCACCCGCGGTTGCGACGCCCGGACCGTGACGGATATCGGCATCCACGCCCTCGCCCCCTGGCACGCCGTCGGCCCCCAGGGACAGGATCTCGTAAGGGCCCGTTTCCGCGGGTGATCGATATTCATAGGGGTTGCCCCACGGATCGACGGGAACGACAGGCAGGTAACCGCCCGTGGCCCAGTTCGCCGGCGACGGTGCCTGAACGGGTGGCGACGCCAGTGCCGACAGCCCCTGTGCCGTGGTGGGATAGCTCCGGTTGTCCAATCGGTACATCTCGAGGCTGGAGGAAATGGTCCGCATGTCAGCTCCGGCCACGGTGACCCGCGCTTCGTCCGGACGACCGATGACCTGGGGCACGACCAAGGCGGCCACGACGCTGATGATGACCAGCACGACCATCATCTCGATCAAAGTCACGCCGCTGTCGGCGAGGCGGATCTTGCGGGAGCACCAAGGCGTCAGAGGCATGGTTCGGCCTGCTATGCGGATCTGGTGGGCGCGGCCTCATATCCCTTGAAACCGTGCGTCGTTTGGCATCTTATCATCAAGCATAAGGCAATCGCGCATCATAGCAAGCGAACTGGCAACAGATGAATGCGACGTTCTCTGCAGCAGCCCTGCCCGACCATGACGTGGCCAGCCCCCTGATCGCCACCCGGCCCGGTGCCGCGCCAAACGGCGTGACGTTTCTGCCCTCCGAAGACGTGCTTCTGCTGTCGGTTGCCCTGCCCGCCATGTCCGCCGCGCAGCGCCGGACGGCGATCGGTTTTGCGGTCGAGGATGATCTGGCCCAACCCTTGGATCAGGTTCATGTCGTCCTGGGCCCGCAGATGGCCAACGGACGTTGGCTGGTCGCGGTGGTCGCCCGCCAGGTGCTGACCCAAGCGACCGTGCCGCAAGGACACAGGCTGCTGCCCGATGTCGTGCGCCTGCCCATCCCCGATACCGGCTGGGCGGTCCAAAGCCAGAACGGGCGCGTGCTGGTGCGTCTTGCCGACGGGACAGGCCTTGCGACCGATCCGGCCAACGCGGCCATGTTATGGGCGAATTCGGGGTCGCCGCCATTGCGTTCCTTTGGCGGTGCGTTGCCCGACGGAATGGCGATCGCCGAAACGATGCCCCTGCCCGACGCCCTCGATCCCGACCTGGCGCGGTTTGACCTGATGACCGCGACCGGGCAGGCGGGGGGCGTCCATGTTCCGCGCAGGCTGCGTCTGGCCCTCGGCGTCCTTGCCGTATTTCTGCTGGGCCATCTGCTGATCGCCGCCGCGGACGTGCTCGCCCTGACCCGCATCCAAAGCGCGCGCGAGGATGATCTGCGTGCCGCTCTGACCGCCGCGGGGCAGCCGGTAGGCGCAGATCTGGCGGCCAGCCTGTCGCAGGCCCTGAGCGCCTTGGGGGCCGCACCAAAGACGGGGTTTCTGGATCTGGCACCCGAGGTCTTTGCCGCGATGGCCGATCATGCGGGACAGGTCACATTGTCCGATCTGAGCTACGCGCAGGACACCATCACGATGACGCTGGAGGCCCCTGACCTTGCCACCCTGCAACAGATCGAGGTCGACCTGCAGACTGCGGGCCTGTCCGTCCAGGCGGGGGCAGCCACCACCCGCGAGGGCGCGGCCGAGGTTCAGATGACAGTTTCGCGGGGTGCGCCATGACCGGGTCGATCGCTGACTGGCTGATGGAACGGACGCCGCGCGAACGCTGGTTGCTGGGCATGGGCGCGGCGATGGTCCTGGTCTGGGTCGCCATCACGCTGATCTGGCAGCCGGTCCAGTCGCGCCGTCAGGATGCCCGTCAGCAGATCGCGTTTTACGACCGCGCGCTGGCTGCGTTGCAATCGAGCGACGCGCCTGCAGCGCCGGTGGATGCCCGCGCGCTTAACGCCATCGTGACCGAGGCCGCAGCGAGTTTCGACCTGACGATCCGCCGTCTGGAGCCCGCGGGCGAACGCATCCGCGTCACACTGGACGACGCGGCCTTCCAGACGCTGGTCCTGTGGCTGGAGGCGATGGACCGCGACAGCGGCCTGCGCGCCACCGAACTGGACCTGTCCCGCCGCCCCGCCCCAGGCACCGTCAATGCGATCATGGTGCTGGAACAATGACGGTGGACATGCGCCTGCCCTATGCTTTTGCCCGCCAGCACGGGGTTCTGCTGGAACAGGGCGCCGATGGCCCGGTCTGCGTCATCCGCCCCGCAGCCCCCCTTACCGCCGTGGCCGAGGTGCGTCGTCTGTCCGGCCCCGCCCTTCGTCTTGCCCCCGTCACGCAGGCTGATTTCGATGCACGGCTGGCGCAGGCCTATCGCGACAACGCGTCGGACGCATCGGATGCGGCGGGCGACGACGACGATCTGGCGTCGCTGGCCGATACGGCGGCGGTCGTGGACGACCTGCTGGACCAATCTGGCGACGCACCCGTCGTGCGCCTGATCAATGCCCTTCTGCTGGAGGCAATCCGCGAAAACGCATCCGACATTCACATCGAAAAGCAGGAGAAACGCCTTGTCGTGCGGTTCCGCATCGACGGCATCCTGCGCCACATGGTCGAACCCAAACGCGCGCTGGCACCCCTGCTGGTCAGCCGCATCAAGGTGATGGCCCGGCTGGACATCGCCGAAAAACGCCTGCCGCAGGATGGGCGCGTCTCGCTGCGCGTGGGCGGCCACGAGGTCGATGTCCGCGTCTCGACCATTCCGTCGCAATATGGCGAACGGGTGGTAATGCGCCTCTTGGATCGCGACCAGACCCGCCTGGGGCTGGATCGGTTAGGCATGAGCCCGCGCGACGCGGCCATCTTTGCCCGCCTTCTGGCGCGTCCCGACGGCATGTTGCTGGTCACGGGACCGACCGGGTCGGGCAAGACCACCTCGCTCTACGCGGCGCTGGATCACCTGAACGACCGCACCCGAAACATCATGACGGTCGAGGACCCGATCGAATATTCCGTGGATGGGATCGGCCAGATGCAGGTCAGCGACCGCACCAGCCTGACATTCGCCCGCGGGCTGCGGGCCATCCTGCGCCAGGACCCCGACGTGATCATGGTGGGCGAGATCCGCGACCGCGAAACCGCCCAGATCGCGGTCGAATCCGCCATGACCGGACATCTGGTCCTGTCGACCCTGCATACCAACACCGCAATCGGCGCCGTGTCGCGGCTGATCGACATGGGCGTCGAACGCTTCCTGCTGGCGCCGATCCTGATCGGCGTCGTGGCCCAAAGGCTGGTCCGGCGCCTGTGCCCCGAATGCCGCCGCCCCGGGCCCGCAACCCATGACGATGCCGCGCTGGTCGACGGGCTGATCCCGGGCGAGACGGTGTTCCGCGCGGCAGGCTGTGCCGCCTGCCATGATCTGGGCTATCGCGGGCGGGCCGGCATTTATGAGGTGATCGCGATCAACCAGGATCTGGAAGCGCTGATCCATCAAGGTGCGTCCGAATCCGACCTGACCGAGGCCGCGCGCCGCGACGGACCTGCCTTGGTGGCCGACGGGTTGCGTCAGATCCGCGCCGGGATCACCACTGTCGAGGATGTCGCCCGCGTCGTGCAGAAGGTCTGAGGCCATGGCCGCGTTCCGATACAAGGCCATCGACACCGCAGGCAGACCGCAAACCGGCATGTTCGAGGCCACGACCGCAGCCGCGGCGCGTCAGGGGCTGCGCAGGTTGGGCCTGCTGCCGCTGGAGGTCGAGGGGGTGGTGCCCGTCAAAGCCGGATCGGACCGGGGCGGACGCAGCTTCGCACACCGACGCAACCGGGGCACACGCATCCCCCTGTCGGCGCTGACACTGATTACCCGGCAAATGTCCACCCTGCTGGGCGCGGGCCTTCGGGTCGAGGATGCGCTGTCGGCCATTGCTGCGGGCCAACCGCCCAAGGTCGCGGGCGTCCTGCTGACGGTGCGCGGCGCGGTCCTGGAGGGGCAGTCATTCGGAGAGGCGTTGGCGGGCTATCCGCAGGTCTTTTCGGACTTCTACCGCGCCTCGGTCGGAGCCGGTGAACAGTCGGGTCGGCTGGATCAGGTCATGGCCCATCTGGCGAATTTCGTCGAAAACCACGCCCGCAACCGCCAGACGGTTCAACTGGCGCTTTTGTATCCTGCCCTGCTGGCCCTTGTCAGTCTGGCCATCATCACGCTGCTGATGGCCTTTGTGGTCCCCGACATCATGCGCGTCTTCAGCGCGCGGGGGGCGGACCTGCCCTTTCTGACGCGGGCGCTGATCGCGGTGTCGGACTGGGTGCGCGCCTATGGGCTGATTGCGGCGGGGGTGACGGGGGCGGCGGCCTTCGGGTTCCGACGCTGGCTGGCGATGGGGCGGAACCGCCTGCGCTGGCACCGGGTTCTGGCCACCCACCGCCCCACCGCCCGCGTCGTGCAGCGGATGAACGCATCGCAGTTCGCCGGCACGCTGGCCACGCTGGTTCAAAGCCGCGTGCCGCTGATCGAGGCATTGGCCGCCGCCTCTGACGTCACGCCCAACCGCTTCGTGCGCAGCCGGGTCGAGGAAGCCACCGAAAAGGTTCGGCAGGGCACCAGCCTGAAACGTGCCATGGCGGAGGCCGGCATCTTTCCCCCCATGCTGATCGCGATGGTCACCAGCGGCGAGGCGGGCGGTCACCTAGGCGACGCCCTGGAACGGGCCGCGACCGATCAGCAGCGCGATCTGGATGCCTGGATACGGGCGCTGGTGGCGCTGGTCGAACCGGCGATACTGCTGGTCATGGGCGGCTTCGTGATGATCATGGTGCTGGCGATCCTGCTGCCAATCGTGTCGATGAACAGCCTTGCCGGCGTCTGACGCCCAGCTGCCGCATGCCCTGCAGCAGATCGGCCACCCCCGGATCACCCGTCCTGATACCCCCATCCTGCCGAAAGGCAGGGTTGACGGATGGTAGGTCAGCCGCGCTTTCATGGATCAGACAGGACCGACGTGCAGCGCGATGATTCCAAGGAGAAACACCGATGACGACAGAGCAACCGTCCCCAGCCGCGATTTCCCGCAGGTCCATGTGTCGATCGCTTCTGGCATCCTGGGCGCTTCCGCTGGCCATGCCGCTGGCGGCCTGCGGCGGCGGGGCGATGACATCCATCGGACCCGGCGTGGGGGGGCGGGATGCGGCGCTGCTGCTGCCCCTGTCGGGATCGCTGTCCGCCGTCGGCCAGAATATGGGTCGGGCCGCGTCGCTGGTGACACAGGGACTGGATCCCTCGGGCGCACCCGCGGTCTTTGACACGGCCGATACGCCCGTTGGCGCCGCCGAGGCCGCGCGCAGGGCGCTGGCCGGGGGCGCGCGGATGCTGATGGGACCGCTGCGGGGCGATCAGACGCCTGCCGTCCTGGCGGTCGCGGGCAATGTGCCGGTTGTGACGTTTTCCAACGACGATAGGCTCAGCGAGCAAGGCGCATTCGTCATGGGCATCACACCCGCACAGTCGGTTTCGACGATGTTCAGCTATGCCCGCGCGCAGGGGATCACACGAATTGCACTGGTCGCGCGCGATACGCCTCTTGGCGTGGCTTCTGCCGCATCCGCGATGGGCATAGCGCGGGGCGGCGGCATTACGTTGACGGCGACGCTGCTGCGCGACCCCGAACAGCCCGGACTTGTCGCGGCGATCCAAGGCGCCAGCGGCGGCGTCCTGCCGCAGGCGGTGTTCCTGCCCGATGGCGGCGCGACCCTGACGGCATTCGGTCGACAACTGCATGGCAGCGGCATGCAGGTGCTGGGTTCGGTTCAATGGGGCGTGTCCGATTCAGCGACTGACCCGAACCTTGTAGGGGCCTGGTTTGCCGCAGCGCCGCCTAACCTGTTCCAGCCCTTCGCGGACCAGTTCCAGGCGGCCTTTGGCGAGGCGCCGGGCGTCATCGCGGCCTTGGGCTATGATGCGGCCCTGATCTCCGTGGGCATGGGCAATGCGGGCGAATTGAACCGCAAGGGCCTGCTGCGTCGGGCGGGATTCACCGGAGTCCTCGGCAACTTCCGCTTTGCCGAAGATGGTCGCTGCCAGCGCGATCTGACCGTGCTGGGCATAGCCCAAGGCGGCATCGAGGCCCTAGGCGAGGTGACCGGCACCTGATGCCCCCTGTCCAGCGATCTTCCACGGCGGGGGTCACGCTGGTCGAAGTGCTGGTGGCGCTGGTGCTGTTCGCGCTGATCAGCGGGGCGGGATTCGGCATCCTGGATCAGATCCTGCGCACCCAGACCCGGACCGAGGGACGGCTGGACCGTCTGGGCCAGATCCAACGCGGCATGTACCTGTTGTCCACCGATTTCGGGCAGGCGCGGTCCGGCACCCTGTCCTGGGGGACGGGCGAGGAAGGGGTATTTCTGTCCGTGACACGCAGCGCCCCCGAAACCGACGCGGGCTGGATCACGCTGACCTATCAACTGCAGGACGGCATGGTGTGGCGCGATGTCGCCTCGGCCAGCGGCGATCCGGTGGCGCGCCAGCCTTTGTTCGACGATGTCGCGGCGATCGCGTGGCAATTCTATGATCCGGGCGTGGGCTGGATCGAAGAATGGCCCCCTGCGGACGCGGCCCGGGATCCGTCGCAGCGCCCGCTCAATCCGGTGGCGGTGGCAGCCATGATCACCCTGACCGAAGACCGGCAATTGCGCCGCGTCGCCACATTGCCCTCCGAGCCGCGCTGATGGCGGCCCGCGGCCCGCAGGATGGCGTGGTGCTGATCAACGTGCTGGTCATGCTGGCCCTGGCATCGTCGGTGCTCTATGCGATGATCAGCCTGTCGGACCTGTCGATCGCCCGCAGCCAGCGGTTCAGCGAGGCAGGACAGGCACAGGCCCTGATCGCGGCGGGCGAGGCCAGCCTGATCGCGGCCCTGACCCGCGACATGGCCCAGGACCCACAGACCGACAACTTGTCCGAACCCTGGGCGCAGATCGCCCAGGAACCCATCGCCATTGCACAGGGCAACTTTGCGTTGACCATTCAGGATGCACAATCGCGCATCAACCTGAACAGCAACGCGATACGCGGCGCGTTTGGGGCGCAGGTGCTGGACCGGGTGGGCCAGGCGCTGACCCTGCCGCCCGACGTGGCGGCACGGATCATCGCCCGGCTGGCACAACAGCAGCCCCTGGACCGGCTTGAGGACCTGATCTTTCAGGTCGGGCTTACCGCGCAGGAAGTGGACCAGCTGTCGGAGTTTCTGACCGTCCTGCCCCGTTCGACCGACGTAAACCTCAATACCGCATCGCCGGGGGTCATCGGCGCGCTGGCTGAAGACCCGGACCAGGCCGCATCGCTTGTCGCGATACGCGACCGCAACGGATTGCTGACGGCCGAGGATGTGACGGATGCACAGCAGGTCCTGCTGCCGGGGACGGGCTTTACCTCGTCATGGTTCCGGGTGACGGTGACCGTGCAGGTGGGCCGAACCGTTCAGCAATCGATCGCGCTGATCCAGCGCACGGCGGAACCCGGTGAACGACCCGGCGTCGCCGTAGTCGCCCGCGAGACACCGTTCAGGGGGGGCTTTTGAACTGGCCACGGGTCACATATGGCTGCGAACCAAGCGCGGTGCATCGTCGCGATCATGGACCGGACGTGGCGTGACAATACCCATGTCCGGCATCCCTTGCCATCTGAAGACAGGCGTCCCCCACGGCTGCCCGGCACGGCGCCGTCAAAGAAACCTGGGCCATGGCCGCTTTTGCAGCCAAGACGCGCTTGGACGCCACCGGAAAGGCGCTGCCACGCTTTGACTGAGACAGCAAAAATAACCAGCGCGTGTTACCCAAGGCTTTTGCCAATTCACGGGCCGGGATAGCGTCGCTTATGCTCATCTCGTTTTGCCTCGCGGCGACGCTGCTTGCCATCGCCGTCACCGATATCCGCGTCAGGCGCATCCCCGATATCCTGAGCCTGCCGCTGATCATGGGGGGGCTGGCGCTGGCGGCATGGGACGTTCATTCGGGCGCGCCGCTCCAGGTGCTGGGGAACCGGGCCATCGGGGCTGCATCGGGCTATCTGATTTTCGCAACAATCGGCGGTGTCTTTTTCAGGCTGCGAGGCCAAGAGGGATTGGGCCTGGGGGATGCAAAGCTGCTTGCGGCGGCGGGCGCATGGCTGGGATGGCAAATGCTGCCCGTGCTGGTGCTGATTGCGGCGCTTGGCGGCCTGACGCAGGTGGCGGTTCAGACCCTTCTGTCGCGAAAGACCGATGGGACGCTGGCCTTTGGCCCATGGCTGGTCGCCAGCTTTTTCCTTTTGTGGGTCATTGGCGGGTGACGGTCTGAGACGGGTTACCTGACGCCCAAGGGCCGCCAGTTGCGACAAGATCATCAGTGAGAATGCGTGGCGTGCCCATGGCCATCCGCATGTCCGTCATGGTCGTGATGCGAAGGGCCTGCGTGATCGTCGCCCGACACCTCTTGTGGCTGACCCAGCAGGTCCGTCTGGGCCGAAAGATAATGGATCAGGTCGTCCACATCCGTGTCATTCAGCTGAAGGTTCGGCATGCGGACAACCGGAAAGGCCGTGTCGAGCGCGACCGCCACCTCGTCATTGCGGGCAAGCATCCGGTCCGGGGCCATCAGGTATTCCTTCAGCCATGCCGGATCCCTGCGCAATGTCACCCCCGAGAGATCCGGCCCGACACGGATGCCTTCGCCAATGGTGTGACATGCCGCGCAGCCGCTGAAGAACAGGCCCTCTCCGCGGGTGTTGTCGATGATCAGCGCTTCCTGCGTGGTGGCGAATTCCGCGCGTGGACGCGACCATTCCGGATCCAGGGACAGGATCTCTTCGGTCAGGACGACAAGGCTGCCCATCAGGGACGCCCGGCGCCATTCACCGGTCGCGGCATTGCCGATGACCATGTCGGTGCGATGCTGCGCCAGGCTTTCGCTGCGCTCTCCCATCTTGAAGCGAACGACGTCCACATTGTCCCTGCTGCCCGTCAGGAACATCCAACCTTCCGGAGCCTCAAAGGCATCGGCAAACTCCTTCAGCCGTGGCGGCGTGTCCGTTTCGGGGTCAAGCGAGATCGAATAGAAGAAGATGTCCTTGCCGATCCTCTCGCTCAGCCAATCAACCACCTGGGCCATCCGCGCCGTCGCCAGCCCGCAGATATCCGGACAATCGATATAGACGAAGTTCACCACCACGATCTTGTCGCGCAGCAAATCGTCCCAGAAGCGAACCGACTTGCCATCCTGGTTCACCAGTTCGACATTCGGAAAATAGGACCCGTCCCACTGCGCATTCGCGGCCCCGGTCGTCACGACGGACAATGCCGAAGCGGCAACCAGCCCCAGAAGACAGGAACGAATCCGCTTTCCTTGGTCCCACCAGGAACGACGTGCATCGGGCATGACTTGCTCCTTCCAGACTGCGGGTGGCAGAGGGATCATTCATGGTGGTTTTCAGCGCCGGATACCCGTTCGACCGCTTGCGCGCGACAGGGACCCCGCCGCGCCGGCCAGTCCGGAAGTGCGATGCCGGAACTAGATCCGGCCTTTGGGGAATGGCCTGAACGATCTGGCGAACGGGTTGCCCTCGGGCAGGATTTCCGGCGTGACATAGGTGACCCCGTTGGGCGACGGGCTGGGTGTCGGGATAACCGACCGATGGGTCTCGGAAACCTTGTCGTTCTTTTGATCCGTCAGGATGTCATAGCGCATCAGCATGGCCCAATCCTCATGGACGGTATTGTGGCAATGCGTGACATAGGCCCCGCCGAACTCTCCGAACCTCACCTGTATCTTCAGCTTGCCGTTCACGCCAAGCCGCCAGACATCCTTGCGCGAATTCCGTTCCAGGGCTGTCAGCGCTCTACTGCCCCGGCTGATGGTTCGACCTTCTTCGAAGTGAAGATGCATCGGATGGTCCCACCCGCCGCCGCCATTGATGATGGTCCAATGCTCGACCTCTCCTGGGCGTGGGATCAGCATGGAAATCCGGTTGGCATTCAGGAAATGGTTCGATTCACCGTTGATCTTCAGGGTATAGCCGAAGCTTTCCTTCTCGCCGCAATCGGGGAAACATTCGCCGGTCAGTTCATCGGCCAGGCCATCGGCGCCCTTGAATTCTATGACCCGCTCGCGCACCGGCTGTTCGATCGGAATGACATCCGTCAGTTTCCCGGGAACGACGCTGCGGTCGATGTCGGATGCCCTGTGTACCTTGCCGGGTGCGTCCACGCTTTCCACCTCGCCCACGACGCGGAACTGCATGACGTCGCCGACAGCCGGGTCGCTCGAATTCCCACGAAGCGTATCACGAAGACTGACCTGTCCCTTGGCGCGGTTGCCGTCTTCATGCTCCAGCATGTTGATCAGACGCAACCTGCTGGTGATCGGGAACATCGAGAAATCGACGATCACGTCGAACCGCTCTCCGACGCTCTGCCAGTCAAGCGACGTGACGGTGACCGGTTCGGGAAAGAAGTTTCCATCCGTTGCAATCACGGTCATCGGGACCAGACTTCCCGCGCCGTTGACCAAGGCGAACTTCCAGAACCGAGACATGCTGCCGGCCAGAATCCTGAAGCGGTACTTGCGGGGCAGAACTTCGAAGAACGGCTTGTAGGTGAAATTGACCAGAACCTGATCGGCGATGAAACCGGTCGTATTGAAAATATCGAACTGGTACTGACCATCCTGATCCAGCGCGGCATCTGATACGATCAGGTTGACGTCGAAATCGATATTGCCCCAATCCAGCTCCGAACCGCTTGGCAGTCTCAGGTTGACACCGTCCTGGATGGTTTCGTTGCCGCGATCCGGCCCGCTATAGTAGTTCAGGGCGCCGATGTGACCCTTGTACACGTTTTCGGCGGTATAGAAGAAGCGGTGGTCATGAAACCACATCGATCCCTGCAGTTCCCGGTAATCGCCGGCCACATTCACAAGCCCACCATTGCCGTCAGGACCTGACGCGCTGTTATGCGCCGCCGAGGTGTTGATCATGTCCGCCCGGGCCAGACAGGTGGTCCAATGATAATCGTAGAACTGTCCGGGATAATGATGCGCATTCGACGCCCCGTCACTTCCCGAGGCATTATGCCCATTGTGATTGTGGGTCGCCTGACTGTTCGATCCAAATCCGCCGTTTTCATACGGGTTTTCCGGAAGCATATTATAGTTTCTCATGATAGCGGGTTCGCCATAGCGCATCTTAATCAACGGCGGTGGCATTGTGGATTTCCCCGTCCGCCCTTCTCCGAATGACCAAATCTTGTTATCTTCCTGTTCGGGGAAATTGTCATGGAACGAGATATTGCTCTCGATGGGTGCCAAAGACATTATATAGGCGATTTTGGGAAGGAATTCATTCCACCGCTGATGCGCGAAATATTCACCGGGTGGACGTCCATCCTGAGGCCCGTGATCGTTCCACGGATTGGTGAACAATTGGCCTCGGCTTTCGGTGAACTCCGTATGATAGGACAGTCGACGGGCCGGCAACTCACCGCCCGACGGGAAATCCAGAACGGTTTCCCGGTTTTCAAGCCGCGGCGTCAGGGGCAGAGGCGTCTGAAGATTAAGACGCCGCAACGGTTGAGTAAAGGGCTTGGCCCCGAAAAGAGGACTTCTGGGAATTCCCGTGGGCAAGGTTGCAGCATACGCACTGGGGGCATAGGGACTTAGACCGTTGATGCAAGCCAAGGCACCCCCGGTGGTGAATATACCCCATTTGACCAGCTCTCTTCGGGTCACTTGGCCAGTCGAAAGGGCTTGGACGATCTCCAACCTGTTCCGCCGAGCGGCTTCAGCTTCGCGGATTCTAGCGCGGGATACACCTTTGGGCAGAAAAAACATAATCACCCCTGACATACTGACGTGCCATGCAGAGCCACTTGCGCAGCATCCGCTAACTCATAGAATATTAACATTTTATTAGTTATGGCGCCAGAAATTTCCCGGTTTAACAACATCGGTCAATCTGAAAATTTCTGGTTAACTGGCGCAGAGGCTGTATCCAATAATGTAAAATAGCCGTAAGTCTTCGTATAGATTTGATAATAATGTAAATTGCCGATTTTCTCGGCACCAATCTTCGAAGTCGAATACATCTTTGAGTTGTTTTAATGTTCAATAATCCGGACAAACCAGCCTGCTTTTGAGGCGTGATTTCAGGGTAACCTTGTTAAAATTTACGACCTGCCCCAGCCAATGCCAGAAAAATTGCGTCAGGGACAGACAACGGCCGCGGCAGGTTCGCGGAAACAGGGTGCGAGCCGCTCGTCGAACGCCCACTGCGCATCTTTTTGCGAATCGGTCGACCCAGGATGGCGGGTCGAATTTGCGTGTTCCGCTGGCCTCAGGCCCATCGATTGGTCGTCCCTCATCCCCAAAGGTCCGCCAATTCAGTTGTAGCCCGCCGCCATGGTCAGGCGTATCAATGGTCGGATCGGTGATGGCTTTCACAGCTGTGAGGATCAGGACCAAGGAAAAGCCGGTTATTTTTCCCAGACAGCCTGACAACGGCGCAGGATGTGACACGACCCGTATCTTGCAGGGATGACGCGACATGGAACTGAAGGGTCAGTTTGATTGGATCGTCTGGGCGGCGGCTGCCGGGGTCGTTCTGTCGCTTGGCATGCATGCCAACACCGTGGCTGGTTCCTTGTCCGACATGAACCAAGAGCCGCGCGCCGTTCAGACAGACGATGCGACGGCAGACCCGCGAATTGCCATCGACAGTCTTGTCGGCTGGATGCCGTTCGGACAGGCCGATGAAGCCCTTCCGACGGTTGCCGCGACGCCCGCGGATATTCGCCTGAAGCTGCTTGGCATCGTATTGACCCGTTCACCATCGCGATCCAGTGCCTTCATTGCCGTCGGAACGCAGCCACCGCGCAGGTTCTTTGTCGGCGATGAAATTGCAGAGGATCGACGGCTGGTCGAGATTTTTGATGACCACATCATGCTACGCTCGGACGGCGAAACCGAGATCCTGTCGCTGACCGAAGACGACCCTCTGGTCTTGCCGCGCTCTGACGGCGCATCGCAAGCTGTCGGTGCAAATGGCGATCTGGATGCCCTGCGCAATCTGATTTTCGATCAAGCGAACACGCAAGTTGATGCCACCTCGGGCGCATCATCCTCCGATCGGTGAGCTGGCTTCAGCCTGATCAAGCGCATGGCCCGCAGCATGCTGAATGACTGACCCAGGCCGCGTTTCAAAATCGGGTCCCTGCACGGATGATGATCGCGGAACGCAGGGCTGATTTCGACAACCATCATCGTTACACACCCCTCTCCCTTGCGAATGTCCTGAACGGACAAAGGAAGACAAGCCCGGTATTTTCAGGCAAGCAGGTCGATTTTCAAACCCCGACGCAGCTCACGCTCCACCGAGACCCGGCGAATGTCGCAAAATTGGTGGGGCCGGAGCCTTGGCGCGACTTGGGCGATCTTTCTGCAAAATAGGTTGCGATCTGGGTGATGCCATTCGATCGCCAAATGCATCAGCGCGGCACGCTCTCCGCTTCCGCGTTTTCCCGCCCGCCAAAGGACCAGATGTTGCCTTAGATACTCCCTGCCCTGCCCGTCAAGACTGGGAATCAGCGGGTTTCGTAAAATTTGTCGGCGCCGCGGCAGGACAGGCAGGCGGGTACATCCTGCGTTCCGTTCTGCGCCAGCATGCCGGCCGCTTCGCGATCGCCGCCAGCCATTCATCCTGGGACGGTTCGATCTGGGCGATGGCATGGGCCATGATACCACTGACCCGCTGCCCGCTGCCCGGACCGATAGGCGTCTAGGTTCATCTGGATGTAATCGGGCTCAAGAATGTCTAGCCGGGGGCACGGCTTGTGCCTTGGGCACCGTGGCACCTCGCGCAAGCACCTTCGGGGGCCGGGTCGGTCATCGCCAGATAATCGGGTGCGGTCATGCCGCGGTCGATGGCGGTGGGGAAGGCGACCACCACCCAGGCCACGTCGGGGCGAGAGGGTGCCGGCCATGCGGGGATCCCGGACATCTTGCCGCCTTCTTGGACGATCCAGTTCATCTGCCCGGATCGCCAGTCGGCCTCGGCCTCTGCGATATGGGGCGACCGGGGAACTATCGACGCGATGGTCGCATCGGCCTCTGCCGCGGGGCGGGCATGGCACATGCGGAAGGCGCTGTCATATTGGCGGGCGCCCAGTTCGATCAGCGCAGGGTCGTCCAGATCCTGCGGCACGGCGGTCGCCGAAGGGGCGCGCAGTTCGACCGCGTTTTCAAAGGTGGTGTGCAGAACCCAGTTCGTGATCGCCCAATGTCCGTTCTGTGCCGAGGTGTTGCAGAGACCCAGCAACACAACGGCTGCCCCGGCCAGCGCCTGCCCGGCATCCCCCGTCGCCGCGCCGCGAAGGCATCCTGCCCAAACGAAAATATCCCCGCCGGAAGAAAGCTGGCTTGCTTCAGCGCGAAACCCATCGGCAGCCGATAGGCAAGCCCCTGCGCCGCAGGCAGATGCCAGGCCCAGACCAGAAGGAATTCCAGCGCTGCCGCAATCAGCGGCGAGATGGCAAACCACCGGCCAAGCGCGGAAAAGCCCATGACTGACAGCGGCGCCGCCAACGCGACCAGCACCATGTGCAGCGGAAAACGCGGTGCCACATCCTTCAGCGGCAGCAACCAGATCGCCGCAAGCAACAGGACCCCGCCATATGCGCAAAGGGACCGGACCATCATCGGCAGCTCTCGATGAACAGGGCCGGCACCGCGACATAGACGACGCCCACGAACGAGATGATCGACAAAAGGAAGGCCGCGTGGCCCAGGAGGCGGGCAGGCCTTTCGACATGGTCGTCGTGGTCATGCGGCGCGCATTGGCAATAGGAATGCCAGCCCTGCCAGCCGATCACCAGCAGCGCCAACAGCGTCAGCCCCAGGATCGACAGCCGCAGAAAGGTGACGCCGTCCTGCGTACCGACCTTAGCACACCAGACAGCCGCGCCCGAATAGCAGAACAGGAAATGGAAGGCCCAGACCGTGGGGGCCAGCGCGATGCGGAACAGGCTGCCCGTGGCGCTGCGGAATCCATCTTGGTCCTGCCACGGGCTGATGCCAGTCATCCGATCCTCTTTCATAGCAGCCTCGGCGCAAGACCGATGACGGTGGCCGTGACCAGCACCGTCAGGACATGAAAGTGCCAATAGAGAGAGACGTTCCACAGATCGGCATCATGATCGCGGTCGATCTTGCCAAAAGATCGTGCCGGATAGGCAATATGACTGCATCAGCACGCCGACCAGCACATGCGCCGCCGTCCAGATTACCAGCGCGCAGATGATCGCGGGATAGACACGGCTGGACGGCGACAGATCCAGCACCGAGAGAGCGATCAGCCCGCCTCCGTCTAAGGCCGCCACGGGGGCGGCGGTCAGCGCCGCGCGGGTGGCCAAGTTCCTGGCGCTTTGGTTCAGGCTGCACGCAGCCTGGGTCAGCCCCCAGGCCAGCAAGGCCCCACCACCACGATCGGCAAATGCACCCCCGCGCCGATGATGATTCAATTGGCATGACGCCGGGCGAAATGCCCGCGATCAACTTGGGTAAAATACAGGAACAGCCCGTTCAGGCCCAGCCACAGGGCCACAGCGTCCCCCAGCATCACCAGAAAGTGCAGGTAAACCTGCGCTGGATCCTTGCCTCCGGGTGCCAGCGCCGATTGTCGCCCCGCGCAGCCGCCCAGAAGCAGGATGCCCGGCAGCGGCAATATCCGGGTGGCGCAGGTGGTAAATTTGCGGCTGATCGGCATGACGGGCCCATGATGCCCTGCCCCTGCCGATCCCGCGAATGCGACGGGCTTGCAAACCCTCTCTGCGGCCGGGGCATCCGGAATCGCGCTGATCCGCATGATCATCCGGCGGTGGCCCCCGCCATCCTGCCGGGTCATCGTCAGCGGCGCTCATCGACACGGCTAGCCAGATTACAAGGTGGCAGACCCTGCCGCCCCGCCCCGAATTGACGACGCTTGTGCCGATAAATCCGGCAGATCGGTGACAGGGTTCCCTTGCCGCATGGTTTTGCCTTGCCGGAACCGCTGGCCCATGGGAACGGTCCCGTGGGGGACCCATGTCGAAAAAGCTTCTGATCCTTGTTGTCGAACAGGACCATGTCCGGGCGCAGTCCATCGCGGACGGGCTGAGAGAGGCTGGCGATCACGATATCCGCATCATCGCCGAACAGACCGCGCTTGCGCGGCGGGTGGCGGAGATCAGGCCCGATGTCGTCCTGATCGACATCGCCAATCCCTCCCGCGACATCCTAGAGGAGCTTGCGCTGGCGTCGGGACCGGCGGAACGCCCTGTCGCCATGTTTGTCGACCGCTCGGACGAGGGGCTGACCCGGCTGGCGATCGAGGCGGGAATTTCGGCCTATGTCGTGGACGGGTTGCGCGCCGACCGCCTGAAACCGGTCATCGACGCCGCCATCGTCCGGTTTCACATGCTGCAGCAGCTGCGGGCCGAACTGGCGGCGACACGGGCGGCCTTGGAAGAACGCAAGATCGTCGATCAGGCCAAGGCGGTGCTGATGAAAGCACGCGGTATCGGCGAAGACGAAGCCTATGCCCTTCTGCGAAAGACCGCGATGGACCAGGGCAAGCGCATCGGCGAGATCGCGCAGCATCTCATCACCGCGGCAGGATTGCTGGGACGATGATCGCGCTGCGCCTTGGATACATCCCGCTGATCGATGCGGCGCCGTTGATCGTCGCGCACGAGTTGGGCTTTGCCGCCGAGGAAGGGTTGCAACTGCACCTGATCCGCCTGGGTGCCTGGGCGCAAAGCCGCGATATGCTGGGTGCCGGGCTGATCGACGCCGCGCATATGCTGGTGCCGATGCCCGTCGGTCAGGCCTTGGGCCTGGGTCCCGACCTGCTGGCACTGGACCTGGTGATGTTCCTGTCCCATGGCGGCCAGGCCGTCGCCGTCAGCCGAGAGCTGGAGCGTCGGATGCGCGCCGATGGGCATGGTTTCGACTTTGCCGATGCCCGCCGGGCCGGGCTGGCATTGCGCCGCGCGGTCCGGGGGCCATTGCGGGTCGGCGTGCCCTTCATGTTCTCGACCCAAGTGGAGCTGATCCACCGCTGGCTGTCCGCCTGCGGGTTCACCCCGACGGATCTGCAGATCAAGACCGTCCCGCCGCCGATGATGGCCGATGCCTTGGCCGCAAACGACATCGACGCCTTCTGCGTGGGCGAGCCTTGGGCCTCGTTCGCGGTGGAACGCGGCATCGCGGCCCTGCTGCTGCCCGGCACGGCAATCTGGGCGGCGCCGCCCGAAAAGGGACTGGTCCTGCGCCATGACGACGCCGAAAGCCGCCCCGAACAGACCGGCGCGCTGATGCGGGCCCTGTGGCGTGCCGGGCGGTGGCTGGACGACCCCGACCATCGCGGCACGGCGGCCGAAATCATCTCCAGGCCCTGTTATCTGGACCTGCCTTCGGAACTGGCCGAACGGGGTTTGACGGGACGGCTGCTGATTTCTCCGGGCGGGCAGACGCGCGACGTTCCGGAGTTTCTGGCCTTCAACGCCGGGGCTGCCAGTTTTCCGTGGAAAAGCCTGGCCGCCCTTTTTGCCGACGGCATCGCGCGCCGGCACGGGCTTGATCCCGGTCCGGCGAAGCAGGCCGCCATGGCACGGTTCCGGACCGATCTGTACCGTCAGCACCTGCGCCCTGCCGGTGCGGCCCTGCCCGGCGCCTCGCTGCGGGTCGAGGGGGGCATCACGCGCGACCGCATCGTTCCCGCCGAGCGGGGCCAGATGATTCTGCGCGCCGACGGCTTCTTCGACGGCTTCGTCTTCGACCCGTCCGCCCCCGATCCGTCGACAAACTGATCGCCAATCGGGCAGTCGCGACACCATTCGCTGATTTGACGGGCGCAGGCCCGGTTTTCCGGACTCTGTCGCCTGTTGTCCCTGCACGACGCTTGCGCGCAGCGCCCTGACTGGCGATCGTCATGACATGGGCCGGGCGCAATGGCGCGCCAGATGCCTGCTCGCAACGATGCGGCACGATTTCCGCGAGGACGCGGACCTCAGACAGCTTGACTGCATGGACAGCCGCCCGCACTCGCGGGTGCCCCCTCCGTGCCGTCCGATCAACGCCAGTCATCGGAGTATCCCATGTCCCCCATCCCGCAGCAGGCCTCGGGCCGCGCGCTTGGCCTCTCCACCTTCGCCTTCACCGTCTGTTTCGCCGTATGGACGATCTTTTCCATCATCGGCATCCAGATCGCCCAGCAGTTGAACCTGACCGACACGCAGTTCGGGTTCCTGGTCGGCCTGCCGATCCTGTCGGGATCGCTGACGCGGATCGCCCTGGGCATCGCCACCGACCGCTTGGGTGGTCGCTTGGTCTATACGCTGACGATGCTGACCGCCGCTTTGGCCACCCTCGCACTCAGCTGGGCCACAACCTATCCGCAGATGCTGGTCGCGGCGCTTGGCGTCGGTGTCGCGGGCGGGTCTTTCGCGGTCGGCGTCGCCTATGTGTCGCGCTTTTACGCGGATGCGCGGCAGGGAACGGCGCTTGGCATCTTCGGGGTCGGCAATGTCGGGGCCGCCGTCACCAAATTCACGGCGCCCTTCGTCATGGTCGCGTTGGGCTGGCAGACGACGGCGCAAATCTGGGCGCTGGCACTGGCCATCACGGCGATCCTTTTCTGGGTCTTCAGCCAGGATGATCCGGTCACCGTCGCCCGTCGCAGCGGCGCCGCGCCGCAGCGCAGCCTGCGGGCCGAGTTCGCGCCGCTGAGAAATCGCCAGGTCTGGCGCTTTTCGGCCTATTACTTCTTCAGCTTCGGCGCCTTCGTCGCCCTGGCCCTGTGGCTGCCCCACTATCTGATCGGCGTCTATGGCCTGGACGTGAAGACCGCCGGCATGGTCGGCGCGGCCTATTCGATCCCCGCTTCGGTGTTCCGGGCCTATGGTGGCGTGCTGTCGGACCGGATCGGCGCGCGCAAGGTGCTTTATGCGACCTTCGCCGTGTCGCTGGCCGCGACCGCCATGCTGTCGGCCAGCGTCCCCTTGCCCGTCTTTCTGGTGGTGATCTTCGTCCTTGGCTTCGTGATGAGCTTGGGGAAGGCCGCCGTCTACAAGCACATCCCCACCTATTACCCGCAAAACGTCGGTGCGGTCGGCGGGTTGGTCGGCATGATCGGCGGCTTGGGCGGCTTTGTCCTGCCGCTTGTCTTCGGTGCGCTGAAAGACGCCACCGGACAATGGACCAGCTGCTTCATGGTCCTCTTTGTCCTGGTCGCCGCATGCGCCGTCTGGATGCATGCCTCGATCCGCCGGAAGACCCGCCCCGCCACGCTGCAAGCCGCCTGAGAAGGAACAGCCCATGAAAAAGAAACTTGTCGTCATCGGCGCCGGCATGGCCTCTGGCCGCCTGCTGGAACACCTGTTCGAAACCGTGCCCGACGCGTGGGAAGTCACCCTTTTCAACGCGGAACCGCGCGGCAACTACAACCGGCTGATGCTGTCGCCGGTCCTGTCGGGGGAAAAGACCTATGACCAGATCGTCACGCATGATGCCGACTGGTACGCGGCCCACGGCGTCGATTGCCGCTTTGGCCAGCCTGTCATCCGCATCGACCGCGACGCGCGCGTCGTTCATTCCAACCAAAGCAGCGCGGAATATGACGCGCTGGTGATTGCCACGGGGTCCGCGCCCTTCATCATCCCCGTCCCCGGCAAGGATCTGCCCGGCGTCGTCGCCTATCGCGATCTGGAAGACACGCAGGCGATGATGGCGACCGCCGGCAAGGATGCCGTCGTGATCGGCGGCGGCCTTCTGGGATTGGAGGCTGCAGCGGGCATGGCCGCACAGGGCGCCCGCGTCACCGTGATCCACCTGATGGATCACCTGATGGAACGTCAGCTGGACCCTGCGGCGGGATACTTGCTGCAAAAGGACCTCGAGCGTCGCGGCATCACCGTCCATTGCAAGGGCGCCACCAAGGCGATCCTGGGCAAGGACCGGGCCGAGGCCGTGCTGCTGGAAGACGGCACTGTCCATCCCGCCGATCTGGTCTGCATGGCCGTGGGCATCCGCCCGGAAACCCGCGTCGCCGTCGATGCGCATCTTGAGGTCGAGCGCGGCATCGTCGTCGACGACGCGCTGCGCACCAGCGATCCGCATATCTTCGCACTTGGCGAATGCGTGGAGCATCGCGGACAGCTGTTCGGCCTGGTCGCGCCGCTTTACGACCAAGCCAAGGTCCTGGCCAAGACCCTTGGCGATCAACCCGCCGAATTCCGCCCCGTCCAGACCGCGACCAAGCTGAAGGTCACCGGCTGCGACCTGTTCAGCGCGGGCGATTTCGCCGAAGGCGAGGGGCGCGAGGACATCGTCTTCCGCGATCCCGGACGCGGCATCTACAAGCGGCTGGTCCTGCAGGACGACCGGATCATCGGCGTGGTCATGTATGGCGACACCGCCGACGGCAACTGGTTCTATGGCCTGATGAAGGACGGCACCAATATCGCCGACATGCGCGACACCCTGATCTTCGGCCCGGCCTTTCAGGGGGGTGCCGCACCGGACCCTATGGCGGCCGTTGCAGCCTTGCCGCCTGAGGCGGAGATCTGCGGCTGCAACGGCGTCTGCAAGGGAACCATCGCCGAGGCTGTCCGGAACGGCGCGACCACGCTGGATGCGGTGCGCGGATGCACCAAGGCCAGCGCATCCTGCGGCACCTGCACCGGGCTGGTGGAACAGGTCATGGCGCTGACCCTTGGCAACACCGTCGTCAACGCCCCCGCCGGCATGTGCAAATGCACCGATCACAGCCACGAGGACGTGCGCCGACTGATCAAGTCGATGGGCCTCAGGTCCATTCCCGCCGTCATGCAGGATCTTGGGTGGAAAACCGTCGGCGGCTGCCATTCCTGCCGCCCGGCCCTGAACTTCTACCTGCTGGCCGAATGGCCGCTGGAATACCAGGACGACCGACAGTCGCGCTTCGTCAACGAACGCAACCATGCCAACATCCAGAAGGACGGCACCTATTCGGTCGTCCCGCGCATGTGGGGCGGCGTCACCACGCCTGCCGAACTGCGCGCCATCGCCGATGCGGCCGACAAGTATGACGTGCCGATGGTCAAGGTGACTGGTGGCCAGCGCATCGACCTTCTGGGCGTCCGCAAGGAGGATCTGCCCCATATGTGGGCCGATCTGAACGCCGCCGGGCTGGTATCCGGCCACGCCTATTCCAAGGGCCTGCGCACCGTGAAGACCTGCGTCGGCAGCGAATTCTGCCGCTTTGGCACGCAGGATTCGACCGGGTTGGGCATCAGGCTGGAAAAGCTGCTGTGGGGGTCATGGACACCGCACAAGGTCAAGCTGGGCGTGTCCGGCTGCCCGCGCAACTGCGCCGAGGCGACCTGCAAGGATGTCGGCATCGTCTGCGTCGACAGCGGCTTCAACATCAGTGTCGCCGGCGCGGCGGGGATGGAGGTGAAAGAGACCGAACATCTTGCCTCGACGCCTTCCGAGGACGAAGCGGTCGAGATCATCACCGCCTTCGTGCAGCTTTACCGCGAAGAGGCCAAATATCTTGATCGCGCGTGGAAATGGGTCGCCAAGGTGGGCCTGGACTGGGTGACGGCCCGCGTCGTCGACGACCTGCCCAATCGCCGACGCCTGGTCGAGCGGTTCGAGATCAGCCAGTCCGTCTATCGCCGCGACCCCTGGGCCGACCTGTCCACCCCAGCCGAGACGCCCAAATGGGGGCCCCTTGCCGACCTGACCCTGGAGGCCGCCGAATGACCCGTTTCATTGATCTCGCATCGCTGGAGGACATTCCCCGGCAAGGCGCACGCCTGATCCGCACCGCCGCGGGATGCGTCGCCGTGTTCCGCACCGCAGATGACAGCGTCTTCGCGCTGGACGACCGCTGTCCGCACAAGGGCGGCCCCCTGTCGGAAGGTATCGTGCATGGCCACCAGGTGACCTGCCCGCTGCACAACTGGGTCTTCGATCTGAACACCGGCACCGCGCAAGGCACCGACGAAGGTGCCGTCCGCACCTGGCCGGTCACGGTCAGCAATGGCCGGGTGCTGATCTCGGCCGATCTTCTCTCCCGCCATCAAGCCGCCTGAAAGGACCACCATGAACAAGATCACCATCGACGAAACCACCCGCGACGATGCCACCGCGATGATCCTGCGCGCCAAGAAGCGCGCCGGCCAAAGCTGGCAGCAGCTGGCCGACGCGATCGGCATGTCGCCCGTATGGCTGCATTCCGCCGCCACCGGCATGAACGGCTTTCCCGAGGAGAAGGCGCGGGCTCTGGCCGCGCTGCTGGGTCTGCCCGACAGCGTGATCGAACCGCTGACCGACAGCCCGCTGAAGGTCTGGGACCAGGCCGTTCCCACCGATCCCTGCATCTATCGCCTGTACGAGATCGTCGGCGTCTACGGCCCGACCGTCAAGGCGCTGATCAACGAGGAATTCGGCAACGGCATCATGTCGGCCATCGACTTCTCGATGCATCTCGAACGTGAACCCCATCCCAAGGGCGACCGCGTCCGCCTGACCATGTCGGGCAAGTACCTGCCTTACGCCAACTGGTAACGGCCGCCCCGGCCCCCTCTCAGCAAGGACGATCCCAATGTCATACGTCACCCCATCGGATTTCGCGAAAAAGATGATCGACGCCGGCGAGGCCAAGGTCTTCATGTCGACCAAGGACACGCTGATCCGCGCCTATATGGCCGGCGCGATCCTGGCCCTGGCGGCGGCATTCGCCGTCACCGTCACGGTGAACACCGGCAATCCCCTGATCGGGGCGCTGCTGTTCCCCGTGGGCTTCTGCATGCTCTATCTGCTGGGCTTCGACCTGCTGACCGGGGTCTTCACGCTGGTGCCCCTGGCCTTGATCGACAAGCGGCGCGGCGTCACGGTCAAGGGAATGCTGCGCAACTGGGGCCTTGTCTTCTGCGGCAATTTCGCGGGCGCCTTCACCGTCGCGGTCTTCATGGCGATCATCGTCACATTCGGCTGGTCCGAGGCCCCGAATGCGGTCGGCGAGAAGATCGGCCATATCGGCGAAGGCCGCACCATCGGCTATGCGGCACATGGGGCGGCGGGCATGCTGACGCTGTTCGTGCGCGCCGTCATGTGCAACTGGATGGTGTCCACCGGCGTCGTCGCCGCGATGATGTCGACCAGCGTGTCGGGCAAGATCATGGCCATGTGGATGCCGATCCTAGTGTTCTTCTACATGGGCTTCGAACATTCAATCGTGAACATGTTCCTGTTCCCGGCGGGCCTGCTGCTGGGCGGCAACTTCACCATCATGGACTATCTGATCTGGAACGAGATCCCGACCGTCATCGGCAACCTGGTGGGCGGGCTGACCTTCGTGGGCGCGATGATCTATGCCACCCACCACCGCACCTCGCCCGAGCTTGAGCGCATGACCGACGACCGCCCCGTCGCAGTCCCGGCAGAATAAGGAACGGCCATGAACATGCACGCTGCCGCCCGCCCTGTCCGGACGACCTGTCCCTATTGCGGCGTTGGCTGCGGTGTGCTGGCCACGCCCCAGCCTGACGGCGGCCTGGCGATCCAGGGCGATCCGGACCATCCGGCCAATTTCGGGCGCCTTTGCGTCAAGGGCATGGCGCTTGGAGAGACTGTCGGCCCCGCCGGTCGCCTGATGACACCCCAGATCGGGGGACGCCGCGCGGAATGGGACGAGGCGCTGGACCTGGTCGCGCAGCGGTTCAGCGCGACCATCGAAAGCCACGGCCCCGATGCGGTCGCCTTCTACGTTTCGGGCCAGTTGCTGACCGAAGACTACTACGTCGCCAACAAGCTGATGAAGGGGTTCATCGGCAGCGCCAATATCGACACGAATTCCAGGCTGTGCATGGCGTCATCGGTGGCAGGCCACCGGCGCGCCTTCGGCAGCGACACGGTGCCGGGCCTCTACGAGGATCTGGAGCAGGCGGATTGCGTCGTCCTTGTCGGTTCGAACTTGGCATGGTGCCATCCCGTCCTGTTCCAGCGTCTTGCCGCCGCCCGCGAGGCGCGGGGCACCAGGGTCATCGTCATCGACCCGCGACGCACCGCCACCTGCCAGATCGCCGATCTGCACCTGCGCGTGCGGCCCGGATCGGACGCCGTCCTCTTCAACCTGCTGCTGGCCGAGGCGGCGCGTCGGGGTTTGACCGACAGCGGGTGCGTGGACGGGCTGGACGACGCGCTGGCATCGGCCCGCGCGACCGACGCGGCGATGACGGGGCTGTCCGCCGATGACCTGCGCCGATTTTTCGACCTGTGGTGCGACAGCGACAAGGTCGTAACCGTCTATTCCCAAGGCATCAACCAATCCGACAGCGGTACGGACAAGGTCAACGCCATCCTGAACTGCCACATGGCGACGGGCCGCATCGGACGGCCCGGGATGGGACCGTTTTCGGTCACCGGGCAACCCAATGCCATGGGTGGCCGAGAGGTCGGCGGCATGGCCAACATGCTGGCCTGCCATCTGGAGATCGAAAATCACGATCACCGGCGGGCGGTACAGGGCTTCTGGAACGCCCCCATGATGCCAAAGGCGCCGGGTCTGAAGGCCGTCGACATGTTCCGCGCCATCGAGGATGGCCGCATCAAGGCGTTGTGGATCATCGGCACCAATCCCGCCATGTCCATGCCGGATGCCGACCGCGTCGCCCGCGCCATAGCTGGCTGCGATTTCATCGTCGTGTCGGACATCGTGTCGCAGACCGATACGACGCGCCTGGCGGATGTCCTGCTGCCCGCGACGGGATGGGGGGAAAAGGACGGCACGGTCACGAATTCCGAACGGCGGATCAGCCGCCAGCGCCCGACCCTGGCCCCGGCAGGCCAGGCCCGCGACGACTGGCGCATCCTTGCGGATGTGGCGCGGCGGATGGGATGGCAAGACGCCTTCGGCTGGTCGCACCCCTCCCAGATCTTCGCGGAATATGCGGCGCTTTCGGGCCTGGCCGGTCGTTTGGGCAGCGATTTCGACATTTCCGACCGCGCGGCGATCAGCCGCCCCGATTACGACGCGATGACCCCATTCGTCTGGCCAAGCGCCGGCCCACGGCAAGATCAGCGTTTCTTCGGGGACGGCACCTATCACACGCCGACGGGGCGGGGCCGCATGGTGGCCGTCGCCCCACGCTTGCCACATCCGGTGACGCCCGCCCTTCCCTTTCGGCTGAACACCGGGCGGGTGCGCGATCAATGGCACAGCATGACGCGCACCGGCACCGCACCGCGGCTGTCGCGCCACATGGCCGAACCCTATCTGGAAATTCACCCCGGCGATGCGGAATGCCTGGGCCTTGCCCCCGCCAGCTTTGCCCGCGTGACCACGCCGCGCGGCGAGGTTGTCCTGCGTGTCCTGGTCACCGACCGCGCCGCGCCGGGCCATCCCTTCGCGCCGATTCATTGGAGCGATCAGAACGCCGCCTCCGGCCGCGTCAATGGCCTGACCGAAGCCATCGTGGATACGCTGTCGGGTCAGCCTGCGCTGAAATTCACGACTGTCTCGATCGCGCCCTTCGCCGCCAGATGGTACGGCTTTGCGGTTTCGCGCCAACCGATCAGACCCACATCCGAATATTGGGCCACCGCCACGCTGACCGGCGGTCATCAGGCCGAGCTGGCCGGATTGACCCTGCCCGACGATTGGGTCGCGGCAGGACAGCGCCTGTTCGGGATCGCGACCACGCCGATGATCGTCCGCGACGACCGGCGGGGGATCGTCAGGCTTGGCTTTGTCGCGGATGATCGCCTGATGGCCGTGCTGTTCGTCTCCGAAGACCCCGTCGCAGTGTCGCGCAGCCATCTGGCGCAATGCCTGGGGCAGGATGTCGATGCATCGCTGTTGGCGGGCCGCCCGGCCATGGGCCGGCAGGACGAGGGCGCGACCATCTGCGCCTGTACCGGCATCGGGATCAACCGCCTGATCACGGCGATCACGACGCAGAACCTGCTTTCTGTCGATGACGTCGGCAAGGCCTTGGGCGCCGGTGCGAATTGCGGCTCATGCCGACCAGAGATCAAGGCGCTGATCGTTCAGGCCGGGACCAAGCCGGCATTGACGCCGGTTCCCGGATAGCCATGCCCCCTGAAACGGGACCCGACATGGCAGTGCCGGTTCCGCGCCATCCCGACCGGGTTCAGTCATGATCCAGGATGCCGGTGATCAGGTCCAGCGCTGCTTCGGCCCGCACGGCGTTGGGATAGTTGCGATTGGCCAGCACCACCACCCCGATCCTTTCGGACGGAACCATGGCCACATAGGCGCCAAAGCCGTTCGTGGACCCGGTCTTGTTGAGAAAGACCGCGCCGTCCAACGGTGTAATGCGCCGCTCAAGCGGTTGCGGATCAAGCGCCATCGCACTGCTGTTGCCTGCGGCCAGTTGTTCGGCGGTGACGGGCCAGGGATATTCCTCCCAGATCATCGCCTGCGCGAAATGGGCCGTGTCATAGCGCGCGTCGCGGGTCTGCGCCAAGGCGGCGGTCACCTCGGGCGTGGCGTGGGTGGCGCCCAGCTGGGCTTCCAGGAACAGGATCATGTCCGAAACGGAAGATTTCACCCCATAGGCCTCGGCGTCCAGCATGCCGGGATTCACCCGGATCGGGCGGTCATCCGAACGGTCATAGCCGAAGGCATAGCGCGACATGGCGTCTTGCGGCACCGTGACATGGGTGTCCTTCAGGCCAAGCGGCGGCAGCAGGCGGGTGGTCAGAGCGGTTTCAAAATCGCTGCCGTAGGCTTGCGCGGTGATCCGCCCCAGCAGCCCGATGCCGAGGTTGGAATATGACCGGACGCCGGCGGGATCGACATCCGGACGCCAGGCCGCAAGCCACTTGGTCAGCGTGGCATCATTCGTGATCTGGTCCGGCACCTGCAGCGGCAGCCCGCCGGTCGCATGGGCGGCAAGGTCATAAAGGGTGATTGTGTCAAACGCGCTGCCCCCAAGCGCAGGCATGGCCGTCGACACGGGGCCGTCCAGCGAAAGAAGGCCTCTTTCCTGCGCCAACCCTGCCAAGGCAGCGGTGAAAAGCTTGCTGACGGAACCCAGCTCGAACAGCGTCTCGACCGTGACCGGCTGCGCCGGATCGCGCACCGCAAGACCATCGGTATGGACATATGTCTTGCCGCGATAGGTCACCCCGACGGCGATGCCCGGAATGTCATGGGCTGCGGTGACGGGGTCGAAGACCGTTTCGGCAAGACGCTGGAACGCTTGGCCCGACAACGGAGCAGCCAGCGCCGGCGCCCCACAGAACAAGGCCGCGACACAGCAGTGAATGATGGTTTTCATGGGATGTCCCGCCTGTGACGAAACGCGCCCGCCGCGCGCCCGTGTTGAGTTACATTTGCTGGCCCAGGCTTAGCGAGCGGCATTTCCCCCTGCAAAAGATCATTTCTTGTCCCTGCGTTGAGAAAATGTGATGGATCTGCATGGACCGTCCGAACATCCCACTGAATGCCCTGCGCGCCTTCGAGGCTGCGGCACGGCATCTGACGCTGACCCATGCCGCCGTCGAACTTTGCGTGACCCAGGCCGCCCTCAGTCACCAGATCCGCAACCTGGAGGACCGGCTGGGCGTCGCCCTGTTCCGCAGGGTGCCGCGCGGGCTGGTGCTGACCGACGAAGGGATGGCCCTTGCGCCCGTCCTGACCCGGGCGCTGGACAGCATCGGGGATACGCTGGACCGGTTTTCCGACGGGCGATACCATGAATCGCTGAATGTCGGTGTCGTTGGCACCTTCGCGACGGGCTGGTTGATCCCGCGCCTTGCGGCTTTCGAGGCGGCCCATCCCGGTGTCGATCTGCGGATCTTCACCAACAACAACCGCGTGACGCTGATGGGCGAAGGGCTTGATCTTGCGATCCGCTTCGGGGACGGCTCGTGGCATGGAACGGCCTCCTGCCTGATCATGCCGGCCCCGCTGACACCGATCTGCGCGCCCGACCTTGCCGCAAGGCTGACCAAGCCGGAGGATCTGGCCGCGACCTGTCTGCTGCGATCCTATCGCGGCCTTGAATGGGAGCGTTGGTTCGAGGGGGTCGGCCTCAGCTATCCGAAACTGCGCGGCCCGACGCTTGACAGTTCGCTGGCACTTGCCGAGATGGCCGCCCAGGGCCATGGCGTCGCCCTTTTGCCGCACAGTCTTTTCCGGCACTGGATGGATGGCGGGCGCTTGGCGCGTCCCTTCGACCATGCGGTCGACATGGGCAGCTATTGGCTGACCTGGCCGCAGACCCGGACCGAAACCCAAGGCATGCGCTGTTTCCGCACCTGGCTGACCGAAACGGTGGCCGCATCCCGTGCGGAAGAACCTTGACGCATCGCTGACGGGGTCGCGGGTTCTTTAAGGACAGGCCTCCGAAAATGCCACAAGCCGGTCTCCGTTTTGGGAAACCGGCTTGGGACTTGTCAGCGGCGGAGCATCCTGTCCGCCTTGCGGATCAGCGATCAGAAGACGAAGTCGGATGCCCCCAGATCATGCAGACCCAGGATGCGGATCTGAGCCTCGGCGGCCGTGTCGTTGTCGGTATCAATCTGCACGAAGGTATCGACCCCGTCGTTGAAGACCCGCACCTGGTTCGTTCCCCCGGATGCAAAGGCCTGCGATCCCAGGAACAGGAAGGTCAGCCCGGCCATGTCGCCGATATCGATGATATCGCCGCCCGGCGCGCCCGCCTGGCCGAAATCGGTGATGACATCGGACGCCGCAAGCGAGCTGTGGGACGTGGTGGCAAAGACGAAGGTGTCGTCGCCCAGGCCCCCGGTCAAAATATCCAGCCCGGCGCCGCCGATCAGCATGTCGTTGCCGTTGCCGCCCTCCAGCGTGTCGTTGCCGTTCACCCCGGCCATCGTGTCGTTGCCCGAACCGCCCTGCAACCGGTTCCCCGAGTTGTTGCCGAAGGCAAGATCGTCACCGGCGCCCATGATCAGCGCCTCGACCTGCTGAACCCGGTCGGACAGTGCCGCCGTCGTGCCGGTCCCCGTGATCGTGGAGGTCGCGAAGGACAGGTCGACCGACAGGTCCGACGCATAGGCCGTCAGGTCCAGCGTGTCGAAGCCCGCCCCGCCGGTATAGAGGTCGCTGGCATCATCGACCCGTGCGACGAAGAAGTCGTCCCCGCCGCCCGCATTCAGCACGTTCGCCGAAGCATTGCCGGTCAGCACATCCGCCCCGTTGCCGCCCCGCACGTTGGCGATGTTGGCGACCGAAGTGAAGCCCGACGCCGTGCCCGCCCCCAGATCGACCACCACGCCCGCCGATCCGACTGAATAGGCCAGGGTGTCGGAACTGCCGGCCAGATCGACATGGATCTGTTCGACAGAAGTGATCGAGGTGAAGCCGGTCAGCGACGTCAGCGCCGTGCCGTCCCAGGACGCGGTCAGCGTCTGGTTCGCGGTGGTGCCGTCGATGCGCAGACGGTCGATGCCGTCGCCGCCGTCGACGGCGTCGTTCCCGTCACCCCAGGCGAACAGGATCAGGTCGTCGCCCGCACCGCCCTGGATCTGGTCGTTGTTGCGTCCGCCGACCAGGATGTCGCGTCCGTTGCCACCGCTCAGCTGGTCATTGCTGGCCTGGCCGAACAGGACGTCGTCGCCGTCATTGCCGGCCAGGATATCGATGCCGCCCATGCCATAGACAAGGTCGTCACCCGCCGATCCGGCGATGATATTGGCCGCGTTGGTGCCGGTCACGACCTGCAGCCGTTCGGTCCGGCTGACGCCGGCGGTGGTGAAGGTCAGGTCCAGCTGGTGGGTCTGGTTGGCGCCCAGGGTCCCGGCCATGGCCAGCGTGCCGTCGGCGGCCAGGCTGAACAAGGCGCTGCTCCCTGCGGCCAGTGCAAAGGTGCCGGGCACGCCCTGGGCCGTAACGATGCCGATGGTCGACCCGTTCGCGGGCAGCGAGGCAGGCGCCGCATCCACCTGCAACGCAAGGTTGACGTTGATGCCGATTGGCGTGTCGATCGACACGGTCTGGTCGGCGAATTCCAGATCCTCGATGTTGCGGATCAGGTCGATATCGTCGAAGGCCACCCGTCCGTCACCGCCCAGGTCGCGGACCGAGATGAACCCGTCGCCATCCACGTCATAAGCCGCCTGGATCAGCAGGCTGCCGGGCAGCTGCACGCCGCGGCCCTCGATCTCGTATTCGGCGAAATTACCGGCAAAGACCGCCGTGTCCCGTGCGCTGCCGGGGTCCGAGCTGAGGATTTCGCGGACGATGGACATCTGGTCGGGTCTGATCGACCGGTCCAGCAGCAGCGAGGTCAGGGACCGTCCCCCGAAGGCCGCGACCGAGAAGTCCGGCTGTCCATCGGGACCCACGGCATAGACGCGCCCTGCGTACTGACCCGCCGCCGCCCGCGAGCTGTTCAGCGATTCCGCCGAATACTCGACGCCGTCAACCATGATGCGGATGCGCACGTTCAGCCAGGCGTCACCGTCGATGACGTCAAACCCGCCGCGCCCCATCATCCGGTCGGAACCCCCGCCGCCCATGATGATGTTGCCGTCCCGGAAGCTGGTCGCACCCGGTCCGCCCAAGGTTTCCAACGCACCGTCGAACCAGGCCCGCAGACCCTCGATCCGGTCGATGCCGGCGGCGTCAAGGACATGTTCGTCGAAGCTGGCATTGGGGTCGAGATCGCCGATGGTCGTCCCACGGTTGTCGCCCAGCATGATGTCGTCATGCTTCCAGCCGGACATGGCCTCCATCAGGTCGAAGCGGTCGCGCAGGATCTCGGCAGGGACCGAGGTGAAGATCGGGATATTGAAGTCCCAGTTCACCCCCGCCACGTCGTATTTGCCGCTGGCCCAGTCAAAGCCGAACATCCCTTCAAAGCGCTGGACGCCGATACCCGAAAGGGCGATGTCGTCGCCCGATTCCAGGTCATAATCCTGGTCGTTGCCCTGCCCCCAGGCCACGTCATGGCCAATGATGGTCGAGTTGAAGAACAGCTCGGAGTTGTCGCCCGAGATGACGTCGAAACCCTCGCCGCCCTCGATCCAGTCGTTGCCCTCGTTGCCCAGCAGGTTGTCGCCACCCGAACCGCCCAGGATGAAGTCGTTGCCCTCGCCGCCGAAGCCCTCGCCCGCGTCCTGGCCGATCAGCAACGCGTCCTGGCCCTCGCCGCCGAACAGCAGGTTGATGCCTCGGGACGACGAGATGACGTCATGGCCACGCTCTCCGCGCAGGAAGTTGTCGCCGAAGGTGTCCTCGATGATGTCGTTGCCGTCGCCGCCAAAGACCTGGTCGGCACCGGCACCGCCGTTCAGATAGTCGTCACCGCCATCTCCCCAGAGCGCGTCGTCGCCCAGGTCCGAGGTCAGCGTGTCATTGCCTTCGGTACCGCCCAGCACGACATGTTCGCCGCCGCGGAAATGCAGCGCGCCGCCCACCTGGTGGCCATTGCCGTCCGTGACGCCGGAATCCACCCGGATCACCTTGGGATCAAGCTGCTGCAGCAGCGGATCGTCCCAGACCGGATCAAGACCCTCAGCGTCGCCGTTATAGTCACGCTGCGCGATGGCCCGGTCCAGTTCCAGGATCATGTCCGGGGTCAGGAACAGGTTGGCGTTGATATGCGTGGCATAGACATCGCTCAGGGCCGAATTGCGCATTACGATATCGGCGAAGGTGTTCGCCTCCAGCGCGTCCAGCAGATTCAGACCCTGGGTCCGCGACAGGTAATAGAAGCGGTCGCCGTTCTGCAGCTGCTCCATCTGGTATTCGAAGATGAAGCCGAAGGTGGTGCCCAGCATGCCGCCGAATTCCGTCACCTTTTCGGCCAGGCCGCCGATCCACATGTCGACATTGTCCAATCCGCCCCGGTCGTTGCCTGCGCCATAGCCGCCGCGCCCGTTGAGGAAGTTCAGCCGATCCTCGTTGGTATAGGTCACGCCGCGGATGGTCACGCCGTCGTTGTTGGTGCCGTCACCGAACAGCAGCAGGGTGGCGGCCGCGCGCTTGTCGGCCAGGGTCGTGGCGGTTTCGATCGATTCATGGTTGCCATAGGCCGCGATGAAGTTCGCGATCGAGAACGGGTTCTTCAGATATTGGGTGAATTCGGCCCAGCTGGCATAGGGCTTCAGGTCCGGCAGGCCGAAATCATTATACAGCTGCGCGCGTGTTTCATTCAGCGACGGCACGCCGGTTTCCCGCGCCCGGGCGATGTTCAGTGCCGCCAGGTCAAGGGGCAGGCCCAGCAGGTTGCTGCGCAGGGCGGGGACGACGAATTCGTCGATCTCGCTGCCCACATCCGAGGTCAGGCCGCGGATGAGGGCCGCCTGCGCCTCGTCCAGAGTCGCGCCCGAGCCGGTGAAGGCCTCGGGGTTCAGGAAGGCCTCGATCAGCGACATCTGCTCTTCGTCGCCGTTCACCGGCAGCAGGTCGGCCCCCAGGCGGTCCACGGTATCGGTCAGCATCGAATGCCCGAAGCGATAGACCACATGGGCGAATTCCGCCACGATCGAGGCGTCGATATCGGCCGAGTTGGTAAAGACGAAGGGATCGACGCCCGGCGCGATGCGGCGTGCGAATTCCTCGAACACCATGTGCTGATACTGCATTTCGGTGCTGAAGCGCGCGGCCTGGAACATCCGGTCGCCGTTCCAGACCAGCTCATCGGGATCGATGGTCGACAGGTTCGTCCCCTCGGCCAGGGGCACCAGCAGCCATTCGTTGATGAACGACAGGTCGTTCGTCTCCAGAATGGTGTGCTTGTTCTCCTCGATCATGCGGTTGTGTTCGGAATGGAAGATCGAGTGCAGCGATTGCAGCGCGATGTTCTCGTTTCCGCGCCCGTCGCCCGAAACGATATGCAGCTCCAGCATCTCGTCGTCATATGTGTTGGGATTGTGTTCGTCCCCGGTCACGGTGTCGGCATCCGGGATCATCCCGGCACTGGGCGCGGCGTGATGGGCGATGTCGACCAGGAAGGCCGGCCCGGCCGCCATGCTGCCCGCGGTGGTGATCCCTTCGGCGGTGCCTTCGCGCAACCAGGGTTCGGGATGGTCGGCGTCAGGCTCCATGACCATCTGGGCATAGCCGTTCGGCCCGGTGATCAGGTTGCCATAGGCATCCGTCAGCAGCAGCGGCACGCGATGGACATCCATGTCCTGCAACCGGATGCCCAGCACTGACAGCGCCTGCGCCTTGACGTCGGCCCAGTTGCCGACCGCTCCGTCCAGCGAACCGGTTTCGGTCCGCGCATCCAGCAGATGGCCGGTGGAATAGGCGCGGGTGACGCCATCGACCTCCATGCGGACCTGCTCGCGCAGGAAGACCTGGTGCGAGGCATGCGAGGTATAGGTCTGGTTCTGGTCCACGAAGGCGGTCGTGGCATTGGTGTGCTGCTCGATCCCGTTTTCGTCCACGACGGGCGTCGCGCGGGTCAGCGCCATGAAACGCAGGTTCGCAGGCAGATCGTCATCCGTGCCAAAGACTTTGTCGGCGCCCGCAATCAGCGGATCGTCGGCCTGCAGCGGGATGAAGACGGTGCCGTTGCCACCCTTGTTCACCAGGTCCAGACCATGGTCGAAGAACTGTCCGAAGATGGTCATGAAGCTGTTGAAGGGCGATGTCAGCCCGACATCCGGAGAGACGTGGTCGATAACCAGGCCACCCTCGGGGCCGGTGCTGAGGTGGTATTGCTCCAGCAGGTTGGCCAGGGCGGCGGCGGTCTGCTCGGGGGTGCCTGCGGTGCCGGCTGCGGCGATGGCGGCATCAAGGGCCGTCTGCGCGGCGTCCAGTTCGGCAAGGGCCGCGTCGCGCACGATCACGGCGGCCGCGACATCGGCCACCGCTTCCAGCCGTGCAGCCTCGATCGCGGCGATGCTGTCGGCGGCATGCCCGTCTGGACCAAGTGTTGCCTGATAGGCGGCCTGCGCAGCCTGCAGGGCCGCCTGATCGGCCAAGTCTTCCATGGCCAGGTCCAGCGCATCCAGCAGCGCCTGCGCCGCCAAGGCCATGTCCTGGACCGAGGCGACGGGATTGTCGCGCAAGGCAAACACGACCGCGTCAATCGCCAGCTTGGCCGACCTAGCGGCCGCATCTGCGTCCGCGAATGATGCCGACGCATTGACGCCGTCTGCCACGTCGGTCAGCAGTTGGTTCAGCTTGCCATCGGCGGCCTCTGCCGCGTCGGTCGCGATTTGGGCCAATGTGCCCGCAGCGGTCAGGGCGTCGGCGCGCGACATGGCCGCGCTGAGAACGGACGCCGCGGTGCCATGTTGGGCGGCCTCCTCGGCCTGGACCTCGGTGGCGGCCTGCACGGCAGCATTCGCCCCCTTGGCGTTCAGCGTCGCCTGATAGGCGGTGGTGATGGCGGCGACGGCGGCATTCGCGTCGGCCCCGGTGATCCCCGCGACCTTCAGCGCCGCATAGACCGCCGCCGCGTTCGCCGGGGTCTGATCCACGATCAGGTTCGAGATGGTGCGCGGATCGCTGTCCACCACGTTGCCGTTATTACCGTAATTGGTGTTGCCGACGCCGAAGAAGGGATTTTCATCCTGCTCGTTCGAATAGACCGGGTCCAGCAGGCGCGGGAACAGCGTGTCGCCTGCCCCGTTGCTTTCCGTGCCGGGCAGCAGGCTGTTGTCGCTGCCATCAACGGTGCGCAGGCCCACGGGCATCAGGGCCGCATCGGCCGCACTGACACCATAGACCGCTTGGATCGCCTGAACTGTCGTCATCCCCGGCGTCGAGGCCTGAAGCTCCGAAACCTCGATCTGCTTGAGGATGAACTGAAGGTCGTGCGCATTGACGTGAAAACTCGTCGGCATTGTCATCTCCTGACGTGACCAGAGGCGGGCGCAAGGCGGCGCAGCCTCCGGCGACGGGGCCGATGGAAATGCGCGACGGCGCGGGCCGATTTACCAGATACATGTCGCGCCTCCGCTGTGGGAAGACGGACGACAAGGCAAGGTTACGCCTTGAGGGACAGTCCGCTATACGGCGGAAGGTCGACAGGACTAGGGACTTTGGTCGCCATTCGGGTCAGACCCGCGAATCCCGCCCGGCCCAAGGGGGCGGGCCGGACCCGGCGCCGCGACGCCGGTGCCCGTTCCGCACAACCTAGGATAATTCCTGGTGCCGCGAACCGGCGATTAGTCCAGTGGGATACCTGTCCTTTTGGATAGTATGGCCGGTTCGGACCGAATGACGCCTATGTGATTGGTCATGCTTTTGTTACCTTTTCAGACAGTCTGGAACGATATGATGCAACGAGTGGAGGGCGCGTTGACACGATTGTCTGACCAAACCACTCTCATGCATGCGCCGTCGGCACGCCACAGCCGTGACCAGAACGCCCCGCTGCGCCAATACCTGACGCATTGCGCGCTGATCGTTCTGGTAGGCCTGGTGATCCTGGGCGTCTGGACGGCCTCGCGGCTGCAACAGATGGTCGAGACCGAGGTCGGCCATCGCGCGGCCACCGTTCTGGAATCAATGCTGAACCGCCACGCCGAGGAACTGGCGGTCGACAGGCTGGACCCCCAGCTGCTGCAGCTGATGGACAGCTATTACCACGACATCGCCGCCTCGCTTGGCGTGGTCGAGATGAAGATCTGGAATGCCGACGGCACCGTCCTCTATGCGTCGCGCCCCGGTCTGACCGGCCGGGTATTGCCGGTCAGTCCCGAACTGGAAACCGCCTTGGCGGGGGAGATTTCGGTCAGCGTCGGTCATGCCTTCCACCCGGCCCCCGGCCAGGCGGTCGCCGCGACCGGACCCCGCCTGTTCGAGATCTATGTACCCATCCGCATCCAGTCCATGAACCGCATCGTCGCGGTGGCCGAATATTACCAGAATGCCGCCGTCGCCACCGACGCGTTGAGCCGCGCTCGTTGGCAGACCTGGGCCATCCTGGCCATCGTCGGCGCGATGTTCCTGTCGGTGCTGGGGCTGGTGCTGCACCATGGCGACGCGCTGATCAGCCGTCAGCACCGCGACCTGGGCGCGCGCATGGCCGAGCTTTCGGGGCGGCTGGATCACAGCATGGAAACCCAGTCGCGCATCCAGCAGGAGGCGCGGCGCCAGCAGGAGGATCAGAAGGCCCAGATGCGCCAGATCAATGCCGACATCCATGACGGGATCGGACAACTGCTGACCGTTGCCCTGCTGCGGATGAAACCCGCCCCCCTGTCGGGTGCGCCGCAGGAAGACAGCGTCCAGTCGGTCCGCCAGATTCTGGAGGAAGCCATGAGCGAGGTCCAGGCCCTGCTCAGCGGCACCAGCCAAAGGCCGCTGCCCGAAATGCCGCTGGCCCGCGCGGTCACCACGATCATCGACGATCACCGCAGACGCACGTCGACGGATGTGACCGTCATCATGGAAGGCGGACTTGCCGAACCCCAGCTGCCGGTCAAGATCGCCATCTGCCGGTTGGTCCAGGAAGGGCTGCACAACGCCTTCAAGCATGCCGGAGGCAGGGATCAGCAGGTCCGCCTGCACCTGGAGGGCGACCGCATGGTGGTGACGGTCAGCAATCGTGCGTGCCACCGCCGGGACGCGGTCCATGACGCGGCGCGCCGTCCGATGGGCCTGCGCAACCTGCGCCACCGTATTGAAAGCCTGGGCGGAACCTTCCAGATCCTGGACCAGCCCGATCAGCAAATCGAAATCCGTGCCAGCTTTCCTCATATCAAGGAGGAGGTGCGGCATGGCTGACATCACCGTGGCTGTCGTGGATGACCACCCCATCGTCTGCGAAGGGCTGATGCATGTCATCGCCAGCTTCAGCGGGTTTCGCGTCACCGGAACGGGCCATACGGCCGCCGATGCGATCGACATGGTGCAACGCGATGCCCCCGATATCCTGATCCTGGATCTGGGCATCCCCGGCACGGGCCTGGCCGCGATCCGCGAGATCATTCGCAGCCGGCCACGGACCCGCATTCTTGTCCTGACCATATCCGAACAGCCGCAGGACGTGCTGGACGCGATGCGCTTTGGCGCGTCGGGATATGTGCTGAAGGGGATCTGCGGAGACGAGCTGTGCCAGGTGCTGAACCGGTTGGCCAATGGCGTCGCCCATATCACCCCGCATCTGGGGGCGCGGATCCTGGCCTCTATCGGCAGCCTGCCGACCCTGGAGACCGAAGCCGATACCGCCATCCTCAGCAGGCGCGAAAGCGAGATCTATGTCCTGATCCGCAGGGGATGCTGCAACAAGGAGATCGGCCGGTCCCTGAACCTGAGCGAGAAGACGGTCAAGCATTACCTGACCAATATCTTCCGCAAGCTGGATGTGCGAAACCGGACCGAACTTGCGATGCATGCCCATAACATGTCCAGCCAGGCGAAACGCGGCTTGATGCTGGCAGCCCATGACCAGGATGGCGGCCGGGAACGCAATTTCGGCTATCGGATGTCGTGATTTGGGCAGCGATGCATCACGCGACGTCCGAACGTCATCGGGTGCCGCGCTGGTGCGGGAACGCTGGCGTCGCGTCAGTGCGGACCCCGCCTTGCATTGAAACCCCTCTGTCGCGATCGCAGGTCAACCGGCCTTCCAGATTTCCTGTGTCCGGTTGGCTGGCGCAACCGAGGTCAGCAGCGGCAGCCGGAAGGAAAATGTCGTCGTCCCGCCCTCGCAGGTGACCTCGATGCAACCGTTATGCGCGGTCGCGATCGACGAGGCGATATAAAGCCCCAGCCCCAACCCCTCGCCCGCGGCATGGGTGCCGCGACGGAACGGATGAAACAGTTCGGTCTGCAATTCGGCGGGAACCGGGGGACCTTCGTTCGTCACGCTGATCACGACACCGCGGTCGTCCAGCCCGCCATGTACATGAACGCGTGCGCCCTGCGTGCCGTGGCGGACCGCGTTCGACAAGAGGTTCGAGACAGCCTGCGCGACCCGCGGCGCATCGCAGCTGACGGGACGGTCGATCGCCATGTCCAGCGTGATCTGGTGATCGGGCGAGGCGGCGCGGATTTCCTCGACCACCTGCGTCACGGTCCCGGCCAGGGGTGCGTCCATTTCGGCCGAAATGCGGATGCCGCCGCCCAAGCGGGCCTTGGCATGCAGCATGATATTCTCGATCAGGTCGTTCATGCGGCGCAGCGACGACCGCATCATCGGCAGGATCATCTGCGCCCGCTCGGTCATCCGCTCCTTTCCCAGTTGGCGAAAGCCCGCATCCAGCGCCGCCACGGGGTTGCGCAGATCATGGCCCAGAACGGCGACGAATTCTTCCTGGATGCGGGTCAGTTCGCGTTCATGGGCGACCATCAGCTCATGCGCCTCCAGCCGTTCTTCGGTTTCCAGGCTCTGGCCGATGATGTCGGCGAACATCTCCAGCATCCCGACGGCGCGGGGATGCTTGACGTCGCGCGGTTCGTTGTCGATGGCGCAAAGCGTGCCGAAGAAGGTCCCGTCGCTGCGATGGATCGGGATCGAGGCATAGCTGGCAATGCCGAACTTGGCTGCGATGGGATGACCGCCATAGACCTCGTCGGTCGCGGCATCGTTGAAGACCACCTTGTTCGAGGTCTTGTGGACCGATTGGCAGAAAGTCGACTCGATCTCGATCTCGTCGCCGGCGTTCAGGCCGAAATTGACCTCGTCGATGGTGCGGCAGGCGACCCATCGATCCGCCGTGACCCGCGCCACGGCGGCAAAGCGCATGTTGGTGGCCAGCATCACGGTTTCAAGGATGGTACCGATCAGGTTGCTGCCCGCCAGCATGGCGATATCGGCCTGGAAATCATGCGTCCCCTCAAGAAAGGCTGCATGGTCCTGGATGATCGCCTGCCGCCCTGTCCTGTGGTCCATCCGGCCCCCTGTCACTGGTCGATCGGGAAGACGCCAACCGGTTGCAAGGACGGCCACCGTCCAAACCGCGTCGTATTCCCGAATTCGTATTCTTTCCCTTTTGGCAGCAGGTTGCAGAAAATTGAAAGGAAAATTGCTGTCCAGACAACAATTATTGTGCGCGCCCCCACCCCGATTATCAGCCGTCAGGACGCCGGACCCAACCCTTGGCGTGTCACATGCATCTGCTGAGCATCAGACCCGGCACCAGCGTCCAGACCGTCCCGATCAGCGCCACGACGCCCAGTGTCAGGGCCACGTGGCGCAGCGCGGGTCCGGGAACAGCCCAGTCCGACCGCCGCAGCCACCAGATCAGACCTGCCTGCATCGCGATGGTCAGCAGGACGGCCGCGACCACCATGGTTCGGCCGGTGGCGGCCGATATCGCGGTCGTGCACAGCCAGCCGTTCAGCCCATAGACGGCGCTAAAGGCGGCCAGCCACATCGTCAGCGGCAGGGCGATGCGGATGACGGTCCCCATCAGCCCAACCCCGGCAGGATCGCGGCCCCGATCCCGATGACCGACACAGCCACGGCGTAATCGGACCACAGCCGGGCAATCCGTTGCAGCCCGACCGTGGTTTCGGGGGCATGTCCCGCGATCCGGGTGGCGCCGAAGAACGCCGCCATGATCAGTGCCAGCCCCTGATGCAGGATGGCATACCCCGCCAGCACCCAGACCGTCGCCGCATAGGCGTGCTGGGTGGGATCGGGAGCCGCGCGCAGCACCATCACCGCGGCCAGCGCCATGGCCAGCATGGCCGCGCAGGTCAGCCACCACAACTTCCGGACGCGCGCGGCGACCAAGGCCACGCCCGCCCCGCCGGCCAACAGCGCCAAGGGCAGCAGCCCGGGCTGGGCCCAGGCCTGCGGTGGCCAGTTCGGCGCGATGGTCCACAGGAAGGCATATCCGAACAGCAGCGACCCGAAGAAGGTCCCGTTCGCCAGCAACAAAAACAGCGACCCCCACCAGCCGGGGGGATGGGCGACCTCGGACGCGACTGGCAGCGACAGCCCGCGTCCGACCGGCAGCAGGCCCTCGGGGGTCGTGCGCCGCAGGCCCCAGGCCCAGACCAGCGCGCAGCCCAGCACCCCGACCCCCGAAATCGGCACCAGCCAATAGGCCTTGATCAGCATCCCCATGAAGAACAGCCCCGTCACCGCCGACATCAGCACAGGCAGGGCTGTGTTGCCGGGAAAGACGACGATGTATTCCGGCGTGCCGGTGGTGGGTTCGACGGTCAAGGTCTCGCGCCGGTTGCGGGACGGATCACCCAGATACCCCTCGCCCCGCGCCAGTTGAACGGGCAACTCGGGCGTGTCCCACAAAGGCTCGCGCGACGTGATCTGCGGCAGGCTGGCAAAGTTGTAGGGCGCGGCGGGCGTCGGCATCGCCCATTCCAGCGTGCCGGCACCCCAAGGGTCGCGCGACCCGCGGATCGCGACGGCGGCATTGACCACCACGTCGATCACCACCAGCGCAAAGCCGATCGCCATGACGAAGCTGCTGACCGAGGCGATGATGTTGATCACCTCCCACCCTTGCCCCGGATCGAAGGTGTCGATTCGGCGGCGCATGCCCAGAAGTCCGACCCAGTGCAGCAGCAGGAAGGTGCCGTGGAAGCCGACGACGATCAGCCAGAAGGCCGTGGTGCCCAGCTTGAAGAAGGTCTTGCGACCGGTGACATGCGGCATCCAATAATACAGCGCCCCCAACATCGGAAAGACGAAGCCGCCGATCAGAACGTAATGCAGGTGGGCTACGATGAAATAGGTGTCGTGCGCCTGCCAGTCGAAAGGCACGACCGCGACCATCACCCCCGTCAGGCCGCCGATGACGAAGGTGGCAAAGAACGACAGCATCCACATCATCGGCAGGTGCAACTGGGGTCGGCCCTTGGCGATAGTGCCGATCCAGGCAAAGATCTGTACCGCCGTCGGCACCGCCACCAGCGTCGATGCGGCCGAAAAGAAGGCCAGCGCCAGATGCGGGATGCCGGTGGTGAACATGTGATGCACCCACAGCCCGAAGCTGAGCACCGCCAGAGAGATCGCCGCCGCGATCACCCATTGATGCCCCAGCAGCCGCGTGCGCGACATGACCGGCAGGATCGTAGAAATGGCACCGGCAGCGGGCAGAAAGATGATATAGACCTCGGGGTGGCCGAACAGCCAGAACAGGTGCTGCCACAGCAGTGCATCGCCCCCCTCGGCCACCTGGAAGAACGGCAGGCCGAAGGCGCGTTCCAGTTCCAGCAGGATGGACCCCAGGATCAGCGGCGGAAAGCCCGTCAGGATCATGACCGCCGTCACCAGCGCGTACCACGCAAAGATCGGCATACGGGCCAGCGACATCCCCGGCGCGCGGTATCGCAGGATGGTGACGGTGATCTCGACCGCGGCGGCGATGGCGGATATTTCGACGAAGGTGATGCCGATCAGCCAGAAATCAGAATTGATCCCCGGCGAATTGATCGTTGAAGACAAAGGCGGATACATGAACCAGCCGCTGTCGGGCGCGATCCCCGCCAGCAGCGAAAAGATCATCATCCCCCCGCCGAAGACATAGCACCAGAAGCCGTAGGCCGTCAGGCGCGGAAAGGCCAGATCGCGCGACCCCAGCATCTTGGGCAGCAGATAGACGGCCAGCCCCTCGAACATGGGGATGGCGAACAGGAACATCATGATGGTCCCGTGCATCGTGAAGATCTGGTTGTAATGATCCGGCCCCAGAAAGGCCGAGCGCGGGCTGGCCAGCTGGGCGCGGATCAGCATCGCCAGGATGCCGCCCACGATGAAGAAGAAGGCCGAGACCGCCATGAACATGCGCCCCAGATCGGTATGGTTGACCGAGGTGAACCACCCCCGCCAGCCCGGGTCCGATGCCCAGATGCGCGACAGGGCGCGGTGCCTTTGCAAGGCGTTCATGGTGCGTCCCCTTCCAGAAATGCCTGCCATCCGGCCGCGTCATGGGCGATGACGGTGAACCGGTGCCCGCGATATCCGGGGCCGTTATATTCCGCGCCAAGCCCCGCATATTCGCCGGGGGCCGCTGCTTCGATCCGCAAGGTGTTCACATGCCCCGGCACCGCGTCCAGCTTGCCCGCCAGGCGCGGCACCCAGAAGGCATGGATCACATCAAGCGAGGTGATTGCCACGTCAACCGGCCGGGCTGCGGGGATGTGCAGCACGTCCTCAGTCACGCGCCCCGGCAGGTCGGCATAGCCGAAGCGCCAGGCATATTGGCGCCCTTCAGCGGTGACCGACACCACGTCCGGTCCCTGATGCGGCAACAGCCTTTCACCGATGACCAGCCCATAGGCCAGCAGGGCCGCCAGCACCGTCATGGGAAAGGCAAGCCCCAGCCCGATGACGAAGCGCCGTTCGGACACTGCACCCTCGGGGCGGCGCCAGGCCCACAAAACCAGCCCCGCCACCAGAGCCGCGATCGCGACCGATCCCGCCAGCAGCACCCACCACAATTCCGCGATGGCTTGGGCTGCGGGACCTGCCGGATGGACGGTGGACAGCTTTTCTTCGCAACCAGCCAGCACGGTTGGTGTTACAAGGACAAGGGACAACCGCATCAGGGGGCGCGCATGAGACCGAAGATGGTTCAGAAGAAATCCAGGGGTCTGGCCGACCCGATCCTTGAATATCCCGGCTATAACCGGACCGAGACCATCGTTGGTATCTGGGGACACCCGCTGCACGCGATGACGGTGGCCTTTCCCGTGGCGCTGACCTTTTGCGCCTTCGGTGCCGACATGCTGTATTTCTGGTCGGGCGAATTGTTCTGGGCGCGTGCCTCGATCTGGGCGGCAGGCACGGCCTTCCTGTTCGGGCTGGCGGCCGGGGCCACCGGCACGGCCGAATTGCTGCTGGTGTCGGGCATCCGCATCCGTGCGCCCGCCTGGACGCATTTCGTCATCGCGGTCATGCTGCTGTCGATCCTGGGGGCGAACTGGGGATACCGGCTGCACGAAGGATACGAACAGGCGGTCCTGCCCTATGGCATCCTGCTGTCGGGTTTTGCGGTCATCGTGGTCATGGTCACGGGCTGGCATGGGGGAAAACTCGTGTTCGATCATCGTCTTGGCACGTCGAAGGGCAACTGATTGCCAAGCGGTTGGTAAAGCCAGTCCGGCAAGGGGATCTGGTCCAGGTCGGGCTTGGCCAGGACCAGAACCAGAACGCAGGTGATGGGCACCATCAGCAGCAGCAGCGGCATGGTCGCGCGGGGGACCCTGTGGACGCCCTTGCGCTCGGCCACCTCGACCAGGACATAACCGATCCAGACATGAAAGCCGACCATCGCCGCCACGAAGACCAGCTTTGCGAACAGCCAGGTGAAAAAGACCCCGCGCAGAAAGATCAGCCCCGTCCCGGAGGCAATGGCGATCACCGCAGCGGGCGTGATGACAAATGCATAGGCATAATGCGTGGCCCGCCGGATGCGGGCATAATCCGCCTGCCCGATGGCCGGATCATGGCGCGCCAGCATCAGCGGCAGCGCGAACAGCCCCGCGCACCAGATGACCAGCATCCCGATATGCAGCGATTTCAGATGCGGGATGACCGCCTCCAGACCGTTCATGCGCGTTCCGCCATCTGCCAGCCGCGACGCGCCTGCAGCGCGATCATCGCGGCATAGGGGATCATCGCGGGCACCCACATGATCAGGCCCCCCAGCTGCTGGTCGGACAGCGGGCTGATGCCCCAGGCCAGCGGCGCGATGGCATGCGCCTCATACAGGGGCGCGGGCGCGAAGGTCAGGATCGCGCCCAGCATCCCCATCTGGATCAGCCCTGCCAGCGACCACAGCACCGATTGGGCCGATGGCTTCTGCGACAGGACGGCGTTCCAGAACAGCACCGCCGAGGCCAGCAGACTGATCTGCATGATCCAGTAGACGCCCATGTCGGCCAGCGCCAAGTCATAGGCCGCCGGCACATGCCACAGCCACAGGACGCTGGTCGAGATGGCGAAATACACCCCCACATGCCCTGCCCGGCGCGGCATCGCCGCCGCCAGCAAGGGCGCCGCCACCGCAACCAGCAACACGTGATGCACCACCCGCGCCGAGAAGAGCCCAACCGAAATCGCGCAAAGAGGCGACACGAAGGCCACAGCCAACACCAGCATGGCGGGCATTCCCGTCGGTTGCCGCCTGACGACCAGCCACATCAGCAGCAGGACGCCCAGCAGAACGGGGTCCAGGTTCCAGGATTGCCACGCGGTTCCGGGCAGCGGCGCGGCCCCGCAATAGCTGCCGGGAAGGATCGTGATCGGCATGATGTTCCATCCTCTGCCCGTGGCAGGCATTTGTCGTGATGATACAAGCGCAAAGGCTGCGATTGGTTTCCCCGAAGATGCAGACTTCCGCGGCCCGGATCAACCGATGGTGTTCGCACGCAGCAAATCAATGCGCGGGACCCGGCTGGTCGCCGCAATCCAGCGGTGTTTCGCGGATCAGCCGGCGGCGCATGGCGATGGCCGTGGCACCCGACAGGGCGGCCGCTGACAAAAACATCGCAGCCAGGGACAGACCGTCCGACAGGACCCCCGCCAGCGCCGGCCCGACCACGCTGCCCAGGGCCACCGCCATTAGCGTCTCGGTGAAGCTGAACGAGGGCAGTTCCGGGAACAGGCGTTCGGACCAGAAGGCCAGCACCGCGCACATCATCATGACGAAGATGCCCTGCAGGGCCGCTGCGGCCGCCACGCCGGGCCAGCTGGTGGGCAAGACCGCGATCAGCGACAGCGCCGAAACCACCAGCAGCCCCCGGACCAGACGTGGCAGGCCGATCCGGTCCTTGATCGCCGCCGTCCCCAGGGTGGCTAGTCCGGCGATGCCATAGATGATGAACATCACGGCCGGAGATGCCTGCAGGGGCCGCCCCTCCAACCCGCCCGCCCGCACGACCCTGTCCGTCGCAAACGAGATGAAGACGGTCATGTTGACCCCGAAGAACAGCGCCTACAGATCAAGCGGCAGGGCCGGCAGCACGCACAGTGCCCACCAGTTCGGCCGGCCCCCCGCCCGGAGGACCCGCAACGCCCCGCATCGCCACCAGATTGCCGATCAGGCCGGCCAGCGCCGCCGCGGCGAAGGCCGCCCATGCGATCCTTCAGGATGCCCCGCCAAGCATCAGCGCCAGCGCGATGGCACCCGCCAGCGCGGCACCAAGGCTGGTGCCGGTGCTGACCACCGACATCGACCGGGACCGCATGTCGGGTTCAACCTGCTGATGCACCGCGTTGTCGAAGGGCGACCAGGTAAAGCCCGCGCTGCTCATGGCCGTGACAACCCCACCTACAGCGTTCCCGCATTGGGGGCCACGGCCACGATGGCCATGCCGGTCGTCGCGAGAAACAGCCCGATCGGCACCGGCAACCGCGCGCCGCGCCATGCCGTCGCGGCATAGGCCGCGATCAGCCCCAGCAGAAAGCCCGCAAAGCCCGCCCTCAAGATCAGGCCGGCCATGGTCGTCCCGATACCAAAGCTGTCCCTGAAATGGGACAGGAACAGGCCGAACGCCATCCGGGCGAGCCAAAGCTGATGGCGGTCACCGCGAAACCAGCGATCGACAGTGTCAGGAAGGATGACATGGTCAGCGTATCCGACAGGGGCGTTCAGGGGGGCACATGCAGGCGAACACGTGCCTTTCCGCCCTGTTCCATGATCTTTCCCATATCGCCGCCCCGGTCATCACGCGCTGCAACAGGGTAAAACCGGGCCCTTGACCGCCCAGAGCGTGACTTGGCGGTGTTCGGCGGACTATCCCGGCATCGGCGGAAAACAGCCCGGATTATCCATCGTTGCCGCGGCAACGACGGCGGCGCAGCCCTTGCTTCCTCCCTGTGATCGCAACGGGCGACCATCTCCGCCCCCAAGCAAGAAACCCTATGTTTCACCATTCCAGCAAGCTGCAATACCAAGTCCGCGTCGACCGTCCGGATCCGCAATTCGCCAAATACTTTCATCAGGCGAACGGCGGGGTCGAGGGCGAGATCCGCGTCGCGATGCAGTATTTCTTTCAGGCCATGGGCGGGCGCGGCGACGCCAAGTACCGTGACATGCTGATAATGACGGCGATCGAGGAACTGGGCGGTTGGGAACAGGCCCTGCCGGTCCCCAATTCGACGCCCCATGGACCACGAGGCGACCGAACATTCCTATTACGTCCTGAACACGTCGCTGGATGAACCAACCTGCGAAGGGCGGTCAAGCTTCGGTTCCTCGCTGGACGGACGGGCGGAATTCTCGGTCCGCGAACGTCCCGAGCCTTTGGGCCAGAAACCCGATCTGGACAAGGCCCGCCCGAACAGCGGCACTCAGATCGAAAAGCAGAAACACGCACCGACACCATAACATGAAACCGAAGCTGCCTTGAAACGGCACGAGGGCAAAGGCGGCACGCTGGATCAATCGGCGCTCGAAGGGGGTCTGCCCGCGTATACCGATTACTATCGCACCCAAAGCAAGGAACAGGGGAAGTTGGTCGGCATTGCCGCCTGTGATAGCATGATCGAACGTCTGTCGGACCCCGAACTGGCAGCGCGGGTCGCGTAATTTCTGCAGGATCACCTTCAGCATCTGAACACGTTGCAGAAAATCGCCACCTCCGTGAATGCGAATATTCCCGAGGGTGGCGACATGAAGCAATGCCTGACCACGGGAAAGATCACCCTGGCCGATGTGATGGGCGACACCGCCATCCTGAAAGCGATGCTCAGCAACGAGGACGACACCGTCGCCGCCCATGACCGTGCCCGCAACCATGACGATGCGATCCAGAAATTGCGGGACTTTTTCGAACATGCGCTGATGGATGAAAAACGCCACCGCACTTGGATGGAAAAAACTGTGCAGGCCAGAGCCGCCGATCCGCGTGTGACCGAACCGATGGCCCTGTCGATCAGGCGACGGCGACGACCGAATAATCCGGTGATCCGTCCCAGACCAAGTCCCAGGACGCCCCGGGCCTGACGTTCTGAATGGCGCGCGGCTCAAAGCAGACAAGGCAGTTTCCGCCCTTGGCCAAGGCGCGCACCGAAGGATAGATCAGGCCGCGCGATCCTTCGCGGCGCAGGGTTTCGGCCAATCCCTGGCCCTCGGGGTATCCCATTGCAGGGTCGGGATGCAGGGCGGCATGATCGGGTTCATCCGTCATGTCGTCGAAAACGCCGATGAAATCGGCCAGCAATTCGACATAGCGGGCATTGTCTTGATAACAGCCGGCAAAGCCCAGCTCTCTGGTCCGGTGCCATGCCACTTCGGCCAGGCTGACCATGACGTTCCAGGCGCAATACCACGCCCCGCGTTCATCGGAATTGAAGCGGTTGCCGCCCTTGCGGGTATAGGTGAAGGCCGCGTTGACATGGGTGTCGCCATAGATCCGCAGGTCGCGGTCACGCCGCCGCCACGCCAGTTCGCGCGGGTCCAGATACGGGTTGCGGCCGTTTTCGGCCAGCAACCGGCCGCTGGTCATTGCCTCGATCTGGGTCAGGATCTCCAGCTCTTCCTCGGTATCGTAAAGACCCCTCAGCGCCGGAGGCTTGTGATAGGTCGCGGGCAGCAGCCGGACCAGCCCGCGATCCGAAATCTCGGTCTGTTTCATGCGCCGCCACGCAGGGCGTCAAGATAGGTCCTGATCGCCATGATCTGCGGCAGGCCGCCATCGATTGCGGCATCGATGGGGCGGCTGCCCGCAAACAAGGGCCCGGTATTGGTCCGCGTGAACCAACTGCGCGCCAGCGGTTCCGAGAAATAAAGCTCCAGCGATTTGTAGATGCCGATCAACGCACTGAGGCGCAGCAGTTGATCCTGCGTCAACTCTCCAGTGAAATCGGGCTTGCGGGCGCGCTTCCAGGTGCTTTCGGACATGTCGGCAAGCCGCGCGGCTTCCTTTTGCCCCAACCCCCAGGCCTCCACGATGCGTGCATAGGCCTTCAGCGCGACGGCATTGACCTGGACTGGCTGGCGTCTGTGTTCGGCAAGCTGCATGACATCCTCCGCTTGCCTGAATATAGTCCATATGACCCGATAGTAAAGGTCATATGGGCTAGATATCGCATGGCATCAGACCCATTTGGCCAAAGGCGGCAGGCTCATCAGCACGGCATCGGGGTTGTGCCCGGTCTCCAGCCCGAACTTGGTCCCGCGGTCATAGACCAGGTTGTATTCCGCATAGAGGCCGCGATGGATCAGCTGGGTGTTCTTGTCATCCTCGGTGAAATCGGTGGCCATGCGCGACCGGACCAGCGGCAGGAAGGCGGGCAGGAACGCCTCGCCCACGGCGCGGGTGAAATCGAAATCGGCCTGCCAATCGCCGGTGTTGAGATCGTCATAGAAGATGCCGCCGACACCCCGCGCCCGCCCGCGATGCGGGATGAAGAAATATTCGTCCGCCCAGGCCTTGAAGCGGTCATAGTAATCGGCGCCATGGGCATCGCAGGCACCGCGCAGGGTGTCGTGGAAATGGCCCGTGTCTTCGGCATATTCGATGCAGGGGTTCAGGTCGGCGCCGCCCCCGAACCACATCGCGCCGGGGGTCCAGAACATGCGGGTGTTCATGTGGACGGCGGGCGCATGGGGGTTCTGCATATGCGCCACAAGGCTGATGCCGCTGGCCCAGAAGCGCGGGTCCGTGTCCATGCCCGGCACGCCGCGCGCGGTCATCGCGGCCTGGGCGCGGGGGGCCAGGGTGCCGTGAACCTCGGACCAGTTGACGCCGACCTTTTCAAAGACCCGGCCGCCCCGCATGACCGACATCAGGCCGCCGCCGCCATCATTGTCGCGGGTGGTGGGCGTGACCTCGAAGCGGCCGGGCGCGGTGGGGCCCTGACCTTCGTTTTCCAGCGTCTCGAATGCGGTGACGATCCGGTCGCGAAGTTCCTTGAACCAGCCTGCGGCTTGGCGGCGCTGTTCGTCCATGTCGGGCCTCATATGTGATTTGCCAAGCCGTACGGGGCGCGGCTAGCATGCCCCACCTGCTGTAATGAGAGCGCCGATGCCCCGCAACACCACCCTTGCCCTGATGATCGCCCTGCCCCTGGCACTGTCCGCCTGCGCCACCCCGCAGGAACGCTGCATTTCGCGCAATACGGACGAATACCGCGTCGTCAGCCGCCTGCTGGCCGAGGTCGAGGGCAATCTGTCGCGCGGTTACGCCTGGCAGGAACGGCAGGTCGTCCGCACCCGTCCGACGCAATGCCAGCGGGTCTATCGCGACCGGAACGGTCAGGACCATGTGACCACCTATACCTGCTGGCGCGATTACGTGGATCAGGAACGCTATCGCGTGCCAATCGACCCTTCGGCCGAATTGCGCAAGCGCGATGGTCTGGTCGAACGCCAGCAGGCCTTGGCCAGCCGCGCCAAGGCGGCGGTGGACGCCTGTCGCACCGCCTATCCCGACGAAGCCTAGAGGATCTGCGCCGTCACCGGGTCGGCCAAGCTGCGGCCCCCGTCCACGGTCAGGATCTGACCGGTGACGAAACGCGCGCCGTCGCTGACCAGGTAATGCACGGCCTCGGCCAGTTCGTCGGCGGGGGCGATACGTCCCATCGGCGTCCCCGCGATAATCTGGGCACGCTTTTCGGGATCGTCCTTCAGCGCACATTGCAACTCATGCGACATGACGCTGCTGAAGCTGACGCCGTTCACGCGGATGCGGTGCGGTGCCAGCGCCAGCGCCAGCCCGCGGGTCGCCTGTTCCTGCGCGGCGCAGGCGATGGAATAACCCAGCATGGTCGGAATCGGCCGCCGCGCCGCCAAGGTCGAGATATTGACGATGGCGCCGGTCTGCGCCGTCGGTCCTTCGCCTTCGGCCTGCTTGATCATGCGCTTGGCGACCAGCTGCGACAGGCGCAGGCCCGACAGCATGTTCTGGCGCAGCATCTCCTCCAGCTGATCCATGTCGGTGTCCAAGGGATCGCTGTCGCGCACGAAACGGTGCCCGTTGACCAAGATGTCGACCCGATCAAACGCATCAAGTGTCGCCGACAACAGGTTGGCCATGCACAATTTTTCGGACATGCTTCCAGCAAAACGGCGCACCTGCGTCTGTTCGCCGTCATAATCCGAGATGACCGAATTCAGCGCCGCTTCGTCATTGTCGGCGAACATGACCGAAGCGCCGCGTTCGGCCAGATGGCGCGCGATGGCAAGCCCGACGCCGCGCGCGGCGCCGGTCACGATGGCGACCTTGCCTTGGACGGACATGCTCATTTGCGACGTCCCTTTGATGCGGCACCCTTGGTGGCGCTGCCCTTGCCGGCGGCGGTCGCCTCGATGATCTTGAAACGGGTGTCGCCACCGATCTCATGGACCTGGCCGAAATACTGGGCCAGCACGGATTCATACGGCAGATGGCGGTTCGCGACTATCCACAGCTTGCCCGCGCCGGTCAAGAGACGCGCGGCCGAGGCGATGAAGGCTACGCCCAGCTTGGGGTCGGCCTGGCGACCTTCGTGGAAGGGCGGGTTCATGACGATGCCGTTGACCGGGTCGGGCAGACGAAATTCGCGGGCATCGGCCCAATGGAAGACGGCGCGCGGATCGGTGACATTGCGGCGCGCCGATTCCAGCGCGGCGTGATCGGACTCGACCAGATGCAGCACATCGACGCCCTTGCGCTTCAGGACCTGCGCCGACAGCCATCCCCAGCCCGCACCCAGATCGACCATGCGGGTCGGCAGCTTGTCAGGCAGGTGATCGGCCAGCATCTTCGATCCGGCATCGATGCCGTCCGCGGAAAAGACGCCGGGCAGCGTGGTGAACCCGGGGGCGACCTCGGTCGCGCGGCTTTCCCAATCCTCGGGCAGCCAACCGGCCTCGGGCAAGGTCAGCCGGAAGATCTTGCCATGTGCCTTGCTGTGCACATCCGAAACAGGGGCCAGCTTGCGCAATTCGCGCAGCAGGGAATCGACCCCGTCGGTCTTCTGCCCGTCGATCCACAGATCTGCGCCGGGGGTCAGCCGGCGGGCGGCATCCGCGATACGCGCCCGCGACGCGGCCTTGGCCCGCGGCAGCCGGACGATGGCCGTGTCGAAATGGTCCTTCGTTTCCGTCGCCACCTCATACCCGCGCGAGACAAGGCCCTGGTGGTCGGGGAAATTGCCCTGCAGGATCTGCAGACGGGTGGGGTCCAGCGGTTCCAGGTCATCGGCAGCAGCGGCGCCGACGAACAGCACACGGCCCTCCGGCGGGCCGTCCGGAAAGGCCAGTTCCAGTCGTGAATGGGTCACGTGATTACTCTTTTTCCATGGTGCATTGCAGCGGGTGCTGCTGGCGGCGCGCCAGTTCCATCACCTGGGCGACCTTGGTTTCGGCCACCTCGTGGGAAAATACGCCGACAACCGCGACGCCCTTGCGATGCACGGTCAGCATGATCTCGATGGCTTGGGCATGCGTCAGGTGGAACAGCCGTTCCAGCACATGGACCACGAATTCCATCGGTGTAAAGTCGTCGTTCAGAAGCAGCACCTTGTACATCGGCGGACGCTGTGACCGCGTGCGCGGCTTGACCGCCAGATCGGACTGATCGTCGGGCTTGTCGGGATCGGTCATCCAATGCGTCATCGTGGCTCAGGTCATCCCTTGGGTGCTGCAACGAAAGGTTGCCCGGCGGGCCGGGCGGTGCATCCGCAAAATATAGCGCAAAGTCCCAAGGATGAAAGCCCCCACCGGCATCAATGAAGACGCCCTTGAATATGGCGTTGCAAAATTAAATGAATGCACGGTTTCCGGAATAAAATCGTCGTGCTATTATCAAAGAATTAACGACGGGCATGCGATGAACGACATGCCCGCTTGAGGCAGAAAGACAGCGACAGTGACCCGAATCCTTACCGCATTCCGGCTGTGGAGCCATGCCCTGCTTGCCGTTCTGGTGCTTGGCCTTCCGGCAGCCGCAGCCCCGTTCGCCGCCTATGTGATGGACGCCCGCACGGGACAGCCCATCTATCGGCAGAATTCCGACACCCGGCTTCATCCGGCCTCTTTGACCAAGATGATGACGCTGTATCTGGCCTTCACCGCCATCGAAAGCGGTCAGGTGCGGTTGGATTCGAAATTCACCATCTCGTCCAACGCGGCAGCGGAACCCCCATCCAAGCTGGGGTTGCGCGCCGGACAGCAGATCGAATTGCGATACCTGATCCGCGCCGCGGCGATCAAGTCGGCCAACGATGCCGCGACCGCCATCGGCGAAGGCATCGCTGGCTCCGAGGACGCGTTCGCCCAACGCATGACCCAGATGGCCCGCGCCCTTGGCATGAACAACACCCAGTTCCGCAATGCCAACGGCCTGACGCAGGACGGTCACTATTCGACCGCCCATGACATGAGCCAGCTTGGCCGCCACCTGTTTTACGATTTCCCCCAATATTACAACCTCTTCTCGCGGCGCTCGGCGGATGCGGGGATCGCGCAGGTCGCTTCGACCAATCGCCGCTTTCTTGACGCCTATCAGGGTGCCGACGGCATCAAGACGGGTTACACCCGCGCCGCCGGCTTTAACCTGACGGCCTCGGCGCAGCGCGGCAACAAGCGCCTGATCGCCAGCGTCTTCGGCGGCACGTCGACCGCCCATCGCAACCAGGTGATGGCCGAACTGCTGGACAGCAGCTTCACCCGTATCCCCGACCGCGTCCGTGAGGTTCGCCCTGCCCGTCCGCGTCTGGTCGCCCAGGCCGCGCCGACGCGTCGTGCCCAGGTTGAGCCCACCCCTGCGGCGACCAGCCCCGAACCGCAGCGGCTTGTGCTGCAGGCCTCGCCGCCACCGTCGACCCGTCCTGCCGCTGCCGCTTCGACGCTGGTCGCCGCACGGCCCGCGATGAACCTGACCGAGGCCCTGCGCAAGGCCACCGCCGTCGAACCCGGCACGGCGACCACCGTCCTGGCCAGCAGCAATCGCCCCAAAGCCCGCCCCGGCAGCAGCAACCGCGCGATCGAACAGGCCGTCGCCAACGCCGTCGCGATGGACGAGGAACCCTCGGCCAGCTTGGCCAAGCCCGTGCTGGCCGCCTCCAAGCGTCCCGTCCGGTCGCCCCGCCGCAGTGCCAGCACCGCCGATGTGATCAGCGAGGCGTCTGCGCCTGCGCCCGTCGCAGCAGCACCCGTGCAGCAGGCGTCGGCCGAGGACATGCAGCTGGACAGTTCGCACGCTCCCAGACCGCGTTCGGAAACCGTGATCCTTGCCGCCATGGGTGAAGGCGACCGCAGCCCCGTCGAGGAACTTGAAGTGGTGCGCCGTCCCGCCGACAGCGGACGCAACTGGGGCATCGCGCTTGGCATGTATACCTCCAAGGTCGAGGCCGAGCATCAGTTGGTCAGCATGGCCCTGCAGGATGGCAGCATCTTCGGTGGCGCCCGGCGCGAGGTCGCGAACACCAATCGCGGGTTCGAACCGCGCTTTGGCAACCTGACCAAGGGCGTCGCGCAACTGGCCTGCGACCGCCTGCACAGCCGTTCGCAGGATTGCACCGTCATCGCGAACTGATCGCGTCCGCGCCCTTTCCCAAACGACGACGGCCCCGGCAAGAATGCCGGGGCCGATCTTCATTGTCGTTCCGGTCGCCTCAGGAACTGAACAGGAAATGCAGGACGTCGCCGTCCTTGACCTCATAGGTCTTGCCTTCGACGCGCAGCTTGCCGGCCTCCTTGGCGCCGGCTTCGCCCTTGCCCGCGACATAGTCGTCATAGGCGATGGTTTCGCTGCGAATGAAGCCTTTTTCGAAATCGCCATGGATCACGCCGGCCGCCTGTGGGGCGAGGGTGCCCCTAGTGATGGTCCAAGCGCGAGCCTCCTTGGGGCCTACGGTGAAGTAGGTCTGCAGGCCAAGCAGGTCATATCCCGCCCGGATCAGGCGATCCAGGCCCGCTTCCTCAAGGCCCATCTCGCCCAGGAACATCTGCGCTTCCTCGGTGTCCAGCTGGCTGATCTCTTCCTCGATCTTGGCCGAAATCACGACATGGCCCGCGCCTTGCGCCTCCGCCATCTTGCGGACCTGTTCCGACAGGGCGTTTCCTTCGGCGGCTTCGCTTTCGGACACGTTGCAGACATAAAGCACCGGCTTGGCAGTCAGCAGCTGCAGCATGTTCCACGCCTTGCGGTCGTCTTCGTCGACCGAAACGGTGCGGGCGGGCTTGCCGTCTTCCAGAACCGCCAGCGCCTGCTTCAGCAGACGTTCCTGCGCCGCCGCCTCCTTGTCGCCGCCCTTCAGCTTGCGTGCGATGTTGGCCAGGCGGCGTTCGATCGACTCCATGTCCGAAATCATCAGCTCGGTCTCGATGATCTCGGCATCGGCGACGGGATCGACGCGATCCTCGACATGGGTCACATCGCCATCCTCGAAGCAGCGCAGGACATGCGCGATGGCGTCGGTTTCACGGATGTTGGCCAGGAACTGGTTGCCCAGACCCTCACCCTTGCTGGCGCCCTTCACCAGGCCCGCGATATCCACGAAGGTCATCCGCGTCGGGATGATCTGCTTGCTGCCCGCGATTTCGGCCAGGATGTCCAACCGGCGGTCGGGCACGGCGACCTCGCCCACGTTCGGTTCGATCGTGCAGAACGGGAAATTTGCGGCCTGCGCTGCGGCAGTGCGCGTCAAAGCGTTGAACAGCGTGGACTTGCCGACATTCGGCAGCCCGACAATCCCCATGCGAAAGCCCATGACAGCACCCTTCTGCTTTTGAATTCCGGCGTCTGTTACGCGTCCCGGCCCTGCAAGTCCAGCCCGCGGCGCATTGCGCCCGCGCGTCAGGGCGGCTAGGTCTGGTGGAAAGACGTGCGGGGGCAGACATGACCAGAATCGACGACAGATTTGCAGCGCTGAAGGCCGAGGGCAAGAAAGCCTTCGTGGCCTACATGATGGCATCGGACCCCGATGACGACACCGCGCTGGAGATCATGCGCGGCATGCCGGACGCAGGCGTCGACGTCATCGAACTGGGCATGCCCTTCACCGACCCCATGGCCGACGGTGGCACGATCCAGGCGGCGGGCCAACGCGCGCTGGCCCAAGGGGGCAGCGTCACCCGCACGCTGAACATCCTGCGTCGCTTTCGTGAACAGGACGACACCACGCCGGTGGTGCTGATGGGCTATTACAACCCGATCTATGCGCGCACAGGCGGCGTCACCCAGTTCCTGAAGGACGCGACCGAGGCGGGCGTGGACGGGCTGATCATCGTCGACCTGCCCCCAGAAGAGGATGCCGAATTGTGCATCCCCGCCGCCGATGCCGGGCTTAACTTCATCCGGCTGGCCACGCCCACCACCGACGACAAGCGCCTGCCGGCGGTCGTGGCGAACACGTCGGGCTTTGTCTATTACGTCAGCGTCACGGGCATCACCGGCGGTGCGGCGGCCAATGCCGCCGATGTCGCCCCCGAGGTTGCCCGCATCCGCGTCGCCGCCGGCCTGCCCGTCGTTGTGGGCTTTGGCATCTCCACCCCCGAGGCCGCGCAGGAGATCGCCAGCGTCGCGGATGGTTGCGTCGTGGGCAGCGCCATCGTCAAGCAGATCGGCGAAGGCCGCCCCGTGCCCGAGATCCTGGATTTCATCCGCAGTCTTGCGGAAGGCTGCCACCGGGGATGACCGCGATCCTGCGTGACGCGACCTCTGGTGATGCACCGGGGATTGCCGCGATCTGGAGCCCGATCATCCGCGATACGGTCATCACCTTCTGGCCGACCGAACGCGGCCTGCCTGAAATCCGCGACCTGATCCGCGACCGCCAGGCTGCGGGCCATGCCTTCCTGGTGGCCGAACTGGACGGGCGGGTCGCGGGTTTTGCCACCTATGCCCAGTTTCGCGCAGGCGCGGGCTATGCCCACAGCATGGAACACAGCATCAGCATCGCGCCCGACCTGCATGGTGCGGGGCTGGGACGGCGGTTGATCGATGCCCTCCACGATCATGCGCGCGGGCACGGGCACAGGATCATGGTCGCGGCCATCACCGGGTCGAACCAAGGCTCGGTCGCGTTCCATCGCCGCGTCGGTTATGTCCAGAACGGGACGATCCCGGATGCCGGGTGGAAATTCGGTCGGTTCCACGACCTTGTGCTGATGTCCTTCGACCTGACCGCCCCGGCCACGACCCAAGCCACGAACGCGTGACATCGCGCCCCTATCGCCCCACCGGATAAGCCGCTAGACTTGGTTCATGGATTGCTGCGCCACACCCGAACTATGCCAAGGGCCCTGCCCCGAACTGCCGAAGCCCCGCAGCTTCTGGCAGCGGATCGGCGATCGTCTGGCCGTCTTCTTGGGCAGCCCGCGCGCCGCGGTGCCGCCTGAACGTTCGGTCGCCTTCACCATTGCGGTGATCGCGCTTGGCGCCAAGCTGGCCAAGGTCGATGGCCGTGTCGAACGGTCCGAGGTGGCCGCTTTCCGCCGCGTCTTCGTCATTCCCCGGTCCGAGGAAAAGAACGCTGCGCGGGTCTTTGATCTGGCCCGTCAGGATGTCGCCGGTTTCGATGCCTGGGCGCGGCGCATCGCGTCGATGTTCAGCCCCGGCGATCCGGTGCTGTTCGACGTAATGGAGGGGTTGCTGATCATCGCCTTGGCGGATGGCGACCTGCACGAGGCCGAGGTGATCTTCCTGGACGAGGTCGCCCGCATCTTCGGACTGACCGCCGCCCAGATGGCCGAGATCCGGCGTCGGCACGATCCGAAATCCAGCTGCCCGCCCTGCGACCTGCTGGGCGTCAGCCCCGACACCCCCCTGCCCGAGGCGCGCAAGAAATGGCGCCAGCTGATCCGGGAATCCCATCCCGATCACGCCATCGGCCGCGGCCTGCCCCCCGAGGCGATCCGCTTGGCCGAAGCCCGCACCCGTCGCCTGAACGAGGCGTGGGACAAGTTCCGCGCCATGCATGACCGGACCCAGCAACAGGGCGCTGCATAACGCCGGGGCTTGCCCCCGCGCCCTGCCTGCCCCATCTTGAAGCCATGACACGCTTACCGGCCCTGGCATTTGCCGCCATCATGTCAGCCGCCCCCGCATCCGCGCAGGATGAGGATGCGGGCAGCCTGTTCCAACGCGGTTTCGACATGATGCTGCGCAATTTCATGCAGGATGGCGGTCCCCAGATCGACGATCTGGCCACGGCGCTGGATCGCATGGCACCGGTGCTGCAGGATCTGGCGGTCATGGTGGATGACCTCGGGAACTATCATCCCCCCAAACGGCTGGAAAACGGCGATATCGTGATCCGGCGGCGCGATGACGCCCCGCCGCCTCCGCCCTTGGGCGAAGGGTTTGACGGGCTGACGGAAGACCCGCCCGCGCGGCCATTCCTCATCGACCCCGACGCCCCGCAAATTCCACTTTAGGCGCTGTTGGCGTCCGCGATCAGACGGCGGTGGCGGCGCGCCTGCTGCTGGGCGTCGTGAAAGGTGACGATCCCTTTTGCCTGCATGGCCTGCACCAGCTTCAGGAAGGCCTTGGCCGTGGCGGCTGTGTCGCCCATCGCCGTATGACGATCGTGCGGCGGGATCGTGATGCCAAGCCGTGCCGTCAGCGCGTCAAGGCTGTGATCCTCGGACTGACCCCAGACCATGGCCGACAGCAACACGGTATCCAGAACCCGATTGTCGAAATGCGCCCCCGTCTGACGTGCCGCACGACGCAGGAAACCCATGTCGAAGGGCGCATTATGCGCAACCAGCACGTCATCGCCGCAGAAATGGCGGAATGCCGTCAGGGCCGCCGTCAGGTCGGGGGCCTGGCCCACCATCGCGTCGGTGATCCCGTGAATGGTGGTCGATGATGGGGGAATGGGCCTGCCAGGATTGACCAGCGTCTCGAACCGTTCGCCGGTCAGACGGCCGCGCGCCAGGCGCAGCCCCGCGATCTGGACGATGGCGTCGCTGTCCGAAAGCCCCGTCGTTTCCGTGTCGAAGACCACGCAGCTCAGGTCCACCAACCGCCCCGAGGCCGCACCGCGCGACGCCAGCGCAAAATCATAGGTGACGCCGCTGTCCTGCGCGGTCTGGTCCAGGATGGTCAGCGGCATGATCAGTCGCCCCTGCTCACCGGCAGGATCCGACCAGATGCCGGTGCCGTGGCGAGCCAGGATCTCGTGCCCGGTCAGATCCGGATGGCTGGGATCGGGGGGGATGGCCAGCCATGCCTCCAGCATGTCCATGGCAAGTGGGTCGCCTGCCCACTGCAGGACAAGGCGCGCCTGCCCGTCATGGTCGGGATGCAGGTCCAGCTGCGGCGTCAGCCCGCGGTCCAGCAACCGCGCATGCAGCATGGACAGCAGCGCGTTCATCTGCGCCGCATCTGCCTGAAACAGCGCGGGCGGCAGGTTTTGGGCAAGGGGCAGCCCGGCGGCGATCTCGGTCAGGGTGGCGGTCGATCGGGGCGCATCGCTGGCAAGGATCTGCGACAGGGCGCGGGTGGTGCGGGCAAGTCCCTGCCCTTCGGACCGGATGGCCTGGGCCAAGGCAGGCGGGATCGGACCGTCCAGTGCGTCCAGCATCGGCACCAGCGTGGCTGCGTGACGGCGCAGCGCCTCCAGCGTGTCGCGCGGCGCGGGCCGGTCGACATGGCGGTCGCGCAGGATCAGCAGCAGGCCGTCGGGCATGCGGCGCAAGCGGCAGGACAGCCGCTGGCCCTGCGTCGTCAGGCAGGTCAAATCGGTCGCGGGCGCCCCGGCCCGCAGCCGCATCTGCGCCGCGTCCAGCGCGCCCGTCTGCAGGTGGCCGGCCAGCGGCCTGTCCAGCGCCAGCCCCGGCAGGAACCCCGCGGCGCTGGCATTGTAAAAGACCACCCGCCCGGCGGCATCGGTCATCACGGCACCGGCCCCGAAATCGGCCAGGATCGCCTCGAGGCTGGATTTTTCGGATTGCTGTTCGGCGGCGTGATCCGCGATGGCCTGCTGCAGGGCCTGATCGGCACTGGCGCGGGCCGCCGCCGCATCGCGCGCGGCAGGACCAAGATCACCCAGATGGCGCGCCGTCGCATCTGGAACCGTACCGGTGCGCAAGGCACCCGCCAGGCGTTCCAATGGGCGCGCCAGATGCAGATCGAACAGCAGCCACAGCCCCGTCACCGCCGCCGTGATGCCGAAACCCGCGATCATCGCCGCCTGGATCAAGGGATCGGGGTCGGTCGGGTCGCCTGCGCGGGCCAGCACCGCAAGCGCCAGCCCCGCGATGATCAGAAGGCACAGCGCCAGCCCCGCGAACAGCGCCAGAATGCGCAGCCGCAGTGACAGCGCGCGCATCATCGCGCCAGCAGCCGGGCGATCTCGCCGCGCAGCTCGGCCAGCTCGAACGGTTTGGCGATAAAACCGTCGGCCCCTAGGGCCAGCCCCTTGCGGCGTTCGACCACCGATCCCCGCGCGGTCATCATCAGGACGCGGACGCCCTGCAGGGCCGGATCGGCGCGAATCTCCTGCACGATCTGGTATCCGGACACTTCGGGCAGCATCACGTCCAGCAAAACCAAGTCGGGGCGGCTGTCACGGATGCGGTCCAGCGCACCGCCGCCCGTCGCCAATCGCGCATGGCGGTGCCCGTCGCGCGTCAGCAGAAAATCCAGCGCGACGGCGATGTTATCCTCGTCCTCGATGACCAGGATGTCAGCCATGGACAACGGCCCCCTGCCCCGAACAGACCGCCGCATAGGCCGTGTCGTCGGTCTGCGCAGGCGTCCAGTCACCACGCGCGGGACGGATGCGCTGGCCCTTGCAGTCGAAATCCTGCGGCACGATCACCGTCCGCCCGCGACGTTCCACCAGCATGATCTGGGCATGACGCGTGCCGTCATCCCCGTCGCTGACGGTCGCGGGATCAAGCACGGCAAAGCGCATCGCGACGGGCGCCAGATAGGTCCAGGGCGCCCAAGGCAGCTTCTCGCGCCCGACCAGCAGGACCTGTGCATCCTGCGGCAGCTGATCGACCGCGCGGCCATACCAGCCGTAATCGTTCCAGACGGAATAGGCGACCATCGCCAGCCCGATCCCTGCCGGCAACAGCCACGGCGCGGGCGACAGCCCGAACCGTCGCACCGCATGCATGCCGGCATAAAGCACCGCCGCCGCCCCGATGCCCACGACGATCACGCCCAAAAGGTCAGTTCCGATCCCGTTCATCCCAGCATTCCCTTTCCGTGTCCCGCCGCCGATTGCATCCAGCGTACCACCACGAAGGCATCGCGCAGATGGCTGCGTTCCAGATCCGGCAGATCCGCTGGCGACAGGTAATTGTCCGGCTTGCGACCGGCCTTGATCAGATGCGCCTGGTTTTGCAGGCGCGTCGTCTGGATCATGTCATAGGCGGCAATCAGGTCGCGCCCGCCGCTGCCCGAGATGACACCGCGCGCCTCGGCATCCTCCAGCCGGGCGCGGGTGTTCACCGACCCCAACCGGCCCTGCAGCGCATAGACGCGGGCCAGATCGGTGACCGGGACCACCCCGTTATGCTTCATGTCGATGTGATCGCGATGTTCGCCCGTCCGGATGGTGGCAAAGCGCCCGATCATTCCCAAGGGCGGACGGTGTTTCAGGGAATTGGCCACCATATGGGCGACGAAGATCGAATTCTGCGAGGCCTGTCCCAAGGTTTCAGCCTGCAACCCCTCCAGCAGGCGCGCATCGCCGCCGATGGCGCGCAGGTCGAACATGACCGAAGCCAGCATCTGCGCCTCGGGCGAGGGATGGCTGATCCAGTCGCGGAAATAGCCCTGCCAGACCTGCAAGGGCTGCCGCCAACGCGGATTCGTGGCCATCATGTCGCCGGGGCAATGGACATAGCCGCAGATGTTCAGCCCGTCGCAGACCTGGCGGGCCAGGTCGCGGAACCAGGGATGGTTCGGATCGGCACCCCGGGCCAGGATCAGGCAATTGTCCTGATCGCTGACGCCGGTCTGTTCCTGGCGCCCTTGCGACCCGCAGGCGGCCCATAAAAAGGGCGCAGGCGGTGGCCCAAGCCGCGCCTGCGCCAGATCCAGCAGGCGACGCGTCACGGCATCGGCGATGTCGGTGACCATCCGAGTGATCACTTCGTGGCGCTGACCGACCTGAACCAGCTGGACAAGAAGATGCGGGATGCGCGCCGTGACCTTGGCCATCTGGTCCGCGCTTTCGGCGAGGGTGATTTCCCGGATCAACCCCGATGCCGAGATCGACTGCGCCCGGGTCAGGTCCGTCTGGCTGATCATGCCCACGAATTCCCCGTTCCGCACCACGGGCAGATGGCTGACACGGCGTTCGACCATGATGTTCAGGACATCATGCCCCAGGGCGGTCGGCGCCAGCGTCACGGGGTCCGGCGTCATGATCGACGACACCGGCTGGCGCATGTCCCGCCCTTCGGCCACGACGCGGTTGGACATGTCGCGGATGGTGACCAACCCGATCAGCCGGGCGCCTTGGGTGATGCCAAGGCTGCTGATGCGGGCGTCGCGCATCATGCGGGCGGCCTCGATGATGGGGGTGTCGGGTGGGCAGCTCTGGGGATTGGCCGACAGCAAATCCGCCACCCTCAGGGTCGCGACATCGCTGCCCCGCGCCCCGGATCGGTCGAAGAAGCGCGCCACGACGGGGTGGCGGGCGATCAGCGCGCGCAGCGGCTCGGCCGGCAGCATCAGCACCTGCGCGGTATCGGTCGCATGGGCCGAGGTCACGGCCACGCCGTCGCGCAGCAGCCCGCGTTCCCCGAACGAGTTGCGCGGCCCCAGGCGGGATACGCTGTCGCCGTTGCGGTCCGTGACGGTGACGGTGCCTTCCTCGATCAGGTAAAGGCCGGGCAGACGTTCGCCAAGGCGATAGATCTGGTCGCCGGCCGGATATGTCCTGCGGCTGAAAAAGCTGGCGACACGCGTCAGCTCATCCCGTCCCAGGCTGTCATAGGGGTGAACGGTGGCGATGAAATCGACGATGCTTTGCGTCATCACCTTGTGACCTTTGCGGTTGGGCTGCCGCGCCCCCGTGACGGGGACGCGGCACTGTCGTTCAGTGCATAACCGCGCTGCCCGAGCCGCGCGGAACGCGGATCGATTCGACCAGTTCCTGCACTTCGACCGGGGGCTTTTCGGTGGCCTGCGACACCAGATAGGCGACCACGAAGTTGATCAGGGCGCCGATGGTGCCGAACGATGCAGGCGAAATGCCGAACAGCCAGTTCGCTGCCGTATCCTCCAGCATGTTGGTGCCGCTGATGAAGAACCAACCCTTGTAGGCAAAGATATAGAGCAGGGTCGAGATGATCCCCGCCAGCATCCCCGCAATCGCGCCTTCCTTGGTGACGGTCTTCGAGAAGATGCCCATCATCAGAACCGGGAAGATCGAGCTTGCGGCGAGGCCGAAGGCCAGCGCCACCGTCTGCGCCGCAAAGCCCGGCGGGTTCAGACCAAGAAGCGTCGCCACCAGAATGGACAGCGCCATCGAGATGCGGGCGGCCATCAGTTCGCCCTTTTCACTGATGTTCGGACGCAATGTGCCTTTGATCAGATCGTGGCTGACGGCACCCGAGATCGCCAGCAGCAGGCCCGCAGCCGTGGACAAGGCAGCGGCCAGACCGCCGGCGGCGACGATGGCGATCACCCAACCGGGAAGGTTGGCGATTTCGGGGTTGGCCAGCACCATGATGTCATTGTTCACGGTGGTCAGCTCGTTCCCGGCCAAGCCTTGGGCGGTGGCCATTTCTGTCACGGGGCCGGTGGTGGCCGCGTCGTTATAGTACTGGATCAGGCCGTCGCCGTTCTTGTCTTCCCAGTTCAGCAGGCCGGTCACCTGCCAGTTGCGCATCCACGCCTTGTCGGCATCGTTCTGGATACTGTCCAGCGATACGGCCGGCTGGCTGTAGGTGTCGCCGGTCTGTGCGCCCGGCCACATGGTGGCGGTCAGGTTGAAGCGCGCCATCGACCCCACCGCCGGGGCGACGGTGTAGAGCAGCGCGATGAAGACCAGCGCCCAGCCAGCCGATTTGCGCGCGTCCGACACCTTGGGAACGGTGAAGAAGCGGATGATGACGTGCGGCAGGCCCGCGGTGCCGATCATCAGCGCCATGGTGAACAGCACCATGTCGAGCGTCGAGTTGTGATGCGCCGTGTACTGGCGGAAGCCAAGGTCGGTCACCAGCATGTCCAGCTTGGCCAGGAAGGCCATGCCCGAAGCCTCGTGCGTGCCGAACAGGCCCAGCTGCGGCAGGAAGTTGCCCGTCAGCTGCAACGAGATGAAGACCGCCGGAATGGTATAGGCGATGATCAGCACGACATATTGGGCCACCTGCGTGTAGGTGATGCCCTTCATGCCGCCAAGGACGGCATAGCAGAAGACCAGCGCCGCGCCGATCCACAGACCGGTCGAGTTCGACACCTCGAGATAGCGCGAGAAGGTGACGCCCACGCCGGTCATCTGGCCGATCACATAGGTGATCGAGACGATCAGCAGGCAGATCACGCCGATGATGCGCGCGGTCGGCGAATAGAAGCGGTCACCGATGAATTCCGGCACGGTGAACTTGCCGAATTTCCGCAGGTAAGGTGCCAGCAGCAGGGCCAGCAGCACATAGCCGCCCGTCCACCCCATCAGGTAGGTCGAGTTGTCATAGCCGGTAAACGCAATCAGACCAGCCATCGAGATGAAGGACGCGGCCGACATCCAGTCGGCAGCCGTCGCCATGCCGTTCACCACCGGGCTGACGCCCCGGTTCGCGGCATAGAATTCGGCGGTGGATTTCGCACGGCAATAGATCGCGATGCCGATATACAGCGCGAAAGAGGCACCGATGAAAAGCAGGTTAAGGGTAAACTGGCTCATGTCCGCATCCTCACTCGTCCACGCCGTATTCGGCATCCAGCTTGTTCATGCGTGCGGCATAGAAAAAGATCAGCACGATGAAACACAGGATCGAACCCTGCTGCGCAAACCAGAAACCCAGATCCGTTCCTCCGATTGGAATGGATTGCAGCAGCGGCCGGAAGATGATCGCGGCACCGTATGACACCAGCGCCCAGACGGCGATACAGCCATAGATGATGCGAAGATTGGCCTGCCAATAGGCATTCGAAGATTGTCTGTCACTCATGTCCCTTAGGTCCTCCCTGTTCAGACATGTCGATCCGCCTTGGCCTTTTGAAGACGCCCTGTGCCTGGCGGGACAGCCGGGGCGGTGTTGCGGGGTGACGCCTGCGCGTCACCCCTGCCGATCTCAGCCGCGATTCATGCGGTTTTCGATCAATTCGTCGACGACCTCGGGTTCGGCTAGGGTCGAGATGTCGCCCAAGGCCCCATAGTCGTTTTCCGCGATCTTGCGCAGGATGCGGCGCATGATCTTGCCAGACCGCGTCTTGGGCAGACCGGGCGCCCACTGGATCAGGTCGGGCTTGGCGATGGGGCCGATCTCGGCGCGGACCCATCGCTCCAGATCGGCGCGCAATTCGTCCGATGGCTCGATCCCGTTCATCAGCGTGACATAGGCATAGATGCCTTGGCCCTTGACTTGGTGGGGGTAACCGACCACCGCGGCCTCGGCGACCTTTTCATGGGCGACAAGGGCGCTTTCGACCTCGGCGGTGCCCATGCGGTGGCCGCTGACATTGATGACGTCATCGACGCGACCGGTGATCCAGTAATAGCCGTCCTCATCCCGGCGGCAGCCGTCGCCGGTGAAGTAATAGCCGGGATATTGCTGGAAATAGGTTTCCATGAATCGCTGGTGATCGCCCCAGACGGTGCGCATCTGTCCGGGCCAGCTGTCGGCGATGCACAGTACCCCCTCGGCAGGGTTTCCGTCGATGCGTTCGGCGCTGGACGGGTCCAGGATCTCGGGCCGGATGCCGAAGAAAGGAACGGTCGCGGAGCCGGGCTTGGTTTCCGTCGCACCGGGCAGCGGCGTGATCAGGTGGCCGCCGGTTTCGGTCTGCCACCAGGTGTCGACGATGGGGCAACGGCCCTTGCCGACATGGTCGTTGTACCAGTTCCAGGCTTCGGGGTTGATGGGCTCGCCCACCGTCCCCAGGATGCGCAGGCTGGACAGGTCGTGGCCGTCGACGAATTCCGGGCCCTTGCCCATCAGCGCCCGGATCGCGGTCGGCGCGGTGTAAAACTGCGTCACCTTGTGCTTTTCGCAGACCTGCCAGAAGCGGCTGGCATCAGGCCAGGTCGGCACGCCCTCGAACATCAGCGTCGTCGCGCCGTTGGCCAGCGGACCATAGACGATATAGCTGTGCCCCGTGACCCAGCCCACATCGGCCGTGCACCAGAAGACATCGCCGTCGTGATAGTCGAAAGTGTATTGATGGGTCATCGCGGCATAGACCAGATAGCCGCCGGTCGTATGCACCACGCCCTTGGGCTTGCCGGTCGAGCCCGATGTATAAAGCACGAACAGCGGATCTTCGGCATTCATCGGGCGCGGCGGGCAGTCAGGGCCGACCTGCTGCATCTGTGCCTTGACGTCCACGTCGCGGTCCTGGATCCAGGTCGTCTGGTCGCCCGTATGCTTGACCACAAGACAGCGCACCTTGTCCGAACAATGCAGCAATGCGGCGTCGGCATTGGCCTTCAGGTTCGTGCGGCGACCGCCGCGCGGCGCGGTATCGGCGGTGATCACAACCTTGGCGCCGGAATCGTTGATCCGGTTGGCCAGCGCATCGGGCGAAAAGCCCGCAAAGACGATCGAATGGATCGCGCCGATGCGCGCGCAGGCCAACATGGCATAGGCGGCTTCGGGGATCATCGGCATATAGATCACGACGCGGTCGCCCCGCATGATGCCCTGGCTCAGCAGGACGTTGGCAAAGCGGTTCACGCTGTCGGACAACTGCGCATAGGTGATGTGCTGCGCGGGGGTCTGCGGATCGTCGGGTTCAAAGATGATGGCGGTCTGATCGGCGCGTGTGGGCAGGTGACGATCCACGCAATTCACGCAGGCGTTCAAGACGCCGTCCTCGTACCACTTGATGTCGACCTGCCCGAAGGTGAAATCGGTGTTCTTGACCTTGGCATAGGGCTTGATCCAGTCCAGCCGCTTGCCTTCACGACCCCAGAAGGCTTCGGAATCATCGATCGATTCGGCATAGAGACGCGCGTAATCGTCAGGTCCGACATGTGCGTTTTCCAAGCCCGCCGGAACCGCGTGTTTCTGAATGTTATCAGCGCTCATGACATCCCCTCCTCTCGGCCATGTCATGACAGGTTGCGCATCCTTCCCCTGATGCCCTGCCATGTTTCCAAGAATGTTAATCATGAAACGTCAGAAAAGTTAACTCTTTTTTTTCAAACGATTTTTTTGTTAATGTTTTCACAACTGGGGATATCAATTTGTGAAAAATTCACCAAAAGGGCGCCGGTCTTGCGACCGACGCCCCCATATTCCCTGATCCCTGTCGCCCTATTGCGGACGATCCATCCGCACATAGACACACACCCGCCCCTTAAGGGGCTGCGCCCAGCCGAGACGGATCTGGCGCCGCGCGCTGCCGACTTCGAACTGGACGTTGGGGCTGGCATCGACGCGCGAATTGTCCGAGGCAAGCAGTGCCGTTTCGGCCACCACAGATTGCACCGATTTCGCCCATCCCTGGAAGGGCAGGCCGGTGATACTCCCGGTCGTCCAGTTCGCACCGGGATTGTTCTGCGACACTTGGATCATCAGCGGGTTGGCCACATAGGTATTCACGCCATTGAAGGTGTTGGCCTGAAATTGCAGGTTGCGCATGTTGTTGTAGTTCAGATCCGCGATCGAGGTATCGACCCGGTCAATCCGTTCGACATTGCCGTAAAGTGCCTTGAACACGTTTCCGACCACGTTAAGGCCTTGGATGAAATGCCCGCTGCCATACGGTTTGACCGTGATCCAGGTGAACCACGACGCGGTGTTCGAGCACAGGAAGGTGTTCCCGGTCAGCGTCAGGCCGCCAAAGCTGAACTCGTTGTTGTTGAAGACCGGATAGGCGCTGTGTTCGTTCGTCCATTCGATCGAAGCATTGTCGATATAGTTGCCGCTGACCGTGGTCTGGACATTCGGCTGGGTCAGCACCAGGCCCGCATAGCGCAGCCCCTGCCCCGACCCGTCGCCCTGAAACCAGTGGTTCCCAGAGATGATGTGCCCCCCGCCATTGGCCACCATGAAATGGGCAAAGCGAACGAAGCGGTTGTTGCGGATCTTGACGTCGTTGGCGTTCACGTTGATGGCGACGGTGGTGCGTTCCTGCGCGGGCAGCTCCATGTCATTCGACAGGAACTGGCAATTATCTACCAGCAAGTCCTGACAACCGCGCCCGATCGATGTGATGCCGCGATCCCTGGGGCGGGTGAAATAGCAGTCCTTGACCTGGATCATCTCACCCTTCGCGGAGAGCATGATGCCGCTGGCAATGCCTTCGCAGCCGAAATCGATATCGACAAAATGCAGCCGGTCCAGTTGCCGGACACCAGAGAAGTCGAACAGATACCGATACCGCTCAAAGCTGTAGGTCCGGGTCGCGGCCCCGCCATAAAGCGGTTGCGACAGGGTCAGGGTGCCCGCGCTGATATTTCGTGCGTTGACATAGACCTCGCGGCCGACACCGCTGCCGATGACCCGGCTGCCGACCTCGATCTGCGCCACGTTGGCCACGCCAGTCAGCATCATCGGGTTCGTCGGCTTGTAGGTTGCCACGCTGCTCCAGCGCCCGGTATTCCAGGCGGGACCGGCCTTGGCCTGGATGCCGCCGTTGCGGATCAGCCGTCGGTTGGAAAAGCCGTCCAGATCGGGGGCGAACTGATCCAGCATAAGCGGTTCGTCCAGGTCCACACGACGCCCGCACAGATCCAGAGACAGGTGATCGGTGTAACCCAGCAAGGCCTGGATGGCCTTCTTGATGCCAAGCGTTTCGTCACCAAAGGCGCTGGCGTAGGTGGGGAAATCAAAGCTTTTCAGGAAGGCCACGCGCGTCGATACCGGCGTGCTGATCCGCCCCTTGAACCGGACCGGACTGTTGAGGGAAAGATCACCGGCGATGAAGAAATTGCCCTCCGGTACCACCACCCAACCGCCATTGCTGGCCCGGTCGGCGGCGATGAAGGCATCGCGGTCGTTGGTGACGCCGTCACCCACCGCGCCGAAATCGCGCACGTCGACCCAATCCAGCAGGGACGGCACGAAGGCGGCGGTGATGTCGTCGATCCGCAGTGATTCGACGCGGAAGACGCCCCCGTTCGATCCGACCAGGTCCAGCCCGAAATGTCCGAAGACGGGCTTGGTGCCCCAGGCCATATCGACCCCCTTGCGCGACCCGATCCCGACGATCGCGCTGACTTCGATGACTTCGCCATAGCTGCGCATTGCCGTGGTGGGTCCGACCTCGACCACCCCATCGACATGGTTGCGCTGCCCGTCACCCGCCCATCCGGCGATGCGGGCGCTGGCCAGCGCCCCGGCCACCGCCTTGACCCGCGCCGAAATCCGCAGGTAGACGCCGGGGATCATCGGCGTTTCGCCCATGAAGCGCAGGCTGGTCGTCGTCTGCTGCTTGATCACTTCAAAGCAGGCGCCAAAATCTTGGTCCGCCGGTACGACGGATGCGTTGTCGGCCTGATCCCATGTCGGACTGCCCGATGTGCCATCCGTGCGCGACCAGACCCCAAGCCCTGCGCGAAAGTCCGAAGGTGTCAACAAGAGCCCGTTCGTGATCGCAATGTTCATCGGCTATCCCTTTTCATCGGCATGACGGCCGGGCGGAAAAAGTCCCGGCGTGATGCGAAAGGAAATAGTTGATGAATGGTTAACCCACCCTGAACGGGAAGTTCGGCGCAACAGCGGATCACGCAACGGGCCCCATGAAAAAGGGGGCCGAAGCCCCCTGTTCCCTATGCCTTTTTCGTCAGTTCGCCCGCAAGCGCCGCTTCGATCAGCTTGCGCGTCTCATCGATGCCGTAAAGTGCGATGAAGCCACCGAAGCGCGGCCCCTGATCGGCACCCAGCAGAACCTGGTAAAGCGCCGAGAACCACGTGCGCAGCGGCTCGAACCCGTGTTCCTTGCCGATGGCAAAGACCATGGATTGCAGCGCTTCGGGGTCTGCAGGCTGGTTCCATGCGGCCAGACGACCAGCCAGATCCTCCATCGCGCGACGCTCGACCTCGGTCGGATCGCGGAAGGTCCGCGTGGGCGCCACGAAGTCGTCGAAATAACGCAGCGCAAAGCCCGCAGCCGCATCCAGTCCCGGATGGGTTTCGGGCGTGGCCTCCGGCGCATAGCGCTGGATGAAGCCCCACAGCCCTTCCTTGCCGGTCTGCCCCGCGACCGATGCCAGGTTCAGCAGCATCTGGAACGGCACCACCATGTCCGAGGCAGGCACATCGCCGCCGTGGATGTGCCACACGGGGTTGGCCAGCTGCTGTTCCGGCGTCTGGTCGGGATAGGCGCGCAGCTGCTGATGATATTCGTCGACGGCCTTGGGGATGACGTCGAAATACATCCGCTTGGCCGTCTTCGGCTTCAGATACATGAAATAGGACAGGCTCTCGGTCGAGGCATAGGTCAGCCATTCGTCGATCGACAGGCCGTTGCCCTTGGACTTGCTGATCTTCTGGCCGTCCTGATCCAGAAACAGCTCATAGGTGAAATGCTCGGGCTTGCGGCCGCCCAGGATTTCGCAGATGCGGTCATAGATCGGAGTGTTGGTGCTGTGATCCTTGCCGTACATCTCGAAATCGACATCCAGAGCGGCCCAACGGGCGCCGAAATCGGGCTTCCACTGCAGCTTGACCTGGCCGCCGGTCACAGGCAGCGTCATTTCCTCGCCGTCTTCGTCGTCGAAGGTGATGGTGCCGGCCTTGGCATCGACATGCTTGATCGGCACATAGAGGACACGCCCCGTCTTGGGGCTGATCGGCAAAAAGCAGCTATAGCTCTGCTGACGCTCCTCGCGCAGGCTGGCCAGCATGACCTCCATGATCTCGTCGTATTTCTCGGCGGCCCGCAGCAGCGTTTCGTCGAACTTGCCGGATTTGTAATAGTCGGTCGCACTGACGAATTCGTACTCGAACCCGAACGTGTCCAGGAAACGACGCAGCATCGCGTTGTTGTGGTCGCCAAAGCTGTCAAACTTGCCGAAGGGATCTGGCACCGAGGTCAGCGGCATCTGCAAGCTTTCCCGCAGCTTGTCCTGATCGGGAACGTTTTCGGGAACCTTGCGCATGCCATCCATGTCGTCCGAGAAACAGATCAGCCGCGTCGGGATGTCGCTGATCAGTTCGAAGGCGCGACGGATCATCGTCGTGCGCGCGACTTCGCCGAAGGTTCCAATATGGGGAAGACCCGATGGTCCATAGCCCGTCTCGAAAAGAACATAGCCCTTTTCGGGCGCCTTCTTCTCGTAACGTTTCAGCACCCGGCGCGCCTCTTCGAACGGCCAGGCCTTCGATTGCATTGCGGCTTCGCGCAAGGTGGTCATGGTGTCTTCTCCTGCTAGGGGTCCGGAACGCTTATTGAAAGCGCGCGCCATCGTCAATAATCTGCGCCCGACCCAACCGGAGATCACCATGACCATCGACCTGCCTTCCCTGTCGCCCTGTGACGCGCTTGTCGCGGTGATGGTGGCCGTCTCGGCTTCGGACAGCACGATCCGCACGTCCGAGCTGGTGGCGATCCAGCGCATGGTGGACCACGCGCCCGTCTTCGCCTCCTATGACGATGACCGCATCCGCGCCGTCAGCCAGACCGTGATGACGTTGTTCGACGAGGAAGACGGCCTTGACGCCATGTTCGGCCTGATCCGGGATGCCTTGCCCGAAAAACTGTATGAAACAGCTTATGCATTGGCCTGCGACGTGGGTGCTGCCGATGGACGCCTCTATGAGGGTGAAATCGTCATGCTGGCCGAGATCCGCGACCAGTTGAACATCTCTCGTCTGCACGCCGCCGCGATCGAGCTGTCGGCGCGGGTTCGTCACATCACGCTTTGATCCCGAAGGCGGTCGGCGAAAGCACCGATCATGTCCCGCTGAAGGGTCTTGGCCGCACGGGTCCACGTGCTGACCCCGGCGGGCAGCTCAAGTCCCGTGCTGGCATTCCTGCGCGGCGGATCGGTGCAGAAGATCGCGAAACTGCCCTCTCGGCCATTGGGGGTGGTCACATAGCCCGCCAGGTTGGACACGAAATTCAACGTGCCGGTCTTGGCGGCGACCTTGTGAGGGATGCTCGCGTCGTGGCCAAGATCCGCGTCAAGCGGTTCCGCTTTCAGCAATGGGCGCAGGTTCAGATCCCGCCCCGGACCATTCAGAACGCGAACCATCCCGAAGGCCGAGATCAGACTGTCGGCAGACAGGCCCGAATGATCGGCCAGCCGCATCCCCCGGCCAATATCCCCCAACCATCCACGCATTCCTTGCGCCGAGCGTTCAAGATCCTGTGCGCCACTGGCATGCAGCCCAAGCGTCTCGGCGGTCAGATTGGTGGAATATTTCAGCATGTCGCGGATGATCGTTTCAAGGGGCGGGCTGTCGTGGAACGCGACGGTCATGCCCTTGGGCAAATCATCGATGACCTCGGGGGAAGGCAGCACCACGCCCTGCGCACGGCACAGCGTCTGGAAAACGTCCCCCGCATAGCGTTCAGGCAGGCGCACAGGCAGCCAGCGACTGCCGTTCCGCCCCATCGCGGCGCGTGACACGGTCCAATATTCGCGATCTTCATCGGCGCGATAGGTGAACAGGCTGGATTGCGACGCAGGCGTTGCCGTCACGGTATAAGCACGGGGGGAATGACGGGCGGCGCGCGCCTCCAGCGAAAGCTGGTAATCGACTCCGACCCGGCGCCACCCCAGGTGGACGCGATTGAAGTTCAGCATCACCCCCGAAATCGCAGGATTGTAGGACAGGTAATCCGCCTGCTGCTGGGTGATCTGACGCATCCGAGGCAGCGCACCACCCCAGACGGCGAAACGCGTCGGGCGCGTTTGCCCGGACGCGCCAAGCTGCGCGGCAAGCTTGGCCAGATCATCGGTAGTCAGGACCGGATCACCGCCACCGGCAAGGATCAGCATGTCGCCGGACCTGATGATCCGTGTGCGAAAACGATGGGACGCGCCAAGGCGGTCCAACGCAAAAAGCGCGGTAAGGACCTTCATCGTGCTGGCGGGGGCGATCGGCAAGGCGGCATGACCAAGGGACATGGCATTCCCCCGCGCGTCGCTCAGGGCGAAACCCACCTGCCCCGGCAGGCCGGAGCCGGCGATCAGATCGCGCGGATCCGGCGCGGGGCGCACTGGTGGACGTTGTTCCAGGCCTTGGGCGAAAGCACCTCCCGGGATCAGCCCGGCAGCCAGTCCCGAAACAAGAAACCCGCGACGAGAGAGGTTCATGCTGCACCCTTTTGGCGGAGCGCGGTCGAGGACAAGCCCGACATCGGCAGGTTCAGAAAGGCCCAGGCTGGCGCAGATGCCTGTGTGATAAGGGCGGCACGGTATTCAGGGAACTGAAAGGGACGTAGCACCTGCGCTGCAACGGACCGTCGCGCCGCAAGGCGGCTGCCCGGCCGGGCCATGACGGCCATGGGCACGGTCTCTGCGATCTGGCGCCAGCGATCCCAGTGATGAAACTGCACCAGGTTGTCCGACCCCATCAGCCAGACAAAGCGCGTTCCGGGATAAAGCGCCACGACCGCCTGCAGGGTATCGGCGGTCTTGCGCAGCCCAAGGCGGGATTCGATATCGGTCACGACAATGCGGGGATCGCGGATCAACCTTCTGGCCCTCTGCATGCGCGTTTCAAGCGGGGCGGGTCCATGGGCCTTCAGCGGGTTTCCGGGGCTTGCCAGCCACCAGACCCGATCCAGCCGAAGACGCCGCAAGGCAACCTTGCTGATCAGGACATGCCCATCATGGGCCGGATCGAATGACCCGCCCAGAAGGCCGATCGTCTGGCCAGGAAATGCAAGAGGGAAACCGGTTTTCATCAGGCCCGCTTAGCCGATAGATACGGCCAAGCCAACGCCCAGATTAGGGACGGATGCCGCGCCAAACGGCCGGCATCCGCCAATGCGTCATTTCACCACGATGCGGCCGTCGGTATAGGGCTCATAGCCGCCCTGCTGCGCACCAAGGTAATCGGCCACGACCTCAGCCAGGTCGGGCCCGAAATCATAGGCATTCTGACCGTTTTGCGCAAAGGCGGCATAGCCGTCACCACCGCCCCGCATGTAGTTGTTCGTCGTCACGCCATAGGTCGCGGCGGGATCGATGGGGGCCCATTCGCCATCGGACTGCACCATGACATCGCTGATGCGTTCGCCAGCATCGGCAGCGGGATCGACGGTGTATTTCAGCCCCGAAACCTGTGCAAAGCGGCCAGCCATCTCCTCATACTGACTGGCACCGTTCTCCAATGCCTCGACGATATCAGCGCCCGTCAATTGGAAGGTTGCCAACGTGTTCTGGAAGGGCAACACGGTATAGACCTCGCCCATGGTGACATCGCCCTCATCGATGGACGCACGCAGCCCGCCGCCGTTCTGAATCGCGATCGTGACGCCCTGATCCTTGACCCGGTCCAGCATGGCGTCGGCAACAAGGTTGCCCATCTCGCATTCGCGAACGCGACAGACCTCGCGGTCTCCATTGATGGCAGCAGTGCTGGAGGCCACGACCTCGGCACGCAATTCAGCGATGGGCTGGGCCATCTCGGCCACGCGCGCAGCGATCGCCTCGTCCTCAGGGACCGTGCTGTCCAGCAGGATAGGCGCACCCTCGGCCTTGGTCAGAATACCGGCGTCATCGAAGGTCAGCTTAAGATGCCCCAGGTATTTGCTGTAAGCATAGGCCTGCACCACCGGCACCTGGACACCGTCGGCGCCATCGATCATCGTCGGATAGGCGCCGGCGGCACCTTCCATATCGCCCAGCAAGGTATGGGAATGGCCGCCAACAATCGCATCAATCCCCGGAACGGCGGCGGCAAGCTCCTTGTCGCGCAGATAGCCGACATGGGTCAGCGCGATGATCTTGTCGACACCCTGATCGGTGAGGTCCTGTACGGCAGCCTTGAGCCCCTCGACCTCATCCTGAAAGATGACATCCGCGCCGGGCGACGATGTTTCGACCGTATCGGTTGCCAATGCCGAGATGATGCCGACCTTCTGATCACCGACCTCAAGGATGGTGTGCTTACCAACCTGATCCGAAAGAATCTTGGACCGAGAAACATCCAGATTGCTGGAGATAACGGGAAATTCCACGCCATTGGTCAGCAAGGCCAGTCCTTCGGGCCCATCGTCAAACTCGTGGTTGCCCACAGCCATCGCATCATAGCCGATTGCCGTCATGAACTCGACGACGTCTTCGCCCTTATAGGTCGAATAGAACAGCGAACCTTGATACTGGTCACCAGCATCCAGCACGATCACGTTGCCGCCCTGGGCCGCGATCTGGTCACGCAACTCGCTGATCTTGCTTGCGATACGGGCCACGCCGCCAAAGCATTCGCCCGCTTCCAAGGTCTCAGCATCGCAGGTGCTGTCATATTCGTTGACCGGTTCGATCCGGCTGTGGACGTCATTGGTGTGAAGGATGTCCAGCACCATCTCGGCATTGGCGGTTCCGGCGAACAGCGCAAGCGCCGATGCAGCGGCAAGAAGGCGACGTGTCATGCATGATTCCCTTTGTGGCCCGATATGGCGGCCCCGCCAGATTGGCGCGGTGGATCATGCAGGTCAAACTTTCCCATGCGACATGGCACGACAAGATCAGATCTTGACCCGGTGCCCGTCTGAACGGCAAATACGCGCATGTTGATATACAAGGTTCTCCGCACCCCTGAATGGGCCCAGATGCAAAGCGACGGCCAGACGGCAGGCGCACCTGTCGATCTATCCGACGGCTATATTCATTTCTCTACGGCGATGCAGTTGCCCGTGACGTTATCAAAGCATTTTGCAGGGGAAAGCGGACTGGTCCTTCTGGCCTGCGATCCGCAGGCGATGAAGGATGATCTGCGATGGGAGCCTTCGCGGGGGGGTGATCTGTTCCCTCATCTCTATCGCGTCTTGCGTCAATCGGATGTCCTGTGGTCCCGCGACATCGATGGCCACGAGGCCGGGGATCTGGAATGAACCTTATTGAAAAGCTTGGCCTGACAGCTCTGCACCGCCTCGACCCCGAAAGGGCGCATGACCTGTCGATCCGCGCCCTTGCGGCGGGTGTGGCACCGTTGCACGGCATGCCTGTCACCTCGGACCGACTGCGTATCAATCTGGCGGGCATGGATCTTGCGAACCCTGTCGGTCTGGCGGCGGGGTATGACAAAAACGGACAGGCCATCAACGCCTTGATGAAGTCCGGCTTCGGCTTCATCGAAATCGGCGCAGCAACTCCACGGCCCCAGCCCGGCAACCCCAAACCCCGCCTTTTCCGTCTGACGGATCAACAAGCCATCATCAACCGCTTCGGGTTCAACAACGAAGGCGCCGAGGTGATCGGCCAGCGCCTTGCCGCGCGTTCCACAGGCATTCCCGTTGGGCTCAACCTGGGTGCGAACAAGGATAGCGAGGACCGCGCCGAGGATTTCGCCAAGGTCGTGTCGATCGCTGGTGCCAAAGCCGACTTCGTGACGGTGAACGTCTCGTCCCCGAACACGGAACGGCTTCGCGACCTTCAAGGTGCTGCTGCCTTGGCGGCGCTTCTGGACCGCGTTCTGACAGCATGCGACGCCCTGAACTCTCAGCCGCCGGTCTTCGTCAAGATTGCGCCCGACCTGTCGGATGCGGAAATATCGCAGGTGGCCTCGGTCGCAAGAAATGCAGGCTTGGACGGCATTATCGCCACGAACACCACGCTTGGTCGTGAAGGAATCAACGGCCCTCATGCTGGCCAGGCGGGAGGCTTGTCGGGTCGCCCGCTCTTTAAGAAATCAACGCGCGTCCTGGCATTGCTGCACAAGGCGACAGACGGCCAGATGCCGCTCATCGGGGTCGGAGGCATCTCCAGCCTCGACGACCTGTGGGAAAAGCTGCGCGCCGGGGCATCGGCGGTGCAGATCTATTCCGCGATGATCTACCAGGGATTGTCGATCGCACCGCGCCTGATCCAAGGTCTTGATGACCGGTTGGGTCAACGCGCGATCACTCTGCCCGAACTTTGCGGCAGCGGCACGAAAGATTGGCTCTGATCAGCCGAAATCCTGAAGACCCAACAACTGGTTCATACTGTGCGAGGGTTCGGAACAACCTGCATCGCCGATAACCCGCGCCGGCACACCCGCCACTGTCTTGCACGGAGGCACCTCGTGCAAGACAACCGACCCCGCCGCGATCCGCGAATGGTGGCCGATCCGAATATTGCCAAGCACCTTGGCTCCGGCACCTATCAGCACTCCGTCCCCGATCTTAGGATGGCGATCGCCATCCTCCTTGCCGGTTCCACCCAGCGTCACGGAATGCAGCATCGACACATCGTTTCCCACGGTTGCCGTTTCGCCGATAACGATGGAATGGGCGTGGTCGATCATCACGCCGGTTCCGATCGTCGCAGCTGGATGAATATCCACGCCGAAGCATTCCGAACAGCGCATCTGTACGAAATAGGCCATGTCGGCACGGCCATTGGTATAAAGCCAGTGGGCCATTCGATAGGCCTGCAACGCTTGAAAGCCCTTGAAAAACAGCACAGGCTGCAGAAGGCGATGGGTGGCGGGGTCCCGGTCGTAAACCGCCATCAGATCAGCGCGGGCCGCATCCCCCAGTTCGGGGGCCTCGGAATAGGCCTGATCGGCGATTTCACGAAGGATCTGCTCGCTCATTTCACCCGACGCCAACTTCAGCGAAAACCGAAAGGCAAGCGCGGCTTCCAGATTGGCATGGTGCAGCAATCCGGCATGGATCAGCGACCCCAGCAAAGGTTCGTTCGCCACGGCTTCGCGCGCCTCATCGCGCAGCTGCGCCCAGATGGCATCGCGGTCCATCGACACGGGAATTTTTTCTGCATGCAGCATATTCATATCGGGTCCGCCAGGTCGCTCGTCTTCAAGTCATAAACCAGATTTGCGACAGGGAAAAGCCGGGCGGACCCAAGCTGGTCAGAGAGGCAGACGCAGCTCCCACCAGTGCACGGACAGCCTGATGCGGCCGCCTGCAAAGGTGCCTCCCTCGGCCGAGATCGTCAAAGGCTCGGGTTGGTAATATGTCATGGGGCTTCCAAGCATCCCCCTTGCCCAAGACCCTGCATCCTTGCCAAGGTTCTGGCCAAATCGGTTGGTCGCGCCATTCGTCCCGATCCGCCAGCTGGTCAAGGTCCCCGTGATCGGCTCCACGACGCGCGCAACGGCACCAATGACCATGGCGCCCGCCGGGATGAACACATCGGTGATCATCGACGCCCCGGTTGTCACGTCGAACTCGGCCTCGGCCATTCCGGACATCAATCCGGACCCGAACGTGCCAAGGCTTTGCGCACCCGCGACCCAATGGCTGCCATCACAGATGGCCGTCACTCCCCGATCCGCGACGAAGGCCTGCATACCCCGTGCGGCGGGCACGAAGACCCATCCCCCGTTCGTCGCGACCGCCACCTGCCCCGCATGCCCCGCCCAGTCCCCCACTGGGCTCTGCGGAACCCCCCAGCACTGGCCGTCCAACGCAACCTCAGGCGGCATGGCGACTGACGTGCTTTGCAAAACCATATTCACAAGACCGTCAAGCCGCATCAGCGCCTCGTTGACGGTCACGTGTTTCTGGGCTTGGGCCGGTTGCAGCAGCGACATCTGAAGACGCGCGGTTTCATTGGACATCGAAATCTCTCCTTGCAAAAGGGCCGCGACCGAAGGTGCGCGACAACTGGCAGACCCGGACGGTGAGCCGTCCAGGTTTGATCTGGACCCATGCCAGATCCGGCAATGTCAGATGCGGGCCGGATGTCTGCGTCTCAAAGAACAGACGCCCCTCCTGCTCTAGCTGCAGAAGGTAGCTCTCGGTCTCCTCGCCCAGAGGGATGTCCGAACCATCCCATCCATCACTCTCAACTCGGCCACGCCTGATCCATGACAGGTGCCGCCCCTCCATCCGAAGATGGCAGGGCGAATATGGGCGCAGGCCGACACCCGGCGCGACCGTCGCAAGACTGCGATAGCTGGCATCGTCCGGACTGCGAAGCGCCGGCCCGATCCGCCAGAAACGCTCTTGTCCACGCGCCGAAGGGGGCAGATCGACCTGTTTGGGCGAACCGTCCAAAAGAACCACCAGGCTTCCTGCTGGCCAGATATCGGGCATGATCGCGTCGGTACCCGCCTGCCCCCGAAGCCGCTTGCTGATCTGCCAGATATTGGGGGCAATCAGCTCTGCCTTGGCGAATTGCATGACTTCCCATCCGTCGATCGTGCCGTCACCGATCGCCAGCGCATTCGCCCCAGACAGCAGCGCGCGTTCGGTCACGGACCGAAGCGGATCGTTGGTCAACCGCAGTTGCAGCGGCGCCCCCCTGTCGATGACGCCCGGACGCGCCCGCGCCAAGGGTGTCAATGTCCGCCCGATCAGCGAACGGCGGTTTAGCAACAGGTTGGTATCGAACCCACCCTCGTCATCGACCGAGGCATAGGCCGCGACCGTTCCGGGCCAGGGATAGGCTGCAACCGCCAAATGGGGTGCGTGCGGGACCTCGTCTCCGCGCAACAGCGGCAGATCCAGAAAGATGGGATGCACCGGTGTCGGTGGCGAGTAGCGACCAATCCCCCCCTGCTCCTGATAACTCAGGCGCGGAGAGTAAACCCCCAGGTCGACCCGCACAGCATCGACAGTCATCACCCCTGCCCGTTCAACGCGGTCAATGCGCCAGCGCAGGACCTCTTGGCCGGGTATGCTGGACAGGATTACGTCGCCCGGACCCAAATCCGCCATTGACGGCGGCAGGGCAAAGCGCGCCGTATCCCGCGCCACTTCGGCCTCGGCAATCCAGCGATCTGCTATGGCCTGACCTTCGGGTCGGGTCAGGGACATGGCGAATTCGCTATCGGAAACGGCTTGCCGGGCATCATCCGCCAAGGCGGATTCCGCAGTCGCCACCGAATAGTCTCCGCCAGCCGCAACGTGGCTCAGCCTGATCCGACCTGTCATGGCGCTATCGGCCAAGCGCGTCGTCTCAAATCCCGAAATGTCATCCGCAATGGCAAGCTCGTTGGTACCGATCCGTGCCTTCGCAAGTCCGTCGCGCGCCATGAATTTCAGTTTGCCATCCCGCTCGACCACATCGAAGCCATGGGCCAGCATCAGGGGCTGCAGCGCGGCACGGGCGGATTCGCTGCCTTGCAGGACATAGCCCCGGACCACCCCCGAAATCTCGCTGACATCGACATCCTCAACATTAGCAAGACGACACAGATCGCGAACCACCGCCCTCAGGGTGACAGCGCCTGCACGGCCATTCAGCCAGTGCCCCCGATCCCAAGCCGGGCCGTCGGACCACAGATCGTCCCGCCCCGGGAATGCCGGATAAGGTCGCGCGTCCCAGCACCAGACATGCGCCCTGTTGGTATCCAGCATCGCCATGCCGTCGGAATTGCGCGGGTTGTTGGCCGGATCATTCCAAAATCCCATCGATGCTTCGACATAAGCCGCCTGTATCGCATCGTCGCGAACCCCGTTCGAATAATGCGGCAGCATGCTCTCCGAGCTCATGGCATCCAGGAACTTGTTGGGCTGATTGGTCGCCTTGTTCAGCGCCGCGCAGCCCAGTTCGGTGAACCAGATCGGTTTGGACCCCGGCACCCATGCCGTGGCCTGCCGCTGTCGCACACCCTGCGGACGGTCATAGTGCAGGTTCTGCCACCACCCCGCCAGATCCTTGTAACGCCAAACCCAAGACTCGTCATAAGTGCCATCGGTGATCGGCGTCCTGATCTGCGCATCGCGGTCTGCATCGCTCGCATAGTACCAGTCGTAGCCCTCACCACCCGCGACATTCGCCTTGAGATAGTCGATGTTGTCGATCCGCCCCCAATGCGCATCCAGGTGATCGTCGCCATCGCGCCAGTCCGACAGCGGCATGTAGTTGTCGATGCCGATGAAGTCGATATTCGGGTCGGCCCAAAGCGGGTCCAGATGAAAGAACAGCTCGCCATCGCCTGGATGATGTCCGAAATATTCGGACCAATCCGACGCATAGCCGATCTTGACACCCGGACCCAGGACCTCCCGAACATCGGCCGCCAACCGACGCAGCGCCTCGACGGCTGGGTAACTGTTCTGCGGGCCCCGGATGCGGGTCATGGCAACCATCTCGGACCCGATCAGGAAGGCGTCGGTATTTCCAGCAACCGCGCACAGATGCGCATAATGCAGGATAAAACGGCGATAGGACCATTCCTCGGGGCCACCGTAGATGACGCTGTCACCAAGGCGGTGAAAATCATCGATCTTAGCCTGGCCAAAGAATTGCGCCACTTCGTCGACAGCAGCCTGGGTCATGTCCGAAGTACCCGGCAGGCCCGGGGCAACGCTTGTGGTCACGCGGCCACGCCATGGCATGACTGGCTGTTCTCCATCGCCATAGGGATCCGGCAAGTTATTGCCGGCAAGCTGCTCCATCAGGATGAACGGATAAAAGATCGCCTTTCGTCCCGTCGCAGACAGCGCACGCAGTCCTTCGATCACGGCCCGGTCGGCGGGCGTCCCGCCATAGATGGGGCGTCCTTCCTTGCGCGCGACCTCCTGCGCGGCCGCGCGACCAATGCCGCCTGCGTGCCACGGCATCTCGTCGCCATCGACTTCCCTGAACTCGACCTTTGGCTGGACCGTGCAATGTCCGATCCGCAGATCGCTGCCAAACCAGGATACGACCATGGACACCGAACCCACATTCGGAAGTTCACGACCCAAGACATCCAGTGAAGCCGAAAAATCGGTCCCCCCCATCGGCGTATTCACGTTGAAACTGCGGCTCTCTCCCAGATCTTCGCCGGTCGAAACAGGGGTCGTCGCCAGCGAGTATTCCCCCGTCCCGGGAATCATCGCGACAGCCCGCACGTCCCGGCACAGGCCCGATCCGTCACGCGCCGGACATGTCACCTCGAAGCTCAACTGCGGCATGCGGTTGCCCCAGCGTTCCAGCGACAGATTTTCCAGCACCACATAGGCAACGCCGCGATAGGCAGGCGCCTCATCGCCTTCATGGGCGGCGATGACCGGATCGGGCATCTGCCCTTCATCACCGCCATAGACGCGCATGTTCAGATCGTCGGCTGCAATCTCCTCGCCATCGGCCCAAACCCGCCCGACGCTAAGGATGGGTCCCTCGCACAACGCCAATGCCAGCGAAAGTCGATAGCTGATCTGCGTGACCTGCGGCTTGGGTGCGCCCTTGCCGCCACCGCTTTCCGAACGCGTGACCTCCTCCAACGGCGAGGCCCAGATGACATGTCCGGGAAGTCGCATCTGGCCCCAGACGCGCGGGATCGCAATGCCCTCTCCCGCGGTCTGGATACGCAGACGGTCGATGCGCCCGGTCTCGACGGCCTTGGACCCTCCGCCCAACAAACGTTGATCGATGACACGACCGGCCAAGGCACCCGCCGCGCGGCCCAGAACTGCACCCGACAGCCCAAGAACGGCACCGCCAAAACCCGCGCCAAGCGATGCACCGACCGCTGACAGGACAATCGTGGCCATAAGGGCCTCCTTTAGTGGAAATGCTCAGGGAAAACGAAAGCGCGCGGCGACCCTTGACTGCCAAGGCCGTGTCAGCGGGCTTTCGATCACCCCGTGATAAGTATAAGCGTGCAAAAAGCGCGCCTCGGCTCCTGTGACGGACAGGATGCCCAGATGCTTTGCGATGGCACCCTGACGCATGCGAAACAGCAGGACCTGACCGATCCGCCAGTCATACTGGGGTGTGACAGGCACCAGATGGCGCATCGCCGCGTCGTGCAATACCTCGGTCTGTCCGCATTCGGCCCAATCGGCGGTGTAGGCTGGCGTCGCTTCCGGCTCGGACCCGTAAAGCTGTCGCCACACACCCCGGATCAACCCCAGGCAGTCGGCGCCGCATCCCTTGACGCTGGCCTGATGGACATAGGGCGTGCCCAGCCATTCGCGCGCCGCCGCGACAATCGCATCATCCATGGCGCGCACCCGCCTGCGGCGCCATCAGCCAATCCTCGGGCGGCAGATGCGGAAAGCCTCGAAAGTTCAGGAAATTGTTGAACTTCAGCCTGCAGGTCGCAGCAGCCTTGTTGCATCCCGCGACCAGCCTAAGCCCATCACCCGGCACGGGAGGAACAGAAAGTCCCGACCACAATTCGATCGTCCGGCTGCCGTCCTCGTGCGCGGTATCATTCTTGACGATGCCGTGCAGTCCCTCGGCTGATCCGTCCAGGATCAACAGCCGTCCATGTTCGAACCAGTCGCCGGCAAAGCGCGGGAAATCCTTGAACGTAAAGATCCGCGCGTCCTTTACCTCGGCCACCGTCAACTGCGCGGCCATCACCTCGCTGTCCAGATCCACCTTGCAAGAATCGTCGCCAAGACGCGCCGCACAGCGGGGGTGATAGACCCGGCCCTGTGGAGCATTCAACCGGTCGGCCAGGCCGCGCAGTTCGGCCCGGAATGCGCCGTTGACGCGCGTCACCTCGCCCAAGGTCCCCTTGAAGACCAAGGTCCGTTGCGTCAGATCGGACCAGTCCACATTCCACATCTGCAACTGCGCATCGTCCCAACGACCCGCCATCAGATCACGTTCGGTGATCGCATCATCGTCCAGCGCGCCCGAAACCTCGGTGTTGTCCACCCCAAGTCCGGTGGCCTGCGCGATGGCCTGTGCGGTCAAACCCATATCCGGGCGATAGGTTATGCCGCCAAAGGCCAAGGGCGCGTCATGGTCCGTAAACCCAAGGGTCATGCCATCGCTGCGTCGAACGGACCAGGCCCGCGCGATTGTTGTCGTGGTCATAGCCGCACCTCGATCACCGGAATGTCGGGCACCTGTCCCGCCTGGAACGACGCGACCGAAACCGCGATCCGGTCCGTATCGAACCGCACCGGCACGTCAAATTCATACCCTGCCGTAATTTCCGCTCCGGTTTCGGGCGCCGCACCGAAGGTGATGATGCCAGAGGCATGATCAACCTCATAATTGGTCCCGATGAAGACCTCGACGCCGCCGATGCCCGCACGGACCGTGTTCAACACTGGCTTGGCAATCGGCCTGCGATAGACCGTGTCGCCCGAACGATACTCTTTGGTCAGCTGGAACCGGCGGGTCTGCCCATCACCCGTGGCAATGACCTGATCGCTGAACACCGGCGCAACCGAGGGAAGGCAGCTTTTATGATCCGACCAATCCTTCCAGCGAAACCCGTGCAATTGACCTGCGCGCGCTTCAAAGAACGCGATGACGGCACTCAGATCGTCCAGGGACCGCAGGCCCATGCCCGCGTCAAAACGACGGCGGGCATGGACCCAGGGCGTATTGCGCTGCTCGAAACCATTGGCCATGGACACGATCTCGGTCCGCCTTTCCGGGCCGCCGATGGCGCCGAAGGACAGGCCCGCGGGAAATCTCACCTCATGAAATGCCATGATGCTACCTCGTTTCAGCTGTTGCGGTCGCCGCGTGCAAGAACGCGCGACATCTGGGCGGCGATCTGCGACTGGCTCCGCTTGAAGCCCGCGACGTCGGGCGTCTGGATGTTGAACGTCACGTTGACCCCACCTCCTCCGCCCGCTGCGGCGACACCCAGTTTGCCATCCGCGCCGCGCTGCAGGGGCATGATCGCCTCGGGACCAGCTTCACCCATCAGGCCGGTCCCGCCCCGCATGGGAAACGCGGTGGGCGCACTGGCTATCCCACCGACCGCCGTGGTTCGACCTTGGGAAAAGGCGCCCCCCTTGGCGAAGGGCGTGATGGCTTGGCCAAAGCTGCCATTCCCCATGATCGACGCCACGCCACCGGCCAACGAACCCGCCAGTGCGGTTTCAACCGGTTTCATCGCAATGGAATAGACGGTGTCTGCCAAAGACTGGCCTACCGTTTTCAGCGCGTCTGACAGCTTGCCACCGTCCAGCACCAATCCATCGATGGCCCGCCCAAGCCCGCGTTCAAGGCCCGAAGACAATGTCGTCACCTCGCGCGAGGTGAACAGCATGGACTGGCGCAGGCGGCCCAGTTCCTTTTCAAATTCGCTGGTCATCTGGGCGTTGCGGCTCAGATCCTCCTCCAGCAGGTCCAACGAAGATCCGACATCGTCATTCAGCGCCATCAGCCACCCCATCCGGTTGCGCCGACACGCCCGCCCTGCCGGGCGTGTCGGGAAATTTCATCAGCAGATCCGCCAAGCGATCGCGCGTCATGCGGGCAGGAGCGGGTTCGACGCCCAGCATCAGGGCCAGCTCGGCCGGCGTCAGCTGCCAGAACTGGTCCGGCGTCAGCCTCAGATCGCGCATTCCGGCGCGCATCAGCCCCGGCCAATCCAGCGTCGAGCCGACCTTCATGCGACGTCCCGAAATGCCAGGGCGATCAGTTGGGCGGCGGCGCGGGCTCCAGCCAGCGGCCCGCCCTCGATCTGCTGTTCCAGCAGATCCTCGGCGCAGCCGACCCATCCGCCGCCGCACAGCCCTGCCACCAGCACCGCCACGATGTCGCCACTTGAAAAGCGCCCTTCCTCAAGACGTCTGACCAGGTCGGCCAAACTGTCCTCCGCGAGCCTGGCTTCAAGCTGGGCCAGCGCACCAAGGGTCAGTCGTGCGATGTGGGGCTGGCCATCCAGCACGATCTCCACCTCGCCTCGCATCGGATTGGCCATCACATCGCCTCGAACTGCAACATGCCCGCCGAAGCCATCGAGATCTCATAGGTGGCCTCGCCGTCATGGGTGCCTGCATATTCCAGCGATGTGATCTGGAACGGGCCGGACACCTGACCGAAATCCGGAATGACGATCTGGAACTGCGGCAATTCGCCGTCGAAGAAGACCTGCCGCGCACGACCGTCGCTGGCCTCGTCGCGAAAGACGCCCGAACCGGAAACCGAGGCGCTGCGCACGCCAGCACCCCCCAGCAGCTCGCGCCAGCCGCCCTCGCTCTCCATGCTGGTCACGTCGATGGTTTCGGCGTTGAAGGACAGGCGCGTGGCACGCAGGCCCGCCACCGTCTCGAACGATCCGTCACCCGACATGTCCATCTTGATCAGAAGATCGCGTCCATTCTGTACTGCCATGATCCTGTCTCCTCAGATCAGATCGATACGCGCGCGAAAGGTCAGATCGACCCGCCGGGCGGCACCGTTTTTCACTCGACGCGCCGAGGCGCGCAGAAACCACAAACCTGCAAGCCGCCCCCGCGACAGCTGCAAGGGAACCTCCTCAAGCGCATCGGCCACGGCCACCGCCGCCGCCTTGACGGCACCAAAGCCCGCACCATCGCTGCCCGACATCACCGAAATGACGAAATCATGCCGCGATCCGCGCGCCGAGGTATCGCTGGCGTCGCGCGCATCTTCGGCCCCCAGCGACACATGGACGCCGCTCGGCGCTTCGACCGGCATCGCATCGAAGATCGCATCGCCGACCAGGTCGGCCAGGGCCGGGTGGCTGCGAAGCTGCTGATAAACCGCCGCCTGAAGGGCGACGCCCGCACCATAACTCATGTCGCGTTCTCCTCTCGGGCATGGCAGGTCAGGAAGGCACCGTGCGCGTCACGCTCTGCAACGGCTTCGATCAGGAACAACCGTTCCCCTTGGCGAAAGCGCTGTCCCGCCTTGGGCCGACGCGGGTTGCCCACGGGGGCCGCCCGCACCGTGATGCGCCAGCGCACCGCGCTGATGGCGCCGTCCTCGCGGCCGGAACCCGCATCCAGCTGCGCCCAAATCATGCCAAGCTGCCGCCACGTCGCAACATGCCCGCCAAGACCGTCCGCAACCCGGTCGGCCTGCTCAAGCATCAGTTGCGTTCTCAGATCCGGCACCGCCATCAGCGCCACCCCTGATGGCCGCGTCCGGCCAAAGTGCGCACCGCGCGCCATTTCTCGATCAGCGCACTAACCCCGAACGGCAGTGCTTGGCGCAGGCCGTCCTGGCTGCGGTCATCATAATACCGCGCCGCCAGCAGGATCACCGCCTGCGCCAGATCGGCAGGCACCTGCGACCAGGCATCGCCAAAGCCCGCGATGAAGCTGACGGTGACGCTGCCCCTGCGCGGCACATGTGGCAGCACGACCCCCGTCGGCAGGATCACCGGCCTCTGCCCATCGGGCACCAGCCGCCACCCTTCCGGGGGCAGCGCGGTGATCGTACCGTTCCCATCGTCGATCTCGATCTTGTCAACCGAATGCACCGGCGCCAAGGGCAGAGACTGGCCCAGCCTGTCGCGCCAATCGTCCAGCTGCATCCGGAAGCGCCGCTTCAGCAGCACCTTGCCCGTCCGCGCCTCGATCGTGGCGATCGCGGCGCGCAGAAATCCGGTCAGCGCCGCCGTCTCGGCGGCATCGTCCGGCCCGTCAAAGCCCGAGGCAAGCCTCAAATGCCCGCGCAGCGCCGCCACCGGCAGCGCCTCCGCCGCTGGCGCCGTTTCCTCTATCAGCATCATCTTGCGAACCTCCCGTCCTGCCGTCCGCACATATCCACCAGGACACATCCCCCAGGCCGGGGGATGATCCGTCTTGTCCAGGTTCACGAAAGAAAGGAGACGCGCCCGCACGCCAGCCATCAGCACGCGCGGACAGTTGCTTCACCGGTATGACCGGCGACGCGCGCGCCCCCTTCCCCTCACCTGTCCCGCAAGGGGATCAGGTGAACTGCAGCAGCTTGACAGCGCGGAAATCGGTTACGCCGCCGCCGACGCGCTTGGTGGCATAGAACAGGACATGCGGCTTGGCGCTGAAGGGGTCACGCAGCACGCGCAGGTCGGGACGCTCCACGATTGTATAGGCGGCGTGGAAGTCACCGAACGCTACCGATTTCGAATTCGCAGCGATGTCGGGCATGTCCTCGCTGATCAGCACCGGATAGCCCAGCAGCTGCGGCACCTGGCCGACGCTCAGCGCATCGCTCCACAGGAAGCGGCCATCGGCATCCTTCATCTTGCGGATGCGCGCGGCCGTCTTTGAATTCATCACGAAGGACGCATTCGCACGGTATTTCGCACCAAGCGCATAGATTAGGTCGATCAGGCAATCGGCCTGGTTGGTCAGCGCGAAATCGGCCGACTTGCCGGTCAGCACGGTCCCGATCTGGCCGTCCGTCGCCGCCGCATTCAGCGCCGTGGGATAGGCCAAAAAGCCGCGCGGCTTGTCGACGCCATCGCCGGCGACAAAGGCCGCGGCCTCCGAACGGGCAAACTTGTCGGCGATGCGTTCCGCCAGCCAACCCTCGACATCGAACGCCGCGTCATCCAGCAGACGCTGGCTGGCCTTGGGCATGGCAGACAGCTCGTGGACCGGAATTGAGATCCGCTCGATCCCACCCGCGGCACCTTCGACCGCCGCCGCTTCCGTGGCCCAGCCCGCACCCATGTCGCCCTTGTCGACCAGCACCTCATAGGCAGCGCTCTCGATGGTCACGACATTGGCCAGACGACGCAGCGACGCACCGCCCTGCAGCACCTGCTGAACCGATGCGGCGACAGTGGGCGCCGCCAGGAAACCGCCATCGCTGGCGACGGTCAGGCCCTTCTCCTCGATGACCAGGCCGCGCAGGCCGTCATCGTCACCGCTGCGCAGATAGGCGTTGAACGCCTTCTGATGCGGCACTTCGACCTCGGCGGTTGCGGAAAGGGGGGCGCGGCCACGCAGTGCAGTCTTGCGATCGATCATGGTCATACGGTGTTCCTGTGCATTGAGTTTGGTCTGAATGTCTTCGCGAAAGCCTTTGAGTTCGCTCACGAACCCCATCATGGCCCCGCGCAGATCGGCAGGCATGTCGCCGCCGCCCGCGGCTTTCACCTCGGTCATGGTCTTCTCCTCGTCACGATGATCGGGGCGACCGCCCCTGTTGCTGGACCCACCCGCAGCGGGGTCTTGGTCCGAACCTGAACGGGACGCGCGTCATGGGCGCATCCCTGAAACCTGTCAGCCGCGCAGCGCCTGCGTTGCGGCCGTGAACAATGCTGCGACCTCGCGCAGATCGTCGGCGTCCTTGCGCCCCACCTTGGCCTCGGGCAGCATCGGGAAGGTCACCAGCGACACCTCCCACAGCTCGACCTCGGTCAGGATGCGCGCGCCCTTCTGGCTGCGCTCGGCGCGGATGGTGCGATAGCCGATCGACAGCCCGTCGATCGCGCCCGCCTGGATCAGCGCCGCCGCCTCGCGGGCCTGCGCCACCTCGGGCAGAAGCCGGCCCTTGACCCACAGGCCCGCATCATCCTCGCGGATCTCGTCCCAGACACCGATGGGGCGGGTCGGATCGTGCTGCCACAGCATCCGCACCTTGTCCCCCTTGCCCGCCAGCCGCGCCAGAGAGGCCGTAAAAGCCCCTTTTGCGACCGCATCGCCGCCTTGGTCGGTCAGGCCGAACAGGCTGGCATAGCCTTCGATCACCTGTCCGTCGGACAGCACGGGCGCGCCGCCCGCGAATTTCACTTCCAGCCCCGGAACCATCCTTCAGCCTCCTCTTGGTGCATAATCCAGTATCCCCTGGACGGCCTGCGTCAGGATCACGGCGACGACGCCATAGACGGTCATCCACAGGCGCCGTTCCAACCCTTCGATCATGGCCTCGATCCGCTCCAGCCGACGTTCGACCTGCCCGAATTGCAGCGCCATGATCCGTTCCTGCGCGTCGATCCGCTGGTCCTGCCACAGACCGTCCTTGACGAAACGCGACCCCTCCATCCTCTCAGCCCCCATCCATCGGGGGCAGGCCCAACAGCGCGCGCTTTTCCGCATCCGTCAGGAAATCCGCCGCCGCGATCCGCGCCCATTGCTGGTTGCGATCCTCGGCAAGGGCCGGGATCTGGTCAGGGTCGGGACGCAGCTCGATCTCCTCGCCCAGATGCTCGGACAGCCACCACGCAACAGACGCGGTCACCCGCGTCGCCAGCGGCAGCACCGTCAGGCGATAGAAGGCCCGGTGCGCCTCGGCGTAATTGGCATAGGTCGCATCGCCCGGAATCCCCAACAGCATCGGCGGCACGCCGAAGGCTAGGGCAATTTCCCGCGCCGCCGACAGCTTCGTCTCGTGGAACTCCATGTCACTGGGGCTGAAGCCCATCGGGCGCCAATCCAGGCCCCCCTCCAGCAACATGGGCCTGCCCGCGTTGCGTGCGCCCTGGTGGTTCATCTCGATCTCGCCCACCAGGCGATCATACTGATCGGCGCTCAGCGTGCCCTGCCCGTCCATCCCCTTGTAGATGATGGCCCCGCTTGGCCGCGCCGCATTGTCCAGCAATGCCTTCGACCAGGCCGAGGCACTGTTATGCACGTCGAAGGCCACCGCTGCCGCCTGCATGGGCGACAATCCGTAATGGTCGTCAACCGGATGGAAGCTCTTGATATGGCAGATCGGATCGGGGCTGCCCGTCATGTCGAACCGGTGCTTGCGCCCCCCCACCGCATATTCATAGGCGACGGGCCAGCCATCCGCCCCCGGCACGATGGTCATCCGGTCCGCGCGCAGGACATGCAGTTCCTCGGGCAGGCCCGCCTCGGTCAGACCCACCGCCTCCAGATAGCCGTTGCCCGACAGCAGCATCTGCCCGAACAAGGCCTCCAACAGCTCGGCCCGACCCTGCCCCGGATTGGGTCGGCGCAGCAGATCGATCGCCGGATGCATCTCGAAACGCTGATCGCGGTTGGCGCAGATCAACGGTACCGCCGCCGCCGCTTCGGCGATCAACTTAACCGAACGGAACCCCACCGGATTTCCGACAAAGCCGCCGCGCGTCAGACTGCCCGTGTCGCGCGCCGACCAGACCGTCCGCCCGCCGCCGCTGGCAAAGGCCACGACCCGGCCCGTGGCACTCGCCTTCCTTTCAGGCACGGATTGGGGCTTGCCCTCCCGTGAAAACATCCGAAACGCCATCTTCGCCTCCGTCATCTGACATGAAAAAGGGCCGACCCGCAGGTCAGCCCCTTCTTCGTTGTCCAATTTTCCTGGGGGCCATGCCCCCGCCCTGCCCGCTAAAGCCGCCGCATCTGCGGACGTCGCCAATTTGCGGCCGGCTCGATCATCAGCTCGTGCATGGCCCAGACCATGGCATCCAACCTGTCGGGGCTGCCGCGCCCTTCAAAGCCGCGAACTGTCATCTGGCACATCTGGTCCTCCAGCCGTCCCAGACCTCCCTGCCGCGCATGCCTGATCCGCCCCTGCTCATAGAGCGCGGCGACAGGCTCGGCACGCAAACCCTTCCCGCGTGACGCCCGCAGCGCCTTGAAGGGCACCAGCGGATCGATCTGCCGGATCACGCTCTCGACCATGTCGCCACCCTGGTTGACCTCGGCAACCAGACGCTCGGCCCCGTGCCGGTCCATCGCGGCGATCGCGGCCCGCGCCCAGTCCGACGGGCCGCCCCGCACGCTGGCATCCTCCAACACATAGGCCCGCCAATCGCGTGGCTCGCCCTCCATGACCACGCCCGCGACGACGATCCCGCATTCGTCGCTGGCTTTGCCATTCGTGACCGACGGATCGACCGCCACCACGACCCGGTCCAGCTTGGGCAGCTGATCGACCCGCGCGCTTTCCAGCACCGCGGTCGTCCACAGAGCGCCCTCGATATCGTCCAGCAGCACCCCGTCCAGCTCCTGCCGCCCCAACCGCGTCCCGCCATAGCGGCTCTGAACCTCGGCCAGGAAACTCTCGGCCAGATAGGCGCGGTTCGCATCCGTCGGCGCATGGGTCACCACAGTCGAGGCATTGCCAAGGATCCGCTTCAACACCCCGACATTGCGCGGCGTCGTCGTGATCACCTGCTGCGGATGCGACCCTAGCCGCAATGCGAATTGCAGCATGTCCCAGACATCCTCGGCCTTCTTCCACTTGGCCAGCTCATCGACCCAAGCGGCATCGAACTGGGGGCCGCGCAATGCCTCGGGCTCATGCGCCGAATAGACCGTCGCCGTTGCCCCATTGGCCCAGACCAACCTGCGCCGCCCGGCCTCCCAGACCGGACGGCGATCGGGGGGCGAACAGGCCAGGATGCCGCTTTCGCCAAAGATCATCACCTCGCGGACCTGGTCGAAGGTCTCCCCAACCAGCGCCACCCGATGACATTGTCCCGGCGCATCGACGGTCGGTCCCTCTACCATCTGCCGCACCCATTCCGACCCGGCGCGGGTCTTTCCCGCGCCGCGTCCCCCCATGATGACCCAGCTTTTCCAGTCACCCTCGGGGGGCAACTGGTGCGGCAGGGCCCAGAATTCGAACAGCCACGGCAGACTGCCCAAGGCGTTTTCCGACAGCCCCCCCAGGAAGGCCTCAACCTCCTCCGGCCCGGCGGAGGCAAGCCAGCCGGCGCCCGATCTCATCTCTTGCCGCGTCAAGGTCAAGGCAGCCTTCGGCGACCCCGCCCGCGATCTCTCTGCGAAGTTTGTCAACCTTGTTCCTTTCCGCCATCAGCAGCTGGACCGCCTCACGGGCGGTCTTTGCGGTGTCCATGGCCTTCTTCAGCTTGGCCGGATCAAGATCCCCGGCCTTGGCCGACACAAGCTCGGCCTGATGCCCCCGAAGGTCCTTGACGTAATCCCAAAACAGCCACCTCAGGACGGTGATCTCGTCCTCGTCGGGGGCAATTTCGGGAAACCGCAGCTCCGCCTTCTCAGGCACAGATCCGGCCACGAAAGGTCCTTCGGAGGTCGTGCCCCCGCGCCATTCCATATCGTTCATGCAAACTGTCCCGCCTCGTGTCCTGTCCGCACGAGCCGAAAGACGAAAAAAGCGGCCCAAGGTTTCCCTTGGCCGCTTGCCCATCTCTCCCAGCATGTAAAGGTTCTACCTTGGGCCGTTCGCAAAGTCAATCGCTAAACCAAGGGTTGCGTAAGGGCCGCCGGTTTCCCTTTCGATACAAGGACTTGACCACGCAACACCCCCGGCGAACGCCACGCAACATCACGCATATCAACGCGCAACATCACCCGCTGCGGCCGCAACAAACGCCGAGATCAATCCCGATTCCTTCACTCCCGGGGCCGATTCAACGCCCGAACTGACATCGACCACAGGCGCGCCGGTCAACCGCACCGCCTCGGCCACATTCTCGGGCGTCAGACCACCCGCCAGCATCCAAGGGCGCAGCCAATGCCGCCCGACCAGCAACCGCCAGTCAAAGGCCAACCCGTTCCCACCGGGCAGATCGGCCCCTTTAGGCGGCTTGGCATCGACCAGCAGCATGTCGGCCACCAACCCGTAATCCGTCAACGCCGGAAGATCCTCCGGCCCGCTGATGCCGACCGCCTTCATCACCGGCAATCCCATCAGTTCCTTGACCTCGGTGACCCGATCCGGCGTCTCCGACCCATGCAGCTGAATGATGTCCAACGGCACCTTCGCCAGAACCTGCTGCAGCAGCGCATCGTCCGGGTTCACGAACAACCCGACCTGCGCGACGCCCACCGGGACCAACTGCGACAACTGCGACGCTTCATCCGCTGTCACGGCGCGCGGCGATTTCGCAAAGAACACGAACCCCACGAAACGGGCCCCGGCCTCGGCGGCGGCATGGACATGCGCAGGCTTGCTCAGCCCGCAAATCTTGACATCGGCCACCGCTCAGCGCGCCGCAGGCAATTGGGCACGCCCGGTTGCAGGGCGGCTCTTGACCGAAGGCTGCTCAAGGATCGCCAGCACGTCGTCGCGCGGCGCGGCATGGTTCTCACGCAGCTGCCCGACCTCGTTCTCCAGCTGCTCGACCTTCAGGCTCCGCTGACGGGCGGTCTTGCGGATACTGGCTTCACGCATCCATTCCCAGATCAGGCCGGCCAGCATGCCAAGCGCGAAGGCGACAAAGATGACCAGGAACAGCGGCACCGCCACTGACCATGTCCCGCCAAGAAACTGCCCCAGATTGGCAGGAAACAGCGACAACGTGACAACCTGCCTGTTCGCCAAGGCAACGGCGACCAGAACCAATGCCAGGAAGGCCACGAAGATCAGACGGATAAAGCGCATGGGGGGTGTCCCTTGAATTGTCCCGCCCGGTCGCGCCAGGCTTGGTCCCTTTTACGACGCTCAGGCGTCGCCGTTCAACCTGTCACGCAACAGCTTGCCAGTCTTGAAAAAGGGGACGTGCTTTTCCTCGACCTCGACTGCCTCGCCGGTCCGGGGATTGCGCCCGACGCGGCTATCGCGCTGCTTGACCGAAAACGCGCCAAAGCCGCGCAACTCCACCCGGTCGCCACGCGTCATGGCGTTGATGACTTCCTCGAACACGGTGTTGACGATGCGCTCGACATCACGACGGAACAAATGCGGATTCTCGTCAGAGATCATCTGGATCAGCTCGGAACGGATCATGCCTTCCCCCAAATAGATGCGTTCTGCACGCCGCTTGGCGACGGGAACAGCTCAATGGGGGTAATCGCCCCCGTCAGCCCGCTCAACGCGACACAGAAGTCACTGGTTTCATAGCGTTGTCAGCTTTATCCGTTTCGCGCAAGGCACTTGGACGGGGTGCATGCATATCAGGCAAAAAAAAGCCCGCCCCGGAAAAACCGGGACGGGCAGTGGCTTGGCCATCAGGCTGGATCAGTTCTTGCTGCCCAGCGCCGCGCCAAGAATGTCGCCCAGCGACGCGCCCGAATCCGAGCTGCCATACTGGTCGATCGCTTCTTTTTCTTCAGCAATCTCGCGTGCCTTGATCGACAAACCCAGACGACGGGTCTTGGTGTCGACGTTGGTGACGCGTGCGTCGACCTTGTCACCGACCTGGAAGCGCTCGGGGCGCTGGTCCTGGCGGTCACGGGCCAGATCGCTGCGGCGGATGAACGACTTGACGCCGTTATACTCGACCTCGATGCCACCCTCTTCAATCGCGGTGATCTCGGCGGTGATGATCGAGCCGCGCTTCACGCCGTCCACAGCTTCCGCCATGCCTTCGTTCTCAAGCGACTTGATCGACAGCGAGATACGCTCCTTCTCCACGTCCACGTCCTGAACGACGGCCTTGACGACGTCGCCCTTGCGGAAGTCCTGGATCGCGTCTTCGCCGCGTGCATCCCAGCTGATGTCCGACAGGTGAACCATGCCGTCGATGTCGCCGTCAAGACCCACGAACAGACCGAATTCGGTGATGTTCTTGACTTCGCCTTCGATGACGGTGCCGGTCGGGTGGGTTTCGGCAAAGACTTCCCACGGGTTGCGCATGGTCTGCTTCAGACCCAGCGAAACGCGACGCTTGGCTTCGTCGATCTCCAGAACCATCACTTCGACTTCTTGGCTGGTCGAGACGATCTTGCCCGGATGGACGTTCTTCTTGGTCCAGCTCATTTCCGAAACGTGGACCAGGCCTTCGACACCGGCCTCCAGCTCCACAAAGGCGCCGTAATCGGTGATGTTGGTCACGCGGCCCTGGTGGACCGACTCGATCGGGAACTTGTCGGCGACCGTATCCCACGGATCGGCCTGCAGCTGCTTCATGCCCAGGCTGATGCGGTGGCTGTCCTTGTTGATCTTGATGACCTGGACCTTGACGGTCTCGCCGATCGCCAGGATCTCGGACGGGTGGTTGACGCGACGCCATGCCATGTCGGTAACGTGCAGCAGGCCGTCAACGCCACCCAGATCGACGAAGGCGCCGTATTCGGTGATGTTCTTGACCACGCCGTCGACCGTCTGACCTTCGGTCAGGTTGGCGATGACTTCGGCGCGCTGTTCGGCACGCGATTCTTCCAGAATGGCGCGGCGCGACACGACGATGTTGCCACGGCGGCGATCCATTTTCAGAATCTGGAACGGCTGCTTCAGACCCATCAGCGGGCCAGCGTCGCGCACGGGGCGGACATCGACCTGCGAACCGGGAAGGAACGCAACAGCGCCACCCAGATCGACCGTGAAACCGCCCTTGACGCGGCCAAAGATCGCGCCTTCGACACGCTCTTCGTCGCCATAGGCTTTTTCCAGACGATCCCAAGCTTCCTCGCGGCGGGCCTTCTCACGGCTGATGCTGGCTTCGCCACGGGCGTTCTCGACGCGGTCCAGATAGACCTCGACTTCGTCGCCGACGCTCAGGTTGGCGTCTTCACCGGGGTTCGCGAATTCTTTCAGATCAACGCGGCCTTCCATCTTGTAGCCGACGTCGATGATGGCCTGGCCTGCCTCGATGGCAATGACGCGGCCTTTGACAACCGAACCTTCGTCCGGGGTGTCGATCTCGAGGCTTTCGTTCAGAAGGGCCTCGAACTCCTCCATAGTCGCTTTAGCGCACATGCGTGTTCAGTATCCTTTATGTGTCTTTTACTGGCCTGACGGTTGGCTCCGCCGGTCTTTATGATGTCGGTCCGGACAACGACAAAGGGTCGAGGCTTGACACCCGACCCGTCTGTAAGCGGCCTGTTCTGACCATGTCGCCCGTTTGACTGCGCCCGCTATAAGCGCATTTTCCGCGAAACTCAACGCTTAAACGCGCCTCCAGGGGCCGTTTGCCCGGCTATAGGTGCTGATTACCGGTTCCTCGAAGGCATTCACGCCCATCGGCGCGACGTGATGTTCGACATGCAATTCGGTCCCGTCGATGATCAGCAACGCGAACTCGTTCTTCATGTCGCTCAGCCGTGCGCAAAGCGCGGTGCCGCCCTGCACCTGCAGGATCTGCGGCCAGCGTCCGGTCGCCAGCACCTTGTCCACCGCCCAGCGATGCAGATGCCCGCTCAGCACGACATGGACGCCCGCCTCCTGCAACCTGCCCATCGCCTCCTCCGCACGGCGCGCGGGCTGCTTGTCGATGCCGGGCAACTGCTCCATGGGATGGTGCAGCGCCACGATATTGGTGGCCGACGGGTCCAGCCCGCCGATCACCCGCCCGATCTCTCCACGCCGGATCTTGCCCCGCTGCCAGGAATACGGATCGGCACTGTTCAGTGCAAAGACCTGCGCCTGCCCCACCCGCGCCGTCGGCGTCACATCGGGCCCGAAATACTCGCGGAACCCCGAGAACGGCCAGAACAGCCGCGCGATGGGGTTCAACAGCGGAACGTCGTGATTGCCCGGCATCAGCATCACCGGCGCGGTGATCCGTCCCAGAAAATCCTGCGCCAGCTGCATCTGTGCAGGCAATCCGCGATGGGTGATGTCGCCCGACACGACCACCAGATCGGGCCGCAACGCCTCGATCCGGCTCAGCAGCGGGCCGATCAGCTCGCTGCGGTGAAATCCGAAATGCAGGTCGGTCAGATGAATGATGCGGGTCACGACCGCCCCCGCACATCGTCGGTCTTGTTGCTGCCGTCGGCGGGCAACAGCACCTTCAGCGCGCCATGCCGCACCTTCAGGTCGAAGGGGCTGTGCAACACGGTCTTTTCGCCGTCATGCGCCACCAACTGACGTTTCTTGGGGGTGCGCATCTGCAACCGGTCCGTCACGATCAGGTCGAAATCGCTGTCCTTGGCGCTGTGGCCCATGGCCAGACGCAAGGCCGAGCGGATCAGGGGCAAAGGCTGACGCGCCTTGGCGATCAGCACGGCGAACTTGCCATCGCGGATGCCATCAGCCCCCTCCAGCCCGAAACTGTCCAGCTGATAGGCGCTACGGGCGACGAAGACCAAGGCACTGGTATATTCGCGCTCCTGCCCGTCGACCTCGGCGATCAGCTGCATCGGGCGGCGAAGGCGACGCAGCGCCACCAGCACCGACCAATAGGCCGCGATCCGCGACCGCCCCCATCGCTTATAGATCCCTTCGCGAGTCTTCAGGATCTGCGGATAGGCGCCAAGGCTGACATTGTTCAGAAAGACCAGATCGTTGATGTCACCGACATCCGTGGCATCGACACGCCCGTCCAGCAGCGTCTCAAGCGCGCTGTCGATGTCCTCGCCCACGCCCAGATCGCGGGCGAAATAGTTGAAGGTCCCGCCGGGCAGCACGCCCATCACCGTGTCGGTTCCCGCCAACGCGCCCGCGACCGCCGATTGCGTGCCGTCACCGCCTGCCGCGATCACCAGATCGAACCCCTCGGTCGCGACCTGACGTGCCAGCGCCGGCAATTGCGCCCCCTTGCGGCTCTGGCGCAGCTGAAAGCTGCCGCAGGCCGGGGCCAGCTGCGATTGCAGCTTGTCGGTCAGGGCCTGATGTTTCTTCTTGCCCGAACTGCGGTTCATGACCACGCAGACCTTTGCCGAAGCAAGGTCGAAGACGTCCGAATTCTGCTGCATGTAATGCCTGTCCCCGGGCCCGTTGGTTCACCATTCTCCAGCGCAACACCGGATGGCAGGCAAGGGTTGCATCCTGTCCCTAAAGTCGTTCGGCGGCCGCCAGCACCGACGGCTTCAACCCACCGCCGCCTGTTTCCAGATAGGTCAGCAGCTGCGCCCGCATCCGCGGCTCCCAGTAATCCTTCAGATGCGCGGCGATCCTGTCGGCGGAATCCCCTGGCTGGCTGTCAAAGAAGGTTGCGATCTGGTTGGCCATCATGACCATCTTTTCAGGCGACATCGGATACCTTGGCATTCAGCCGTTCGGGGTGGGAAAACAGGTCAAAACCCTCGCCGCGCGCAAAGGCGGCGACGGTGATGCCGGCGTCCTGGGCCAGTCGCAGCGCGTGGGCCGTGGGCGCCGACACGGCAATCAGCAGGCCCGCCCCCGCGATGGCGCATTTCTGCACCATCTCGACGCTGACGCGGCTGGTCAGGACAAAGGCACCCTGTCCCGCATCGACGCCTTGGCGGGCCATCGCGCCGATCAGCTTGTCCAGCGCGTTGTGGCGGCCCACATCCTCGCGCGCCAGAACGATGCCCTTGCCTGGCAGCAGAAACCCCGCCGCATGAACGGCGCGGGTCTGATCGTGCAGGGGCTGCCAGTCGCGCAACAGATCGGTCGCCTGCGCCACCTGGGCCGCATCCAGCACGGGCCCGACGCCCGACAGGTCGGGCAAGCCCCGCGTGGCCTGATCCAAGCTGTCGATCCCGCACAGCCCGCACCCGACCGGCCCCGCCATGAAGCGCCGCCGCGCGGCCAGCGTCTCGGCCCGGTCCTCGCTCAGCCACATCTGCGCCTCGACCCCGCGCGGATGATCCATGACGTCGATCGAAGCGATCTGCGTGGTCGCCGTCACGATCGCCTCGGTCAGGGAAAACCCGACCGCGAAATCCTCCAGGTCGGCGGGCGATGCCATCATCACGGCCTGGGTCGTGCCGCCATAAACCATCGCCACCGGCGTCTCCTCGGCCAGCATCCGCCGCACCGGCGTGGCGCTGCCAGACCGGTGATGCGTGGCGTCCACGGGATGGACGGGGGATGGCAGGGGCATGGCTTACTCCGCGGCTGACAGGATCCGCCGTGACCGTTCGGACTGTTCGGCATAGCGCTCCTGCCAGTCCGACGGACCGTTCGAGGCGCTGACCTGCACGGCGGTGACCTTGTATTCCGGGCAATTGGTCGCCCAGTCCGAAAAATCGGTGGTCACCACGTTAGCCTGCGTCGCGGGATGATGGAAGGTGGTGTAGACCACCCCCGGCGCCACCCGGTCGGTCAGCGTGACCATCAGCGTGGTCTCCCCCGCCCGGCTGGCCAGCCGCACCCAGTCGCCGTCATTGATGCCGCGGACTTCCGCGTCATGGGGATGGATCTCCAACACGTCCTGATCGTGCCAGACGCTGTTCTCGGTCCGCCGGGTCTGGGCGCCGACATTGTATTGCGACAGGATGCGCCCGGTGGTCAGCAGCAGCGGGAAACGCGGCCCGGTGCGTTCGTCGGTGGCCACGTATTCGGTGATGATGAAATGCCCCTTGCCCGACATGAAGCCGTCGACATGCATCAGCGGCGTCCCTTCGGGATGCGCCTCGTTGCAGGGCCATTGCACCGACCCCAGCTCTTCCAGCCGTTCATAGCTGACGCCGGCAAAGCTGGGCGTGGTCGCGGCGATCTCGTCCATGATCTGGCTGGGATGGGTGTAATGCCAACCAGCCCCCATCGCGTTGGCCAGCATCTGGGTGACTTCCCAGTCCTCGTACCCGTTGCGGGGCGCCATGACCTTGCGCACGCGGTTGATGCGGCGCTCGGCATTGGTGAAGGTCCCGTCCTTTTCCAGGAAAGACGATCCCGGCAGGAAGACATGGGCATAATTCGCCGTCTCGTTCAGGAACAGATCGTGGACGATGACGCATTCCATCGCCTTCAGACCCGCCGCGACGTGATGCGTGTCCGGGTCCGACTGCAGGATGTCCTCTCCCTGGCAATAAAGCCCCTTGAACGTCCCCTCGACCGCCGCATCCAGCATGTTCGGGATGCGCAGGCCGGGCTCGGGGTCGATCTCGACCCCCCAGGCCTGCTCGAAGATCGCGCGCACATCGGGCAGCTTGACGTGGCGATATCCCGGCAACTCGTGCGGGAAGGACCCCATGTCGCAGGCACCCTGCACGTTGTTCTGACCACGCAGAGGGTTCACGCCCACGCCGGGCCGGCCGATATTGCCGGTCAGCATCGCCAGGTTGGCAATGGACATGACCGTGGTCGACCCCTGGCTGTGCTCGGTCACGCCCAGCCCGTAATAGATCGCGCCATTGCCGCCCGTCGCGAACAGCCGCGCGGCCGCACGCAGGTCGGCGGCCGGAACGCCCGTCAGCGCCTCGGTCGCCTCGGGGGCGTGGCGGGGATCGCGGATGAACTCGGCATAATGCTGGAACTCGTCCCAGTCGCAGCGGTCGCGGATATAGGCCTCGTCCATCAGACCCTCGGTCACGATCACATGGGCCATGGCGCTGACCACGGCGACATTGGTGCCGGGACGCAGCGGCAGGTGATAGGCGGCCTCGACATGCGGGCTGCGCACGATGTCGGTGCGGCGCGGATCGACGACGATCAGCTTGGCCCCTTGGCGCAGGCGCTTCTTCAGGCGGCTGGCAAAGACCGGATGCCCGTCGGTGGGGTTCGCGCCGATGATCAGCACCACGTCCGTGTGTTCGACAGAATCGAAATCCTGCGTCCCTGCCGACGTGCCGAAGGTCTTGCCCAGCCCGTATCCCGTGGGCGAATGACACACCCGCGCGCAGGTATCGGTGTTGTTGTTGCCAAAGACCGCGCGGGTCAGCTTCTGGACCAGATAGGTCTCCTCGTTCGTGCAGCGCGAGGAGGTGATGACCCCGACCGACCGCCGTCCGTGGCGTTCCTGGATGCCGCGCATGCGGCCCGCGGCGAAGGCCAGCGCCTCGTCCCAGGCGACCTCGCGCCAGGGTTCGTCGATGCTGTCGCGGATCATCGGCGACAGGATGCGGTCCTTGTGCGCGGCATAGCCATAGGCAAAGCGCCCCTTGACGCAGCTGTGGCCGCGGTTCGCCTTGCCGTTCTTCCACGGCGTCATGCGGACCAGCGTGTCGCCGTTCATCTCGGCCTTGAAGCTGCAGCCGACGCCGCAATAGGCGCAGGTGGTGATGACCGACCGCGTGGGCGTTCCCAGCGCGGCCACCGATTTTTCCTGCAACGTCGCCGTCGGGCAGGCCTGCACGCAGGCGCCACAGCTGACGCAATCGCTGGTCAGGAAACTGTCCGCCGCCGTGCCGGCGCTGACGCGGCTGTCGAAACCCCGCCCTTCGATGGTCAGCGCGAAGGTTCCCTGCACCTCGTCGCAGGCCCGCACGCAGCGCGAACAGACGATGCATTTGCTGGGGTCATAGGTGAAATAGGGGTTGCTGTCGTCCTTGGGAATGAACAGCGGATTGTCCTGCCCGCCGCGCGCCCGCGCCTCGGCCTGGCTGCGCGCCCCGGTGCCCGAGGCGTCGAAATGGTTCTGGCCGGGGGTATAGCGCACATCGCGCAGCCCCACCTGCCCCGCCGCGTCCTGCAATTCGCAATCGCCATTGGCCGCGCAGGTCAGACAGTCCAGCGGATGGTCGCTGACATACAGCTCCATCACGCCGCGCCGAATGCGACGGACCTTTTCGGACTGGGTGTGGACGACCATCCCTTCGGTCACCGGCGTGGTGCAGCTGGCGGGCGTGCCGCGCCGTCCCTCGATCTCGACCACGCACAGGCGGCAGGACCCGAAGGCCTCCATGTTGTCGCTGGCGCACAGCTTGGGGATCTGCACCTCGACCATCATGGCCGCGCGCATCACCGACGTGCCCTCGGGGACCGTCACCTGCGCCCCGTCGATGGTCAGGGTGACTGGCGGGCCATGGCGTGCGGGCGTGCCCATGTCGCGTTCGTCGCCGGGCGCGAATTGGGGGATGATGAAGTCTTTCATTCGGCGGCCTCCCTCCGGGTGGCGAAATCGTCTGGAAATTGCGTCAGCGCGGACATGACCGGATAGGGCGTAAAGCCACCCAAGGCGCAGAGCGACCCGTCCTTCATCGTCTCGCACAGATCGGTCAGCAGGTCGGCGGCACCTGCATCACCTGCGGCGATGCGGTCGATGGTTTCCACGCCCCGCACCGCGCCGATCCGGCAGGGTGTGCATTTCCCGCAGGATTCAACGGCACAGAATTCCATCGCGAAACGCGCCATCTGCAGCATATCGGCCGTGTCGTCGAAAACGACCAGCCCGGCATGCCCGATCAGCCCGCCCGCTGCGTCGAAATCCTCGTAGCCCATCGGTGTGTCGAATTTCGACACCGGCATATAGGCACCCAAGGGTCCGCCCACCTGCACCGCCTTGACCGGACGTCCCGATCGGGTGCCGCCGCCGATCTCGTTCACGACCTCGCCCAGGGACATGCCAAAGGCGGTCTCGAACAACCCGCCGCGCGCGACATTGCCCGCGATCTGCAACGTCACCGTGCCCCGCGACCGGCCCAGGCCGAAATCGGCATAATGCTGCGCGCCCTTTTCAAAGATCACCGGCACGGTGGCCAGGCTGATCACGTTGTTGACGACCGTGGGCTTGCCCAGAAACCCTTCCAGCGCCGGCAGAGGGGGTTTCGCCCGCACCGTCCCGCGCTTGCCCTCCAGGCTGTTCAGCAGGCTGGTCTCCTCTCCGCAGACATAGGCGCCGGCGCCCGTGCGGATCTCCATGTCGAAGGCTTGCCCCGATCCCAGCACGTCCGCGCCCAGCATGCCGCGCTGACGCGCGATCCGGACCGCAGCCTCCATCACCCGGATCGCATCCGGATATTCGCTGCGCAGATAGACATAGCCGCGCGTGGCCCCGACCCCCAGTCCCGCGATGGCCATGCCCTCGATCAGGGTGAAGGGGTCGCCCTCCATGATCATCCGGTCGGCAAAAGTGCCGCTGTCGCCCTCATCGGCGTTGCAGACGATGTATTTCTGGTCCGCGACCGCCTCGGCCACGGTTTTCCACTTGATGCCCGTCGGAAAGCCGGCCCCGCCCCGCCCGCGCAGCCCGCTGGCGGTAACCTCGGCCACAATGGCGGCGCTGTCCATGCCGATGGCACGGCGCAGACCCGCCAGACCGCCATGGGCCGCGTAATCGTCCAGATCCAGCGGGTCGATTACCCCGCAGCGCGCAAAGGTCAGCCGCGTCTGGCGGGCGAAAAAGGGAATATCCTCGACCCGGCCAAGGCTTTCCAGCGTCCCGTCCAGCAGCGCCGCGACATCGTCTAGCGTCACAGGGCCATAGGCCACGCGCCCGTCGCCGCGATCGATCTCGACCAGCGGCTCCAGCCAGACCATGCCGCGCGAGCCGTTGCGGATGATGCGCACATCGGGACCGACCTGCGCGGCGATGGCATCGGCGACCTCGTCTGCACCCAACGCCTTGGCGGCGCTGTCCATGGGAACCCAGATCTTCATGCGCCCACCTGCGTCATCAAACGGTCCAGGCGTGCATCATCAATGCGCCCGATGACGCGGCCATCCAGCATTACCGCAGGTCCGCAGGCGCACATGCCCAGGCAATAGACCGGCTCGACCGTGACGCCGCCATCGCGGGTCGTGCCATGCCAATCGACGCCCAGACGGTCCAGCATCCGCTGCGCCATGGCATTGCCGCCGACGGATTGACAGGCCTCGGCTCGGCAGATCTTCAGCATGTGCCGCCCCGCCGGTTCCTTACGGAAATCGTGATAGAAGCTGATGACCCCATGCACCTCGGCCACGCCAAGGTTCAGCAGATCAGCCAGAACCGGCACCGCCGCCTGCGGGACATGGCCCCATTCGGCCTGGATCGCATGCAGCATCGGCAGCAGCGGCCCCTCCAGCGTCAGCAGGGGGGATACAAGGTCGCGGATATCGTCGGGGGCTGGCGCTTGGTCAAGCATGGCTGGCCTTTCAAAGGTCTGGACTGTCACCAGACACCCTGATCCATGGCAAATCAATATCGCTGATCCGTCAATCGATAGAATTCATCTATCGTCACCCATCCGCCGCGCTTCTGTCAGCAAGGCCTCCAACACGGGGGTATGGGGTTCACGCCACGGTGCGATCAGACCCACGGCATGGCCGGTGGCGGGCCCTTCCAGCCGGACCAGCGACAGCGGCTTGCCTTCGGTCAGAAAGCTGGCCAGATCCTGCGGCAGGATCGTCAGCCATCCCCCCGCCAACACCTGCGACACCAGCACCACGGTCGAGTTGGATTCGACCGTCGCCATCGGCGTCACGCCCGCATCCGCCAGGCGGCGGTTGATGATGCGGCGGTTCTGCATGTCGGGGGTCAGCAGGCACAGGCGATGCCCGTCCAGCGCCGACCAGGCCACGACACCCGCCTGCGCCAAGGGATGACCCGCCGGGGCAATCAGGACATAGCGTTCCTCATAGAGCGGCACGGCGCTGACCTTGCCCAGCGGTTCATTGTCCAGATAGCTGATGCCCGCATCCACCTGCAGATCGTCGATCATCTTCAGGATCTCGGTCGAGGCGCGCGACAGGATGGTGAAGCCCACCTTGGGGTGGGCATCCCCGAAGCGCGCCGCGATCCGCGCGGCCCAGGTCAGCGCGGTCGGCACCACGGCGATGCGCAGCTGGCCCGACAACCCGTGGCGGGTGGCGCGCATCTCGTCGCGCAGCTGGCGGGTGTCGCCCACGATGCGGCGCGCCCAGACCAGCGCAGCCTGCCCCTCGGGCGTCAGCCCACCATAGCGCGATCCGCGAAAGATCAGCAGCACGCCCAGCTGTTCCTCCAGCTGCTTGATCCCCGCCGACAGCGTCGGCTGCGTGATCCCCAGGGATTGCGCCGCCCGTCCGAAATGGCATTCCTTGGCCACCGCCAGGAACATCTCCAGCTTGTCGATCATGCCGTCCCCCCAAAGCGCGCCCATTCAGGGCCGGCCCCGCCGCCCGGTCAAGCCCTTGCATGCGCGGGGCGCAGCGGGCAAGGCTTGCCGTCATGGCGGATATCCTTCTGATCCACGGGGCATGGCATGGCGGCTGGTGCTGGGACGCGACAGCGGCGGCGCTGCGCGCGATGGGGCACCGTGTCGCCTGTCCCGACCTGCCCGATGCCCCGGACACCACGCTGGCCAATTGCGCCGCGGCCCTGCCCGCCATGGACCGCCCCCTGGTCGTCGGCCATTCCATGGGGGGCATGGTGGCCGAGGCGATGACCACCCCCGCCCGCCTGCTGATGCATCTGTGTTCCTATCTGCCGCTGGCGGGGGACAACCTTGCGACGCTGGACCGCCTGCTACCCGCACCGCCGCGCCACTGGCCGCGCGACGATGCAGGGCGGCTGATCCTGCCGCCGGATCACGCGCGGCGGATGATGTATCACGACTGCCCCCATGCGCCGGTCGACGCCCTGCGACCGCAACCCTTGGGCCCGATGCGGGACCGGCTGGCGCACCGCCACCGGATCACCCGTTACTATGTCATTTGCGAAAACGACCGCGCCATCCCGCCCGCCCTGCAGCGGATGATGATCGACCGCGCAGGCGTCGATCACGTCCATCACCGCCCTTGGGGCCATTCGCCCTTCCTGTCCGACCCGCAGGGCCTGGCGCGGCTGATCGACGCCACCACCTAGGGCTGGATCAACGCCGCCCGCCATTCCGACAACAGCCCCGCCCGCCGCAACCGGTCGTCATAGACTAGCAGCCCCGCATCCAGCCGGATCGGGCGCAGCTGCGGCACCGGCGCGGGGCCCGTCCCGGCGATCAGCGCCACGCCCGCGCTGTCCGCGATCAGCCGCTGCGCCGGGTCCGACAGCAGATAGCCCAGCAGGTCCCGCGCCCCTTCAGGGTCGGGGGCGTTCACCGGCACAAGGGCCGATCGGATGATGGCGAAGGTGTAATCCTCGAAGGCCAGCTGCACCAGGTCGGGGTCGTCGGGCCGGAACCGCGCCGCATAGCTGGCCACCACGTTATAGGCGATGGCGATGCGCCCTTCGCGCAATTCGGTGATCATCTGGCCCGAACAGCAGAAAAGCCGTGCATTCAGGCGACCCATCACCTCGGCCAGACGCCAGAACCCGTCGGAGACCTGGTCGTCCTGCGCGATCAGGAAATAGCCCACCCCCGAGACCAGCGGGTCATAGGCCGCCACCTTGCCGCGGAAGCGGTCGGGATTCTCGCGCAGCAGCGCGATCAGGTCGCGCCGCGTCTTCGGCACCGGCAGATCCCCCAGGGCCTGCCGCGAGGCCAGCGTCACCACCGGCTCCAGCGCGATGCCCCACAGCTGATCGCGCCAGCGCGCCCAATCGGGCAGCCCCGCCACCTGCAATTCGACCGATGCCGCCAAGCCGTCATTGGCCAGCTTCATCTGCAGGTCCATCGCCGAGGAGATGACCAGGTCGAACTGCGCGCCTTCGTCATGGATGGCGGCATGGATCTGCGTCGAGGACGCCTGCACATATCGGATGCTGCGGTCCGGATGACGGTCCACGTAATCCTGCAGCACGGGCGAAAAGGCCGCCAGGTCGGTCACCGACAGGACCTGGATCGCGGGGGCATCGGGCGACCCGAAGATGCGTTCGGCCTCTGGCTCCAACGCGGTGGCTTGGCCCGCAGCGGACAGCGCCAGCCCGATCAGGCCGAAGGCAAATGCAGCAAGGCGCATGTTCCCCCCCTTTGACCGGGCTTCAGCTGAAATCGCCCGCGATGGGCATGGGCGACCTCGGTCACGATGGTCAGACCCAGGCCCGATCCGCCGGTATCCCCCACGTTGCCGCCCCGCCGGAACCGCCCGATCAGCTGGGCGGGATCGTCGGACAGGCCGCGCCCGTCATCGCTGACGATCAGGCAGGCCTGCCCGTCCGTACAGGTCAGGGTCAGATCGACATGGCCCTCGGGCGCGGCATATTTGATGGCGTTGTCCAGCAGATTGCGCAAGGCGATTTCCAGCATCCGTTCGTCGCCCTCGATCAGGCAGGGGGCGATGTCATGGGTGATGCGGATGTCGCGCATCTCGGCGATGGGACCGATGGCGCGCAGACCGTCATGGGCCAGCGCCGCCAGATCGACCCGGGCGGCGGCATATTGGTCGGTGCGGTACATCACCATCGCATGGTCCAGGATCTGGTTCGCCGACCGGCTGCTTTCGCCGATGGCGCGGACCATGCGGCGCAGGCGGATGCGGGTTGCCTCGTCGCTGGTTTCCGCCAGCGCCAGCTCGGCCTCGGCGCGGACCAGCGACAAAGGCGTGCGGATGCGGTGGGCGGCCTCGAAGATGAAGGTCTCGGCCAGCTCCAGCGCGGCGCGCAGGCGCGCGATCAGCCCGTTCAGCGCCCGCAGCAGCGGCGTCAGCTCGCGCGGGGTGGCGTGTCGCACGGGGCGCAGGTCGCGCGGGCCGCGCCGCCCCATCACATCGGCCAGCGCGCGGATCGGCTGCAGCACCGCCTGCGCCGCCAACAGCGCCACGGGCAACGCCAGCAGCATGAAGCCCAGGGCGGCCCAGGCCGCGCTGCGCGCCGTGTCCCGCGCGATGGCCGCCTGCCCCAGCCGCGTCTGGCCCAAGGTGACGGTCACCGGCTGCAGGCGGTTCTGGATCAGCATCATCCGACCAACCGAGGCCAGACGCAGCCGCGCCCCGCGATAATCGGCGCCATAGAAAACCGGGGTCATGTCGGTGGCGGGGCTGGGCGGAGGGGGCAGATCCTCGTATCCGGTGACGCCCTGCCCCGCGACCGTCAGCAGATAAAAGATGCGCTCATCCCCCATCGCCCCCAGCATGGAAAAGGTCGCATAGGGCAGGTCCAGCTCCAGCCCCTCGTCGACGCTGCGGATGCCTTCGGTGATGGCGGTGACGGCCGCGCCCAGCACCGCATCCTGCGACGCGCGCGACGCGCGCTCGGCCACCCAGCCCACCACCAGGAACAGCCCCAGCACCAGCACCGCCGACAGCAGCAGGAACTGCCAGACCAGCCGCCGGCGCAGCGACACGATCCGCGTCGGGTCCAGCAACCCACGCATCATTCGGGGATCAGGCGATAGCCGACGCCGCGCAGCGTTTCCAGCCGTGCCCCCGATCCGTCCAGCTTCTTGCGCAACCGGCCTACATAGACCTCGATGGCGTTGTCGCTGACCTCTTCGTCGAACGAAAACAGCCGGTCGATCAGATGCGCCTTGGAATAGGCCTGGCCGGGGCGCGACAGCAGGATCTCCAGCAGGCGCAATTCGCGGGCGCGCAGCTCTCGGACCTCGTCGCCGATGGTCAGGGTCGCGGCCAGCTGGTCGAAGACGAAGCCCGCGAAATGGCGCCGGCTGTCGATCGCACCGTCGCGACGGCGCAGAACCGCCCGGCAGCGCGCCTGCAATTCGGCGAAATCGAAGGGCTTGGTGATGTAATCGTCGGCACCCTGATCCAGCGTCATCACCCGGTCGCTGACCGAGGCCGAGGCCGTCATCATGATCACCGGCGTGTCCCGCCGCGCCGCCCTTTCGCGCACCAGGAAATCGCGACCGTCGCCATCGGGAAGCGATATATCCAGCAAGATCATGTCGTAAGGTGCGGTTCCCAGAAAATGTCCAGCATCCGAAAGCGTCGCTGCATGATCGACGCCATGCCCCTCCAGCCGCAGGCGCGAGGCGACGGCATCGGCAAGTTCCTCGCTGTCTTCGACCAGAAGAAAACGCATTGGCACAACTTTCGGGCAGATGGTGACAGGTTCGTGTCAGCTTTTCAGCAAAACCTGTGCCCCGCAAGCCCGCCCCCTAAGCAGGCGGGCCAGTCTGGGAGGACAGCATGAAAAATTGGACCCGTGCGGCAACTGCCGCATTGCTGATGACCGTCGCAGCCCCGGCCATGGCCGAGGAATGCATCGCCCCCGCCAACCCCGGCGGTGGCTGGGACTTCACCTGCCGCCAGATCGGCCGCATCATGACCGAACTGGGACTGGTGCCGAACATGGTGCAGGTCACGAACCTGGCCGGCGCCGGCGGCGGCGTGGCCTTCACCCAGGTCGTCAGCAAGCGCAGCGACGACCCAGAGGTCTTCGTCGCGGCATCCTCGGCCACCACCACGCGCCTGGCGCAGAACGCATTTGCCGGCGCGACCGCCGACCAGGTGCGGTGGGTCGGTTCGATCGGTGGCGATCCCGGCGTCATCGTCGTGGCCAAGGACAGCCCCTATCAGAACCTGACCGACCTGATCGACGCGGTGAAGGAAGACCCCTCGAAGGTGGCCTTCGCGGGCGGATCGGCCGTGGGCGGCTTTGATCACCTCAAGGTGCTGATGACGCTGGACAAGGCCGGCTTCGACGATGCCAAGGCGATCAAGTATATCGGCCTGGACGGCGGCGCGGATGCCATCACCCAGACGGTGGGCGGTTTTGCGCAGGCGATGACCGGTGACATGTCGGAAATCACCGGCTTCATCAAGTCGGGCGACGTGCGCCCCGTGGCCGTCTTGTCGGAAGAACGCGTCGAGGGCTTCGAGGACGTTCCCACCGCCAAGGAACAGGGCGTCGACATCGTCGCCATGAACTGGCGCGGCATCTATGTCCCCAAGGACATCAGCGACGAAGATTACCAGAAATGGGTCGACATGCTGGGCAAGGTCGCCGAATCCGAACAGTGGCAGACGGTGATGACCGAGAACGGCCTGGCCCCCTACACGATCCTGGGCGCCGATTTCCAGACCTTCGTCGATGAGAACATCGCCCAGATCCAGGACGTGTCGAAAGAGATCGGGATTCTGCAATGATCAAGGGTGACCGCATCTTCGGAGCGTTCATGATGATCGTGGCGTTGGGGTATATCCTCAACGCCAGCAGCATCCAGACCAGCTTCATGTCCGATCCGGTCGGCCCGCGCCTGTTTCCCTATCTGGTCGGGGGCGTGGTGATGATCGCGGCACTGGTCATGGTCCTGCGCCCCGACCCCGACGAGGAATGGCCTGCGGGCCCCATGGTCGGCCAGCTGGCCTTGGCGCTGGCGGTGCTGGCGGGCTATGCCTATGCGATCACGCCCCTCGGCTTCCTGATCCCGACCGCCATCGCGGCCGGCGTCCTCAGCTGGCAGATCGGCGGCAACCCGCGGCGTTCGGTGCTGGCGGGGCTGGGCCTGTCGATCGGATTGTTCTTGTTGTTCCGCGTGTTGCTGGGACTGGGCCTGAAGGCCCTGCCGGCCGGAATGGGGTTCTGAAATCATGGATACTCTTGCAAACCTGGCGATGGGGATGTCCATCGCCCTGACCCCCTATACCCTGCTGCTGGCCATCATCGGCTGTTTCGTCGGCACCATCATCGGCGCGCTGCCGGGCCTTGGCCCGTCGAACGGCGTGGCGCTGCTGATCCCGATCTCTTTCTCGATGGGGCTGGACGCGGTCTCGGCGCTGGTGCTGCTGACCTCGGTCTATTACGGGGCGATGTATGGCGGGCGGATCAGTTCGATCCTGCTGAACATCCCCGGCGACGAACCGGCGATGATGACCACGCTGGACGGCTATCCCATGGCGCGCCAGGGCAAGGCCGCCGAGGCGCTGGTCGTTTCGGGCGTCGCCTCTTTCGTGGGCGCGTTGCTGGCGACGATCGGCCTGATGATCTTTGCGCCCTATCTGGCACGCGTCGCCTATCAGTTCGGCCCGGCGGAATATTTCGCGCTGTACATGCTGGCCTTCTGCACGCTTGGCGGCATCGGATCGTCGAACCAGGCCAAGGCGGCCATGTCGGCGGCCATCGGCCTGGGCATCGCCATGATCGGCATGGACAAGACGACCGGCATGCCGCGCTTCACCTTTGGTGAGCTGCACCTGATGGACGGCGTCGATTTCCTGGTGGCCATCGTCGGCCTGTTCGCCGTGGCCGAGATTTTCCACTTCATCGAAAGCCATGGCCGCGACAGCGCCATCGGCGTCAAGCTGGGCAAGATCCTGGTGCCGTGGAAGATGCTGAAACAGACGTCGGGTGCGATGCTGCGTGGCACGGGCATCGGCTTTGTCGCGGGCGTCCTGCCGGGTGCCGGGGCATCGCTGGGGTCCTTCCTGGCCTATATGGCGGAAAAATCCGTGGCCAAGGACAAGGCCAGCTTCGGCAAGGGCAACCCCAAGGGTGTCGCCGCCCCCGAGGCCGGCAACAACGCCGCCGCCGGTGGCGCGCTGGTCCCGATGCTGACGCTTGGCGTGCCGGGTTCGGGCACCACGGCCGTGCTGCTGGCGCTGCTCTTGACGCTGAACATCACGCCCGGTCCGCTGCTGTTCGCCGAACGCCCGGAAATCGTCTGGTCGCTGATCGCGTCGCTGCTGATCGCCAACGTCGTGCTGCTGATCATGAACGTGCCGATGGTCAAGGTCTTCGTGCGCATCCTGTCGGTGCCCGCATGGGTGCTGTTGCCGGGCGTGACAATGATCGCCTTCGTGGGGATCTATTCGCTGACCGGATCCAGCTTCGACATGCTGATGATGGTGGCCTTCGGGGTCCTGGGATATGTCATGCGCAAACTGGGCATGCCGACCGTTCCGGTCATCCTGGGCATCCTTCTGGGCAACGCAATGGAGGACAACCTGCGCCGCGCCATGGTCCTGTCGAACGGCGACTGGCAATACCTGTTCAGCTCTCCGATCGCTATCGGCTTGTGGACGGCGGCGGTTCTTGGTTTCGTGGCGCCGATCTTCCTGCGCCGCCTGCTGAAGAAGCCGGCCATGCCCGAAACCGATCCGACCCTGAACGAGGATTGACATGACCACACGCGTGCTGGTGCCCTCGGGCGTCCTGGGCCTGGGCTTCGACCGTGAAGCCCTTGCCCGGGGTGTCACGATGGCCCCCGACATCATTTGCATCGACGGAGGGTCCACCGACAGTGGGCCCTTCAGCCTTGGCGCGGGCCAATCGAAATATTCCCGCGCCGCCACGAAATCCGAATGGCGCAGCCTGATGCAGGCGCGCGCCGAACTGGGCGTTCCGCTGGTCATCGGCACTGCGGGCACCTGCGGCACGGATGCGACGGTGGACTGGATGTTCGACATCACCGCCGAACTGGCCGCTGAACTGGGCCAGTCGCCGACCGTGGTCCGGCTTTATTCCGACCAGCCCGCCGACCGCGTGGCCACGGCCCATGCGGCGGGCCGCGTCACCCCCCTGACCCCCGCCCCCGATTTCGCGCTGGAGGGGCTGACGAACATCGTGGCCCTGGCAGGCGTCGAACAGATCCAGGCGGCGCTGGCGCTTGGGGCCGATATCGTCATCGCCGGGCGCACCACCGACACCGCGACCATCGCCGCCCTGCCCTTGGCGCGCGGCGATGCCGCCGGTCCGGCCTGGCACGGTGCCAAGATCGCGGAATGCGGGGCGCTGTGTTCCACGAACCCGACCTCGGGCGTGATCATGGTCGATTTCGACGACACGGGCTTTACCGTCCAGCCGCTGGCCGAAGGGGCGTTCTGCACGCCCCATTCCGTGTCGGCGCATATGCTTTATGAAAACTCGGACCCGTTCTGCCTTCATGAACCGGGTGGATATCTGGACGTGACCGGCGCGCGCTATACCGCGCTGGACGCCCGCCGCGTCCGGGTCGAGGGGTCGAAATGGGTCCCCGCGCCCTATACCGTAAAACTGGAAGGCGCGCGCGTTGCGGGATATCAGACGACCATCCTGGCGGTCCTGCGCGACGCTCATTACGTCGACAACGCCCAAGCCTGGGTGGACCGGCTGACGGGTTTCCTGCATGCCGAAATCGCCACCCGCATGGGGCTGTCGCAGGATGATTACGACATCCAATTCCGTCTGATGGGTGTCGATGCGACCCTTGGCGACTTGGAAAACCGCCAAGGCAACCCGGTCGAGGTGGGCGTCTTGGGCATCGTCACCGCGCGCGATCAGGCGCAGGCGGCGGAGATCGGCAAGCTGATCAACCCCTTCGTCCTGCACTATCCCCTGACCGACGACGAGGAACTGCCGACCTTCGCCTTCCCCTTTTCCCCCTCCACCACCGATCGCGGCGCGCTTTACGAATTCGCGCTGAACCACGTGATGGCGCTAGAGGATCCGATGTCGGCCTTCCGCCTGACCACGACGAAAGTGACCCCATGACCCTTGGTGATCTTGTCCTGAAAGTCCGGTCCAAGAATGCCGGCCCCTTCTGGGTGACCATCGACATCTTCTGCGACCGCGCCGATGTCTTCGACCGGCTGTCGGCTCAGCTGGACACCGACCGGGTCGCCGCGCTCTACGGCGTGGCGCCCGAGGGGCTGAAACGGTTCGACATCCCCGATCTGCGGGTCATCAAGTTCAGCCTGCCGCGCCCGGTCGTGCAGGGATCGGTCCATGACCGCGACATGCATGGCGCCCAATATGCCGCCCTGCTGGCGGAGCTGCCCCTTGACTAGACCACGGATCCTGACCTTCGGCGCGGGCCTTGCGGGGGCCGCGCTGTTTCTTCTGCTGGGCCTGCCGCTGCCCTTCCTTCTGGGACCGATGCTGGGCTGCCTGATCGTGGCGCTGTCGGGCGCCCGCATGCAGGGCGCGGGACAGTTCGGCATCTTCATGCGGACCTTTCTGGGGGTGGCGGTCGGCGCATCGATCACGCCGCAGGTGCTGGGCGGGTTGCCCGCGATCGCCGGGTCGCTGGCGATGGTGCCGATCTTCATCGGGGTGATCGCGCTGGTCGGCTATCCGCTGTTGCGCTTCGTCTTCGGCTTTGACCATCCGACCGCCTGGTATGCGGCCATGCCCGGCGGGCTGCAGGACATGCTGGTCTTTGGCGAGGAAGCGGGCGGCGACATCCGCGCCCTGTCGCTGATCCATGCGACGCGCATCCTGGTCATCGTGACCGTCGCGCCGCTGATCATGACGCTTTACTGGCAAGTGGACCTGTCCCAACCCCCCGGCGCGCCGATTTCATCCCTGCCCTGGTGGCAGATCGGGCTGATGGTCGTGGCGGGTCTGGTCGGATGGAAGGGCGGCGAACGCTTGGGGCTGTTCGGCGCATCGATCCTGGGGCCGATGATCCTGACCGCCGTCCTGTCGCTGACCGGTATCATCCAAAGCCGCCCCCCCGCCGAGATCATCCAGGCCGCGCAATTCTTCATCGGCATCGCGGTGGGGGCGAAATACGCAGGCATCACCGCGCGCGAACTGCGCGTCGACGTGACGGCGGGGCTGGTCTATGCGCTGATCCTGGCGATCATCAGCCTGATCTTTCTGGAAAGCATCCACCTGATGCATCTGGCGCCTGCGCTGGACGCCTTCCTGGCCTTCCTGCCCGGCGGCCAGGCCGAGATGGTCATCATCGCCATCATCGCAGGCGCCGATCTGGCCTATGTGGTCAGCCACCACATCCTGCGAATCCTGATCGTGATCCTGCTGGCGCCCATCGTGTCGCGGCTGTTCGGGAAAAGGGGGCGCTAGGCCCCCTCCACCGCGATCACGGCGGCGCAATCGCCGGTCTGGATCAGCCCAGGAAAATGCCGCGCCGCGATGATGCCGTCGCGGTTGGCGGTGATGGTCTGGGGTTCGACCCCGGTGCGATCAGGCGCCCAGATCTGCGCGATGGGCTGGCCCGCCGTGACCGCATCGCCCAGATCCGCCAAGGGCTGCATCAGCCCGTCGCGGGTGGCAAAGTGGAAGCAGTCATCCCCCGGCATGTCCAGCCAGACGCTGTCCATCTGGGGAACCTCGCCCGCCAGGATGCCCGCGTGGCGCAGCAGGTTGCGTGCGCCATCGATGGCGATCCGCGCGCTGCGGGCGGTGGCCGTGCCACCGCCGCCCAGTTCGGTCGTCACGAAGGTCTTGCCCTGGCTTTCGACCGCCGTGTCGAACATGCCGACCGCGTCGATCTCCAGCATCATCATCGAATAGGGCGCACCGAAGGCCCGGACGCCCGCCACGCAGGCGGCCTGCTGGGTCTTGTCCTCCAGCACATGCGCCGCCGCATAGGGCAGAAAGTCCAGCGTCTTGCCGCCCGAATGGTAATCCAGAACGACATCCGCCATGGTCACCAGCACATCGTTGAAATAGCTGGCGATCTTCTGGCTGACGCTGCCCTTGGGGTCCCCCGGAAAGGCGCGGTTCATGTTGATCTGGTCGATGGGGCTGACCCGCGTGCCCGCCCGGAACGCCGGATAGTTCATATAGGGCGCGATGATGACGCGCCCCGTGATCTCGGCGGGGTCCAGGTCCCATGCCAGCTGCTGCAGGGCGATGGGGCCCTCGTATTCGTCGCCGTGATTGCCCCCCGTCAACAGGGCCGTCGGGCCTTCGCCATTGGCGATGACGGTGATGGGGATCATCACGCTGCCCCATGCGCTGTCATTGCGGGAGTAGGGCAGGCGCAGGAAACCGTGATGCTTGCCCATGCCGTCCAGCGCGATGGTCGGAACGATGGGGTGGGTCATGACTTGACCAGCATCCGGCGCGGGATGTTGCAGAACAGCTCAGGCTCCCGTTCGGTGATGACGATGGATTCCGTCGTCTCGTATCCCCAATTGTCCATCCACAGGCCGGTCATGAAGTGGAAGGTCATGCCGGGCTTCAGCTCGGTCTGGTCACCGCGGCGCAGCGACATGGTGCGTTCGCCCCAGTCGGGCGGATAAGAGAGGCCGATCGGGTATCCGGTGCGATTGTCCTTGACGATGCCATAGCGGTCCAGGACGGTGAAGAAGGCATTGGCGATATCCTCGCAGGTGTTGCCGGCGGTGGCGGCGGCAAGTCCCGCATCCATCCCCTCCAGCACGGCCTTTTCGGCGTCCAGCATCTCCTGCGGCGGGGTGCCCAGGAAGATCGTGCGCGAAAGCGGCACATGGTATCGCTGATAACAGCCCGCGATTTCGAAGAAGGTGCCTTCGTCCCGCTTCATCGGCTGGTCGTCCCAAGTCAGGTGGGGCGCGGCGGCGTCAGGGCCCGATGGCAGCAGCGGCACGATGGCCGGGTAATCGCCGCCATGCTGGGACCATTCGTCGTAACGCAGCCCCGCATCATAGATTTCCGCCACCAGGTCGCATTTGCGCATGCCCACCTCGATCCGGTCGGCGATGCGGCGGTGCATGCGTTCCACGATCCGCGCGGCCTTGCGCATATAGGCCAGTTCCTTGGGCGTCTTGATCGCGCGCTGCCAGTTGACCAGACCTGTGGCATCCAGGATCTGCGCGTCGGGCAAGCCCGCGCACAGGCGCTGATGGGCCTTGGCGGTGTACCAGTAATTGTCCATCTCGACGCCGATGAAGCCGGTATGCCAGCCCTTGTCGGCCAGCGTCGCCCAGAGGTAATCCATCGGATGACGGTCCACCGACTGCACGTAATGGTCGGGATAGCCGATGATGTGATCATCGCTCATCCAGACGGTGCGCAGCGCGCCCTGGGCATCCTGGCCACGCCCGAACCAGATCGGCGCGCCGGTCGGCCCCACGATCACGCATTGATGGACATAGAAGGACCAGCCGTCATAGCCGGTCAGCCACGCCATGTTCGACGGATCGCTGACGATCAGCATGTCGAGCCCCAGCTTCTCCATGCTGGCGCGGGTCTTGCGCAAGCGTTCCTCGTATTCCGCGGTCGAGAAACGTTCTGGTGTCCTCTGCAGTTCTGGCATTCACGTGTCTTTCGAAAACGCGGCAAGCGCGTGGGTGGCAATCGCGGTATCCTGCGCACCGGTACCGGTCAGATCGCAGATGGTGATCTGGTCGCGGCTGGTGCGGCCGGGATGGGTTTTGGCGATGATCTGTCCCAGTTCTGGGACGGGCGCATCGGCGTCAAAGGTCTGGGCGGCCAGGGCGGGGCGCAATTCGCCCATCAGGCGGGTCTGGCTGGCGCGGTCGGCGACATAAAGATCGGCGCGCTTCAGGCAAAGCGGGTCCAGTTCGGTCTTGCCGGGCTGATCGCTGCCCATGGCGGTCACATGCATCCCCGGCCGCAGCCATTCGGCGCGAAAGATCGGTTGCGTCGCGGGGGTGGTGGTGACGACGATATCGGCCAGACCTGCGGCCTCGGCAGGGTCCGCGGTGGCGCGCACGCGCAGGTCGGGGCCGTCCAGTTCGGCGGCCAGCGCCTGCGCGCGGGACAAATCACGCGCCCATATCACCGCATCGGTGATCGGGCGCACCAGCCGCAGCGCCTGCAGCTGCAACCGCGCCTGCAGCCCGGCGCCAAAGATCGCAGCGCGGCTGGCATCCGCCCGCGCCAGGTGACGCGCGGCCACGCCGCCCGCCGCCGCGGTGCGAATATCGGTCAGATAGCCGTTATCCAGCAGCACCGCCCGTACGCGGCCCGTCTGCGCATCCAGCACCGCCATCATGCCGCTGGTGGACGGCAGACCGCGCGCCGGGTTGTCGAAGAAGCCGGGCGAGATCTTGACCGCGAACCCGGCCAGCCCCGGCACATAGGCGGTCTTGATGTCCACCTCTCCGTTCACGTCTGGCAGGTGCATGGACAGGACCGGCGGCATGACGACATGACCGCCCGCCAGACCGCGAAAGGCGTCTTCGACGATGTCGATGACGGCCGCGTCAAGGTCGATGCGCTGGCGCAGCTGCTGTTCGGTCAGGACCAGGATGTCGGTCATGACGCCTCCTGCAGGATGGCGGCGTGGCGGGCGGGGTCGATGTTTTCGCCCGACAAGATCAGGACCAGCGGCCCGTCATCGGCCCGCAGACGCCCCGACAGGACCGCGCCCGCACAAACGGCGGCGGCGCCTTCGACCCGGTGGCCATCCTGGGCCAGGTGGCGCAGGCCATCGGCGATCTGGTCTTCGGACAGCAGGATCAGGTCGTCCATCAGGTCGCGGACCATCGGAAAGGTCAGCCGGTTTTTCAGCCCGATGCCGCCACCCAGGCTGTCGGCAAGGGTCTCCAGTTCCCGGATCTCGACCGGGTGGCCCGCATCGAGGCTGGCGGCCATGGCGGCGCCTCGCTGCATGCTGATGCCGACAATGCGGATATCAGGGCGCAGCGCCTTCGCCGCCGCCGCAACCCCGGCCAGCAGGCCGCCCCCCGACAGGGGGATGGCGATGGTGGCGGCGTCCGGCACCTGGTCTAGGATCTCCAGCCCCAGCGTGCCCTGCCCCGCGATGACGTCGGGATGATCAAAGGGCGGGATCAGCGCAAAGCCTTCGTCGCGCTGCAGGCGGATGGCTTCCAGAAAGGCCTCATCCTGGCTGTCGCCGATGATGCGGGCTTCGGCGCCCAGTTCGGCGATGGCGTCCAGCTTGTTCTGCGGCACAAGGCGCGACATGCAGATGATGGCGGGGATGCCCCGCGCCCGTGCCGCATGGGCCAGCGCGCGCCCGTGGTTCCCGGTCGAGGCCGTCGTGACCCCGGCAACCTTGCCCACCCGCGCGACCGCATTCGTCGCCCCGCGCAGCTTGAAGGCGCCGGTCGTCTGGCGGTATTCGCATTTCAGCCAGACCGGCCCGCCCGCGATTTGCGAGAGCGAAGGTGACGCCTGCATCGGGGTGACGCGGACATCGTCGCGGATGCGGTCGAGGGCCGCCATGATATCGTCCAGCGTCACCATGGCCGTCGCTACCACGACCGGCACCGGAACAACGCGCCCGGCCCCGCGGCAGGGATCTGTGCCTGGTCCAGCATCGCCCAGAAAAGCGCCTGGTTCGAGGTGATGACCGGCTTGCCCAAGGTGTCTTCGATCCGTTCGATCAACCCGATGGCGGGCAGTGCCGTGCAGGACATGAACAACGCCTGCGCGTCCGGGTGGTCGCTGTTCACGGCCATCTGCATGATCGTGTCGGCATCCAGCACCGCCATGTCGCGATCATCGGCATAGTTCATCGAACTGCGCCGCACCACGTCGATGCCGTGGCTCTGGAAGTAATCGCCGACCAGATCGGTCGTTGCGGCAAGATAGGGGGTCATCAGCGCCAGGCGCGTAATGCCAAGGGCCGCAAAGCCGCGCAGCGCCGCCGAGGTCGGCGTGACCAGCGGTGCGCGATTGCCCACCAGTTCGCCGATCCCCGGACCCAACACCGCCGAAGCCGAGGTGCAGCCAAAGCCGATCGCCGCCAGGTCCACCCCCGGCACCAGCAGATCCGCCGCCGCCCGCAGGCGCGGGCCGGTGTTGCGCAGGTTTTCCTCGGTCGTGGGGTTGTCGAAGGCGATGCGGGTCACGTGCAGCTGGGTACCCCAAGGCATCAGGCGCGCGGCGTCGCCTTCGATCGTCATGTCGGTGGCAAGGGCCACCAGGCCGAACCGTTGCAGCGCCATCATGCACCTCCGGGGGCAAAGGCAAGGTCACGCAGGAACAACGCGATCTGCGGGAAGAAGATCAGCGCGACGGCCACCGCCAGCAGGATCGCGATGAAGGGCGGGGTGCCGCGGATGACCTCCAGATAGGGGCGCTTGAAGACGGCGATGGCCGTGAAGATGTCGCAGCCGAAGGGTGGTGTCGCACTGCCGATGGCGACCTGCAGGGTGATGATCGTGCCGACCAGGACCGGGTCCAGCCCGACCGATTGCACCACGGGCGAAAAAATCGGCACAAGGATCAGGATGACCACGATGGGATCGACGAACATGCAGCCCACGAAGAAGGCGATGGAAATGGTGAACAGCACCCCGTAAGGCCCCATTCCGTCGATGCCGATGCCGCCCAGGATCGCCTGGGGGATCTGCGCGAAGCTGATGACATAGCTGAAGGCCGTGCCCGCGCCGACCAGGATGAAAACTACCGCCGTGATCAGACCGGTGGATTTGGCGGTGGCGTAAAGCTGCTTCATGCTGAGTTCGCGAAACACGACCAGCTCCAGCAGCAGGGCATAGAGGACGCAGGCGGCCGCGGCCTCGGTAGGCGAAAAGATGCCGCCATAGATGCCGCCGATGATGATGACCGGAAAGCCCAGGGGCCACAGTGCACGGCGCACGGCGCGCAGGCGTTCGGACCAGGTGGCCGGTTCCTCGGTCGGGACGTTGTGGCGGACGGCGTAGATATAGGCATAGATCGAGAACAGCAGCAGGATCAGCAGCCCCGGCCCGATCCCCGCGATGAACAGTTCCGAAATCGAGGTGCCCGACACCACGCCATAGATGATCATCCCGATCGAGGGCGGGATCAGGAAGGCGATGTCGGATGCGTTGATGATCAGCGCCAGCGAAAAGCTGTCGCTGTAGCCCGCCTTCAGCAGACGCGGGCGCAGCGGGCCGCCGACGGCAACCACCGTGGCTTGGGTAGACCCCGACACCGCGCCGAACATCGTACAGGCGCCTGCGGTCGAAATGGCCAGCCCGCCCTTGACGTGGCCCAGAAAGGCCATGACCAGGTCGATCAGCCGTTCGGCCGATTGCCCGCGCGTCATCAGGTCGGCGGCAAAGATGAACATCGGCACGGCGATCAGGCTGGCGGGCTGGATGCCCGCGATGACCTGCTGGACCAGCGTTTCCAGCTGACCAAGCCCGCCGAAAAGGCCCACGAAGCCGACCATCGATCCGATGATCAGCGGCACCATCATCGGAAAGCCCAGCAGAAGCAGGACGATCATCGTTCCCAGAATTGCAGCGGTCATTGATCCTGCGCCTTTTCGTCCAGAGCGTCGGAGGAGGCGTCGGAATATCCGTCGCGCGTGCTTGTGGACAGCCAGACGCCGTCATCGGTGACGTTCTTCAGCGCCGTCATCAGGTATTGGATGCCGGTCAGGAAAAAGCCCAAGGGCGCCCAGACCAGGATCCACCAGTTGGGGATCTGCAGCGCGGGCAGCACCCTGCCCCGACCGGCCTGGGTGATGACATAGGACAGCGCGTACCACGCCAAGAGCAGCATCAGCGCACCGGTCAGCCCCGCAATGATCGCCATGCCGAACCGACGGCCCTTGTGCGGCAGCGCGTCGAAAAAGGCCGACATGCGGATATGGCGGCCATGCCGCGCGGCATAGGAGATGCCTGCAAAGGTGATCAGCACGATCAGCGCCTGGTTCACCTCTTCCGAAAAATAGAGCGATTGTCCGAAGACATAGCGACCCACCACGTTGGCGACCGTGTTTAGCGCCATCAGCAGGACGCCAATCGCCAGAAGGATCGCCTCAAGCCGGGCAATGGCGGCGTCGATGGGACCCAAGGGTCCGGGCAGGCCTGAATCGTAAAGGGAATCGTCGATGTCGTCGTCAGACGCCGTGGTCTTGGCTGCGGCCAGAACGTCGGGATCCAGTTCGGGGGGGGTCGTCTTGGCCTTCATGGCTGTATGTCCTGCCGGTAAACCGCGTGGGTCGTCATGAAAGGCCCGGCCCCAAGACGGGGCCGGGCCAGCGGTGCGGTGCTCAGCTGGAACCGGCAGCCTCAAGATCGGCCTTCATCTGGTCCAGGATTTCCTGGGCGCGCGGACCACCGATTTCCAGGAAGGTCTCCTCGACCTGCTGGGCGGTGTCGCGGAAGGGGGCGCGCTGTTCTTCCGACAGCGTCGTCACGGTGATCTCGGGCTTGGCTTCCTTGATCTTCTCCAGCGATTCCTCGGTCAGGCCCTGCTGGTATTCCAGGATGGTGTCGAAGGCGGTGTCGGCGGCATCCTGCACGAGCTTCTTGTCCTCATCGGACAGCCCGTCGAAGAATTCCTTATTGGCCATCAGCGCGGTGGTGAAGTTGTTGTGGCCAAGACGGGTGATGTGGTCGGTCACCTCGTACATGCGGGTGGATTCGATGAAGAAGGCCGGGTTTTCCTGGCCGTCGATGATGCCGGTCTGCAGACCGCCATAGACCTCGCCCCAAGGCAGCGGCGTCGGGGTCGCGCCGAAGGCCTTGTAGCTTTCCACCAGCAGCGGGTTGGTCATCACGCGCACCTTGACGTCGCCCAGGTCGTCGGGACCTTCCACGGGCTGTTTCGTGGTCAGCATGACCTCGCCCTCGGGATACATCTTCAGCAGTTCCAGACCCTGTTCGGCATAAAGCTCGGGGAAGATGTCGTTGATGGCCTTGCTGTCGCGGAAGAAGGTCGCCAGCGTTTCCTCGTCCTGGGGCAGCAGGTAGGGCACGAAGAAGACCTGGGCCTCGGGGATCAGCGACCCGGTGAAGCCCGGCGACTGGTTCACGAACTGCAGGATGCCCGATTGGGCCTGTTCCATGATGTTGTCGGATTCACCAAGCGTGCCGAAGGGGAACAGCTGGACCTCGTGGTCGGAATTGGCCTCGATCTCTTCCTTGAACTTCTGGGCATAGACGCCCTGAACCTCGTCCAGGGCTTCCTCGAAGGCATAGCGCCATGTGTCGGCCATGGCGGCGCCGCTTCCCAGAACCAGGGCTGCGATGCTGGCGGTCGTCAATGTCTTGATGGTCATGGTACCTCCTGTTGCGGACAATCGCAGGCTAACGGCCCCGTTGCCTCAAAGTTGCAGGATTCGGGCCGATTGGCCCGACCTGTCTTGCGCCGAGAGTTCGGCCCAAGCGATTTCCAAGTCAATTTCTATATTAAATCATGACAATTCTGACACCGAGTGTCAAACCGGCTGCCCGTCCAGAGCGCCTTTTGCGGGCGAACCGCCCGGAAGAATTGCACAAATTTGGCGCAGGGCATGGTCCAGTTCGCCCATCCCCGGTCCCCCCACCGCGATCCGCAGCGCCGGCCCCGAGGGCAGGACCGCGAAACCCGATCCGGGCGCCACGGCCACCTGCCGGGCCAGCGCCGCCGCGACCAGCGCGGCCTCGTCCGTGCCCGGCGGCAGCGCCAGCCAGCGGTGAAGGCCGTGCTGAAAGCCATGCGCCATGGGGCCCAGGCTGCGCTGGACCAGGCGGTTGCGGGCGGCCAGCTCCACCCGCTGCGCGGCCAGCAGCGCATCGGCGGTCCCCGAGGTGATCCAGTCCTGCGCGATCTCGGCCATCAGCGGCGTGGCCATCCAGGTCATCGACAGGTGCCGGTTCAGCACGGCCTCTGCCCAATGTTCAGGCATGGCCAGAAAACCCAGCCGCAACCCCGGCGACAGGCATTTCGACAGCCCCGTGAAATAGAAACCGCGGTCCGGGGCGATGCTGGCGATTGGCGCGGGGCGGCGCAGGGGCATGGGCCCGGTCGGGTCGCTTTCCAGGATCATCAGCCCGGCGATGGCGGCGGCCTCGGCCAGTTCGGCGCGACGTTCGCGATCGATGATGCGGGCATGCGGTCCGCCCCCCGCCGGCAACAGAAAGACCGCCTTCATCCGCCCGCCCGCCGCCCCCGCCGCCGCGATCAGCGCCTGCGGATCCATGCCGCGGTCATCGCCGGCGATGCCGCGCAGTCGCAGGTGCAGGTGCTTGGCCGCGGGTTTCAGCGTGTGGCAGGTGGAGCTTTCGGTCGCGATGATGTCACCCGGTTGGGCCACCGTCATCAGTGCCACGAACATCGCGGGCGTCGTGCCGTTGGTGATCAGGATGCGCTGTGCGGGGACCACCATGCCGCAACGCGCCAGCCAGGCCGCCGCCATGCCCCCATACAGCGACATGGTCTGGCGCGGGCGAAAGGACAGCATCGCGGATTCGGGCAGCCGGTCCGCCAGCCGCATCATGCTGTCGCGCCAGGCATCGGCGATGATCGGCAGGCGGACGGGCGTCATCATCGACAGATCGATCGGCGGGCGGTCGGTCGGCGCGCGGAACCACGGCACCTCGATCGTCTCGCGCGGGCCCGATTTCACGAAGCTGCCGCGCCCCACCTCGCCCGAGATCAGGTCGGCGCGGATCAGTTCCTCATAGGCGCGGCTGACGGTCTGGACGCTGACGCCCAGCTGCCAGGCCAGGTCGCGATGCGGCGGCAGGCGCTGTCCGGGGCGCAGGCTGCCCGCGTCGATGGCGGCGGCGATCCCCTGGGCCAGGCTGCGATAGGCCGGGCGGGTGATATCCTGTTTTCGTAAGGGCCAATGCGACATGCCGACAGGATTGCAGCCCCCGTCGATGCTTGTCCAGATTGACAATCGACAAAGGCGCGGAAAGAACCGTGCCATGACCCCGACCCGCCCCGAACTGCGCCTTGACGACCGCGACATCGCAATCCTTGCGGTTCTGTCGCGCGAAGGCCGCATCGCCAAGACCGCCCTGGCGGCGCGGGTGAACCTGTCGCCCACCCCCTGCTGGGACCGGATGCAGCGGCTGGAAAAGGCCGGGCTGATCCGTGGATACCGCGCCGATATCAGCCTTGCGGCCCTAGGCAAGCATGTGCAGGTCTTCGTCACAGTGGAACTGGACAGCCACCGGGCCGAAAGTTTCCAGACCTTCGAACGCGTGATCGCCCGGATGGATCAGGTCACCGGCTGCTGGGCCATCGGGGGTGGCTATGACTATCTGATGCAGGTCGTGGCGACGGATGTGGCGGCGTTTCAGGACCTGATGGACGGGCTGCTGGAAAGTCGCGCGGGTGTGCGGCGCTATTTCAGCTATATCGTGACGAAGCCCGTCAAGGACATGCCGCCCGCCACCGCCCTGCTGCCGTAACCCCGAGGAATCCTCTGGAAGGGCATCGCTGGCGCGAGGAATCCTCTGCCCTGTCCCCGATTTTTAGGGAAATCACCTGCCCGGCCCACGTCACATTGGCGCCAAGCCAAGGAGGTGCGCCATGTTTGACGATCAAAGCCGACTGTCCGAACGTCTGGACGATGCGGGCCTGTTGCCTGCCGCAGGCGATTTCCCCGCCGAAGGACGTCTGGCCGTCCGCGACCCCGCCACGGGCGATCTGGTGGCGCAGGTCGCCATCAGCGATGCGAACGGCGCGAAGGCCGCCGTCGATGCCGCCCAGGCCGCCTTTCCTGATTGGTCGGCCACCCTGCCCCAGGACCGCGCCGCGATCCTGCATCGCTGGCACGGTCTGATCCTGGGTGCCAAGGAAGACCTGGCGCGCATCATGGTCGCCGAACAGGGCAAACCCATCAGCGAGGCACGGGGCGAGATCGACTATGCCGCCAGCTTCGTGCAGTTCTATGCCGAGGAAGCGCTGCGCCCGAACATCGAAGGCGTCACCAGCCACTTGGCCGATGCCGAGATGGAACTGTGGCGCGAACCCGTCGGCGTCGCCGCCCTGATCACGCCGTGGAACTTTCCGTGTGCCATGATCACCCGCAAGGCCGCGGCCGCATTGGGCGCGGGCTGCACGGTGGTGATCCATCCGTCGGCGGAAACGCCGCTATCGGCGCTGGCGCTGGCGGAACTGGCGCGGCGGGCCGGGTTCCCCGAGGGCGTCGTCAATACGATCATCGGCGATGCGGCCACCATCGTCGGCGAATGGACCGCCGATAAACGCGTGCGGGCGCTGTCCTTCACCGGGTCCACCGAAGTGGGCCGCCTTCTTTACCGCCAATCGGCCGATACCGTGAAGCGGTTGGTGATGGAGCTTGGCGGCCATGCCCCCTTCATCGTCTTCCCAAGCGCCGATCTGGACCGCGCCGTCGCCGAAGGCATCAAGGCCAAATTCGCCACATCCGGACAGGATTGCCTGGGGGCGAACCGCTTCTATATCCATCGCGATGTCTATGACGACTTCTGCGCGCGTTTCACCAAGGCGACGCAGGCTTTGACGATGGGCCACGGCATGGACGATCCCGATATCGGTCCTCTGATCCATGACCGCCAGATCGACAAGCAAGTCGCGCATGTCACGGACGCACTGTCCAAAGGCGCGCGGCTGCTGTGCGGGGGCAAGGTCGATGCCGATCTGGGGCCGCTGTTCTTCCAGCCGACCGTGCTGGCCGACGTCACCGACGAAGCGGCGATCATGACGGAAGAAACCTTCGGGCCCGTCGCCGCCCTGTCGATCTTTGACACCGAGGAAGAAGTCATCGAACGTGCCAATGCGTCCGAATACGGGCTGGTGGCCTATGTCCACAGCCAGGACCCGCGGCGGATCTATCGCCTGACGCGGGCGTTGCAATACGGCATGGTCGCCGTGAACCGCACCAAGGTCACGGGCGCGCCGATCCCCTTCGGGGGGATGAAACAATCCGGTCTGGGACGCGAAGGCGCCCGTCAGGGCCTCGAGGCCTTTACCGAGATCAAATATGTCTGCCGCGACTGGGGCTGAAGAACCGGGGATGAAAGGAAATTCCGATATGCTGACCAATGATGAACTGGCCAAATGGGACCGCGAGAGCTTTTTCCATCCCTCGACGCACCTGGCGCAATTCGCCCGTGGCGAAGCCCCGCAGCGCATCGTCACCGGCGGTGAGGGCGTCTTTATCCAAGACCGCGACGGCAACCGCCTGCTGGACGGTTTCGCGGGGCTTTACTGTGTGAATGTCGGCTATGGCCGCAAGCAGATCTCGGATGCGATCGCCAAGCAGGCGCATGAACTGGCCTATTACCACGCCTATGCCGGGCATGGGTCGGAAACCTCGATCACGCTGGCCAAGATGGTGATGGACCGCGCGCCCGAAGGCATGGCGCGCGTCTATTTCGGCCTTGGCGGGTCGGATGCCAATGAAACCAACATCAAGCTGGTCTGGTATTACAACAACATCCTGGGCCGCCCGAAGAAGAAGAAGATCATCAGCCGCTGGCGCGGGTATCACGGATCGGGTCTGGTCACCGGGTCGCTGACGGGGCTTGAGCTGTTCCACAAGAAGTTCGACCTGCCGCTGGAGCATGTGATCCACACCGAGGCACCCTATTACTTCCGCCGCCCCGATGCCTCCATGTCCGAGGGTGATTTCGTCGGCTATTGCGTCGACAAGCTGGAGGCGCTGATCGAGGCCGAGGGTGCCGACAACATCGCCGCCTTCATCGGTGAACCCGTTCTGGGCACCGGCGGCATCGTCCCGCCCCCCGCCGGTTACTGGCAGGCGATCCAGAAGGTTCTGGACAAGCACGACATCCTGCTGATCGCGGATGAGGTCGTCACCGGCTTTGGTCGTCTGGGCACGATGTTCGGGTCCGACCATTACGGCATGAAGCCCGACCTGATCACCAGTGCCAAGGGGCTGACCAGCGCCTATGCGCCGCTCTCGGCATCAATCGTCGGCCAGAAGATGTGGGATGTGCTGTCGCGCGGCACCGACGAAAACGGCGTGTTGGGCCACGGTTGGACCTATTCCGCCCACCCCATCGGGGCTGCGGCGGGCGTTGCCAACCTGAAGCTGATCGACGAGCTGGGCCTGGTCGAAAATGCCGGCAAGACGGGTGCCTATCTGAACCAGCGCATGCAGGCCGCCATCGGCGATCACGCCCATGTGGGCGAGGTTCGCGGCGAGGGTATGCTCTGCGCGGTGGAACTGGTGGCGGATCGCGACAACCGCAAGTTCTTTGACCCCTCCGAAGGCAAGGGCGCCAAGGTCGTGGCCGCCATGCTGAAGCGCGGCGTCATTGCACGCGCCATGCCCCAGGGCGACATCCTGGGCTTTGCCCCGCCCCTGTGCCTGACCGAGGCCGAAGCCGATCAGATCGTCAATGTCACCGCCGAGGCGCTTGCCGAAGTGTTGGGCTGATCTGCGTCCCGCGACGCCCGGGGGATGACGCATCCCCCGGACCCCCTGCCCCGGACGCACCTTGAGGTCAGGTCAGCGGGTCAGGTCATCCTGGGTGTCGACATCGATCAGCAGATCGGGGGCGTGAACCAAGGAATGCTGCGGCAGATCCTGCAGAAGGCGGCCAGCCCCATGGTCGCCTTTCAGCGTTGAGAGGGCCGGGATCATCGCACGCGGGAAACAGGCTGGCGGCAGCGCCGTCGTCCCATCATGACTGGCAGCGATATGGCCATCGGTGGCGCGTTGCATGACGGCGTCCAGATGTTCGTCCGTGACCAAAGGCATGTCGCCCAAGGCGATCAGCAGCAGATCGGGATCGCCCACCGCATCCAGCCCCGCGCGCAGGCTGTCGGATTGCTGGCCGGGCGCGATGCGGATGATGCGGAAACCGTCCAACAGCGCGGCGACGGCGTCGCTGGTCACCACCGCCACGCGGTCGTCCAGCGCCGCGTCGCGCATGGCGCGCGCGGCGTGGGCGATGAGCGGTTCACCGCGAAAATCGGCCAACAGCTTGTCATCCGCGCCAAAACGGCTGGAATTGCCTGCGGCCAGAAGAAGTCCTGTATGGGTCATCCGAAGCGCTCCTCGTATTCGGCCAGGATCTCGGTCAGCGCGGAAGCCGCAATCAGGCGCGGGTCGCGACCGCGCGCGACGACGCCGATCGGGCCGCGCATCCGGTCCAGATCCTGAGGGGTGACACCTTCCAGCGCCAGCGATTGCAGCCGTACGTTCTGGGCCCTGCGCGACCCCAAGGCACCGACATAGAAGGCTTGGGATGCCAAGGCCCGTTTCAGGGCCGGCATTTCGCGGTCATGGTCATGGAACAGCGTGACGACAGCGCTGTGGGCGTCCGGCGTCGCATCGGCCCCGATGGAGGGAAAGCCCAAGGCCGCGACCAGCTGGGAAAGGGCCAGTGCCTCGTCGCCCTCGCCATGAATCTGGAAGGCGGGCGGGGGCGGCAGAGTCAGTTGAAAGCCCTGCCCCCGGCCTTGCGCCGCGCGCTGCGGTTTGCCGCTTTGCAGATCGACATCCCAATGCCCGGTGCGGCGGCGGATGCGGTCATCCCAGATCGAGGACAACCAATCGGCGCAGGGCGCGTGGATCAGCGCGATCCGGACCTGCCCCCCACAGGGCAACGGCAGGTCGATGGGCCCGCCTTCGCCATAGATCAGATGGGTCACCGGTTCGGTCCGGTCCAGATGCGCCGCGATATCGGCATCGATGCACCCCGCGCCCAAACGCCCTACGCGCGCCCCATCTGGCCACAGGGCCATCATTGCACCAGGACGGCGGGGAAACCCGCCCTTCGCCTCGATCAGCATGGCCAAGGACCCGCCGGGGCGTGCCAGAAGGGATTTCACCGGACAGTCGGCAAGGGCAGAAATGGGCGAGGACATCGTCATGGTGGTCTTCCGGGTGCGGGGAACAGACAAGGCAACGCAGCCGGCCCGTATTCGGATGCAAGAAAAACACCGCAGGACGCATTTTCAACCCGTCAGGGGCGCATCATGCGAAAAGGGCCGCGTTCCTTGCGGACGCGACCCGTTTCTGAACAGTCCGAGAGGCAGATCTTACTTGATCTTGCCTTCCTTGTATTCGACGTGCTGACGAAGAACGGGGTCGTACTTACGCACGGTCATCTTTTCCGTCATCGTACGGGCGTTCTTCTTGGTCACGTAGAAGTGGCCGGTGCCGGCGGTCGAGTTCAGCCGGATCTTGATGGTGGTCGGCTTCGCCATGTGTATCGCTCCTGCTTCGGGGCAATCGCGCGCCGCAAACCCCGTGGAATTCCTTATCGAAGCTGCCTTTTATCCTCCACCCTGCCAGAGTCAACCGTCAAAGCGCGAAAAACGTCGATCCGGGCGTGCCGGGGCCTTCAGCCTGCCGCACGCGGGCGTTCGGCCCGTTCCACGGGTCTTGGCAGTTCGATCACATGGCCCGTCACCTGGTTCCGCCCCGTCCGCTTGCCCTGGTACAGCATCGCATCGGCGGTCGAGATCCACAGCTCCATCGACAGATCCGCAGCACTGCGACCTGTCGCGACGCCGACGCTGATCGTGACGACCGGGCTGACACCCGAACCCTTGTGGGGAATGCCCAGGGCCTCGATCCGGTGGCGGATCGTCTCGGCCACCTCCAGCGCGCCGTCATGGTCGGTGCGCGGCAGGATGCAGGCGAATTCCTCGCCGCCATAGCGCAGGCAGACGTCGTCGCTGCGGCGCATCGCGTCGCGCAAGGCATGGGCCACGCGGCGCAGGCAGTCATCACCCTCAAGGTGCCCGTAAAGGTCGTTGAACTGCTTGAAGAAATCGATGTCCATCATGATGAAGGACAGCCATTCCCCCTTGGCGGACAGGTGGTGCAGCTGCGATTGCAGCAGCTCCTCCAGCAGGCGACGGTTGCCAAGACCGGTCAGCGCATCGGTGGTGGCCAGTGCCGACAGCTGGTCGCGCATCCGCTTCAATTCGACATGGTTGCCGACCCGACTGCGCAGCTTGATCGCCTGGATGGGCTTGGTGACGTAATCGACGGCCCCCGCCTCGAAGCCGCGCTCCTCATCCTCGGGGTCGTTCAGGCCGGTGGTGAAGATGACGGGAATGTCGCACAGCACCGGGTCGCGCTTCAGGCGGCGGCAGACTTCATAACCGTCCATGCCGGGCATGACGATATCCAGAAGGATCAGGTCGGGGCGGGCATCCATCGCGACCCCCGGCACGGCCGCGCCCGACCTGGCAAAGCAGATCTCATAGTCATCCTCCAGCACTGCGGCCATCATCTCAATATTGGCGATCTCGTCGTCGACGATCATGATGACGGGTCGGGTCATGTCGGCGCCCCCTGATGGCCCTGTTCCAGGTCCGACTGCATCTGGTCCAGCAGCTGCGCGGCCCGGGTATAGTCCAGCTGCGTCAGCGCGATCATCAGCGGATGTGCGGCCCGCGCGCCGGGCGACAGACCAAGCGCATCCGCCAGCCCGTGAAAGCCCGTACGTGCCGACAGGCTGCATCGCCGGACCTGATCGCGCAATGTCGCAATCGCGGGACCTGCCGACGCTTCCAAGACGGGCGGCAGGTCCGTCGCGGGGATTGGCGGATCGCAGCGAAGGGTGCGCGCGGCGGAAATGGCGGGGGCCAGCGCCCGCGTCAGATCCTTGATCAGGTCGGCAGCATCATCGCCCTGGTTCAGCGCCGTTTCGATGCGTCCCGCCAGTTCGGGAATATCCGCCAACCCCAGGGACCCCGTGACGCTTTTCAGCGTATGGGCAACCAGGCTGGCTTCCTCGGCGCGGCCCTGGGCGATCAGCTGATCCATCCGGGGACCGATGCCGTCGTAATTCCGCCCGAATTCGGAGATCAGGCGGTGCAGCAGCTCGGTCTTGCCGTTCATCCCCCGCAGGGCAGAGGCCAGGTCGAAAGGTGGCAGCCGCTCGGGCAGCGTTGCGATGGCGGGACCGGGTCGCGCGTCGCGGGGCAGCCATTTCGACAGGGTCTCGATCAGCAAGGCCGGGTCGATCGGCTTGGACATGTGGTCGTTCATGCCCGCCCCCAGGCAGCGCTGGCGTTCCTCGGCATAGGCATGGGCGGTCAGGGCGATGATCGGCAGATCTGCGGCGGCGATCCGCTGGCGAATGCGGCGGGTCGCCTCGACCCCGTCCATGCGGGGCATCTGCACATCCATCAGCACCGCAGCATAGCCATTGTCCTGGTCCAGCACCATCTGGCAGGCGGCGATCCCGTCGCCTGCGACATCCACCTGCAGGCCCGCATCCGACAACAGCGCGGTGGCGATTTCCTGGTTGATGGCATTGTCCTCGACCAACAGGACCCGATGTCCGCGCAGCGCCCCCGACAGGTCCGGCTGTGCCGATTGCACCATTCGGGCCGACGTGTCTCCCGGCGTGCCGGGGAACAGCTGGTTCAGCATGTCCAGCAGGTGATGGGGATCCAGCGGCTTGCGCAGCACGCCGCTGATCGCGCGGCGATCCTCATCGCGAATGAATTCGTCGATGGAATAGGCGGTGACCATCAGCGTGGCGGGCATGGGGACCAGCCGCGGGTTGTCGCGCATGGCGCGCACCGTCTGCAGCCCGTCCATGCCGGGCATCTTCCAATCCAGCATCACCAGGTCATAGGGCCTTCCGGCGGCGGCTTCGCGTTCCATCGCGGCCAGCGCCTCGGACCCCGAGGAGACGAGGTCGCCCGACAGCTTCCACCGGCTCAGCAATTCCTGGATGATGTCGCGGGATGCGGGGTTGTCATCGGCCACCAGGATGCGCAGCGCGCGCAGGGCGGGATGGGGGTCGGCGGCAAGGGCGCCGCCTTGCGCGACAAGCAGCCAGACACGGAAGGTAAAGGCGCTGCCGATGCCCGGCATGCTGTCGACGGTGATCGCCCCACCCATCTGTTCGACGATCTGGCGGCAGATGGCCAGCCCCAGCCCCGTGCCGCCGAAGCGGCGCGTCGTCGAACTGTCGGCCTGGGTGAAGGGCGCGAACAGCTTTGCCCGCTGTTCGGCGGTCATGCCGATGCCGCTGTCGCTGACCGCGCATTCGATGCAGATGCGCGCGCCCTCGCGTTCCGCCACCCCGACGGAAATGGCCACGCGGCCTTCCTCGGTGAACTTGATGGCGTTGTTCAGCAGGTTCAGGATCACCTGGTTCAGGCGCATTTCGTCGCCCACCACCAGCACGGGCACATCGTCCGAGATCCGCATGCGGATGGTCAGGCCGCGGGCATGCGCGCTTTCGGCAACCATCTGCACCTGCCCCGACACGGCCGCGCGCAGGTCGAAATCGCGGGCCTCAAGCTCCAGCTTGCCCGCCTCGTTCTTCGAGAAATCCAGGATGTCGTTGATCTGGCGCAGCAGCGACACGCCCGCGCCGTTCAGCTTGGTCACATGATCGCGCTGGCGCGGCTGCAGGTCGCTGCGCTGCAACAGATGGCTGAAGCCCAGGATGGCGTTGATCGGGGTGCGGATCTCGTGGCTGACATTGGCGAGGAACATGCTTTTGGCGCGGCTGGATTCCTCGGCGGCGCGGTTGCGTTCCTCCAGCGCGGCGCTGCGGGCGACCAGCTCGTCGCTCATGACGCGGATGCGGGCAAAGGCGCTCAGGACCTTGTGGATCACCCAGATCAGGACCGACATCTGAAACAGAACGATCGCGGCATGCAGCATCACCCGCGCAAAATCCCCCTGTTCGGGAAAGACCGAAACAGGCAGCAGATACAGCAGGACCAGGTGATGAACGGCGATGCCCGCCGCTGACAGGATCAGCGTGCCCCGGTCGAACCAGGCGATGTTCAGCGCCATGACCGCAAAGAAATACATGTGCATGTCCATCTGCCAGGGATGGCCCTCGAACAGGATCAGCAGCAGCGCGGGTTCGCCGATCAGCGCGATCCCGGCCAGGTTGCGGGTCAGCCGGACGGTCCCGAAGCGCTGCCATGTCAGGTGATAGACCCCCGCCAGCGCCGCCCCCCACAGCATGGCCATCGGCGCCGACAGGACCTGGTTCCACGCCGCCGCCGCCGCCAGAACCGGCACATGCGCCCAGAGCAGCCAGACCAGCAGCCCGCCGAACCGTTCGCGAAGGACCTGGATTTCATCGGTCATGGCCGCGCCTCCGTCTTGTCGGTGAAGCAACCCAACATGCGTGACGACGGCAGCACCGCCCAAGCCCCCTGCGCCAGCATCGCCTGGCGAAAGCCGGGGTCTTCGGATGCGGCGATGGCGATGCCGCGCATGCCGCCCAGGCCCACCACGCCACCCCCGGCGCGATAGACCAGGTCGGTCAGCCGTCCGCCCCCGGCCCCCGGTGCCAGGACCAGGTACTGTCCCTGGACGGGCGATGCGGTCAGGGTGGCGGCGGCCAGCGCCGCGACGCCGGCCAGCAACAGGATCATTGCGGGGGCCATGTCCCGCCAGGTTGCGGGGGCTTCGCCGCTGCGGGCCATGGGGTGCCCATTTTGTGAATCCGACATGTCACATCCCTGATGCTGCAATAAGTGCAGTCTTAGCGCGCGGGACTGTCGGATGTCTTAACGCGGCCCCCTGCGGAAGCCATGGAACGCTGACGTTTCAATTCAAATGCCGTGCATCGCGCCTTGGGGTCGCCCGGACACGCGGCCGGATGCGCCGCCCTCAGGCGAACGGGTTGATCCGCGACGTCCGCGCACGGCCCAGGATCAGCTGGGCGGCAAGCGGTGCGTCGCGGCTGCCGCTTCGGGCATGGCGGCGCAAGTTCACATCCGCCAGCGCCATCAGGATACGCGCATCGCTGGCCGCGATCAGCCGGTCGGCGGACAGGCGCGCCAGCTGGCGGGCCGTGCGGCCCCAGCTGCAGACCAGCACCGTCCGCGCCGTCATCACCGCCAGTTGCAGCGTCACCCCGGATGCCAACGGCGAGGGCGCATCGAAGATCACGACGCTGTCGCTGTAGCTGCCGTGATCCAGCAGCGTGCGGATGCGCTCGGCCAGGGGTGCCGCCGCCGGGTCGGGCCGGTCCTCCAGCCGGACCAGACGCAGCATGGTGCCGCCATCCCGCAGCATGCCCCATTCCTGGCCGACATCCGGTGCCGCCGTAGCGGGGTGGCAATCCACCACCAGCACGCGCCGGCCCAGCCCGTTCAGCCCCAAGGCCAGCGCCGCCGAGGTCATGGTCGCGTCCCCTTCCCGACCGCCGGGGCAGACCAGCATGCTGAGCGGCACCGCCGCGCGCGATTGCGACTGGATCATCACCAGCATCGCACGCAGGGCATTGGAAAAGGGATGTCCGGGATCGGAGCGCACCAGACGGGTCAAGTTGCGGGCCTCGCGCCGCCACAGCCGGGGCAGCAGGCCCACGGGCACCGTATCGGGTGACAGGCGCAGCTGTTCGGTGCTGCGGATGCTGCGGTCCAGCATTTCCGACAGGCCCACTGCCAGCAGCGCCGCCATGCCCGCCAGCACGACCGCCATGGCCGGGCGGCCGGCACGGTCCTCATCTAGGCATTTCGGCTTTGCCGGGCCGACTGTACGCAGGCGGGCCTGATGCGGGCCTTCGACCGGATCAAGGCGATCAGCCCGGCCGACTGGCCCGATCTGGATTACGCCACCCACGCTTTGACCGGAACCGACCAGGTCCGCATCCTTGATATCTGCGACCCGGCCGACGCGGCCTAGGCTGCCATCCATTTGTCTGCTGGAACAGCGGCCCCTCTCCCTCTAGATCTGGTCGCGCGGAACAGATCGGAAGGAAAGACCATGGCGCTGCAGTTCATCCTGAAAATTCTGGCGATCCTCTCCGTCTGGGGCATGGCCGCCTTGGTTGCCGTGGTCACGATCCTGCCGTTTTCGGACAGCAACATCTGGTGGATCAGGGCGATGGATTTCCCGCGCCTGCAGATCGCGATCCTGGCAGGGGTGGTCATGTTGGCGGGGCTGTTTCTGTCGGGTCCCACGCGGGTCTTCATCCCCGTCCTGATGCTGGCGGCGCTGTGCTATCAGCTGGCGCGGATCTATCCCTACACGATCCTGGCCACGCCGGAACTGCAGCTGGCACCCGAAGGGACCGACCAGGTGCGGGTCCTGTCGGCGAACGTGCTGATGGAAAACGACCGGCATGACCTGGTGCTGGACCGGATCCGCCAGTTCGACCCCGACATTCTGCTGCTGATGGAAACCGACCATACCTGGCTGGACGCGATGGAGCCCGCGCTGGCCGGATATGACACCGTGATCCGCCATCCGCAGGACAATTACTATGGCATGATCTTTGCCACGCGCCTGCCCGCATCGGATGCGCGCATCATCTATCTGACCGAGGACGACACCCCCTCGCTGATCGCCCAGCTGACCTCGGCCGAAGGACGGGCGTTCCGCTTTGTCGGGCTTCACCCCCGCCCCCCCGTGCCGGGCGAGGATACCGAAAAGCGCGACCGCCAGATCTATTACGCAGCCAAATTCGCGGCCTCCACGGACATGCCCCTGGTGGTGACGGGCGATTTCAACGATGTCGCCTGGTCCGATACATCGCGCAGCTTCAAGCATGTCGGGCAGTATCTGGACCCGCGGATCGGGCGCGGGATGTATTCCAGCTTCGACGCCACGCGCTGGTGGCTGCGCTTTCCCATCGACCAGCTCTACGTGACCGATAACGTCGCCGTCACGTCGCTGCAGCGCTTGGACCCGATCGGATCGGATCACTTCCCGATGGCCGCCACGCTGAACATGGACGCCGCGGTCGCCAAACGGCTGAACAGCACCCCCAAACCCATCGCCGAGGATGAGAAGGAACTTGTCAACGATGCCGTCGCCAAGATGCGCGACACCCTGGGCCACGAGAAGTTCTGAAACATCCAAGACTGTTCGTGGCAGCGCTGGCATGCAGGCGACGATCCGAACGACCCATTCGATTCAAATCGCGGATGACGTCTTGGCGACCGATGATCCCGCGCCGATGCTTCGGCGCGGAATTTTTCTTGGCTGGCCGACTTAGGGTCGAGGCAACCTGTGCGGAAGCCCCGCCGCTGTCAGGTAGTCATAGAGCTTGCGGTAATTCCCGGGGTATTTCTTGAAAAATTCGGTATAATCGGCCATCTCCTCCAACTGAGACAGTCGGGTATCTTCCTTGATCTTTCCGGCGCGGATATTGGGCAGCGCAAGGTGATTGCACAGCTCTTCGGTCCTGCGGTCATGAACGACCCACAGAGTCTTCACACCCGCCTGCAATGCCACCATGTTCCCATGAAATCTTGTCCCGAAGCAGAACCTGTGCATGGCCATGCGCTCGAACCACTTCTGCAGATCATAGATTTGCGAAAATCGGGTATCTATCCAGTTGAGGAACTGAGCTTCATCCAGAGAGGTTTTCCGAAGGTAGTTCTTGAATTTCTTGCTGTCCCTGAGGGCCTCGCGATCCCCCTCCGAGGCGAGAAGCTCATTATATTCCTCTTGACCATAGACGTAGGCATCATTCTTGATGGCCAAGTCTATGATTTGATATTCGGCCCCCGGGGCCGTATAGTTGAAAGCCAGACTGGCATTTTCATCGTATTGATTGAAATGATCCGCATCCAGTTGGGGCTTCATCGACCAGAAGCAGGATTGGCATCCCATCACCGTGGTATTCTTAATCCCCGCCTTTTCCAGAATGCTTTGGGTATTGTCACCCCTGACCGCTATTTCCTTGGATCGCTCGGACAGAACGGCAAGCATCCTTTTCGTGGCGTTGGGCAATTCCGTCGCTTCAGCATTGAAATGCTGCTGGGCGCCCAATCCCAAGGTGACAATCGGCAAATTGGTCCTGGAAAAGTTCCTCTCAAGAATTTCATGCGATTTCACGATCGGAAGATCGTCAGTAGCACCGGGCCGGATTCCGTTCGCGGCTACGAAAAGAATATGTCCGTATTCGCTGTTGGCCTTTTCAACCTCTTCCTCTGTCCATTCCCGGAACGGAAAGTTGTCGTAATCCATCAACAATCTTCGTGCCGTTTCGGCGTGCATCATGTTGCCGGTATTTGCATGAGGAACACGCTCGGATTTCGCGGATGTTCCAATGACCAGTGTTTTCTTCATTTTCTTCTCACATCAAGATAGCGCGACATTGCCGGATCATGTGACCGCCACACTAGCCGTCTTCGCAGTTCGTGTCAGGCTTGGTCGGATTCAGGCGGCTGCGACGGCCAAGCCGATCAGCGGCATGTCATTGTCAGGAGTGTTTCAACTTGCTGCCGAGAATCTGCGCGATCACGTCCTCATCCACCTTCTCGCCCAGAAAATCGAATATCTCCTGCACATAGGATGGACCTTCGGCGTACCGCTCGTACTTGACCGTAAAACTGATGTCAGGATTATCCGCAGAAAAGTCGGCATACATTCTTTCGGCATTAGAGATCATGGTCATGACATCTTCATGCTTGCGATTTTTCCACCAAGCGGATTTCGCCACATCGTCCGCCATGCGGGTCTGGAACAGGAATTTTGAGTTCGGGAAAGTGTTCTTGATATAATCCAGGAAATTCGGAAAGAAGGCGCGGTCCTCATGCCATCTGATTTCCTTGAAACCAGACACCCTGACCGTTTCATCCGGCCTTAAAATCTGCGAAACGAAGCTGTCGGCAAGGGATTTGGAAAGTGCCTCGGGGTCGATGAGTTCCGCGCCGTACCAAGGATCGCTGCTGGTCCCGATAATATTTCGGAGAAAGGTTTTCTGCTCCGACTTGGCCTTGTGCAGATCCTCTCTGCGCCAAATAAAGTTGTCCCATTTCGATGTCACCACCGCCGCCCGGGCAAGGTGATAGAGGGCATTCCCGTTTTCGCCCCTGATCTGATATCCGGGGATCGCGTTCAGCAATTTTTGTGTCAGCGTGGAACCCGAGCGCCCATATGTGACCACAAAGACATAGCCGTCCTTGGGGGCGGAAAGCGCAGGATAGGGTTGTGAGTGCATTTTCATTCCTCTCGGGGCCGTTCCTGCCCGGCCTCCAACATCGCTGCAAGACGCGCCATCGCGGGGGCGACCGCGCTGTCCCAATCGCGCCCCTGCATGTCCTGACGCGCCTGTCCCGACATCTTGTGCAACAGTTTCCGGTCGCGCGCCATCCGGCCCAACGCCTCGACGGCTTCGATCACGGTGTCATTCTGCGACAAGACCACGCCGTTCTGCCAATGGCGCACCACCTCGGATACGGCCCCGGCATCGGTCGCGACCGGCACGACGCCCGAACGCATCGCTTCCAGAATCGTCAGCGGCAGCCCTTCGAAATAGGAGGGCAGGACAAAGACGTCAGCCCATTCGAAAGCCGCGGCCAGTTCCTCGGGGTCGGTGAGCGCCGGCTCTATCATCTGCACGATGCGGGTGGGCAGACGCGCGCCGTTTCCGGACACCACCTGCTTGCCAATCAAGCGCCATTGCACCGACGGAATTTCGGTTTGCGACAGGTCCACGATCCCGATCAGGCGTTCGAGGCCCTTCTGCTGATCAAGGCGGCCCAGATAGATGACCTTCAGCCCTTCCTTGGCATCCATCCCGCCACGCCGCGCGTCGATCGCCTTCCTCGACGTTTCGGGAAGATCAAAGCTGGGCGCGTTCAGAACCGGGACGATCTTTTCCTCGGGGACGCCCATCGCGTGGCACCAATCGGCAAGCTGTTGAGAACAGGGCAGGAACAGATCATAGGCGTGTTCGAAGGCGAGCCCCAGATAGGTGTTGCCCACAAGCCGCTTGAACGGGGTGTGGTCGTTCAGGTGCAGCGACAGGCCGGTCTTGACGCCGAACCTGCGCAGGCGCCCCATCAGACCGGAAATTGCGCCACCATGGAAATTGATGACCACGTCAAGCCAGGCCAGCATCGCCGTCGCGTCCCGCTGATCCCCATGGCGCGACCAATCGGGCACATCCGTGCCGATATAGCTTGAACCTGCCCCGCCCCAGGTCGCGAAATCCGTATCGGCCAGAAAGGTCACGCTGTCGAATGTGTCACGCCACTCGTCGCTGAACTGACAGCCATCCGCGTCGACGATGAAAAGATGCGGGCGCCATCCGGCACGTTTCATCGCGCGGGCAGTATTCAGGGCGACACGTTCGACCCCGCCGAATTCCACCAGCGGAAGGACAAAGCCGACATCCGTGGCCCCGTCCGCAACCCGGGGATAGGCAGCGTTGGCCAAGGTCGGGATCCGCGTGATCTCATGCGTGCGCGACCGCCAGGGGATGTCGGGGCGGCGCCAGTCCCAGTTCAGATCAAGTGCGCCCCGCTTGGGCGATGCCCGGAATTGCGAACACAATGCGACGAAATCATGCGCGGCGGCCTGATAGGGCGTCTGGCCTTGGAAGAACTGATGGTTCAGCCGATATCCGATCGACAGCGTCGGCGTCGCGCAGGGCTGCGCGGCTACCCCGCCCCCCCAAGTGATCGAGCTGTCGCGCATGATCTTGGTCATGATCTTGGGCGCGATCATCAACATCGCCGCATTCAGTTCGCGAATGCCGTGAACGTCCTCCTCGATCCAGGACAGACGCTCGGATTCCTGGGGTTGCAGCTCCAACGCGACGAAGGGCCTTTGCGCCAGCCTGCGTTCCATCGTCCAGAGCAGACCGTGCAGCAGCTTGGCCGCCTTCAGCTGCGCCAGAACGGCAGAATGCGTGATAACCAGAATGGGCGGGCAATGATGCTGCGTGTTGTCGGTCTGGGTGCGCCACCACATCGCCTCGAACTCGGCCAGCGGGATGCGTCGCTGATCACCCAGGTCGGGATCGGTGGTCAGCAGGACCTCGTCGCGGTCGGCAAGGCAGATCGCATAACGAGGCGCCTCGACCTGTTCCAGCGCTGCCAGCCCGCGCGGGCTGAAGATCGCCTTGTGCTTCTTGCGCAACTCGCTGCGAATGGCTTCGGCGTCACGTTCGGAATCGGCCAGCATCGATTCGGCGCGCTTGCGATAGAGAAACCCGAAATTCTCGATGTTCTTGCCGCGAAAGCCCGCTGCGGCCGCGGTCAGGAAGAAATCCCAGTCCTCGAAGCCGGACTTGAACGTGGTGTCGAAGAAGACGCCCGCCTCGAAGACCTTGCGGCGGATCAGGCTGCCCGCCTCGCAGATGTTCATCGCGGTGTGGATCAGCAGCGAATAGTCGCCGCCGTAATCGCCGGCCCATTGCAGGCCGAACATGTCGATATTGGGATAGATCCAATCGGCGGCAGGATCGTCGCGCAGAGCCTGCAGGGCATTGCCAAGCGCATCGGGGCGCAGCCTGTTGTCGGCATCCAGCATGTAGATCGCCTCGACCGACGGCCAGGTCTTCAGGGCATGGCGGATGCCGTGATTGCGGGCATCGCTCAAGCCGCCATTGGGCTTGCGCAGATAGGTGACCCGGTCGGGATAGGCCATGGCATAGTCGCGGCAGACGCGATCCGTTTCCTGGTGGGGGCAGCCGTCATTCACCAGGATGATCGCGATCTGCGCATCGCCGCGCTGATCCAGGACGCTTTCGATCGCTTCCGACAGAAGAACCGAGTGGCGGAAGATCGGCACCACCACCGCGATCGCAGGCGAAGTCGCCGCCGCGGGAACATGCGGCATCGGCAAGGGCGCATCGTCGAACATCTTCGTCACCATCCTCAAAACTGCAATGTCAGGTTGGCAAAGGTCGACCAGCCATAGGCATTGCTGCGAACGCCTTCGGGCAGACGCGTCAGCAGATAGACATCGCAGGGCATGTCCAGCGAATTGGGCAGGACAAGATGCACCTGACCATCCTCCAAGGGTGCCATGCGCACCCATTCGGACACCAGATGGGGTTTGAAATTCGGCAGATCGCCCGACTGGCTCGGCCGATCCGAGGTCGGTGACAAGGCGATGCGGTATTCGATGTCGTTGGCGCTGCCGTGGAAGGTCCTGATATCGGCATAGATGTGCCGCGCCCCGGGCAGGGCGACCCCGGAGAGGATGCCGCCCGCGGTCCGGTCTTCCAGCACGTGTACCAGCAGGGCCGAACTGTCGGGTTGCAGTGTCATCGTCTGCGACAGGTTGTTCAGATCGCGCGCCATCGTCAGCGTCTCACCCAGGACCCGCCGCAAGCGGTTGCGACCACCGATCGGCAGGATGGCGGTCGCCGCCAAGGGGGCGCTGGCACCCGCGATCCAGCGCCAGATCTGAAGCGCCGGCACGTTCGGGCTGCGCCGGTCATCCAGCAGCGGCTGGAACCGTTCTTCGGGATGCTGGAACGAGCTGGCGATGCGGACCGAGCCGGTCCCCTGATAGGCGACGCGCAGCAGCACCGTCACTGCATCCGACCCCAGCGCCCGCTCCATCGAGAGCCGCAGCCACCCCTGAGACAGCTTTCTGGCCGGAACTTCCCAGATGGCCAGCGTCTGGCCGCTGTCCGGGCTTGACAGGCTGACATGCAGAACCCCATCGGCGGGCGCCGTTTCATTGGCGACAAAAATCGAGACGTCGCTAAGACCGATGCTGGTCGCGGGCAGCCGCTGGACCAGCTGCATGCCGCCGTTCAGCACGATCGAAGGCTGAGCGGCCACGGGCGACAGCGTGATATCCAAAAGCCGCTTCTGCGACGTGTTGCGATAAAGGAAGGCCTCGAGGTCACGAAAACCCGCCTGGGTTTCTTCGTGCTGACGACGAAGGATACCCAGTTCGCGCATGAACCGTGCCGAACGCACGGCCGAGGCGCCGCGTTCGGCGGTCATCCCGGCAACCAGCCGCTCAAGGATCGAAACCCGCAGCGTGGCGGCATCCGCCGATGCGGACGCCAGCAATTCGGGCGCCAGCAATTCGGGGGCCGGTGCACCCGTCACCTCTTGCCACATGTCGCCCAAGACGCGCAGGTGCCCGGCAGCGGCCGAGGACAGCGCCAGACGACCGATGGCCCGGATGGCCACGGTTTCAAAGCTGAGCGTCACCCCCTGTTCGTCCTGGAAGACGACCTCTTCGGCCAGGACCCGGCTTGCGATCAACGCGACCGGCAGATTCAGCGCCTGCACCTCGGCCAACTCGGACGACGAAACCACAAGACTTGCGGCTGCGGCAGCTTTCCCTGCCAGACCGGACGACTTGGACTCGGGGCTTGCGGCGGGCGCGAGTTGCTGGGTCATAGTTATACCATCAATTGTGCAATGCTTGGCGATCAAATGCGATATTTGTGCAAAAGAGGCAATGCCTGCCCCCATGATGCGACCGATATCTGCCGACCCACGCAAACTTAGCCATTTCTGCAGATTTCGTGTACATCAATTTTGCACGATGGGCATGGCCTTTGCAGCCTGCGACAAGCATCCATGCCGAATGGGGCGCGCCGATATGCCAACAATCCTCGCAGAAACAAGGCCGGTCCCGCCCGCGTTGGTTATTCCGAATGGCACCCGGGAAACGGGCTAGCGCGCGTTCTGCAAGGTGGCCGAGGGCAATTCGCCGAAAAGCGCGCGGTACTCCTGCGAAAAGCGGCCGAAATGCCAAAAGCCGGTCTTGGTGGCTGCCTGCGTGACCGTCGCACCCTCCAGGATGCAGGCGCGGGCCGTGTTCAGGCGCAAGGCACGGATGTAGTCCGCAGGGCTGATGCCGATCTGCCGGCGCAGGGTGTATTGCAGGGTGCGGCGGCTGACGCCCAGCAATTCGCAGGCTTCGTGGATGGTGGGGGGCTGCTCGCGGGCAGGATCCGCGGCGATGCGGCGCAGGTCGTCGACCAGTTCGGCTCCCCGAGGCGCCTGCGTCGACGGGGCGGCCTGGAAAAGCGCCTCGGCCAGAAGGGGCGTGATGTCATCCAGCTCGGCCTGGCCCGACATCAGGTCACGCATCACCTGGCCCAGACGGTGAAACAGCGGTGGCGGCAGATCCAGCAGATGGGCGCGCTTCAGGCGATCGGCCAGAAGGTTGCCTTCGGCGGCGTCCAGATGGGCCAGCAGCTGGGTCCGCGGTATCACGATGCCCATGATGTCCAGATCTGAGGGTGTGTGGAACTGAAAGCCCTCGCGGCCCGAAAAGACGTGCAGCTGATGGCCGCCGCAGGGCGATCCGCAGAACCGCGCCGGGCCCCTGACGGCCAAGGGAATGCCCACCGCCAGGACGTCATGGCCCACGATGCCCGATTGCAGCAGGCTGCGGCTGGTCACTTCGCGGAACAGATAGGCGCCGGGCAGATGCGCCTCGGACAGCATGCCCGAAAAGGCGCCCCGCGACAGCTGGGCATAGCGCTGGTTCCAGCCGGCCAGCAGGGTGGATTGTTCCTCGACCGTGGTCGCATGGCGCAGGCGCGCCGAATGAGGGTCCAGATGCATCGCGTGATCCTGCCATAAACCGTTGCGGACAACTGCGCCCTGCCCCCCGCGCACCGCAAGGACGGGGCGGGCCAGATCGCAACGGCCACCGACCAGTTGCCCGTAAAATGGGCAGACTGCGCGATCCTGCCCGCAGCGATTGCGGCTGCAAACCCATCCGAACGTCGCTGTTGCCGAAATCGGATAGCGGGCAGGGAGCGATTCGCGTCAGCCCTTGAGGACGACATCGCAGAACATGACGCCAAAGGCGCAGATCCTGACAGGAAGGGAAAACGGCAATGACGCAGATACATGGGTCAGGCCAGCCGCAGCTGGCCAAGACGCTTTCGACCGTGCAGCTTTGGGGGATCGCCGTCGGGCTGGTCATCTCGGGCGAATATTTCGGGTGGAGCTATGGCTGGGGGTCGGCCGGCACATTGGGCTTCATCATCACCGCGCTGTTCGTGGCGATGATGTACACCACCTTCATCTTCAGCTTCACCGAGCTGACGAGCGCCATCCCCCATGCGGGCGGCCCCTTCGCCTATGCCCGCGCGGGCTTGGGCGAGACCGGCGCCTATTTCGCCGGCATGGCCACGCTGATCGAATTCGTCTTTGCGCCCCCTGCCATCGCGCTGGCCATCGGCGCCTATCTGAACATCCAGTTTCCAGGGCTTGACCCCAAGGTCGCCGCGGTGGGCGCCTATGTCGTCTTCATGGCGCTGAACATCGTCGGCGTCGCGTTTGCCGCCACGTTCGAGCTGGTCGTCACCCTGATCGCCATCTTTGAACTGCTGGTCTTCATGGGCGTCGTGGCGCCGGGCTTCCGGATGTCGAACCTGACGGCGGGCGGCTGGTCCGGTCAGGACGCCTTCACTTGGGGTGCGATCCCCGGCATGTTCGCAGCCATCCCCTTTGCCATCTGGTTCTTCCTTGCCATCGAGGGCGTCGCCATGGCCGCCGAAGAGGCGAAGGACCCCAAGAGCTCCATCCCGCGCGCCTATGTCGCGGGCATCCTGACGCTGGTCGCGCTGGCCATGGGCGTGATGGTCTTTGCGGGCGGCGCGGGCGACTGGACGCAGCTGGCCAACATCAACGACCCGCTGCCGCAGGCCATGCGCTATATCGTCGGCGACAGCAGCGGCTGGCTGCACATGCTGGTCTGGCTGGGGCTGTTCGGGCTCGTGGCGTCGTTCCACGGCATCATCCTGGGCTATTCGCGCCAGATCTTCGCCCTTGCCCGCGCCGGATACCTGCCGCCCGCGCTGGCGGCCATCCATCCGCGCTTCAAGACGCCCCATCGGGCGATCCTGGCAGGCGGCGTCGTCGGCATTATCGCGATCTTCAGCGACAGCTTTATCACCATCGGCGGCCAGCCCCTGACGGCGAACATCGTGACCATGGCAGTCTTCGGGGCGATCGTGATGTATATCCTCAGCATGGCCAGCCTGTTCCGGCTGCGCCGCACCCGGCCCGACATGCCGCGCAGCTATGTCACGCCCTTTTATCCGGTCTTTCCGGCCTTCGCGATGGGCGCGGCCATCATCTGCCTGATCGCCATGACCTATTACAACTTCACGGTTGCGGTGATCTTCGTGGCGATCATGCTGCTGGGATACGTCTACTTCCGCATGACGCGCGGCCAGCGCAGCGCCGCTGCCATGCCGCAAGTCGGCTGAGGGCCACAGGTCGGGGCGCAGGTCGCGCCCCGTCCATCCGCAAGACCAAGGGGGCAGGATGCCAAGCTATTCACACACCATCGGCGGCCAGACGTGGCGCTTCGACACATTGGCCCAGCTGATGGCGAAGGCCACGCCCGAGCGGTCGGGCGATCACCTGGCGGGCATCGCCGCCATCGACGCCGAGGAACGCGCCGCTGCCCAGCTGGCGCTAGCCGATCTGCCGCTGGCGGCCTTCCTTCACGACGCCGTCGTCCCCTATGAGGAGGACGAGATCACCCGCCTGATCATCGACACCCATGACGCCCGCGCCTTTGCGCCCGTGGCCCATCTGACCGTCGGTGGCTTTCGAGACTGGCTGTTGTCGGATGCCACCGACGGTGCGGCGCTGGCGGCATTGGCCCCCGGCCTGACGCCGGAAATGGTCGCCGCCACCAGCAAGATCTGCCGCAATCAGGACCTGATCCTGATCGCGCGCAAGGTCCGCGTGACGACGCGCTTCCGCAACACGCTTGGGCTGCCGGGGCGGCTGTCGACGCGGCTGCAACCCAACCACCCGACCGACGATCCGGCGGGGATCGCGGCCTCGATCCTGGACGGGCTGATGTTCGGCAATGGCGATGCGATCATCGGCATCAACCCGGCCTCGGATTCCCTGCCCGCCGCCACCCGCCTGCTGCACATGCTGGACGAGGTAATCGCAAGGTACGACATCCCCACGCAATCCTGCGTGCTGACCCATGTGACGAACGCAATCGAACTGATCCGCCGCGACGTTCCCGTCGACATCGTCTTCCAGTCGGTCGCGGGCACACAGGCCGCCAACAGCAGTTTTGGCATCGACCTGGCCCTGCTGGCCGAGGGGCGCGATGCCGCCCTGTCCCAAGGGCGCGGCACCTTGGGCGACAACGTGATGTATCTGGAGACCGGCCAGGGATCGGCCCTGTCGGCCAATGCCCATCACGGCGTCGATCAGCAGACGCTGGAGGCCCGCGCCTATGCCGTGGCCCGCATCTGCAAGCCCCTGCTGGTCAACAGCGTCGTGGGCTTCATCGGGCCGGAATACCTCTATGACGGGCGCCAGATCATCCGGGCGGGGCTCGAGGATCATTTCTGCGGCAAGTTGCTGGGCCTGCCGATGGGCTGCGACATCTGCTATACCAACCACGCCGAGGCCGATCAGGACGACATGGACAACTTGCTGACGCTGCTGGGGGTGGCGGGGATCACCTTCATCATGGGCATTCCGGGGTCAGACGACGTGATGCTGAACTATCAGACGACCTCGTTCCACGACGCGCTTTACGCCCGCAAGGTGCTGGACCTGCGCCCTGCTCCCGAATTCGAGGCATGGCTGCAGCAACACGGCCTCTTCGACGCGCAAGGGCGCATGGCCGACCAGCTGCCACCGATCTTTCGCCAAGCCATCACGGGTGCCGCATGACCCGGTCGGATGTGACACCGACGCCCTGGACGGCACTGCGCGGCCTGACGCCCGCCCGCATCGCGCTTGGCCGTTCGGGCAGCAGCCTGCCCACAGCGCCGCATCTGGATTTTCAACTGGCCCATGCCCGCGCCCGCAAGGCGGTGCATCTGGGGCTGGACCTGCCCGCGCTGCAGGGCGGCTTGGCGGATCTGGACCTGCCGGTTAAGGTCGTGGCCAGCGCCGCCGCCGACAGGGCGATGTATCTGCAGCGCCCCGATCTGGGACGGCAGTTGGACGCGGTATCGCGCGATGTGATAGACGCCCCTGAAGGCGGCTGCGACCTTGCCATCGTGGTGGCCGACGGCCTGTCGGCGCTGGCGATCCAGTCGAATGCCGCACCCTTCCTGTCGCTCGTCGTGCCGATGCTGCGCCAGATGGGGCTGACGCTTGGCCCCCTGACCATCGCCACGCAGGCGCGGGTCGCCATCGGCGATGAAATCGGCGCGGCGCTTGGAGCGCGGATGGTGCTGGTGCTGATCGGGGAGCGGCCGGGGCTCAGTTCGCCCGACAGCATGGGGTTGTACCTGACCGACGACCCGAAACCGGGCCGCACCGACGAGGCGCGCAACTGCATCTCGAATGTCAGGGCGGCGGGGCTGTCCTATCCGGAAGCGGCGCAGAAGCTGATCTTCCTGATCAGCCGCGCCCGCCAGCTGGGCCTGACCGGCATCCCGCTGAAGGACGAAGCCGAACCGCTGGCCACCACCCCGCCCCGCCGCAATTTCCTGATCGAATGACGGGACCGGGGCGACGGCGCAGCCGCACTGCAAGTCGCGACCGGGATACAACGGCACCGCTTACAACACGAACCGGTCGCGACATGGCGAGTCTGCCATGAAGATATAAAAGTTTTCCCTATGCGCGCACGGGGAGGACGAAAAATCCCGACCGGGGACGCCTGCCGACGCACTTGGTCCATCGCTCTGAACGCGAAAAACCGCGCAAGCCAATCGGCTGCCCGTGGTGGTTGTCTTGTGTCTTCAAACAGGGAGAAAGTGGCAGCCCGTAGGGGAATCGAACCCCTCTTTCCAGGTTGAAAACCTGGCGTCCTAACCGATAGACGAACGGGCCACTCTGTGTCGCTGCCAGTCTTGCTTGGCTGCGTTGAAGCGGTGTTTAGGCAAAGCGTCCGAGAGGCGCAAGCACAAAAATCGCCTTTCGATGAAAAAACTTCGAAATTCCGAAAAAGCCTAATAAATGCTGCGATATTAAGGCGTAACGTCGGGCACCCTTTCCCGATACCATGGGGTGGCGGCGACTGTTTGACAGAATCACGACACGGGCGCCGACCCGAATGCACCCCCTATCCCCATGCGGCAGCTTGCAGCCTTTCGCGCGGGGTTGTAGACCCGCGCCCAACGAAAGGAGACGTCATGTCGATCACCGAGGACGAGGCCCGCAAGGTCGCCCATCTGGCGCGCATCGCGGTCGATGACGCCCAACTGCCGGCGCTGGCGCGCGAGCTGAGCGGCATCCTGCACTTCATGGAACAGCTGACCGAGGTCGATGTCGACGGCATCGAACCGATGACGGGCGTCACGCCCATGCGCCTGAAGCGGCGCGAGGATGTCGTGACCACGGGCGGCATGCCCGACCGTATCCTGTCGAATGCGCCCGATGCGCGCGAAGGCTTCTTTGCCGTCCCGAAGGTGGTGGAATGACCGATCTGAACACGCTTACCATCGCCGATGCCCGCGACGCGCTGGCCAAGGGCGACGTCACCTCGGTCGAACTGACCGACGCCTGCCTGACCGCCATCGAAGGCGCGGGCGCGCTGAACGCCTTTGTCCACAAGACGCCCGACATGGCCCGCGACATGGCGCGCGCCGCGGATGCGCGGCTGAAGGCGGGCGACGCCACGGCGCTGACCGGCATTCCCCTGGGGATCAAGGACGTCTTCTGCGTCAAGGGCGTGCCGGGCCAGGCGGCCAGCAACATCCTGAAGGGCTTTGTTCCCGAATACGAATCCACCGTGACGCAGAACCTGTGGAACGCGGGCGCGGTCATGCTGGGCAAGCTGAACCAGGACGAATTCGCGATGGGTTCGACCAACGAATCCAGCAGCTATGGGCCGGCGGTGAACCCGTGGCGTCTGCCGGACGGCACGCAACTGACGCCGGGCGGGTCCTCGGGCGGGTCGGCGGCGGCGGTGGCGGCCGATCTGTGCCTGGCCGCGACTGGCACCGATACCGGCGGATCGATCCGCCAGCCCGCGGCCTTCACCGGCACGGTGGGTCTGAAGCCCACCTATGGCCGCGTCAGCCGGTGGGGCGTGATCGCCTATGCCTCCAGCCTGGATCAGGCGGGTCCGATGACCAAGACGGTCCGCGATGCCGCGATCATGCTGGGTGCGATGGCATCCGCCGATCCGCAGGATTCGACCAGCGCCGACATCCCCGTGCCCGATTTCGAGGCCGCCCTGACCGGCGACATCCGCGGCAAGCGCATCGGCATCCCCCGCGAATACCGGATGGAGGGCATGCCGCCCGAAATCGACGCCCTGTGGACCCAAGGCGCCGAAATGCTGCGCGACGCGGGCGCCGAGATCGTCGACATCAGCCTGCCGCACACGAAATACGCCCTGCCCGCCTATTACGTCATCGCCCCGGCCGAGGCGTCGTCGAACCTGGCGCGCTATGACGGGGTGCGCTATGGCCACCGCGCGAAACTGGGCGCGGGCGACGGGATCGACGATCTTTACGCCAAGACCCGCGCCGAAGGCTTCGGCCCCGAGGTTCAGCGCCGCATCATGATCGGCACCTATGTGCTGTCGGCAGGCTTCTATGACGCCTATTACAACCGCGCCCGCAAGGTCCGCGCGCTGATCAAGCGTGACTTCGACAACGCCTTCGCCGATGGCATCGACGCGATCCTGGCGCCCACGACGCCGTCATCGGCCTTCCCGCTTGGGTCGGTGGACAAGGGCGACCCGGTTCAGATGTATCTGAACGACGTCTTCACCGTGACGCTGAACCTGGCCGGTCTGCCGGGCATCGCCGTGCCCGTCGGGCGCGACAGCAAGGGCCTGCCCTTGGGTCTGCAGATGTTCGGTCGCCCTTTCGGCGAGGCCGACCTGCTGAACCAGGCCTTGGTGCTGGAGCGGGCCGCAGGATTTGTGGCCAAGCCGGATCGCTGGTGGTAACGTCCGGCGATAACCTGATGTCGGAGGCAAGATGCGCGGCTGGTTGATCTTATCTGTGCTGGCCCTGGCCGGCTGCGGCGAACACCGGGGCTGGAACCCGAATTATCAGTTCGAGAACGACGCCTATGGCAAGTATCGCACCGCGCGCGAAGCAGCGCTGGTCGCGGGAACGTCGCCTGCCATGGCCATCCCGGTGGCGCGGCCTTTCTACAGCCCCTCGCCCACCAAGATCGCGGGTCGCAGCCCGGTGCCGGTGCCCGCCACGATGGGCCTGCCTTCGACTCAGCCTGCGACCCAGCCCGGGGCGCAACCTGTGGCGCGTCGCGATCCGGATGCGCCGATCCCGATCGTGTCCCCCGAAATGATGCCCTGACCCGCAAGGACGAACCCATGGACGGCCCCAGCCCGAACCACGGCGATCGCCGCGGCCAACGCCCCCGGCTGATCGTCCTGCATTACACCGGCATGGCGGATGCGGCCTCGGCCCGCGCGCGCCTGTCGGACCCGGTGGCCGAGGTCAGCGCCCATTGGCTGATCCACGAAGACGGCTATGCCGACATGCTGGTCTCTGAAGATCGCCGCGCCTGGCACGCGGGCGACGGCAGCTGGCAGGGCCAGGCCGACGTCAATTCCCGCAGCATCGGCATCGAGATCGCCAACCCCGGCAACCGCCCCTTTGCCGCCCGTCAGATGGATACACTGGAAAACCTGCTGGGCCGCATCATGAGCCGCTGGCAGATCGGCCCCGAGGGCGTCATCGCCCATTCCGACATGTCGCCGGGGCGCAAGGTCGATCCCGGCCCGCGCTTCGATTGGGAACGGCTGGCCCGGCAAGGGCTGGCGATCTGGCCATCGGACCGTCACGGCCCCGCCCTGCCCTTGGCGGAATGCCTGACCCGCATCGGCTATCCCGATGTCGAACCCGCCAAACGTCTGGCGGCCTTCCGCCTGCGGTTCCGCCCTTGGGCGCATGGCCCCGAAACCGAGGAAGATCGGCGCATCGCCGCCAGCCTGCTGCCCGCCTGATTGCGCCCCGTAACCCCCCCGGATCGACCATTGACGCGCCGTCCGATCCCCGCCATACCGACCGCGCGCGGAGGGCTGGATGACCGCGGCGGGGCAACCTGTCGAGGAAAGTCCGGACTCCATGAGGTAATGGTGCCGGGTAACGCCCGGCGGGGGCAACCCCAGGGAAAGCGCCACAGAGAACAGACCGCCTGTCTTCGGATCGGTAAGGGTGAAACGGTGGGGTAAGAGCCCACCGGGGGGCTGGCAACAGCGCCCGCATGGCAAGCCCCACCAGGAGCAATGCCGAATAGGGATCGCGCGCGGCGCAAGCCGCAGGGCCACCTTGCCCCAGCAGATCCGGGTAGGCAGCTAGATCCGTCCGGTAACGGACGGACCAGAGGAATGGTCATCCAGCCGCGCAAGCGGTGGACAAAATCCGGCTTACAGGCCCTCCGCGCGTCTTCAGGTCTTCTTCTTGCCGGTCGTGGCGCGGGCTTCGGTCGCGCGGGCGATGGCATTCGCCGCCTCGTCCTGCATCTTCTGGGCAAAGCCGACCATCTGGGCTGCATAGGCCTCGGACCAGGCCGCGAAATCGCCGCCCTTCATCTTGCTGGCGGATGCGCGCATCTCCTCTCCGCGCGCCTTCATGGCGGCGAACTGATCCTCCCACGACTTCTGCATCGTCTCCCACTGGTTGCGGGCCTGATCGCCGGCCTGGTCGAAATACTCCTTCATCTGGCGCTGCATCTGGTCCTGGCGTTCGGCGGCGCTGTCCTGCCACTTCTTGATGCCGGCCATCATTTCGTCGTTGCGGGCGGTCATTTCGGACTGCCAGCTGGCCGAGCGTTCCTCGAACATGCGGGCGTTCTCGGCCAGGCTGGAAAACATGTCGGACAATTTCATGGGCGTTCCTCCTCCGATGACGGGCCAATGAAGAAGGCCCCCGACCGCAAGCCTGCGTCCGGGGGCCTTTTTTGTCAAATGCCGAAGCGATCTACTGGTCCGTCTGGACCGGGCTGTCGGTGGGCAGACCGCGTGCCCGTTCGATCTCGCGCCAACGCGCGACGGCGGCGTTGTGTTCGTCCAGCGTGCGGGAAAACTGGTGCCCGCCCGACCCGTCGGCGACGAAATAGATGTAATCCGTCTGGTCGGGGTTCAGCGCCGCGTTGATCGCCGCGCGACCGGGATTGGCGATGGGCGTGGGCGGCAGCCCGTCGATGCGATAGGTGTTGTAGGGCGTTTCGGCATTCAGCTCCGACCGGCGCAACCCGCGGTCCAGGATGCCCTGCCCGTTCGTCACGCCATAGATGACGGTCGGGTCCGTCTGCAGGCGCATCCCCTGGCGCAGGCGGTTCACGAAGACGCTGGCCACCTGCGGGCGTTCCCCCGCGATGCCGGTTTCCTTTTCCACGATCGAGGCCATGATCAGCGCCTCCTGCGGGTTGTCATAGGGCAGGCCAAAGGGACGGGCCTCCCATTCGGCGGCCAGGATGTCGGCCTGACGCTTGGCCATGTCGGCCAGGATCGCGCTGCGGTCGGCACCCTTTTTCAGCAGATAGGTGTCGGGGGCCAGGCTGCCTTCGGCAGGCGTTTCATCGATGTCGCCGGTCAGGAAACTGGCCGCCTTCAGCGCCTCTACGACCTGCCAGCTGGTCACGCCCTCGGCCATGACCAGCGACAGGCGCACATCGGCCTGTTCCTCGGCGTCAGTGATGGTCTGCGGACGATCCTCGGCACCGGGCACATAGCGGGCCATTTCCTCATAGGCGCCGGTTTCGGGGTTCATGTCGCGCAAAAGAACCGTGTTTTCGCGCACGCCGACGCGGATCAGCACCTCGGTCCCGCAGGTCGACGGGCCGCCCGCCGTCACGGTGTCGACGATCTGTTCCATGCTGGCATTGGGCTGCATCAGAAAGCTGCCGAATTTCAGGTCTCGCGACTTGCCAAGGTAATCGGCGCCTGCGCGAAAGATATAGGCGTTGGAAATCGCCCCTTGTTCGGCCAACCGGTTGCTGACCGCGTTCAGGCTTGCCCCGGGCGCGATCTGGACGCATTGCGCGACCTCGCTTGGGCCCGGGCCGCTGAATTCCGACTTGCCCCAAGCGATCAGACCCGCCAAGGCCACCAGCAGAACAATCGCCAGCGTCAAAAAATTCGAGGCGATGTTGCGCCAGATCATTCGGCGACCTTCCCCATGACCAGGCTGGCATTGGTGCCACCAAAGCCGAAGCTGTTGGACAACACGACATCGACCTTGCGGCGCACGGCGGCATTGGCGGCCAGATCCAGCTTGGGCGTCACGGCGGGGTTGTCCAGGTTGATCGTCGGCGGGCAGATCTGGTCGCGGATCGCCAGCACGCAGAAGATCGCCTCGACCGCGCCAGCAGCACCCAGCAGGTGGCCGATACTGGATTTGGTCGATGACATCACCGCGTTGCCCGCATGATCGCCCAGCAGGCGCTCGACCGCGCCCAGTTCTATCGTGTCGGCCATGGTGCTGGTGCCATGGGCGTTGATGTAGTCGATCTGCGACGGATCGACCTTGGCCGAACGCAGCGCCGCCTGCATGGCGCGGAAACCGCCATCGCCATCTTCCGATGGCGCGGTGATGTGATAGGCGTCGCCCGAGAGACCATAGCCCAGTACTTCGGCATAGATCTTGGCGCCGCGCGCCTTGGCGTGTTCGTACTCCTCCAGCACGACGACACCCGCGCCCTCACCCATGACGAAGCCGTCGCGGTCGGCGTCATAGGGACGGCTGGCCTTGGTGGGATCGTCCTGATGCTGGGTGGACAGCGCCTTGCAGGCGTTGAAGCCCGCGATGCCGATCTCGCTGATCGGGCTTTCCGCACCGCCCGCGACCATCACGTCCGCATCGCCCAGCATAATCATGCGGGCCGCATCGCCGATGGCATGCGCGCCCGTCGAACAGGCCGTCACCACCGCGTGGTTCGGCCCCTTGAAACCATAGCGGATCGACACCTGCCCCGAGATCAGGTTGATCAGCGCGCCGGGGATGAAGAAGGGGCTGACCCGCTTGGGCCCGCGTTCTTTGATCAGCACGGCCGTTTCCGCGATCGAGGTCAGCCCGCCGATACCCGAACCCAGCATCACGCCGGTCCGCAGGCGGTCTTCCTCGTCCTCGGGCATCCAGCCGGCATCCGTCACGGCCTGATGCGCCGCAGCCACGCCGTAAAGGATGAAATCATCGACCTTGCGGCGATCCTTGGGGGCCATCCAGTCATCGGGATTGAAGGTGCCGTCATTGCCGTCGCCGAAGGGGATCTCGCAGGCGTATTTGGTGACCACGTCCTTGGCGTCAAAGCGCGTGATCGGTCCCGCACCCGATTTTCCGGCCAGAAGCCGTTCCCAGGTCGCCTCCACGCCCGAGGCCAGCGGCGTGACCATTCCCAATCCGGTGACAACAACCCTGCGCATCGGCATTTCCTTCGGCTTTTCGCAATTTTCAAACCTGATACACGCGCCGCGCCAGCCGCGCAACGTCACGAAGCCGAGATCGCCGGTCGCAAGGCAAAGCATCGCCATGGCGGGAACCGGCCCGGGGGGTGCGGGGGGCTGGCCCCCCGCCCGTCGCGGGACGCAGGATCAGATCAGCCCTTCGGCGCTGAATTCGGCCATCACGTCCCGCTCGGGGCGTGCGCCGACATGGGTGATCACCTCGGCGGCAGCGATGCACCCCATCCGACCCGCAACGGCCAGCGGACGCCCCGTCGCCAGGCCATAGATCAACCCTGCGGCGAACTGATCGCCCGCGCCCGTCGCATCGACCGGCACGATCCGGTGGACCGGGGCCGTCACGCGTTCACCGTCGCGGATCAGGATGGCGTCATCGCCCGACCGCGTGCAGATGACCGTCCCGCAATCGGCGGCGGCCAGACGCAGCGCCTCCTCCAGGTCCTCGACCTGATAAAGCGCGGTCCATTCATGCACGTTGCCGATCACGTAATCCATCGGGCCCGCCACCAGCTTGCGGAAATCCTCGCGGTGGCGATCGACGCAGAACGGGTCCGACAGGGCGATGCCCGCCTGCCCGCCCGCATCGTGACAGGCGCGGGCCGCCTTCAGAAAGGCATCCTTGCCCTTTGGCTTGTCGAACAGATACCCCTCCAGGAACAGCCAACCCGCGCCCTGAAAGACCGACGGGTTCACGTCATCGGGCCCCAGTTCGGCGGAAATTCCCAGATAGGTGTTCATCGACCGCTCGCCATCCGGCGTCACCATGATCATGCTGCGCGAGGTCGGCAGCTGATCGCCCCCCACCGGCGGGTTCACGAAGACGGTGCCCGCCGCCTCGGTCTGCTCGGCATAGGACAGGCCAAGCGCATCATCGGCGACCCGTCCGATGAAGGCGGTCTTCAGGCCCAGCTTGCCGATCCCCGCCAGGCTGTTGGCGACCGATCCGCCGGGGATCAGCCGCGCCCGCTGCCCGCTGCCCAACTGCCCCTCGGCGGCCATCAACTCGTTCGAGCGGTCCAGATCGACCAGCTGCATGATGCCCTTCTGGACGCCCAGGGCTGCCAGGCGATCCTCGGCGACGGGGGCGATCACGTCCATCACGGCATTGCCGATCCCGATCACATAGGGGGTGGTCATTGGGTCTTCTCCTCATAGGGACACAGGTCGGCAATCGGGCAGATCGCGCAACGGGGCCGTCTGGCCTGACAGATATAGCGGCCATGCAGGATCAGCCAGTGATGCGCATGGACCTGAAAACGGGCTGGGACATGGTCCTCGATGGCGCGTTCGACCTCGTCGACATCGCGGCCGGGGGCGATGCGGGTGCGGTTGCCGACGCGAAAGATATGCGTGTCGACCGCCTGCGCGGGATGGTCAAAGGCGCAGGACAGCACCACATTGGCGGTCTTTCGCCCCACCCCCGGCAGGCTCATCAGGGCGGCACGGCTGTCGGGGACCTCGCTGCCATATTGATCGACCAGGATCTGCGACAGCGCCATGACATTCTTGGCCTTCTGCCGGAACAGCCCGATGGTCTTGATATGTTCGGTCACGCCCTCAAGCCCCAAGGCCAGCATCTTTTCGGGCGTGTCGGCCACCGCGAACAGCCCGCGCGTGGCCTTGTTCACGCCCACATCGGTCGCCTGCGCCGACAGCGCGACGGCCACGACCAGCGTGAACGGGTTCACATAATCCAGCTCGGTTTCCGGCGCGGGATCGGCGGTCTGAAACCGCTGAAAGATCGCGACCTGATCGGCAAAGGGCAATGCGGCGGGTGGTTTCTTGGAGCTGGCCATGGGACATGCTTTTGAACGGCTGAGGGGGCTAATGCAAGCGCGTCGACATCACGCGGCAGCTGTCCCGATTGTGACGTGAATTCAGCCGCCTCAACGAAACAGTGACTTTCTTTCGGGACGGAACTGCGACAGCGTGCCACGCGTTAGCCGCGTATCCCGGAATCGGGAACGCCATCAGAACGTCGCGCGCAGCCGGGCATGACCCAAGGCCGCGCAGTCAGAGGAAAGGGAGCCCGATGAAACTCCGCACCACGTCCGTCCTTGCAGCCTCCAGCCTGTTGGTCCTCGGCGCCTGCGCCGATACCGGCATGATGGGCACCACCGGCGGCGACACCAGCCGCACCCAGCAGGGCGCCCTTGCCGGCGCCGCCGTCGGCGCGCTTTACGGCGCCACGCGCGACAGCGACAGCAACAACCAAGGCCGCGACGCCGCACGCGGTGCGATCGTCGGTGCCGCTGCCGGTGCGCTGGCCGGCAACATTCTGGACCGCCAGGCGGCGGCGCTGAAATCCTCGATCTCGAACCCGAATGTCCAGATCGTGAACCACGGCTCCTACCTGCAGGTCGTGCTTCCCGAAGGCATCCTGTTCGCCACCGACAGCGCCGCCGTTTCGGGACCGGCCCAAAGCGATCTCTATGCCGTCGCGCGCAACCTGAACCAATATCCGAACAGCCGGGTCGAGGTCATCGGCCATACCGACAACACCGGTGCCGCAGCCTACAACCAGGACCTGTCACAGCGCCGCGCGCAATCGGTGGCAGGCATCCTGGCCGCCGCAGGCGTGTCGCAAAGCCGCCTTGCCGCCACGGGCCGTGGCCTGACCCAACCGGTCGCATCGAACGATACGGCCGCCGGTCGCGCACAGAACCGTCGCGTGGAAATCATCATCCGCCCCACCCAGTAAGGGCGCCGGAGGCAATATCTGAAAGGCCGGGCATCGCTGCCCGGCCTTTTTCATGGGCTTGTACCTGCCATGAAAAAACCCCCGGCGACAAAGCGCCGAGGGTCTGGATCGCTGTCCCTGAAGAAAGGCTCAGTTCAGGCGGCGCGCCACGTCTTCGATGGCGTCGTCGATCCCGGCCGAACGCTGACCGGCATGGACCTGCCGGATCAGGATTTCCGAGGCCGCCGCAACGGCAGTCTGAACGGCACGGTCGCGAACGGCACGCACCGCGTCATTCTCGGCACTGGTGATCTGATCGCGCGCGCCCTGCAGGCGACGTTCTATCGAGGTCGCCAGATCTTCCTTGGCCTTGGCTGCCTGCGCTTCGGCTTCACGCTTGGCGTTGGCGACGATCTGGTCGGCCTGGGTCTTCACCTCGCGCTGGCGACGCTCATAGCTGGCATAGATCTCCTGCGCTTCTTCACGCAGGCGACGAGCCTCGTCCAGATCATTGCGGATGCCATCGGCCCGCTTGTCCAGAAGACCGCCGATCAGTGCCGGAACCTTGAAATAGACCAGCACCGCAATGAAGGCGATGAAGGCCAGCAGCACGATGAAATCCGTGTTGCGGAGCGAGAAGAACGGGCCGGTCGCTGCGGCGGCAGGACCTGCCGCCACAGCCGCGGCAGCGGCGATTGCGAACAAGCGGGTCATTGCACGGCCCCTTTCATGCGAGCATCGACGGCGGACGCGACAGCGGCATCATCGGCATTGCCACCAAAGCTGGAGACCAGCTGGGCGGTGACGTCGCGGGCAACCTCACGCGCGCTTTCGTCGGCCGATGCGCGGATCTCGCGGATGCGGGCCTCGGATTCGGCGGCGCGGGCCGAGATTTCGGCATCCGCCTTGGCGATGGCGGCGTCCAGTTCCGTCTGGATCTCGGCGCGGTTCTGCGCGACGATGGCCTGGGCTTCGCTGCGCGCGTCGGCCAGAGCCTTGTCATAAGCTGCCTCGGCCTCTTTGGCCTTCTGCTTGAATTCCTCTGCGGCCATCAGATCGCCGGTAACGGCACCCTGACGGTCGGACAGCACCGCGGCGATGCGCGGCAAAGCGACCCGCGACAGCACCAGATACAGAACCACAAGCGTGACGACCAGCCAGAAGATCTGGTTGCCGAAGGTGGCGATATCCAGCTGCGGAAGACCCGCGGCTTCGGTGGCATGGCCCGCTGCATCGACCCCGTGGGTCGCGGCATCGGCGCCGTGGGCTGCTTCGTCGGTGACGACGACGCCCTCAGTGGTTTCGACCGCGGTGGTGGCGGCCTCTTGCAACAGGCTGAACATATCCTACCCCATGGCCTTGAATATCACGATGGGGTGGGGGTTGCCCCCACCCCGCCGCAAGGATGGCGATGGATCAGACCGCGAACATCAGCAGAAGCGCGACGAGGAACGAGAAGATCCCCAGTGCTTCGGCGAATGCCATGCCGATGAACAGCGTGGCGGTCTGGCCTGCAGCGGCCGAAGGGTTGCGCAGGGCGCCGGCCAGGAAGTTGCCGGCAACGTTGCCCACACCCAGAGCAGCCATGCCCATGCCGAATGCGGTCAGGCCGACGCCGATGTACTGGCCCAGTTCTCCGATATTGCCTTCCATGGTATTTCTCCTTGCGGTTGGAAGTTTGGCTTTAAACGTGTTGTGGCGATATCAGGACGACATCGCCCGGGGGCCGCGGCCCGTCACCTCAGTGCGACGGGTGCAGCGCATCCTTGAGGTACACGCAGGTCAGGATGGTGAAGACATAGGCCTGCACGAAGGCGACAAGCACCTCGAAGGCATACATCCCGACGACCGCGATGATTGCGACGGGGGCAACAGCTGCGATGGCTGCAAAACCCGCGAAAACCTTGATGACCGCGTGACCGGCGATCATGTTGCCGGCCAAACGAATGGACAGCGAAAGAGGGCGCACGAAGTAGCTGATGACTTCGATGACGGCCAGGATCGGACGCACGGCCAGCGGAGCCGAGCGGACCCAGAACAGATCCAGGAAATGCGAACCGTTCTTAATGAAGCCGATCGCCGTGACGCCCAGGAACACCGCCATCGCCAGCACGCCGGTGACGGCGATATGCGAGGTGACCGTGAAGGCCATCGGCAGCAGGCCCAGCAGGTTGGCGAAGACGATGAACATGAACAGCGTCAGGACATAGGGGAAGTAACGCAGACCGTCCTTGCCCGAGATGTCCTCGATCATCTTGTAGACCAGGCCATAGGCCATTTCCGCCATCGACTGCGCACGGTTCGGCACGATGGCGCGGCCACGGGTGCCCAGAACCAGCAACGCGATCGCCGCCAGCGCAGTTAGCGCCAGCCACAGCGTCACGTTGGTCGGGGTGTACCAGTGAACCTCGCCAGCACCGAACAGCGGCTTGACGATGAACTGGTCCATAGGGTGGAATTCAAGGCCGCCGCCAGTCGGTTCCGTCGCCACGATCAATCCCTCTCGTCACTGCCCGGCTGGTCGCCGGATTTTCGGTCAAGCTCGGCCGCGGTCCGCATCATCGATTTGACGCCGGCCGCAAGACCGAAGAATATGAAGAGGACCATCAGGAAGGGCTTGGTGCCCAAGAGATAGTCCAGCCCGTAACCGACCGCGAAACCCAGCCCCAAGCCGGTCACGAATTCGATCACCATGCGCCAGGCCAGATTGGCCTGTTCGTATTTTCCCATCGGGTTGGCACCCGACGGCTTGGGCGCCTTGGCGGCCAGCTTGGCTTCCAGGGCGGCCAGACGTTCGGCATCCGCCGCCCTGTCCTTGTCGCCTTGGGACCCGCTGGCCATCTTTCACGCCCTCGTGTTCGTTGGGGGCTGTCTAGGGGCAAGACCCGCCCAAGTCAAGCGCACGTTTCTCAACGGCAAGCCATTGAAAATGCTTCACTTTGCAATTCTCACAATTCAGCTCCAAGGGTTGCAATCCCCCCCGCGCGCAGACATTATTCAACCGCCCGGTTGAGCGTCAGCCCCCGCGGGCGGCCCCCTGCCCCCTTGGCGACAGACCGACAGGCATCTCGATGACCCCGATCCCACCCCCCGACAGGCTGGACCTGATCTTTGCGGCCCTTGCCGACCCGACCCGCAGGCGGGTCCTGTCGATGCTGCTGGAGGATGACATGGCGGTCAGCGACGTGGCCGCGCCCTTCGACACCAGTCTCGCCTCGATCTCGAAACACCTGGCGGTGCTTGCAGCCGCCGGTCTGATCCGGCAAGAGCGGCGCGGCAGGATCACATGGTGCAAGCTGGACCCCGACGGGATGCGCAGCGCCTCGGTCTGGATGCAGGGCTTCGGGCAGTTCGACCCGATCGACCTGGACGATTTCGAACGGTTCCTGGAAACCGAGCTGAGGGATGACGATGACCGACAAGCACCCTGACATCCTGTGCATAGGCGCGATGCTGTGGGACGTGATCGGACGCGCGCCGCGCCGCATGGCCCAAGGCGCCGACGTGCCGGGCCGCATCCGCCACATCCCCGGCGGCGTCGCGCTGAACGTGGCCGTGGCACTGGCGCGGTGGGGGCTGACGCCCGCCGTCCTGTCCGCCGTCGGCCGCGACCCCGAGGGCGAGGCCCTGACCGCGCAGGCCGGCCGCCTTGGCGTGCGCACCGACTGGCTGACGCGCGACAGCGGCCTGCCGACCGACTGCTATATGGGCATCGAGGACAGCGAGGGGCTGATCGCCGCCATCGCCGATGCCCATAGCCTGGAGGCCGCGGGCGACACCATCCTTGGGCCGCTGTCGGGTGCGCTGGCCGACTGGACCGGCCCGGTGGTGCTGGACGGCAACCTGACTGAGGATCTGCTGGCCACCATGTCGCGCGACCGGCGGCTGGCCGGGGCCGATCTGCGCGTCGTGCCCGCCAGCCCCGGCAAGGCAGAACGGCTGGAACCCCTGATCGCCGCCCGCCGGGGCTGTTTCTATCTGAACAGGCTGGAGGCCGAGATCCTGGCCGGGCGCGCCTGCCCGGATGCCGCCACCGCGGCCGAGGCCGTGGTGGCGCGCGGCGCCGCCCGCGTGCTGGTCACCGACGGACCCCACAGCGCGGCCGATGCCATGGCGAACGGCCCCACGCTGGTCGTCACCCCGCCCCGCGTCACCGTGGCCCGCGTCACCGGCGCGGGCGATTGTTTCCTAGCCGCCCATCTGGCCGCCGAATTGAAGAACCAGCCGCGTGATGCGGCGCTGCGCCAGGCGGTCGAGGCCGCCGCGGCCCATGTCTCTGGAAAGGACGTTCCGTGACCCATATGACCGATGCCCCCATGACCTTCGCCCCCGAAGTGGCCGAGGCGCTGAAAGCCGGACGCCCCGTCGTCGCGCTGGAATCGACCATCATCACCCATGGGATGCCCTGGCCACAGAACCTGGAAATGGCTCAGAAGGTCGAGGACACCATCCGCCAGAACGGCGCTGTGCCCGCCACCATCGCGGTCATGGGCGGCCAGATCCATATCGGCCTGACCACCGAGGCACTGACCGCGCTGGCGCAGACGCCATCGGATCAGGCGATGAAGCTCAGCCGGGCCGATCTGGCCGTCTGTCTGGCCAATGGCCGCACGGGCGCCACGACGGTGGCCGCCACGATGATCTGCGCCGAACTGGCGGGCATCAAGGTCTTTGCAACCGGCGGGATCGGCGGCGTGCATCGCGGCGCGGAAACCAGCTTCGACATTTCCGCCGACCTGCAGGAACTGGGCCGCACGGCAGTGACGGTGGTGGCCGCCGGTGCCAAGGCCATCCTGGACCTGCCCAAGACCTGGGAGGTGCTGGAAACGCTTGGCGTCCCGGTCATCGCCTATGGCCAGGACGAATTGCCGGCCTTCTGGTCGCGCGCCTCGGGGATCAAGGCGCCGCTGCGCATGGACAGCCCCGAAAACATCGCCGCCGCCGCCGCCATGCGGGCGCGTCTTGGCGTGACGGGCGGACAGCTGGTCGCGAACCCGATCCCCGCCGAACACGAGATCACCCGCGACGTCATCTTGCCGGTGATCGAACAGGCCCTGGCCGAGGCCGAGGATCAGAAGATCGCCGCCAAGCAGGTCACGCCCTTCCTGTTGCAGCGCATCTTCGAACTGACCGAAGGTCGCTCGCTGGCCTCGAATATCGAACTGGTGCTGAACAATGCGCGTTTGGCCGCGGCCATCGCGCGGGCCATGGCCTAATCGAAGGGGGTCGGCGGGAAGAACTGCGACAGGTCGAAGCTGTCGGCCACGTTCAGCTTGTCGGCGTGGTCGGTCAGGAACCGGTCCGCCGCCACCTGTCCCGCCGATTTCATCGATGCCAGCATCCCCGGTCCGGGCATCAGCTTGGTCCGGGCCGTCAGGTCGGTCATCAGCGCGTCATCGTCGATCAGGTGGACCAGCACGTTCTTCAGGTTCGCATCATCGACGCGACCCTGTTCGAACAGCCGCTTGACGAAATTCACCGCCCGCAGCTGACCCATCAGGGACGAATTGAAGCTGATCTCGTTCACGCGGTCGGCGATCTCGACCGGGGTGCGGGGCAGGACGTCGCGCATCAGCGGGTTCAGTGCCACGATCATCACGTCGCGCGGGAAGCGGGCGCCGTAAAGCGGGAACAGCGCCGGGTTCGCCGAATAGCCACCATCCCAATAGGCCTCGGTCAGGCCGGTCAGGGGATCGGTCAGTTCGACCGCCTGGAACAGCGTCGGCAGGCAGGCCGATGCCATCACCGCGTCGGGCGTCGCGTGGCTGCCGGTAAAGACCCGGACCCGCCCCGTGCGGACATTGGTCGCCGCCACGAACAGCACCGGGCCGCCGTCGCGGGCGAAGTCGGGATAGGGCAGCCCGCGCAGCAGCTTGCCCAAGGGGTTGGTATAGAACGGCCCGTAATCATAAGGGCTGAAGATCCGCGTCAGGTTGTCCAGCCAGGCGGCGGGCGAGACCATCTGCGTCCAGCGCTGCATCCCGCGCGGCATGGGCATCAGCGATTGCATCCAGCGGATGACGCGGTTGTCGCTCATGGTGCCGACCTCGGACCAGAGCGCGTCCAGATTGCGGCGGGCGGCCTCGCGGCCCGCGCGACCGGAATGTGCCGCCAGCCCCGCCTTCAGCGCCGCCCCGTTCAGCGCCCCCGCCGAGGCCCCGCTGACCGCCGCAATCTGCAACCACGGTTCATCCAGCAGCCGGTCCAACACGCCCCAGGTAAAGGCCCCATGCGCACCCCCGCCCTGCAGGGCCAGATTGATCCGCTTGTCTTCCATGGGGTGACCCTCTCCTCAGCAATAGCTTTCGGGACCGATGGCCATGGCACCGCCATAGCGCGCACCATGCGCCCAACCGGCCGGCAGCACGGCCTCGATCCGGGCCAGCTGTTTGGCGTCCAGCGACAGGTCCGCCCCCTGCGCCAGTTGCCGCCAATGGGCGATGTCGCGCGACCCCGGCAGGGCGATGACATGAGGCGCGCGCGACAGCACCCAGGCGATGGCCAGGCTGGCGGGGCTATGGCCCATGTCGCGGGCCAAGTCGCCGAAGGCCTGCAGGCGCGGTAGGTTCCGCGCCCAGTTGTCGGGCTGGAACCGCGGCATGGTGGCGCGCAGATCGCCCGGCGCAAAAGTTGTCGGTTTGGGGGGCGTGTCGGCGAAGACGCCGCGGCCGACGGGGGAAAAGGCCACCATCGCGGCCCCGTGCCGTGCGCATGCCTGGGTCAGGCCCAGCTCGGGCTGGCGCGTCCACAGCGAATATTCCGACTGGACCGCCGCGACAGGCCCCACCGCAGCAGCGCGTTCCAGCGTCGCGGGCGCAATTTCCGAGAGGCCGATCGCCCCGATCTTGCCCTGATCGCGCAGGCGCAGCAGAGTCTGCATGGTCTCTTCGATGGGGTGGTCGGCCTGGCGGCGGTGCAGATAGTACAGATCGACCCGTTCGACCCCCAACCGTTTCAGCGACGCTTCCAGGGCACGGGTCAGATAGGCGTCGCTGTTGTCGAAAGGATGGTCGGGCTGACGGGTGATCCCGCCTTTGGTCGCTAAGGTGACGCGGTCACCATGGTTTTTCAGAAAACCGGCCAGCAATTCCTCGGCCCCGCCCGCGCCATAGACATCCGAGGTGTCGATGTGATCGATCCCCATCTCGACGCATTCGGCCATGCAGCGCAGGCTGGCACCGGGATCGGCCGCGCCATAGGTGCCCAGAAAGTTCATCGTGCCCAGCGCGACCGCGCCCACCATCGGGCCGCCCTGCCCCAGTTGCCGCTTGTGGATCATGCCCATACCCCGAAATGAAAAGGGCACCCGAAAGGGTGCCCGCCTGTCTCAATCGTCGCCCTGCGCCTCGGCCCGGCTTTTGCCGGCCACGTCGAGGGCCAGCGTCGCCGCCATGAAGCGGTCCAGATCCCCGTCCAGCGTACCTTGGGTATCGCTGGTCTCCTCTCCGGTGCGCAGATCCTTGACCATCTGATAGGGGTGCAGGACATAGGAACGGATCTGGTTGCCCCAGCCCGCATCGCCCTTGGCAGCGTGCTGGGCGTTGATCTCGGCGTTCCGCTTGTCCAGCTCCATCTGGTACAGGCGCGCCTTCAAAGCCGCCATGGCGTTGGCGCGGTTCTGGTGCTGGGACTTTTCCGAACTGGTCACCACGATATTTGTGGGAAGGTGCGTGATCCGCACGGCGGAGTCGGTGGTGTTGACGTGCTGACCGCCCGCGCCTGACGACCGATAGGTGTCGATGCGGATGTCGCGGTCGGGGATGTCGATCTCGATATTGTCGTCCACCACGGGATAGACCCAGACGCTGCTGAAGCTGGTGTGGCGGCGCGCGGCGCTGTCATAGGGGCTGATGCGGACCAGGCGGTGCACGCCCGATTCCGATTTCAGCCAGCCATAGGCATTGTGACCGGTGATCTTGTAGGCCGCGCTGCGGATACCCGCCTCGTCGCCCGAGGTTTCGGACAGCAATTCGACCTCATAGCCCTTCTTCTCGGCCCAGCGCACATACATCCGGGCCAGCATGGACGCCCAGTCGCAGCTTTCGGTGCCGCCCGCGCCCGCGTTGACTTCAAGGAAGGTGTCGTTCGCGTCGGCCTCGCCGTTCAGCAGGGCTTCCAGTTCCTTCTGCGCGGCCATCGTGGCCAGCGCCTTCAGGTTCGCCTCGGATTCCGCGACCAGATCCGCGTCGCCCTCGGCCTCGGCCAGTTCGACCATCTCGGCATTGGCAGCCAGATCGCCCTCGATCCGGCGATAGGTGTCGATGGCATCCGACAGCGACTGGCGGTCGCGCATCAGCTTCTGCGCGCGGGCGGGGTCCGACCACAGATCGCCATCCTCGATCATGGCGTTCATCTCTTCCAGGCGATGGGGCGCGGTCTGCCAGTCAAGGCGCTGTCCCAGCAGGGTCAGCGAACGACGGATGGCCTCGATTGTGGACTGCGTTTCGGCGCGCATCTGCGGGCTCCCTTCGGTCTGGCGTCAGGTCCGGGGTGATAACGCGGCGGGCCGGCTTCGGCAAGACCACCCGCCGCCGCGATCAGTAAAGACCGCCCGAGGACATGGATCCGAAATCGGCCTGCTTGGGGATGACGCGCGTCTTGCCGGTCGACGTGGTGATCGATGTCGCGGCCGAAGCGCCAGCTTCCCACGGCAGGATCACGTTGTTTTCGCCAAAGCCCGACACGACATAGGGCGTCATCCAGTCCGGGTCCGTTCCGTCGCGGAAATATTCCGAGATGACGTTCGGCCCGCTGGCATCATCGGCCAGACGCTGACCGGTCACGCGGTCGATCTTGACCCAATAGCCGCCCGGCGGGACCTTGAACTCGGTGCCGCCGAATTTCGCCACCGCATCGCGCATGAAGGCGTTGAAGACCGGCACGCAAAGGGTGCCGCCATAAGCGCGGTCGCCAAGGCTGCGCGGCTGGTCGAAACCGATATAGCAGCCAGCGACGATGTTGCTGGAATAGCCGATGAACCAGACATCCTTGGCGTCGTTCGTGGTGCCGGTCTTGCCCGCGATCGGCACGGGCAGGTCCACGCCCTTGCCCGAACCGCGCTTGACCACCCCCTCCATCATCGAGGTCAGCTGATAGGCGGTCACGGCGTCCATGACCCGTTCGCGGTTGCTGTCGATGACCGGCCCCTGCCCCACGGGCAAGGGCTGCATGCCGCAGGTTTCGCAGACCCGCTGGTCGTGGCGATAGACGGTGCGCCCGCGACGGTCCTGCACGCGGTCGACCAGTGTGGGTTCGACCCGTTCGCCGCCATTGGCGAACATGGCATAGGCGGCGACCATCTTGAACAGCGTCGTTTCCTGCGCCCCAAGCGCGTTGGCCAGGAAAGGCGACAGCTTGTCATAGACGCCGAAATCCTCGGCATAGCGGGCGACCTGGTCCATGCCGATATCGTCGGCGATGCGGATGGTCATCAGGTTGCGGGATTGTTCGATGCCGGTGCGCAGTGGCGTAGGCCCGTAATGCTGCCCCGAGCTGTTCTTGGGTTCCCACAGGCCTTGGGGCGTGTTCACGCGGATCGGTTCATCGACCACGATGGTTGCGGGGGTATAATTGTTGTCCAATGCTGCGGCATAGACGAAGGGCTTGAAGGACGATCCCGGCTGGCGCTGCGCCTGCGTGGCCCGGTTGAAGACCGAACTTTGATACGAAAACCCGCCCTGCATCGCCAGCACGCGCCCGGTGTTCACGTCCATGGCCATGAAGCCGCCCTGCACCTGCGGCACCTGCCGCAGCGTCCAGCGGATAAAGCTGCCGTCACCGTCATTGGTCATGGTGCGCACCAGCACCACATCGCCCACGTCCAACAGGTCGTCGGCGACCTGTGCGCGGGGGCCAAGGCTGCCATCGGAATTGCGCTTGCGGGCCCATTGGACGTCGGCGGCGGTGATCCAGTGGCCGTCGGCATCCTCCTCGATGCCCTCGATGCCGATGCGGGCGTCGCTGGCGCCCATTTCCAGCACGACGGCGGGTCGCCAGCCGGGAATGTCACGCGGCAGGCGCAGGTCCCACAGCGCACCGCGCCATGCGACCTGATCGGTCAGCGCCTCGGGGGGCAGCACTTCGCCGGTGCCGCGCCAGATGCCGAGGCCACGGTCGTATTGCTCCAGCGCGTCCTGAAGGGCGGTTTCGGCCTCGGTCTGCAGGTCGGGATCGACGGTGGCACGAATGGTCATGCCGCCGCCGAAGAATTCCTCCTGGCCGAATTCGCGGCTCAGCTGGCGGCGGATCTCGTCGGTGAAATAGTCGCGGTCGGGCAGCTGGTTCTGGAAGGACTTGAAGTCGCCGTTCTGGACCGAACGCAGCGGCAGCTTGGCCTCGGCCTCATAGGTGGCCTCGTCGATATAGCCGTTCTGCCACATCTCGCGCAGGACATAGTTGCGGCGTTCGGTGACACGCTCCTTGGCGCGCACGGGGTGATAGCGACCCGGCGCCTGCGGCATGGACGCCAGCATCGCGGCCTCGTGCGGGGCCAGTTCGGTCAGCGACTTGTTGAAATAGGTCTGTGCGGCGGCGGCGACGCCAAAGCTGTTCTGGCCCAGGAAGATCTCGTTCAGGTACAGTTCCAGGATCTGGTCCTTGGACAGCGTCTGTTCCAGCCGCGATGCCAGGATCAGTTCCTTGACCTTGCGTTCCACGCTGCGGTCGCTGGACAGCAGGAAGTTCTTCATCACCTGCTGGGTGATGGTGGACGCGCCGCGCACCTGCGACCCGCCGCTGGCCGCCGCCTGATAGGCAGCCCCCAAGATACCACGCAGGTCATAGCCCGGGTGGGAATAGAAATTCTTGTCCTCGGCGCTGACGAAGGCCTGCTTGACCAGGTCGGGGATCTCGTCGATGGGCACGAAGATGCGACGCTCATCGGCAAATTCGTCGATCAGTTGGCCTTCGGCGGAATAGATGCGGCTGATGGTCTTGGGCGAATACTGGGCCAGCGTCTCGTGGCTGGGCAGATCACGGGAATAGACCCAGAAGATCCCGCCCAGGGTCAGGGCGATGAAGAAGCTGGCGGTCACGAACCAGGAAAAGATCGCTCCGATGAATGAAAGTATGGCTCGCAGCACGTGATGTCGCCTTTTGGAAATCCCAGGGTCAGTCTATAGCCGTCCCACCCCTTCGGGTCAAAGCAACACTGGCGCGATCACCGGCGCAGCAGGTCGCCCCGTGCGGCCTCGTCCTTCCACCAGCCAATCGTGGCTTCGGTCACGGCCTGCACCATCCGGCCACGCCACATCGGGTCCGACATCTTGGCGCGGTCGTAACCATCCGTGATGAAGCCCAATTCCAGCAGGACCGAGGTGATATCGGGCGATTTCAGCACCGAAAACGCGGCCCCCTGCACGGGCCGCGCATGCAGCCCGATCCCCTTCAGCGCCATGCGCGATGTCAGCTGGCGGGCATAGGCCTCGGACCGGGGCTGGGTGTCGGTGCGGGCGAAATCCATCAGCGCATGGGCCAGCGCGTCGTCTTGGCCCGTCAGGTCCATGCCCAGCAACAGGTCCTTGCGTTCGTGGCGCGCGGCCAGCTGGCGGGCGGCGCGGTCATCGGCCGAATTGCTCCAGACATAGACGGTGGCGCCGGCGGCCTGCCCCTTGGGCAGCGCGTCGGCATGAAGCGAAATCAGCAGATGCGATCCGGCCGCACGGGCCGATGTCATCCGCTGCTCCAGGGCCACGAAATCATCCTTGTCGCGCGTCATGTTGACGGTGATGCCCTTGGCCTGCATCGCCTCGCGCAGTTCCAGCGCGAAGGTCAGCACCAGTTCGGCCTCGGTGATGTCGTCGGACTGCGCGCCAGGGTCAAAGCCGCCATGGCCGGGGTCCAGCGTGACGACCAGCCCCTCGCCCCGGATGGGCGTGTCGGACAGCACCGCCGGGTCGGGCAGATTTCGCAGCGCCGCCGCCGCCGAGGGGCGCGGCGTGAACTGATCGGGCGCGACGGGCCACAGTGCGACGTTCAGCCGCGCCTGTGCCCCGCGCGTGTCCATCCCGGCGCTGGCCACGCGATAGGGCCCCGGCAGTTCCATCACGATGCGCGACCAGCCGCGCTTGAAACTGCCGCTGCGCACTGCGTGCAGCAGGTCGCGCCCGAAGATCTGTGGCAGGTCCTGTGCGGTCAGGTTGGCGCCCTTGAGGTCGATCACCAGACGGGCGGGGTCGCCGACCAGAAAGACGCGATAGGGCACGGCCTGGTCCAGCGCCAGCGACAGGTCCATCGCGCGCGGCCCGAAGACCGCCTGCCACCACCCCACGTCCTGCCACGTGACCGAAGACGCCCCCACGTCGATGCGCGCCGGCCCCTGCGCCTGCGCCATGAACGGCAGCAGCAGGGCAAGGACCGGAAGGGCGGCTTTGCGGATCATCGGGTCGCCATGTATCCGGTCAGGCGGCGCAGGCCCTCGGCGATGTCCGCCGTTGCGCGGGCATAGGAAAAGCGCAGCGTCTGCGCGCCCCGCACGGGGTCGAAATCCAGCCCCGGCGTGACGGCGACGCCCGCATGTTCCAGGATCTCGGCCGCCAGGGCCACGGAATCGTCGGTCAGGTGCGACACGTCGGCATAGACATAGAAGGCGCCCTCGGGCGGGGCGATGCGGTCGAAGCCCGCCTTGGGCAGTTCCTGCAGCATCAGGCGGCGGTTTTCGGCATAGACGGCCAGGTTCGACTCGGCCTCATCGGTGCAGTCCAAGGCGGCAAGGGCCGCGATCTGGCTGGCATGGGGCGGGCAGATGAACATGTTCTGCGCCAGGCGTTCCACCGTGCGGACATGGCTTGGCGGCACCACCATCCAGCCGATGCGCCATCCGGTCATGGAAAAGTATTTGCTGAAGGAGTTTACGACGAAAACCTCATCCGTGACCTCAAGCGCGGAATGGCAGCGGTCGCCATAGGATAGCCCGTGATAGATCTCGTCCGAGATGACGGCCACGCCATTCGCCTGCGCCGCATCGGTCAGGGCGCGCAGTTCCGGCGCGTTCAGCACCGTCCCCGACGGATTGCCCGGCGATGCCAGGATCAGCCCCTGCACGCCGTCGGGAATGTCGGTCGGGCGAGGTTGATAACGATCCTGCGGCCGGGTCTGGATGCCCACGGGTTCCAGCGACATTGCCTTCAGGATCTGGCGATAACTGGGATAGCCGGGAACCCCCATCGCGACCTTGTCGCCCGCATCGAACAGCGCCGAAAAGGCCAGCAGGAAGGCCCCGCTGCTGCCCGATGTGACGACAACCCGCGTCGGGTCCAGATCGACCCCGTACCAGCGCCGATAAATATCCGCGATCCCCTGCCGCAGCGCCGGAAGCCCAAGCGCCGAGGTATAGCCAAGCGGCTGGTCCAGCGCCCCGGCCAATGCCTGCCGGGCGCCATGGGGGGCGGGCGTGCCGGGCTGGCCGACCTCCATGTGGATGATGTGACGACCGGCGGCCTCGGCTTTCTGGGCGGCCTCCATCACGTCCATGACGATGAAGGGGTCAACCTGACCGCGGGTGGAATGTCGCATGGCGTTGCCCTCATGTCCTGTCCTGCGGGCCGGTGATAACGCGCGCGGGCCGGACCATCCAGCCTTTTGCGCAATGCCCGCCCGTCACGCAGCCTTGTTCCCCGGCATTCTTGCCATCCCAGCCCCCCCGGTCCAAGCTGGTGCAAAGACACTCCGAAGGGTTCCCATCATGAAACGCCTGATCGCCGCGCTGCTGCTTGGCGCGACACCTGTCCTGACCGCCCCTGCCATGGCCTTCGACATCGGCGCGATGACCGATGACGAAAAGACCGAATTCGGGGCCGCGGTCCGCGAATACCTGATGGCCAATCCGCAGGTGCTGATCGAATCGATCAACGAGCTGGAAAGCCGCCAGGCCGAACAGGCCGCCAAGGATGACGTCAATCTGGTGGCCGAAAACCACGACGCGATCTTTGATGATGGACACAGCTGGGTCGGCGGCAATCCCGATGGTGACCTGACCATGGTCGAATTCATGGATTACCGCTGCGGCGTCTGCCGCCAATACAATCAGGAAGTGGTCGATGCCGTCGAGGATGATGGTAATATCCGCCTGATCATCAAGGAATTTCCGATCCTTGGCCAAGATAGCGAGGCTTCCAGCCGCTTTGCCATTGCCGTCAAGCAGATCGCCGGCGACGAGGCCTACAAAGCCGCCCATGACGCGCTGATCACCCTGCGCAGTCCCGCCAATGAAGACGCCCTGCGCAAGCTGGCAGACCAGATCGACTTGGATGCCGACAAGGTCATCGCGCAGATGACCTCGGATGAGGTGACGCAGGTGCTGGTCAAGAACCGCGAACTGGGCGAGACGATGGCCATCCAGGGCACCCCGACCTTCATCATCGGCCAGCAGATGCTGCGCGGCGTTCCCCGTGCAGGCGTTGCCAGCGCCATCGACCAGGTGCGTGACGCGATGTGACAAGACGGCCCCGCCCATGCGGCGGGGCCTGCCGCCTCAGTCGGCGCTGCTGCGGGAATAGACGTCCTCGTATCGGATGATGTCGTCCTCGCCCAGATAGCTGCCGGTCTGGACCTCGATCAGGACCATCGGCACCTTGCCGGGGTTCTCCATCCGGTGGACGGCGCCCAGGGGCACATAGATCGACTGGTTTTCGGTCACCAGCGTCACGCTGTCATCCACCGTGACCCGGGCCGTTCCGGACACGACGATCCAATGTTCGGACCGGTGGACATGGCTTTGCAGCGACAGCGCCGCGCCGGGTTTCACCACGATGCGCTTGACCTGGAAACGATCGGCCAAGGCCAGCGTCTCGAACCAGCCCCAGGGGCGGTGATCGCGTGGGAAGGCCTCGGCCTGCTTGGCGCTTTTCTTCTTCAGCGCGACGACGGCCTGTCGCACGTCCTGGGCGCGCGACCTGTCGGCCACCAGAACCGCATCCGATGTCGCCACAACCATCACGTCCGACAAGCCGATGCCCACAACCTCGAGGTCGTCGCTGTCGGACCGCAGCAGCACGTCGCGGCAATCGATCGCCGTCGAATGCCCGTCGGTGACCACGCCGTCATCCGAAGGTGCGCGGCCCAATGCCTCGCGCCAGACGGCATCCCAGCCCCCAAGATCCGACCAGCGTTCCGAAAAACGCACCACGGTCAGGTTATCGGCCTTTTCCATCACCGCATAATCGATGGATTCGTCACGCAGCCCCTGCCAGGGGGCCTTGGCCAGCCGCAGAAAGCCCAGGTCCATATGCGCGTCGTCCAGCGCCGCCTGAACGGGGTCCAGGTAATCGGGGGCATGGTCGCGAAAGGCCTGGATCATGGCGCGGGCGCTGAACAGGAAGATGCCCGCGTTCCACAGGTAATTCCCTTCGGATACCATCTGCGCAGCGCGTTCGGCATCGGGCTTTTCCACAAAGCGCGCCAAGGGCTGCGGCCCCGAGCCGGTCGAGGCCAGCTCCAGATAGCCATAGCCCGTCTCAGCGCGGTCGGGGGTGATGCCGAAGGTGACGATGCGCCCCTGCTGCGCCGCCGTCGCGCCTTGGCGCACCGCCTCCAGAAAGGCATCGACATTCGGAATGACATGATCCGAGGGCGCGACCAGCACCAGCCCGTCCGGATCCTTGGCCGCGATCATCGTCGCAGCGGCCAGAATGGCGGGGGCGGTGTTGCGACCCACGGGTTCGATCATGATCTGGCCGGGATTGATGCCCGCCTGTTCCAACTGCTCGGCCACGATGAAGCGGAAATCACTGTTGGTCATCACCACCGGATCGTTGAAATCCGGCCCCGACAGGCGCCGCGCGCTGGCTTGGAACAGGGTTTCGTCCCCGATCAGCTGGGCAAACTGTTTTGGAAAGCTCTTGCGCGACACAGGCCAGAGCCGCGTCCCAGAACCCCCAGCCATCAGAACCGGTGTAATCTTTACCATCACAAACCCCTCGGCGCAAAGCGCCCCATGTCATTGTGCCGGGCCCCCGGGACCGACCATGAAGCCGCAGTGAAGTACGACGGCTGCGCCCGCGTCAAGCGATCCTTCCGGATAGACCCGGCGGCGGGCCAAGCTGTTGCAGCCAAAAGACGATCCGCCGCCGGCATCCGCTGGTCGTCAGGCGCTGCCGCCCGACGAGCCGCAGCAGCTGCACCGGCAGAATGCGCCGTCGCGCTGAACTACGCCCTCGCCGCAGGCGGCGCAAGGCTCTGCATCGACGCGCAGCGCGGTCTGGCCCTGCGACCGCCCCGCCCCACCCTGCAGGACCATCAGTTCCTGCGGCAGGCGCTTGCGCAGATAGCCCGCGCTGCTGACCTGCCGCAGCATGGTCAGCGGCTGCAGCGTCGGATCGGCCCGCGGCGCCTCGCCCTCGCGTTCGCCCTCGCCCAAGTCGTCAAAGCTGGCGCCTGTGGGTTTCACATGCGCCAAGTCGGTCCGGTCCAGATAGCTGACCGCCAGTTCGCGAAAGACGTAATCCAGGATCGAGGTCGCGTTCTTGATGCTGTCATTGCCCTGCACTGTGCCTGCCGGTTCGAACCGGGTGAAGGTGAAGGCGTCGACGAATTCTTCCAAGGGCACGCCGTATTGCAGGCCCACCGACACCGCGATGGCGAAATTGTTCATCATGGCGCGAAAGCCCGCGCCCTCCTTGTGCATGTCGATGAAGATCTCGCCCAGGTTGCCGTCGTCATATTCGCCGGTGCGCAGATAGACCTTGTGCCCGCCGACACTGGCCTTCTGGGTATAGCCCTTGCGCCGCAGCGGCAGCTTTTCGCGCTGAGAGCGGATTTCCCGCACGATGATCCGCTCGACGATCTTTTCGGCCATGATGCCGGCGCGCTGGCGGGGCGGGGCCGCGATGATGGCCTGCGCGTCCTCCTCCTCGCCGATCAGGGACCGGATGACGGGCTGGGACAGGCGCGAACCGTCACGGTGGATCGCGCTGCCCTTCAGGCCCTGCGACCATGCCAGGTCATGCAGGGCCAGCGTGTCGGCGATGGTCGCCGCGTTCGGCAGATCGATGGTCCGTGCGATGCCGCCCGAAACGAAGCCCTGCACGGCCGCCATCATGCGGATATGGGCGTCCACCGACAGCTGGCGCGTCCCACCGGGGCTGGCGCAGTCGAAGACAGCCAGATCCTCTGCGCGCAGATGCGGGGCGCCTTCGATTTTCATGGCGCCGCAGACATGGTCGTTCGCCGCATCGATCTGCGCCTGCGAAAAGCCCAGATGCGCCAGCATGTCAAAGCCCGGATCGGCCAGAAGGCCATCGGCGATGCCAAGCGTCACCCGGCAGAAATCGCGCCCCAGGGTCCATTGGTTGAAGACGAAGCGGATGTCGAAGGCGCCCTGCAGCGCGGCCTCGACCCGGTCCAGCTGCTGCGGGCCAAAGCCCTTGGCGGCCAATGCGTCATGGTCGATGGCGGGGCTGCCGATCAGAGTGCCGTGGCCCACCGCATGGGCCGCGATATCAGCGATCTGGTCGTCATCATAGCCCAGGGCCGCCAGCCCCTGCAGGATCGCCGGGTTCAGCACCTTGCCTTCCCCCTGCCCCCCAAGCGCCGCGAACCGGACCTGGGCGTGATCGGGGTCGAGGCCCTGCGTGTCGCAATCCAGGATCAGCCCGATCTGCCCCGCGCGGGCGATCAGGCTGGCCTGGGCGTTGCGGAAGCCGTGGGTGCGGCCCACGCTCAGCGCCCTGTCCCAGGCATCGCGGGCCAGAGCGACCAGCGACGGATCGGGACAGGCATCGCCGTCCAGCGCCACGGGCGCGACGTTCAACCCGTCGTGACCGCCGCCATCATGCGCCGCCGCATGGTGGTTGGCGATCACGCGCAGCATGGCGTCGCTGTTCCGGGCATGGCCCGCAAAAGCGCCAAGCTGCGTTGCCATCTGGGCGCTGAACGCATAGGCGGTGCCGGTCAGCAGCGCGGTGATCGCCGCGCCCATCGCACGGCCCGCGTCGCTGTCATATCCCATCCCCATCCGCATCAGCAGCCCGCCAAGCCCAGCATATCCCAGCCCCAGCGGACGGAAATCAACGCTGCGCTGCGCGATGCCGGCTGTGGGGAACTGCGCCATCGCGACCGTGATGTCAGCGGTGAGGGTCCAAAGGTCCACCGCATGGGCGAAACCCTCGCCATCGAAGGCCCCGTCGCGCAGAAAGGCCGGCAGGTTCAGCACCGCGATGCTGCAGGCCGTGTCGTCCAGGAACAGGAACGCGCCATCGGTGCTGCTTCCCCGGACCCTGCCGTCGCGCGGGCAGGTGTGCCAGGCGTTGATCGTATCGTCGAACTGAACCGAAGGCTCGGCGCTGGCCCAGGCGGCGTGGCCGATGCGGTCCCACAGGGCGCGGGCCGGGATGCAGCGGTCGACGCCGCCATCGCTGCGGCGCAACAGGGCCCATGGCCGATTATCGCGCACCGCCTGCAGAAACGCGTCGCTGATGCGCAAAGCCGTGTCGCCGTTCTGGCCCGAAACGCTGGCATAGCCTGCCCCGTCCCAATCGGTGTCAAAGCTGGGGAACCGGATGCTGGTGAACCCCTGCTGCGCATAATGCAGGACCCGGTGCAGGAAGCTTTCGGGGATCATGGCGCGCCGCGCGTCGCGGATGGCCTGCGCCAGCGTGGCGTTCGGGGCGGGGTCGCTGCCGCCCTGCGCCACGGCGGCAAAGATCGCGTTCAGATGCTGCTGATGCAGATGGGCGCCCGCGATCAGGCTGGAGAGCTTGTGCTCCTCCTCCAGCTTCCAGTCGATGAAATCCTCGACCTCGGGGTGGTCGATGTCGCAGATGGCGATGCGGGTGCTGCGGCGGTTCTGGCCATGGGGGCGCACCGCGCCCGCCACGCGGTCGCCCAGGCGCAGGGCATCCATCATCCCACCCTGCGACGGGGTTTCGTCGGCGGCCTGCAGGTCGCTGACATTCGTGCCGCTGCCCTTGGCCTGCCGGATCAGCCGCGCCTCGCGCTGCCACAGGTCCAGGGCGCACTCTTCGGGCAGGCCGTCGCCGATGGACTGGATGAAGTGGCCGTGGGGGCGGGGATGTGACGCGTCGGCGCGCGCCGCCCGGCCGGTCGCGGGATCGACGCGAAAGCCCGGTTCGGCCGTGGCGATGCCATAGGCCCAGTGCAGGCCGGTCCCCTGCCATTGTTCGGGCGACGGCGACGCCATCTGGCGGGCCAGCATGGCGCGCATCTCGTCCAGATAGGCGCGGGCATCCGCGTCGCCGTCAAAATAGCCGCCCTTCCAGCCCCAATAGGTCCATGCCCCCGCCATGCGGTCGAAAACCTGGCGTGCGTCGGTTTCGAGTCCGAAACGCTGATCGGCGGGCAGGTCCTGCAGCGCCGACAGGTCGGCCTCGTGCCGCCACAGGAATTCGGGAACGCCATCTTCGGGCACGGGCTTCAGGATGGCGGGGACGCCCCCGGCGTGGCAGAAGGACCGCGCCAGGACCTCGGCTGCGACCTGGCTGAAATGGGCGGGGACGATGACCGGATGGCCCTCGCCATCCTCGGGCTCGGGGCCCTGCGCGATCAGGCGCGTGACAAAGGCGATCTCGCCATATGCCCCGGCATCCAGGAAAGAGAAACGACGTTCGATCTGCATGTCAGCGCGTCCTGTACTAGCCTGCCTTGAGGCCGCGCGACGCGTGACGGGCCGTCAGCCCATGGGGCATCCGCAGGATGGCCCGACCATCCTGCATACCGGTCGTCCGCTGCCCTTGGGATGCGCGCATCCGGCATGACCCGTGACGCGCGCAACCTGTGCCGCTGCGGCAATTTGCGACAGGGTGCCGTCGCACGACCGACTGTTCAACGGATTTATTTCTGCAAAACCATGGGTTTGCCCATTGACAGCGCTGCCGCGCATGGACCCACTGGATTCGTGCACAGGACGCGCCGAATTTTCGGGTCCACCTTGGATGAATTGGGTTAATATCTTTTTCTGCCAATAGATTGATGGAAACCATCCCAAGGATATCCACAGGCTTTCGCGCCAGTCATCCCCCGCTTGCCAACAAGCGATGCACCAAAGCCACAAGGCGCGGATTTCAGCGCGCCGGGGTCAGGATGTCACGGTCGGTGACGATCAGATCTAACGGCTGGTCGAAATCTTCGGCCGGAATCTCGGGCAATTCCTGGCAGGCAAAGGCCAGCCCGATGGCCGTGACCGGGCCCGATTCGCGCAGAACCTGCAGCGTGCGGTCATAGAAGCCGCCGCCATAGCCGATGCGGTTGCCCCGACGGTCAAAGCCCGCCAGCGGCACGATCAGCACCTGCGGGGTCAGCTGGGGCGCGTCCTCTCCGGGATGGGACGTGCCGAAGGCGCCGGGCTGCAGCGGCTGTCCCTGCCAGTGGCGAAAGACCAGCGGGCGGGCGGGGCCGGTGACCACGGGCAGGCACAGGGGACCTGCATGGGTGGCCATGGCTGCGCGGGGGTCGGCCTCGTCCCGCATGGGCCAGTATCCGGCCAGAACGGCGCTGGCATGGGGCGCAAGGGCCGCGATCAGGTGGTGGTCCAGCGCGGCCTGATCGCCCCCCCCCTGCCCGCGCGCCGTCAGCGCCATGCGCCGAAGGGCCGCCTTGTCGGTCACAGCAGTACCGTCGATGCCAGTCCCAGAAAGGCCATGAAGCCGATCACGTCGGTCATCATCGTCACGAAGGTCCCCGATGCCAAGGCCGGGTCCGCCCCCAGCTTGTTCAGCGCCAGGGGCACCATGATCCCGGCCAGCGCGGCCACCATCAGGTTGATGACCATCGCCATGCCGATCACCGCCGCCAGCCATGGGTCCTGGAACCACAGGAAGGTGATGACCGCCATGATGGCGCCAAAGACCAGCCCGTTGATCAGCCCCACCACCATTTCCCGCCGCACGACGCGCAGCGCGTTCGACGATGACAGGTCGCGCGTCGCCAGACCCCGCACGGCGACGGTCAGCGTCTGGGTGCCCGCATTCCCGCCCATCGAGGCGACGATGGGCATCAGCACGGCCAGCGCCACCAGCTGGGAAATCGCGCCCTCGAAAAACGCGATGACGGCGGCGGCGGCCAGGGCGGTCGGGATGTTTGTGGCCAGCCACGGCACCCGCTGGCGCACCGTCTGCAGCACGCTGTCCGATATGCTGGACTCGTCGCCCACACCGGCCAAGCGCAGGATGTCCTCCTCGTGCTCCTCGTCCAGGACGGCCATGGCGTCATCGATGGTGATGACGCCGACCAGCCGGTCGTCGCCATCCACCACGGGGGCGGAGATCAGGTGATACTGGTTGAAGATATAGGCGACATCGGCTTCCTCGGCATAGGCGCTGATGGTGCGGAAGCTGTCTTCGGCCATGTCGCGCAGGGGCGCGTCGCGACGGGACGCCAGCAGGCGGCCAAGCGTGACATAGCCGATGGGATGACGGCGCGGGTCGACCAGGATGATGTGATAGAACTGCTCGGGCAGCCATTCCTCGCGGCGCATGAAATCGATGGCCTCACCCACGGTCCAATGCTCGGGGGCGGTCACGACCTCGGATTGCATCAGACGGCCGGCGGAATATTCGGGATAGGCCAGCGACTGGCGGACGGCGGCCTGGTCGCTGTCGTCCAGCGCCGACAGGATGGCGTCGCGGTCGGTGTCGTCCAGATCCTCGACCAGGTCGACGACGTCGTCGCTGTCCATCTCGCGAACGGCATCGGCCAGGACGTCGCGGGGCAGCAGCTCCAGCACCTCCTCGCGGATGGATTCGTCGATCTCGGACAGGATCTCGCCGTCGATCTCGGCGCCATAGAGTTCTAGGAACAGGCGGCGCCGCCCCGGGGCGAGCTGTTCGATGATGTCGGCGATATCGGCGCCGTGCAGCTTTTCCAGCAGGGCGTTCAGCGCCTGTTGGTTACCCTGATCCATGATGTCGTCCAGCCGCCCCAAGAATTCGGGGCTGGAGACGTAATCCTGATCCCCCTGATCTGGGTTCGGGGTCTGATCGATCTGCAGGCGGTCGTGGTCGGTCATGCTGCCCCTTCTGTCTTCGGAAATCAGGCGTGGATAATGGTGTCAGCCGGCCAGCAGGGCCAGCGCGGCCGCGTGCAGTTCGGGGCTGGCGGCGGCGATGACCTGACCGCCCTGTGCGGCCGGTCCCCCCTGCCAATCGGTCACGATGCCGCCCGCCGCCTGAACGACCGCCAGCGGCCCCGCGATGTCGTAGGATTGCAGCCCCGCCTCGATCACCAGATCGATCTGCCCCAGCGCCAGAAGCGCATAGGCATAGCAGTCCAGCCCGTAACGCGTCAGCCGCACCTGATCGGCGACACGGCGGAACGCCTGCGCCTCGGTCGCGGTGCCCACTTCGGGAAATGTTGTCATCAGCGTCGCGCGGTCCAGCGCGACGTCGCGGCGGGCCTTCAGGCCGCGGGTGCCATGCGGACCGGTCATCTGCGCGATGCCAAACCCACCCTCGAACCGTTCGCCGATATAGGGCTGGTCGATCAGGCCATAGACGACGTCCTGCCCGTCGGACAGGCCGATCAGCACGCCCCAGCTGGCCGCACCGCTGATGAAGGCGCGCGTGCCGTCGATGGGGTCCAGGATCCAGGTCAGGCCGCTGGTGCCGGGGCTGTGGCCGTATTCCTCGCCCAGGATGGCGTCGTCGGGGCGGTGGCGTGCCAAGACCTGGCGCATCGCCTGTTCTGCGGCACGGTCGGCTTCGGTGACGGGGTCGAAATTGGCGGGGCGCTTGTTGTCGGCGACCAGGTCGTCGCTGCGAAACAGGGGCAGGATCGCCTTGCGGGCGGCATCTGCCATGTCATGCGCGGTCCGGATGATCTGCGCTGCGTCCTGCATGATGGCCCCCTGTCGCTGGTTGACGCAGGTGTAACCCGAATGAACAGCAGGGGCCAGACGCGAAGGGAAGATGTCGCCCCGCGTTCATGAACGCGGAACGACCGGTTTCAGTCGATCAGGCGGCGTCCGACAGGACGCGGGCCAGTTCGAAGATCTGGCGACGCTGCGCTTCCGGCATGGCATAGTATGCACGCACCAGTTGCAGAGCCTCCTTGTCGGCGAACATGTCGCCCTCGACGATCTGCGACATGGCCCCTTCATGCAGCCCTTCGAAGAAGAAGCTGACCGGAACATCCACCGCATGGGCAATATCCCACAGACGCGACGCCGAAACCCGGTTCATCCCAGTTTCGTACTTCTGGATCTGCTGGAATTTGATACCGACCTTGTCGGCCAATTGCTGCTGGGTCATTCCGATCATCCAGCGACGATGGCGGATACGCTTACCAACATGAACATCAACACTATGCTTCATCGCTAACCTCACTCAATCTGCAGAGGTAGTACGACAACAATGCACAATTCCACAGTGTCTTCTTGGTTAACAGGCCCGATCTTGACCAAAAAGACAGGTCTGGGAGAGGCTTCCGGGCGGTCCGGACGGCCGGTCCGGGCTAACCTGACCATCGACGCGCCCTGCGCCCGCCATCACAGGAGGAAACATGATTCGCCAAGCCCAGATTCCCGCCCTTGGACAGGGGCCTGCCATTACCAACCAGCCGCCCCCCGTGGCGGGCCCGGGACAGGTGCTGGTCCGCATGGCCGCCTCTGCCTTGAATTTCGCGGATTTGCTGAAGGCGCAGGGCACCTATCAGGAACCCCAGGATCCTCCCTTCGTCCCGGGCCTGGAAGGCGCCGGCACCGTGATCGAAGCACCGCAGGGTTCGGATCTGGCCGCCGGCACCCGCGTCGCCGTGTCCTGTCCCGGCACGATGGCCCAGATCATCGCCGTCGATCCCGCCGCCCTGCAGGCCATTCCCGACAGCATGAGCTTTGAACAGGCCGCTGGTTTTCAGGTGGCTTATGGGACAAGTCATCTGGCCCTGACAGGTCCGGGTTCGCTGCGCCGGGACGACACCCTGGTCGTCCTGGGGGCGGCGGGCGGCGTCGGCCTGACCGCCGTCGAAATCGGCGCGGCGCTTGGGGCCAGGGTCATCGGCATCGCCCGCGGCGCAACGCGGCTGGAGACGGTGCGGACCGCCGGCGCCCAGCACGTGATCGACAGCGACACCTGCCCCGATCTGCGTCAGGCCCTGCGCGACCTGGGCGGCGCGGATGTCGTCTATGACCCCGTGGGTGACGAACCCGGCGCGGCGGCCTTTCGCGCCCTGCGTCCCGGCGGCCGCCACCTGATCATCGGTTTCGCCGGCGGCGAGCCCCCCGCCCTGCCCCTGAACCACGCGCTGGTGAAGAACATCTCGATCCACGGATTCTACTGGGGCGGGTATCGCAAGCAGGACCCGGCCGCCTTGCGCGCCAGCATGCAGGCCCTGTTCGAGCTGTTCGACCAAGGCAAACTGAACCCCGTCATGGGCCATGTCCTGCCGCTGGATCGCATCCAGGAGGGTTACGACCTGCTGCGTGACAGGCGCAGTGTCGGAAAGGTCATCATAACACTGTAATTGCGGCTATCTGCCGCAGCACCGGCATTGAAAAAACAGCCCGACAACCGATATTCTAGGTCACGAGGGGGCATGATCCCCATTGCCTCACAGAGGAGAGTTCGATGGCAGACTTTAACACTTATCGCACCGCGCAGGGTGTCGGCACCCGCAGCCACGCGGTGGTCGACGAAGGCCTGCGGGCTTACATGAACAAGGTTTATGGGCTGATGGCGGTCGGCATGGGTGTTACCGCCGTTGCCGCATTCGGCATTTCGACGGCTGCCGTCACGGCTGATGGCCAGCTGACGGGTCTGGGCGCGGCGATCTACACCTCGCCGCTGAAATGGGTGATCATGTTCGCGCCCATGCTGATGGTCTTTGCCTTCGGCGCAGCCATGAACCGCCTGTCAGTCGGCGCGGCCACTGGCCTGTTTTATGCCTTCGCGGCCCTGATGGGCCTGTCGATCAGCTCGATCTTCCTGGTCTATACCTCGGTCTCGATCGTTCAGACCTTCCTGGTGACGGCCATCGCCTTCGCGGGACTGTCGCTCTGGGGCTATACCACCAAAAAGGACATCTCGGGCTGGGGCAGCTTCCTGATCATGGGCGTGATCGGCCTGATCGTCGCCTCGATCGTGAACATCTTCCTGCAATCCTCGGCGATGCAGTTCGCGATCTCGGGCTTGGGCGTGCTGATCTTCGCGGGCCTGACGGCTTATGACACCCAGAACATCAAGAACACCTATCTGCAGATGGCGGGTTCGGATGCGGATTTCATCGGCAAGTCGGCCATCATGGGCGCGCTGCAGCTGTATCTGGACTTCCTGAACCTGTTCATGTTCCTGCTGTCGTTCATGGGCAACCGCGAGTGATCGCGACCTGATCCAGACGTTCGAAGGCCCCGCCGTTCATCGGCGGGGCCTTTTTCATTCCGGGCAGGTTTTTCAACATGGCACCGATTAGCCACCCAATGTGCCTGAAGATCAGGTACAAATTTTGCCGGGATGAGGGCTGGAATTTTACCCAGGATGACTACGCATGTCATTCATCCCGGCAGGTGCTTAGCTTCCTTTTGAGGCTGGTGACACTTTTTCAGCTGAAGACAGGATCGGCGTTACAAGGCGCGGTCGCAGCGTATCGGACGGTTGGCCTGTCTGCACCATCAGATCAGAAAGTTGATAGGACGTCTGACACATGACGAAAGGCAGTTTGCCGCCTTCCAGATCCAGCGGATCGTCATCAGGTGACAGATATTCGACCTAGGTCCCATGCCAGATGCTGCCGGACCGGGTCGTCGCGCCGCTGACCAGGGCAGAAAGCTGCTGCGGGTCGCAGCTCTCGTCTATCTTTTCAAACCAGGACCGCGCCCTGCATCCTGCGACGAACAGGACCGCCAGCAGCGCAAGGCATAGTGACTGCGTTTTCATAACTCGGGTCCCGCTGGATGAACTGCCACGCGTCATCCTGCGCACCGAACACCGGTGGTCAAGGCGCTGACCGATCCAAAGTGATGGGTTGGCGGCCGCAAGCGCGTTGCGCGTGGGCTTGCCGACAAGACCGGCTCATAGGACAGGGGGCCGCAGTGACCTGCAGCCCCCTGTCCTATGCCGGGACGCGTTTAGTACCGCCCCACTGCGCCCCCGGGACACGCGTAGGCATCAGGCGGCGTTGGCCAAGGGCAGATCCTGCATCACCTCGGCGGCGATCTGAAAGCTGCGCAAGCGTGCGGCGTGGTCATGAATCTGACCGGTCAGGATCACCTCATCGGGACGATGGGCGGCAATCAGGGCGGCCATCTGGTCGCGCACCTGGTCGCGATCCCCTACGGCGCTGATGCGCAGCGCACGATCCACCCCCTGCCGAACCGAGGCACCGATCTCGGCGTCGATATCGCGCACCGGGCGCGGCAGCTTGCCGGGTTGGCCGGTCCGCAGGCGCGCGAAGGCCAGCTGCATCGTGGTGCGCAGATAGGCGGCCTCGGCTGCGTCATCGGCGGCAAATACGTTCGCGGCCATCACGACATAGGGCTTTTGCCCCCAGGGTGACGGGCGGAACCGTTCGCGATAGATCGCCAAGGCGCGTTCCATGTCATCAGGCGCAAAATGGCTGGCGAAGGCATAAGGCAGCCCCAGATGCGCCGCCAGCTGCGCCCCAAAGGTGCTGCTGCCCAGGATCCAGACCGGCACATGCGTGCCTTCGCCGGGGATCGCGCGGACGGCGGCATCGGGACGTTCGTCACCGAAGTAATCCAGCAACTCGACCACGTCCTGTGGAAAGCTGTCGGCCATCGGATCGCGGCGCAGGGCGCGGATGACCGCCCCGTCACCACCGGGCGCGCGCCCCAGCCCCAGATCGATCCGGTCGGGGAAAGCATTGGCCAGGGTCCCGAACGCCTCGGCCACGGTCAAGGGGGCGTGGTTGGGCAGCATGATGCCGCCCGCACCGACGCGGATGCGGCTGGTCGCCTGCGCCACCAGCCCGATCAGGACGGCGGTTGCGGCGCTGGCGATGCCAGGCATGTTGTGATGTTCCGCCAGCCAGAACCGGCGATAACCCCATTCCTCGGCGTGTTGCGCAAGGTCGATGGTGTTGCGAATGGCATCCTGCGCGGTGCTGCCCTCGGGGACAGGCGACAGGTCCAGAAGCGAATATGGGATATGCTGTGTCATGCGCAGGATTTAAGCCTGCGCGTGCGTTTTGCAATGCCCTGCATGCACGATATGCAATGTTGCGATGGCCGGCCGGAGCGTGCGGTCAGGGGCGCGGACGCCCCCCTGACCCGGCTCAGCCCATCTTGCGCAGATAGGTCCAGGTCGGCACGCGCGCATTGCGCGCCACGGACCAGCTTTCCGCGTCGCCCAGATAGACGAAGCCGCAATTCGTCAGGACCCTGGCCGAACCGGCATTGTCCTGAAACGCCTCGGCGAACAGGGTCCGCGCGCCATGCGGATTGGCCGCGACCAACGCCGAAACCGCCTCGGTGGCAAAGCCCGTGTTCCAGAAACCCGCACCAACCCAGAAACCCAGTTCGGACTGGTCGCCCTCCATCCGGGTCAGCGACACGACGCCCAACAATTCCGACAGCTTGCTTTGCGAGCCGTCGATCGCCCAGACGTCTTCGCTGCGGTCGGCGGACAGGGCACGCGCCACAAAGCTCTCGGAGGCGCCATGCGGCAGCGGATGCGGAATGGCGCGGGTGCCTTGGGCCACGCGTCGATCAGCGGTGTAATGCGCGATCATGCCCGCATCCGACGGACGCAGGGGGCGCAGGGTGAAGCGTGCGGTCGGAATGATCGGCTGGCTCAATTGCGCAGGATCATTCGCCTTGAGGTCATCCAGACGGGTGCCCTCTCTCATCGGTGCAGACATGACCATGTTCCCTCCCCCGGAAACTGGCTGGAAATCGAAAAATGATGAAACAGCTGAGGGGACCGGCTTGCGCCGATCCCCCCTTTTAACATCGAAATGTTACGCTTGGGTTACTCGGCAGCCTCGACCGTCGCAGGGACGATCGAAATGAAGGTGCGCCCTTTCAGGCCCTTCTTGAAGCTGACGTGACCATCGGTCAGCGCGAACAGGGTGTGATCCTTGCCCATGCCGACGTTCACGCCCGGCCACCAGGTGGTGCCACGCTGACGTGCGATGATGTTGCCCGCGATGGCCGCTTGGCCACCAAACAGTTTCACGCCAAGACGGCGACCGGCCGAATCGCGACCGTTGCGCGATGAACCGCCTGCTTTTTTATGTGCCATGGGTTGTTCTCCTTAGGCTTCAGCTGCGTCTGCAACCTTGGTGCGTGCACCAATTGCTGCTTTGACACCGGTTTTGTCCGCGCCTTTTTCAAGCACATCAGTCACGCGCAGCAGCGTCAGCTGCTGGCGATGGCCACGGGTGCGCTGCGAGCTGTGCTTGCGGCGACGCTTGACGAAGGTGATGACCTTGTCGGCCTTGATCTGGTCGATCACTTCGGCCTGGACGCAGGCACCTTCGATCATGGGCGCGCCCAAGGTCGAGCCGACCATCAGAATGTCATTGAACTGGACCTTGTCGCCAGCTGCAGCATTCAGCTTTTCAACGCGCAGGACGTCACCCGCCTGCACCTTGTACTGCTTGCCGCCAGTTTTCAGAACCGCGAACATCGCTTCTTATCCCTTGTCAACCGCATCCTGTGGTCCCGGCCCTTGGGCCGATGTTCACGGGGTTCCCCACCGTCGGACAGCGCACCCGTCAAAGGGTGATATTAAAAACAATCAACCGGCCAAGGGCAGATGCCCGGCCGGTGCGTGCCAATTGCCGTATCCGTCCAGCAAAGTCAACCCTTGCGAAATGGCTTCGATCCGGCGATGGGCAGGAACCTTGGAGCCTTGGCCGTGCTTGAGCCCTGCCACGAACGAACCGGATCTCCGATGCAACGCTTTACCTGTCCCAGCTGCGGGACCCGCGCCTATTTCCACAACATGACCTGCACATGCGGAGAGCAGCTGCATTACGACCCGATGGCACGTGCGATGATCGTCGAGGCGATTTCCTGCGCCAATCGTCAGGACATCGGCTGCAACTGGGCCACGCCGACCGAAGGGACGCGCTGCCTGTCCTGCGCGATGTCGCATGTGGTGCCCGTCCTGCATGTGGGCGACAATCTCACCCTGCTGGCCGCGACCGAACGTGCCAAGCGGTGGGTCCTGGCAAACCTGGCGCAATGGGACTGGTTCAACGACAACGATGCCGGCCGCCGCCCGCATTTCCAGATGCTGTCCGAAAACACCGGCGGTCGCGCCCAGCAGATCATCATGGGCCACGCGGCGGGCGAGATCACCATCAACGTCACCGAGGCCGATGAACTGATCCGACTGAAGCGCCAGCTGGACCTGGGCGAACAGTACCGCTCGATGGTGGGGCATTTCCGGCACGAGATCGCGCATTTCCTGTTCGACCGGCTGGCCCGCTGTCCCGATTTCCAGCCGGCCTTCCGCGACCTGTTCGGCGATGAGAGGCAGGATTACGGACAGGCGCTGAAGCGGCATTATGCCGAACCCCGCGATCCCGGTCGCGATTTCATCACCGGCTATGCGACAGCCCACCCCCACGAGGACTGGGCCGAAACCGTCGCCCACCTGCTGCACATGGTGGATTTCGCCGACAGCTTCGTCAGTGCCGGGCTGTCGATGTCCAGCGTCCCCGAAGGCTTTGCCCCCTATCAGGAAACCGATACGCAGCGGCTGCTTTCGGTGGCGACCGAAATCGCCATCGCAATCAATGACATCAACCGCGCGCTGGACAACCCTGACCTCTATCCCTTCGTGCTGACCGGGCCGGTCCGCACCAAGATCGCTTTCGCGCATGAATGGCTGCGCGATCACCTGGACCGCGGGGTCTAACCCGCGGCCTTTTCCTCCAGCGACATCCATTCCTCCTCGGCATCGGCCAGGGCTGCCTGGCGTTCGCTGAGGGCGAGGCTGGCCTTTTCGAACTTGGCGGGCGCCTTGGTGAACAGCTCGGGGTCCGACATGAACTCGGTCAGCTTGGCAATTTCGGCCTCCAGACGTTCCAGCACCGCAGGCAACTCCTCCAGCCGGTGCTTTTCAGTGAAGGTCAGCCCTTCGCGCGGCTTTTCGGTTGCCGGGGCGGCTGCGGGCTGTGCCTGACGCGCGGCTGGCGCGGGCGCGGCGGGTTCGGGCTGCTGGCGCTGGTTCTGGTAATCGCTCCAGCCACCGGCATAGACGGTGGCGCGACCGTCACCCTCCATCGCCACCGTCGTATCCGCGACGCGGTCGATGAAGTCGCGGTCATGGCTGACCAGCAGCACCGTGCCGTCATATTCGCCCAGCAGATCCTGCAGCAGGTCCAGCGTTTCGACGTCCAGATCGTTGGTCGGTTCGTCCATGACCAGCAGGTTCGACGGCTTGGCCATCAGCTTGGCCAACAGCAACCGCGCCTTTTCACCGCCCGACAGGCTGCGCACGGGGGCCCGCGCCTGCCCGTCATCGAACAGGAAATCCTTCAGATAGGCCACGACATGCTTGGGCACGCCCCGCACCATGACCTGATCGGCCCGGCCCGACACGCTCATGTCCGGGTCGCCCGTCAGGGATTCCCACAGCGTCTGGTTGGGGTTCAGCGCCGCGCGCGCCTGGTCAAAGACCGCGATCTCTAGGTTGGTGCCAAGGGTGACGGTGCCTTCGTCGGGCGCGACCTCTCCGGTCAGCATCTTGATCAGCGTCGTCTTGCCGGCGCCGTTCGGTCCGACAAAGGCGATGCGGTCGCCGCGCTGAATGCGGAGGTCGAAGGGCGCCAAAATCACCCGGTCGCCAAAGGCCTTCGAGATGCCCCGCACCTCGATTACCTTCTTGCCGCTGGTCGGGCCGGATTCCAGCGCCATCGCGGCGGTGCCCTGACGGCGGATCTGGCTGCTGCGTTCGGCGCGCAGATCGGCCAGCGCGCGGACGCGGCCCTGGTTGCGCTTGCGCCGCGCGCTGATGCCCTCGACGGCCCAACGAGCCTCGGCCTTGATCTTGCGGTCCAACTTGTGGCGGGCGTCATCCTCGGCGGCCCAGGTGGCTTCGCGCCAATCCTCAAACCCCTCGAAGCCGCGTTCCTGTCGGCGGACCTGACCGCGGTCGATCCACAGCGTGGCCTTGGTCAGGCGGCGCAGAAAGGCGCGGTCGTGGCTGATCAGCACGAAGGCCGCGCGGGTCTGGGACAGGTATTCCTCCAGCCAGCCGATGGCCTGGATGTCCAGGTGGTTGGTCGGTTCGTCCAGCAGCATCAATTCGGGTGACCGCGCCAGCAGGCGGGCCAGCGCCGCCCGGCGGCGTTCGCCGCCCGATGCGGTGTCGACGGGGCGGTCGGGGTCGAATTTCAGCCCTTCGGCTGCCATGTCGACCAGATAGCCTTCGCTGTCATCCAGCCCGTCGCGGGCGAAATCGCCCAACGTGGCAAAGCCGGACAGGTCGGGGTCCTGCTCCATATAGCCGGTCGAGACGCCAGCCGACAGAACGACCTCGCCCTTGTCGGCTTCGACAAAGCCCGCCATGACCTTCATCAGGGTGGATTTGCCCGACCCGTTGCGCCCGACCAGCGCGACGCGGTCGCCGGGCTGGACGTTCAGGGACAGGCCGTCGAAAACGGGATCGCCGCCATAGGTCAGCGAAATGTCGGAGAGTTGGAGAAGGGGTGCTCTTGCCATGCCTGCGCCCTAGCCTGCCGCCCGCCTTTGGTCAATGGACCCCGTGCATGGGCTGCGGCGAAAGACGCCCACCCCCATCCCTTATTGTTGACAAGTTTCGTCGGTCATCATATCGCGGTCCCACAACTTGATGACAGGAGCTATCATGCGTCAGCTGATCCTTGCCTCGCTTCTTGGTGCCACCGCGATGCCCGCGCTGGCCGAGGAAGTGAACGTCTATTCCCATCGCCAGCCCGAGCTGATCCAGCCGCTGTTCGATGCCTTCACCAAGGAAACCGGCATCACCGTCAACACCGCCTTCGTCGACAAGGGCATGGTGGAACGCCTGCAGGCCGAAGGCGACCGTTCGCCCGCCGACCTGGTCCTGACCGTCGATGTTGCCCGTCTGGGCGAGGTCAAGGAAGCCGGCGTCACCCAGGCCGTCGAGGACGAGATGCTGGACGTCATCCCCGCGGATCTGCGCGACAAGGACAACCAGTGGTTCGCCCTGACGACCCGCGCCCGCATCGTCTATGCCCATAACGAACGCGTGGCCGATGGCGATGTGACCACCTATGAGGATCTGGCCGATCCCAAGTGGAAGGGCCGCATCTGCACCCGCAGCTTCACGAACGACTACAACGTCGCACTGACCGCCGCCTTCCTGGCCCATCACGGCGAGGAAGAGACCCTGACCTGGTTGCAGGGCATCAAGCACAACCTGGCCAAGCGCCCCGAAGGCGGCGACCGCGACCAGGTGAAATCCATCTGGGCCGGCGAATGCGACATCAGCCTGGGCAACACCTATTACATGGGTGCGATGCTGAAGGATGACGAACAGAAGGAATGGGCGGAATCCGTCCGCATCGTCTTCCCAACCTTCGAGGATGGCGGCACCCATGTGAACGTGTCGGGCGTGGCGATGACCAAATCGGCCCCGAACCGCTATGCGGCGCTGCAGCTGATGGAATTCCTGGTCAGCGACGAAGCCCAGAAGATCTATGCCGAGACCAACAACGAATTCCCGGTCAAGGAAGGCGTCGAAAAATCCGAGTTGGTCGCCAGCTGGGGTGAATTCACCCCCGATGATCTGCCGCTGTCCGAGATCTCGGACCTGCGTCCAAAGGCGCTCAACCTGATCGAACAGGTCAACCTGGACGGCTGATCGGCAACAGACGGCTGCAAGAACCGGAAAGGCGCGGGCATGTCGCTTGCGCCTTTTATCATGGCGGCGCAATGTTTTGCCCGTCACGCAGACAAGGAGGCAAGCTTGGCGCAAAAGATCATCATCGACACGGACCCTGGTCAGGACGATGCCGTCGCCATCCTGCTGGCCCTGGCATCGCCAGAGCTGGAGGTGCTGGGCATCACCACGGTCGCGGGCAACGTGCCGCTGCAGCTGACCCAGTTGAATGCCCGCAAGGTCGTCGAACTGGCAGGCCGCCCGGACATTCCCGTCTTTGCCGGATGCGACCGGCCCCTGTCGCGCGACCTGGTGACCGCCGAACACGTGCATGGAAAGACCGGCCTTGACGGGATCGCCCTGCCCGATCCGTCGGTTCCGTTACAGGACGGGCACGCCGTCGATTTCATCATCGAGACGCTCCGCACCAAGGACTCAGGCACCGTCACGCTGGTCCCCATCGGGCCGCTGACCAATATCGCCGAGGCCTTTCGCCGCGCCCCCGACATCGTCGCCCGCGTGCAGCAGATCGTGCTGATGGGCGGTGCCTATTTCGAGGTCGGCAACATTACTCCCGCCGCCGAATTCAACATCTATGTCGATCCCGAAGCCGCGGCCGAGGTCTTTGACGCAGGCGTGCCGCTGGTCGTCCTGCCGCTGGACGTGACGCATGCGGCGCTGACGTCGCGCGAATGGGTGGACGCGATGGCGGCGCTGCCCGGACGCTGCGGTCCCGCCGTGGCGGGCTGGACCGATTTCTTCGAGCGCTTCGACAAGGAGAAATACGGCAGCCTCGGCGCACCCCTGCACGATCCCTGCACCATCGCCTGGCTGCTGCGTCCCGACATGTTCACGGGCCGCCACATCAATGTCCAGATCGAGACCGAAGGTCGCTGGACCACGGGCATGACGGTTGCCGATTGGTGGCGGGTGACCGACCGCGCGCCGAACGCGCTGTTCCTGCGTCAGGTCGATCGCGATGCTCTATTCGACCTGCTGGCCGAGCGGATCGCCCGTCTGCCCTGACGCCTCGGCCTCTGCCTCCTGCGGCAGGGGTACGGCACCCTGCCCGTCGCCCAGCTCCTGGTTCAGCTGGGCAATCAGGTCCTGCGTCACGTCGATGGCGTCCAGCGACACGAACAGCGTGCGGCGGTCCAGGACCGCCACCGCGCCATGGTCCTGCATGATCTCGCCCATCATCGGCAACGCAGCGCGGAAAAAGGCGCCGCGATCGGCCTCGGCCCAGGCATTCAACTGCTGGACGGCCTGCGCGCGTTCGCGGCGGACATCGGTGGCGCGCTGGTCAAAGCTTTCGGCCAGCTTGCGGAATTCGGCGGGCGGCAGGGTCGCGCGCTGTGCGGTCAGGCGCGTCTCCTCGGATGAAAGCAGTTCGGTCAGGCGTTCGTTTTCGGCGGTGATGACGTCGCCCTCGGCCTCCAGCTGCGCCTGCGCGCGCTTGCCCCAGTCCGACGACAGGTACAGCACGTCCTGATCCAGCGTCAGGATCGGCGCGTTCAGCGCCTGTTCGGCCGTTCCGGGGGTGGTGATCGTGCTGCTGGGCAGCGGTGCCGTGGGTTGCGCGGGGTCCGAACCGGGCAGTTGCGGCGTCACGTCTTCGGCCTGCTGCGCGGCCACCATCATCGGCAGAAGGGCGGCCAGGATCATCCCGGCCGCCCCCATTCTGCGAAATCCCGTCATCGCCCCAGTCATCAGAACCGGGTCTGGATGGTCAGGTCGAAATTCTGTTCCTCGTCATAATCTTCCTTCTGCACCGCCTTCGAGAAGTTGAAGCGCAAGGGACCGATGGGCGTGGTCCAGAAGATCGAGGCACCGACGGCGGCGCGGACATACATGTCGTCATCGACCTCGGCATTCCCCGCCGTGTTGTCCAGCCCCCAGAGCGAGCCGACATCGGCGAACAGACCGCCGGTGATGCCGTATTCCTCGGGCAGGCCGACGGGGAACTGCGCCTCGGCGCGGGCGGCCCAATAGTAGTTGCCGCCGATGGCATCCTCGTTCGCGGCGCCCAGGTCGCGCGGGCCATAGCCGTTGCTTTCAAAGCCACGAATGCGGTTGCCGGTGCGGAAACGGTCCAGAATCCAGGTCGAATAGTCGCCATAGCTGTAGATGGCGCCAGCCTCGACTTCGCCGCGCAGGGTCACCTCCTCGCGCCAGGCGGTGCTTTCGACACCCGCCAGGGCCGTGGTAGTGACCGTCTTGGTATCCCCGCCCGCACCCGCAAAATCTTGCGAGAAGCGGAAACGATAGGCCGTCAGCGGGTCCAGCCCCGTGCGGCGCGAGTCCCAGGAATAGGTATAACCAAGCGCCGAGGTGACGCGCGACCCTTCCTCCTGCTGCAGCAGGATCGAGCTGTCATCGGTCACATCGCGCAACGTGTCCTTGGCGATCTTGTAGCGCAGTTCGATCCGGCCATTCGCCGAGATCGGGAATTCGATCGACGGCTGGACCTGGATCGAGCGGGTGTCATAGTCGGAATTGAGGCTGTCGGTTTCGTTGTAATTGGCGTTGAAACCGAACCGCAAATCGCGTCCCAGGAAGAAGGGTTCCGCGAACGAGATGCCCGCCGCCCGGTCGCCGCTGGCGGTCGAGATCTGCAAGCCGACCTGCTGCCCGCGCCCCAGGAAGTTGTTTTCCGAAATCGATGCGTTCAGACCCACGCCCGAGCTGACCCCATAAGAGGCGCCGAAGGACAGCGAACCGGTCGGCTGTTCCTCGACAGCGACGCCGACAATCACTTGGTCGGGGCCGCTGCCCTGACGGGTTTCCACCTGCGCATCGGCGAAATAGCCAAGCGCGCGGACGCGTTCGGCGGAATTGCGGATTTCGCGCGGGTTGAAGGGGTCGCCCTCGACGGTATTGAACTGGCGGCGGATCACCTCGTCCAGGGTGGTCGTGTTGCCCTCGATGTCGATGCGTTCGACGAAAATGCGTTCACCGCGGGTCAGCGCAAAGGTCAGGTCCAGCGTCTGGTTCGAGGGGTTGCGGGTGACGCGCGGTTCGATATTGACGAAATTCAGGCCCTGCTGGATGGCGATGGTCTCCATCCGGCGGATGGTCGTGTCGATGACCGAGGGGTTATAGACGGCCCCCCGTTCGACGCGGTTCTGTTCGGCAAAGGCCGCCGCATCGACGCCCGGGATCTCGGACACGGTGTTGACCTGGCCAAAGCGGTAACGCGGGCCTTCGCTGATGTTGAAAGTGATGAAGAACGCATCGCGTTCACGCGCGATTTCCGGCGCAACGGCCTGCACCTTGAAATCGGCATAGCCGCGCGACCGGTAATAATCGGTCAGCAACTGCTGATCCAGAGGGATGCGTTCGGGCGCGAAGGTGTCGCGGCGGATGAAGGTGCGAAGGATCCCCGCCTGCTTGGTCTGCAGCACGTTGCGCAGGCGGCGGTCGGAAAAGGCGCGGTTGCCGGTAAAGCTGATGCGCTCGATCTCGGTGACGTCGCCTTCCCTGATCTCGAAGACCAGGTCGACGCGGTTGCCGCTGCGGCGGATGATGCGCGGATCGACGCGGGCGGCCAGACGGCCTTCGGTCGCATAGATCTGGGCGATGGTCTGCGCATCCTGGATGGCTTGGCTGGGCTGATAGACGCGGCGCGACTGGCTGGTCACGATCTCGGCCAGGCGGTCGTCCTTCAGCTTGCGGTTGCCCTCGAACGAAATGCGGTTGATCGTGGGATATTCGCTGACGGTCACGACAAGGCGGTTGCCCTGGGGGGACAGTTCGACGGTTTCGAACAGTCCCGATCCCTGCAGGCGCTGCAGGGCGTCGTTGACCTCGCCCGGTGACACGTCGCGCCCTTGGGGCAGGTTCAGGAAGGACAGGATGGTCGCGGTTTCGACCTGGTTGTTGCCCTGGATGGTGATGTCGTTGAACACAAGCGCCATGGCGGGTGCCGGCATCAGCCCGGCAGGCACCGTGATCGCCAAGGCCGCCATCAGCGCCACCGCGCCCTTGCCCAGTTTCCGTGTCATCGAAGCCCCTCTTTTCAGCCTTCACGCGCCCATCGCGGGCTTGTCGTTTTGCCCTATCGTGTAGCTCTTTCGACAGGGGCCTGTCAAAAGCGCATCGACGCTCAGGGGCAGAAAAGATCGTTGGTCAGACCGAAAATCATCAGTCCCAGCACCAGCGCCATGCCGATCGTCGTCAGCAGGTTCAGCGCCCCGTCGGATGGCGGACGCCCCCGCACGGCCTCGTAGGCATAGAAAACCAAGTGCCCCCCATCCAGAACCGGGATGGGCAGCAGGTTCAGAAAGCCGATGGCGGCAGACAGGACCGCGATCCACCACAGGAAATTCGCCCCCCCCGCGCTGGCCGCCTGGCCTGTGCTTTCGGCGATGCTGATCGCACCGCCCAGGTTGCAGCTGCCGATCTGCCCCGAGATCATCGCCCACATCCCCGTCAGCGAAGACACGATGATGCCCCAGGTCTGCGCGACGCCCAGACCAAGCGCCTCGATGGGACCGGCGCGGCGGGTTTCGGGGGTAAAGAAGCTGTTCCCGCCAGTGATGCCGATCAGCCAGCGCTGTTCATATCCGCCTGCCTCGGCGGGCAGGTCGGACAGCTTGGGGCGCAGCGTGACCTGAATGGGGTTGCTGCCCGCGCGCCAGACATCAAGCATCAGCGGCTCGCCCTTGGTCGTCTCGACCGCGTCGCGGATCTGGGTAAAGCGCGTGATCTGCTGGCCGTCGATGGCCGTCACCACGTCGCCTGCCCTCAGGCCGGCATCCGCCGCTGCGCTGCCCGGCGCCACGCCCGACACCCGCGCGGGCATCGGGTCGGGACCGGTCACGGTTATCTGCTTGCCGTCGCGTTCGATGCGCCAATCCTGCTGGGCAGCCAGCGGCAGGTCCTGCGCCGCCCGCCCCAGATCGCCCCAATTTTCCAGCGCGACGTCCCCCACCGCCAACAGCCTGTCACCGGGGCGCAGCTCGTTGGTGATGGCCGGGGGCGCGTCCGACACCTGACCCACGCGCATGTCGGGCGATGGCAGTCCTTGCACCAGCGCGAAGCCGCCGAAGATCAGGATCGACAGGACGAAATTGAAGACCGGTCCCGCCAACAGCGTGGCAAAGCGCCCCCAAAGCGGCGCCCCCTGCAATGTCTGGCGCCGCAGCGCCGGATCGACCTTGCGCCCCGGCCCCGCGCTGGCGGCATTGTCGTCACCAAGAAAGCGGACATAGCCGCCCAAGGGCAGCGCCGCGATTTGCCAGACGGTGCCGCGCTTGTCCACGCGAGATGCCAGGCGCGGGCCGAAGCCGATGGAAAACACCTCGGCCCGGATGCCGGACCAGCGCCCCACGATGTAATGGCCGTATTCATGCACCGTCACGATGACGGCCAGTGCCACCACAAATGATGCCAGCGTCCACAGGGTATTGCCTGCGCCAAGGATCAGATCGGTCATGCGGCGGCCTTCTGTCGCGCAAGCGCGTCCCATTCAAGGACCGCCTGCAGGGTGTCGGGGTCGTCGCCGAAGCCCGCTTCGGCCGAAAGTGCGCTCAGCGTGGCTTCGACCCGGGGGGACATGTCGGTGAAACGGATGCGCCCGGCGATGAAATCGTCCAGCGCCTGTTCCTTGGCGGCGTTGAAGACCGCACCCGCCGCGCCGCCCGCGGCCATCACCTCGCGCGCAAGGCGCAGGGCGGGCCAGCGCGTCTCGTCGGGGGCGCGGAAGGTCAGGCTGCCAGCGCGGGCCAGATCCAGCGGCGGCACCGGCAGGGCACGGCGTTCGGGCCAATGAAGCGCGTAACCGATGGCGTGGCGCATGTCGGGCGCCCCCATATGCGCGATGCTGCCGCCGTCGATATGGTTGACGATGGCGTGGATGATGGATTCCGGATGGACCAGCACGTTAATGCGGTCGGGGGCAAGGCCGAAGAATTCCTTGGCCTCGATAACCTCCATCGCCTTGTTGAACATCGACGCGCTGTCGATGGTGATGCGCTGGCCCATAGCCCAGTTCGGGTGGGTCGAGGCCTCGGCCACGGTCGCCGCCGCCAGCCGTTCCAGCGGCCAGTCGCGGAAAGCGCCCCCCGATGCGGTGATGGTCACGTCCCGAACGCTGTCCAGCTTTTCCCCCGCGAGCGCCTGGAACAGCGCGGAATGTTCGCTGTCGACCGGCAGGATCGTGGCGCCGCTGTTCCGCCCGGTGCGGCGCAGCAAGCCGCCCGCGCAGACCAGCGATTCCTTGTTGGCCAGCGCCAGAACCCGGCCTTGGGCCAGTGCCGTCAGCCCCGGCGCCAGACCGGCGGACCCGACGATGGCCGACAGCATCCAGTCGGCGGGCATGGCCGCGGCCTCAACCAGGGCGGCCTCTCCCGCGGCGGCGCGCACGCCGCTGCCTGACAATGCGTCGCGCAGGTCGTCCAGCAACTCGGGATGGGCGGTGACGGCGATTTCAGCCCGCAGGTCGCGCGCCATCTGCGCCAGGCGCGCGATGTTGCGCCCGCCGCTCAGCGCCACGACGTCATAGGCATCCGCCCCGCCGCCGCGACGGATCAGATCGACGCCGTTGGCGCCGACCGAGCCGGTCGCCCCGAAAATGGAAATGCGTCGCATCAGGTCAGTTCACCACGAGATCAATTTACCACGGGCAGGCTGGTCAGGAACCCGATCAGCATGGTGGCCAGAACGGCCCCCGTCACTGCGTCAAAACGATCCATGAAGCCGCCATGCCCCGGGATCAGGTTCGAACTGTCCTTGACCCCTGCCCGGCGCTTCAGCCAGCTTTCGGCGATATCGCCCATCTGTCCCGCAAAACAAACCAGCGGCGATATCCAGACCAATGTCATATTGCCCTGCCCCGACAGCCACAAAACGATGCCCAGGATGCAGGCGCCAATCCAGCCAGCGATGGTGCCGGACCAGGTCTTCTTGGGGCTGAGCGCGGGCCAGAACTTGGGGCCGCCCAAGATGCGGCCAAAGAAATATCCCGCCGTGTCCGAGATGATGATCACCCCCATCAGCCACAGCACGAAGTTCAGCCCAAAGCTTTCGCGAAAGACGACCAGTTCATAGGCGACCAGCATGATCGCGACGCCAAAGATCGCATAGGTCAGACGATCACGCTTGGCCGCACCGGGCAGCCCGGCCACGATCGGCACCAGAAGCGCCAGCCAGGCCCAGCTTTCGAACGAGGTCAGCGCGACGGCCTGCGACACGCCCGCAATTGCGGCCAGGGCCACGGCGCGGCTGCGCCCGAACAGCGTCACGTGGCGGGCCGGATATTTCCAGCCCGTCATCGCCGCCAGTTCCCAGAAGGTGATGGCCGAAATCACCGCCATGCCAAGCCGCAGCCACAGCCCCTGCGCCACGGCTAACAGCACACCGATCGCCAGCAGCACCAAGGTCGAGGCGACGCGCCGGGACAGATCGCCCCAACGGCCGCCCGTCCGGATAGCCCCGCCGCCGCTCATGCGCCCCCGAAACGCCGGTCGCGCATGCCGAAGCGGTCCAGGATCGCCGACAGGTGGTCGGGCGTGAAATCCGGCCACAGCGTGGGCGTGAATTCATATTCCGCATAGGCCGCCTGCCAAGGCAGGAAATTCGACGTCCGCGTTTCCCCCGAGGTGCGGATCACCAGATCCGGATCGGGCTGATCAGCGGTATCCATGCAGGCCGCCAGATCGCTTTCGGACGGATCGGCGACCTCGCCTTGGGCGATCCTGCGCGCCAGCCGGGTCGATGCGCGCAGGATTTCATCCCGACCGCCGTAATTGATGGCAACGGTCAGGTTCAGCCGCGTGTTGCCGGCCGTGCGCGCCTCGATGGCGGCCATCAGGGCCTGCAGCTTGGGGTCCAGCCGCTCGCGTCCGCCGATGAAGCGCATACGCACCCCTTCGGCAGCCATGCCCACGGCCTCGCGTTCGATATAGCGGCGGAAGATCTTCATCAGACCCAGCACCTCTTCGGTCGACCGCTTCCAGTTTTCGGTCGAGAAGGCATAGATGGTCAGCCAGTCCACGCCCAGGTCGGGACAGGCACGCACGATCTGCTTGACCCGTTCGGCCCCGCGACGGTGGCCGACCAGACGCGGCCAGCCCCGTTCCGTCGCCCAACGCCCGTTGCCATCCATGATGATGGCGACATGGCGCGGCCGCGCCTCGCTGCCCGATGCCACTGACTGCTCCCTTGCCGCTGCCATTCGGCTCAAACCTGCATGATCTCGGCCTGCTTGGCCTCGAGCGCTTCGTCCACGGATGCGATCATCCGGTCGGTCAGGGACTGGATCTCGGTCTCCCAGAACTTCTGGTCATCCTCGGGCATGCCGTTCGTCTTGCCCTTCTTGACCTTGTCCATGCCGTCGCGGCGCACGTTGCGCATCGAGACGCGGGCGCTTTCGGCATATTGCGCGGCGACCTTGGTCAACTCGCGGCGGCGTTCCTCGTTCAGCTCGGGGATGGGCAGCATGATGATGGTGCCGTTCAGCTGCGGGTTGATCCCAAGGCCGCTTTCGCGCAGCGCCTTTTCCACCTTGCCGACCATCGCCTTGTCCCAGACGTTGATGGTGACCATGCGGGGTTCGGGGACGTTCACGGTGCCCAGCTGGTTCACGGGGGTCATCTGGCCATAGGCCTCGACCTGAACCGGATCGATCATCGACGCGGATGCGCGGCCCGTACGCAGACTGGCGAATTCGCTGCGCAGGCTTTCCATCGCGCCCTTCATCCGGCGTTCCAGATCGTCAATATCGATTTCGATGTCCTCGGCCATATCGGACTGCCTCTAAGTTTGAATTTCGTTTGCTTGTAACTGCATTGCCGGGGGTTGGCAAAGCCTTTGCCCAACCCTTCGGCAGCAGGTCGCGGGTGTCAGCGCTGCGGCCCGCCCTGGTCGTTGTGGGGATCGCGCCCGCGCGCCAGCATCTCCTCGATGGCGGTCAGTCGCTCCAGAACCTGGTCGCGATAGGCCTCGGTCGCGGCGGTTTCCTCCTCCTGGTGGGCCTCCTGCATCGAATTCACGATCAGGCCCACGACCAGGTTCATCACCGCGAAGGTCGTCACCAGGATGAAAGGCACGAAGAACAGCCAGGCTTGGGGAAAGACCTCCATCACCGGGCGCACGATACCCATGGACCAGCTTTCCAGCGTCATGATCTGGAACAGCGAATAGGCCGAATTGCCCAGATCCCCGAACCAGTCGGGAAAGGCCGCCGCGAACAGCTTGGTCGCCATTACCGCGAAGATATAAAAGATGATCCCCATCAACAGGAAGACGCTGGCCATGCCGGGCAGCGCCGACAGGAACCCCTCGACCACCCGGCGCAGGCGCGGCGTGACCGAGACGATGCGCAACAACCGCAGGATGCGCAGCGCGCGCAGCACCGACAGCCCCTGCGTCGCGGGCATCAGCGCGATGCCCACCACGGCGAAATCGAAGATGTTCCAGCCATCGCGGAAGAATCGCGGGCCGCGCGCGAACAGCTTCAGGCCGATCTCGGTCACGAAGATCGACAGGCAGATGGCGTCCAGCAGCAGGATCAGCGGCCCCGCGACCGCCATGACGGTGCGTGACGTCTCCAACCCCAGGATCAGGGCGTTGAAGACGATGACACCGGTGATGAACCACTGGGCGCGGGGGCCGTGGACGAAGCCGTCGACGCGGTCGCGAAGGGTCATGGTGCGCTCAGTTATGCACGCGGGTATAGGTCCCGCGCCCTTCCAGGATGGTCCGGAACCCGCCCAGCTGGTCCAGCGAGAAGACGATGATCGGCAGGCGGTTGTCGCGGGCCAGCGCGATGGCGGATGCGTCCATCACGCCCAGATGCTTCTGCAGGACCTCGTCATAGCTGACATCCTCGTAGCGCTTGGCATCGGGAAACTTGACCGGGTCCTTGTCATAGACGCCATCAACCTTGGTGCCCTTGAAGATCGCCTCGCAGTTCATCTCGCTGGCGCGCAGGGTGGCGGCGGTATCGGTGGTGAAATAGGGGTTGCCGGTGCCGGCGGCAAAGATGACGATCCGCTTCTTTTCCAGGTGGCGGATGGCGCGGCGGCGGATGTAGGGCTCGCAGACCTCGTCCATGCGGATGGCGCTGATGACGCGGCAATGCAGTCCCTCGGCCTCCAGCGATGCCTGCATGGCCAGCGCGTTCATCACGGTCGCCAGCATGCCCATGTAATCGGCGGTGGTGCGTTCCATGCCCTGCGCGCTGCCCTGCAGCCCGCGGAAGATGTTGCCGCCGCCGATGACCATGCAGACCTCGACGCCCATGGCCTGGACGGTGGCGACTTCGTTCGCGATGCGGGCGACGGTGGGCGGATGCAGGCCGTATCCCTGGTCGCCCATCAGGGCCTCGCCCGAGATCTTGAGCATCACGCGGCCATATTGCTTGGGTGTCTCGGTGGTCATGGGGGGCTCCTGTCGCCGGGTCGCTTTCATCGCGCCGTTAAATGTCGCAAAAGACCCGCAGGATCAACTGTCCGGATAGCCAATGCTGAAACTTGACCTGACACAGATCGACGGCTCGCGCCACCTGCTGATCGCGGGACCGACGGCCAGCGGCAAATCGGCGCTGGCACTGGCCGTCGCGCAGGCACAGGGCGGGCTGATCGTGAATGCCGACGCGCTGCAGGTCTGGTCCTGCTGGCGGGTGCTGACGGCGCGGCCCTCGGCGGCCGACGAACGGGCCGCGCCCCACGCGCTTTACGGGCATGTGGGGCCGGACCAGACCTATTCGGTGGGCGACTGGCTGCGGCAGGTGGGCGACCTGCTGGGCCGGCGGCTGATCATCGTGGGCGGCACCGGCCTTTACCTGTCGGCCCTGACGCGCGGACTGGCCGACATCCCCGCGACCCCCCATGCCATCCGCGCCGAGGCCGACGAACGCCTGCTGCATCCGAATGGTCTGCAGGGGCTGATCGCGGATCTGGATGCGACGACGCGCGCACAGATAGACCTGAAGAACCCCGTCCGCGTCCAGCGCGCATGGGAGGTTCAGCAGGCCACCGGGCGCGGCATCGCCGCATGGCAGGCCGACACCCCCCCGCCCCTGATCGGCCCCGACGATTGCCAGCGCATCGTCATCACCTCGGACCGCGATTGGCTGGCCGATCGCATCGCGGGACGCTTTCGCACAATGCTGAACCAGGGCGCGCTGGACGAGGTCCGCGCCATGCTGCCCCAATGGGACCCCGCCCGCCAATGGGCCAAGGCGATCGGCGCCCCCGACCTGGTTGCGCATCTGCAGGGCGGACCCGACCTGGCGCAGGCGACGGAACTGGCCATCATCGCCACGCGGCAATATGCCAAGTCGCAGCGCATCTGGTTCAGGAACCGCATGAAGGACTGGCAGATGTGGCACGCAAGCCACGAAGCGATGCATCCGGCCCCCATGATGTGAAACCTTCTGCAAGGTTGTTGAGTTGTCCCGCAGATAGGCGATAATCCGCTTATCCCGAATGCAGGGGCTGACGACGATGTCACTTTGGGACCGCACAGGCTGGACGGGAGGGTTTCCGTTCTCAGACAGCAACCTTCGACCCCAAGGCCGCGGCGCGGCTGGCGGGGTCGATGTCACCGCCGCCTCGGTCCCCGATGCAGGCAGTGCCCCCGTGCACCATCGCCCATGGCTGCGTCCCGGTGCCCCCACCGGCAGGATCGTGGTTCCCGATGCGCTGACCGTGCGCGTAGGACCGACCACTCGACGCCACGCGCCGCGCAAGGCCAGCCTGCGCCTGTTCCCCTTGGGCGGCTTCATCTGGGGCAGCCAGGGCCATCCCGTACGCCCCCGCACGCGGCCCGATCACACGCTGATCTGGGTGACGGGTGGCGCGATGCGGCTGGAATTGCCGCGCCAAACGCTGCTGCTGGGACCGGGCGATGTGCGATATATTCCGTCGGGGACGGCCTTTGCGGCGGTCCCACAGGATGGGGCCGAAGGGCATGTCCTCACCCTGTCGCCCGAACTGACGACCGAGGTCGATCCCGCCCTGCCCACCGCAATGATCGCGGGCAGCGTTGGCCAATCGGGGCCTGCCCTGCTGGTCAACCTGCAGGAATTGGTGCGCGAAGCGACGACGGCGACCGATCGCAAGGCGCTGACCTGCCATCTGAACATGCTGGCGCTGCGCCTGTCGCGTCTGGACCCGGAACGCCAGGTCCATGCCCGCCCGCTTGCCGCCATGGCTGATCGGCCTTTGGTCGATCGTTTTGTCACGCTGGCCAACCAGCAGATGGGATCGTGCCAGACCCTGGCCGACATGGCCCAACAGCTGGGCAGCAACCTGACCCAGCTGGACCGCGCCTGCATCGAGGCTAAGAGCCTGCGCGCCGTTGAACTGTTGCACGAACTGCAGCTGGAACGCGCCGCCGAGATGCTGCAGCACACCAACCGTCCCATCGGGCGCATCGCGCTGGATTTGGGCTATGCCAGCCAGACCCACATGACCCGCGCCTTCGTGGCGGCCACGGGTCGCACGCCCGAGACCTTCCGCATCCAGATGCGTCAGATGTCGGCGTCGCCGCCCGCGTCCGCCTGAAGGCCGCGACCGTGAAAGCCGGTCGCCACAACGAATTTCTCGGACGAATCGCTGCGGCTGGCGGGGGGTTTGACGTTGGCGACCTTGTCGAAGTTCTTCTTCAGCATGGCCTGCATGTCTGTTTCCGCGCCGCCTGCCAGAACCTTGGCGACGAAGGTGCCGCCCGGTTCCAGCACGTCGAAGGCCAGCTGGGCCGCAGCCTCGACCAGCGCCACGATGCGCAGGTGGTCGGTGCCCTTGTGGCCCGAAGATGACGCCGCCATGTCCGACATAACCACGTCGGCCGCCCCGCCCAGCCAGCCCTTGACCAGATCGTCGGCGCCCTCGGACAGAAAATCCAGCTGATGAATTTCAGCGCCCGCGATGGGATCGACCTCTTGCAGATCCAGCCCCAGCACGCGGCCCACGGATTTGCCGGATTTCTCGCCCAACGCATTCACGCGGGCCACGGCGACCTGGCACCAGCCGCCGGGCGCGCAGCCCAGATCGACGACGCGCGCGCCGGGCACCAGAAAGCGGTACTTGTCGTCCAGCTCGAGGATCTTGTAGGCCGCACGCCCGCGATAGCCTTCGCGACGGGCGCGCACGACATAGGGGTCGTTCAACTGCCGTTCCAGCCACAGCTTGCTGGACATCTTGCGGCCCTTGGCGGTCTTCACGCGGACCTTCAGGTCGCGCTGGCCGCGTCCGCTTGTCTTGCCCGACCGGCTGATAGGTTGTTTCGTCATTAGGCTACTCCGTTCAGTCCGTCAGGCGTCAGCACCCCATCGCGCACCATCTGGGCATAAAGCAACCCCTCTCGCAGGCCGCGATCGGCAACCGACAGCTTATTTGTCGGCCAGACGCGCATCAATGTCTGCAGGATCGCGGCCCCCGACATGATCAGCGCCTGCCTTTCGCGCCCGATGCGCGGGTCGGACCGCCGTCCGTCCGGGCCCAGCTGCAGATAGGAATGGATCACGCGGTCGATCTGGTCGCTGGTCATCTCCAGCCCGTCCACCTTGGTCCGGTCATAGCGGCGCAGGTTCAGGAAGCTGGCCGCCACCGTGGTCACCGTCCCCGAAGTGCCGATGATCTGGAACCCCTCGTCAGGCGATCCGTCGGCATAGGGGCTGAAATTGGCCAGGGCTTCCTCGAAGAACCAAGACATCAGGGCGAACCGGCCCTGATCGTCCTGAACATCGACGAACTGGTCGCGCAGGGTCGCCACGCCCAGGGGCACGCTGATCCAGTCGACGACACGCGCGCCGCCGGGCTGCGGATTGCCGAAGCCCTCCGACAGCCGCATGATCGCGCGGGGGCGTTCCTTGGGTTCGACATCTTCCAGGTCGATCCAGACCAGCTCGGTCGAACCGCCGCCAATATCGACGACCATCAGAGTTTCGGTCTTGTGGCTGACCAGCGGCGCGCAGCTGATCACGGCAAGCCGTGCCTCCTCCTCTGCGCCGATCACCTCGACGGGCAGGCCGGTTTCACGCCGGATGGACCGCATGAAATCGCGGCTGTTTCGCGCGCGACGGCATGCTTCGGTGGCCACAAGGCGCATGTTCTGCACCTTGTGCTGATCCAGCTTGCGCTTGCAGACCTGCAGCGCATGGACGGTGCGCGCCATCGAGCTGCGGGACAGGCGTCCCGAAGCTTCCAGCCCGTGACCAAGCTGCACGGGCTTGGAAAAGCTGTCGATGACCTGGAACTGACTGCCCGTCGGTCGGGCAATCAGCATCCGGCACGAATTTGTGCCGAGATCGAGGGCAGCATAGAGCGCCCCCTCCTCGGGTTTCAGGGTGCCTGACGGCTCTACCGTTTTTCTCGGGAACGCGTCTGCACCCGCAGGACGCTTGGGCGTCATGTTACGCCCTCCGATGACAAGTTAATCAAAAGGTAACGTGCCGGGGGGACCCAATCAAGGGCCAGCGGTCGGCTTGCGGCATTTGGATGCCCCAAGCCCGTGCCGCTGCGGGCCCTGCCTGCATCAGGTCGCGGCAAATGGCGGCATCAAGTCGCGCGGATGCTTGACGACCGGCGGGGCGCGCGTCAATCAGGTCCGATGATCGACCTGCGCCCCGTAGTCCACCCGATTGGCAAGATCGTCTTTGCACTGGGCGGCTTCATGCTGGCGCCCATGCTGGTCGACCTGTGGAACAACGACCCCCATTGGCTGGTCTTTCTGGAATGCGCCATCATCACCTCGGTCTGCGGGTTGCTGACGGTGGTCGCGACGCGCGGCGAACAAAAGACGCTGAAGATCCAGCAGGCCTTCCTGCTGACATCGGGGATCTGGCTGACCCTGCCCATCTTCGGTGCCCTGCCCTTCATCCTGGGCGCCCCCAATGCCAGCATCCTCGACGCCTATTTCGAGGCGATGTCCGGCGTCACCACCACCGGCACCACGGTCTTTCCCCAACTGGACGGCCTTCCCTCGGGCACGCATCTGTGGCGTGCGCTGCTGCAATGGATGGGTGGCCTGGGGATCGTCGTGGTGGCGATGGTGTTCCTGCCCGTCATGAAGGTCGGCGGCATGCAGTTCTTCCGATCCGAGGGGTTCGACACCCTGGGCAAAGTCCTGCCCCGCGCGGGAGAGATCGCGACCGAGATGACCATGGTCTATCTGCTGATGACGGGGGCCTGCGCCATCACCTTCATGCTGCTGGGCATGACCGGCTTCGATGCCATCATCCATGCTCTGACCACCTGTTCCACCGGCGGATTTTCCAATTATGACGCCAGCATGGGCCATTACCTCGGCGCGCCGGAATGGGCGGCCTCGGTCTTCATGGTGATGGCATCGGTGCCCTTCATCCGGCTGGTGCAGGCGCTGCGGGGCAATTACGTTCCCCTGTGGCAGGACCGGCAGGTGCGCACCTATCTGCGCTGGATCTGCTATGTCTGCGCCATCATCATGATCTATCGCGTGATCTACATGGAGCAGGACAACGAACTGGCCGAGATGCTGCGCGAGACGGTCTTCAACACCATCTCGGTCTTTTCGGGCACGGGCTTCGCCTCGACCGACATGACGGGCTGGGGACATCTGCCGCTGACGCTGCTGATCATCGTGGGGCTGATCGGCGGCTGCACCGGATCGACCGGCTGTTCGGTCAAGATTTTCCGCTATCTGGTCCTGCTCGAGGCGGTCCGCGCCCAGATCCGCCGCATGCATTCGCCCCATCGTGTCTACCCGCTGCGCTATGAAGGCCAGCCCCTGGACAAGAGCATCATCGATTCGGTGATGGCCTTCTTCACGCTGTTCATGCTGACCTTCGGCCTGCTGATCGTGGGGCTGGCGCTGACGGGGCTGCACCCGCGCACGGCGCTGACCGCCGCCTGGACGGCCATCGCCAATATCGGCCCCCTCTGGGGGCCCGAGGTCACGTCGAACGGATCGGTCGAAGAGTTTCCGGCCGCCGCGAAATGGCTGATGATCCTGGGCATGTATCTGGGCCGGCTGGAACTGGTTTCCGTGCTAGTCCTGCTGATGCCCAGATTCTGGCGGCCCTGAGGCCCCCCGTTTAGGGGGCCGTCGCGTCGGGTTTCGTCGCATCGGGTTTGGTCGCTTCGGGGACCGTCGCTTCGGGGGCCGTAGCCGGGTCGCCCGGCAGGGCGGCGGGGGGCATGTCCTCGTTCTGGCCGGGGGCCTTGCGGGTCAGGCTGTCGCTCATCTCGGCCAGGATGCGGGCCTGGTCCTGCTGGTCCGCCGTGGGCCAGATCAGGACAAAACCCTCGGCCCGGCCATCGCGGACCCAGCCTTCGGCGGCACCGATATGGTCGTCGCTCTGGCCGCGCAGCGTGACATGGCCGCGCCGGACGTCACGTTCGGGCTGGGGCACCCAGCCAAGCGCTGTGACCAGCCCCGCCAGATCCAGCAGCTCCTGCTGCCCGCCGGGCTGGCTGAACAGGATCATCGCCGCCCCCGACCCATCCTTGGGGCCATAGATCGACAGCGCCCGTTCCGCGCGGTCGAATTGCAGCGCGCCCATCGGCGCCATCACCGACAGCCCTGTCGCCTCGTCGTCCAGCTGCGCCAGGCCCATCTCCTCGCGCCATTCGGCCCGGCGTTCGGACAGCAGGCGCATCGCCGTGCCCGGATCGGTCGAGGCGCGCGCCGACAGGATCTCGGCCTGAATCGCGGCCTGGGTCTTGGGACCGTCGCGCCCGTCGATCTGGCCGTCGTAATGGCCCGCCCAACGCAGCGACCGCTGCACCTGATCCAGGGGCGGCATGGGTTCGGTGTCGCCTGTCGCGCCTAGTTCGGGCGCCTCGCCCTGATCCAGCGCCTGCCCCAGATCGGCGGCCTGCGTCACCAGCGCGTCGCGCGGGATCAGCTTGCCCGATTTCAGGACCGGCAGCCAGTCGCGCGCGACATCGTCCGCCAGAGGACCAAGCGCCACGGTGAACCAGCCATTCGGCAATTCCCACAGCCCGGCACCTGGAAATTCCTTGCGGTTGCGGGCCAGCGCCGCGTCTGCCTCGGCGCGATCCTGAAAGGATTCCAGCTGCAGATAGCTGCCTTGCGGCGCAGGCTCAGCCGGGGCCTCGGGTTCCGGAGCCATCGCGGCTTCGGCATCCGTAGCGTCCGCGTCGGGTGCATCGCCAAGCCGGGTCAGTTCCGTTCCGGGGGCCGCTTCGGTCACGAAGGCATCGCCCGGAACCACGCCCTTGGCCTTCAGATCCGCCAGCCGGGCCAGCGCGGCCTCGCGCTCCATCGGGCCAAGCGCGATGCCGGTCCAGCCGCCCTGCAGGGGCAGCGTCACCACGTCGTCGAAACGTTCGGCCCATCCCTCGGCGGTCGCTGCCGCGACGTCGGGGGCGCGCTTCGCTTCCAGTCGGATCAACGCGTCCTGCGCCATCCCCGCCCCCGGCAGCGCCGCCGCCAGGATGATTACCGCCAACTGCCGCATCGCAGCCTCCTTGAATGTCTTTGCCGTCGCGGGGATCATCCCCGCCTGCGGGCCTTTATTGACCCTGTTCCTTCCCGCGCCTAGAAGACGCGAAAGCCTCGCCCGATCTACGCAAAAGGATGGCCCGATGACCAGCCCCAACCGACCCCGCAGTTTCCAGGAGATCATCCTGCGCCTGCAGACCTATTGGGCGACCAAGGGCTGCGCGATCCTGCAGCCCTATGACATGGAGGTCGGCGCGGGCACCTTCCACCCGGCCACCACGCTGCGCGCGCTTGGCGGCAAATCCTGGGCCGCGGCCTATGTCCAGCCCTCGCGCCGTCCGACCGACGGGCGCTACGGGGAAAACCCCAACCGCCTGCAGCATTATTACCAGTACCAGGTCATCATCAAGCCCAGCCCCCCCGACCTGCAGGACCTCTACCTGGGCAGCCTGCGCGCGATCGGCCTGGACCCGATGGTGCATGACGTCCGCTTCGTCGAGGATGACTGGGAATCCCCCACCCTGGGTGCCTGGGGCCTGGGATGGGAGGTCTGGTGCGACGGGATGGAGGTCAGCCAGTTCACCTATTTCCAGCAGGTCGGCGGTCATGACTGCAAACCTGTGTCGGGCGAACTGACCTATGGCCTGGAACGCCTGGCGATGTATGTGCTGGGCGTCGAACATGTCATGGACATGCCCTTCAACGACCCCGACAGCCCCACGCCCCTGACCTATGGCGACATCTTCCGCCAGACCGAACAGGAATATTCGCGCTGGAACTTCGACCAGGCCGATACCGACATGCTGTTCCAGCATTTCAAGGATGCCGAAGCCGAATGCGCCCGCATCCTGGGGGCCGCCGAAACCGATGGCGCCGGTCGCACCATCCCAATGGCTCACCCCGCCTATGACCAGGCCATCAAGGCCAGCCACCTGTTCAACCTGCTGGATGCCCGCGGCGTCATCAGCGTGACCGAACGCCAAGCCTATATCGGCCGGGTGCGGGCGCTGGCCAAGGGCTGCGCCGACCTGTTCCTGACCACCGATGCGGGCGGTGCCACCGCATGAACTGGGGCAAGGTCGCAGCCGCCTCGATCACGCTGGCCGCCATCGCTGCGGGCGGCGGCATGTGGTATGCGCAGGAATACGGCTATTACGACAGCATCGACCCAGCAGGGCCCGATGCGCGCATCGCCGTGACGACCCCTGCGGGAACGCGCGACCTGACCCTGACCGATTTCCAGGGCATCGACGCCGACAGCTCGCCCCTGCGCTGGCGGGCCTGCGCGGTGACGGGTGACCTGCCCGCCGATGCCCTGCCCTTCGACGACCCCACGCCCCTGATCGCGCCCGGCTGGTTCGACTGTTTCGACGCCCAGCAGATCGGCGCAGATCTGGAATCCGGTGCCGCCCGCGCCGTCCTGTCCATGGCCGAGATCCGGCCCGACGTGGACCGCGTGCTGGCCGTCTATCCCGACGGCCGCATCTTCGGCTGGCACCAATATAACGACAAGACCCCGGAACGCGGAGTGATGGACTGATGGCCGACCTGCTGATCGAGCTTTTCTCGGAAGAAATTCCCGCCCGCATGCAGGCGCGTGCCCGTGCGGACCTGAAACGTCTGGTGACGGAAGGTCTGGTCCAGGCCGGGCTGACCTATGCCAGCGCCGGTGCCTTCAGCACCCCGCGCCGCCTGACCCTGACCGTGGAAGGGCTGACCGACCACAGCCCCACCACCCGCGAGGAACGCAAGGGCCCCCGGACAGACGCCCCCGAAAAGGCGCTGGAGGGTTTCCTGCGCTCGACCGGCCTGACCCGCGACCAGCTGGAGGCCCGCGACGACAAGAAGGGCCAGGTCTGGTTCGCCACCATCACCCACGAAGGCCGCCCCGCCGCCGATATCGTCGCCGAGGTGCTGGAGGATGCGATCCGCAACTTCCCCTGGCCCAAGTCGATGCGTTGGGGCGCGGGATCGCTGCGTTGGGTCCGCCCGCTGCATTCGATCCTCTGCATCCTCTCGGATGAGGCAGGCGCCACCACGGTCGATCTGACCGTCGACGGCATCACCGCCGGCAACACCACCCGCGGCCACCGCTTCATGGCCCCCGATGCCTTCACCGTCACGGGCTTCGACGAATACGCCGCGAAACTCCGCCGCGCCCGCGTCATGCTGGACGCCGAGGAACGCGAATCCGAGATCCGCCAGCAATCCGAGAACCTGGCCTTCGCCCGCGGCTGGCAGGTCGTCCCCGACGACGCCCTCCTCTCCGAGGTGGCGGGCCTTGTCGAATGGCCCGTGGCCCTGATGGGCGTGATCGAGGACCGCTTCCTCGACCTCCCCCCCGAGGTCCTGCAGACCTCGATGAAGGAACATCAGAAATTCTTCTCGACCCTGAACCCCAAGACCGGCCGGATCGAGGGCTTCATCACCGTCGCCAATATCGAGACCCCCGATGATGGCGCGACGATCCTGGCGGGCAACCAGCGCGTCCTGGCCGCCCGCCTGTCCGACGCCGCCTTTTTCTGGGAAAACGACCTGCGCGAGGCGAAATCGGGCATGGAGGCATGGGCCGAGGGTTTGAGCTCCGTCACCTTCCACAACAAGCTCGGCTCGCAATCCGACCGCATCGCCCGCATTGCGGCCTTGGCACGCGAGATCGCCCCGCTGGTCGGCGCCGACCCCGATCAGGCCGAACGCGCCGCGCGTCTGGCCAAGCTGGACCTGCGTTCCGCGATGGTCGGCGAATTCCCCGAGTTGCAAGGCACCATGGGCCGCTACTACGCGCTAGAGGCCGGCGAACCCGCCCAAATCGCCGACGCCGCCCGCGACCATTACTCGCCCCTCGGCCCCTCGGACGACGTGCCCACCGCCCCGGTATCGGTTGCGGTGGCGCTGGCCGACAAGCTGGACACGTTGACAGGGTTCTGGGTCATTGATGAAAAGCCCACCGGCTCCAAAGACCCGTTCGCTCTGCGTCGAGCGGCATTGGGGGTGCTCCGGTTGGTGCTGACCTCTGGCGAAAAAATCACTTTGTCTTCGGTCCTGCCCCATCCATTCCGTCGTGCTGAAGCGGATCGGTTCACCAACAGCTTTGAAGATGCCCCGCTCATTATTGGCAGCGCCATTTCCAAGCCGCTACTCCACTCGATCGAGAGTTGGAATGCCGAAGAACCCCTTGGCTCTTTCATCATGATGGAGGACGAGAACGTTCCGCATAACGACCGCGAACGCGTATTTTCAGAGATGCGGGCCGATATCCTTGCCGGTCAGCCAAGCAAGGTGCGAGACCTCCTCTCCTTCCTTCACGACCGTCTCAAGGTCTACCTCCGCGACCAAGGCATCCGCCACGACATCATCGACGCGGTGCTGGCGCAGGACGGCAACGACGATCTGGTGCAGGTGGTGAACCGCGCCACGGCACTGAACGCCATGCTGAACACGACCGACGGCCAGAACCTGACCCAAGGCCTGAAACGCGCCAGCAACATCCTGACCCAAGCCGAAGAAAAGGACGGCGTCGAATACAGCTTCGGCGCCGACCGGAAATTCGCGGAAACGGATGAGGAACGGGCCTTGTTCACCGCCCTCGACACCGCTGAACCCGCTATCAAGCAGGCGATGAAGAATGAAGACTTCCCCGCCGCCATGACCGCCATCGCTGCCCTGCGCGCCCCCATCGACGCCTTCTTCGAGGCCGTGCAGGTCAACACCGACAGCCAGGTCATCCGCCGCAATCGTCTGAACCTGCTGTCGCGCATCCGCGAAGCAGGCCGCCAGATCGCGGATTTCACCAAGATCGAAGGCTGACCGACCCTGAAATGCAAGAAGGGCCAGAGGCAAAAACCTCTGGCCCTTCTTCTTTGTTCAAATACCCTCGGGGGTCCGGGGGCGGACAGCCCCCGGTTGCATCGATCAGGCCGAACGTTCGACCATCATGTGCTTGATCGAGGCAATCGCCTTGGCAGGGTTCAGACCCTTGGGGCAGGTGTTGGTGCAGTTCATGATCGTGTGGCACCGATACAGCTTGAACGGATCTTCCAATTCGTCCAGACGCTCGCCCGTGGCTTCGTCGCGGCTGTCGATGATCCAGCGGTAGGCATGCAGCAAGGCTGCGGGCCCCAGGTAACGGTCGCCGTTCCACCAGTAAGACGGGCAAGCCGTCGAACAGGATGCACACAGAATGCACTCGTAAAGCCCGTCCAGCTTCTTGCGGTCCTCAATCGACTGCTTCCACTCTTTGCCAGGGGTGGGCGACTTGGTCTGCAGATAGGGGTTCACCGAGGCGTGCTGGGCATAGAAATGCGTCAGGTCGGGGATCAGGTCCTTGACCACCGGCATGTGCGGCAGCGGATAGATGGCGACATCGCCCGCAACCTCGTCGATGCCATAGATGCAGGCCAGGTGGTTGCCCCCATCGATGACCATCGCGCAGGACCCGCAGATGCCTTCGCGGCAGGACCGGCGGAAGGACAGCGTCGGGTCGATCTCGTTCTTGATCTTGATCAGCGCGTCCAGCATCATCGGACCGCATTTGTCCAGATCGACGAAATAGGTGTCCAGACGCGGGTTTTCCCCGTTTTCCGGGTCCCACCGGTAGATCTTGAACTTCTTGACGTTGGTCGCGCCCTCGGGTTTGGGCCAGGTCTTGCCAACGCGGATCTGGCTGTTCTTGGGTAGCGTGAACTGGACCATTGGGTGCTCCTTTCAGAGAGTGCCTTCGGACGGCATGTCAGCCGTGAACAGGTGTTGCGAACGCGTCACCAGATCGACGATCCGGCCACGCGCATGGGGGTTGAGCGCCAGCCCGTTGAGCCGGCGAAGAAATTCGGTCGAGCCGTCGTTCAGTCGCTCCATCGCGCGCGACTGCAGCAGCGCCAGGCCGGCCACCCGGTCGGGCCCGATGCCCCCGATCGCCAGCAGCTGCTGGCCGGGGCGGTCGGGGTCGGTCTCGGCCTCCAGCGCCAGGCGGGTGACGCGATCCGGTCCCAGCTGCCGCGCAAGGCGGCGTTCCAGATCGCCCCAACCGGGCAGATCGCTGACCTCCTTCAGGAACGCCTCGCGCGTTTCGGCATAACCATCCGTCCGAACTGCCTGTGCCCAGACAGAATGTTTCCACGTCGACATCCGGCGCGTGTAAAAAACATAGTGCGGATCAAAGCCGCGCGACCGCGCGACCCCATCCACCTGTTGCAGCATCTGCGGCAGAGCCGGGTAAAGCTGCGTTTCGCCGCCATTGCCGGGCATGGCGCCGGCAAGGTTTTCATGGCTGATCAGGACGGCCTGCGGCCCGTCGGGGATGGTCTCCAAGACATCCTCGAAGGCAATCTTCAGTGCCCTGCGCAGATCGCCACTGTCGCCCAGGCTCGCCGCGATCGCGGCGCGACCGAGGGGACGCATCGGCGTGCCTTCCTCAGGGGTGCGGATCACCAGCAGGTCAGACAGCGCTTCGGCATTCAGCTTCAGAAACCGCTGCAATGATGTCGTACCGGTCTTCTGCACGCCAAGATGCAGCACCAGACGCCGCCCTGCCCCGTCCTGCGTCATCAGATGCGCCCCTGCCAACCAGGCTGTTCAGCCAAAGCGCGCTGCGGCATCTGGCCCGACCGGCGCATCACGCATCGGTCGAAAACCTGTCCCGGGTCGCGCCCTGCAAGGTAATCGCCGCTGATCTCCATGCCGATCCGGCCGAAACTCTGCGTTCCGCCCGAACCCGTGCCGATGCCCACGGTCACGTCCGTGCGTGGCGCGCGGGCCAGTTCGGCGTCACGCAGGCAGACCCTTTCGGCCTGATCCACAGGGATCGGGCCGCAAGCCGACAGCACCGCCAAAAGCGGAACCATGGCCAGGGGGGCTGCCCGCGTCATCATGCCATCAGGCCGTGCGCGCCGCGGCCGCGATGCACTGCGTGGTGGCCGGACGCGACACGATCGAGGCGACGCTATCGGCCGTTCCACCGGCACCGGCACGCGACATCTGGGCGATATCGATCATCTCGGCGGTGGTCGCATTGTTCACGACGCAATCGGTATAGGGCGCAACGTTGACGCCCGGCAGACGCTTCTGCATCTCGGAATTGACGACGCTGCGCGCGACCTGGCGCGACGCGGCATCCAGAACGGTGGGCGTTGCGGGCGTGGTGACGGGGGCCGAGGGAACGGCGGGACCCGCGACGGGGACCGGAGCCACACAACCGGCCAGCGTGACGGCGGAAAGGCCGAAGGCCGCGATAAGATTGAAACGCATCAGTAAACCCTTTTCTTCGGAGCGATCTTGTTCATGTCGATGCCGCCCTGTTCCGTGGTCGTCAGCGGATCAAGATGGACGGGACGATAGTCCAGTTTAACCTTGTTACCGTCGATGCGTGCAAGCGAATGCTTGCGCCAGGTGGCGTCATCCCGCTCGGGGTAGTCTTCGTGGGCATGCGCCCCGCGGCTTTCCTTGCGCGCCTCGGCCGCGACGATGGTCGCAAGCGCGTTGGGCATCAGGTTCGTCAGTTCCAGCGTTTCCATCAGGTCGGTGTTCCAGATCAGACCGCGATCCGTGACCTTAATGTCGTCCATCTTGGCGGCGATGGCCTCCATCTTCTCGACGCCCTCGGCCAGGGTCTTGTCGGTGCGGAAGACGGCAGCATCGGCCTGCATGGTGCGCTGCATCTGGTCGCGCAACTCCGCAGTCGTCACTGAACCGTCGGCATAGCGCAGCGCATCGAACCGGGCCAAGGCCTTGTCCACCTGCGACTGGTCGGTCGAGGGGATGGGGCTTTCGCGGTCGATCACGTCGCCCGCGCGGATGGCCGCGGCACGACCGAAGACCACCAGGTCGATCAGGCTGTTCGAGCCAAGGCGGTTCGCGCCATGGACCGATGCGCAGCCCGCCTCGCCCACGGCCATCAGGCCGGGGAAGGTCGCGTCGGGGTTTTCTTCCGTCGGCGCAAGCACTTCGCCCCAATAGTTCGTCGGAATGCCGCCCATGTTGTAATGCACGGTCGGGATCACCGGGATCGGCTGCTTGGTGACATCGACACCGGCAAAGATCTTGGCCGATTCACTGATGCCGGGCAGGCGTTCGGCCAGGCTTTCGGGCGGCAGATGCATCAGGTTCAGGAAAATGTGGTCCTGTTCGCTGCCGACGCCGCGCCCTTCGCGGATTTCCATGGTCATGCAGCGGCTGACGACATCGCGGCTGGCCAGATCCTTGTAGGTGGGGGCATAGCGTTCCATGAAACGCTCGCCTTCGGAGTTGGTCAGGTAACCGCCCTCGCCCCGCGCGCCTTCGGTGATCAGGCAGCCCGAACCATAGATGCCGGTCGGGTGGAACTGCACGAACTCCATGTCCTGCAGGGGCAGGCCCGCGCGGGCGACCATGCCGCCGCCGTCGCCGGTGCAGGTATGGGCGCTGGTCGCGCTGAAATAGGCGCGGCCATAGCCGCCCGTCGCCAGCACCACCATCTTGGCGTTGAAGACATGCATCGTGCCGTCGTCCAGCTTCCAGCAGACGACGCCGGTGCAGCGGCCATCGGTAATGATCAGGTCCAGCGCGAAATATTCGATGAAGAATTCCGCGTTATGCTTCAGCGACTGGCCATAGAGCGTGTGCAGGATGGCGTGGCCGGTGCGGTCGGCAGCGGCGCAGGTGCGCTGCACCGGGGGGCCTTCGCCGAATTCGGTGGTGTGGCCGCCGAAGGGGCGCTGATAGATGCGGCCGTCCTCGGTGCGGCTGAAGGGAACGCCGTAATGTTCCAGTTCATAGACGGCCTTGGGGGCCTCGCGCGCCAGGTATTCCATGGCGTCGGTATCGCCCAGCCAGTCCGACCCCTTGACGGTGTCGTACATGTGCCATTGCCAGTTGTCGGGGCCCATGTTGGACAGCGACGCGGCGATGCCGCCCTGTGCGGCGACGGTGTGCGAACGGGTCGGGAAGACCTTGGTCACGCAGGCCGTGCGCAGGCCCTGTTCGGCCATGCCAAGCGTCGCGCGCAGACCTGCGCCACCGGCGCCCACCACGACGACGTCATATTCATGCGTTTGGATTTCGTATGCAGCCATGTCGTCCTCAGATCGCGGGGGTGGTGAAGGCCATCTTTGCCAGCGCAAAGATCGCGGCGGCGATGACGCCCCACCCGAAGATGTTCGAAGCGATGATCGCCAGCTTGTTGGCCGAGCCATAGACATAGTCGTCGATCATGATCCGCGTGCCCTTGATGAAGTGGATCATGCCCACGACGATGAACAGCGCGGTGATGATGCCGGGGAACGGGCGCCCGAAATGGGCCGCGACCGCGTCCTGCGGCAGGCCGATGGCGCCGCCGACGGCGATCATGAACAGCGGCGTCAGGATGACCAGCGCATAGCTGCTGACGGTCATCTGCCAGTGATGTGCGGTTCCCGAACGGGCCGAACCCAGTCCCGTGGCCGCCTTGCGTGGGGTGATATAGCGCATGATGTCCCTCGCCTCAGCTGATGAAGAAGATGATCAGGCTAAGCAGCGTCAACGCGACCGAACCGATGATGATTGCCCAGGACGCCTTCTTGGCATCCTCGATCTCAAGGCCCAGGCCCTGGTCGTAGAACAGGTGGCGGATGCCCGACAGCGCGTGGAACCACAGCGCCCAGGCCGAGGCCGTCAGGATCAGGAAGCCCAGCCAGGACCGTACCAGCCAGTCGGCGGCGGCGAAAGCGCCGGGGCTGCTGACGGCGGCGACCAGCCACCAGACCAGCAGCAGGATGCCCGCGACCAGAGCGTGCCCGGTGATGCGGGTCAAGATGGATGTGATTGCCGGCAACGGCAGACGATAGACCTGAAGGTGGGGGGAAAGCGGCCGGTTACCCCGGTTCACGTCGGCCATGGTCGGCCCTCCTATGTCGGTTCTGGCATGTCCCGTCGCAGGTGCCCAAGACTGACAGGGCTGGCCACGCGGGCTGGCGATTGGCGTCCTTATTGATCGTGATACTGTCACCTGTCACGGACAGATGCCACCCCGCGCGATGAAATGCCGCGGATTTCCGTCTTTGTGATCACACTTGCAATCCGTGTGATCACAGGCGGCGGAACGGTCGCACCACGTTAGCGCAAAACCGTGGGGTGCCTAGTGGACTGAATCGCCATTGGCCGGCATCAGCGCCCAATAGTCCAGGTCCAGAAGCACCTCGGGGGCGTATTTCCCGTCGGTCCCGCGTAGCGCGAATTGCGCGCTGTCGCCCTTGGTCGCGACCAGCCGCAACCGGATCGCGCCGACGCCGGGCGCGTCGGTTTCGGCCTTGTCCAGCACCTCGGACCAGGCGCGGATGGTGTCGCCCGCGAAACAGGGATTGGCATGGGTGCCGCCGTTCAGCGCCACGATGATCTGCGCATTGGCCAAGCCGTTGAAGGACAGCGCGCGCGCCATGCTGATGACATGCCCGCCATAGATCAGGCGGCGGCCGTCCTCGCGGTGGGTGGCATCGAAATGGACCTTGGCGGTGTTCTGCCACAGACGGGTGGCCAGCATATGCTCGGCCTCTTCGACGGTGACGCCGTCGACATGATCGATCCGTTCGCCGATGGCGTAATCGCCCCAGCAATAGGGTTCGCCCGACAGGCTGAAATCATAATCGGTGAAATCCAGCGCCTCGGGGATGGCCAGATCCTCGGCGGCGACCGCCACGGGCAGGTCAGGAATGACGGTTTCAGGGGCGGGGCTGCCGGGGTTTCGCTTGCGCACCATGACCCAACGGACGAATTCGAGCACCGGTTCATCGACCTGGTTCAGGCCGCGCGTGCGCACCCAGACGACGCCCGACTGCCCGTTCGAGTTCTGCTTCAGCCCGATCACTTGGCTTTCCGCGCGCAGCGTGTCGCCCGGCCAGACCGGCTGCAGCCAGCGCCCGTCGGCATAGCCAAGGTTCGCCACCGCGTTCAGGCTGATGTCGGGGACCGTCTTGCCAAAGACCGTGTGGAAGGTCAGCAGATCGTCCAAGGGGCTGCCGTCCAGCCCCGCCGCGATCGCAAATTCATCCGACGAATGCAGCGCGTGCCGCATGGGATAAAGCGCGTGATAGAGCGCACGTTCCCCTTCGGCCAGCGTGCGGGGAACGGCGTGGCGGATGACCTGGCCGACGGTGTAATCCTCGAAGAAGCGGCCGGAATTCGTCTTGGTCATTGCTGCCCCAGCTTCATGTCGGGGTGGTATTCGGCCTCGACCTCCTTGGTGACGGCCTGCCCGCAGCGCATGACGCCGCGCGCCGCGTCAAAGGCCATCGAAGGGTCGCCCTGCAGCCGCCAGCCCTTGGACAGGGCCTCGGACACGCGATGGCAGAATTGCGAGGTGTCGTCCTCGGTGATGAAACGATAGAGGGTAGGCATCATGCACCTCCGAAGGGGTTGGGGCCGACAAGGCCGTGGATCGCGCCAAGAACCAGCAGCACGATGACCGCGCCGGCAAGGGCCATCATCTCTTTCTTGACTGGGAAGGGTCCGGTGGGCCGCACCCAGTCCGAGGCGCGGTTGATGACCTGCATCTCGACGAAGGCCCAGACCAGCAGCCCGCCGAACAGGATCAGCGACGGCGTGTCGCCATTGACCAGCAGATGCGCGACCGCCCACAGCGCAAAGCCCCACAGCATCGGGTGGCGGGTATAAGCCGTCACGCGGGTCTTCATGCCGCTGGCTGCGAACAGATAGATCGAGACCAGCATCAGCAGGTTGTTGATGCCCGTCATGGGCGCGGTCCGGCCCCAGAAGAAGGCGCCATCCGCCATGCGATAGCCGACGATCATCAAGATCACTGAAAGCACCAGCAGCCCGGTGACCATGCCCCGGCCCTGGCTGCCCATCGCGGCGCGCTGCGCGGGGGCCATGCGTTTATAGAGGTGGGCGCCCCACCACAGGGCGACACCAAGGATCAGGATCAGCATCTGGCTTCCTCTTGCTGGAATGCGTTTGGCCGCACCTTGCGCCTATTGTGCCATGGCCGCAATCGCATCTGCCCGATCCAGCGTCGCGCGGGCGGCGGCGACATGCAGGTTCTCGACGATGCGGCCATCGACGACGGCCACGCCCTTGCCTTGGGCGGTGGCCTGATCGAAAGCCTCGATCTGGCGCCGGGCAAGGTCGATTTCCGCATCGGTCGGGGCAAAGGCGTCGTTCGCGATGGCCAGCTGGGCGGGATGGATCAGGGTCTTGCCGTCGAAGCCCATGTCGCGGCCCTGTTCGCATTCGGCGCGCAGCCCCTCCTCGTCCTTGAAGGCGTTGAAGACCCCGTCGACGATGGTGACGCCATGCGCGCGGGCGGCCAGCAGGCACATCCCCAGCCCCGCCATCATCGGCAGGCGGTCGGCGCGAAACCGGGTGCCCAGATCCTTGGCCAGATCGTTGGTCCCCATCACCATGCCCTTCAGACGCGGATGGGCGGCGATGGCGGCGGCGTTCAGCATGCCCAGGGGCGTTTCCATCATCGCCCAGAGGGCCGTGTCCGGGATCAGCTCGGCCACCGCATCCAGATCGGCGGGGCTGTCCACCTTGGGGATCAGCACGGCATCGACCAGACCCGCCAGCGCGCCTGCACAGGCCAGCGCGTCATCCCTGCCCCATTCGGTCGCCAGCGCATTGATGCGCAAGATGCGCGCGCGCGGCCCGTAATCCTGTGCCAGCGCCTGCCCCAGCCCGTCGCGGGCCGCAGATTTCTGATCGGGGGCGACCGCATCCTCGAGGTCGAAGATGATGGCATCGGCGGGCAGGTCGCAGGCCTTGTCCATCGCGCGGGCATTGGCGGCAGGGATATAAAGAACGGAGCGATAGGGTCTGGCCATGAGATCCTCAGGGTAAGAATGTTGCGCAATGCTGCAATGCAGCGCCACAAATGGCAAGCGCAAATGCGCTGCATCGCGGCGTCACCCCGCCACTGCCTGCCAGACCAGCCGGACCGAGATCACCAGCAGCCCCCAGGTGATCAGCCGATAGAACAGCAGTGGCGGGATGATCCGCACCAGCCGCAGCCCGACCCAGACCGATGCCAGCGATACGGGCGTCAGGGCCGCCGCTGTCGCCAGATTGGCCGCCGACAGCTGGCCCAGGGCCGCATAGGGGATCAGCTTGACCCAGTTGCCGATGGCAAAGAACCAGGTCGTTGTCCCGGCATAGATCAGCGGCGTCAGGCGCAGGGGTTGAGCATAGACCTGCCACAACGGCGCGCCCGAATGGCTGACGAAACTGGTATAACCGGCAAGCCCGCCCCAGAGGCTGCCCGCCGTCAGGGTTGGGCGGCGCGCAGCATCGTCAAGCGGCGGGCGGATCAGCGCGTTCAGCGCAAAGCCAAGGCCGATCAGCCCCACGATCAGCGTCACCCCCCAGACCGGCACGATAGACGCCGTGGCCCATCCGACCCCGATCCCCGCCAGGGCCCCCGGCAGCGCGCGCAGCAGCACGCCGCGGTCGAAATCGCGCCGGAACGCCACCAGCCCGCCCAGATCCGAAATGACATAGACCGGCAGCAGCAGCCCCGCCGCCTGCACCGGTGACATGACCAGCGACATCAGCGGGACCGAGATGATTCCCACCATCGCCAGCCCACCCTTGGACAGGCCCACCGCGATCGCGGCCAGCACCGCCAACAGCCATCCCGTCACCGTCAGATCCAGCATCCGGCCCCTCCCCTTGCATGTCGTGCAAACCTTGCCTGCGCAGGGACGGAAGGCAAGTGTTAGCCCAATCAATGCCGCAGCGCAGCAGGTCACACTTGCGATTCATTGCGTGACGCCTTAACCACCACGCAACATTCCAACATGTATTCGGAGGTTACCCATGGCCCGACCCAAAATCGCACTGATCGGTGCGGGGCAGATCGGCGGCACGCTGGCCCATCTGGCCGCGATGAAGGAACTTGGTGATGTCATCATGTTCGACATCTCGGAAGGCACGCCGCAGGGCAAGGCCCTGGACATCGCCCAATCGGGTCCGTCCGAAGGTTTCGACGCCCGCATGAAGGGCACCAACGACTATGCCGACATCGCGGGCGCCGACGTCTGCATCGTCACCGCCGGCGTCCCCCGCAAGCCGGGCATGAGCCGCGACGACCTGTTGGGCATCAACCTCAAGGTCATGAAGGCCGTGGGCGAGGGCATCGCCAAGCACGCCCCCGACGCCTTCGTCATCTGTATCACCAACCCGCTGGACGCGATGGTCTGGGCCCTGCGCGAATTCAGCGGCCTGCCCCACAACAAGGTCTGCGGCATGGCCGGCGTGCTGGATTCGGCCCGCTTCCGCCACTTCCTGTCGCTGGAATTCGACGTGTCCATGAAGGACGTCACCGCATTCGTGCTGGGCGGCCATGGCGACACGATGGTTCCGCTGACCCGCTATTCCACGGTCGCGGGCATCCCGCTGCCGGATCTGGTCAAGATGGGCTGGACCACGCAGGACAAGCTGGACGCCATCGTTCAGCGCACCCGCGACGGCGGCGCCGAGATCGTCGGCATGCTGAAGACCGGCAGCGCCTTCTATGCGCCCGCCACCAGCGCCATCGAGATGGCCGAAGCCTATCTCAAGGACCAGAAGCGCGTCCTGCCCTGCGCGGCCCATGTCTCGGGCGCATACGGCCTGAACGGCATGTATGTCGGCGTCCCGACCGTGATTGGCGCCAAAGGCATCGAACGCGTCATCGAGATCGACATGGACAAGGACGAACAGGCCATGTTCACCAAGTCGGTCGATGCTGTCAAAGGCCTGGTCGAAGCCTGCAAGGGGATCGACGCCACGCTGGCGTGATCGGACTACCACTTGCAGCTGTCGGAGCGGCGCGCCATGCTTGGCGCGCCGTTCTGCATTCCGGCCCGACCGCATCCAAGGGGTTCCCCATGCGCCATCTGATCGCCGCCCTTGCCCTGACCGTCACCCCCGCCCTGTTGGCCGGCCCCACGCTGGCCGATGACACCGCCACCTCGGGGATGATCGCGGATCGCGGGCTGACGGCCACGGCGCAGGCGCTGGCGGACCAGCCCGCGTCGCCCGACCGGGACATGGCGCTGTCGGCGGTGACCTTCCTTGGCGCGGTCCAGTCGGCCTATCAGGCGCGCTGGCGCATCGGAGCGACGGAACCGCTGGTGCCGCTGCCACTGCTGGGGGCAACCTTGCCCGCCAATTCCGACCCGCAGCCCATGTCCTCCGACTTCGTCAACGTGATGATGACCGACCTGTCGCAGGCCATGCAGGACAGCCGCGACCACCTGCCCAAGGAGGAAGCCGCGCTGGTTCTGGATCTGGACGATCTGTGGCTGGATGTGGACGGGGATGGCCAGCGTTCACCTGCCGAGGATCTGGGCCAGCTTGCCGGCCTGCCCCTGCCCGAGGGTCCGCGCGTGATCCGCTTTGACCGCGCCGACGCGGAATGGCTGCGGGCCTATACCCATCTGATCCAGGCCGTCACCAAGCTGGTCCTGGCCTTCGACCCCGAACCCGCACTGGCTGACAGGCTGGCCCTGCAGCAAAAGCTGGACGAACAGTTCGCGCAGCCGCCGGGGCAGATGGCCCGCGCGCCCAGCATGCAAATGCAGGCACAGGCCTTCGGCCCGATCATCGACCGCATCGCCGTGGTCCTGCAGACCCTGCGACACCAGCCGACCCCGGCCCTGACCCGGGATGCCCGCAACCACCTGCGCCAGATGGTGGTGGCCAACCGCGAATTCTGGCGGCTGGTCGCGCTGGAGGGCGACAACGACCGCGAATGGATCCCGAATGACGGGCAGCAGGCCGCCCTGGGCTTTGATCTGCCGCAGGGCACCGGGCCGCAATGGATGGCGCTGCTGGACCAGATGGATCAGGCGCTGCAGGGCAAGATGCTGATCCCGTTCTGGCGCTTTGCACCCGGCCACGGCATCGACCTGTCCAAATGGCTGCAGGACCCGCAGCCGGTCGAGATCGCGGATTGGGTGCAGGGCACCGCCGCCCTGCCCTATGCCAGGCCCGGATTGACGGTGGGGGGCGACAGCTGGGACGGCTTTGTCCAGATGTTCGGCGGGCGCGCAGGTCTTTACATGTTGCTGCTGAACTGAATCAGGACGTCACCATCCCGAATCGACCTGCTTGCGCTATCGGGCGCAGGCTTTGTGATCACACGCGGAATTGCTGTGATCACATCAGGCAGGAACCCGCCTGTTTTCGGCATTTTATGGGAAAAGCGTTTTAGGGACGCCTTCGGATATGTCACAACACCGCCAAATCTGTCGAACCGAATGAGGGGGTCGAGATGAACATCCACGAATACCAGGCCAAGGCGCTGCTGCGTCAATACGGCGCGCCCGTCAGCGAAGGTCGCATCGTGACCAAGGCCGACGAAGCCAAATCCGCCGCAGGCGAGATGGACGGCCCGCTTTGGGTCGTGAAGGCGCAGATCCACGCAGGTGGCCGCGGCAAGGGTCACTTTGTCGAATCCGAAGCCGGTGAAAAGGGCGGCGTCCGCTTGGCCAAATCGGTCTCCGAGGCCGAGGAACTGACCCGCCAGATGCTGGGCCGCACGCTGGTCACGCACCAGACCGGACCCGCCGGCAAGCAGGTCAACCGCATCTATATCGAAGACGGTTCGGACATTGCCCGCGAACTGTACCTGGCCCTGCTGGTCGATCGCCAGACCAGCCGCGTGTCCTTCGTGGCCTCCACCGAGGGCGGCATGGACATCGAGGAAGTCGCCGCCAACACCCCCGAGAAGATCGTCAGCTTCAGCGTCGATCCCGCTTCGGGCCTGTCCGATTTCCACGGCCGCCGCGTGGCCTTTGCCCTGGGCCTTGAAGGCCAGCAGGTCAAGCAATGCGTGGCCCTGGTCAAGAACCTGTATCGCCTGTTCATCGACAAGGACATGGAGATGCTGGAGATCAACCCGCTGATCGTGACGCCCGAAGGCAACATCAAGTGCCTGGACGCCAAGATGGGCTTCGACAACAACGCGCTCTATCGCCAGTCCGACATCATGGCGCTGCGCGACGAGACCGAGGAAGACGCCAAGGAACTGGCAGCCTCGAAGTTCGACCTGAATTACATCGCGCTGGACGGCGAGATCGGCTGCATGGTGAACGGCGCAGGCCTGGCCATGGCCACCATGGACATCATCAAGCTGAAGGGCGCCGAGCCTGCCAACTTCCTTGATGTCGGCGGCGGCGCGACCAAGGAAAAGGTCACCGAGGCCTTCAAGATCATCACCAGCGACCAGAACGTCAAAGGCATCCTGGTCAACATCTTCGGCGGCATCATGCGCTGCGACATCATCGCGGAAGGCATCATCGCCGCCGTGAAGGAAGTCGGCCTGCAGGTTCCGCTGGTCGTCCGTCTGGAAGGCACGAACGTCGAACTGGGCAAAGAGATCATCGCGGGCAGCGGTCTGAACGTGATCGCGGCCGACGATCTGTCGGATGCGGCCGAAAAGATCGTGAAAGCGGTCAAGGGCTGAGCCTGATCCTCTTGGCCGCGCCCATGACGGCGCGGCTTGCCGGAAACATCGGTGCGCCAAGCCGCACCCCTACGCAAGGAGGCCATGATGGCCGTTCTCGTTGACAAGAATACCAAAGTCATCTGCCAGGGGATCACCGGATCCCAGGGCACCTTCCACACCGAACAGGCGATCGCCTATGGCACGCAGATGGTCGGCGGCGTGACGCCCGGCAAGGGTGGCCAGGATCACCTGGGCATGCCGGTCTTCAACTCGGTCCACGAGGCCGTGGCGAAGACGGGCGCCAATGCATCGGTGATCTATGTCCCGCCCCCGTTCGCGGCGGATTCGATCCTGGAAGCCATCGACGCGGAAATCCCGCTGATCGTCGCGATCACCGAAGGCATCCCGGTCCTGGACATGATGCGCGTCAAGCGCGCCCTGATGAACAGCAAGTCGCGCCTGATCGGCCCGAACTGCCCGGGCATCATGACGCCGGACGAATGCAAGATCGGCATCATGCCGGGCAGCATCTTCCGCCGTGGTTCGGTCGGCGTCGTGTCGCGTTCGGGCACCCTGACCTATGAGGCCGTCAAGCAGACGTCCGACGTGGGTCTGGGCCAGTCCAGCGCCGTCGGTATCGGCGGTGACCCGATCAAGGGCATGGAGCATATCGACGTGCTGCAGATGTTCCTGGACGATGATGAGACCGAATCCATCATCATGATCGGCGAAATCGGCGGTTCCGCCGAAGAAGAGGCCGCCGAATTCCTGGCCGAGCAGAAGCGCAAGGGCAAGTGGAAGCCGACCGCCGGCTTCATCGCGGGCCGTACCGCACCTCCGGGCCGTCGCATGGGCCATGCCGGCGCGATCGTGTCGGGCGGCAAGGGCGACGCGGAATCCAAGATCGAGGCCATGAAGAAGGCCGGGATCGTGGTTGCCGACAGCCCCGCAGGCCTCGGCGAAGCCGTTCTAAAGGCGATCAAGGCCTGATGATTTGACTGTCCGCCCCCCGGACATGAGTATGGGGGGCGGATGGCATGAAGGGGAAGGACCGTGACATTGACTGGACAGCGCGCCACCGAGCCGCAGCCGAACCCGGTGCAGATGGCATCGGGCCGCGGCGTTCCCATGTCGCTGATCGCGCTTCTGACCCTGGCGGCCTGCGGCGACCGCGTGACCCGGGACATCCTGCCCGGCGGCATTCCCGCCCGCACCAACCTGCACGAGGCAAGCGGCCTTCCGCCCGCCTCGGTCCGGACGGTGGCGCGCCGGGATTTCGGCTGGCGGGTAATCTATCAGCCCTCGGCCGCGCCTCCGAATGCCGAAAGCCAGGCCGCTGTGGCATTGTGCGGATTGGAACGACGGGCGCCGCTGCGCATTGTCCAGCAGCCCCGCATCGATCCATTCGCCGACCCCGGTGCCCGCATCTTCGATATCCATTGTGCCTGACATCCGTGCCCGACACCGCCTTTTCCCTCTCCTTGCCCTGAACGGGGACCAGCCATGACCGACCAGCCGAAAAACACCGATTTCCATGATTCCTCGTTTCTGCAGGGCCATAACGCGGCCTATGTGGAACATCTTTATGGCCAGTGGGCCCAGGATCCGGCTGCGGTCGATCAGGCGTGGGACGAATTCTTCCGCGGCCTGGGTGACGCCGAGGCCGATGCCGTGCGCGAAGCCGAAGGCGCCAGCTGGAAGCGCGCCGACTGGCCGCCCCTGCCCCAGGATGACACCACCGCCGCGCTGACCGGCGAATGGCCCGGCGCGTCGAAAAGCGACGCCGATGCCGCCATCAAGAAGATCGCCGCCAAGGCCGAGGAAAAGGGCGTCAAGCTGACGACCGACCAGATGCGGCAGGCGGTGCTGGACAGCATCCGCGCGCTGATGCTGATCCGCGCCTTCCGCATCCGGGGCCACCTGCATGCCAAACTGGACCCGCTTGGCCTGCGCGACGTGCCCGATCACGGTGAACTGAAGCCCTCGACCTATGGCTTTGGTCCCGACGACATGGATCGCCCGATCTTCATCGACAACGTGCTGGGCCTGGAGGTCGCGTCGATCCGCCAGATCGCGGACCTGATGACGCGCACCTATTGCGGTACCTTTGCGCTGCAATACATGCACATCTCGAACCCCGAGGAAGCCGCCTGGCTGAAGGAGCGGATCGAAGGTTACGGCAAGGAGATCGCCTTTACCCGCGAAGGCCGCCGCGCCATCCTGAACAAGCTGGTCGAGGCCGAGGGCTTCGAGAAGTTCCTGCATGTGAAATACATGGGCACCAAGCGCTTCGGCCTCGACGGCGGTGAAGCCCTGATCCCGGCGATGGAGCAGATCATCAAGCGCGGCGGTGCCCTAGGCGTCAAGGACATCGTCGTCGGCATGCCGCACCGTGGCCGCCTGTCGGTGCTGGCGAACGTGCTGTCCAAGCCCTATCGCGCCATCTTCCACGAATTCCAGGGCGGAAGCTTCAAGCCCGAGGATGTGGACGGTTCGGGCGACGTGAAATATCACCTGGGCGCCAGCTCGGATCGTGAATTCGACGGCAACACCGTCCACCTGTCCCTGACCGCGAACCCCAGCCACCTCGAGGCCGTGAACCCGGTCGTGCTGGGCAAGGCACGCGCCAAGACCGACCAGATGGGCGACCGCAAGGCGCGCACCTCGGTCCTGCCGATTCTGCTGCATGGCGATGCGGCCTTTGCCGGTCAGGGCGTCGTGGCCGAATGCCTGCAGCTGTCGGGCATCCGTGGTCACCGCACCGGCGGCACCATGCATATCGTCGTCAACAACCAGATCGGCTTTACGACGGCGCCGCATTTCAGCCGCACCTCGCCCTATCCGACCGACATCGCGCTGATGGTCGAGGCGCCGATCTTCCACGTGAACGGCGACGACCCCGAGGCCGTGGTCCACGCCGCCAAGGTCGCCACCGAATTCCGCCAGAAGTTCCGCAAGGACGTGGTTCTGGACATCTTCTGCTATCGCCGCTTCGGTCACAACGAAGGCGACGAACCGATGTTCACCAACCCCGCGATGTATCACAGCATCAAGGGTCACAAGACCACGCTGCAGCTTTACACCGAACGCCTTGTCGCCGACGGCCTGATCCCCGAGGGCGAGATCGAGGACATGAAGAGCGCGTTCCAGGCGCATCTGAACGAAGAGTTTGAGATCGGCAAGAACTACAAGCCGAACAAGGCCGACTGGCTGGATGGAAAGTGGACAGGCCTGTCGCGCGAAGGTGCGGAATATGTCGCCGGTGAAACCGGCATCGCCCCCGAGGTGATGACCCGCGTCGGCGCCGCGCTGACCAAGGTTCCCGAAGGCATGAACCTGCACAAGACTGTTGGCCGCCTTCTGGAGGCCAAGAAGCAGATGCTGGAAACCGGCGAAGGCTTCGACTGGTCCACCGCCGAGGCCCTGGCCTTCGGATCGCTGGTGACCGAAGGCCACGGCGTCCGTCTGGCCGGTCAGGACAGCACCCGCGGCACGTTCAGCCACCGTCATTCGGCCTTCATCGACCAGAAGACCGAACAGCGTTACTATCCGCTGAACAACATCACCGAAGATCAGGCCCGCTATGAGGTCATCGACAGCATGCTGTCGGAATATGCGGTGCTGGGCTTTGAATATGGCTATTCGCTGGCCGAACCGAACAGCCTGGTGATGTGGGAAGCGCAGTTCGGCGATTTCGCCAACGGTGCGCAGATCATGTTCGACCAGTTCATTTCGTCGGGCGAGAAGAAGTGGCTGCGCATGTCCGGTCTGGTCATGCTGCTGCCGCACGGCTTCGAAGGCCAGGGTCCGGAACACAGCTCGGCCCGTCTGGAACGCTTCCTGCAGGGCTGCGCCGAGGACAACTGGATCGTCGCGAACTGCACGACACCGGCGAACTATTTCCACATCCTGCGTCGCCAGATCCATCGCGGCTTCCGCAAGCCGCTGGTGCTGATGACGCCGAAATCGCTGCTGCGCCACCCGCTGGCCGTCAGCAAGGCCGAGGATTTCCAGACCGGATCGACCTTCCACCGCGTTCTGTGGGACGATGCGCAGCGCGGCACATCGGCCACGGAACTGGCGCCCGACGACAAGATCAAGCGCGTCGTCGTCTGTTCGGGCAAGGTCTATTACGATCTGCTGAAGGCCCGCGACGAAGCTGGGATCAACGACGTCTACCTGCTGCGCCTGGAACAGTTCTATCCCTTCCCCGCGCAGGCGATGATCAAGGAACTGGGCCGCTTCAAGCAGGCCGAGGTCGTCTGGTGCCAGGAAGAGCCCAAGAACCAGGGCGGTTGGACCTTCGTTGAGCCTTACCTGGAATGGGTGCTGGAACGCCTTGGCGCGAAACATTCGCGCGCCCGCTATGCCGGTCGTAACGCCGCCGCCTCGGTCGCCACGGGCCTTGCCTCGCGCCACAAAGCTGAACAAGAGGCGCTGGTCGCCGACGCACTGAACCTTGAAGGATGATCCGATGACAACCGAAGTCCGCGTACCCGCCTTGGGCGAATCCGTCACCGAGGCCACCATCGCCACCTGGTTCAAGAAGCCCGGCGACCGGGTCGAGATCGACGAGATGCTGTGCGAGCTGGAGACCGACAAGGTCACCGTCGAGGTGCCCAGCCCCGCCGCCGGGGTCCTGGCCGAGATCGTGGCAGCCGAGGGCGAGACCGTCGCCCCCGACGCGCTGCTGGCACAGATCGACGAGGCTGGCACCGCAGCGGCCCCTGCCAAAGCCAAGGCCGAAGAGGCCAAACCCGCTGAAAAATCCGAAGGACAAGACAAGATGACCGGCAAATCCGTGGACGTGATGGTTCCGTCCCTGGGCGAGAGCGTGACCGAAGCCACCGTCGCCACTTGGTTCAAGAAGCCCGGCGACAGTGTCGAGATGGATGAGATGCTGTGCGAGCTGGAGACCGACAAGGTCTCGGTCGAGGTTCCGTCCCCCGCAGCGGGCGTCCTGGCCGAGATCCTGGCCGAGGAAGGCGCAACGGTCGATGCCAAGGCCAAGCTGGCCGTGATCACCGAAGGCGGCGAAGGCAAGGCCACCACGCCCGCCAGCGCCGCGCAGGAAACCGTCCTGGAGAACGCCGGCCCCGAGGAAACCCGGCCGCGTTCGGATGTCGAGGACGCGCCTTCGGCCAAGAAGGCCATGGCCGAAAAGGGCGTCAGTCGTGATCAGGTCCAGGGATCGGGCCGCGACGGACGCGTGATGAAGGAAGATGTGGCCAAGGCATCCTCGGCCCCCGCGCCGGCCGCCAAGGCACCCGCCGCCCCCCGTTCGGCCGATGATGCCGACCGCGAGGAGCGGGTCAAGATGACCCGCCTGCGCCAGACCATCGCCCGTCGTCTGAAGGACGCGCAGAACACCGCCGCGATGCTGACCACCTATAACGAAGCCGACATGTCCGGCATCATGCAGCTTCGCAACGAATACAAGGACGCCTTCGAGAAGAAGCACAAGGTCAAGCTGGGCTTCATGTCCTTCTTCGTGAAGGCCTGCTGCCACGCCCTGAAGGAAGTTCCCGAGGTCAACGCCGAAATCGACGGCACTGACATCGTCTACAAGAACTTCGTCCATATGGGCGTCGCGGTCGGCACGCCGACCGGCCTGGTCGTCCCCGTCGTCCGCGACGCCGACCAGAAAAGCTTTGCCGAGATCGAAAAGGAAATCGGCGCGCTTGGCCTGAAGGGTCGTGACGGCAAGCTGTCCATGGCGGAGATGCAGGGCGGCACCTTCACCATCTCGAACGGTGGCGTTTATGGTTCGCTGATGTCCTCGCCGATCCTGAACCCCCCGCAGTCGGGCATCCTGGGCATGCACAAGATCCAGGAACGCCCGATGGTCGTCGGCGGTGAAATCGTCATCCGCCCGATGATGTACCTGGCGCTGTCCTATGACCACCGCGTCGTGGACGGCAAGGGCGCCGTGACCTTCCTGGTCCGCGTCAAGGAAGCCCTGGAAGATCCGCGCCGTCTGCTGATGGATTTGTAATCCGATCTTGCGGGGGCCGTGGCGACATGGCCCCCGCCTTCCATCTTGCCGGACAGAACGGCCATCGGCGGACCCCTGCCCCATGCATCAGCGTTTCCTCGATCCGCCCGTACCCATTTCCGCGCATCGCGGCGGGATGCGCATCATCATACCGGAGCATGGATCATGCAGCTGATCATTCGCTATACCCACCAGAACACCGCCAGCTTCCGCACCGCCTTCGACGCCGATGCCGAGGATCGCGGCCGCAACGGCCTGTCGCTGCTGCAGCTGTGGCGCGAAGATGACGGGCATTCCTGGGCGCTGTTCCAGGTCGGCGACGTCAAGGCCGCCCGCGACTACCTGGGGGGTGCCGCAAAGGTCTTTGAAAGCCAGGCCGGCATCACCGCGACCGACGCCCATTTCCTGGAGACCGCGTGATTATGCCCGCCGAAGTCACCGTGCTGGCCCTTGCCGGGTTGTTGCAGACTGCCCAGTTCGCCGCCTTTTCGATCATGGCCCAACGCCAGATCGGTCCCAAGGCCGCCATGAGCCCGCGCGACAACATGCCGACCCAATTGAAGGGCATGGCCGGGCGCATGCAGCGCGCCTTCAACAACCACTTCGAGGGTCTGATCATGTTCACCCTTGCGGTGGTGGTCGTGACCCTGGGCGGCGCTGCGTCATGGTTCACCGCGCTTTGCGCCTGGATCTATCTGCTGGCCCGCATCGCCTATGTCCCCGCCTATCTGCTGGGCTGGGTGCCGGGCCGTTCGATCATCTGGATGATCGGCTTTGCGGCGACGGTCCTGATGATCGTCGCGGGGCTTGTCTCGTCATCCGTCTAGAAATATTGCGCAGGTGACCGGTGGATCGAAGCCCCCGGTCCTGCGGTCCGAATGAAAGGAATTCCAATGTATGATCTGATCGTGATCGGCGCCGGCCCCGGTGGCTATGTCTGCGCCATTCGGGCCGCACAGCTGGGCCTGAAGGTCGCCTGCGTCGAAGGTCGCGAAACCTTGGGCGGCACCTGCCTGAATGTCGGCTGCATCCCGTCCAAAGCACTGCTGCACGCCAGCCACATGCTGCATGAAAGCCATGAAAACTTTGCCAAGATGGGCCTGATGAACGCCAAGGTCGATGTCGATTGGGCAACGATGCAGGGCTACAAGCAGGAAACCGTCAACGGCAACACCAAGGGCATCGAATTCCTTTTCAAGAAGAACAAGATCGACTGGCTGAAAGGCTGGGCAAGGATCGAAGCACCCGGCAAGGTCAAGGTCGGCGACACGGTCCACGAAACCAAGAACATCGTCATCGCCACCGGTTCTGTCCCGTCCGAGCTGAAGGGCGTGACGGTCAACAATGCGGGCGGCGTCATCGTCGACAGCACCGGCGCGCTGGCCCTGCCGAACATTCCCAAATCCATGGTCGTGATCGGCGCGGGCGTCATCGGGCTTGAGCTCGGCTCGGTCTATTCACGCCTTGGGGCGGATGTCACGGTCGTGGAATACCTGGACGTGATCACCCCCGGCATGGATGCCGAGGTGCAAAAGCAGTTCCAGAAGATCCTGACCAAGCAGGGTCTGAAATTCGTCATGGGCGCCGCGGTGCAGGGTGCCGAGGTTCAGGATGGCAAGGGCAAGGTCACCTATGCCCTGAAGAAGGACGGCAGCGAACAGGTGATCGAGGCCGATTGCGTCCTGGTTGCCACCGGTCGTCGTCCCACCGTCGACGGGCTGGGTCTGGATGATCTTGGCGTCAAGATGACCGACCGTGGCCAAGTCGCGATCGACGATCACTGGGCGACCAACGTCAAGGGCATCTATGCCATTGGCGATGCGGTGCCCGGCCTGATGCTGGCCCACAAGGCCGAGGATGAAGGCATGGCCGTCGCCGAGGTGATCGCCGGCAAGCACGGCCATGTGAATTACGACGTGATCCCCGGCGTGATCTATACCACCCCCGAGGTCGCCAGCGTCGGCCTGACCGAAGAGGCCGCCAAGGAAGGCGGTCGCAAGGTCAAGATCGGCAAGTTCCCCTTCATGGGCAATGCGCGCGCCAAGGCGATGATGCAGGCCGACGGCTTCGTCAAGCTGATCGCCGATGCCGAAACCGACCGCATCCTGGGCTGCCACATCATCGGCCCCTCGGCTGGTGACCTGATCCACGAGGTCTGCGTGGCGATGGAATTCGGCGCCTCGGCCGAGGATCTGGCCCTGACCTGCCACGCCCACCCGACCGTGTCGGAAGCCGTACGCGAGGCCGCGCTGGCCTGCGGCGACGGCGCCATCCATGTCTGACGCCGGTTCGGCGGCGGATCGGGGGGCGCTGTCCCCCGGTCGTCGGGATATCCCGGCACCGGTGATGGGGCGGCGCCTTGCCGTCCTGTCGCTGTTGGCCTTGGGGGCATGCGGCGGATCATCAAGCGTGTCCCAGCCCAAGGGCCTGCGGTCCAACGGGCTTTATCCCAATGAAACCCCGCGTCTGCGCCAGCAGATCAATTCATGGGCGCGCCATTACGACGTCCCCCCGGCGCTGGTTCAGCGCGTTGTCCTGCGCGAATCGCAGCACCGGCCCGGCGCGCGCAACGGTCCCTATTACGGCCTGATGCAGATCGCGCCGCAAACGGCCCGGACAATGGGACATCGCGGACCCGCGTCCAGCCTTCTGGATGCCGATACGAACCTGCGTTATGGGGTGAAATACCTGCGCGGGGCTTGGCTGGTGGCCGAAGGCGATGCGGATGCCGCGATCGGGTGGTACAGCCGCGGCTATTACTATGAAGCCAAGCGCAAGGGTCTGCTGAAGGTGACCGGATTGCGCAGCTGACAAGGAAAAGGGCCCCGATCGGGGCCCGTTTTCATTCCGATCAGCCGCCCGCGATGATGCGCACGTAATTGCGCGTTTCGCGATAGGGTGGGATGCCGCCGTATTTCTGCACCGCGCCCGGACCCGCGTTATAGGCCGCCAGGGCCAGGTTCCAGTTGCCGAACTGGTTGTACATCATCCGCAGATAGCGTGCCCCGCCATTCAGGTTCTGGACCGGGTCGGCGGCGTTCACGCCCAGCTTGGCCGCGGTTCCCGGCATCAGCTGCGCCAGACCCATCGCGCCCTTGTGGGATTTCGCGTTTGGGTTCCAGCCTGATTCCTGTTGGACCAGACGTAGGAACAGATCTTCGGGGATGCCGTTCTTCTGGGCGGCCGCGCGGGCATGCGGCAGATAGGCCGTGCGCCTTCCGGTATAGCGTGGAATGCGGACCGGTTCCGCGGCGACCAGGGCGTTGCGCTTGGCACCGCCTGGCTGCAAACGGGCGGATTGCTGGTACTGAGTGGTCAGGCGCGAATCCATCAGGCGTGTCTGTCGGGCGAATTGTTCGGCGCGTGACTTGGAAGAACTGCCCGACAGGCGCAGCCCCTCGGCCATGGTGGGCACAGCTGTGGCACTGATCAGTGCCATGCAAAGCGCCGCTGTCACAGAATGTCTGATCCGCATGTTTCGGCCCCTCGTTCGTGTCGGCTTTGACTATTGCCGGGTTTGGCGACAACTATACATAAAAATGCGACCGGTGCCACCGTGCTTGGCATGCCCCCCTGATCCCTTGGGCGGCATCCCGCCTTGGCCCGGACCGGCGAACCGCTTGCAGGCGATGGTCCCCGTGCGATAGACCCCTTTGAACCCATAGAGACATCACCAAGGAATTCCGTCATGGCAGGCAGCGTCAACAAGGTCATCCTGATCGGCAATCTGGGCCGCGACCCGGAAATCCGCAGCTTCCAGAACGGCGGCAAGGTCGCCAATCTGCGCATCGCCACGTCCGAGCAGTGGAAGGACCGCAACACCGGGGAACGCAAGGAGCGGACCGAATGGCACACCGTGTCGATCATGTCCGAGGGCTTGGTCAACGTGGTCGAGCGTTTCCTGAAGAAAGGCAGCAAGGTCTATATCGAAGGCCAGCTGGAAACCCGCAAATGGCAGGACCAGTCGGGCGCCGACAAATACAGCACCGAGATCGTCCTGCGCGGTTTCAACGGCACGCTGCAGATGCTTGACGGCCGCGGCGAAGGCGGCGGCGGTGGCATGGGTGGCGGCAGCATGGGCGGCGGTGGTCGCGACCAGGGCGGCTATGACAGCTATGGCTCGGGCTCGGCTCCCTCGGGCGGCGGGTCGCAGGGCGGCGGTCGTCCCGATTACGACGACGAGATCCCGTTCTGATCCAGCCGGGTCACAGCGATTCGATTTAGGCAAGGGCGACCCATCGGGTCGCCCTTTGTCGTGACCGGTGGTCGAAAGATTGCCGCCCCCCGGTCCGCCGCGCATGACAATTGCGCGTTTCAGTCGCGAAATTTGCAAATGATCCTGCGCTTGCAATGATGCGCGCATGGCGCTTTCTGGTTCGGACTTTCCAAGCAGATCCACCCAAAAGGCACCGCCCATGGCACTGACACTTACGGAAATGACCGCCCCCGATGGCTTTGAACAGCTGGTCCTGGCACAGGATCCAGATGTCGGGATGCGGGCGCTGATCTGCGTGCATTCGACGGTGCTGGGCCCGGCCGCGGGCGGGTGCCGGATGTGGCCCTATGCCGATGACGCGGCGGCGATCCACGACGTGACCCGGCTGGCCCGCGGCATGACCTACAAGAACGCCATGGCCGATCTGGGGCTGGGGGGCGGGAAATCCGTCATCATCGGCGATGCCCGCCACGACAAGACGCCGGCCCTGATGCAGGCCTTCGGGCGCGCCGTCGATACGCTGGCCGGCCGCTACTATACCGCCGAGGATGTGGGCATCTCGCCCGAGGACATGGCCCATGCGGCCAGCCAGACGGCCTATGCGGTGGGCCTGTCGAACGCCTCGGGCGACCCCTCGCCCTGGACCGCCGAAGGGGTGTTTCGCTGCCTCAAGATTGGCGCGACCCATGTCTTCGGGACGGACGATCTGACCGACCGCCGCGTGCTGGTTCAGGGTCTGGGCCATGTCGGGATGTCGCTGGCCGAAAAGCTGCATGCCGCCGGGGCCCGCCTGATCGTCACCGATATCAACCAGGCGGCGCTGGACGATGCACAGGCGCGTCTTGGCGCATCCGTCTGCGCGCCGGATCAGGTCTTCGACCAGCCGATGGACATCTTTGCCCCCTGCGCCCTGGGCGGCGTGCTGACCACCAAGGCCGCCGCGCAGCTGCAGGCGCGGCTGGTCTGCGGGGCTGCCAACAACCAGCTGGCCACCGACGCGGTCGCGCAGATCCTGGCCGATCGCCAGATCACCTATCTGCCCGATTACGTCGTCAACGCAGGCGGGATCATCAGCGTCGCAAGCGAGATCCACGCCCAGCCAGACACCTGGCGGCTGGAGCGCCTGATCGCCATTGCGGGCCGGGTCGACCAGATGCTGACGCGTGCCAAGGCCGAAGGCCGCCTGATCCCGGATATCGCCGATCAGATGGTCCACGACATGCTGACCGGCCGCAAGGCCGCCTGAGCCGAAATCGGTGGCGGAACCGGACGGCAAGGCCGTCCAGCGACGCCGTTCCCCTCGATGGGGGACGGCGGCGCTTGCCGTTTCGGATCAGCGCGCTTCCTTCAGGACCTGCGCCAGGGGTCCGGTCTGGACCGCATCGCTGACAAAGGCATCGCCGATGCCGCGCGCCAGGACAAAGCGCAGCTGGCCGTCCACGACCTTCTTGTCCTGCCCCATCAGCGCGATCAGCGCCGCATCGTCCGGCAGGTCGCCTGGAATGTCCGACAGCCGCGCGGGCATGCCCATGGCGCGCAGATGTTCCAGCACGCGGCTCGGATCCTCTTGGCTGCAAAACCCCATCCGCGCCGACAGATCGAACGCCAGCGCACAGCCGATCGCGACGCCCTCGCCATGCAGCAGCCGGTCGGAATAGCCGGTCGCCTGCTCCAGCGCGTGGCCGAACGTATGGCCCAGGTTCAGCAGCGCACGCTCACCCTGCTCTGTTTCGTCGCGGGTGACGATGCCGGCCTTCATGGCGACGGAATGGGCCACTGCCTTCTGGCGCAGTTCGGGGTCGTCCCGCAGGGCCGGGGCGTTGCTTTCCAGCCAGGCAAAGAAATCGGCATCGCCAAGCAGCCCGTATTTCACCACCTCGCCATATCCGGCCCGAAAATCGCGTTCCGTCAGCGTCTCCAGCACCGAAATATCCGCCAGCACCAAGGACGGCTGATGAAAGGCGCCGATCAGGTTCTTGCCCTGCGCGCTGTTGATCCCAGTCTTGCCGCCCACGCTGCTGTCCACCTGCGCCAGAAGCGAGGTGGGCAGCTGCACGAAGCGCACCCCCCGCCGCAGGATCGCCGCTGCAAAGCCCACCAGGTCACCGATCACCCCGCCGCCCAAGGCCAGCACCACGTCGCGACGCTCGACCTTGCGCTCCAGCAGCCATTCGACGCAGCGGGTCAGATGGGGCCAGCTTTTCGTGGCCTCGCCCGCCGGCAGGATCAGCGCGTCATGCGCGATGCCTTCCGCCGCCAGCGCGGCCTTCAGCGGTTCCAGGTGCAGGGCGGCCACGTTTTCGTCGGTGACGATGACGACGCGGGGGCGCGCCAGCAGCGGCGCAATCTCGGCGCCGGCGCGCGCGATCAGCCCCGCGCCGATCCGAACGTCATAGGCGCGATCGCCAAGAGGGACATGGACGGTAACGGGCTGGGTCATGCTTTGTCCTCGATCAGGGTGGGGTCGGCGGCGCGCAGCTGCGCGATCAGGCGGTCGGTCGAGGCTTCGATGCTGTCGCCGGGCTGGGACAGGAACTCGACCTCGGCCTGGGCATAGATGGGGCTGCGTTCCTCCAGCAGGCGCAGCAGCGTCCCCTTGGGGTCGGTGGTCTTCAGCAGCGGTCGGGTGCTGCGCTGGCGGACGCGGTGCCACAGCACCTCGGGGGAACAGTTCAGCCAGACCGAGATCCCGCGCGCCGCGATAGCGGCCCGGTTCTCGGCGCGCAGCCAAGCACCCCCGCCGGTCGAGATCACGCTTGGCCGTCCCGCCAGCAGCCGCGTCAGCACCTGGCTTTCGCGGTCGCGGAAGAAGCTTTCGCCGTCGCGGGCAAAGATCTCGCTGATCGACATGGCGGCGGCGGCCTCGATCTCGGCGTCGGAATCGGTAAAGGGCACACGCAGCCGTCGGGCCAGTTCCGTCCCCACGGCCGTCTTGCCGGCCCCCATCATTCCGATCAGCACGATATGGCGCGCAATCCGCTTGGTCATCCCAGCCCCCGTCAATCGGGTGACTGAATGACGTGATCTTTCGGAAATTGCCATATATATTCGGGACAAGCCGGCGTAGAACCGGCCCGAGCCATATAAAACACGGTCGAGCAAAGGCGAATTCGATGCGGAAGATCAAGATACTGGTGGTGCTGATTCTTGCAGGGCTGATCGGCCTTGTGGGTTATGCCTATCTGGGGAACATGGACCCCAACCGGACCGAAACCCGCACGCAGCTGCAACTGGGCGCGAATGATGGCACGTCCGAGCCTGCCAGTGAGTGATCCCGCCCCTGCCCCGCGCCCTGCCCTTGGCCGGATCGCCGCACTGCTGCTGAGCGGATGCCTGGTCGCACAGCCGATGGCGCTGGCTGCGCAGCAGCCCCTGTCGGCCAGCGACTGGCTGTCGGGCAGCGTGCGCGGGCCGCAGCGCGAAAGTTCGGCCTGGCGGCCCGGCGACGGCAGCCGGCGCCCCGACCCCAAGGGCCAGCCAAGCCGCCGCGCGGTGGCCGAAAGCGGTGCGGTGGGGCCCGTGCAGGTCACCCGCCTGGACCAGACGAACCCCGACCATACCGGCACCCAAAGCGCCGGCCGCGCCGGACTGCCCGCCGATCTGTGGCAGGGCAGCGATCCGTCGGCGCTGGCGGCGCAGGTGCTGTCCACCCCGGCGCGGCTGCCCGCGATGCAGAACCTGATGCGCCGCATCCTGACCGCGCAGCTGACCCCGCCGAAATGGACCCCCGATCAGGCGACCGACCAGGGCGACGGTGCCGTCACGGGGGGCTCGGGCAACATCGCGGGCCAGTTGTTCCTGGCCCGTGTCGACCGCCTGCTGGACATGGGCGCGCTGCAGCCCGCGCAGACCCTGCTCGCCGCCGCAGGCCCGGGCGAACCCGAGATCTTTCGCCGCATGTTCGACATCGCCCTGCTGGAGGGGGACGAATCGCGCGCCTGCGCCATCATGGACAGCACCCCCGGCATCGCGCCCAGCTTTACCGCGCGGATCTTCTGCCTTGCGCAGACCGGTGATTGGGCGGCGGCCGCCGTCAGCCTGCATGGCGCCGAGGCGCTTGGGCTGATCGACGAACGCCGTGCCATCCTGCTGACGCATTTCCTGGACGATGCCTTTGTCGATGGCGCGGAAATTCTGGAACCCGCCGATCCGATGACCCCGATCGAATTCCGCATCCACGAGGCCATCGGCCAGCCCCTGCCGACCACGCCCCTGCCCGTGGCCTTCGCGCAATCGGACCTGCGGCTGAACAGCGGCTTCAAGGCCCGCGTCGAGGCGGCCGAGCGTCTGGTCCGGGCCGGTGCGCTGTCCCATCAGCAGCTGCGCGCCATCTATGCCGAACAGCGGCCCGCCGCATCGGGCGGGGTCTGGGAACGGGCCGGCGTGATGCGCACGCTGGAGGCGGCGCTGGTCAGCGGCGACCTGCGCCAGGCTCTGCCCCGCGCCTTTGACGAATTCCGTCGGGCCGACATGGCCGATCTGCTGGCCGGCATGGTCGCCCAGGATCTGCCCGACAGCGAGGACCCCGACACCGCCCGCATCACCGCGCTGCTGCAGGCATGGCAGGGCATGCGCCCCCTGCCCGATGCCGTCGAACCCATCGAGAAGCTGCCCCCGCCCGATGCCCCCGCCACCGCCAAGGGAGAGGCGCTGCTGTCGGCCATGAGCGATATCGACGCAGCCCTGGAAGGTGATCTGGCGCGGGCCGCGCGCGGCGTTGCCCAGATGCGCGCGCTTGGGCTGACGCAGGACGCCGATCTGGCCGCGGCCCAGATCGCGCTGCTGTCCGAACTGGCCGGAGAGGCGGGATGAGCGATCACCGCGCCATTTCGGATTTCCTGGACGCGCAGGCCGCCGAGGCGGGTGCCGCGCGCAACACCCTGCTGGCCTATGGGCGCGACCTGCGCGACCTGTCGGATTGGCTGGGCCACCGGCGCCTGTCGCTGGCCAACCTGACCCGCGACCAGATCGAGGATTACCTGACCCATTGCGACGCCCAGGGGCTGTCGCGTGCCACCCGCGCCCGCCGCCTGTCGGCCATCCGCCAGTTCACCCGGTTTGCCTTGGAAGAAGGCTGGCGCACCGATGATCCAGCGCTGCGCATCGCGGGACCGGGACGCGCCAAGCGCCTGCCCAAGACGCTGGAACGCGCCGAGGTCGAAGCGCTGCTGGATGCCGCAGGCCGGACCGGGCGCACCCAGACCGACCGCGCCCGCAACATCTGCCTGATCGAGCTGCTTTACGCGACGGGTCTGCGCGCGACGGAACTGGTGTCGCTGCCGGTGGCGGGCTGTCGGGGCGACCCGGCGGTGCTGGTCGTCAAGGGCAAGGGCGGCAAGGACCGGATGGTGCCGCTGAGCAACCCGGCCCGCGCGGCGCTGCGCGAATGGATCGCGCTGCGCGACGCTGCCCCTTATGGCAGCGCCCTGCATCGGATGCTGCAGGGTCCCGGCGCGCGCTGGCTGTTCCCCGCGATCGGGGCCGAGGGTCACATGCCTCGCCAGAGCCTGTCGCGCCTGCTGACCCTGATGGCCATCGAGGCGGGCGTCGCACCATCGCGCGTGACCCCCCATGTCATCCGCCACGCCTTCGCGACCCATCTTCTGGAAGGCGGCGCCGACCTGCGCAGCATCCAGCTGTTGCTGGGTCACGCCGATCTGGGAACGACCGAGATCTATACCCATGTGCTGGACCAGCGCATGCGCGATCTTGTGCTGAACCATCACCCGCTGGCGCACGTTGCCAACGAATGCCGCAAGAGCGGCGATCCCTCAACCTGATCTGGACCCATGGACGATCCTTCAAGTACCTTCGACGCCGCCCTGTGGCTGACCGCCGCCTCGATCATCGTGCTTTTGGCGATGTCGGCCTTCTTCTCTGGCTCGGAAACCGCGCTGACAGCGGCCAGCCGCGCCAAGCTGCGGTCCCGGGCGGACAAGGGCGACACGGGCGCGCAGGCCGCCATCGCCGTCTCCTCGGACAGCGAACGCCTGATCGGCGCGATCCTGCTGGGCAACAACGTCGTCAACATCCTGTCGGCCAGCCTTGCGACCGCCCTGTTCACCCGCATCCTGGGTGGCAGCGGCGTCGCCATCGCCACCATCGTGATGACCGTGCTGGTGCTGATCTTTTCCGAGGTGATGCCCAAGACCTATGCGATTTCTGCCCCTGAAAAGGTCGCAAGCTTGGTCGCCCGCCCCATCCGGATGCTGACCATCATCCTGTCGCCCATCGTGACCGTCGTGCGTCTGATCGTGCGCGGGATACTGGGCATCTTCGGGCTCAAGACCGATCCCGGGTCGCACATGTTCTCGATCGAGGAGGAAATCGCCGGGGCCCTGTCCATCGGCCATGCCGCCGGCGCCGTTCACAAGGAGGACCGCGACCGCCTGCTGGGCGCGCTGGACTTGGGCAACCGCACCGTCGAGGAGATCATGCTTCACCGCAGCGAGATCCAGATGATTGATGCGGACCTGCCGCCCGAAAAGATCCTGGACACCATTCTGGCCAGTCCCCATACCCGCCTGCCCGTCTATCGCGAGGAACGCGAGAATGTCGTGGGCGTCGTTCACGCCAAGGACCTGCTGCGCGCCGTGAACCGCGCCGTGCGCGAGGCGGGCGATCCATCCGCGGCCGCGCGTTTCGACATCATGTCGGTCGTGATGTCGCCCTATTTCGTGCCCGAAACCAGTGCGCTGGACGAACAGATGCGCGAATTCCTGAAGCGGCGGACGCATTTCGCGCTGGTCGTGGATGAATACGGGTCCCTGCGCGGGCTGATTACCCTGGAAGATATCCTGGAGGAGATCGTCGGAGAGATCGCCGACGAACACGACACCGAAGCCGACCAGACGCTGAAGCCCAACGCACAGGGCGATTACCTGGTCGAGGGCGGCATGACCATCCGCGACCTGAACCGCCAGCTGGACTGGACCCTGCCCGACGAAGAGGCCAACACCGTTGCCGGTCTAGTGATCCACATGGCGCAGTCCATCCCGGAACAGGGTCAGGTCTTTTCCTTCCACGGGTACCGCTTCGAAGTTGTAACGCGACGTGAAAATCGTATCACCCGGCTGCGCATACGGCCATTGGTCGGCCCGCGCGGGGCCGAATCTTAGGGTCGGCAAACGCGCGGGCGGCTTGCAACCGACCCACTTCACCCCTAACACCAACGCATCATTTTCAGCCGCAAGGGATCGTCATGGACATTGCCGCACGCCGCACCGCCAACCCCGACCACTGGAATCTGGCCAGCGCGATCCGCGTCCTGTCCATGGACGCCGTCGAGGCCGCCAATTCCGGCCACCCCGGCATGCCCATGGGCATGGCCGATGTCGCCACGGTCCTGTTCAAGAACCATCTGAAGTTCGACGCCTCGGCGCCGCACTGGTTCGACCGCGACCGCTTCATCCTGTCGGCGGGCCACGGGTCGATGTTGATCTACTCGCTGCTGCACCTGACCGGCTATGAGCAGATGACGCTGGACCAGGTCCGCAACTTCCGCCAGATGGGCGCGATCACCGCGGGCCATCCCGAATACGGCCATGTCGAGGGCGTCGAGACCACCACCGGCCCCCTGGGCCAAGGCATCGCGACCGCCGTCGGTTTCGCCATCGCCGAGGAAGCCATGCGCGCCGAATACGGCGATTCCCTGTGCGACCACCGAACCTGGGTCATCGCGGGTGACGGCTGCCTGATGGAGGGCATCAGCCACGAGGCGATCGCCTTGGCCGGCCACCAGAAACTGGGCCGCCTGATTGTCATGTGGGACAACAATGACATCACCATCGATGGCCGCGTCAGCCTGTCGGATTCGACCGATCAGCATGCGCGCTTTGCCGCCGCCGGCTGGCGGGTGCTGTCCTGCGACGGTCATGACGCCGCCGATATCGACCGCGCCCTGACCGAAGCGGCCAAGGATGACGGCCGTCCGGTTCTGGTCGATTGCAAGACGATCATCGGTTTCGGTTCGCCCAACAAGTCGGACACGAACAAGGTCCACGGATCGCCCCTGGGCAAGGATGAGATCGCTGCGACCCGCGCCGCCTATGGCTGGGACGCCGAGTCCTTCCAGATCCCCGACGCGATCCTGACCGAATGGCGCAAGATCGGCCAGCGGGGGGCCGAGGCGCGCAAGGCCTGGAACGACCGCGTCGATGCCCTGTCGGGCGATCACCGCGAGGAATTCGCCCGCCGGATCGGCAATGACACGAACCCCAAGCTGGAAAAGGTCGTCGCCGAGTTCAAGGCCAAGACGCTTGAGGAAAAGCCCAAGCTGGCAACCCGCAAGGCGTCCGAAAACGCCCTTGGCGCGCTGAACGCCGAAATGCCGGAAAACTTCGGCGGCTCGGCCGACCTGACCGGTTCGAACAACACCAAGACCGGCGGCCAGGGTGTCTTTGCGCCTGACAACCGCATGGGCCGCTATCTGCATTACGGCATCCGCGAACACGGCATGGCCGCCGCGATGAACGGCATCTGGCTGCATGGCGGCTTCCGCCCCTATGGCGGCACCTTCATGACCTTCACCGACTATGCCCGCGGCGCGATGCGCCTGTCGGCGCTGATGGGGGTTCCGGTCGTCTATGTGATGACCCATGACAGCATTGGCCTGGGCGAAGACGGCCCCACCCACCAGCCGGTGGAACATCTGGCCATCTGCCGCGCGACGCCGAACACGCTGGTCCTGCGCCCCTGTGACCAGATCGAAACCGCCGAGGCCTGGGAAATCGCGCTGTCGCAGGACAGCACGCCCTCGGTCCTGGCCCTGTCGCGCCAGAACCTGCCGACCCTGCGCCAGGACGGCGGAGAGAACCTGACCGCCAAGGGTGCCTATATCCTGCGCGAAGCCGTGGGTGGCGAACCCAAGGCCGTGCTGATGGCCACCGGCTCCGAGGTCGAGATCGCGGTCGCAGCACGCGACGTGCTGGAAGATGCCGGCATCCCGACCCGTGTCGTCTCGGTTCCCTCGATGGAGCTGTTCCGCGACCAGCCCGCGACCTATCGCCAGCAGGTGCTGCCGGCGCAGACGGTCCGTGTCGCGATCGAAGCGGCGGTCCGCCAGCCCTGGGACTGGCTGTTGCTGGGCGAACGTGGCCAGGAAGCCAAATCGGCCTTTGTCGGCATGGAGGGCTTTGGCGCTTCGGGTCCGGCACCGGAACTCTACAAGGAGTTCGGCATCACCGCCGACAAGGTCGTCGAGCACGTCAAAGGCATGCTGTGACATCACCGACCGCCTTTGGCGGGGGCGTTGGGGCGGCGCGGAGGCAATCGCCTCCGCGCCGCCCCGATATCCATGATCCTTCGCTCTGATGCGGGTGCTTGCGCGCGCATTCGCGCTGATGGGTCGCGAAAGGGACGGGTTGCGGCAACCGCGATCCGACCAGGCGCGCGGCATCGCCCTGCTGCTGGCGGCCATCCTTGGCTTTACGCTGATGGACGCGACCGCCAAGCACCTGACCCAAAGCTATCATCCGGTGCAGGTCATCTGGATGCGCTTTGTGGGCAATCTGCTGATCTTCGCGCTGATCTTCCGGCACAAGATGATCCCGCTGATGCGGACCCGGCAACCCGGCACGCAGCTGGGCCGGGCGCTGATGCAACTGGGATCGGTCGGCTTCTTCTTCACATCGCTGCAATATATCGGGTTGGCGGAAGCCACGGCTATCATGGACCTGAACCCGGTTCTGATCACCTTGGGGGCCGCGTTGTTCCTGGGCGAAAGGATCGGCCCGCGCCGGGTCGCCGGGATCGCCGCCGCACTGGTCGGCGCGCTGATCATCATCCGTCCGGGCCTGGGGGTCTTCCAGCCTGCCGCCCTGCTGCCCTTGGCGGGGGCCTTCACCTATGCGGCGGGGGCGCTGCTGACGCGGATCGTGCGGTCGGATTCGGTGGCGACCTCGGTCATGTGGTCGGCGGTGGTGGGGACCACCATCACCAGCATGATCGTGCCGTTCTTCTGGCAACCGATCGCCTCGGGCGACATCTGGGCCTTCGTGCTGCTGGGCATCTTCGGGACGGCCAGCCAATACCTGCTGGTGCGCGCCTTCAGCGCCGCCGAGGCGGGCGTGCTGGCGCCCTTCGGCTATACTGGCCTGATCTGGGCGGGGGTCTGGGGCTGGCTGTTCTTCGGCCAACTGCCCGACAGCTGGACGATCGCGGGGGCGGCCATTATCGTGACGGCCGGTCTTTACGTCTGGTCCCGAGAGGCCCGCGTGGCAAAGGAGGCCTGATGCCCGACGACAAGCCATCGCTTCCCGACCACTTGGGAAATGCGGCCTTCCTGGCGATCATGGGCATCGCCCGCATCCTGCCCTATGAACGCCGCATCCCGGCAATCGGATGGGTCTTTTCCCATGTGATCGCCCCCGTCGCCGGATGGCGGCGGCGCATCCGCGACAACCTGCACCTGGCCCGCCCCGACCTGTCCGAGGCCGAGGTCGAGGATCTTGTCCGCCGCGTGCCCGAAAATGCGGGCCGGTCGCTGGCCGAGATCTATTCGGGTGATCAGTTCACGTCGCGCATCCATGACGCCGACCCGCTGCAGGGTCCGGGCCTGTCCGATCTGGAAGCCGCCTTCGAAACCGGGCGTCCGGTGATTTTGGCCTGCGCGCATTTCGGCAATTACGACGCGATGCGCGCGGCCCTGTCGGGGCGGGGCTGGCCGGTGGGTGCCCTCTACCGGCCGATGAACAACGAGGCCTTCAACCGCCATTACGTCCCCGCCATTACCGCCATTGCCGAGCCGCTCTTTCCGCGTGGTCGGTCGGGTCTGGCCGCGATGCTGCGCTTTTTGCGCGGGGGCGGCTGGCTGGCCTTGGGTTTCGATCAGTTCGCCCATGACGGGGCCGAGCTGCGCTTCTTCGACCTGCCCTCGCGCACCGTGCTGACCCCTGCGGAACTGGCCCGGCGATACGAGGCGCTGCTGGTGCCCATCGCGGCCATCCGCCAGCCCGACGGGCTCAGCTTTCGCGTCCAGGTCGGCGTGCCCGTCAAACATGACGATCCGCGCCGGATGATGCAGGCGCTGAACGACGATCTGGAGAGGCTGGTCCGACAGCACATGGACCAATGGTTCTGGATCCACCGCCGCTGGAAACGCTGACATGAAAAAGGCCCGGGATTGACCCCGGGCCTTTTCGTCCTTCGCGGGCGGTAATCAGACCACTTTGACAGCCTGTTCCGCGGCTGCATTTTCGCGACGGGCGCGAAGTTCCTCGGCGACCAGGAAGGCCAGTTCCAGCGACTGGCTGGCGTTCAGGCGCGGATCGCAGGCGGTGTGATAGCGGTCCGAGAGATCCTCGTCCGTCACCGCGCGGACGCCGCCGGTGCATTCGGTCACGTCCTTGCCGGTCATCTCGAAATGCACGCCGCCGGGGATCGTGCCCTCGGCCTTGTGGATGGCAAAGAACTCGCGGACCTCGCGCAGGATCGAATCGAAGGCGCGTGTCTTGTAGCCGGTCGAGGATTTGATGACGTTGCCGTGCATCGGGTCGCAGGACCAGACGACATTCGCGCCCTCTTCCTGAACGGCCTGGATCAGCCGCGGCAGGTGATCGCCGACCTTGCCGGCGCCAAAGCGCGCGATCAGGGTCAGGCGGCCCGCCTCGTTTTCCGGGTTCAGCTTCGCCATCAGCACCTTCAGGTCATCCGCCGTGGTCGTGGGACCGCATTTCAGACCGATCGGGTTCTGGACGCCGCGGCAGAATTCGACATGCGCGCCGTCGGGCTGACGGGTGCGGTCGCCGATCCAGATCATATGGCCCGAACCCGCCACCGGTAGACCAGAGGTCGAATCGATCCGTGCCAGCGCCTCTTCGTATTCCAGCAGCAGCGCTTCGTGGCTGGTATAGAAATCGACCTTGGACAGCTGATGTGCCGTTTCCGAATTCACGCCCGCGGCCTGCATGAAGGCCATGGCGTCGCTGATCCGGCCCGCGATCTCGCGGTACTTGGCCGCCTCGGGGCCGCCGACGAAATCGGCGATCCAGCTCTGGACGCGATGCATGTCGGCGAAACCGCCGGTCGAAAAGGCCCGCAGCAGGTTCAGCGACGCCGCTGCCTGGGTATAGGCCGACAGCATCCGCTGCGGATCGGGAATGCGGGCATCGGGGGTGAAATCGAACCCGTTGATGATGTCGCCGCGATAGCTGGGCAGCTCGGTGCCGCCGATGGTCTCGGTCGGCGCGCTGCGCGGCTTGGCGAACTGGCCGGCCATCCGACCCACCTTGACCACGGGCATCTGCGCGCCCCAGGTCAGCACCACGGCCATCTGCAGGATGACCTTGAAGGTGTCGCGCAGATTGTCGGCGCTGAATTCGCTGAAGCTTTCGGCGCAATCGCCACCCTGCAGCAGGAAGCCGCGGCCGGCGGCCACATCGGCCAGCTGGGCCTTCAGCCGCCGCGCCTCGCCCGCGAAAACCAGCGGAGGATAGCGGCGCAGCTGCGATTCCACGGCGTCCAATGCGGCGGGATCCAGATAATCGGGCATCTGGACGCGCGGATAGGCGCGCCAGCCTGCCTTGTCCCAGGTCTGGGTGGCGGCGGTCTTGCGGATATCCTGCGTCATGTCCTGCGCTCCTTGGAAAAATGGTCGGATTTGTATAGTCGCTAACACCGTGCAGGGAAAGACCCTGCCGTGCAATCGGGCGGGCTTTCGTCGCCGGGCCAAGCCATGCTTGCCGCCGCCGCGATTCCCTGTTTGGGTGGCCCGCGAAACCTTTGCAAAGACATGCCGATGGCCACCGACAAACCGCGCCGCTTCACCTTCCTGCTGCTGGATCGTTTCACGATGCTGCCCTTTACCGCTGCGATCGAACCGTTGCGGCTGGCCAACCGAGCCTCGGGGCGGCCACTTTATGACTGGCGGCTGGTGGGGGCGCGGGGCGACATGTCGGTCTGTTCCAACGGCGCGCGGGTCGTGCTGGACGGGGGGCTGGAGGGCGACGCCCCGCCGCCGGGCCGGGACGAGGTCGTGATCGTCTGCGGCGGAACCGAGATCGCGCGCGAAGCCACGCGCCCCGTGCTGGCCTGGCTGCGCAGGCAGGCACGCGGGGGTGCGGCCATGGGCGCGGTCTGCACGGGCGCATGGATCCTAGCCGAGGCGGGCCTTCTGGACGGGCGCAAGGCCACGATCCACTGGGAAAACCACGATGGTTTCGCCGAGGCCTTCCCCGAGGTCGATCTGTTCCGATCCGTCTTCGTGCATGACGGCAACCGGCTGACGGCGGCTGGCGGGACCAGTTCCATCGACCTGATCCTGCACCTGATCGCCGAGGCGCATGGCGATGCCCTTGCCGCCGATGTGGCCGACCAGATGCTGCACACCGCCATCCGCACCGAACAGGACCGCCAGCGCCTGTCGATCCCGACCCGCATCGGCGTGCGCCATCCCCGCCTTGCCGCGGTCATCGCGCGGATGGAGGCGAACCTGGAAGACCCGATCAGCCCCGCGCAGCTGGCGCTGGATGCGGGCATGTCCACCCGTCAGCTGGAGCGGCTGTTCCGGCGATACCTGAACCGCAGCCCCAAGCGGTATTACATGGAGACGCGCCTGGCCCGCGCCCGCAACCTGCTGATGCAGACCGAGATGTCGATCATCGAGATCGCTCTGGCCTCGGGGTTTTCCAGCCCCTCGCATTTCTCGAAATGCTACCGCGCGCAATATGGCAGCACGCCCTATCGCGAACGGGGGACATCCTCGGTTCCTGCGGTCTAGGACAGCCCGACCAGCGCGCGGGCGAAGTCCTGCGCGTCGAAGGCGTCCAGATCGTCGATCTGTTCGCCCACGCCGATGGCATGGATCGGCAGGCCGAAGCGGTCGGCCAGCGCCACCAGCACGCCACCGCGCGCGGTCCCGTCCAGCTTGGTCATCACCAGGCCCGACACATCGGCCAGCTTGCGGAAGGTCTCGACCTGGTTCAGCGCGTTCTGGCCGGTCGTCGCGTCCAGCACCAGCAGGGTGTTGTGGGGCGCCTCGGGGTCCTTCTTGCGGATGACGCGGACGATCTTGGCCAGCTCCTCCATCAGGTCCTGACGGTTCTGCAGGCGTCCGGCGGTATCGATCATCAGCAGATCCGCGCCCTCGGCCTCGGCCCGGACCATCGCGTCCCAAGCCAGGCTGGCAGGGTCGCTGCCCTGCGGCGCGACCATCACCGGCACGCCCGCGCGGTCCCCCCAGACCTGCAGCTGTTCGACGGCGGCCGCACGGAAGGTATCGCCCGCCGCGATCACCACCGATTTGCCCGCCGCGCGGAACTGGCTGGCCAGCTTGCCGATGGTGGTTGTCTTGCCCGCGCCGTTCACGCCGACGACCAGCACGACCTGCGGTTTCTTGGCATAGATCGGCAGTGGACGGGCGACCGGGGCCAGGATGCGCGCGATTTCGGTGGCCAGCAGCTCCTTGAGCTCGGTCGACGACACGCGGCGGCCCATGCGTCCTTCGGCGATGTTGGCGCTGACCCGAAGGGCGGTGTCGACGCCCAGATCGGCCTGCACCAGCATGTCTTCCAGGTCTTCCAGCATCGCGTCGTCCAGCGCGCGGCGCGGTTCCTCGGGCTGAGAGGACCGGCCGAACAGACGCCCGACCAAGCCCGGCGTCGCGGCGGGGGCGGCGGTGGGGGCCGGTGGTTCGACGACATGTTCGACGGGGGCCGGTGCCGGCGCGGCCTCGGGTGCGGCTGCGGGCGGGGCCTCGGCGACGATATCGTCCAGATCCGAGCTGATCTTCGTCGAAGACCTGCCAAGTCTTTCACGCAGTTTCGAGAAAAACGCCATGATCGGCCCCCTGTTTTTGCGGGCCCGACCCTAGCTGTTCACGCGGCAAAGGAAAAGCCGTCAAGTTCAACCGGGAAGGGCGGGACCATTCCCCGCCCTTCCCGGTTTTCGTTCAGCCGCGCGCCGCGACGATCATCGCGGCCAGATTGGTGGTCGAGGCGTCATGCCCCGGCGCATCCTGACCCTTCAGCAGCGGCTCGACCTTGAGCGCAAGCTCCTTGCCCAGTTCGACGCCCCATTGATCAAAGCTGTTGATGCCCAGAATGACGCCCTCGACAAAGACGCGGTGTTCGTAAAGCGCGACGATCTGGCCCAACACATAAGGCGTCAGCTGGTCGACCAGCAGCGTCGTCGACGGCCGGTTGCCCGGGAAGACGCGGTGGCGGGCCTGGCGTTCCAGTTCGGCCCCTTCCAGCCCCTTGGCCTTCATCAGGTCGCGCGCCTCATCCAAGGACCGGCCTCGCATCAATGCCTCGGACTGGGCAAGGCAATTGGCAGCCAGCAGGATGTGGTGATGCGCCAGATGGGGTTCATGACCCTTGGCTGCCAGGATGAATTCGCAAGGCACCGGTGTCGTGCCCTGATGGATCAGCTGATAGAAGGCGTGCTGACCGTTGGTGCCAGGTTCGCCCCAGACCACTGGACCCGAGACGACCTCCAGATCACTGCCGTCCATGGCGACGCGCTTGCCGTTCGATTCCATCTCCAGCTGCTGCAGATAGGCGGGCAGACGGAGCAGGCGGTTATCATAGGGTAGGACCGCGCGGGTGGGATAGCCGCAGATCTGGTGATGCCAGATGCCCGTCAGCGCCAGCAGCACCGGCAGGTTTTGGTCCAGCGGTGCGGTGCGGAAATGGGCGTCCATCGCCGCGCCGCCTGCCAAGAACTGATTGAACCCCTCATCCCCGATGGCCAGCATCAGGGACAAGCCGATCGGTCCCCAGACGGAATAGCGCCCGCCGACCCAATCCTCGAAGCCGAAGACGCGTTCGGCCGCGATGCCGAAATCGGCGGCCTTGGCGGCGGCGGTCGACAGGGCCACGAATTGCGCGCCCGGTTCGTCCACCTTGTCCGCCATCCAGTCGCGGGCGGTCTTGGCGTTGGTCATCGTCTCGATGGTGGTGAAGGTCTTGGATGCGACGATCACCAGCGTCGTGGTCGGGTCCAGCCCCTTCAACGTGTCGGCGATATCGGCGCCATCGACATTGCTGACGAAATGCGCCCGCGGCCCGTCGTGATAGGGCGCCAGCGCCAGCACCGCCATATAGGGCCCAAGGTCGGACCCGCCGATGCCGATATTCACGATATCGGTAATCTTGCCGCCCTGCCCCGCAAAGGCGCCCGACCGAAGGTCGCGGGCGAATGCCGTCATGCGGGCATGGGTATCGCGCACGGCGGGCATCACGTCCCGGCCGTCCACCGTCACGCTGCCTGACAGATTGCGCAGCGCGGTGTGCAGCACGGCGCGATCCTCGGTCTCGTTGATCCGCTGGCCGGTGAACATGGCCTCGCGGCGGTCTTCCAGACCGGCGTCGCGGGCCAGGCTCAGCAGCAGGTCGCGGGCCTTGGCGTCGATGGTGGTCTTGGACCAGTCAAAGACCAGACCGTCGGCCTTGGTGCAGAACCCGGTCGCGCGGGCAGCGTCATCGGCGAACAGGGCTTCGATGCGCAGATCGCCCTGCGCCTGGCGGTAGGTTTTAAGACGGTTCCAACTGTCGGACATCACGCTATTTCCTTCGGTCATTCGGCCCAGTGGACGGTGGCGGCATCAAGGAAGGCCCGGATCGGCGCCTCGAGCGGCGAGAGCTTTTGCGCCCGTTCCAGCGCCTCGCGCTTTTCGGGGCCCATGATCAGCACATGAATGTTGATCGCATCGGCCAGGATCGGGCGGGTCAGGGTGATGCGCGGCTCCTCGGCGCCATCGGCACGGATGGCCATGACGGGGGGTGCATCGGCGGCCATCGCGGCCTCAAGGTGATCGGCACCGGGGAACAGGCTGGCGGTGTGCATGTCATTGCCCATCCCCAGCAGCGCGACGGTCAGCGGCAGATGCGGCCGCAGGCGTTCGGCCAGCCCATCGGTCGCCAGATCGGGTGCCGCATCGCCGGTATAGAGGTCGATGTAATCGGCAGCCGCCGCCTTGTCCTTCAGCAGATGACGGCGCAGCAGGCGGCTGTTCGACCGCTTGTGATCGCCGTCCACCCACCGTTCATCGCCCAGAACCACGGTCACGCGGCCCCAGTCCAGATGGGTGCCCGACAGGGTCTCGAAGACGGGCGCCGGCGATGTGCCGCCCGGCACGCAGAGCGTCGCCCTGTCATTGTTGCGCAGATGCTGCGCCAGCTGCGAGGACAGCTGATCGGCCAGCGACAGGGCCAGCATCTCGCGGTCGGGGTATTCCTTGAATTCCATGGTCATGAGCGGATCTCCCTCCAGCGACGGTTGTCGCGATGCATCAGGCGCAACGCTTCCTCGGGCCCCGAGGATCCGGCATCATAGGGTTCGGGCTTGCGCTTGCTGTCTTCCCACGCGTTGATGATCGGGTCGGTCCAGGCCCATGCGGCCTCGACCTCGTCGCCACGCATGAACAGCGTCTGGTTGCCACGGATCACGTCCATGATCAGCCGCTCATAGGCGTCGGGCATGTCGGCACCTTCCGGCCCCAAGGCGTCGGCAAAGGACATGTCCAGCGGCACCTGGACCAGGCGCATGCCGCCAGGACCGGGTTCCTTGATCATCACCTTCATGTTCATGCCTTCGTTCGGCTGAAGGCGGATGACCAGTTCGTTGGCCTTGGGGGTGCCACTGTCGTCAAAGATCGAATGCGGCGGTTCCTTGAAGGTGATCGCAATCTCACTGGTGCGCGCGCGCAGCTTCTTGCCGGTGCGCAGATAGAAGGGCGTCCCCTGCCAGCGCCAGTTGGAAATCCGCACCTTCATCGCGACATAGCTTTCGGTGCGCGAATTGGGGTCCTCGGAATCCTCGACATAGCCGGTGCCACCCTCGTCGGCCTGGTACTGGCCGCGCACGATATCGGCGGGCTCGACCGGCTGCAGGGCGCGGATGACCTTCAACTTCTCGTCCCGCACGGCGTCGGGGTCGAAGTGATAGGGCGGCTCCATCGCGATCAGGCACAAAAGCTGCATCATGTGGTTCTGGACCATGTCGCGGATCGCGCCGGACTTGTCGTAATAGCTGCCGCGCCCGGCCACGCCCACGGTTTCGGCCACCGTGATCTGCACGTGGTCGATGAACTGGGCGTTCCACAGCGGTTCGAACAGGATGTTGGCAAAACGGACGGCCATCAGGTTCTGGACGGTTTCCTTGCCCAGGTAATGGTCGATCCGATAGATCTGCTGTTCGTGGAAATGCTGGGCCAGCGTGTCGTTCAATGCGCGGGCCGATGCCAGATCGCGGCCGAAGGGCTTTTCCACCACGATGCGGCTGTCGTCATCGGCGATGCCGTGACCGGCCAGGCGTTCCGCGATGTCGCCGAACAGCGCCGGCGCGACCGAGAAGTAGAAGGCGTGGACCGCGCCGGGGCGCATGCGCGCCTTCAGTTCCTTCCAGCCACCTTCGCCGCGGGCATCGATCGACACATATCCCAGCAACTCAAGGAATTGCGCCAATTGCGGATCATCCTCGGCGACCTTTGCAAATTCGCAGATCGCCTTGGATGCCTCGGCGCGGAACCCGTCATCGTCCTGTTCGGTCCGTGCCGCGCCGATGATGCGGCTGGTGGCCGGGAACTGGCCCGCCTTGAAGCGCCGGTAAAGTCCCGGCAAAATCTTGCGATGCGCCAAGTCGCCCGTAGCGCCAAAGATCACAAGGTCGAAATCTTCGACCGGAATGACACGCGAGACCATGCTGTCCTCCTTATGGGTGGCTTCCGCCATATCCCTTGTTAGCGATAACAGCAACGATGTTCAACCGCCCACTGCCTTGGCAAGACGCGGCAGCCTGCCGCGTTTCAACATCTGTTCAGGGGTCATCTGCCCCCCCATCGCCACGGCCTTGTCACAGGCCGCACGGACCGCCCTGACGACCTCTGCGGGACCGCCCCGGAACAGGTCCAGCAGGAAAGCGTCGGGATGGATCGCCCGCAGCCCCAGTCCTGCCATCAGGCATTGGGGAAAGTCGCGCAGGTTCGCCGTGACGATCAGGGACGCCCCGCCCGCCAGCGCGGCCTCGGCGACGTGGCGGTCGGCAGGGTCGGGAAAATCCAGATCGATGGCCGCCTGCCCGTCATCCGGCAGGATCGCGTCGGGAAAACGCAGGCGCAACAGCGCGATCTCGGCCCCGGCGACGGCCCCCGCATCGGGGCCGATGCGCAGGGCGGCGCGGCGCCATTCTTCCAGGATGCGTTCGGACCACAAGGCCGTGAACCGCCCGTCCTGCGCCAGATCGCACAGGATCTCGCGCAGGATGGTGGGGAACAGGACATTGGCGTCCAGAACGGCGCGCATCAACCCAGCCGGAAGAACAGCGACTTGAGGTAGCCCGTTTCCGCCAGCTGCGGCAGCGTCGGATGGTCGGGACCCGCCTGCCCCGTGTGGATCAGCACGCCGCGACGACCGCCGCGCCCGATGCCCCGCGCACTGGAGTTGCGGAAGGCCGTCAGATCGGCGGCATGTGAACAGCTGCACAGACCCAGATAGCCACCCGGCGCAACCAGCGGTGCCGCCAGCTTGGCCACGCGCTCATAGGCGCGCAGGCCCGCGTCCAGCGCCGATTTCGACGGTGCGAAAGCTGGCGGGTCGCAGATGACGACGTCGAATTGACGACCCTGTTCGGCCAGCGCTTCCAGCGCCTTGAATGCGTCCGACTGCATGGTCTCGAAGCGGTCGGCGGAATCCATGGCCTCGGCCCCGCCCTGCGCCAGCTTCAACGCGGGGGCGCTGCCGTCGACGGCGGTCGCATGGGTCGCGCCTGCAGCCAGCGCCGCCAGACCGAAACCGCCCACATGGCTGAAGACGTCCAGTACGGTCGCGCCCTTGGACAGGCGTTGCGCAAAGGCGTGGTTCGGGCGCTGGTCGTAGAAGAGGCCGGTCTTCTGCCCGCCCATCATGTCGGCCAGATAGATCGCGCCGTTCATCGACACCTGCACGGGTGCCTCGGGCGCATCGCCACGCAGCACGTCCATACGTTCGGCCAGACCTTCCAGACCGCGCGCGCGGCCCTGCCCGTTGGCGATGACGGTCTTGACGCCCACGACTTCGATCAGGGCATCGGCGATGTCATTGGCCATATTGTCGGACCATGCGGCATTGGGCTGCATGACGACGGCATCGCCGAAACGGTCGACGATCAGGCCCGGAAGGCCATCGGCCTCGGCATGGATCAGGCGATAGAAGGGCTGATCATAGAGCCTTTCGCGCATCTCCAGCGCGCGGGACAGCTTGGCGCGCAGCCATGCCCCGTCTATCTGGGTATCGACATCCAGATCCATCACCCGCCCGATGATCTTGGACACGGGGTTCACCGTCACCAGCGCCAGGGGACGGCGTTCGGCATCCTCCAGCACGGCGAAGCCGCCCGCAGGCAGGGCCTTGGTGCGGCGGTCCAGCACGGCCTCATCGGCAAAGACCCATGGGAAACCGTGACGGATGGCCTGGGGTTTCGATTTCGGACGCAGGCGCAGGACGGGCAGATCATTCATTGGAAAAAATCCTTTCGCGGCTGATCTGACACGGGACCACCCGTCGCACAAGCCGCACCGACCTGCCGATCACGCGAAATCGTGCAGATCCGCGGTGAATGCTGCAGGATATGCACAGGCAGAGGTTGCCCCGTTAACGCTAACGGAGTATAGTCGCCACAAATGAACAAGAGGCCCGCCATGACCCTTCACGCCACCATCGACCGGGTGACAGACCGCATCCGCGAACGTTCGCTGAAATCCCGCACGGCCTATCTGGCAAAGATCGCCCGCGCGGCGCAGGAAGGTCCGGCCCGCGCCCACCTGTCCTGCGGCAACCAGGCCCATGCCTATGCCGCCATGTCCGACAAGGAGGACATGGCCACGACGCGCAAACCCAATATCGGCATCGTCTCGGCCTATAACGACATGCTGTCGGCGCATCAGCCCTTCGAGCACTATCCCGAACGGATCCGCCAGGCGGGCCGCGCGGCGGGTGCCACGGTGCAGGTCGCGGGCGGCGTACCCGCCATGTGCGACGGCGTGACCCAAGGCCGCCCGGGGATGGAACTGTCGCTGTTTTCGCGCGACGTGATCGCCTTGGCGGCGGGCGTGGCGCTGTCGCATGACTGCTTTGATTCGGCGATGTATCTGGGCGTCTGCGACAAGATCGTGCCGGGGCTGATCATCGCGGCGGCGACTTTCGGTCATATCCCGGCGGTCTTCGTGCCGGCGGGTCCGATGCCATCGGGGTTGCCCAACGATGAGAAATCCAAGGTCCGCCAGCAATTCGCCACCGGCGAGGTCGGCCGCGAGGAGCTCATGAAGGCCGAGATGGCCAGCTATCACAGCGCCGGGACCTGCACCTTCTACGGCACCGCGAATACAAATCAGATGCTGATGGAGTTCATGGGCCTGCACCTGCCCGGATCGTCATTCGTGAATCCCAACACGCCGCTGCGCGAGGCGCTGACGGTCGCCGCCGTCGAACGCGCCGCCGCCATCACCAATCTGGGCAACGAATACATGCCCGCAGGTCAGGTGCTGGACGAACGCGCCTTCGTGAACGGCATCGTCGGGCTGATGGCCACGGGCGGTTCGACCAACCTGGTCCTGCATCTGCCCGCCATGGCGCGCGCCGCCGGCGTCCTGCTGGACATCGAGGATTTCCACGATCTGTCGGAAAACGTGCCGCTGATGGCGCGCGTCTATCCCAACGGGCTGGCCGACGTGAATCATTTCCACGCGGCCGGTGGCCTTGGCTACATGATCGGCCAACTGCTGGAGGGTGGCCTGCTGCATCCCGACGTCAAGACGATCAACGGCACCGGGCTGGACGGCTATACCGCCGAACCCAAGCTGGACGGTGGCCGCGTGCGTTGGGAAGCGGGCGCCAGGGAATCGCTGAACGACCGCATCCTGCGTCCCGCCTCGGATCCCTTCGCCAAGACCGGCGGGCTGAAGCAGTTGCAAGGCAATCTGGGTCGCGGCGTCATCAAGATCAGCGCCGTCGCCCCCGAGCGTCACGTGATCGAGGCGAAGGCCCGCGTCTTTTCCGACCAGGAAGCGGTCAAGACCGCCTTCCGCGCCGGAGAGTTCACCGAGGACACCATCGTCATCGTCCGCTTCCAGGGTCCCCGTGCCAACGGCATGCCCGAGCTGCACTCGCTGACGCCGACGCTGGCGGTGCTGCAGGATCGCGGGTTGAAAGTGGCGCTGGTCACCGACGGGCGCATGTCTGGCGCATCGGGCAAGGTCCCGGCCGCCATCCACGTCTCGCCCGAGGCGGCGATGGGCGGGCCGCTGGCCCGCGTGCAGGACGGTGACCTGGTCCGGCTGGATGCGGCATCGGGCAGGCTGGAATGCCTGGCGCCCGATTTCGACAGCCGCGAACCCGTGGCCTTCGATCCCTCGGGCAGCAACGAAGGCCTAGGCCGCGAGATGTTTGCCGCCTTCCGCGCCGTCGCCGGTCCCGCGACCGAAGGCGCAGGCGTCGTCGTCTGAGAACCTGCCCCCCCGCAGGATGCCTGCGGGGGGATGACCATCACGCCGCCGCGGCAACCTCGCAGACGACGCGGCGCAGATAGCCCGCGAAATCGGCGGCGACATGGCGGGCCGGGCCATCGGCCACATAGACGTTCAGCCATGTGGGCGGCAGCGGCGGCAAGGTCCCGCCATGGTCCACCACCTCCAGCCCCGGCTGAGAGATGCCGCGCGGCAGCAGCGTGACCCCCAGATCGGCCGCCGCCAGCACCCGCCATGTTTCGCTGCCACCGTCGCTGGCGACCTGTATCCATTCGATCCCCGCCTGATCCAGCGCCGCCATGCCGACCGGGTGATAGGCGCAATGGGCGCTGTCGGCGACCGGCAGGGGGCGCTGGCGCCATGCCTCGCCGCCCGCGGCGCCGAACCAGGCCAGATCGACCTTGGCCAAGTGGATCGCCCCCGGTGGCGCATCGAATTCGGTTGTCAGGATCACGTCATGTTCGCCGCGCTTCATCTGGGCGCGCAGATCCTTGCTGCGGGCGTGGTTCATCACCAGCTCGACTCGCGGCTGATCCAGCCGAAAGGCCCGCACCGTCTGCGCGACCTTGGTGAACAGCCAGTCCGTGGTCAGCCCGACGCGCAGGCGCGTCGCAGGCTGCACGCCGGTAAAGCGCGACAGGATCGCGTCGTTCAGCGCCACCAGCTTGCGGCTTTCCCCCAGCAGATCCAGCGCCAGGTCCGACAGCACGACACCGCGCCCCGCCTTGGTCAGCATGGGCCGGCCGAACAGATCCTCCAGCCGCTTCATCTGCATCGAGAGCGCGCTTTGCGTCATGTTCAGCGATTCGGCCGCCCGCGTGACGGTGCCATATTCCGCGACCGCCTGCAGCGACCGCAAGGTCGCGATGTCCAAGTTCCGCATAGGCGCCCCACCTTTCAAAATTCTTGATCGAACGCATCAAAAGCATTCGTTTCAAAAATAGAACGATGGTCGATAACAATCAATTCACAAGATCAAAAAGCAATGAATCATCACCGTCACTGATCATATCAATCAATGAGGCTGAACCATGTCGACCCGATCTCTTGCCCGCGTCATCACCGGCCATGGCATCATCCCGCGCACCAGATGGCTGGAGCGTCTGCTGACGATGTTCGACGTGCGCCGCACCCGCATTGATCTGGCGCGCCTGACGGATGCGCAGCTGAACGATATCGGCCTCACCCGCGCGGATGTGGAACAGGAACTGGCCCGGGCGGCATGGGACGTGCCGGCAGGCTGGCGTCGCCGCTGAGGCCGGTCATTCGCCGCGCGGCGGACCAAAGCGTTCCAGCATCCGCCGTTCGATCTGGTCGCGCGTCTGGCGATAGGCGGCCAGCTTCGCCTCACGCCCTTCGGCCAGGCCCGTGGGGTCCATGATGGGCCAGTATTCGATGTCCAGATGGGCGTGCCGCGTCATTTCCAAGGCCATGCGCTGGCTGGCGGGCGACAGGGCGACGATCAGATCGAACTGACCCAGGTCGTCGCCCCAATCCTGCATCTCCTCGAAGCTGCGGCTGCGGTGATTGGCCAAGGGAACGCCCACCTCGTCGCAGACGGCGATGGCAAAGCCGTCCACGTCCATGTCGTTCTTGACGCCGGCCGATTGGACATAGGCGGCGCGGCCATAGAACTTCTTCATCATCCCTTCGGCCATGGGCGAACGGATGGCATTGTGATCGCAGCAGAACAGAACCGATGAGGGAAACTTGTCCTGCGCCATGATCTCAGCTTTGCGGGATCAGGGCGCAGATCAGGGTGAACAGGCGCCGGGCCGTGTCGATATCCAGCACCGCCTTGCCCTCCAGCCGCTCCTGAAGGGTGCGCGCGCCTTCGTTGTGGATGCCGCGGCGGGCCATGTCGATCGCCTCGATCTGGGCGGGGGGCAGGCGTTTCACGGCGTCGAAATAGCTTTGGCAGATCTGGAAGTAATCCTTGACCACTTGCCGGAAGGGCCCAAGCGACAGGTGAAATTCAGCCACCTTGTCGCCGTCTTCGCTGTTCACGTCAAAGACCAGCCTGCCTTCGCGGATGCACAGTTCCAGCACAAAGGGACCTTCGGGTGCATCGCCCCCGTCACGGCCCGGAACCGAGAAGCTGTTGTCCTCGATCAGGTCAAAGATCGCGACCCGGCGTTCCTGCTCCATTTCGGGGGTCGCGGGCGCGATGGCGCTGTCGTCGATCTCGATCCTGATGATGCGGCTCATTCATGCGGCCTTTCGTTCAACATCCCCAGCCGAGCCTGAACCGAAGCGCCATGCGCCTGCAAGCCCTCGGATGCGGCCAGGCGCACGGCGGCGGGGCCGATCGTGGCCAAGGCACCGGGCGTCAGCCGCGCCATGGTGGTGCGCTTCAGGAAATCCATGACCGACAGCCCGGAACTGAACCGCGCCGACCGCGCCGTCGGCAACACGTGATTCGGTCCGCTGACGTAATCGCCCACGGCTTCGGGCGTGTGCGCCCCCAGGAAGATCGCACCGGCATGAATGCATTTCGCGGCCAGCGCTTCGGGGTCCGCCACACACAGTTCCAGATGTTCGGGCGCGATGCGGTTCGACAGGGCTGCGGCCTGATCCAGATCCTCGACCACGATCAGCGTGCCATAATCGCGCCAACTGGCGCCCGCGATGGCTGCGCGGTCCAGCGTCGGGATGATGCGCTCGACCTCGGCGGCCACGGCGCGGGCCATGGCGGGATCGGTGGTGATCATGATCGATTGGGCATCGGCATCGTGTTCCGCTTGCGCCAGCAGGTCCCATGCCAGCCATTCCGGGTTCTGTTCGCCATCCGCGATGACCAGAATCTCGGATGGGCCGGCGATCATGTCGATGCCGACGCGGCCAAAGACCTGCCGCTTGGCCGCCGCGACAAAGGCGTTGCCGGGGCCGGTGATCTTGTCAACCGGCGCGATGGTGTCGGTGCCGTAAGCCATCGCCGCCACCGCCTGCGCGCCGCCGATGCGATAGATCTCGTCCACGCCCGACAGCTGCGCCGCCAGCAGGACCAGCGGATTGATCACCCCGTCCGGCGTCGGCACGCAGATGACCAGACGGTCCACCCCCGCCACCCGCGCCGGGATCGCGTTCATCAGCACGCTGGAGGGATAGGCCGCCTGCCCGCCCGGCACGTAAAGGCCCGCCGCAGAAACCGCGCTCCAGCGCCAGCCCAAGGTCGCGCCTTCGGGGTCGGTCCAGTTGGCATCCTCGGGCATCTGGCGGGCGTGATAGGCGCGGATGCGTTCGGCGGCCAAGGCCAGCGCGGCGCGATCCTCGGGCGACACCATCGCCACCTGCGCCTCGATCTCGGCGGCGGTGAAGCGGAGGGTTTCGGGCGTCAGGTCCAGCCGGTCAAAGCGGGATGTCAATTCGCACAGGGCGGCGTCACCGCGATGGCGCACATCGGCGATGATCGTGGCGACGGTGGTGTTCACATCGGCCGAATCCTCGCGCTTGGCGTTCAGCATCTGCTGGAACCCCTGTTCGAAATCGGCATCCTTGATGTTCAGCGTGACCGGCATGTTCTTCGTTCCTTGCAGCCTTGCGGCCTTTTTTGCCCGTCACTCGGGGTGACTGGGCGCTTTCCCCGAGACGGCGCGATAGGGTCGCGTCACGTCGCGCAGATCCAGGTTGATGCATTCGACCTCGGCGATGATCGTGCCGTCGCCTGCGAAATCCAGCGACAGGCGGCCCGTGCCGTCTTCGCCCGGTGTCCAGCGCAGCGCCAGCAGCGACAGGACGGTGTCGGCATCGCGGTCCACACCGTCGCTGACCAGACGCATGACATCGTTGACGACCAGCAGCGATTGAACGCGTTCGAAATCGCGTCCCTCGGTCCGGGCGGCGTCGGCGTCCTCCCACCGGAAGCGGTTCAGCAGCAATGCCAGACGGCGCGCCTTGGGGTCATGGCTGATCTGGGTCGCGGGCAGGATCGCATCCTGCGCCAGCGACGAGAGGATGCGCAGATCGACCTCGTCCTCGGCCCTGATGCTCAGGGGACGGGGGTCAGCATCGCTGAAACGGGCATCCTCGGCCATGATCACTGCTCCTTGACGCGTTCGATATGGGCACCCACGCCGCGCAGCTTGCGCACGACATGTTCGTAACCGCGATCCAGGTGATAGACGCGGCTGACGGTTGTCTGGCCTTCCGCCGCCATCCCCGCAAGGATCAGGCTGACCGAGGCCCGCAGGTCGGTCGCCATCACCGGCGCCCCGCGCAGCTTTTCGACGCCCGTGACGGTCGCGTGACCGCCATGAACCTCGATCCGGGCGCCCATGCGGGTCAGTTCGGGGGCATGCATGAAGCGATTCTCGAAGATGGTTTCCTCAAGGACGCTGGTGCCCTCGGCGGTGCACATCATGGCCATGAACTGGGCCTGCAGATCGGTCGGGAAACCGGGGAAGGGTTCGGTCGTGACGTTGACGGCCTTCAGGCGGCCGTTCTTGCGGCTGACCTTCAATCCGCGCTGCGTTTGCTCGACGCTGACACCGGCTTCTTCCAGCTTCTCGCAGAAGGCCGACAGCAGGTCGATGCGGCCGCCCAACAGTTCGACCTCGCCTCCGCACATCGCCGGGGCCAGCATATAGGTGCCCAGCTCGATCCGGTCGGTGACGACGGGATGCGTCGCGCCATTCAGGGACTGGACGCCCTGAATGGTGATGGTGCCGGTGCCCTCGCCTTCGATCTCGGCGCCCATGCGGCGCAGGCACTGGGCCAGATCAACGATCTCGGGCTCGCGCGCGGCGTTTTTCAGCACCGTGGTACCGCGTGCCAAGGTCGCCGCCAGCAGCGCGTTTTCCGTCGCCCCGACCGAGACGATGGGGAATTCAAAGACCGCGCCCTGCAGCCCGCCCGCCGGTGCCTTGGCGTGGACATAGCCGTCGCGCAGGTCCAGCGTCGCACCCAAGGCCTCCAATGCGCGCAGATGCAGGTCGACGGGCCGCGCACCGATGGCGCAACCGCCGGGCAGCGACACCTCGGCCACGCCGTCGCGCGCCAGCATCGGACCCAGCACCAGGATCGAGGCGCGCATCTTGCGCACGATGTCGTATTCGGCGCGGTGGCTGGTCATGTCATGGCTGGACAGGGCCAGCACTTGCCCGTCCTGCAGGCTGGCCACTTCGGCGCCCAGGCTTTGCAGCAATTCCGTCATGGTGCGGATGTCCGACAGGCGCGGCGCATTGGTCAGCGTCAGCGGCTGATCGGTCAACAGCGTCGCGGGCATCAGCGTCAGGCAGGCGTTCTTCGCACCGGCAATGGGGATTTCTCCCTTCAGGGGGCCGTTACCCTCTACGATGATCTGGTCCATCAGCTGTCGTCCTTGCCTGTCTTGTCGGCCGGTTCAATGGCGGCCTTGTTATCGGATTCCGGATCGTCCGCACGTGCCCGCGCCTGCGCCTTGCGGCGTGCCAGATTCGCGCGCAACGCCTGTCGCAGGCGATCATCGCGGCTTTCCGGGGCAGATTTGTCTTTGCGTCTATCCGTCATGGTTCATCTGTTAGCGTCCGCCAGCGTCGCAGTCCAGCAAACGCAAAGCCGATCGATGGGCAATCGGCGAAATCCGGAAAAAATTCGAAAATGCTCTTGCAGGCGTCCGGGGCATTGGTTAAACGCCCCTCCAACGATGCTGTGGTAGCTCAGTGGTAGAGCACACCCTTGGTAAGGGTGAGGTCGAGAGTTCAATCCTCTCTCACAGCACCAGTTCAACCCTTTGACCTGCAAGAATTCCCTTGATTACGAGGACTTCGCGCGTTTTCTGGTGCCAGAACAGGTGTCAGAATGGTGTTAGAAGCATGGCTGCGAAACTGCGCCACCTCAAAGTGAAGAATGGCCGCTACTGGGCTCGGATCTCGATACCGGAAGAACTGAGAGATCAGTTCGACGGAAAATCGGAACTGACGGAACCTCTCGGTGGCGACCGGCCCGTAGCTTTTCAGAAGCATGCAGCTGCGGTAGCCCGTCTTCAGGCGCGGATTGGGGCTGCGAAGATGGCAGTGGCAGCTCCCGCCGACGTCTTTCCTTCGGATAATGCAGCGGACATCTTCGGCGATCAGATCCTTACAGAAGAGCTTCTTGATCGACTGGGCATCGAGCACCTCCACCGGGTCCTAGACGACTACGAACTCAAGCAATCCAACATGCCCACGCACGAAGCCATCACGGCTGAATACGAGCGAGTGCTTGCGCGGATCGATAGCGGCGAGATCAGCGACAGTAGAAATCCTTACGAGGCAATCAATGCGCGCACGCCATACGAACTCGTGAACGGTGCACGCGAACACGATAGGGCATGGCGGCACAGAAGGGTGAATGGTCTGCGGTCGGCCTGGGCATCCGGCGACCTGAAGATCGTCCTTGAGGCTACGCGCAAGGCCGCGACACAGAACGACTTGGCGATCGTCAAGGGCTCCCGCGACTGGCAGGAACTGGGCCGGCGACTTGTTCGTATGGAACTGGCGGCTTTGGAGGAGACCTTCCGACGCGACAACGGCGTATATGACAGCGATCCAGTGGCGATGAAGGTGCCTGCGACGCCGTCGCCGAAGGTCACGCAGGAGCCCCCTCCGCGTGCAGTGGCGCCCGTGGGACTATGGACGCTGTTCGAGGACTACATCGCTTACCGCCAGCGGCTCAACAAGCACCAGGATGGCGGCAGGAACTGGCGTCACCCGATAAAGCACCTCATTGGACATGTCGGTCACGAAGATGCGGGGCGCATCACCAAGAAGGATCTGATCGCTTGGCGCGACGGCCTGCTGGAGGCGGGAACCTCGCCGAAGACCATCGCGGCGAAGTATCTTGCTGCGGTGAAGGCCGTCTTCGCATGGGCTCATGAAAACGATCGCTTGGCGACGAACGAGGCCAAAGATGTAAGGCAGGAGGCTGCTCGCAAGATACGCTTGCGCGAAAAGGGCTACAGCACCTCTGAGGCGACGGAGCTATTGCGGGTGTGCCGGAACTACACATCGCCGGAGCGAGCGAACCCCGCTCACCGCGAGCGCCCTTGGATGGAACCTGCGAAGAGATGGGTTCCTTTCCTCTGCGCCTTCACCGGCGCGCGTGTCGGAGAGATCTGCCAGCTGCGCAAAGAGGATGTAATGCAGGAGTCCGGAAGATGGCTGATCTTGATCACGCCGGAGGCCGGGTCGGTCAAAAACGCACAATTCCGAAAGGTTCCCCTGCACGGTCAACTCGAACAATTGGGCTTTATCGACTTCGTGTCCAAGTCTGAAGAAGGACCGCTGTTCCACGGCAAGAAAGATCCCAAACAGTATGTCGCCGGGGCCAAGGCTACCAGTGGAAAGCTAGGTAGATGGCTCGGTAAATGTGGACTGGTTCCGAAGGATGTCGCGCCGAACTACGGCTTCAGGCATCGGTTCAAGACGCTCGGCCTCGACTTGGGGGCGACGAAACGCGTCCTCGATGCCATTCAGGGCCACCCTGGTCGAGATGCGAGCGACCACTATGGCGATGTCACGCTGAAAGCGATGCTGGCGGTCATTGATCGCTTGGAGCCCTATGAGTTACAAGAAGTAGCCCCGTGAACGAAGCGTCGCTGCTTTCACCCTCTATCCAAAAAACCATTTGCCTGTTCAGGGTCATGTTAAGTAACCTTGATCCCTAGGCTGTGCCTCAAGTGTTCGGGCACGGCTTCGTTCAAACTCCAAGTGATCGTGATCGGAGCCTCGCCTTCCCAACCCTCGAACCGGGGTTGGCCACAATAAAGAAAGGGTGCTCCTTTGCCGTTGCGCAGCCGGTTGGCACGCACGAACAGATGCACCTTCGCGCCAGCCTCCCGACCAGACAGGATCAGTCCTGCGCGACTGTTTCGCCTGGTTCTGGTCTGGGTCTGCCAAGTCATACGGTCGGGAGAAAAGAAGCCGTCTTCGTAGTCGCTGCCTACCCGGGTCCCATCCTTGTGCAATGTTGCTAGGAGCACGAGGTGGGACCCGACGCTCACAATACCTGCGTTCCAATTGCCGGGGTTGAAGACTGCACCAAATAGCGGGGGGATCTCCTCGCGCATGTATTCCCGCCAGAGCGTAGGCCCGGTGGCCTTGAAAGGCTTGGAGGGGTCATCCATTTCGGATCCCTCTATCGAACTTAGCCTCCAGTCGACCAACTCCATAACCATCTCTCGGCCGGCTTGGTCCGGGTCCGGTCGAGTTAGGACCAAACGCTGCCCCTCGCGCCGTAGCAGTGGGTGGAAGGCCCATCGCGCCAGCCCCTCCTCTTCAGCTCCCAACCCCTGACGCAGCGAGCTGAGCGCCTGCAGGGCCGAGATGGAGAGAGTCCGGTCCCGTTCGAGCACCCGCAGCAGGTCGGCAACGGTCGTGGCCGCCACTACATCGATCGGATCGCCCATGTCACGCACGAAGTCGAACCAACCCCCATGCCCATTTCGCGACGGATCGAACCCTTCAACCGCGATCTCGGACGCGGTCGGGCGCCGCCCGTGACGCAGGCGGAAATCGACATAGCGCGCCTCGATCTCGGCTCCGGCGCGCGAAGGGCGCAGTAAATCCCGAAGGATCTCGATGACGCGCAGGTCATAGGTGATGCTGCATCCTTCGGGCAACCTGAACTGGTTTGACAGGACCTGCTCCAGCCGCAAGGCCAGCGACCGGTCTCCTGGCGCTGCACCCAAGAGCGCTCGAAGGCGGGTGAGAAAACTGCGGTGGTTGCCGATATAGTCGATCACGCGCAATACCTTGCGCTCGACCCGGCGAAGACCACGCCCCAACTGCTGTAGCCAGATGATTGCGCTTTCCGTCGGGCGCAACATCATGACCGTGCCAATGTTGGGCACGTCCACGCCCTCGTTGAACATGTCGACCGCGAAAAGGATATCAATCTCGCCACGTCCCAACTGTTCCAGCGAGGTGCTGCGGGGGGCCGATCCGGGGCCGGAATGCACCGCGACCGCGCGCAGGCCCGCGGCGCAGAACCGGGCCGCCATGAACTCGGCATGGCGGACGGAACAACAGAACCCAATGGCCGGACCCTCGCGGTGAAGGTGGAACTGTTCCAGCGCGTTGGCGGCCCGCGCCTCGGTCGCCAGCGCGGCCTCGAGCACGGTGGGGTCGAATTGCGAGGATCGCCATGGGATCTGATCATAATCCACGTCATCCGGCACGCCCAGGTAACGAAACGGTGCCAGCAGCCCCGCGTCGATCCCCTCGAACAGGTCGCAATGATGGACCAGGTTGTCATCGCAGAGCGACAGAAGGTCGGCGCCGTCGCTACGGTCGGGCGTCGCCGTCAGACCCAGCAGGAAGCCCGGCGTGAAATGCGCCAGCAGACTTTGATAGCTTGCAGCCTGGGCATGGTGGAACTCATCCACCACGATGTAGTCGAAGGCATCGGGTGCGAACCGGCGCAGATGCTCGATCCGGCCGATGGTCTGGATCGACGCGAACAGGATTTCGGCTGCCTCATCCTTTTGGCTGCCGTCATAGCGCCCAAAGCGCGCGTCTGGCCTGATCCGGCGAAAGGAAGACATCGCTTGGCTGAGGATCTCTTCACGATGCGCCACGAATAGCACCCGCCCGAAAGTCTGGCTGTCAAAGGCCGCCAACCATGTCTTGCCCAGACCCGTGGCCAGCACGACCAGCCCGCGCCTGTGCCCCGCCCTGCGAGTGGCGGCAAGCGCGTCCAATGCCGCCTGCTGGATACGATGCGGCTTTGGCGCAGGCTCGGGCGGCTCGTCGGCGACAATCGCCTGTGCGATATCGGTCAGCGCGGCCCTGCGCCTGCGCGCGGCATAGGCATCGATCCATTCGGGGGTTAGAAACCGCGTCGAGGGGTGCCGCAACAGCGCCTCGAAGGCCTCATGCACGGCATCAGTCGCGGTCTCGCTGTGCAGGTTCCATTCGACGTCCGTGGTCAGCGCGGTCCGCGACAGGTTCGAACTACCGACGATTGCCGAACCCGTTCGGTCGGCAGCGCGGAACAGCCAGGCCTTGGGATGAAAGGACCCTGCCCCCGTCTCGAAGATCCGCAGCTCCGCCCCCTCCAGATCGCCAAGGCGCCTGAGGGCTGCGGGTTCAGTGACGTCCATGTAATCGCCGATTACTATCCGTAGCCGTCCACCACGATCCAGCAGATCGCGCAGCCAAGGCTCGAGCAGGCGCACGCCGGATTCCATGGCGAAGGCTATGGCCAAGTCCACCTGAACAGCACCATCAATGCTTTGAGCCAGCAGTGAAAGCAGAGGATCATGAGCGCCTGTAACTAATCTCGGTGGCGAGGATGTCCGGCCGAGCGATAGATGAAAATGCCCATGCGCGTCGCTTACCTTGAAGCTCGTCCAGCCTTCATCCAGCGCTTCTGAGAGGCGCCCCAGGAGCCCCATCTGTTCAGGGGTGGTAAGATCACCCCACTGCGCGACATGGCGCTGAGGGGCGATAATATCGCCTGGTTCGACACAGAGCGGACAGGAGACGACAGGCAGGGCCAAAAGACGATCCTTTAAAATGCCGCCAGGTTATCCATGTGCCAAGTCTTGTCTAGGAGGGATCGTCCGCCGTCCCTGCTTCGGGCCTTGGCGTGACCAGAATGTCTGGCATAGAGTGCTGCCATGACACTCAGCCAAACCCAAATCATACGCTCGCTCGCAGATGCCCTCCAATGGTTTGAGAAAGAACTGGCCTGGGGTGCCCCAGTCGCCGAACTGCGCCACCTGACTGGTCGCATCGGAGAGCTCTACGCTGCCATGATCACCCGTGGACAGATGGCGCTGTCGGTCAACCAAGTCGGCTATGACGTAGTCTCGGTCGATGGTGAGCGGATTTCGGTCAAGACGTTTACGTCTTCGACCCGTATCAATTTCAACATGGCAACGCTGCACTGCGCTTCTAGGGTTATGATCCTCCAGATCGTCATCGATGAGGGAGAACCATCAATCAGCGAATGTTTGGATTGCTCAATCGAAATATTGCAACCGATGCTCCGAACAGTGGCGGGAACCACCTATCTACCGGTTAACCGGCTACTCTCACCCAACCAAACGGTGCGACCCATAGGCGACCTCAAAGAGGTTGCGCGTGGCGAATGGCAGGCCTTCCAGGTCTCTCAGCTGGAAAATGGCACGATAGTCGTGCGCGAGAACGGTGAACAGCTGGCAATGGCGAAACCGGCCCTGCGCATTATCGCGCGCGAGAACGGTGTCGATCCAATGAACGGGACCGGAACCGCCAAGAATACGCGGCGGCTTGGTGCCGACGTCATTGCAGCTTTGAGCTGAAGGTATTATCCGGCACTGCCAATGGCGTGAAGATTAGGCTGATACCTAGTATAACCCTACCGGGGCAAATCGGACAGCTATACAGACTGCACCATCAAACTGGGGCTAAGCCAAACCTATCAAGCCACCGCGCTCGCGGCACTGTTCGAGCGGATGATGATCGTGACGAGTTCCTTTACCTGCGCATCCTTGAAGACACCTGCGATACCCATGTCGTCGAGATCCGTGAACGGACTTTCGTAGAAGCGTTCGGGATCGACGATCCCGGATTCGCTAAGACTGTCGATTATCAGGTTCAGGAACTCAGTCTGATCAGCGTTCAACGAATAGGTTGCAGTGAACTCGCTGAACATTTCCTTGGCTGCGGTGCGGTTCAGCCCGATCATCGCCCGCAGGAAAACGCCAAGGCCATCCGCGCCGACAGCGTCGGAGAGGGCGGCGGGATCGACGCCCTCGGACAGGAACATCCGTTCCAGTTCGATCAGATCCTGCACCGTAAGTTGCTGACCCCGGTGCAATTTCTGGAGAGCGATATGATCCTTGTGGCGCTCTACAAAGCTACGCACCTTCATCCGGAACTGCGCCTTGTCGACCCCTGCCCCAACCTGCGGCAAAGCTACAGCCTCGCCGACGCCGATCTCGTCTTCGAAATCGGTGATGACCACCTTGCGGGTCTTCGGCTCAATGAGCTCTACCAACAAACGCAGTTTTCTACGGATTTCCTCAAGCAGATCGACGGTAATGTCGGTCCAGAACTCATCTGTCTGGATGTCTAAGATCAACGGAAGATGCTTGGCAACGAGCGGAATGTTCGCCAACACCTCGAGCGAAGAAGCCAGATCGCGGATACGTGCCTGCGCACGGGCAAATGACGCGTCTTCCCGTAGCAGGGCAAGCTGGGAGCCGAGGACCATCAGGTCGAATTGCTTGGCCGGAAGGTTGTCATCTTTGAACGCGCTCGGCAGGCCGGCCACATGCGCGGACAGTGCTTCCGTCGCCTTCATATCGAGGTCGTCCCATGCTTCGCGAGTCTGGAACGCCTCCACATCGCGCCGATGCGGACGAACAATGAAGTTGTCGACGTTCATCCCGGCAACTTCTTGGTGAAGCCGATCACGCAGGCCCAGATCGCCCTCGTGTTTGGCGTTGTTCAACGCCGTCATGAGCTCGAGCCGTGCGCGGAACAGACGTTCGCCGATGGGTGCTGTGCCCCCGGGCTCGGTTCGATCAGGGTTCTCTCCAAAGAATTCAAGGTTCTGGCAGTAATCAAAAATTAGGAACTCATGCTTGTCCTCACCCGGCCCGAACAGGTTGCGCCGCAGCCGAGTTCCCCGTCCGACCATCTGCCAGAACTTCGTGCGGGAGCGGACGATCTTGAAAAATACAAGGTTCACCACATCCGGCACGTCGATGCCGGTGTCCAGCATGTCGACCGACACCGCAATATGCGGCGCCTTCTCCGGTTCCGAGAAGTCGTCGATCAGGCTCTGGGCATAGCTGACGCTGTAGTCGATCAGCGAGGCAAAGCTACCCTTCAGATGGGGATAGTTGATGTCAAACCGTTCCACGATGAACCGGGCATGGGCGCTGTTCTTGGCAAAGATGATCGTCTTGCCCAGGCGATCACCGCCGGCGACCTTGATGCCGTTGGTCATCATATGCTTCAGCACCTTGTCGACGGTATCGATGTTGAACAGCCACTTGTTCAGATCACTGGCCTCGACATGATCGGGGGCATCACCTTCGTCTGACCACTCCAGCGCGTCCCAAGCGTCCTTTTCCTCATCAGACAGACGGTCGTAGGTGATGCCCTCTCGCTGGAACCTGAGCGGAACAGAAATCCCCTTGGGTGGCACGAGGTAGCCGTCGTCGACCGCATCCTCCAAATCGTAGGAGTCAGTCGGCACACCGCGTTCAAGCTGGAACAGTGAATAGGTATCCCGGTCGATCTCGTCACGGGGCGTGGCCGTCAGCCCGACAAGAAGTCCATCGAAATATTCGAAGATCGCGCGATACTTTCGATAGACAGACCGGTGCGCCTCGTCGATGACGATAAGGTCGAAATGGCCGGGGCCAAAGCGCTTCTCCCCACCCTTCATCTCGTCGATCAGTCCCATCATCGTCGGATAGGTCGACAGGCAGACTCGCGCGCTCGAGTGGTTGTTCTGGGTCGGGTCGTGGCTCTGCAGCAGGTTCGCGCTTGGCGCCGAGGGCAGGTGCGCCTTGAAAGCCCCATGCGCCTGCTTCACCAATGCCACGCGATCCGCTAGGAAAAGCACTCGCTTCACCCAATTCGCACGCAGCAACTGGTCGATCAGCGCGATCACCGTCCGCGTCTTGCCCGAACCCGTCGCCATGACCAAAAGCGCGTGACGCTGCTTACTCTCGAAGGCGTCACCTACGCGGCGGATCGCTCGGTGCTGATAGAAGCGCTCAACGATGGTCTCATCGACCTCGACCGTCTCCAGCATCTTTCGCGTGCTGCGCCGCTGGTGGAGCAGCACCAGTTCGTCCTTCTTCAGGAAGCCCGCAATCCCTCGCGGCGGATACATCGCGTCGTCCCAGATCCAATGCTCGTAGCCGTTGGAGCAGAAGATCACCGGCCGCCGCCCGAACGTCGCCTCTAGGCAATCGGCATAGAGCTTCGCCTGTTGCTGCCCAGCCAGCGCGTTGGTCTTGGTCCGCTTCGCCTCTACCAACGCAAGTGGCTTGCCGTCATCGCCCCAGAGAACGTAATCGACAAAGCCCTCGCCTGCCGTGTTCGGCATACCAGTCACACGGAACTCGCGGTCGCGCGACTGATCCAGCGGCCAGCCCGCCTCGGCCAGCAGCAAGTCGATGAAGGCGTCGCGGGTCGTCGCCTCGTCATAGTCATGCGTATCGGCCTGCGCCTGGTTCGCCGCCTTCACGGCGGCGATCTCTGCGCGCAGGGCGGCGATCTCGGCCTCCAGCGTGGCGCGACCGGCCTCCGAGGCCATCCGCGCCTCCTCGGCCTCTCTCTGCGCCTTCAGCGAGGCGGCCTGCTTCTCGGCCAGGGCGTTGATCTGCGACACGGTGCTGGCAGTGATCGTCAGCGTCTTTTCCAGCTTCGCCACATCAAAAGAAAGCGCCGGATCGGGTTTGCCCTTCTTCGCATAGGTGCGTGCGAACCAGTAGCAGACGTGGAACAGCTCGCTGACCACCACCTTGGCATCCGAGACCGAGGGCGCCTTCGTGTCATGCGCCGCCTGATTGCCACGGTCCTTGATGATCTTTGCCTTCGCGACGATGGCCGGCCCCGTCAGCGCGGCCAGCGATGGCTCATGCACCAGCGCTGCCAGCGTGTCCTGATAGGGCGGCTTCAGCGCCTTGTCGCTGCGGAACATCCACAGCAGCGCGATCTCCAGCGTCAGGCGGGCGTGAAAGCAGGCGCTGCGGGGATCGGACAGCGCGGCCAGTTCCGCCTTCTTTGCCGGATTGAACAGCGCGGGAAATTCATCGGTGAGAAAAGCAAATTGAGACATATGAACCGGAGGTTGAATAATACGGTCACGCTAATGGGCGGCACACGCGCACGGCAAGCGAAATGATGCCCGTCTCAATAATCCACCAGTTCCGGAAACGCGCCGCTGAAGCCCGCCTTCACCTGATCCCACAGCGCAGGGTCCAGCGGCCTGCGGCAATGCACCCGGTTCAGCACCGTGTAACCCGCCGCGCGCAGGCTGTCGGCCAGCTTCTTCTCGACTGCCACCATTGCGTCGCGCAGGGGGATATGGGCAGCCCTGTCCGCCGCCTCGGGATGGACGGGGCCGTAGAACAGGAAGTCATAGTGATCTACCTGCGGCAGGGTGATCCCGCGTTTCTCGAGGTTCCGGCGCAGGGCGTTCTGTCTGTCGTTGCGGCCCAGATGCTGGCCGAAACGGCCATAGGGGGCCGAGGCATGCGGGCTGCTCTCATCCCCCGTCCGCCCGACATGAGACGCATCGTCTCGCCCCGCGCCCAGATGCGCCACACATAGAGCCAGAACCCGCGCTGGAGCATCACGCCGGGCAGGCTGATCGCGTGCAGCGCGGGATCGGGCATGGTTAGAGTTCGCCCCGAAAGGCGCGGTGCTGGAGGGAGGTGAAGAGCGACGATGCTAAATCTTCACCCAAGTGCGCTGCAGATAGTTGAGCGTCGATTTTTCCTATACGCTTCAAAAACGCTTGTTGACGTTCAATTTTTGGAAGAACTATCTGACATTTACGAGCATCACCGATTGTTATGAATGGCTGCGCAGCTCCTCGTTTTGGCCAGAAGTCTGGTGATCGAGTGAGCCAGTAAAGGAATGGCGTCATCAGGCGATCACTTTCACTATAGAGAACTATAGTATTCTTGATGGCGGACCATTTCCCAGAGGCAAGCCATGTTTTGCCGCATCGGGCTCCGATTGCACTCAAAACTACGCCGTAGCCGTCGAAATCGAACTTATCTCTATAGCCATCCGGCCCAGTCGCACTAAACGTAGTGTATCCTTCTTCGATATATTGCGATTTCGTAACGCTCGTGTCGCCCCAGTTGACATAAGCAACTTCGGCTAGTGTCGCCGTAGGTGTCCTACCGTCGTCCCCAAACATGTCATGAAAGATAGCCTGCCCGAGGGTGTTCAGGCGGTCGAGGGCGCGGCGGCGGAGGCGGCGCAGCGCGTCCGCCTGATCCAGTATCGCCGCAATCCGCTTCTGCTCCTCCAGCGGCGGGAGGGGGATTGTAGTTCCAAGAAACTCGCCTCGGTTGACATGCACCATTGTCGAGCCTCGATGATGGCGCGCCATGTCTAGTAACGCATTCTCCAACATATGTCGGAGATAGTCTTGGGTGACCTGTTGGACATCTGGAACCACTTTAAAAATATGCTGGTTGAGAAGTGCTATGTCTGGTTCATTCCACTCGAATACCCCGAGGGATGCCGACCATGAGACGAGCAACGTGCCGGGATGAACTTCGTATTTTGCCGGTAGTGCGGCTGTCGTGCGATTGAATGGCTTCGAAGGGTCATTAAGGTTTTGGATACGAATGATCCTGCGGCCCTCGCCGGTCCAATCGGAAGGCTTGAATGCGGCGCCATTAATAAACTCTGCGATGTCGCCAAGAGCGACGTGTTTCACGCGGGACTGCACATTCACGCCAGCATCTCCTCAAGCCGATCCAGCCCCTCGGCGATCTCCGCCTCGATGGCGCGCAGCTCGGCGATGATTGCGGCGGGGCTTTCGTGCTCCACCTCCTCATGCTCCACTTCCTTGTAGCGGTTCAGTGACAGATCCCAACTGCCTGTGGCCGCGATCTCCTCGGCCTTCACCATGAAGCTCTGCGCGGTGCGGGGGCGGTCGGCCTCGGCAGGCAGATCGTCCCAACGGGCGAGGATGTCGGGCAGGTTGTTCTTCGCGTGCTCCTCGGCCATCAGCGCCTCCTCCGGCACCGGCCCCAGCTTCGCTGCATCCAGCAGCGGGGTGCGCTTGTCGTCCAGCGAGAAGCCGTCGGCGGTCATGTCATAGAACCACACGTCCTCGGTCCCGCCGACGCCGGTCTTGGTGAACATCACAATCGCGCAGGACACACCCGCATAGGGTCGGAACACGCCCGAGGGCAGCTTGACGATGGCCTCCAGCTTGTGATCCTCGATCAGCGTGCGGCGCAGGTCCTTGTGCGCTTTCGATGATCCGAAGAGCACCCCGTCCGGCACGACCACAGCAGCCCGCCCGCCGGTCCGCAGCAATCGCAGGAACAGGGCAAGGAACAGCAGTTCCGTCTTCTTCGTCTTGACGATCTTCAGCAGATCCTTGGCCGTGGTGTCGTAATCCAGCGCGCCGGCAAAGGGCGGGTTGGCGAGGATCAGCGAATAGGTGCCTGCATCGGCGTCATGTTCCTCGGCCAGGCTGTCGCGATAGCTGATGTCGGCGTTCTCGACCCCGTGCAGCGTCATGTTCATCGCGCCGATCCGCAGCATGGTGCTGTCGAAGTCGAAACCGTGGAACATGTCGTTGTGGAAATGCTTGCGCGCATCGGCGTTGCGCAGGGCCTGGGGGTGGTGATCGCGGATGTATTCGCCCGCGCCGACCAGGAAACCGCAGGTGCCCGCCGCCGGATCGCAGATCACGTCCTGCGGCGTGGGCTTCATCAGGTTCACCATCAGATTGATGATGTGACGCGGAGTGCGGAACTGGCCATTGGTGCCGGCGCTGGCGATCTGGCCCAGCATGTATTCATAGACATCGCCCTTGGTATCGCGATCGTCCATCGGCACCTGGTCCAGCATCTCCACCACCTTTGCCAGCAGGCTGGGGTTGGAGAAGCCAAGGCGGGCGTCCTTCATGTGCGTGCCGTAGGTCGAGCCGTTTTCGCCCAGATCACGCAGGAAGGGAAAAACGTGTTCGTCCACGACACGCATCATCTCGCGCGCCTCAAAATTCTTGAAGCGCGACCAACGGAGGTTGCCATAGTCTTCGCCTTTGGCGTCTCGGCCTTCGGGGAAAATCCGGCGGGCGATGGGCCTGCCCAACTGTTCGGCCTTGGCTTCCTCCACGAGCTGCAGGTCGTCGAGCCGCTTGATGAACAGCAGGTAGGTGATCTGCTCGATGACCGAGAGGGGGTTGGACACCCCGCCCGACCAGAAGGCGTTCCAGATCTGATCGATCTGGGAGCGGATAGGACCTGTCAGCATGGGAAACCTCATCGCGTTATCGGTCGTGCATATCGCAGGAAACAGATTAAGCCAATGTGAGAGGCGTATGGGCAAACACGTGGTTCTCGTGGATGAATTTTTGGGTTGGATGTCCTCGAAGGACGGTCGGCCACGACATCGCCGTTACCGTGCTTTTCACTCAGGAAACGGCTTGCAGCCATGTCGGCTAAAAGAACATTGGTGGTAGGCAGTGGTTCTCAGTCAGGCGCTCATTCAAGCCAGACAAACTCATCCTAAACCTGATCAATCAGAAGCCGGGAATGAACGCCAGACGCTCCGCACACTCGGCAAGCTAACGGCCTGAATGAGAACCAAGATCCAGTCGCCGGATGGGAGAGCGCTGTGAAACCAGTTTACAACGTCGCAGGTGGGTAACGTTGGTTAGGAAATTTCCATGCCCCCAAGGATCAAATGGGATTGGTGGAGGATCCTCTGCATAACCCCGGCCGCACGATGATGCGGTCCGCCTCCCCTTCCTCCTGATCGGACGCTTTGAACAAGAGGCCGTCTCACGCAGGATGAGCGCTTCGTCCCTTCCACAGCCGCGACTTCAAATCTGGGGATCTGGCGTATGAGGGAATGCATGGACATTCATTTGGCCTCCCACGACCATGCTCCGAACTTCGAGCACGCCCATGTGGACCGATATGCAATCGTAGAAGGCATGGATCGAACAAAAAGGCCGTTAGATTTCGGCAAACGTCTTGCAACGATCTCGATCACCACCAATCCGAATACGATCGCCCGAGCATCGGTTTCGGCCTGGCCGTCGCCAGAAAATCCGAAATTCGCTAAATTACGTAACATTTCTGCTCACCTGCTTTCAGAAAACCCAGCAATTACTGGAAAAGTGGCGGTGATCCGGTGACATTTAGGTCCATTTCAGCTCCCGATTTTCACGGCTTATGTTACATTTTGAGGCTGAAATGTAACATCGCATCGTCAAAACGTAACATTTTCGTCCAAAAATGTTACATAAAGTCGTCGAAATGTTACGTCCCTCAACGTCCGTGCTCACGACTTTCGTCTACACTAGAGGCGGACATCCGCTGTCATTTGGCCGGGCGACTGCGAAGCCCAGTCTGTCGATCTCATTCGGATATCCATCCAAGTTTGAACTTCGGTTGCCGAGACCCATGCCGGCAACTATCGATCTCCTTGTTTCGGTTCAGTCAGGGGAGCCGCACTCACACAGAATACTGTTAAGGAAAGAAACCCCGTTGCGCCGGCCACCGGGGATAACGTGCGTCGCGAGCGGACGGACCCTGATGATCTGCGGTCCGGGCAAGGCGACGACACGCCTTTCGAAGTGCCTGAGGAGAGGCAATTGTGGTTGTCGGAACGGGCGCGTCGGAGAGTGAATAAGCATGGCTCCGACATCGACGCCATGACGCGGGCTGAGACACCCTCAGAGGCCGCAGAAGGCCCTCTGGACGGGCGCCTTGAGATTTCGAAGGGGTGTGACGGCGCCCGTCAAGCAATGGCCCTGGAGCGCAAAATTTTGGAGGTCTTCGCACGGTGCGCAGGTGGAATGGCAATGGCGCTTGGCCTTCATCTTGCCACGGACGAAATCCGTCATGGATTCCACGTTCGCCCAACATCAGCCAGTCCGAGGAACGATCACATCGAGATTGAAGTCATCCTCGCTCACGTTGATCGAGAACGGCGCCCGCCTCGCGTCCTTCCAGTTCGTCGGGATATATCAAGGAAACATCGATATGAACGGCAGAGTTTTCCGCCCGGATCGGGGACCCGTGGCCAGACATGCGCCACCCGCGCCTGCGTGATCTTGCCGCTATGGCCGGTTTTCCCGATTGCATCGGGGTCACAGGGGAAATAGCTCGTTTGGATGCAGTTCCAGATCACGTCCACCATCGGCCCAGTCCTGTTCCTCGACGATCTCGACGAGGGCCGGATGCTGCTGTCCGCGCTGTTCATCACCCCAACGGACGAAGCGGCTCCTTCAGCACTGGTGTTGGATGGGGCCGAGGTGGTCCCGATCAGCTTGGCGACCTATGACAACGCTACGGTCTGGCGCGCCCGCTTTACCCTGCCTGCGGACAGGACGTCTTCCTATGCGTGGAACGGAGACACCTATCAGGTCGCGGGCGACCTGATAGGCGACCTGCGCATCGCCTATGTCTCGTGCAATGGCGAGAAGGTGGGCGACATGGACCGCGAAGGGTCCGAGCGCAACGCCATGTGGGCTCGCCTGCGGGACGAACACCGCCGGAGCCCATTCGCTCTGATGCTGCACGGCGGCGACCAGATCTATGCCGACGAAGTCACACAAGGCCATGAGCTGAGCCAAGACTGGCCAGACAAGCTGCCCTCCGACCCGTCCCGAGCCGCTCTGGCCGATCTTCACAACCACCTGCGCGAAAGGTTCTTCGACCGATACGCCGCGATCTATGCTGCTCCGGAACTGGCTTGGCTGGCCGCCCGAGTGCCTTCGTTGATGCAATGGGACGATCACGACATCTGCGACGGATGGGGGTCTCTGCGCCGGTCGCGGACCGGTTCGCCCGTCGGGCAGACCCTTTTTGCAGCGGCGCGAGAAAGCTGTCTAACTTTCCAGCACGCGACCGTGGATGGCGATCTGCCATCGCGCTTTGCCGACCCGGGCGGATCTCATCTTGGCTGGAGCATCCACGCGCCGGGTCTGCGCATCCTTGCGCCGGATCTGCGGTCGGAACGCACCCGACGGTCGGTCATGGGTCCAGGCGGTTGGACGATGATGGAAGCCGAGGCTGCGCGCACCTCGGCAGGGCATACGTTGCTCATGTCCAGCGTGCCCCTTCTTGGACCGCGCCTCTCGGTGCTGGAAATGCTGATGGTCGCCATTCCCAGCATGCAGAAATACGAGGACGACCTGCGTGATCAGTGGCAGAGCCGAGCCCATCGCGATGAATGGCGGCGGATGCTGCGCCTCGTCCGCGGCATGATCGAGCACGACGGGCATGATCTGACCTCCGTCTCGGGCGAAATCCATATTGCGGCGCGCGCGGTGATGGACCTGGGGCAAGGTCGCCACCTGAACCAGCTTGTCGCATCGGGCGTGGCCCACCGTGCGCGCCCGAAGGGCTGGGCACGGTTCATCGGCGCGCTGGCCAGCTTGGGAGAGGCGCCCCTGCCCGAACATCCCATCAGGATCAGGCCCCTACCCGGCCAGTCCGCCCGCTATGTTGCCGAGCGGAACTACCTGATCCTTGAGCGCCGGGCGGGCGACTGGTCGGCGCGGTGGGATCTTGAGACCAGCGGCATGACAGCACCGCTGGCCCTGTGACCGTCAGGTCGGCAGCCGACAGATGCCAGAGATTGCATCATGCGCCTTCCCAGCCCAGTCTCAGAACCGCGAGGTCGGGCTCTCCGGCGCGACATCCTGGGCTTTCGGCGATGGCAGCCTTGGACCGCGATGGAGCAGCCAGAAACCGAGAGCAACCAGCATAAATCCAATGACAAGATAGCCAAAAGCGATCCAGCCGAGGCTGTTGTCGCGGTAGGCGATATTGAACCACCCGGCCGCACAGAGCACCAACCCCAAGGCCAGGGACGTATACATTCTTGCCTTCCACCGCTCGATTGCGATCAGGCGGTGATCGGGAACCAGTTTCGTCATGATAATCTCACTTCATTGATGATGGTTCATCATCGCACCAGCAGATCGTGGCGTCGCATGGATTTTCGTGCCCGATGGCATCTTCGCTTTCAATAAGGACAACATGTTATCCCTTGATCGACATACTGGATGTTTACGACTAAGATAAGAGTTGAAGAGGGGACACCATGCTGCCTGGTTTCGACACCGCCTCAGACCTGCGCGAGACGATCCGAAATGCTGCCCGCCAGCGGCGGATCGCGCTTGGCATGACCCAGGCCGAACTGGCGCAGCGATCCGGCATTCCCTTGGGCACACTGAAGCGCTTCGAGCAACTGGGCGAGGTCTCGCTGACCTCGCTGCTGGCGCTGGCCGAGGCGATGGATAGCCTGGATGCATTCCATGACCTCTTTCCGCTGCCCGAGGCCCGCACGCTGAACGAGGTCGAGCGTCAGGCCAAGCTGCCGGTCCGGGCGCGGGCGAGGAGCCGCCGATGAGCCGGGGGCGCTTGCTCGTCTCATTGGACTGCGGCGACGGCCAGGAACGCTCGGTGGCGCAGCTGGGCTGGGACCCTGCGGCCCGACATGTCGTTGCCGAATGGGACGGGGCCTTCATGGCCGATCCCCTGCCGCTCAGCCCGCTCCTGGTCCGCCAGCCGCAGGGCCTTCTGCGTCCGCGTGGGCGGGCATTCGGCGATCTGCCGGGTCTCTTCGGCGACAGCCTGCCCGATGGCTGGGGCAGACTTCTGATAGACCGCAATCTGGCTGCCCGCGGGCGCACACGATCCGACATCACCGATCTCGATCGCCTGGCAATGGTCGGCTCGGGCGGCATGGGTGCACTGGTCTATCGCCCAGAAGAAGCTCCGGATGCCGCCAAGGACATCAGCTTGGACTGGTTCGACCGTCTCGTTCCGACAGTCGGTGAGGACACCAGCGCCGACGACCTGGAGCGCCTGCGCACGATGGCCGGCGGCTCGCAAGGCGCGCGACCGAAGTTCGTGGCCCAGTTGTCCGATGACGGCACCCGGCTCCGCGATCACCGCCTGCCCCTTATGCCGGGCTGGCGCGCGGTTCTGATCAAGCGACGCGCGATCAATGATGCGCCCGGTGCCGCCGAGGCCGAGGCTGCCTATGCCACCATGGCCCGCGCGGCCGGGGTGGAAATGATGTCAACGGACCTTCTACATGCCCGCTCGGGCGAAGCCTTCTTCGTGACCGACCGCTTCGACCGCGTGGAAGGCCGGCGCCTCCACGTCCAAACGGTCGCGGCCCTCTTAGACGTCGATTTCCGCACGGCGACGCTCGACTATGCCGAGCTGCTGAAACTGGTGAGGGTGATGACCCGCGACCAGCGTGCCGTGGAGCAGATGTTCCGTCGGATGGTGTTCAACATTCGCGCCCAGAACCGTGACGATCATCTGAAGAACTTCGCCTTCGTCATGGACCCGGCAGGGGCTTGGCGACTGGCACCCGCCTATGATCTGAGCTTCAGCAACGGCCCGGGCGGCGAACACACCCTGACGGTCGCAGGCGAAGGCCGCCATCCTGGCGCAGCCCAGATCCGGGCGGTAGGCATGCAATCCGGTCTCAAGCCCGCCCGCATCGCCGAGATCATCGCCGAGGTGGACAGGGCCTTGCTCGACTGGCCCCGCCATGCCGAGGACGCCACTGTCCCGCCCGATTTGACACGAAAGATTGCTCGTGCACTCAATGAAGCACAGACGTGGTGAACGGTATACCTCCGATCAATACATCACTGGCGCCCAGAACGAGACAAGCTTCCCCGGCTTTCACTGGAGAAGCTCGTTGAGGAAGCGATCCTCGTTCCTCCCACCACAGGAGATGGTATCAAAATACCACAAATGTCATACGCTTTCAAGCAGCCTTCACGTTTCTGGGCCTGCTTATCTCACCATGAAAAGCCTTTGCCGCCCGTTGCGCCGGTCTGGTCATCACCCAAAGATTGCTGATGCCCAGCGCCTTCTTCGTTTTTGCCTGATCTTCGACACAGTAGTCCATCCATCCGCTAGCCGAGGACATGGGTTTCATGACCAGCTGACGATCCCCACCGATCGCTCCGACGGCAATCGAGGCTGCCTTTTTCAAAGCGGTCTGAAAAGCCGAAATCTGATCTTCGGACCGGCCCACGGTTTCGACCGCTCCATGCGCATGGACGCGCGATTGGGTGCCAGAGCCATGCGGCGTCACCTCCAGCGTCATGACCAGCTTCATCCCCGCCAAGCCAACGAGGTTGAGCTGCCTGTTCAACTCTTTCTCGAAAACGCGACGAGGATCTTGCACTCTCCCGCAGGATCGTTGCCTGGAAACGCCGAAGTTCAGGCTCACGGTAGATCCACCTTCGCGTTCCATCGACGCCATTGCCATGCAGACCTTCTCGGACCGTTTGAGATCCCGCCATGGCTTGCTGATAATCCTTGCGATATCGGCGGTCGTGCGCCGCGCCTTCCTCGACTGCTTGGGCCCATGGTTGTTCGTGTTCGCGAAACCGTGGGACACGTCCGGCGCAGGCGAGAATGTCGGAGGGCACTGCCGACCTATGAAGACCTTGGGTGTTCCACGCAGACTAGACGGCGTTTGCTGGAACCTTGCTTCGAACGCAAGGGAAGGAGGGGTAGCAGGCTGCTGGATAGGAGTAGGTTCTGCACACTCTGCACACTGACGTGCTTGATCCGATTGAGTCTGAAATCCCTGTGGGTGCTGGCTGGAATGCTCAAGATCGCGGGAGTGGAGTGGGACAACTTTGCAGGAGGTCTCGCTCTCAGAGATGGTAGGATGAGAAGGTGGAACACGAATGAATGTATTCTGGGGGCCTTCCCAGCTTGAAAGGTCCTCGCCAGTCAGCGACGAGTGTTCGCCAAGGTTGCTGGCGCTTGGAGATATAGACATGTTCATCTCTTGATGCGCGTGGCGCAAGCTGTGGTGGCGAGCTCGAAAGATAAGCCGACACTTATCTAAATAAACTGAATAGTCAAGGTGAATTACTGCGCATGCGGCAGGTCGGCGCCAATACGCTACTGAGTTGCAACCGTCTCCATATGTTCCACGCGACCGCATCACAGAAAGCGTCACTTCGGTCATGGCATTCGGTTTCTCTCGACCGAAGTGCCCGCAGCCCACCACGTCTACGCAATGTGGAGGGTCAAGTGCGGGGATCGAGCCGCCCCAAGAACCATCCCCATGACCACGCGATTCTTCTTCTAGGACTTCGACTTCCCACAGAGATCGCTGTAGATCCCAAACGCTTGTTGCCAAGCAAACGGCTAGTTTCACGGCAGTTATCGATTTGCCAGAGAGGCCACATGAAGAACCCCCACGCCGATACCCCTGCTGCGATCTTTCTAAGACGTCAGATCGAGTTGCTCAACCACCGCAAGTCCCAGAAGGAGATCGCCCATCAAGCTGGTTTCGTGAATGCGAACATGATCAGTCTCTTGAAGAACGGCGCCAGCAAGCTGCCACTTGACCGGGTTCCAGACTTGGCGCGCGCCATGGAAGTGGATCCGGCGCATCTGATGAGGCTCGCTTTGGAGCAAAGCATTGGAAAGACCGCCGCCCTATCGGTCCTCGAGGTCTTCGGAACCCCGACGAGTGCGAACGAAAGGCTCTGGCTGGCCGAAATCCGCGAGGCTTCGGGCGATACTGACCCCAAACTGACCGCTCGCTCTAGGACGGCGTTGCGGGCAATCTTCGGAAAGTAGTGCAACGAGCCATGAGGACGGAACGGGTCGGACGAGTCCCATTCTTGGCGCACCTCAGGCGTCTGGAAGACTGGCGGTCGGTCCCTGCCCGTTCCACACTCGGCAAATACTTTGATCATCGATCAGATCAGACTTCCTCGAGGGCTGTTTGTTAAGCTTTTGGTCACCAGTCCTTTTGGAGATCGGTCGGAACCAACGCGCAGGCATAGATCTACACATGGGAGTTAAACATGCAGGAAGGCAAGTCCACTAACAACGCGGAAGACGCGACTGGATTGGCCATCATCAAATCGGGAATTTCTCCCTCTGCACGACATCCACGCAGTTTGTCGGACAAGGTTGAGATCGAACGTCGCAAACAAATGCTGGCTATGCCTCACATGCTGCCTTTGAACGCATTCGTCGTGGACCTACGCAGGGACGGTCGAGGCTTCGTTCCGGACTTCGACCCACTGGACGGAGGTGCAGAAGCACGCATCCTGTTCCTTCTCGAGAAGCCCGGGCCCAAGACCGACCCGCGGAAGGGTGGATCGGGTTTCGTGTCTCGTGACAACAACGATGCAACCGCCGAGGCGATCTTCCGCTTCATGGCGATCGCTGGTCTACGCCGAGAGGATACCGTGATCTGGAACACCGTTCCCTGGTGGGACCAGACCATCAGCATCAAGAGCGCTGCTTGGAAGGAGGGGCTTGAGCACCTTCATGACCTCACGCGGATTTTGCCCAACCTTAGGTCCGTAGTCCTCGTAGGCGCCAAGGCTGGCCGTGCCGGGTCCTTCTTCGAAGAACAAGGCTACAGGGTATGGTATTCGGCTCATCCCTCTGGGCGTGTCCGGGCTGCCTATCCCGCACTCTACCAAGCGATCCCCAAGGTTTGGAAGGAAGCCGCAAACAACGTCGGCGCACCCACCGGCAAATGAGACGCAGGTAGTCGTCGAGTTGCTCGTCCTCGCCGCTTATCAGAATTCCAACGCGGTCCCGGCTCGGGCCACGGCAATACTCGGGTATACTCGCGCTATCTGACCTCGGCGAGCACGTGTCGGCACGAATCACTTTTCACATCGGCTTGGCAGATAGGCGGGCCAGCCAAGGAACAGCAGCCAGTTTCTTTTGACGTAAGGTCATCTTGGGGTCATAACCGGTATCAGAATGGCCATCATAAAAAACGCTAAGCCATTGAAATTTATAAATACACAGGGAGTTCAATTCTCTCTCACAGCACCAGTTTTTCCCACGAAACTGATCTGACCCAAGCTGCGGATTTCTGCGGTTTTTTTATGTTTGATACGGAAAAGGCGGGCTGGTTTCCCGGCCCGCCTTTCATCATGTCAATCGCTATCCGATCCGGTCAATCCGCGCGGCCCTTTGCCAGCGCGGATGGCGTCACCATCTTGCGCTGCCACAGGAACAGCGCCACCGCGACGGCCAGTCCGGCCACATCGCTGGCCCATCCGACGGCGATCATCGACAGCGCGGCCCCGATCAGCACGATCCGCATCCATCCGGCGGCATGGCCGAAGAAATAGCCGATCACCCCAGCCGACAGCAGGAACATCCCCAGAAGCGCGGTCATGGTGGCGTGGACGATGTCCAGAGTCTCGCCCTGCATCAGCAACTCGTGCGACCCGAAGAACATGAAGGGCACGATGAAGGCGGCAAGGCCCAACTTGAACGCCTCGACCGAGGTCTTCATCGGGTCCGACCCCGCAAGCCCCGCACCCGCATAGGCGGCCAGCGCGACGGGCGGCGTGATGGCCGACATGACGGCATAGTAGAAGACGAAGAAATGCGCGACCAGCACTGGCACGCCCAGCTGGATCAGACCCGGCGCCACGACCGCCGCAGCCACCGCATAGGCCGCCGTCGTGGGCATGCCCATCCCCAGGATGATCGAGATGCACATCGCAAAGAACATCGCCAGCAACTGGTTCTGATCGGCAATCGTCAGCAGCAGCGCCGAAAAGCGCGCCCCCACCCCGGTCAGCGCGATGACGCCCACGATGACACCGGCGGCGGCACAGACGGCGACCATCTGGATCGACATCTTGGCGCCCATGTCCAGCGCCTTGAAGATCTGGCGCGGGCCCATCTTGTGGGGCGTCAGCCAGCTGACCATCGCGGCTGCGGCCATGCCCATCGCCCCCGCCCGGATCACCGAATAGCCCGCAAACAGGGTATAGATCAGGATGATGATCGGCAAAAACAGGTAGACCTGCTTGATCAGGTCACCGAAACGCGGCAGTTCCGACCGCGGCAGGCCCTTCATGTCCAGCTTCAGCGCCTGAAGATCGACCATGAAATAGACCGACACGAAATAAAGCAGCGCAGGAATGATCGCGGCGATGACGATGTCGGTATAGGGAATGCCCGTGACCTCGGCCATGATGAAGGCGCCCGCGCCCATGATCGGCGGCAGGATCTGCCCGCCCGAGGAGGCCGTCGCCTCGATTGCGGCCGATGATTTGGGGGAATAGCCGACCTTCTTCATCAGCGGGATGGTCAGCGATCCGGTCGACACGACGTTGCCCGCCGAGGTGCCGTTGATCATGCCCATCAGGCCGGATGCAAAGACCGCGACCTTGGCCGGACCGCCGCGCGCCTGGCCGGCGCAGGCAAAGGCGAAGTTCACGAAATAATCGCCCACGCGCGAAGCCTGCAGGAAAGCCGCAAAGACGATGAACAGGATGATATAGGTCGAACTGACCGCGATCGGGTCGCCCAGCACGCCTTGGTCGGTAAAGATATAGGTGAAGAACCGCGTCGCCGTATAGCCACGATGGTTCAGGAAACCGGGCAGCCAAGGCCCAAGGAAGCTGTAGGCAATGAAGACGCCGACGATGGCCACCAGCGCCAGCCCCGTCAGGCGGCGCGTCAGTTCCAGGATCAGCATCACGCCCGTAACGGCCGCCCACAGATCGCCCGGCTGCGCCATGCCCGTGCCCGCCCGCATCCGCAAGGCGCCGACGACGAACAAGATATAGCCAAGGACCGCGACCGAGGCGAAGCACAGCAGCAGGTCGCCCGCATAGATGCGCGCCCTGTCGCGCGACGAAAAGCGCCAGCCCGCGACGATGGCCGCGACCGTGCCGATCGCCAGCGGCAGGCCATAGGTGGCGAAACCGAAGGCCGGGGGACGGGCCACGCCGGCCACCCACCATGCCAGCCAGGCATAGGCGATGATGACGAAACCGTAGCCGATGCCAAGCGCACCGACGCCCAGCAGCGCCAGTTCGACCGGGCCGCGCTTGGCGGCGGGGGCGGTTTCGTCGGTCTGGGTCAGGGCGGAATAGGTCAGGAAACCGATGACCAGGCCGCCGCAGACATGGATCATGCGATAGGCCCATGTCTCGAGCGGATAGACGACCATGACGGTCAGGTGAAAGACGGTATAGGCGGCGCAAAGAACGGCGATGATCAGGCCCGCACGGGCGCGGGCGTCGCGCTGGTTTGGGGCCATCGGTTCGTCATCGACGCCTTGCGCGATGACGGGGCCGTTCTGCGCCATATGGGCATCAGGTGCGGACATGGGGAAACCTCGGGTCCGGCGGACGGCGAGATCAAGCCCCGCGGCCGCTCCGGAATGGGGGGGAAGGGAAAGGTGCCCCGACGCCATCTGCGGGCGTCGGGGCGGCGGGCATCAGCCGCGCAGGTCGTCGGTGATCTCGATCCCCTTTTCGTCAAAATACTTCACCGCGCCGGGGTGGAACGGCAGGAAGGTGTTCTTGTCGGCGTTTTCCGGCAGCGTCTCGGCGGATGTTGCGTGGATCTGCATCATCGCCGCGTTGTCCTCCATCACCAGCTTGGTGATCTCATAGGCCAGGCTCTCGGGCATGTCGGCATGGGCGATGGCAAAGTTCCACATCGCGACGGTGCCGTGACCTTCGGGGAAGCCCTGATACATGCCGCCATCGACCTCGAAGGCTGCGACTTCGGGCATCGCCTCCAGGATCTTGCTGCGCTGTTCCTCGGTGAAGCCAAAGATGTTGACCTCGTTTTCCGCGGCGATCTGGGCGAAGGCGGAAATCGGAACGCCGGCGGCAAAGGCGAAGGCGTCGATCAGGCCGTCCTTGACCTGGCCCGTCGCGTCATTCGCGCCCGAGAAGCTGATGGTGGGTTCCACGCCCAGCACCTCGAAGAAACGCGGCCAATAGGTCGCCGCCGTGCCGCCTGCGGGGCCGACCGAAACGCGCTTGCCGTCCATGTCCGCGACATCGGCCACGCCCGAGGATTTCAGCGCCACCGCCTCGAACGGGGTCTGATACATCGGGAACAATGCGCGCATCGACGAATGCTCGACGCCCGGTGCCAGTTCGCTGTTGCCCGACCAGGCCTCGTATGCGGGGCCCATGGTAACCAGGCCGACCTGATGGTCGCCGGTTTCCACCAGCGTCGCGTTCTGGACCGGACCGCCCGTCACCTCGGCCGAGGCGTTGACGCCCAGCTTCTGGGTGATCAGGCCGGCCAGACCGGTGCCATAGATGAAATAGGTGCCGCCCTGGCTGGCCGTGCCGATCGTCAGGCTGGAGGGCCAGTCGGCACGGTCCTCTTGCGCGAAGGCGGGCTGCAGGGTCAGGGCGGTGGTGGCCGCAAGGGCGGCTGCTGTCAGGAAACGCATCGAAATCCTCCCAGATTCTTGGCGAATGGCCGGGTGACCGGCCCATAAGACGTGCGAACAGCTAACGGGCGCCATGCCGTTCGCGCAATGCCGCCATGCATCGTGCGCAGGATAAAATGCCGCATCCGGGGACGCGATGGGTGGAAACGGTAACATCACGCCCGCGCGATGGGTGGATTTCCTCCCACGTCACGGATCGCCATCGACATAATGGGTCTTGTCGATCCGGTATTTCTGCATCTTTTCATACAGCGATTTGCGCGACAGCCCCAAGGATTCATAGACCGGCTTCAGCCGCCCCCCATGCGCCGCCAGCGTCGCCACAATCACATCGCGTTCGAACATCGCGACCCGGTGGGCCAGCCGCATCTGGTCGGGGCTGCGATCTTCGGCGGGTTGCAGGGCGATGCCAAGCGCGTGCCGATCGGCGGCGTTGCGCAATTCGCGAACATTGCCAGGCCAGGGACGCTCGACGATTTCGGCCAGCAGGTTCGGGGGGACGGCGACGGCGGGGCGGCGGTGGCGGGCGGCGGCTTCCTGCACCAGCTTGATGAACAGCAGCTGGATATCCTCGCGCCGTGCCGACAGGGGCGGCACGTTCAGCGTCACCACGTTCAGGCGATAAAGCAGGTCGGCGCGAAAGCGGCCCCGCGCGACCTCGTCGGCCAGGGGCTGGCGCGAGGTCGCGATGAAGCGCACGTCCAGCACCCGGTCCTCGTTCGACCCAAGGGGAGAGATGACGCGATCCTGCACCACTCGCAGCAGCTTGCCCTGCACGTCCAAGGGCATCGACCCGATCTCGTCCAGCAGGATGGTGCCGCCGCGGGCATGTTCGAACTTGCCATAGCGCGGGCGCAGCGCGCCGGGAAAGGCGCCGGCCTCATGGCCGAACAGCTCGCTCTCGATCAGCGAGGCCGGCAGCGAGGCGCAGTCGATGGCGATGAAGGGCTTGCCCGCACGGGGCGACAGGTCGTGCAGGGCGCGGGCGACGACCTCCTTGCCGGTGCCCGTCTCGCCCTCGATCAGCACGTCGGCCTCGGTCGGGCCGATGGTGCGCAACCGGCGGCGCAGGTCGATCATCACGTTCGACCGCCCCACCAGCCGGGTTTCCAGATCGTCCACCTGTCCCGCCGCTGCCCGCAGGACGCGGTTTTCCAGCACGACCCGGCGATAGCCCATGGCACGGGCGGCGATTTCCGCCAGCTGCTGGCCGTCAAAGGGCTTTTCGACAAAGTCATAGGCCCCCTCACGCATCGCCCTGACCGCCAGCTGGATGTCGCCATGCCCCGTCACCAGGATCACGGGGATGTCGGCATCGATGTCGCGGATGCGGCGCATCAGGGTCATGCCGTCCATGCCCGGCATGCGGATGTCGGTGATGACCACCCCGGCGAACCCGAAACCCACGCGGTCCAGCGCGGATTGGGCATCGGCCACATCCTCGACCTGGAACCCTTCCAGGTCGAGGGCCTGGGCGGTGGACAGGCGCATGTCGGCCTCGTCGTCGATCAGCAGAATGCGGCCCGCGCTCATGTCTTCTCCTGTTCCAAGGCGGGCAGGTCGATCACGAAACAGGCCCCCTGCCCGTCGCGCACCAGCCGCAATTCTCCCCCGAAATCCTTGATGATGTTGAACGAGATCGACAACCCCAAGCCCAGCCCGCTACCGACGCCCTTGGTGGAAAAGAACGGGTCGAAGACGCGGTCGTCCAGCCCTTCGGGAACACCGGGGCCGTTGTCGCGGACGGTGACGCTGACCCGCCCCCCGCCCGCGCGCGCCGTGATGTCGATCCGCGCATCGGGCCGGTCGTCCAGCGCGTCCAGCGCATTCGACAGCAGGTTCACGATCACCTGCTGGAACCGCACCGGCCCGGCCATGACGCAAAGCGGCTGCGGCGGCAGATCCAAGTTCAGCGCCACCTGACGCTTGCCGATGCGCCAGGCGATCACCTCCAGCGCGTCGCGCATGACATCGTGCAGATCCACGGGGCGCAACTGGGCGTTGGGCTTGCGGGCGAAATTGCGCAGGGTGCGACCGATTTCCGTCATGCGGTCGGTCAGGGACAGGATGCGGGCCAGGTTGGCGCGCGTGTCCTGGGGCCGGTCGCGGTCCAGATAGGTCACGGCATTGGCGGCGAAATTGCGCACCGCGCCCAAGGGCTGGTTCAGTTCATGCGACAGCGCCGCCGACATCTGGCCAAGGGCTGCCAGCTTGGCCGATTGCACCAGATGGCGTTGGGTGCGGCGCAACTCATCCTCGGTGGCGCGGCGTTCGGTGATCTCGGCGCTCAGGCGGTCGTTCAGCTGGGCCAGCTCGCGGGTTCGGGCCTTGACGCGCCCCTCCAGCTGGGCCTGCGCCTCGGCCTGGATCGACAGGCGTTCCCGCAGGCGGGCGCGACGCTGCATCCAGGCGATCACCCCCGCCAGCACCGCCCCCACGATCAACATCGCCGCCACAGCCCCCTGCAGCGCCTGCCGGCGGGCGGGGGCCGTGTCCAGCAGGACCTGCACCGTCCAGCCCGCCTCGGGCATGGTTTCCGACACGGACACGAATTCGCGCCGGTCGTCGCCCGCCTCCAGCCGCAGCATCTGGTGCCCGCTGACCCGGCCGGTCCGCGCCAGCGGCAGCATGTCCAGCGGCTCGTCGTCATAGCGCCGGGTGGCGGCGATCCGCGCGCGGGCCTGCGCCCCCAACGCCCCCAGCGACCGGAACTGCCAGTCGCGTCGGCTGGCCAGAAAGACGATGCCTTCGCTGTCGGTCACGATCATCTCGTATTCGGCGGCGCGCCAGCTGTCCTCGATGGCATCGACATCGACCTTCAGCGCCAGCACGCCAAGAATGCGCCCGCGGTCGCGTACCGGTGCCGCAAAGTAATAACCGCGCTTGCCCGAAGTCGTCCCAAGCGCAAAGAACTGCCCGCGCCCGCCTGCCAGCGCCTGCGTGAAATAGGGGCGATAGGCGAAACTTTGGCCGACGAAACTCAGGTCGCGGTCGAAATTGCTGGCCGCCACCGTCATGCCCTGCGCGTCCATGACATAGGCATCCGACAGCCCCATCAGCCGCGTGACATGGCGCAGATAGAGGTTCGCCGCCGCGACCTCGGCGGGGGCGGCATCGGGATGCAGGGCGTTCGACAGGACGGGTGCGCGCGCCAACAGGTCGGGCAGGCGTTCATAACGCGCCAATTCGCCGCGCAAGCCAGACACCGCCAGCCGCAGGATGTTCTCGCCCTGCGGGATGGTGGCCTTGATGTGCTGACCCGCCAGCCAGCTGCCGCCCTGCACCAGCAGCGCCCAGGCCAGAATCAGCGCCAGCCCCAGCGCCGCAAGCCCGCGCCGTCCCAGCCGAGTTGCGGCCTGCCCCATGATCCCCCCTGCCGCCCTTGCATGCGCGGGCCATCTTTGTGCGGCGGGCGGGCGGGGGCAAGCCCCGGTCTTGTCACAGGGAACGGCGCGTGGAACATCTGAGGGGCAACAACAAGGCCGCGCCATGACCCAGACCACCACCCTGCCCGACCTGCTGGACCGACTTGCCGAACTGGCCCGGTCTGACCGACGCCAGCTTGTGGCACTGGTCGGGCCTCCGGGTGCGGGCAAAAGCCATGTCTCGGATGCCTTGGCGGCGGGACTGGCCGAACGGGTGCCGGGGCGGGCGGCCATCTTGCCGATGGACGGCTATCACCTGGATGACGGGCTGTTGGCAGCGCGGGGCGACCTGGCGCGCAAGGGGGCGCCCCATACCTTCGATCTGGACGGGTTTTCGGTCATGCTGGACAGGCTGGCCGCCGATGCCGGGCGGCCGGTGCTGGTGCCGGTCTTTGACCGCGCCTTGGAAATCTCACGCGCGGGGGCGCGTGAGATCGACCCGGCCGCGCGCCTGATCGTGGTCGAGGGCAACTATCTGCTGCTGGACCGGCCGGGCTGGCGCGACCTGTCGCGGCATTTCGCGCTGACGGTCTTTCTGCAGGTCCCGCAACCGGTTCTTCGCGACCGCCTGCTGGCCCGCTGGAAGGACCTGCCGCCCGAGGTGGCCCTGACCAAGGTCGAGGAGAACGACCTGCCGAACATGCGGCTTGTCTGCGCCGAAAGCCGTCCAGCCGATCTGGTCCTGGACAACATCTGAAGACACGCCATCGGCAAAGGGCCGCCCCCGCCGGGAACGGCCTATCGCCATGGGTATCGGCGATCAGCGCGCGGTTTCGCGCATGACCTCGCCCTCGGGGCTCAGCTGCAGCATGACCTCTTCGCCGTCGGGATTGGTGGCCGAAACGGCAGCACCCGGACCCTTGCGGCGGAATTTGCCAAGATCAGTATAGCCGGCCTCGGTCAGGCTGGTCGTCACGGCATCCATATCCATCAGGGCTTCGTCGCCCTTCATCATGCCGCGATCGTCGTGACGGGGACCGCGGGCGTGGTCGTCATGCTTGCCGCCATGCTTTCCGGGTCCGCGATGTTCGCCGGGACCGCCATGCCCGCCGCGACCCATGCGGTCGCCATGCATCCGGTGATCGCCGCGATCATCATCGCCGCGGCCAAAGCGCAGCAGGTTGCCGTCCATGTCGAACTGCGCGCGCAGATCCTCGCCATCTGCATCCTCGCCGCCGATCATCACACGGTCGCTGCCCGACATGACATGGTCGATGACCGCGAATTGGGCGGCGATGTCGGAATCACGCACGGTCTGGGGCAGCAGCGTCGCGACGATGTCCTGCGGGACGGCGGTATCATCAGTGGCGATGCCGGTCAGCTTGCCCGTCAGGTCGAACATCAGATGCAGTTCCTCGCCGTCCTTGTCCTCGCCCTTCAGGCCCAGCATGTCGCCGCGGCTGTGCAGTTCCTCGATCCGGGTCAGCAGGTCGAAGGCTTCGGCATTGCGGATCTCGGCGGGGACGGCGGCGTCCAACACGGTGGCGGGAACGACCCCGTCATCGGCTTCGAACATCATCAGCGTGCCATCGCGGTCGAACAGGGCCTCGATCTCGGTGCCGTCGGCCATCTCGCCTTCATAGCGCATGTGCCCGCCGCGGGCTGTTTCCGTTTCCACGTTCTGCAGGTCAAGGCCCTGCAGCACGTCGGGCATCTGTTCGGCGGCCGGTGCGTCCTGTGCCTGGGCTGCGGACACCATGGTCAACATGGGCGCGCCTGCGACCAGTGCGATCAGCGCGGCCGAGGATGCGAGTTTGCTCAGCGTCATGTCAGTCTCCTATCGTCTTCTTGCGACCGGCTGTTCCGGCCTTGGACGAATCACGTCTAGCAGGGGATTGCCGAATGAAACGCCAACGCGCCATTTGGTTTCCATTTCGCTTGGCACGGTCATAATCGCCCGATGATCCGTGCCCTGACCCTTGTGATTCTGACCCTTTTGCCGGCGACGGCCCTGCCCCGACCCGGGGTCGCGGATGACATGCACCCGTTCTGGGCATCCCCGCCGCAGGCCGATTTCCGCCCCCTTCCCCCCCGGCAGGTGGTGCGGGTGGTGACGGGGCGCTATGCCGGGCGCCCGATCGCCGTTGAACTGGTCCCGCCCTTTCCCCATGAACAGGACCGGGGCATAGAGCTGGTCTATCAGGTGCGCCTGCTGACCGAGGCGCGCAACCTGCTGGACATCCGGCTGGATGCCCGCGACGGGCGCTTTCTGGACGTGGCGGGCCACGGTCAATTGCAGGCAAGGCGCCCTGCCGCGAAATGATGAGGACGACCCCATGCGTGCTTTGATCGTCGAGGATGACCCGACGCTGGCCGAACAGCTGTCCCAGGCGATGATCGCCGCGGGCTTTGTCACCGACATGGCGCATGACGGCGAACAGGGTGAATTCCTGGGCGCGACGGAAACTTATGACGTGGCCATTTTGGATCTGGGCCTGCCCACCCTGTCGGGGATCGACGTCCTGACGCGCTGGCGCGACCAGGGGGTGGCGATGCCGGTCCTGATCCTGACCGCGCGCGGTGACTGGACCGACAAGGTGGCAGGCTTTCGCGCCGGTGCCGACGATTATGCCGTCAAACCCTTCCGTCTGGAGGAGGTCGTGCTGCGCGCGCAGGCGCTGATCCGTCGCTCGGCGGGCCATGCGCGGCCCATCATCCAGGCGGGCAAGCTGCGGCTGGACAGCCAGCTGGGCGTCATCACCCATGACGGATCGCCCCTGAAACTGACCGCCTTCGAGGCGCGCATCCTGACCTATCTGATCCACCACCACGACCGCATCGTCAGCCGCACCGAACTCTCGGATCATCTCTATGAGGCCGAGACCGACCGCGATTTCAAATCCATCGAGGTGGTCATCGGCCGCCTGCGCCGGAAGGTCGGCGACGGCGTCATCCAGACCCGGCGGGGCGAAGGCTATGTCCTGCGGACTGCTGCATGATGCAATCGATCCGGGGACGCCTGCTGGCGCTGGCGGCGGTGTGGCTGGGCGTGGCGCTGTTGGGGGCGTTCCTGCTGATATCGTCGCTGCTGAATGATTTCGTCACCGACCGCTTCGACGCTGAGGCCGCCGCCATCGCCGACAGCCTGATCGGAGAGCTGGAGGTCGAGGATGGACGCGTCGGGCTGGACGATACCCCCGTTGACGCGCGTTTCTGGCTGCCGCTCTCGGGCTGGTACTGGCAGGTCGAGGCGGGCGATGCGCTGGTCGAGCGGTCGGATTCACTGCTGGACGGTCGGCTGTCGGGGCCTGCGGGCGATTTCACCGGGGGTGCGGGGCGCGACGCCGACGGCGCGGGCCTGCGTATCCTGCGCCGACAGGTCACGGTCCCCGACAGCGACGCGCCCATCGCCATCACCGTCACCGCGCCGATGGCGCAGATCCGCGACAGCCTGCGTCACATCATCCGTCCCCTGGCCGCCGCGCTGGCGGTGCTGGGGTTGGGGCTGGCTGCGGCCAGCCTGATCCAGGTGACGGCGGGGCTGAAAAGCCTGGCGCGCCTGCGGGTCGATCTGGCCCGCGTGCGGGCGGGCGATGCGCCGCGCCTGGCCATGCCCGACGTCACCGAACTGCGCCCCCTGGCGTCCGAGATCAACGCCGCGCTGGACCAGAACGCTGCGCTGCTGTCCCGGTCCCGACAGCATCTGGGCAACTTGGCCCATTCGCTGAAGACGCCGCTGGCGGCGCTGTCGAACGACCTGCCTGCGGATCATGCGGGCCAAGCGCTGATCGCGCGGATGGACCGGCTGATCGGCTGGCACCTGCGCCGCGCGCGTCAGCAGGGCGGCCGTGTCCTGGGCCAGCAGACGCCCATCGTGCCGGTGATCGAGGACATCCTGCTGGTTCTGCGCTGGCCGATGCTGGACAAGGGCATCACCGCGCACATCGATTGCCCGCCCGACGCCGCCTTTCCCGCCGAACGGCAGGACCTTGAGGAGATGATCGGCAACCTGTGCGAAAACGCCGTCAAATGGGGGCGCAGCCGGATGCGGATCAGCGTCGTGACGGGTGCGACCCTGCGCCTGACGATCGAGGATGACGGGCCGGGCCTTGCCCCCGACCAGGCGCCCAAAGCCTTGGCGCGCGGCGGTCGGCTGGATGAACAGGGGCCGTCCGGCGCCGGTTTGGGCCTGGCCATCGTCGCCGATCTGGCGGCTCTGCACGGCGGCGAACTGCGTCTGGAACGGTCGGAACTGGGCGGGCTTGCCGCCATCGTGGACCTGCCTGCCTGAAATATCCGCAAACCCTGCGCGGCATAATTTTACCATTTGATAAAAAATCGGACCTGTGCCAGCCTGATTTGACCAACAGGTGAGCCAGGAGACGAAAATGTCCCAAGCAAGACTGTCGCCCGGTGTCGTGCCGGGTCGACTGACCCCCGAACAGATGGCCGCGAATTTCGTCGATGTCGCGCCTCCTCTGGACCGGCACGAGGCGCATGTCGCCGCCGACCGGTGCTATTTCTGCCATGACGCGCCCTGCATCACGGCCTGCCCGACCTCGATCGACATTCCGCTGTTCATCCGGCAGATCGCGACGGGCACGCCCGATGCCGCCGCCATGACGATCTTTCACGCCAACATCCTTGGCGGCATGTGCGCCCGCGTCTGTCCCACGGAAAACCTGTGCGAAGGCGCCTGCGTCCGGGAAACCGCCGAAGGCAAGCCCGTCCAGATCGGCGCGCTGCAACGCTATGCCACCGACGGGCTGATGGCGCAGGAAGGCCACCCCTTCACCCGCGCCGAAGCCACCGGCAAGCGTGTCGCCGTTGTGGGTGCCGGTCCCGCCGGTCTGTCGGCCGCGCATCGTCTGGCCGCCAAGGGCCATGACGTCACCATCTTCGAGGCCCGCCCCAAGCCCGGCGGCCTGAACGAATACGGCATCGCCAGCTACAAGGCCGTGGACGGTTTCGCCCAGGCCGAGGTCGACTGGCTGCTGGGCATTGGCGGCATCACCATCAAAAACGACCAGGCGCTTGGCCGGCAGATCACGCTGGAAACTCTGCAGGCCGATTACGACGCGGTTTTCCTGGGCATGGGCCTGGGCGGCGTCAACGCCCTGCGCGCCACGGGCGAGGATCGCCAGCATGTCACCGACGCGGTCAGCTTCATCCGCGACCTGCGGCAGGCGACCGACCTGGCCACCCTGCCCGTCGGGCGCGACGTGGTGGTGATCGGCGGCGGTATGACGGCGGTCGATGCGGCCGTGCAGGCGAAACTGCTGGGGGCGGAAAACGTCACCATCGTCTATCGCCGCGGCCAGGACCGCATGGGCGCCAGCCGCCACGAACAGGATCACGCCACCGCATCCGGCGTGCGCCTGATCTGCAACGCCGCCCCCGTGGCCATCCACGGCAACGGCGCCGTGGCCGAGATCGAGTTCTGCTATACCGCCAGCGGCCCGGACGGGCTGACCATGACCGAGGACCGGTTCCGCCTGAAGGCCGACCAGGTCTTTCGTGCCATCGGCCAGACCCTGGACGGCACGCCCGAAACGATCATGCTGGAGGGCGGCAAGATCGCCGTCACCGGCCCCGGTCGCACCAGCATCGACGGTGTCTGGGCGGGTGGCGATTGTACGGCGGATGGCGATGACCTGACGGTGACCGCCGTGGCCCAAGGCCGCGACGCCGCCGAAGACATCGATGCCCACCTGACCGGTCGCCCCGTCAGCATCCCGGGCTGAGGCCCATCCCATCCGCGCATGAATAAGGACGCTGAACATGGCAGATCTGCGCAGTAATTTCATCGGGATCAAATCCCCGAACCCGTTCTGGCTGGCCTCGGCCCCGCCCACCGACAAGGAATACAACGTCCGCCGCGCCTTCCAGGCGGGCTGGGGCGGGGTCGTGTGGAAGACGCTGGGGTCCGAAGGCCCGCCCGTCGTCAACGTCAACGGCCCCCGCTATGGCGTGATCCACGGCGCCGACCGCCGCGTGCTGGGCATCAACAACATCGAGCTGATCACCGATCGCCCGCTGGAGGTGAACCTGCGCGAGATCAAGTCGGTCAAGCGCGACTATCCCGACCGCGCGCTGATCATCAGCCTGATGGTGCCCTGCGACGAGGACAGCTGGCGCGACATCCTGACGAAGATCGAGGATACCGGCGCCGACGGGGTCGAGCTGAACTTCGGCTGTCCGCACGGCATGGCCGAGCGCGGCATGGGCGCCGCCGTGGGCCAAGTGCCCGAATATATCGAGATGGTCACGCGTTGGGTGAAAAAGCACAGCCGCATGCCCTGCATCGTCAAGTTGACCCCCAACATCACCGACGTGACCAAGCCCGCCGAGGCCGCGAAACGCGGCGGTGCGGATGCGGTCAGCCTGATCAACACGATCAACTCGATCACCTCGGTCGATCTGGACCTGTTCGCGCCCCAGCCCACCATCGACGGCAAGGGCAGCCATGGCGGCTATTGCGGCCCGGCGGTCAAGCCCATCGCGCTGAACATGGTGGCCGAGATCGCGCGCAACCCCGCCACCGCCGGCATTCCCATCAGCGGCATCGGTGGCGTCACCACATGGCGCGACGCGGCGGAATTCATGGCGCTTGGGGCGGGCAACGTTCAGGTCTGCACGGCGGCGATGACCTATGGCTTCAAGGTCGTGCAGGAGATGATCAGCGGGCTGCACGATTATCTGGACAGCCATGACATAGAAATGTCGGACCTGATCGGACGGGCGACGCCCAATGTCACCGACTGGCAGCACTTGAACCTGAACTATGTCACCAAGGCGGTGATCGACCAGGACGCCTGCATCAGCTGCGGCCGCTGCTATGCCGCCTGCGAGGATACCAGCCACCAGGCCATCGCCATGAAACCCGGTCGCGTCTTCGAGGTGATCGAGGAGGAATGCGTCGCCTGCAACCTCTGCGTCGATGTATGCCCTGTTCAGGACTGCATCACCATGCGCGAGCTGGAGGTGGGCGAGATGGACAAGCGCACCGGCATCCCGCGCGGCGAATACGCCAATTGGACCACGCATCCGAACAACCCGATGGCCGCTCGGGCCGCGGAATAAGGAAGGGGGGCAGATCGCCCCCCTTTTTCACAACCCGTAGATGCCCTGGAACTTCTCTTCCAGATAGCTCAGCAGCGGTTCGGGGCTGATCGGCTGGCGCGCGGCCTCCTCGATCAGCTGCGCGGGCGGCAGCAGGCCGCCGTGACGCTGGACGTTCTCGCGCAGCCACTCGGTGCCCTGCGACGCGTCGCCCTGCGCGAGACCCGCATCCAGATCCGGCACATCGTTCCGCATCGCCTGGTTCAGGCAGCCCGCATAGACATTGCCCAAGGCATAGGTCGGGAAATAGCCGAACAGACCCACAGACCAATGGACATCCTGCAGGACGCCATTGGCAGGCCGGTCCACCGGCACGCCGAAATCGCGCAGGAAACGGCTGTTCCACGCCTCGACCAGATCCTCGGTATCCAGCCTTCCCGAGATCAGGTCGCGCTCAAGATCGAAACGCAGCATGACGTGCAGGTTGTACTGGACCTCATCGGATTCGGTGCGGATGAAGCCGGGGGTGACGCGGTTGACGGTGGCATGGAAGGCATCGGCATCGGCAATGTTCAGCCCGTCGAAGGCATGCGACATCCGGTCGAACAGCCAGCCGGTGAAGGCACGCCCCCGCCCCATCTGGTTTTCATAGATGCGGCTTTGGCTCTCATGCACACCCATCGACACGCCGCGCCCCAGGGGCGTGAAGGCGTAATCGGGGTCGATCCCCTGTTCATAGCTGGAATGCCCGACCTCGTGGATCGTGGAGTAGATGCAGTTGAACGGGTCCGTTTCCACGACGCGCGTGGTGATGCGGCTGTCCTGCCAACGTCCGCTGCTGAAGGGATGGACCGCCAGATCCATCCGCCCCCGCGTCCAATCGTATCCGAAGGCGCTGGCACAGCTGCGCGCCAGTCGCATCTGGGTTTCCTGAGGGAAATGGCCGGTCAGCGCCTGCGGCTGGCGTTCGGACCCCAGCACGTCGTCGCGCAGCGCCACCAGACGCGGGCGCATCTGGTCAAACAGGCTGGCCAGACGCGCGCCGGTCATGCCCGGTTCGTAATCCTCAAGCAGGGCATCATAGAGATCGCCGCCATCGGCCAGCGCGGCGGCTTCCTCACGCTTCAGCATCAGCACCTGGTCCAGCGTCGGCAGGAAATCGGCGGGGGCATCCTTGGCCCGCGCATCCGCCCAGATACTCTGCGCCAGCGATGTCAGCCGCGCCAGTTCGGATGCCAGCCGCGCCGGGATGCGGTTGGTGCGCGCGTAATCGCGGGCGATCAGGTCGACCGCCCGCTGGTCAGACGGGGTCACGGGTTCAGCGGCGTCCAGCCATTCGCCGATGCGTGGATCGGTGCGGCGTTCGTGCAGCACCTCCTCGATCGCGCCCATCTCCTCGGCGCGCTGTTCGGTGGCGCCGCGGGGCATCACGGTTTCCTGGTCCCAGCCCAGCCGTTCCGCGACCGAGGACAGCGCCTCGGTCTGGCGCTGGAAGGCAAGCAGATCGTCAAGCGCGCTCATCGCAGGGTCCCCCTGATGGATGTTTCAATCGGATAGCGGGCATGGTGACGCGCCCGCAGGATCAGCGAGAACAGCACCACCGCGCCGATCTGGTGCGACAGTGCCAGATCCAGCGGCGAGGCATGGATGACGTTCATGATGCCCAAGCCCACCTGCGCGGCCACCGCCACGATCATCACGGTGAAGGCGCCGCGCGTGACCTTGTGGGGCGATTTGCGCGACCGCAGCCAGACGACCACCGCGAAGATGGCGACCAGATAGCCGGTCATGCGGTGGATGAACTGCACCAGCGCGGGGTTCTCAAAGAAATTGCGCCACCCCAGCGTGCCGTCCCAGATGGCCGAAGGGATCCATTCCCCGCCCATGGTCGGCCAGCCGGTATAGGTCCGGCCCGCATCGATCCCCGCGACCAGCGCCCCGATCAGGATCTGCAGGAAGGTCAGGTGCAGCAGGCCGGTGGACATACCGAACAGCTTGGCCTCGCCCGCGCGTCGGGCGCGGATCAGCTCGGCCTCGGACCGCGACAATTGCAGGGCATACCACGCGATCAGGCCCAGGATGACGAAGGCGATGCCCAGATGGGTGGCCAGACGATAGGAGGCGACGCGGGTCATCCCCTCGACCAGGCCCGAACTGACCATCCACCAGCCGATGGCACCCTGCAGACCGCCAAGCGCACCCACCGCCAGCAGGCGCGATTTCCAGCCTGCGGGAATGCGGCCCGTCGCCCAGAAGAACAGGAAGCCCACGGCCCAGACCAGCCCGATCAGGCGGCCCAGCAGGCGGTGCGACCATTCCCACAGATAGATGTACTGAAATTCGCTCAGCGACATGCCGGCGTTGAGTTCGGTATATTGGGGGATCTGCTTGTAGGCCTCGAACTCGGACTGCCAATCGGCGTGGTTAAGGGGCGGAAGGGTGCCGGTGACGGGCGCCCATTCGGTGATCGAGAGGCCCGAACCGGTCAGCCGGGTCGCGCCGCCCAGCGCGATCATGGCCAGGACCATCGCGAACAGCACCATCAGCCACAGCCGGATGGCGCGGCGCGCGCCCTTGGGACGGGCATCGATCATGCCGGTGGTCTGGACGGGACGGCGGGCGGTCGGTTCCGAGACTTCCTGGAAGACGGGGCGCTTGGCCATCGCTTGCTCCTTTGCGTCGGGCAGAGGTTAGGGGGCGCCTATCGGCGGGTCAATTGGCGCAGCACGCCGTGCAGCATCCGCACGTCGCCACGCGTCAGGTTCAGCCGCGACCACATGTTGCGCATGCTCAGGCGCATGGATGCAGCCTTGGTTTCGGGAAAGAAGAACCCGGCCTTGGACAGCTGTTCGTCGTAATGGTCGCCCAGACGCTCGATCTCGATCCGGTCGGCCATGTCCTGTGCGTCGCTGCGCCGCAGGTGGGGATGGGGTTCGGGCGGCAGGATGTCGCGCCCGTATTCATAGCCCATCAGCAGCACCGCCTGCGCCAGGTTCAGCGACGGAAACTCCGGGTTGACCGGCACCGTCACGATGGCGTTCGCCCGCGCGATGTCGTCGTTTTCGAGGCCAGTGCGTTCGGGGCCAAAGATGATGGCGCTGCGGCCCGGATGGCTGCGCGCCTGTTCCATCGCGGTGGCGGGCGTGTGGACGGGCTTGGTCAGTTCGCGACCGCGCGCGGTGGTGGCATAGGCGTAATCGATGCCCTCCATCGCCTGCGCCAGCGTCGGATAGACCTTGGCCTGGTCCAGTACCCGCGCCGCTGCCCCCGAGGCCATCGCGACGGCCTTGGGATTGGGCCAACCGTCGCGCGGTTCGACCAGGCGCATCTCGGTGAAGCCGAAATTCAGCATGGCACGCGCGGCTGCGCCGATATTTTCACCCATTTGCGGGCGAACCAGAATAATGACGGGATGACGTTCGATTTGCATGGTCAGGCAGATAGTCCGTCTGGCGGCGCGCGGCAAGCTGCGCTATCTGCGACACAAAGGAGACACGCCATGACCGATGCCTCGCAACTGTATCTGATGACCCCTGCCGGCGCGCAGGCCCACGCCCTTGGTCCCATGCTGGCCGAGGTGATGGACCGTTTCGCGCCCTCCTGCCTGCGCATCCGCAGCGGCGGAGAGGAAGACGAGCTGGGCCGCCTTGCCGACATGGCGCGCGAGATCGCCCATGCCCGCGACGTGGCCGTGGTGATCGACGACCATGTCAAGCTGGCCCTGCGCCACGGGCTGGACGGGGTCCACCTGAACGACGGCGCGCGCAGCGTGCGCTATGCCCGCAAGGAACTGGGCGATGATGCCATCGTCGGCGCCTTCTGCGGCGCCTCGCGCCACGAGGGGATGACCGCCGCCGAAGCTGGGGCAGACTATGTGTCCTTCGGTCCGGTGGGCGATTCCGCGCTCTACAAGAACGAGGTCGTGGACCTGGAGCTGTTCCAGTGGTGGTCCGAAATGATCGAGGTTCCCGTCGTGGCCGAAGGCGCCATCACCCGCGACCTGATCGCCCAGCTGTCGCCCATCAGCGATTTCATCGCGCTTGGCCCGGAAATCTGGACCCAGGACGACCCCATCGCGGCGCTGTCGCAGATCTGGGCCTGAGCACCGCCCGACCGGAACCGGGCTGCTAGCTGCCGCGCAGACGGCTTTCGAACAGCAGCCCTTCCTCGTCCAGGATCGGATGCGCGACCGAGATGAAATGCGCGTTGATGCGCTTGAGGTCGCGCAGGATGTCCAGATGGACCGATGACGTCTCGCGCGTTTCCTGAACGCCTTCGCGCAGGCGGATCAGGTGGCGCTGCGAGGATTGGCGTTCCAGGTTCCTGATCTCGACCTTCAGCTCCATCAGGCGTCGCGCCAGCTCGCGGTCGCGTGTCATGAAGACGGTCTGCGCCAGTCGCAGCACCTCGAAGGTCTGCAGGAACATGGTGTCCAGTTCCTTGTAGCCCTCGTCGGAAAAGCGCAGCTGCAGGCCGATCTTCTTGCGGACCTGCACGGCCAGCCCGCGGTCGATGATGTCGCCCACATGTTCCAGGTTGATGACGTAATCCAGGATGTTGATCGTGTGCCGGCGTTCGGCCTCGGTCGCGCCCCGCCCCAGACGCGACAGATAGGTCTTGACCTGCTGCTGTCGCAGATCGACGCGCTGTTCCAGCGTCACCACCTCGGCCAGGGGGGCGTCATCGCTTTTGCGAAAGGCGACGCGGGTCTGATCCAGCATCCGTTCGATGACGTCGCCGATGTCCAGCGCCTGGCGGCTGGCCCCGGCCAAGGCCATCTGCGGGGTTTCCAGGGCGGCCTCCTCCAGCCATTGGGGGGCGTTGTCGCCCTGCGGTTCCTGGTCGGGCAGCAGGCGGCGCAGGGACCGCGTCAGGGGACGTGCCAGGGGCCAGACCAGCGCCGCCAGCAGCAGGTTGAACCCCAGATGCGCCATGACCGCCAGCCCGGCATAGGGCATATCCAGCAGCACCTGCCCCGCCAGACCCGCGAATGGCAAGGCCAGCAACGCCCCGCCCGCCCGGACCACCAGGTTGCCCACCGTCAGCCGACGCGTGGCGGCCTTGGACTGCAGCGTGGCCAGCACGGGCGGAATGGCCCCGCCGATATTGGCCCCCAGCACCATCACCACCGCCAGCCCGGGCGGCAAGTCCAGCGACAGGACCAGCAGAACGGCGGCCAGCGATGACGAACAGATCAGCGCCAATCCAGTCGCGAACAGCAGGGCGACGGGCCAGGCCTGGTCCAGCAGGACGATGAAACCGGCCATCGCGGGGGAAGCGCGCAAAGGCTGCGTGGCCGCGCCCAAAAGCGACAGCGACACCAGCATCAATGCGATCCCGATCAGCGCCCTGCCCGTCCCCGCCCATGTGGCATCGTCGCGCCGCGACATCACATAGCCCACAAGCAGCAGGAAAGGGCTGATCGCCTCGATCCCCGCCGACACGATCAGGGCCGTCAGCGCCGTCCCGACATTCGCACCCAAAAGGACGATCTGGGCCATGCGTCCGCGGATCATACCGCGATCGACAAAGGACGCGGTCAGCAAGGCGGTCGCGGTCGAACTTTGCAGCCCAAGCGTCGCCACCAGCCCCGACAGGAAGGCCCGGCCCCCGGTTCGCGTTCCCAGCCCGATCGCCGTCTTGAGACGCAGGCCGAATGCCTTGGTGGCGCCATCGCGCACCAGGCCCAGGCCGAACAGCAACAGCGCAACCGCGCCGCCGATCTGGATGAATGCCAGCAAAGAAGCCACTGCGGAACCTTCCCGCCCCGCCGACATCCTGCGTCATCCGGAGCATTTCGGAAAAGCTTGCCAATTTGCCCGCGCAGGTCAAGCCAAACCACGCCTTCCGCACATGGGACGCAGCAATCGCTGTGACTTGTGGGCACCCGGCCTGTGAAGGCAGGCGACCCGATTTCCCCGTTCCACCTTAAGAGAGAAGGAAGCGGGGTTCCATCGTCAGGCGCGCACGTAGGCAAACGGGGACGTTTCCCCGATGCTGACAAGGCCCAAGCGCAGGGGAGTGCTTAAAAGGCCGCAGGATCGTTCGGAATGGTGCCCCATAGGCGCTTTGTCACGGGCCCAGGCTCACCTCAGGACAGACGGCAAAGGGTTTGGTCAACAGCTCGGCGCTTTTGGTATGGGGCCGGGCCTGGCCATCGCGGCTCTAGCTGCCCCTCTTCTCCTGAAGTCCATGCTTGCGATGCTTCACAAAGCCATAGATCAGAAGCGCCACCGTTGCGATCCCGAAGCCGCAGGCGATCGGACGCTCCAGAAAAATCATCGGATCACCGCGCGAGATCAACAAGGCGCGCCGCAGGTTCGTCTCGATCAGCGGGCCCAGCACGAAGCCGAGGAGCAGCAGTGCCGGACTGAAGGCGGCCTGGGTCAGCGCATAGCCGATGACGCCGATCCCGGCCACCATGACGATGTCGAAGGTCGAACCGCGCACCGAGTAGACCCCGAGGCAGACGAAGATGATGATCGCGGGGTAAAGCCAGCGGAACGGGATGCGCAGCATCGCCACCCAGATCCCGATCAACGGCAGGTTCAGGACCAGCAGGAACAGGTTGCCGATCCCGAAGCTGATGACCAGCCCCCAGAACATGTCCGGGTGGGCCTCCAGCATCATCGGGCCGGGCTGGATGCCGTGGATCACCAGCGCGCCCAGCATCAGCGCCATGATCGGATCGCCCGGGATGCCCAGGGTCAGCGTCGGGACGAAGGCGGTGATCGAGGCCGAATTGTTGGCGGCCTCGGGGCCCGCGACTCCCTCGATGGCGCCTTTTCCAAAGCGTTCGGGCTGGCGGGCGACGCGCCGTTCCAGCGCATAGCTGAGGAAGGAGGAGATGGTCGATCCGGTGCCCGGCAACGCGCCAAAGAAGCCGCCAAGCGCGGTACCGCGGGCGATGGGCGCCACCAGCCGGCGCAGATCGTCCCGCGTGGGCACCAGTTCCCGCAGGCTGACGCGGGCGGGCGGGCCGTCATGTTCGGCCTTGCGGATGTTGCCGATGATCTCGGCCAGGCCGAAAAGGCCCATCGCCAAGGCGACCAGGTTGATGCCGTCCAAAAGCTGGACCTGTCCGAAGGTGAAGCGTTGGGCGCCCGAATTCACGTCCGTACCCACGCATCCCAGGATCACGCCCAGCACCACCATCGCCAGGCTCTTGGACAGGCGCCCCTCGCCGATTGTCGATGCCGCGACCAGACCCAGCACCATCATCGCCGCGTAATCGGCCGCCCCGAAGCTGGTCGCCAGCTGGCTGAGCCCGCCCGCCAACAGCACCAGGATCACGATCCCCAGCATCGATCCCGCGAAGGACGAGATCATAGCCGTGAAAAGCGCAACCCCCGCCCGGCCCTGCTGGGCCATCGGATAGCCGTCCAGCGTGGTCACCGCCGATTGCGGCGTGCCCGGCAGACGCAGCAGGATCGAGGCGACCGCCCCGCCATATTGTGCGCCGTAATAGACCGCAGCCAACATGACCAGCGCAGCCTCGGAGGAGATATAGTAGGTGATCGGCAGCAGCAGCGTGATTGCCGCCATCGCGCCGATGCCCGGCAGAACGCCGACCAGCGTGCCCAGAACCGCACCCAGAAGGCTGTAGATCAACACCCCCGGCTGCAACGCAACCGCCAGCCCGTGGGCCAGGCCCTCCATCGTCGTCATCGCCATGCCCCCGGCCAGACAGGCAGCGACATGTTTAGCCCCTGCACGAAGACCAGCCAGACCAGCGCCGTGACCGCGATTGTCAGCCCCAGCCGCCAGCCAAGGCCCCGCCGCGGGGCGACGGCACTGGCGATCAGCACCGTCAGCGCCGTCGTCAGAAGGACGCCCAAGCCGTCCAGCGCCAAGCCGAAGACCAGCAGCGCCGTGACGACGGCGATGGTCTCGGGCCAGGCGAAGGGGCGGCGTTGGCCGGGCCGGCCCATCGCCGGGATGGCGATCAAGGCGCCCAGCCCCGCAAGCAGCAGCCCAAGCGTCACCGGAAAGAAGCCCGGCCCCATTCGCCGCAGACTGCCCATGTCATAACTGACCCAGGCATAGCCCGCGACAGCCAGCCCGGTCAGGGCCAGGATCACGCCCCAGCCAAGGTCATAGAGGTCGCGGCGCATCGGAATTCAGCCCTATTGCGTTGCCTGCACCGTGTCGATCACGCCGCCCCAGAGCGCGGTGTCATCCGTGATCCGCTGCGCCAGATCCTCGGGCGTGCCGGGCTGTGCCTGCCAACCCATCGCCAGCAACCGCTCGCGCACCTTGTCATCGGCCAGGATGGTGTTCAGCTCGGTGTTAAGACGCTCGATCACGGCCGGATCGGTCGCAGCCGGGGCAATGAACGCGTTCCACAGCTCGGCCCGGAAATCATCGGGTAGGCCTGCGATTCCCGCGATCACCGGCACATCCGGCACCTGCGCAAAGGGTTCCGCCGATGTGACGCCCAGCATCTTCATCTTGCCAGCCTCGACCTGCGGCAACGCTGCCGAGGGGGCCATGAACCCGCTGTCGATCTCTCCGCCAAGGATCGAGGTCGTGACTTCGGCATAGCTCTGGAAGGGAATGTGGAACAGCTGGACGCCAGCGGCGTCGGCGAACAGTTCCGCCGTCAGATGTGCGCCCGATCCCTCGCCGACCGAACCATAGCTGATCGCCTCGGGCTCGGCGGCCGCGTCGATGAAGCCGGCCAGATCGTCGGCCGGAAAATCGGCGCCCACGGCCAGGACCAGCGGGCTGGTCGCGATCAGGCCGACCGGGGCGATGTCGGTTGCCGGATCATAGCCCAGATCGGGGATAAGCCGTTGCGCCGTCGTCAACGGGCCATTGATGTTGATGCTGAAACTGTCGCCACCGCGTGCCAGCATCTGCTGGACCGCGATCACGCCGCCGGCGCCGGGGCGGTTCTCGACGACGACCGGCTTGCCCAGCGCCTCGGCCAACGGCTCGGCCACAAGACGCGCAATGGTGTCGGGGGAAGAACCCGCGGGGAAGCCGACAAAGATATGCACCGGGCCCGCAGGCCAATCCTGCGCCATCGCGGCCGAGGATAGGGCGCATCCGGCAAGCAAGGCGGCGGCGACCGCTGCGCGGCGTGTCTGGCGATGGTTCATATGAGGCTCCCCCGAAGAATGATGCTCTGTTTGTTGCCTGTGCCGGCAGGGGCGTCAATGGGGGCGGCAGCGGACAGATGGGTGTGGTGCCTTGATGCGCGTCGCACCGATCCTCAATCCGGCCCGACCGACTGCCGCGCGCGATGCATGCGGAACCTTCGCTTTGGTCCCGCTCACATGGCCTGCTCCGCGGACCAGGCAAGGCGGTTTCCCCAAGGCGCAGGACGCCGCGAGGTCGCCCGGAATGGGTTTCCGCCTTGCGACAGGACGGATGCTTTGCTCAGCGCCCAGTGTTGCGCCTAAAGTCAAAAAATGACCCTGAGGCCAATGACGAGCCCATCCCATGTCAGATCTGAAACTCGAAGCCGTACGGAATGCGGATGCCCGACGCCTGGCAGACCTGAGGGTCGAGGCCATGCGGCCAAGCCTGGAGGCCGCCGGAAGGTTCGATCCCGCCCGCGCCAGACGCCGGTTTCTGGATGCGTTCACCGCCAAGGACACAAGGATGATCCGGTGCGGTCGCGACCTGGCCGGGTTTATCGTCGTTCGAAGGTGGCCCGATCATCTCTATCTGGATCACCTCTATATCATTCTGTCGTTTCAAAGACGCGGGATCGGCGGCCACGTGATCAACGCGCTGAAGCACGAGGCGCAGGCTCGGATGGTTCCCATTCGCCTCACGGCGCTGAGGGGCAGTCCCGCCAATGATTTCTACACATCATGCGGGTTCCAGCTGCTGTCGTACGATAGCCAGGACAACCTCTATCAGTGGAACCCAATGGTCAGCAGCCCGGCGCGTTAGTGGTCAATCTGCGATGGCCCGCCCTTGACCGCCGTCCCTATCGCTTGGCGACCATTCGCATGGGTTAACCCCATGGGGTTACCCGGGCGCGATCATCTAGCGTTCTTGGATGTATTGATCGATTTCCCAAGATCCTGCGGACCGCTAGGGTCAATGCCGACATCAGCCTCTTCCCCGCCCCACAATTCTTGAACATGCGGGCTCAGGCGCCATCGGCGCGGCTTTGACCTTCACTCTATCTGCCCCAGTCAGACGCCGGAACAGGCAATGGCGGCCGTGTGAAACGGCCGCCAAAGAATGCTGGTACGCGTCAGGGTCAGAACAGCAGCGGTGGAATGATCCCTTCGGGCAGGCGCAACGTCATGGCCCAGGTGATGCCGCTGATGAACCCGACCGCCCCCGCGGTCATCAGCACCGCCTGCACCGGTCGGGCTTTGCCGGCGACGATCAGGAATACCGGGAAGAACAGCGCCATCGCCGGAACGAAGCCGATCAGCCAGACCAGCCCGACCAGGGCCGCAAAGACCGCCAGATACATCTCGCGTCCCGACCAGGTCCCCGACACGGCGCCGCTGGCATCGTCGTCATGGATCTCTGCGACGCGGCCGCGGCGGATGTTGAAGGCAACGCAGAGCGCACCGATCAGCGCCAGAACCCCGATGGTCATCGGGAAGACCATCCCGAGGAAGCTAAGGCTGAAGCTCTCGGCCAAGCAGAAGGCCGCGACCGCGACCAGCAGCCCCGCGAAGGCCATCTGCCGCCCGCGCGTCTGCTGGTCGGCCACGTCGCTGGCCCCCTCGCTCGAGACTTCGGCGCCGTAGCGCAGGCCCAGAAAGACAGACACGACGGTGATCAGCGCGATGATGATGACGCCCGGGCGCAGCAGCCAGTCCGAACCATAGAACTGCACGGCCTGGTACAGATAGCCCTCGGCCCCCGGTGCCAGCACGAACCCGATCAGCAGCGCGGGCCGCGGCCAGCCGAACCGGCGCATGTAGATGCCGACGGCGCCCATGATGATCAGCGCCACCAGATCCGCCATCGACCGCGAGGCTTGAAAGGCCGCGAACATGGCGATCATCACCATGAAGGGCGCCAGATAGACGAAGGGCACCTGCGTCAGACGCGCCACTTGTCGGGCCATCAGCACGCAAAGGCCCGCACCGACCACGTTGGCCAGGGCCAGCGACCAGATGATCGTGTAGGTCAGGTCCAGCCGCGTCTCGACCATGGTCACGCCGGGCTGGATGCCCAACAGGACCATGCCGCCCAGAAACACCGCCATCGACCCCGAACCGGGCACGCCGAACAGCAAAGTGGGCACCAGCGCCCCGCCTTGGCAGGCGTTGTTGGCGCTTTCGGGAGCGATGACGCCGCGCACGTCACCCTTGCCGAACTGGCTTCGATCCTTGCTGGTCTGGACAACATGGCTGTAGGCGATCCAGTCGACCACCGCCCCGCCCAGGCCCGGCAGCGCGCCGATGACGCAGCCGAGGCTGGCGCAGCGGGCGACCAGCCAGGGATGGCCCAGCACATCGCGCACGCCCTTCATCCAGCCGCCGCCCAGGGGCGTGCTGTCGGAAATGGCCGTGCCGCGCTTCAGCAGGTCGATGATTTCGGGAATGGCAAACAGTCCCATGGCTACGACGACCAGGGGCACCCCGTCATAAAGATAGTCGATGCCCAGGGTCATGCGCGCCTCGCCGGTGGCCGGCGCGGTGCCGATCGTGCCGATGACCAGCCCCAAGCCCGCGGCGGCGATCCCCTTCGTCAGGCTGCGCCCCGACAGGACGGCCACCATGGACAGGCCGAACAGCGTCAGCATGAACAGCTCGGCCGAGGAAAAGGACAGGACCAGCGGCCGCGCCATGACGATGGCGACCGACAGGACCAAGGCCCCGATCAGACCGCCGATCAGCGAACTGGTGAAGGCGGCCGACAGGGCGCGGGCCGCCTCTCCGCGCTTGGCCATGGGGAACCCGTCCAATACGGTGGCCTGGCTGGCGCTGGACCCGGGGATCCCCATCATGACGGATGTGAAGGTGTCGCCGGTGGGAATGACGGCAACCATGCCGATCAGCATCCCCAGGGCGGCGGTCGGCTCCATCCCGTAAAGGAACGGCAGCAGGATCGACATCCCGGCAATGCCGCCCAGTCCGGGCAGGATGCCCACGATCAGGCCCACCAGGACGCCTACGACCAGGAAGGTCAGGTGTCCGGCAGACATGACCTGGCCCAGTGCCGAAAGGGCAATATCGAACATCGTGGTTTTCTCCCCCCACTTGCATTGCGGCGGGGCCAGGCGGCCCCGCCGGTCGGTCAGAACCGGACGCCGTAATCCTCGGACAGCCAGGTCGTCAGGAATTCGCGGATGGCCGGATCGACGGTCAGCGCGGCCTGCAGCGCGGCATCGGCCTCGTCGCCGACCAGCTGGTCATAAACGCCGATCTCCTCTCCGGCGCGTTCGCGGAAATCCGGGGCCTCGACGATCTGGCGGGCAGCGTCGGCATAGGTGGCGATGACCTCGGCCGGGGCGTCCTTGGGCAGGACCACCATCTTCTGCAACGAATAGCCGGCGATCATCAGCGCCTTCCAGGCCTCGAAGGCTTCACCCTCGGGGGCCGCGCCCATCGCGTCGGTATAGAACTCGACGAAGGTCGGCAGGTCCGGGAAGGACGGATCGCGGGTCACGTTGCCTTCGGCATCGACCACGCCCATCGAGAACAGCGGCACGGCCTTGCCGCTGTCGACCAGCGGCGCGACGCTGTTGAGATAGGCGGAGCTGGTCTGGAAATCGATCCCGGCCTCGCCGCGTTCGAAGGCCAGACGGCCCGCGCCGCGGCTTTCCATGCCAAAGACCGGGCGAATGTTCAGCCCCATCATCTTCAGCGCCAGCAGCACCGGCATCTCCAGCGCGGTCGCGCCCTGGCTGGCAAAGCGGATCTCTTCGGCCTTGAGCGTCTCCAGACCTTCGGGGCCGGTGACGCCGTATTTCGGATCGGCATAGACGACGCCGCCGGTGGGCGATGCCAGGACCGCCGTCCAGTCGGCATAGTCATAGCGCACCCGCGGATCGCCCAGGATCGCGGGATATTGGGTCGAGGCCGAGGTGCCCAGGATCGACAGCCCGTCATCGGTGGCGCGGCTGGCGAACTGGTTCGCGCCGGTGATCGACCCGCCGCCGGGCACGTTCAGCACCACGACATTCGGCTGCCCCGGCAGCGCTTGGGACAGCTGCGGCGCAAAGAAGCGTGCCCAGACATCGGTGCCGCCGCCAACGCCGAAGGGAATGGTCCATTCGACGGTTTCGCCGGCAAAATCCTGCGCCAGCAGGGTCTGGGGCAGGGAAAATGCGGCCACGGCGCTCAGCAACGCGGCCCGCAGGGGGTGGGTCAGGTGTCTCATATGGGTCTCCTCCTTGAATGATGTGATGTCGGGGCGCTCAGGCGACCTGATCGCGTACGTGGACAAAGCCGTCGAACAGCCGCCTGGCGGTCCGGATCACCATGGCGCGTTTGACGATGCCGGTGACAGGGTCCTGCTCGATCTCGACCGGTGTCTGCCCCGATGGGTGTTCGATGACCAGCCGCCGCCGACCGTCGGCATCAGGCTGCGGCAGCCGCGCCAGGCGATGGGCCACGGTCCCGGGGGTGCAGCAGGCCGAGGCGATGCAGACTGCGCCGGTGATCGCCACCGCCGTATGGCAGGAATGGGGCATGAAATAGCGTGCGGTGATCGTGCCGTCGCCCGCAGGCGGTGCAAGCAGGATCGGCTTGGGGATGACCATCTGCGACACGTCCCCCAAGCCCATGCGCCGCCCCGCCTCTTGGCGCAACCGCTCCAGACCCTGCAGGAAGGTGCCGTCGGCGTCCAGTTCCGCCGGCGTTTCGCGGCCCGTCTTGCCAAGGCAACGGGCGTCCAGCAGCATCGCCGCGACGGCCATGTCAAACAGCGTGACCTCGACGCCGTCGATCACATCGGCGGCCGACCCCGTCGGCAGCAGCCTGCCCGTCTTGGACCCCGCCGCATCCAGGAACGCCATGCGCACCGGGGCCGCCGTGCCGGGCACGCCCGCGATGGCGGTGTCGCCCTCGTAATCGACCGCGCCGCCGGGGGTCTGCACGATCGCCTCGATCCGCTTGCCGGTGTTGACGTTGAAGATCGTTAGCCGCGTTTCGGGATCGCTGGCCGGGATCAGCCCCTGTTCGATGGCAAAGGGACCGACCGCCGCCAGCATGTTGCCGCAATTGGGCGCGGTATCGACCAGCGCGCGGTCGACATTCACCTGTGCGAACAGGTAATCGACATCCGCATCGTCACGGGCGCTGCGGCCCACGATGGCCACCTTGCTGGTCAGGGGATTGCCGCCGCCGATCCCGTCGATCTGCAAAGGATGCCCCGATCCCATCGCCGAGATCAGCATTGCATCCCGCGCCGCAACATCGTCCGGCAGATCGCTGGACAGGAAAAACGGCCCGCGCGAGGTGCCGCCGCGCATCAGGACGCAAGGAATTTTTTGCATGATCTTGGCCTTCTCGGACTGTCAGGGGCAAGTGCCCACGTCTTGGGCACAGGCTTGCCAGAGATGCCGGAATGTGTGAAATGCAATGATCGGAATGATTATTGCGTCATAAACATGAATATCGATCTGGAAGACCTGCGCGCCTTTGTGGCCACCGCCGAGATGCAAAGCTTTCGCGCCGCCGCCGACAGCATTCATCTGTCGCAGCCCGCCCTGACCCGCCGCATCCAGAAGCTGGAGACGACCTTGGGCGTGCCCCTGCTGGAACGGACCACCCGCCGCGTTTCGCTGACGGCGGTGGGCCGTGATTTCCTGCCCCGGGCGCGGCGCCTGCTGGACGATCTGGAAACCTCGCTGATGTCCGTGCGCGAGATCGCGGAACGCCGCTCGGGGCTGGTCAGCATCGCCTGCATCCCCACGGCGGCCTATTACTTTCTGCCCGATGTCATCAGCGCGTTTTCCGCCGAATTTCCCGCGATCCGGTTTCGCATCCTGGATGCCGGCGCCAACGAAGTTCTGCAAAGCGTCCTGAACCGAGAAGTCGATTTCGGTATCACCCTGCTGGGCGCGGACGATCCCGAAGTGGCCTTCGACCCGCTGATCGAAGAGCCGTTCCTTCTGGCCTGCCGACGTGACCACGTGCTGGCCGGGCGGCCCTCGGTCAGCTGGGAGGAGCTGGCCGATCATCGCTTCGTCACCGTGGGTCGGTCCAGCGGCAACCGCCTGATCATGGACCTGGCGCTGGCCAAGGCGAATGTCAGGCCCCGCCCGTTCTTCGAGGTGCAGCACCTGTCAACCTCGCTTGGCCTGGTCGAGGCCGGACTGGGGGTTGCCGCCCTGCCGCGCATGGCACTGCCCGCCGGTCCGCATCACACGATCGCCACCGTTCCCCTGACCGCGCCCGATGTCACGCGAACCGTCGGCGTGGTCAGGGTCCCCGGTTCGCGCCGTTCGCCCGCAGCCGAGCAATTCTACGAAATGCTGCTCAACCGGTGGCGGTCTGGCGGGGGAAGCTAACGCGAAAATCCCGCAAGCGGGGCGTAGCTGCCGAGACCAACCGCCGCCGGCTGGACAAACTGTTTCAGCGATGCTTCAGCAGGCCCAAGACAGCTTGGTTCGTCGCGTCTCGGCACGAAACGACCGCTGACCCGCTGGCCGACCACGATCAAGGACATGTTCTTTGGGGTAATCATTGCAATGCGCGTAACGACCCGCTCTCTGCACGGCTAAGCAGTCTCAGCAATCGATCTACAAGCCATCCGGGACGCGGCGGCCCTTGTCCATCGGCAGGCCGGCATCCAGGATCAACTCCTCGGCCATAGAGTCCGCATTGGGTCCGGCGTCCATCAGATGCTGCCAGATATCCCGGACCGCCGGGGCGACGCGGCTCTCATTCAGGGCACGGGCCGTGTGAAGCCAGACCGCGAGGCCATCGCTGCTGTCATAGTCGCGTTTCTTGCGCATAGCGGTGATGCTGGCCTGTGCGGTCGACGCGAATTTGGCAACGGCCTCGGATTTCCACTCCGACATCGCGTAGAGGTCGCGCCCCTCGGCCAGGTGGAAGGCGGCCCAGAAACGGGCGGCGGCGGCACGGCTTTCGACCTGATGCGGTTTCGCGTCGGCCAGCTTGTCGGCAACAGCCTGCGCCTCATCGACAAGGGCCGCCGTGGCCTTTTCTTTCTGCCATGTGCTGAACATCACGGTCCTTTCCGGATCTGCAGTGTGAAGCGCGGGGCGGCCTATAGGGATAGATCCTCGACGATTTCGCCGCGGACGCCTTTCAGCGGCCCATCCTCGTTGTGTCGAACAAGATAGTCATAGGCGGCATCATGGGTCTCGAAGACCATCGGAGCGTCTATCGCGCTGAACGCACGAGCCTCGCGCGTCAGCTTCATGTGCGGTGCCTCACCCATGGCAATGACAAATCCTGGCATGTGTTCTCTCCTCGGTCCAGAACCGGCGATATGGGGCATCGCCGTCATGGCATCCTATCTTTCTGCAACGCGGACCAAGGCCGAAAGGACCCATCATGTATGAACGTCACCTTCGCCGTGCCGTCCGCCTTTATCATCTTGGTGGCCCCGAGGTGCTGCTGCTGGAACATGAAGAGCCGCCCCCCAACCGATAAGGTTCAGCTGCGGGTCGACGCGATCGCCTTGAAGCGCGCGGATGCGATGTTCCGACGGGCAAGCTATCTGGAAAAGCCGACCTTTCCGGCCCGTTCCGATTTCGAAGCGTTGGTGGCGCGCTTCAGGCCGCAGCCTCCAGCTCGGTCAGCCTGACAGCCTGACAGCCATCCAGATCGCGCGCGGTCGGTGTGCGCCCCATCGCCACCATCCTGAATGACGGCTTGCGTGCGGCGATACGGCCCCCTGACCGATCGTCATCCATGGCGCGCTCTGCCCGCAGCCTACGCCCTTCCCGCTGAAGGTCGCGCTGCGCCACGGTCTGGCCCTCCGCGGCTATGTCTATACGGACGTGACCGGCAACCCCGACGTCCTGACCCACGCCGCAAGGTTCGCCACGAGGCCATTGCCGCAGGCCATCTGATGCCCCGCATCGACCGGGTGTTTCCGCTGGACCGGATCGTCGATGCCCATCGCCATCTGGAAAGCGACACCGCCTTCGGGAAGATCGTTCTGCGACCTTGATCTGCCCCTGCCGGCTTGCGCGTCCAGCAGATCGACAACGGGTCACGACCGTCGCAGCAGGGCGCGATAGGCGTCGGGTGTGGTGGACATCTGCTCTTTGAAGACCCTTGTGAAATGGCTCTGGCTTGAAAATCCGCAGGCTTGGGCGATCTCGACCAAGGGCGATTGCCCGGCCAACATCGTCTTTGCCCGGGCCATCCTTTGGCTGGTGACCCATCCGTGCAGGGGCAGCCCGCGGGTTGCCTTGAACATGCGGTGCAGGTGAAACGGGGACAGATCGGTCAGGCAGGCGATGTCGGCCAGACGGATCGGCTGATCAAGATGCGCGTCGATAAAACCGTCGATGCGGTGCAGAAGACGTGGGGGCAGTCCACCCTTCAGGGCGATCTGGCGCGTTCCCAAACGTCCGACCATGTCCGCGACGGCCCCGTCGGCCATCAGCAGGTCCTGCCGCAAGGTGGCGTTGGCCAACCGCACAAGCGGGAGGGCAAGGTCCGGGACTTCGGCAAAGGTCAGCTCGGGCAGGTCCATCCGGCGCGCGTCGCAGTCGTGGATCAGCGCGAAAGCGGCGCGCAGCTGGTCGTCCGGAATATAGAAATGCACGAACCGGAAGGGCGTCGTGATCTCCCATTCCGAGTTCTGGCCTTCGGGCATGATGCAGACGGTGCCGGGACGTCCGGTCCGGGAACCGGCATCCAGCCGCCTCGTGCCCGTGCCGCCGTCAAGATAGCAGCTGAAGACGTGACCGTGAGGGGCGGCATAGCTGATCCGGTCGTTTCTGTTTTCCCAGATCGCGACGCCGCTTGCCACGCCCATCGGCATGGCAGCCGTATTACGCGCGGCAGAAGAGCGTTCAAGAAAATCGCGAATGGTCGCCATGAGATCTTCTAGCGCCTGTCGCGAAGCCCCGCCATCCAGTCGATCCATTTCGCCGCAAGATACTGCAACGGCGGGCCGGGGCAACCTGCTAAGCGGGCCATGAAGGAGCCTTCGGCATGAGCACACCATTTCTGTTTACCGCGACCGTCCTGATCTGGGGCACGACGTGGATCGCCATTGCCGCGCAGGTCGGCGAGGTCGCGATCACCGTCTCGATCTTCTACCGCTTCGCGCTTGCGGGGGCGGTCATGCTGACTGGGCTTGTCGTCTTGGGGCGGCTGCGCTGGCCGGCCCGCTGGCGATTTGTAGTGATGCAGGCGCTGTGCCTGTTCTGCCTGAACTTCATCGGCCTCTACATGGCGACGTCGCTGATCCCCTCGGGGCTGGTCTCGGTCATCTTTTCGCTGGCGTCGATCTTTAACGCCATCAACGCGCGCTTGTTCTTCGGCGACCCGATCAGCGGGCGGACGGTGCTGGCAGGAACCTTGGGCGTCGCAGGGCTGGTCCTGCTGTTCTGGCAAGACCTCGCCGTGACGGTCGATCTGGCCGCGCTGCGCGGCATCGGCTGGGCGGTGCTGGGAACCATGTTCTTCTCGCTTGGCAACATGGCGTCACGGCGCAACAGCATGCTGGGCATCACGCCCGTCACGGCCAATGCATGGGGCATGGCGATCGGCGCGCTGTGCCTGCTGCTGATCGTCACGCTGACGGGGCAACCTCTGGACCTGCCGGAACGGGGCAGCTATTGGATTGCGCTGGCCTATCTTGCCGTGATCGGTTCGGTCATCGGTTTCACGACATACCTGATGCTGGTGGCCCGCATCGGATCGGCCAAGGCAGGCTATGCGACCGTCCTGTTCCCGATCATCGCGCTCAGTGCCTCGACCCTGCTGGAAGGGTATCAATGGACGCCGCCTGCGGTCATCGGCGTGGCCCTTGCCTGTCTGGGTAACATCGTGATGTTCAGCCGGATCGGGCCCCGCTCTGCTCCGCGGGTAGATCAGCCTCTCTCTCGTCATCGCTCGCCAGAGAGCAGCTGACTGGTCCCGCGCGGCCGGCCTGAAAGGCTTTGCTGAAGCCGGCGCCAAGGCCCCCGCATCATCCGACATGCATCGGTCGACCGCCATGCGCGATCGGTCCCACTAGATGTCCACATAATTCCGCCACGGATGCGCTTCCTTGAAGCCAAGCACGTCGCGGATCTTGCGGTTGGACAGCGGGGCCTCGTCCTTGCCCATTGCCCGCGTGATCGGCGTATCGGGCGCATATTTCGCCAGAAACTCCGCCGTCGGCATGGTGGCGGTGATGGTGTCGTTCACCGCGTTGAAGACCTGATAGCCAAGCCCGTCCTTCTGCAGGCAGAGATGCACGATCTCGCCCAGATCGCGTGCGTCGATATAGCTCCAGGCGTTGCGCTTTCGGCTCATCGGGTTGGCCAGATATGCGGGAAAATCTGCATATTCATGCGGCTCGATGACATTGCCGATCCGCAAGCCATAGACATCGGCGCCATAGCGCATCGCAAAGGCACGGCCGGTCTTTTCGTTGACCACCTTCGACAGTCCGTAACTGTCCATCGGATCACTGTCGTAGTCTTCCTCCAGCGGGAAAGCATGATAATCCTTGTCGCCTTCCGCGAAGCAGACACCATAGGTGGTTTCCGAACTGGCAAAGATCACCTTGCGCACGCCCAGCTTCATCGCCGCTTCCAGCACGTTATAGGTGCCGACGGTGTTCTGCGCGAAGGTGGTGTTGTCTGGGTGGATCATCACCCGCGGCACAGCGGCGAAATGGACGATGGCGTCGGGGGCCTTGGGCGGGGCGCCTTCGTCGAAGCCATCAAAGCCGAAATGCGTGGTGAAGGCGTTGAAGACCTGGCCACTGTCGGTGATGTCCGTGATCAGGGTGTTCACCCCGGGCAGGTCAAGCGGCTTCAGATCGACGTTCAGGATCTTGTAGCCTTTCTCCAGCAGATGCGGCACGGCATGGCGGCCGGCCTTCCCCGTTCCACCCGTAAAGATGATGCGTTTGGTCATGTGTCTCTCCGTCTCCATGCGCCCCGCGATGATAGGGAGGTTTCACGCGCTTGGGCCAGCCTTGACCGCATTTGTGCCACATCAGTGGCAACAGACAGCCATGCAGCGCGGCGCCACCACCCCGGCAATAGCTGCGGGAGGATACTTTAGACAGGCCGCAGGGCACCCGTTTCGACGGCGTTCAGAAAATTCTCGATCTCGCGGGTGCGACGTTCGAAAAGGGCGATTTCGGCATTCAGGCCCAACTGCCAGGCGATGTCGGTCCGCGTCGGCGCGGCATCCAGATCCTGCATTCGCGCGGCCATGGCCCGGACGTCACGCTGATCGCGGGCCAAGCCCTGCTGGATGATGTCATCCGCCTGGTGGGCCGTCGAGGCGGCAATCTCGCCCAAGGACAGCTCGGGGTGATACTGGACGCCCCAGAAGATGCCCCTTCCGTGGCGGATCTCGGCAGCCTCGATCGGCGTATCGGGGTTCGCGGCCAAGCTGGTTCCGCCGGAAGGAAGGCGGGTCACCACGCTGGAATGCATGGCCGGTGCGGTCCATGTCGCGGGCCTGCCTTCCAGCATCCGATGCTGCGCTCCCGCCTCGGTGCGGGTGATGTCGCGAGCAAAGGCGACCTCGGCGCCGGGTCGGCGTGGTCCGGTTGCGCCCCCCGCCGCCACGGCCGCAATCTGCAGGCCCGCGCAGGATCCGAATGCGGGCACGCCGGCCTGGAATACCCGTGCCATGAAATGGGCTGCAGTGCGGGCCTCGGCGCTGTCCTTGTGCATTTGAATGGGCGAGCCGGCGAAGACGATGCCCCTGTAACGTGCGATATCCGGAAAGGCGTCATCGTCAAGGCAGGAGGCCGTTTCCAGTTCGATCCCGGGGCGCAGCCGACGCAGGGCCGCGGCATAGCTTTCATGCGACGCCTGCCCGGCATAGCTGCGGCGCTCGCTCTGTTGGGCTGGCGTCTCGCTGGAGACGACAAGAATGATCGAAGACAATGGTGGGCCTTTCCTGACGGGCACGTCGTGACACAACATCGTGCAGGTCGTTGCGTTCACCGGTGCGGCGATCGGCCACGCAATGCCCGGTATCGGTGCAACACCCTGCTGATGGAGGCAAAGCATCCCCGCCCTACCAATGCACAGGCCCGCACGGGAACCGATGACTGACCGTGGATCAGCCGAACCCCGCCCCGCCTTGGTATTCGGATCGCAGCCGCATGTCCTTTCAAATCCGATGGCCGGAATAAGCAGTCGCTGCCAGATGGTCGGATTGTTTGCGCTGACGACCAGCGGTGGCGGTTGATCAAATGGGTCGTCGCGCCTGCCTTGGGCCATGGCTCTGGGCGATATCCCCGCAGGGCAAGGTACAATGACGTCAGACCTGCAAAGTTCGGATGACGGCGCGTGGGCGACCGCCGTCTTCCCAAAGAAAGGCCAGCGTGATCGGCAGGTGGAAGCGGCGCGGGCCGGCGGCGCCGGGGTTCAACCATAAGGTCGTCTTCGTCGCATCGATGCCAGGTTTGTGCGAGTGGCCCGAGATCACGACATTCCACCCCTTGATATCCGGATCGACCCTCAGGGCCTTGCGGTTATGGATCATGTGAATGCGCAGGCCTCCGCTTGTCAGGCTGACCGTTTCGGGCAGGGCCTCGGCCCAGGGCCCGCGGTCGATATTGCCGCGGATCGCCGTCACCGGGGCGATGCGTGCCAGAACGTCAAGGTGTTCGGGGTCGCCGATATCACCCGCATGCAGAATGCGATCGACGCCTACCAGCGCCTCCAGCGCCTCGGGGCGCAGCAGCCCGTGGGTGTCGGAGATGACGCCGATGCGCTCTCCAGATGATGGCTGGCGGAATGACGGCAAACTGCGACTCCTGTTGATCTCCATGCGCTGGCGGTTCCTTAACCATGAAGGCGGCGCCACGGTTCGTTCCGGCGAAGACAATCGTCAAGGTGATTTCTCGACCGTTTCAGGCCATGTCGCTACACAGTGCAGCCATGGGCGGATCGATGTGATGTCGATAACCCCGGGCAAGCTTTCGGCTGTCTTGTCGAAAAGGGTGGTACTCTTCAGCTTTTCGAAGCACCGCTGCACAGGGTTGCGGAGCCGGTAGAGTTTGCCGTTGCCCGCCACGCACCACGTTGCGCGCTTCCGTGGTTTTTCGAACTCTCCCGCCAACCGCCATCCGCCAACCGCCATCCGCCATCAGGACACTGGCCTCGGGCGGCGCGTCATACACGACCAGATCAAAGCCCACACAATCCGATGTTTGACCTCGATGGGAACCCGGTACCATGGTCAGGGAGGTGGATGCTGGTCGTTATGGGGGAGGTAATCCAACTGAGGATCACCAAGGAGTGGGCCATCCAGCAGGGTGTTTGAACCGGCAGCGACTGGCACAATATCGTGCCAGCCGCACAGGTTCCGTTCTTGTCGCTGACGCAGCTGAGCGAACTGCCGATATCGATTTTTGGTGGCCATTTGCGCCGCAACTTTCCTCGCGCGACTTACCGCCTACACGTCAGGACGCTCGGTTGTCGAATGATTGGACACAAATCCAACCCCCAACGCGACCGACCATCAGATGCGTATCCAGTGCTTGTCAAACAGGCCATGAGGAATGGTCAGCAAGAACGATGAAGCCCAATCAGGCACCAAGGCGGTGGCTTCAACACCTTGAGGGCGCAGAGAGGTGTAAACCCGTTTCATGCTCACGCGGATCCCCACGACTGTCATACTTAGTCCAGCAAAAGCGGATCAGTAAAACTGATAGATTTAGGGAATTTTATGGTGCCCGGAGACGGATTTGAACCGCCGACACGCGGATTTTCAATCCGCTGCTCTACCAACTGAGCTATCCGGGCCCTTTGTGACGCAGCATGCCGCGTCGGGTGAGGCGTATTTACGAGGGGGCGCGGGGACTGTCCAGACCCAAAACCATCTTTTTTCAGTCGGGCCCGTTTTCGTCCGACGATACATCGTCCAAGGGCGTGCCGGGGATCACATAGGACCCCCGCAGCCACTTGGCCAGATCCACATCCGCGCAGCGTTTCGAACAGAACGGGCGGTATTGCGGGACGCTTTCCTTGGAACAGATCGGGCAGGCCGCCATCATGCCTCTCCGCTGGCCGTGGCAAGGCGCGCCAAGGGCACGCGGTCGCGCTTGCGGTTCAGTTCGTAAAGCCCCATCGCGGTCCAGCCGACCAGCGTGGTTTCGGCCCCGGCATTGCGGAAGGCCGCGCCCAGAACCTGGTCCAGCGTCGCGCGGTCGCGTTTGGGCATGGGGGCGAAATCGACGACGATCTGCCCGCCCAGGCCCCGCAACGCCAGCTGGCGTGGCAATTCGCGGGCCAGCGCGATATTGACCTTCAGCCCCGCCGCGCCAGAACTGTCATTGCCGGTGTTCACATCGACCGCGACAAGGGCGCGGGTCTGTTCGATGAAAGCGTCGCCCTGACCCTGAAGGTCGATCCGCGCCGACAGCAGCGCATCGACGGCATCCAGAACGCCGCAGCGTTCGAAACTATCCTCGCCTTCCTCGATCGCGTCGGGGGCGGGTTCGGCCCAGTCCATCCAGGCCTGTTCCCAAGGGGTCGGCGCGTCCAGCAGCAGTTCGGGCTTGCCGGTGGTTTCGGCGCAGATGCCATCGACTAGGTCCAGCAGCTCGGCCACCTCCTCGGCGATCTCCTGGTCGTCGGCAGTTTCGGCGGCACTGCGCAGGATCAGGCCGTGGCTGCGGTCGCCCAAAGCCTGTTGCCCCAGGGCCTGCAATTCGTCGCGGCGATCCTCGATCCGGATCTGGCGCGAGACGTTCACCCCCGGCTTGCCCGGCGTCACCAGCACATGACGACCGCGGAAGATCAGGCGGGTGGTTATGGGAACAGCCTTGCCACCCTCGGCGACGCCTGCGACCTGGACCAGCAGCGGCTTGCCCTCGGCCACGCCCTTGCGGTCGCGCAGATAGCCGGTCTGGCCGTCGGGCAGCTGCACGAAGATGCCGCCCTGCCCCTTCATCAACCTGTCCGCCTGCGCCCGGCAGATGGCACCGGGTGCGAAGGGCGCGACGGCATCGGTGGCCACCAGCAGATCGACCAGCTGGCCATCCTCCATCAGGGCGGCGGCCTCCTGGCCGAACAGGTGACCCAGGACGACTTGGCGGCCTTTCATGAACGTGCTCCTTCGGGGCGGGGATGGATGCCGATTGCGGCCAGCATGGCGGCAGTTTCGGACAGGGGCAGGCCCACGACGGCCGAAAACGACCCCTGGATCCACGGAATGAAGGCCGCAGCCGCCCCCTGGATCGCATAGGCGCCCGCCTTGCCCTGCCAATCGCCCATATCAAGGTAATCTTCCAGTGCCTGCGCATCCAGCGACCGCATCCGCACCTTGGTTTCCACCAGGCGTTCCGCGATCCGGTCGCCATGGCGCAGCGCCATCGAGGTCAGCACGACATGGCGCCGCCCAGACATCAGGCGCATGAATTCCCCGGCCTCGGCCCGGTCGACGGGTTTGCCCAAAATGCGACGCCCGACCAGCACGGTCGTGTCGCCGGTCAGGCAGGCTTCGTCGGCATCGAGGGTGATGGCCTGTGCCTTTTCCACCGCCATGCGGCGGACATAGGCACGCGCCGCTTCCCCCGGACGCGGTGTTTCATCGATGTCGGCGGGGCGAAGCGCGTGCGGCGTGATGCCGATCTGCGCCAACAGTTCCAGTCGGCGCGGGCTTGCCGATCCCAGCACAAGCCGGGGTGGGCGCAGTTCGGCCATGAGGCGGCCTCCGTTGGTGGCATCAGCCGTCGCGTAGGACGGCTTACTTGAAGCGGTAATTGATCCGCCCCTTGGTCAGGTCATAGGTGTTCATCTCAACCTGAACCTTGTCGCCGGCCAGAACGCGGATGCGGTTCTTGCGCATCTTGCCTGCCATATGTGCGATGATTTCATGGCCGTTTTCAAGCTCGACCCGGAATGTCGCATTAGGCAGGAGTTCTTTCACGACGCCGGGGAATTCGAGCATTTCTTCCTTGGCCATGGTCACTCCATACTTGGCATCCCGCAGGATTCGGGACCGCTGTTAGATGCGTCCGGAACGCGCAGAATTCAAGGCTAAAGCGTCATATCACCGGGTTTGGCGGTGGATCGTTGCGTTTTCGACCGTCCCTTGCGTCCCCACAAGGGCGGTTCCGGGCCGGAAAGGGTCGGGCCGGGCCAGATCCTCGGGCGGATCAGGCATGGCGACGGATTGTGCGACCGGTGTCTTTTCCGCAGCGGGGGCCGCATCGCGGGCGCGCAGGCGGATGGCATGGCACCCCTCGGCCTCGCCGAACTTTCCGGCCGCCAGCACCTGGCCATCGGCGGTTTCCAACCGGGCATCGGTCAGACAGGCGCGCGGCAGTTGCAGCACCCGTCCCGGTGCCAGCGCGCGCAACTCCGCCAGCGACACCTGGCGTCGGCACAGGACGCCCACCACCTCGACCGAGGCTTGCTGCATCGGCGCACCCAGGCTGGGCCTGGCGACCGCAGGAACCGGTGCCGCGACCGGCGCGGGAGCCGCGATCGGTTGCGGCTTGGGGGCGATCTCCTTCTTGGCCTGCGGCAGGACCAGCAGCATCTGGCCCTCGCGCGTATCCGACCCGCCCATGCGCAGATCGAAGGTCAGGCTGCGCAGGGGCTTGTCCTCTAGCATTAACGAAAGAGGGCGCGGATCGTCCAGCGCAGTCAGGAAACGGTACCCGGCAATGCCCTGAAACCCGTCCATGCCCTGGGTTTCCGCCGCCAGTTCGGTCAGCAGCATGTTGATGAAATCGGCGCAGAGCGTCGCGTCGCTGCGGGTCGGGCGACGGCGTTCCAAGATGCGTGCGGTGACCCGCCCAAGGGCCTGGATCTCGATCAGGCTGGCAACCGTCTGCGGGCACAAGGATATGGCGCCCAGGTTTTCCCCCGGCCCCTGCAGCATCACCACCAAAGGCAGTTCGGGCAGCACTTCAGCCAGTTCGGCCAGCGTCATCACGCCCTGCTCGACCTTGACCGACGGGATCGCCAGCCCATAAAGTCGTTCGGCCGTGCGCCCAATGGCGGTGGCCGCCGCCTTGGCCGGGGTCTGGGGCGGGGCGGGCGGCAGGATGGGCGCACGAAGGGGTTCGGCCTGGCTGCGGCTGCGCAGCATCCGTCGCAGCACCCCGCCCGCCTGCTCACCCCTGTCATCGCTGCCTGCATCTGCATTGGTCATGTCATGTCCGAATCACGCTGTCCCCTGGCCCTCAATCTGGCCCGTCAGGGTTGAGAAACGGTTAACCGGCCCCCCGCCCGGCATCGGACCTGGCGGGGGGGCGTTGCGGCAGCAAAATCCGGAAGGCCGCGCCCCCCTGCCCCGGCAGATAGGCGATGTCGCCCCCCAGGTTCAGCATGATCTCGCGGCAGATGGCCAGTCCCAGCCCCGCCCCGCCGGCGCGCGCGGGGTCGTTCAAGCGGGCGAATTTCTCGAAGATCAGGGACTGGCGGCCGCTGTCGATGCCGCTGCCATTGTCGATCACGTCGATCACCGCCCCGCCCCCCGGCGGACGCTGGACACGGATGGTCAGGACGGGATGTTCGGCGTCGCAATATTTCCGCGCATTGCTGATGACGTTGATCAGCACCTGCAGCAGGCGGTCGGCATCGGTGATCAGGCCCAGATGTTCCGATGGCGGGTCGCGGTCGATCAGAAAGCCCCGTTCGGGTCGGGTGGCCGATGCCGCGGTGACCGCCCGCGTGATCAGGTCATGCAGGTTCACCACCGAAATCGTCAGCTGCGCCCGCCCGCTTTCCAGAACCGACAGGTCCAGCAAGTCGTCCAGCAGCCGCGTCAGGCGGCCCGCCTCTTGATGGATGATGCCCGCAAAGCGCTGCCGGTCGGCATCCTCCAACTGCGGGTCCATCAGGATCTCGGAAAAGGCCCGGACGGATGTCATCGGCGTGCGCAATTCGTGGCTGATCTGGCTGAGGAAGGCGTCCTTCTGGACCGACAGGGCGGTCAGCTTGTCATTGGCCTGATGCAGCTGGCGGGCGGTGCGGGCCAATTCGGCGCGGGCGGCCTCCAGGCGTTGGGTCTCCTCCTTGGCGCGCTGCGCTTCGTCGGCCACCTGCAGCAGGTCCGCCACGGTCAGCGCCACGCCCCCCGCCACGCGGTCAATCATCGCATGGGCCGTCGCCGCCCCGATGGACCCCGCCAGCCGCCTTTCCAGCCCGGTCAGGAAGCTGGGCGTCAGGTCGGGCAGATAGCCGGTCTTGCCCTGCGCCCGCGCCTCGGCCTGGAAATGGCGCAGGGCGGCGTCGGGACCCCAGATGCGACGGGCCATGGCCAGCAGCGGCTCGGCCCGGTCGTCGGCGCGGTTGGTGCGGCTGTGGCGCAGGGGTTCGATGGCGCTGACAAAGGAAAGGCCCTGGAACCGTTCGACCGGGTCGGGAAAGCCAAAGATCGACACCCCCACGAATGCCAGCGTGTTCACCGCCAGGGACAGGGCAACCGCCACGGTCCAAGGGTCCATCCCCGGCAGCACCGGCAGATCGCCCCCCACCCCGACCGAGGGCAGAAAGATCAGCCCCATCCACAGCGCGAAACCCGCCCCGATGCCCGCATAGGCCCCCTTGCGGTTCGCCCCGCGCCACAACAGCCCGCCGACCATCGCGGGCAGCACCTGCGCCATGCCGCTGAACGCCACCAGCCCCATCGCAGCCAGAGCTGCCGCCCCGCCCGACGCCTGGTGATAGACCCAGCCCGTTGCCACCACCGCCAGGATCGCCAGCCGCCGCGCGTTCAGGACAAAGCCGCGCAGATCGTCGGTATCCTCGCCGGCGGGGATGCGGCGAAGCGCCAGCCAGGCGGGGACAAGCCAGTGGTTCGACACCATCGTGGCCACCGCGATGGCGCAGACGACGACCATCGAGGTCGCTGCCGAAAACCCGCCCAGAAAGACCAGCAGCGCCAGCAGGTCCTGTCCCGACGCCGCGGGCAGCGTCAGGACATAGAGGTCGGGATTGGCGCTGGCCGGCATCAGTTCGCGCCCCATCACGGCGATGGGCAGCACGAAAAGCGACATGGCGAACAGATAGGCGGGAAAGGCCCAGCCCGCCACATGCAGGCGTTCCTCGTCGGCTGCCTCGACGACCAGCACCTGGAACATCCGCGGCAGGGTCAGGATCGCGGCCCCCGACACCACGATCAGCGCCGTCCAGCGGTCGGGCTTCAGCAGCCATCCCTGCTGGACGCCGGGGTCCATGCTGGCGCGGTTGATGCGGGCCAGCATGTCCAGCGGGCCGTCGGCCAGCCCCCAGATCACGAAGACGCCAAGGGCGATGAAAGCGGCCAGTTTCACGATGGCCTCCAGCGCGATGGCGGTGACGACGCCGTGGTGGCGTTCGTCGGCGGCCAGGTTGCGCGTGCCGAACAGGATGGTGAAGACCGCCAGCCCCGCCGCCACCCACAGCGCCGTGCCGCCAAACGCGTCCGACCCGCCCATGCCGCGCGGATCGGTGGCAAAGACCTCGAACGACAGGCGCACCGATTGCAGCTGCAGGGCGACATAGGGCGTCGCCGCGATCACCGCGATCAGCGTCACCAGGGCGGCCAGCCGGTTCGACTTGCCGAACCGCGCCGAGACAAGATCCGCGACCGAGGTGACGTGATGCATCCGCGCCACCCGCACCAGCCGCCTGAGGCCCCACCAGGCACCGCAAAAGACGATGGTCGGCCCCAGATAGATGGTCAGGAACTCCAACCCCGACCGCGAGGCATAGCCGACCGCCCCGTAAAAGGTCCAGGCCGAGCAATAGACCGACAGCGACAGCGTATAGACCAGCGGATGGTCCAGCCAGCGCACCCGCCCCCGCGCCGCCGCCCGGTCGGCGGCATAGGCGACAGCGAACATCAGCGCCACATAAGCCAGGCAGGCAAGGACCAGACCCTCAAACGGCATCGGGATCGCGGGTTCTGTCGCGGGGCGCTTCGGCGGGATGCAGGGGGTCCTGGCTGGCGCGCAGGGTCGCGGCCTCGGACCGCAGCAGGGCGCGGTGCAGCAGCCAGACCGCCACGATCAGCACCGCCCATGTGCCAAAGATCCAGACCGCCCCCGCCGCATAGGACAGGCTGACGGGCGACCACCAGACCGGCAGCAGCATCAGCAGCATCGCCAGCACCGGCAGGACCCGCGCCGCATCGCCCAGCCTGCGCCTGCGGAACGAGGCGCGTTCCAGGAACAGCGGGCGGTCGCCGGTCATCCCAGCATCCGGCGCACCAGCGCGCGCAGATCGGCATTGTCAAAGGGCTTGGACAGGATCTGGTTGGCCTGCGCGGCGGCATCCCCCACCTGTCCGCGTGCGGTCAGCATCAGCACCGGCGTCGCGGCAAGGTTGGCGTCCGGGTCGGCGCGCAGATCGGCCAGCACCTCGGCCCCCGATCGGTTGGGCAGCATCAGGTCCAGGATCAGCACGCGGGGGCGATGGTTGCGGATCGCCTCGATGGCGCCCGCGCCATCGGCATGCAGGGCCACCTGCCATCCTTCACGCGACAGGATGAAGCGCACCGCCTCGGCGATGTTCACCTCATCCTCGATCATCAGGATGTCCTGCTGCATCCGGCCCGTTCCCCCCTGTTCAAGACGACGGATCATGGGCTGGATCACAAGCCCGTGTCAAAGGTCCCGTTGGGTCGTTCCACCAAGACCGGTTGCGGCACCAGGATCGAGGGTTCGCGCCTTGCGGGGCAAGCCGCCCGCGAACAGATCCGGCAGGCCGGTCCGATGGCAAGGGCATCGGACGGGACGGGGCCGTCGATGGGGGTGAACAGCATCTGTGCCGTGGTCAGCACGGGGCCGGTCACGCCCCCCGGCTGGCTGCGCGTCGCATGGCTGAGGGTGCGGAACCCGCGCCCGTCCGGCGTGACCACATCGCGCACCAGCGCGACCTGCGGCACGGCCAGCGCCTGATAAAGCGGCAGCAGCGGGCAGCTGTCGCCCGGTCGCGGCAGGGGAAAGCCCGGCGCGGCGCGGCGCAGGGTCAGCGCGCCCGACCCGTCGCAGACCAGCAGGCCCGCCCCTTCAAAGCCCGCGGGCCGCAGATCGGCCAGACGGCGCATCACCAGGTCCAGCGGCATCTCAAGCCGCGCGGCCAGCCGCACCGGGTCGGCGCGGGCTTCGGGATTGGTCACGGCCTCGGCCAGGATCTGGTCGGGCAGGATGTCGCGATCCGCGTTCAGCCCGCTTTCCAACTGTCGCGCCATCACGCGCGCCGCGTCCGAGGCCAGTTCGGCGGCATCGGATGCGCCCGCGGCCAGCCAGGCCTCGACCTCCTCCTGGGGGGTGGCGGCGCTGCCCTCGGCCTCGAAGCTGTCCAGATAGGCGACCAGCGCCTGCGCGGTCAGGGACAGGCGCTGGCTGTCCTCGTGCAGGTTGCTGTGGAAACGGCGGCGCCATTCGGGCGAAATCTCGCCCTCCTCGACCAGGATCGCGGCGGTCGAGCGGACGGCGGTGACCGCCGACAGAACCTCGTGCAGGGTGGTCAGCAGATAGGGGTCCTGCGTCATGCGGTCCGACAGGTCGACCAGCTGGCGTTCCAGACCCCCGGCCCGACGCGCGTGCGCGATCAGCAGCTGGCCCCAGCCCGGAAAGCGCGCCAGCAGCTCGGTCACCTGGTCCAGTTCGGGGCCAAGACCCGTTGCGACGGGATGGGCGGCAGCCTCGCGCAGGGCCGCGATGCGGACTTCCTCGCGGCCTTCGGCCAGCTCCTCGGCGGGAACGTCCAGCTCCTCGGCCAGACGTGCGACCAGATCGGCGCTGACAGGGCGGCGGTTGTGTTCGATCAGGTTCAGATAGGCCGGCGAGATCCCGACCGCGCGCGCGATGTCGGCCTGCCTGCGCGACAGCGACAGGCGGCGTTCACGAATACGGGTGCCCGTCAGGACAGTCGGCGTGCTGCGTTCATTCATGAAGCGGATGTTAGCACGACCCCATATGGCCGCGCATTATACTGCGACATCGTGTCGCCCGGCCAGATCCACAAAGAATTGCCACGCCACGCGCCCCGATCGCGACCCGCGCGTGGCCTGCCATTCGATCGCCTCGGCGCGCAGCTGATCGGGGTCGATGCGCAGGCCATAGGCCGCGCAATAGCCCGCGATCATCGCCAGATAATCGTCCTGGTCGCAGGGATGAAACCCCAGCCACAGCCCGAAACGATCCGACAGGGATACCTTTTCCTCGACCGCCTCGCCAGGATGGATGGCGCTGGCGCGTTCATTGTCGATCATGTCGCGCGGCATCAGGTGCCGACGGTTCGATGTCGCGTAAAGCAGGACATTGGACGGTCGCCCGCTGATCCCGCCATCCAGCACCGCCTTCAGCGATTTGTACTGCGTGTCGTCATGGCTGAAGGACAAGTCGTCGGCAAAGAGCAGGAAATACCGCCCCGTCGCACGCCCCAGGATCGACAGCAAACGCCCGACCGAGGAGAGATCCTCGCGCGCGATCTCGACCAGCGACAAGGGCAGGCCTTGGGCCACGCATTCCGCATGGACGGCCTTGACCAGGGAGGATTTTCCCATCCCCCGCGCGCCCCACAGCAAGGCGTTGTTCGCGCCATATCCGCGTGCGAATTGCAGGGTGTTGGCCAGAAGCGTGGCCTTGGACCTGTCGATGCCGACCAACTGGGCCAGATCGACCCGGTCCACGACAGGGACGGGCTGCAGGCGGTCGGGATCGGTATGCCAGACAAAGGCATCCGCCTTGGTGAAATCGGGCGAGGGAACGGGTGGCGGGGCCAGCCGTTCCAGCGCATCCGCGATTCGGTCAAGCGGCGGACGGGTCACGCGTCATCCTCGTCGTCCACCCACAGGCCCTGGGCGCGCAATTCAGCCTCGCGCTTCTTCTCGATGCGGCGCACCAACTGGATCGAGATCTCGTAGAGACCATAGACCACGGTGAACAGCACCACCTGCGAAATCACATCCGGAGGCGTTGCGATGGCCGCCAGCACCAGGATCGCCAGCACCGCATAGCGGCGCACCGAACCCAGTCCTGCCGCCGAAACCAGCCCCGCGCGACCCATCAGGGTCAGCAGGACCGGAAGCTGGAAGCTGAGACCGAAGGCCAGGATGAACTTGGTCGTCAGCGACAGGTACTCATCGACCGAACCCTGGAAGACGATCGCCGCCAAGGGGCTGTCGGCCGGAACCCCAGGCGGCACGGCGGCGCCGTCATCGGGCAGCTTCAGCGGCCCCTGCTGGAAGCCCAGGAAGAAGTCATAGGCCATCGGCAGGATGACGTAATACGCAAAGGCCGCCCCGATCAGGAACATCACGGGAGAGGCGACCAGGAACGGCAGAAAGGCCGCCTTTTCGTTGCGGTAAAGCCCCGGCGCCACGAAACGCCACATCTGATAGGCGATGATCGGGAAGGCCAGCACGAAGCCCCCCAACAACGAGATCCGCACCGCCACGAAGAAGCCTTCCTGCAGCTTCAGCAGGATCAGCCCGCATTCCTGGTTGCGGCTTTCAAGCGCGTGGCAGATCGGCTGCGTCAGGAAGTTGTAGATGGGGTTCCAGACTGTATAGCAGATAACCATCGCCGCGATGAAGGCGACCATCGACCAGATGATCCGGGTGCGCAGCTCGGCCAGATGCTCGATCAACGGGGCCGAGCTGTCATCCGGATTGTCATCGGGTTGGGTCTTGCTGGCCAATTCAATCGTCTTTCATGTCAGAGCGGCGCACCGCATGCAGCTGGCGCTGCGGCGCCCCGGACGCGGATGCTGGCGCGGCCTGCGGTTCGGCGCCGGGCGTGACGTCGGATGTGACGGCGGTTTGGACGTCGGTTTGGACGTCGGGCGCAGGCGCGGGGGCGGCCGGGTCGGGAACGGGCGCCATGGCCGCGCTTTTCTGGGGGGTGGGACGCTTGGGGTCCCATTTTTCGAACTTTTCGGTCGCGCGATCCAATGCGTCCAGTCCAAGCGATTTCTTCGAGGTCAGGTTCTTGACGTCGCGCAGCGAATTCGCCGCCTCGTCCAGTCCGGACCCCTTTGCCGCATCCTCCATGGCCGAGGTGAATTCACGGGCCATGCCACGCGCACGGGCGGTCAGGCGCCCCAGCGTGTGGAACAGGTGCGGCAGATCCTTGGGACCGACCACGATCAGGGCGACGACGCCGATCAGCAGCAGTTCGGTCCAGCCGATGTCCAACATAGGGGACGCGCCTTTCCGGGCTTAGCTGCGGTCGGGGGTGTTCGGGGTCGTGGTCGTCCCTGCCGGCGTGGTGTGGGGCGTCACGTCGCGTGCGCTTTCGCCCGGAACGGCGCGGGGCGTGACGGGACGTTCGGTCCCCTGTTCGTCGGCGGCCGATTCGATTTCGTCGGTGCCTTCCTTGATGCCCTTCTTGAACGAGGTGATGCCCTTGCCGACCTCACCCATCAGGGACGAGATCTTGCCGCGTCCGAACAGGACCAGCACGACGACCGCGATCAGAAGAAGGCCCGGAAGGCCGATATTGTTCAGCATGACAGACTCCAATGCAGGGTGGTCCGGCCACCCGCGCCCGATATTTAAGCCCATGGGCCAGGAATGCAAAGCCCTTTCGGGTCAGGTTGCGATACCGTTACATCACGCAAGCGCCACGGCGGCGCTTGGCAGCCGTGCCGCGCCGGGTGATAAGGGCGCATGGATATGGCCGCTTACATCACCGCCTTCGTCACGCTTTTCGTGATCATCGACCCCATCGGTCTGGCGCCGATCTTCATCGCGCTGACGCTGGACATGGACGCGGCCCAACGCCGCCGCATCGGGCTGCGGGCGCTGTGCATCGCGGCGATCCTGCTGACGCTGTTCGGGCTGGCGGGCGATGCCATCCTGTCGGGCATCGGCATCTCGATCTCGGCCTTCCGCATTGCGGGGGGGCTGCTGCTGTTCCTGACCGCGCTGGACATGCTTTTCGAACGACGCACCGAACGACGCGAAGGCAAGGCCGACGAGGAGGAGATCGCCCATGATCCCACGCATGACCCTTCGGTCTTTCCGCTGGCCATGCCGCTGCTGGCGGGGCCCGGTGCCTTGGCCTCGATGATCCTGCTGGTGGGCCAGGGCGAAGGCGTCGCCCATGTCCTGATGGTCCATCTGGTGATGCTGTCGGTGCTGGCCATCGCGATGGTTCTGTTCATGCTGGCGACACCCTTGGCGCGCGGGTTGGGACGCACGGGCACGATGGTCGTCACGCGGCTGCTGGGCATGCTGCTGGCGGCGCTCTCGGTCCAGTTCGTCATCGACGGGCTGCATGGATCGGGATTGTTCGGATGAGCCCCGACGACATCGCCCGGCTGGCCTTCTACGTCCTGCTGCTGGTGGTGATCGGCGGGGCGATGCTGTTCGAACTGTCGGGACGGGGCGGACGCACCCTGCGCCAGATGCTGGTCTGGGTGGTGATATTTGCCGGCGTTGCGCTTGGGGCCGATTGGTACATGTCCGCCACCGCCCCCCGCCAGCAGGTGCTGGACGAAGGCACCCGGATCGAGATCCCCGTCGGCCAGGGCGGCCATTTCCACCTTCAGGCGGTGCTGAACGGCACGCCACTCGACTTCATCGTCGATACCGGCGCGACGCATATCGCCCTCAGCCGCCGCGACGCGGCCGCCATCGGGCTTGACCCCGACCGCCTGCGTTTTGGCGGCGCGGCTGTCACCGCGAACGGGCGCGTCCGCACCGCCGCGGTGACCATCGACAGCTTCGCGATCGGCAACACTGTCGAGCGCGATATTTCGGCCGTAGTCATCGACAGCGAATTGCAGGATTCTCTGCTGGGCATGTCCTATCTGCGCCGCTTCACCACGATCAGCTTTCAGGGCGACACGCTGATCCTGGAACGCTAGGCTCCCCGTTTCGCCTCTCGGCAGAACACGGCATCAGGGCGTGGCGCGTTTTGTCCCGTCGTCCAGAACCTGTCTTTTGCAGGCGCAATCAAGGGTCATACCTGCCGCAAAGTGCAATTGTACGTGCATAATCAAAAAGCCTATCCTTGGACGAAACTGGGGTAAAAATGCACAACGATCCACTTCTGGCACGACTGCTGAATTCGGACCTCAGGGAGTTGCTGTCGATCAGCCACATCGTGCTGGCCAACAACCAGGTCACGAACCGCCATATCGAACGCCATTACGACATGCCGGTGCAATGCTGGTCGACGCTCTATGCTGTGGCTCTGTCGCCGGGGCTGCGGGCGCGGGATGTGATGCGGGTCTTTCCCCGCCCGCAGAACACCGTCAGCCGCGCCGTAAACCAACTGGAACAGCGCGGCCTGATCGTGCAGCGCCCTTCCGCCGATGATGGGCGCGCCAAACAACTGTTCCCGACGCTCGAGGGCATCGCCCTGTCCGAGGACATCCGGGTCGCGGTCCTCAAGCGCCAGGCCGAGATCTTTGGTGTCCTGACCCAGGACGAACGGTCCACACTGGTGGCCCTGTGCCACAAGGTGGTTTCGAACCCAGACCTGTATCAGTCGGCGGCGATGCCCGGCGGCGACTGATCCGCGACGATCCGCACGGGAATGCCTTTGCTGGCGGGCGTGTCGGACACCATGTCATGGCGGTCCAGCGGCGATAGCGGATTCAGTTCGGGGAAATAACCGGCGATGCATCCGCGCGGCAGGTCATAGGGAATGACGCGCAGCCCCGCCACTTGGCGTCCATCACCATCCGGACCGCGCAGGGTGATGCGTTCTTCGGCCTCAAGGCCGCGATCGCGCATGTCCTCGGGTGACATCATCACCAGCATCCGATCGCCCTCGATCCCGCGCAGGCGGTCGGACATGCCATAGATGGTGGTGTTGAACTGGTCGTTTGACCGCAAAGTCATCAGGCGGAACAGGTCGGGGTCATCACCCAAACCCGTGGCGTCCAGATCGCGCGGCACGGTGAAATTGGCGCGTCCGGTATCGGTCTGCCAGTCGCGTTCCCGCGCGGGGTTGCCGCGGTAAAAGCCGCCGGACTGGGTCATGCGGGTTTCGAAATTGTGGAAGTCGTCGGGATAGGTTGCCTCGATCAGGGACCGGATGCGGGCGTAATCGGCGGTCCAGTCGGCCCAGGCCAGCTTGGGATTCGCATCCAGCGTCGCCTCTGCCAGGGCAGCGACGATTGCCACCTCGGATTTCAGATGCTCGGCCGCCGGGCTGCGCTTGCCGATCGAGGCGTGGATATGGCTGAAGCTGTCCTCGATGGTGACCTGCTGGTTGACGCCGTCCTGCATGTCCTCCTCGGCACGGACCAGACAGGGCAGGATCCAGGACGACTTGCCCGGCATCAGATGGGTGCGGTTCAGACGGGTGGCGATATGCACGGTCAGCGGCATCCGCCCCCAGGCCTCTGCCACGCGGTCCTGATCGGGCACGGCGCGGGCCAGATTGCCCCCCAGCCCGACAAAGCCCTGCGCCCTGCCCTCCAGCAAGGCCCGCACGAAGGCAGTGGTGTTCCATCCCTCCTCGCTTGGCGGCTCGATGCCGAACAGGTCGCGCAGCCTGTCATTCGGCACCAGTTCAGGCTTTTCGGTGATGCCGACAGTGCGCTGTCCCTGCACGTTCGAATGCCCGCGCACAGGCGAACAGCCCGCCCCCTTTCGCCCGATATTGCCGCGCAGCAGCAGCAGGTTCACCAGGGCGCCGATGGCGTCCGATCCGTGGACATGCTGGGTCAGCCCCATGCCATAGACGCCAATCACGGCCTTCGACCGGGCATAGCAGACCGCCGTATGCTGCATCTGCTTGCGAGTCAGGCCGCTGACCTTTTCCAACCGGGTCCAATCAGTCGCCGCGACCCAGTCCATCCAATCCTGCAGACCGTGGCAATGCTGGGTCAGGAAGTCGTGGTCCAGAATGCCGCCTTCGGTCTCCTCCAGTTCCAGCACATGCTTGGCGATGCCGGTCAGCGCGGCGATGTCGCCGCCGGTGCGCACCTGAAGATAGCTGTCGGCAATTTCGGTCGGCGCGCCCACGGTCATCTGAAGCGGGCTTTGCGGATTGGCGAATTCCAGCAGGCCCTTTTCACGCAGCGGGTTCATTGCGACGATATGGCAGCCACGCTTGGCGGCCTCTTGCAGGGGGTGCAGCATGCGGGGGCTGTTGGTGCCGGGGTTTTGGCCGACATGCAGGATCATGTCGCAATGGTCGAAATCCTCCAGCACGCAAGTGCCGACGGGCGATCCGATCACTTGTTTCAACCCGACCGAGGTCGTCTCGTGGCACATGTTGGAACTGTCGGGCAGATTCGTGTGGCCATAGGATCGCGCGAACAGCGCATAGAGATAGCACGCCTCCAACCCCGCCTTGCCGGACGCATAGAAGGTGACCTTTTTCGAGTCCAGCTGGCGCAGTTCCGCGCCGATCGCCTCGCAGGCCTCCTGCCAGGTGGTCTCGACATAGCGGTCCTGATCGGCGTCATAGCGCATCGGATGGGTCAGGCGCCCTTCGCGCTCCAGATCGTATTCGGACCAGGCGACCAATTCCGACACCTTGTGCCTTGCAAAGAAATCCGGCCCGCAGCGCGCCGTGGTCAGATCCCACAGCGTCGCCTTTGCGCCGTTTTCGCAGAATTCCGCGGCATGGGGCTGGGCGGGTTTGCCCCAGGCGCAGGAGCTGCACATCGTCCCGCCGGCCTTGTTCTGATGAGCCAGCGTTTCCAGCGCGCCGGGACCTGCCTTGGCCACGCGCCCGACGGCAGCCATTCCCTTGGCGGACCCCCATCCGCCGACCGGTCCATCATATTCGGTAATGCGGGGCAGGTCATCATGGCTCATGGGAAAGGTCCTTCGTCGCTGATGGAAAAAAGGGCGGCGGGACCTTCGCCCCGCCGCCCCTTCGATCATTTCGCCGTCTGGAACGGGTCCGGCAGTTCCGCCATCACCTTGTCCGGTGTCATGGGGAAGCTGCGCAACCGAACCCCGCAGGCATTGTAGATCGCGTTCGAGATCGCGCCAGCGGCGCCGCAAATGCCCAGTTCGCCGACGCCCTTGGCCTGGATGGGCGATGCGACGGGGTCGCGTTCCTCAACGAAGATTACCTCCATCGGGGGAATGTCGCGATGGACGGGGACGTGGTATTCGGCCAGGTCGTGGTTGACCAGATGACCGTCGCGTTCGTCGAAGGCCAGTTCCTCGGTCAGGGCGCTGCCGATGCCCCACACCATGCCGCCCAGGCATTGCGACCGCGCGGTCTTTTCGTTCAGCACCCGACCGATGCCAAAGGCACCGGTCATGCGGCGCAGGCGCGTTTCGCCGGTGAAGGCGTTGACCGCGACCTCGACGAAGAAGGCACCATAGGTCGCCTGCTGGTGGCTGTTCGAGGTCTTGCCCGGCTTGATCTGGCCGATCTTGGCGATGTCGCCCGTCAGCAGATCGGTGACGTCGCGCGGTTCGATCCCTTCGGCCCAAGCCTTGCCGTCCTGCAGCTGCAGGTCGTCGGGGCGACATTTCAAACGTCCCGCCAGAACCGAACGGATCGCCTCGCAGGCCCGGAACACCGCTGAACCCGTCGAGGCCGCGCCAAAGCTGCCGCCCGACCCCGCACCCGAGGGCAGGCTGCTGTCACCCAGCTCGACCGTGGTGCGGTCGATTGGCTGGCCCAGCATCTCGGCCGCGATCTGGCCCAAAATGGCATAGCTGCCGGTGCCGATATCGGTTTGGTCGCTTTGCACCAGCACCGAGCCGTCGACGCGCATGGTCACCCGTGCCTGCGCCGGCATGATCATGTTGACCCGTGCCGCCGAGGCCATACCCGTGCCGATCCACCATTCGCCTTCGCGGCGCTGGCAGGGTTTCCGGGCACCCTTGTCCCAACCAAAGGCCTTGGCGCCCGCATCCAGCGCCTCGGCCAGCTTGCGCGAGGCATAGGGCGTATCCTCGCCCGGCACGGTCGCGGGGATGTTGCGCTTGCGCAGTTCGACCGGATCGATATCCATCTGGCAGGCCAGTTCGTCCATGGCCGCTTCCAGCACCTGCATGCCCACGGCCTCCCCCGGTGCACGCACCGAACCCGCGGTCACCCGGCAGATACGGGCAAGTTCCACCGCAAGACGGCGGTTTTCCCCGGCATAGAGAAACTGCGTCGCCTGCACGACCGGTTCGGCAAAGCTTTCTTCGGGCAGGTTGCTGACCCAGGCTTCGTGACCCAACGCCTCCAGGCGGCCCTTGGCATCGGCACCCAGACGTACGCGCTGCTTGCTTTCCGAACGGCGCATGATGATCTCGAAGACCTGTTGGCGGGACAGCACGACCCGCACGGGGCGACCCAGATCGCGCGCGGCGACAGCTGCCGCGATGGCGTCATGCGAAATGCCCAGTTTCGACCCGAAGCCGCCACCGACATAGGGCGACATGATCTTGACGTTGCGCGACGCCACGCCAAGGCTGTCAGACAGTTCCTTGATATTATAGCGCAACATCTGGAAGCTGCCCCACAAGGTCAGCTTGTCACCATCCCATTCCGCGATCGAGGCATGCGGCTCCATCGCGGCGCTGGCATGGCCGGGCGTGGTATAGGTCACGTCCAGCGTATGGGCCATCTGCGCCATCGTGGCTTCGATGTCGCCGTTCTCAATCGGCTCGGATCCCGGCTCGGTCTCCTGGCCTTCGGGGCTGAAGGGAACGGCGTCGGTTTCCTCGTAATCAATGCGCAGGGCCTTGGCGGCGGCGGTGGCCTGTTCAAAGGTTTCGGCCACGACCAGCGCCACGGGCTGCATCGGGAAATCGACGATCTGCACGTCCTGCTTGGGGGCCTCGGCGGCCATGCCCTGGGCAGCACGGCGCAGCATGGCATCTGCGGCATAGACGCCGAGCACGCCCGGCATGGCCAGAACCTCGTCACGATGGATCGCGGTGACGCGGCCTTGGCTGATGGTCGCGCCGACCAGCACCCCTTCGGCACAGTTGGGGCGCTGGTATTCGGCGGCATAGGTGGCCTGGCCCGCGACCTTCAGGGGGCCCTCGGGGCGATCAAGGGGCTTGCCGATCACGCCTTGGCGGGTCTGGTCCAGCATGTTGCGCTGATCTGGGCGGTCATATGTTCCGAACATCCGTCACACTCCCGTGGCTTCGGCCAGCACCGCCGCAAGGGTGCGGCGCGCCAGAGGGATCTTGAAATCGTTGGCGCCATAGCCCTGCGCGTTTTCCAGCAGCAGGTCGGCGGCCTTGTCGAACAGCGCGGGCGACGGTGTCTCGCCGGTCAGCAGCTCCTCGATGCGGGGATCGTGCCAAGGCTTGTGGGCAAGACTGCCAAAGGCCAGCTGCGCATGGGCGATACGGCCCTGATCCATGCGGATCACCGCTGCCACCGACATCAGCGCGAAGGCATAGGAGGCACGGTCGCGCACCTTGCGATAAATCTGCACGCCTTCGACGGGCGCAGGCAGGGTGACGCCGGTGATGACCTCGCCGGGTTGCAGGACGTTTTCATGCTGCGGGGCATCGCCGGGCAGCACGTGAAAATCGCGGACGCGGACGGTGCGGGAATCGCCGCGACCGGCGATCACGACCTGTGCGTCCAGCGCCGACAGCGCCACCGCCATGTCGCCCGGATAGGTGGCGATGCAGGCATCCGAGGCACCAAGAATGGCGTGGATACGGTTGAAACCGCCCTTGGCGGCACAGCCCGTCCCCGGCTCGCGCTTGTTGCAGGGCGACTGGTTGTCCATGAAGTAACCGCAACGGGTCCGCTGACACAGGTTGCCGCCCGTGGTGGCCTTGTTGCGCAGCTGCGGGCTGGCACCCGCCAGGATCGCCTTGGCCAAAAGCGGCCAGTCCTTGCGGACGCGGGCATCGGAGGCGCAATCGGAATTGGTCACCAACGCGCCGATGCGCAGCCCGTCGCCTTCGGGTTCGATCAGGTCCAGACCGATGCGGTTGATGTCCAGCAGGGCGTCGGGTGTCTCGACCTCCAGCTTCATCAGGTCCAGCAGGTTCGTGCCCCCGGCGATCAGCTTGGCGTCTGAACCGACGGCATCGGGCAGATCGGCGGCGCGGGCGTAGTCAAAGGCCTTCATGATGCCACCTCTTTTCCCATCGCGTCCTTGATGGCGGCGATGATGTTATCATATGCGCCACAGCGGCACAGGTTGCCGCTCATGCGTTCGCGTAATTCGTCGTCACTGGGGACAGGGTTCGAGGCGACGTCTTCCGTCAGCGCGCTTGGCCAGTCGGCCTTCAGCTCCTCGATCATGGCGGCGGCGGAACAGATCTGGCCGGGCGTGCAATAACCGCACTGATAGCCGTCATGTTCAACGAAGGCCTTCTGCAATGCCGACAGCTTGTCGGGCATGCCGATGCCTTCGATGGTGGTCACCTCGTCGCCGTCATGCATGACGGCAAGCGAGAGGCAGGAATTCACGCGGCGGCCATTGACGTGGACGGTGCAGGCCCCGCATTGGCCGTGATCGCAACCCTTCTTGGTTCCCGTCATGCCCAGTTCAAGGCGCAGGAAATCCAGAAGGGTGCGGCGCGGGTCGCCATTGTAATCGTGATAGGTGCCGTTGACGGCAATCCTGGCTGCGGGTGTGTGCGCCATGTTTGGGCTCCTTGAACCGCTTTTGCTGGGTCAGGGGCAACGTGGCGCACAGCCTGGGGTTCCTTGGCCGGCAAGTTAAAGATCGGGGGCCCTCTCGGCGCGCACGATCACGGACATGCCGGGGCGCAGCTTTTCCGCCCCGTCCTGGCCCGCGTCGATGGACAGGCGCACCGGAAGGCGCTGCGCGATCTTGGTGAAATTGCCCGTCGCGTTCGTTCCCGACAGCAGGCTGTATTCCGACGCCGTCGCCGGCGAAAACGACTGAACCTTGCCGGTAAAGCGGCGGTCCTGCAGCGCGTCCACGGTAAAGCTGATCGTCTCGCCCTCGGTCAGGCCGGTAAGGTTCGTCTCGCGGAAATTGGCGATCACCCACAGCTCGGTGCCGACATGGGACACCAGCGCGGTGCCCGGCGTGACGTATTGCCCCACCCTTACGGAAACCTGCCCCAGATGCCCGTCAGTGGGCGCGTGGATGATGGTGTTCTCCAGGTCGATGCGGGCCAGTTCGACCGCGGCCTCGGCGCTGGTGATGTCGGCGCGGCGGGCATCCAGCGCCACCTTGGCCGATCGGATGGTCTCGGTCTGGACGTCCAACTGGGCCTGGGCCTGGGCCTGGGCGGCCAGGGCCTGTTGCAGCGCCAGCTCGGCCTGGTCGCTTGATGACTGGGACGTGACGCCCCGGTCCAGCAGCCGCCCCGACCGATCGGCCTCGGACCGTGCGGTTTCCAGGGCCGAAGCCGCTGCCTCGACCGAGGCCTGGTTGGCGCGGGCCGATGCTTCGGATGACACGATGGTCTGTTCGGCCACCTTCAGCGCGGCATGGGCGGCCTGCAGCTGCGCCTCGGCCTGGGCCAGCTTTTGGCGGGGAATGCGGTCGTCGATGCGCGCGATCACGTCGCCCGCCTTGACGGTGTCGAAATCTTGCACCTCGACCGCGGCGACATAGCCCGAGACCTGCGGCGCGATCGTGGTGACCTTGCCGCGCAGATAGGCGTTCTGCGTCGTGGGCACCGAGGATTGGAACGGCGGCAGATGCCAGGCGAACAGCAGCAGCATGACACCCGCGATCCCAAGGACCAGGGCGATGGCAGTCGGCAGAAGGTTTTCTTTTTTCATGGTCTTGCCCTTGGAATGTCGGTTTGGGCCCGGCGGGCCATCAGGTCGCGCAGCAGATGCAGCAGCAGCATCGCCGCCGCGATCAGCGCCACGAAGGCGGTCAAAAGATAGGCGTCGTCATAGGCCCGGACCCAGGCTTCGGCCGATGCCGATTGCACGACCTGGCTGGTGGCCTGCGCGACGCGGGTGCCGGCATCGGAAATCTGGCCGGCCAGCGATGCCGCGCCGCCTGCGATGGCCTGCATGGTCTGCGGATCGCTGGCGGTCAGCTGTTCGGTCAGGCTTTGCATGTGAAAGGCCTGACGATGCGTGGTGAAAGTCGAGAAAAGCCCCGACCCCAGCACCCCGCCCAAGGTCTGGGACGAGATGAAGATGATGACGAAGGACAGCAGGTATTGCGGCCCCTTGGCCAGCGCGATCAGCAGGCCCGACAGCATTGCGGGCGGGATGAACAGCATGCTGGCAAAGCTGACCAGCGCCTGCGACACGATCATCTGCATGGGCCGGGTCAGGGTGCTGGACTGGCTGTCCAGCCAGGACGCAAAGGCGATGATCAGCAGCGCGATCAGGTGGAACCACGGCACGCGGGTGGGTCGCATCCATGCCACGCAGGCCAGCGCGCCAACCAGGCTGGCCAGGAAGATGATGGCGAACAGCGTCGTCATCTGGTCGGGCGCGACGCCCAGCACCGCGAACATCTTGGGCGCGCCCGCCGCCTGTTCGGACAGGATCAAGCGGAACAGGAACAGCGTCGCCGTCAGGTGCAGGATGGCGGGCGATGCCAGCCAGCGGATGTCCAGCAGCGGCGCCTTGCGGTTCAGTTCGGTGATGACGCCCAGGACAAGCGCGGTGAAGCCCATGATGACCAGCCAGCCGATCCAGGGCGCATCGGTCCAGTAATAGATCGGTCCCATGACGAAGGCCGCGATCAGCCCGCCAAAACCGATGGTGATCAGCCCGAAGCTGAGGAAATCCATCCGCTCGATTACCTTCATGCGCGGGATCGGGCGCAGCGGCAGGAAAAACACCAGCATCAGCGACACCATCGCCAGCCCCAATCCGGTCAGGTGCACCCAGAAGAAGCCCCCGTCCCCGATCAGCACCGGCGAAACGACGCGCGCGATGGTCGTGCCGCCCAGCAGCACCGTCAGCGCCATCGGCAGGCCCAGCCGCATCTTCCATTCCGGGGCCAGCGCCTCGAGCATGTAAAGGAAGCCCAAGGTGGAGAGCGGCGCGGCCGCCGCCCCCGACAGCACCTGCACCACCAGCGCCGAGCGAAAATCGGTGATCCAGACCGAGGCGAACGCCACGATCACATAGACGACAATCCCCAGTTCCGCGAAACGGCGCAGCCCGTATTGAGTGCGCACCTTGATCAGCAGCACCGGCAGCGCCGCCCGCGGGATGGTATAGGCGATATAGAGCCAGGCCGATGTCGCCGTCGTCACCCCCAGGTCGCCCGCAAGGGGTCCCAGGTTCGTCACGACAAAACCCTGCTGCAACCCTTGCGACAGCGCGATGACCGCCGCCGCCAGCATATAGGCCACGGCCCAGCGGAACGGCAGCGGCGGATGACCGGCGGGCTGGGCCGCAGGTTGTGCGGGCGCGGTATCCACCTGCGCGTCGGGCCGGGGGTCGGACCGGTAGGCGCCTGGCTGGGCAAAGGTCGGCTGGTCGGAGGCTGGCTGATCGGAGGCTGGCTGGTTGCTCATGTCCGGTCCAGATCCTGAATGTTCCGGGTGATCTGGTGCAGAACGCCGGTTGCCTGATCCAGATCCCTGTCGGGAATGCCCTTCAGGATCTCGCGGCGCAGGCGCATGGTGAACTCGACGATCTCGGCGTCGCGACCGCGATCGGTCAGAAACAGCGCGTTCTTGCGACCGTCCCCTTCCAAGGGTGCGCGCAGGATGAAACCGTCCGCCACCAGCGCGTCGATCTGACGCTTGAGCGTGGGGGATTCGATGGCCAGATCGGCGGCCAATTCGGTCTGGGTGATGCCTTCGTTGCGGGCCAGCGTCGTCAGGACCCGGGCGCGCGACAGCGTCAGCCCCATGCCCCGCGCCCGCCGGTCATAGGACCGGCGCATGTCGCGCATCAGGTGCAGGATCACGTCCAAGATCTGATGGGTCTGGTCTTCTTCGGGGCGGGGCACGGGATCTCCTGTCGCTGGTTGATTAGCCAGCTAAGTAGATTGCCCCACCCGGTCAACACCCGCGCCCTGAAAAAAATTGCACGTCATGCAAATCGCGAATGGCCGGGTTGCGCGGCGGTCAGGCCACCAGCGCCTGCTCCTGGTTCCGGCGCGCGCTGTGCTGGGCGATCATCGCGCAGACCAGCAGCTGCGACATGTGATAGACCAGCACCGGCAACACGGTCGCGCCCACCGTTTCGGGCGGGAAGAGCGCCGCCGCGATGGGCAGCCCAGACGCCAGGCTTTTGGTCGATCCGCAGAAGAACAGGACGGCGCGATCCTCCCTTGGCAGACGGAAGGCGCGCCCGGCCCCGACCATCACCCCAAAGATGATGGCCAGAAAGACCAGCATGACCGCCACCAGCGCCAGCAACGCCGCAGGGGGGATCGACGCCCAGAGCCCCGACACCGTCCCCGCGCTGAAGGCCGAATAGACGATCAGCAGGATCGCCCCACGGTCCACGATCAGCGTCAGCGTCTTGCGCGACTTGACGAAGCCGCCGACCCAAGGGCGCAGGACCTGCCCCGCCACAAAGGGCAGCAGGATCTGGCTGCCGATGCGCAGGACGGCGTCCAGGCTGACACCCCCGTCCCCGGCATGCAGCACCAGCGCCACCAGCGTGGGGGTCAGCACCACGCCGATCAGGTTCGACAGCGAGGCCGCGCAGATGGCCGCCGGCACGTTGCCCCCCGCCATGCTGACAAAGGCGATCGAGGATTGCACCGTCGAAGGCAGCACCGACAGGAACAGCAGCCCCATCGTCACCTGCGGTCCCAGCAGATCGCCGAAGATCGCCGCCATCAGCAGCCCGGTCAACGGGAACATCAAATAGGTCGCAAGGAATGTCAGCCCCTGCAGCCGCCAGTTCAGCATCCCCGCCTTGACCGATGACGGGTCCAGCTTGGCGCCATAGAGGAAGAACAGCAGCGCCACCGCCCAATAGGTGACCTGCGACAGCGCCTCCGCCGCGATGCCTTGGGCGGGCAGCAGCAGCCCCAGGAAGACGGTGCCCAGCAGCATCAGCATATAGCTGTCGATGCCGATCCGTTTCAGAAATCGTGTCATACGGTGATCTCCTGTCCTCAGTATCCCAGGGCCATGCCGTCCTTGCGGCTGTCGGACCCACCCTCCAGCAGGCCGGTATCGGCATGGATGCGGATCGCCTGCGCCCCGCCCATGGGCGATGTCAGCACATTGATCGCATGGCCCCGCGCCGTCAGGTCGTCGCGCACCGCCTGCGGCAGCGTCGGTTCGACATTCAGCCGGCCTTCGGTCGCAAAGCTGCGTGGTTCGTCCATGGCCGCCTGCAGGTCCAGCCCGCGGTCGATCACCGCCGACAGAAAGGCTGCGTGCCCCGTCGCCTGATATTGCCCGCCCATCACGCCGAAGGGCATCACTGCGCGGCCGCCTTGGGTGACCATACCGGGAATGATCGTGTGCATGGGCCGCTTGCCCGGCGCGATGGCGTTCGGATGGCCGGGGATCAGGCGGAAAGACGCGCCGCGGCTTTGGAACAGCACCCCCGTCGAGGGATCCAGCCGGGTCGATCCGAAACCGTGGAAGATGGAATTGATGAACGAGATGGCGTTCCCCTGTTCATCCACCACGCAGAGATAGATGGTGTCCTTGTGTTCGGGTTCGTCCCACAGGGCGGGCGGCATGGCGCGGGTCATGTCGATACGCGCCCGCAGCGCCGCGATGGCGGGTTCCGACAGCAGGGTTTCGGCCAGCCCCGCGCAATGGTCCGGGTCGCCCAGCAATGCGTCGCGGTGGTGATAGGCCAGCTTGGTCGCCTCGGCCTGCAGGTGGATGCGGTCGGCGGGGGACATGGCGGCGATGTCGAAACCCTCGATGATCTTCAGGATCAGCAGGGCCGCCAGCCCCTGCCCGTTCGGTGGGCATTCGTGGACCTCGAACCCGCGATAGGAAGCGCTGACCGGTTCGACCCATTCCGCCCCATCCGTGGCATCGGCGAAATCCTGTTCGCTGTGCAATCCGCCAAGGCTGCGCAGATGCGCCACCATCCGCGCAGCCGTCGGCCCCTGATAGAAGGCGCGTGCGCCATGGGCGGCGATCTCCTTCAACCGGTCGGCCAGGAGAGGCTGGGCATGGCGAGACCCGGCAATGGGGGGCTTGCCATCCGGCAGGAACAGCGCCGCCGCATGGTCGTCACCCGCCACCTGCGCGGCGGCCTCGGCCCAGTCCTGGGCCACGCGCGGCGTCACCGGGTAACCGTTGCGGGCATGATCGATGGCCGGCGCGAACAGCTGCGCCAGCGGCAGCGACCCGTGATCGGCATGCAGGCGGCACCAGGCGGCGATGGCACCGGGGATGGTGACCGCATGCGCGCTGTCCTGGGGGATGTGATCGGTCAGACCCGCATCCTTCAGCGCGTCGATCGTGGCGGCGGCGGGGGCACGGCCCGATCCGTTCAGCGCCATGACCTTGCCACGCGCAGGCGCATAAAGCGCAAAGCAATCGCCCCCGATGCCGGTCATCAGCGGATCGACCACGGCCTGCACGGCGCTGGCGGCGATCGCGGCATCGACGGCATTTCCGCCCCGCGACAGCACCGCCAGTCCCGCAGCCGTCGCCAGCGGATGCGAGGTCGCCACCATCGCCTTGCCCGCATAGGTCGAGGGCCTGCGCCCCGAAAGGAAATCGAAACCGTGCATCTGGAACCTCATGGCATTGCGCTTGTCACTTGTATACATATCTTATGGCCAGGAATACAATCAACGGAAGTCGCCATGACCGCCAAACGATCCGCCGACCAGATCCATGCCGCGCTGTCCGCGCAGATCGTCGCCGGACAGCTGCGCCCCGGCGACCCCTTGGGCGAAACCGTCCTGGCGGGCCGATTTTCCCTGTCGCGCACGCCGGTGCGCGAGGCGCTGCAGCGTCTGGCCGCCGAAGGGCTGGTCGAACGTGGCCCCCGCCGCGCCTTTGTCGTGCGGCAGATGACACCCGAGGCGCTGCGCGATCTTTTCGAGGCCCTGGGAGAGATCGAGGCCCTGTGCGCCGGTCTGGCCGCGCAGCGCATGACCGCCATCGCCCGCGCCGAACTGGCCCGCATCATCGATCAGGACAGCGGCGACCATGCCGGCTATGCGGTGCTGAACGCGCAGTTCCACGACGCCCTGCGTCATGGCGCGGGCAACCGGGTGCTGGCGGGGATGCTGGACGACCTGAACCGCCGCAGCCTGCCGTGGCGCAACGCCCAGTTCCAGACCAGCGCCCGCCGGATGGAAAGCTCGCGCCGCGAACACCGCGCCATTCTGCAGGCCATCATGGCGCAGGATGGCGACCGCGCCGCCGGCCTGATGCGCGACCACATGGCCACGTCTCTGGCCGTGGTTTTGCGCATGATTGCCGAAAGACCCTGAAACCACCATGGCCCCGCGACGTTGCCACCCTGTCCCGACCGAAAGGCCCCCTGCGTGACCCTGGAAACCGACCTGAACACCGCCACCCTTGCCGCAAGACAGGCCGGAGACCTGTTGTTGCGGCATTGGCATGACCGCGGCAGCCTGACGATCGACGAAAAGCGCCCCGGTGATTTCGTCTCGCAGGCCGATCACGGCGCCGAGGCGCTGCTGCGCGACCACCTGATCCAGCCCGGCGACGGCTGGCTGGGCGAGGAGACGGACCAGATCCAGGGCAGCCGCCGCTGGATCGTCGATCCTTTGGACGGTACCACGAATTTTCTGCGCGGGATCGACCAATGGGCGGTTTCGGTCGCGCTGGAACAGGACGGCAAGCTGGTCTTGGGCGTGGTCCACGACGCCTGCCGGTCCCAGACCTTCAGCGCCATCGCGGGCGGCCCCTTTCTGCTGAACGGTCAGCCCGTCACGCAGCCGCCCGTGCCCGCATTCCACAACTGCCTGTTCGGCACCGGCCTGCCCTTTGGCGACATGCCCCATATCCCCGACCATGCGCAGGATCTGTGCCGGGTGCTGCCCCATTCGGCCGGAGTGCGGCGGATGGGCGCGGCAGCGCTGGATCTGGCCTATGTCGCAGCAGGACGGTTGGACGGCTTCTGGGAACGCACCCTGCGCCCCTGGGACATCGCGGCAGGTCTTGTCCTGCTGCGCGCTGCCGCCTGCCAGGTCGAGGGATGGTTGCCGGGCGAGGCCCCCGAACGGACCGGCACCGTCATCACCGCGCGGACGCCGCATTTCGATCGCTTTGCCAAGCTGTTGCGCGACGGGTCCTAGAAGGCGGCGCCGTCGCGACAAACCGCCACATGGAATGACGGCGCGGGAACTTGGCACGATCCGGGACGTTCGCTTTTTCGTGACCACGTAACATTGATGACGGTAGATCATGCGCGCCTATGCTCCGTTCACCTTCGCAGATACGGCTGCGCAAACCCCCGACCCGCTGGCACCCGACCTGTCGGAACGCGTTGCGCGGGTCGTCTCGGACCTTCGGCTGGGGCTTCCTGCGATCCTGACGCAAGGTGGCGATCACGCGATGATCCTACCGGTCGAAACTCTCAGCCCCGCGCGTTTTGCTGCCCTGTCCGGGCAGTGCCAATTGGTGCTGACCGCCTATCGCGCCGCGGCCCTTGGCGTCCAGGATACCACACCCGAGGTTTCGGTCATCCAAATACCCCCGAAAGCCGATCTGGATTTGCTGAAGGCTGCCGCCGATCCGCGCCACCCGTGGACCCAGCCCGCCCCAGAAAGCGCTGCACAGGTGGCGGGTGACATACATCACGCGGCTATCAGGCTGGTCAAGCGGGCCGAACTGGTCCCGGCTGCTTTGGTCGTCACGGGGTCTTGGGTAACCCAGAACGCGGCGCGCCACGGTTTCGGCAGCCTGCCCGCCGCCGACGTGATTGCCCAGTTGGACGCGGCGCGCGACATGCATCCCGTTTCGGACGCCCGGGTGCCTATGGCTGCGGCGTCGGCGGGCCGGTTGCATGTCTTTCGTGCACCTGATGGTGGAGCAGAGCATTACGCCATTCAGGTCGGCACGCCCGACCCCAACCAGCCCGTTCTGGTGCGCCTGCATTCGGCCTGTTTCACTGGCGACGTGCTGGGCAGCCTGAAATGCGATTGCGGGCCGCAACTGCAGGCGGCCCTGGCCGCGATGAACGCAGCCGGTAGCGGCGTTCTGCTTTATCTGAACCAGGAGGGACGCGGCATCGGGCTGGCCAACAAGATGCGCGCCTACGGTCTGCAGGATCAGGGCCTGGACACGGTCGAGGCCAACCACCACCTGGGATTTGCCGATGACGAACGCGATTTTCGCATTGGCGCTAGCCTGCTGCGCCAGATGGGTATCGATCAGGTGCGGCTGATGACCAACAATCCCGCCAAGATCGCCCGCCTGACCAGCGACGGCATCAAGGTCGTCGAACGCGTGCCCCTGATGGTGGGCCGCGGCCCGGAAAATTCCCGCTATCTGGACATCAAGGCCAGCAAATCGGGACATATGATGTGAGCGGCGCAATCGGATTGTGGATCACCGCCCCCGACCGCGCCCAGATCTGCCCCGCCGACATGGGCGAGGGATCGCTGGTCACGACGCTGTTCACCGGCATCAGCCGCGGGACCGAAAAGCTGGTTCTATCGGGCACCATTCCCGACAGCGAACATGACCGCATGCGCGCGCCGTTCCAGCAGGGCGATTTCCCCTTTCCGGTCAAATACGGATATTCCGCCGTCGGCCAGGCGACCGAAGGTGCGTATGCGGGGCGGGCGGTCTTTGCGCTCTACCCTCATCAGGACCAGTTCCGCCTGCCCGACGATGCGCTGATCCCCCTGCCCGACGGCCTGCCCCCGGAACGGGCGGTTCTGGCAGCCAACATGGAAACCGCGCTGAACATCCTGTGGGACAGCGGCGCGGGCGCAGGCGACCGGATCACCGTCATCGGGGCCGGGCTCGTCGGCCTGCTGGTGGCGCATCTGGCCTCGCGCCTGCCGGGGGCCGAGGTCACCGTGATCGACACCCAGACCGCTCGCGCAGGGATCGCCGCCTGCATGGGCGGCATCTTTGCCACGCCCGACGAAGCCCAGGCCGATCAGGACGTCGTCATCCATACCAGCGCCAGTCAGGCGGGCCTGGTCCAGGCGCTGTCGCTTGCCGCCCCGCAGGCCACCATCATCGAGGCCAGCTGGCATGGCGCGGCCCAGATCGCACTGCCCCTGGGGGGCGCGTTCCACAGCAGGCGCCTGCGCATCGTCAGTTCCCAGGTCGGATCCGTTCCGCCCGAACGCGCGCCGCGCTGGACGCTGCGCCGCCGGCTGAGAAAGGCGCTGGATCTGCTGGCGGACGACCGTCTTGACCACCTGATCTCGGGGGAAACCCCGTTCGAGCGGATCGCCGACACCTATCCCGACATCTTGGCCGATCCGGCCACCCTCTGTCACCGCATCACCTATTGACCCCTACAGGAGCACCCATGTTCGCCGTCGAAGTCCGAGACCACATCATGATCGCCCATTCGCTGCCCTCGCCGACCTTCGGTCCGGCGCAGGGTATGCATGGCGCGACCTTCACCGTCGATGCCGGCTTCTTTGCCGAAACCCTGGACGACGAAGGTCTGGTCGTGGACATGGGCCTTGCCACCGAGGCCCTGGCCCAAGCCCTGTCCCCCCTGCGTTATCAGAACTTGGACGAGGTTCCGGCCTTCAAGGGCAAGTTCACGACCACCGAATTTCTCTGCCAGCAGATCTTCGACAGCCTTGCCGAAGCCGCCCGCAGCGGTCGTCTGGGCAAGCATCCCGTCAAGCGCCTGCGCGTGACCCTGCATGAAAGCCATGTCGCGCGCGCCTGGTTCGAACAGGACATCTGATATGGGCTTTTCGCCGGAATGGCTGTCGCTTCGTGAACCCGTTGACCGGCAGGCCCGCGACGATGCGCTGACGCAGCGCGCAGTGCGGGCGGCGGGGCCGCGTCCCGTCATCATGGATCTGGGATGCGGCACGGGATCGACCCTGCGGGCCATGTCCGGTCACATCCCGGCGGGGGCGCAGTGGCACTTGGTCGACAATGACCCGGCCCTTCTGGCGATCGCCCGCGACCAGGTCCGGGATGCCCGGACCCATGTGCTGGATCTGGGCCAGCTGTCGGCCCTGCCCCTTGACGGGGTGACGCTGGTGACGGCGTCCGCGCTGCTGGACCTGATGCCTGCGGCGTGGGTCCGCGACCTGGCGCGACTGTTGGCCGACCGGGGCATCGGCTTTTATGCGGCGCTGTCCTATGATGGCGTAATGAATTGGGACCCGACCCTGCCGGGCGATGCCGAGGCGCGCGCGGCTTTCAACCGCCACCAGCGCGGCGACAAGGGCCTGGGTCCGGCGCTTGGTCCGGATGCGGGCAGCTTTGCCCGGTCCGCCTTCGCCGAGGCCGGCTTTGATACCACCATTGCCGACAGCCCGTGGAAGATCGGCGCGGAACACGCACGCATGCATGAACAGCTGGTCCTAGGCATCGCAGGGGCCGCTGGCGAACAGGGCATGGAACGGGCCAATGACTGGGCGCGCGACCGCATCGCCCAAGGCGGTCTTTGCACCATCGGCCATCAGGATCTGCTGGCATTGCCGTCACAGGACAGGAAGGACTGACCATGGAGGCCATCGAGGTTTCACGCCGTGTCTGGGACCGGCTTCTGGCGATCCGCGATGGCGCATCCTGCGCCTGCTGCGGCAGGTTTTCCGCCCCCGAACGCGCGGCGCTGCAGGTCTATGGTCCCATCGCCCGCCGCGATCTGGGGCCCATCACCGTCGCGCAGGTGGGGCAGTCGCTGGACGGGCGCATCGCCACGGCCAGCGGGGATGCGCGCGACGTGTCAGGCCCCGACGGGCTGGCGCATCTGCATCGGCTGCGCGCGCTGGTGGACGGGGTGGTCATCGGCGTTCGCACAGCCCTGCATGACAATCCCCGCCTGACGGTGCGCCTGTGCGACGGCAGCAACCCGGCCCGCATCGTCATCGACCCCCGGGGCCGCCTGCCCGACGATGCGCCGGTGCTGACGAATTGCGGCGCGCGGCGGATCATCGTGCAGGCCGTCGACCGCCCCCGTCCCGCCGGGGTCGAGGTGCTGCGTTTGACCACCGCTGACGGCCGGCTGGACCCCCGACAGATCCTTGAAGGACTGCGCGGGATGGGGATCGGGCATCTGCTGATCGAAGGCGGCGGGTTGACCATCACCGGCTTTCTGGAGGCCGGGCTGCTGGACCTGCTGCAGGTCTCGGTCGCGCCGCTGATCATCGGGTCGGGACCGCAGGGACTGACCACCCGGACCGAGGTCCAGACCCTGTCCCAAGCCTATCGACCCCAGACGCGCATTTTCGGTCTGGGCAGCGATATCGTCTTCGACTGCGCCTTGGGCGCACAGGCCATCGCGGCGCAGGAACCCATCCACCGTCAGGGACACAGCGCCGCCTGCTAGGGCTGGGTTATTTCATCCGTGCCAAGACGCTGGCGACGATGGCGCCCGAGATATTGTGCCAGACGCTGAAGATCGCCGCCGGAACCGCGGCCACGGGTGAGAAATAGGCCGTCGCCAACGCCGCCGCCAGGCCGGAATTCTGCATGCCGACCTCGATCGAGATGGCCTTGCGGCGCGCCAGGCTCAGCCCCGCCGCGCGGGCGGCCAGAAACCCGATCGCATAGCCCAGGCCGTTATGCAGCACGACGACCGCCAAAATCATCAGCCCCGATTCCGCGATGGCCCCCTTCGAGGCCCCCACGACCGCCGCCACGATCAGCACGATCCCCGTGACGCTGACCAGGGGCAGCGCCGGAATGGCCGCGCGCACCGGCCCCGGCACAAGCTTCTGGGCCAGAAAGCCAAGCGCCAGCGGCAGCAGCACCAGCTTCAGGATCGACACGAACATCGCCCAGGCATCCACCGGCAAGTATTCACTGGCCAGCATCAGCATCAGGAACGGCGTCACGATGGGCGCCAGCAGCGTGGTGACGCTGGTGCAGGCGACCGACAATGCCGTGTCGCCCTTGGCCAGATAGGTCATCACGTTCGACGATGTTCCGCCCGGGCAGCAGCCGACCAGGATGACGCCCGCCGCGACCTCGGGCGACATCGGGATGATGCGCGTTAGGATCACCGCCAGCAGCGGCATGATCAGGAATTGCGACACCACCCCGATGCCCACATCGACGGGGCGGCGAAAGACTTCGGCGAAATCGCGGCCCGAAATGGTCAGGCCCATCCCGAACATGATGATCCCCAGCAGCGGCACGATCCACGGCGTCAACTGCCGGAAGGTTTCGGGCATCACGAACCCCAGCACGGCGAAAAGCAGAACCCAAAGCGCAAATGTATTGCCGACAAACTGTGAAAACCGTGCCAGAACCTTCAAATCACCCTCCTGTCGCGCATGAAAGATGCGCCATCCGTCCGGGGCTGGCCTTAGCGGGGCGATCCGGCGGGCACAACCGGCGATGCTATAATCGCGGAATATTTTTCCAGCTGCATGTGCCCCGCCCGCACCACCTTCGGACATGGAAAAACCGCGCCCCCGTCTCCGGGCGGCGCGGCATCATGTTTAAGGCTGGCGCTGAAATCAGATCTGACGTTCGGGCAGCTGGACGACCAGCCCGTCCAGATCCTCGGTGACCTTGATCTGGCAGGTCAGACGCGAACGGGCGGGATCGGGCTGATAGGCAAAATCCAGCATGTCCTCCTCCATCGGGTCGCGGGGGGGCAGCTTGTCCAGCCATGCGGGATCGACATAGACATGGCAGGTCGAACAGGCGCAGGCGCCGCCGCAATCGGCATCGATGCCCGGAACGCCATTGTCGCGCGCGCCCTCCATCACGGTCATGCCGGGGCGGACCTCGACGTCGTGGCGGGTGCCGTTATGTTCGATATAGGTAATCTTCGCCATGTCGCTTGTTCCCTTGTTTCCCCGGCCGAATTAGTCGCTCGGCGATGATTTGAAAAGGGGCAGCCCCGAAGGACCGCCCCCTTGTCTTGTCATCGGACCGCGATCATTCGGCCGGTTCTTCCTCTTCGGCCAAGGTCAGTGCCACGAACAGCGGCTCGCCCCCGCGGCGGATCAGCATCAGGACCGACTTGCGGCCCGCATCGCGGGCCTCGGCGACGCGGTCCTGCAGTTCCTTGATGGTGGTGACCTTCTGCTGATTCACGTCGGTGATGACATCGCCCGGTGCCAGACCCTTGTCGGCGGCAGCGCCTTCGGGATCGACGTCGGTGATGGCCACGCCCTTGGTGTCGCGCGACACGCCCAATTCCTGTGCCATTTCGGGCGTCAGAGGGGTCAGGGACATGCCCAGCAGGTCGGTTTCGGTCGGTTCTTCGGTGGCCGTGCCGCCGCCGCTTTCGCCTTGCGCGGTTTCCCGACGTCCCAAGGTCACGTCGATGGTCTGGCTCTCGCCCTCGCGGACGACCTCGACCTGTACGGTATCGCCCGAGGGGGCTTCGGCGACGCGGCGTACCAGACCGCGCGTATCCTCGACGGGCTGGCCGTCGAAGGCAACGATGACATCACCGGTCTCTAGGCCCGCATCACGGGCGGGGCCTTCGGGCACGTCGGTGATCATCGCGCCGCCCTCGGCGTCCAGGTTCATCGCCTCGGCCATTTCGGGGGTGACGTCCTGGATCATGACGCCCAGCCAGCCGCGGCGGGTTTCACCGAATTCGCGCAACTGATCGACGACCTGCGACACCACGTTCGACGCCATCGAGAAACCGATCCCAATCGAGCCGCCATTGGGCGACAGGATGGCGGTGTTCACGCCGATCACTTCGCCCTTCAGGTTGAACAACGGCCCGCCCGAGTTGCCGCGGTTGATGGCGGCGTCGGTCTGAAGATAGTCGTCATAGGTGCCCGACAATTCGCGATTGCGCGCCGACACGATCCCCGAACTGGCCGAGAAGCCCTGCCCCAGGGGGTTGCCAAGCGCCAGGACCCAGTCCCCCACGCGTGCATCGTCGCTGTTTCCGAAGCCCACGAAGGGAATGGCCTTGTCGCTTTCGACCTTCAGCAGCGCCACGTCGGTGTTGGGGTCAGTGCCCACGACCTCGGCAGGCAGGGTTTCACCCGAATAGAACTCGATCTCGATCTGATCGGCGCCGTCGATGACATGGTTGTTCGTCACGATATAGCCGTCGGCCGAAATCACGAACCCTGACCCCAAGGCGTTCGAGCGCTGCGGCGCGCGCGGCGAAGGTCCGCCCTCGGGTCCGCCCGGCATCCCCGGAAATCCGAATTCGCGGAACAGGTCGGAAAACGGACTGCCCTCGGGGAAAGCCGGCCCGCCGCCGGTCGGCTGCGAGACGACCGAGGTGGTGGTGATGTTCACCACCGCCGGCGACACCTGTTCGGTCAGGTCAGCAAAGCTGCCCGGCATGACCTGCGCGGTGTCAGCTTGGGTGGCATCCATGCCAAGGGGCTGGTTCTTTTCAGCCGCATCCTGCGCCTGCTGGCTGACTTGGGGCGACACGTCGTCATTCGCAGGTTCGGTCTGCTGGGCGCCTGCGTAACCAAGGCCCACGGCAAGGGCCAGCGCCGATGCGGTCATCAGATGGCGCGGAAATAGCGATTTCATGCTGAACGTCCTCATGTTTCGAAAGCAGCAGGGCAGCGCGTGACCGCGAAGCTGCGGCAGAAGTTGAACGCAAATCCATGGAGAGTTGCAAATAAACCACGCTCGCGACTTGTGAACTGATCGTGATTTATATTGCGGAAACGGGCGAAGGTTTCCCCCCGCCCGCTTCTGCTTCCATCAATTCGCCGGGGTCGTTTCCTGCGGATCAGCCTCGGGGGTGGCGTCGGGAGCAGGTTCGGCGGCCGGAGCCTCCTCCGGGGTGGGTTGGGTTTCGCCTTCATCGGCAGGCGCGTCCTGGATCGTCGCCCCTGGCGCCACGATCTCGGATTGCTGCTGCGGCGGGGTCGCCAGGCTTTCCGGAACGGGGGTAAGCCGCACGCCCGCGGCTTCGCCCAGCCGGTTGCCCTCGCGGTCGGTGACCTCGGGGGTGACCAGATCCTCGTCTTCGGCATCGGCTTCGGGCCGGGGCGCGGTGACGTTCTGCGCCGAATTGCCTGGCGGCACGGGGGTCGATGCAGGATTGGCGCTGTCGCCGCCGTCATCGGACAGATAGGTGAAGAATTCGCTGTCCGGCTGGATCACCATCGAGCTGTTTTCCCCGCCAAGCGCCCGCTGATACGAGGTCAGCGACCGGGTGAAGGCAAAGAATTCCGGGTCGCGGCCATAGGCGTCGGCATAGATCGCGTTGCGCTGCGCATCGGCCTCGCCTCGGACGATCTCGGCGCGGCGGCTGGCCTCGGACGTCAACTCGACCACGGTCCGGTCGGCGGCGGCGCGGACACGCTGAGCAGCCTCGCCACCGCGGGCGATCTCGTCTGCGGCCTCGCGCTGACGCTCGGCCCGCATCCGGCCATAGGTGGCATTCAGGTTCTGCTCGGGCAGGTCGGTCCGGGTCAGGCGGACATCGATGATCTCCACCCCAAGACCGCCCGAATTGCTGCGGGCCTCGTCGCGGATCTGGTTCATCAGCGTCGTGCGGTCATTCGACAGCACCGTGGTCGAGGGCACGGTCCCCAGAATGCCACGAATGGCATCGACCACGATCGGCTGCAGCCGCTGCTGGGCGGCCTGCACGCCGGCGGCACCGACGGCCTGACGGAAGCGCACCGGATCGGTGATGCGCCAGCGCGCGAAGGCGTCGACCACCAGGCGGCGGTCATCCAACGGCGTGACCTCCAGCGGGCTGGTCGGCAGGCCCAGAATGCGCCCGTCATATTTCACGACATTGTCGATGAAGGGCAGCTTGAACCCCAGACCCGGCGTTTCCTGCACGTCGACCACCCGGCCCAGACGCAGGACCAGCGCCTTTTCGCGTTCATCCACGATGAACAGCGACGATGCGGCCACGACCGCCACCACGACCAGCGCCGGGATGGCCAGAACCGAGAGAGTTTTCTTCGCGGATGCCATCAGTTCGTCCCTCCGGTGTTATTGGGTCGCAGCTGATCCAGCGGCAGATAGGGCACGACGCCCTGTCCGGACCCTTCGTTCAGGCCTTCGCCGATGATGATCTTGTTCAAGCCGCCAAAGACATCTTCCATCGTTTCCAGATACATCCGGCGACGGGTGACTTCGGGGGCGTTCACATATTCCTCATAGATCGAATTGAAGCGCGCGGCCTCACCCGAGGCGTTGTTGACAGCTTGGGCGCGATAGCCTTCGGCCTGCTCCAGGGTCTGCGCCGCGTCACCGCGGGCCTGCGCCAGAACGCGGTTGGCGTAGGCGTCGGCTTCCTTCTCCAGGCGGTCGCGTTCCTGCTGGGCCGCCTGAACCTCGCGGAAGGCGTCGATCACCTCCTCGGGGGGGTCGGCACGGTCCAGGTTGACGCGGATGACGTTGATGCCCGACTGGTATTCGTCCAGCGTTGACTGCACGGCCTCGCGCAGGTCGGTGGCGATGGAACCGCGATCACGGTTCAGGATCGGCGCCAGCTCGCTGCGGGCGATGATGTCGCGCATGGCGGCTTCGGCCACGGCGCGGATCGTGTCTGCAGGATCTGCCAGGTTGAACAAGTACATCTCGGGGTCGCGGATGTTCCAGACGACCTGGTATTCCATGTCCACGATGTTCTGGTCGCGGGTCAGCATCAGACCGCTGTCCATGGGCCCGGCACGGCCGGTGCCGATTTCCGTGGTGCGTTCGTTGGTGACAGCCACGACCTCGGCGGTGACGAAGGGCCAAGGGGCAAAGTTCAGACCCTCGGTGCCGACCGCGACGGCGCGACCGAACAAAAACTCGACGCTCTGTTCGTTGGTCTGCACCCGGTAGAAGCTGGAGAATGCCCAGAGTGCCACGGCCGCAAGGCCCGCGACGGCCAGCGTGCTGCGGTTCAGGCCGAAGTTCGGCCCCGAGGGACCGCGCCCGCCGCCATTTCCGGTGCCGCCGCCCGTCCCGCGACCGCCCATCAGGACGCGCAGGCGTTCCTGACCCTTCTTCATCAGCTCGTCGATCTCGGGGCGCTGCGGTTCGCCCTGACCGGGACGACGCGGCCCGTTGGGGGGCTGCTTGTCGCCCCATGGCCGGTTGGAAGGCCGCTTGCCGCGATCCTCGTCATCACCGCCGCCGTTTCCTCCGCCGCCTCCGCCCCAGGGGCCCTGATTAGCCATCCGATCGACCTTCTTTCGTTGTAAATTCCGCTAGTTGAAAACTGGGGCGCGCAGGGCAAATGTCAACCCTTGCAGCCCCCCGCCACTGCGGCAGAGGGCCGCGCCCCACGCGAATGTCAGTCCGGCACGCCGTCATGACGCCGCGAGGGCTGGCGCATCGTCACCAGTTCCTCGGCGGCGGTGGGGTGCACGGCGATGGTCGCGTCGAACTGCGCCTTGGTCGCCCCCATGCCGATGGGGATCGCCGCCAGCTGGATCATCTCGCCGGCCTCGGGGCCGAAGATGTGACATCCCAGCACCTTGTCGGTTTCGGGATCGACCAGCAGCTTCATCATCATCCGCGCGTCGCTGCCCGCGAACATCGACCGCATGGGCCGGAACACGGTCGAATAGACATCCACCGGACCGTGCAGCACGGCCTCTTCCTCGGTCAGGCCGACGCTGCCCAGTTCATGGGGGCGCAGATAGACGGCGCTGGCAACGATGCTGTGATCGACGGTGCGGGGCTTGTTGCCAAAGACCGTGTCGGCAAAGCTGTGGCCTTCGCGGATGGCCACCGGCGTCAGGTTGACGCGGTTCGTGACGTCGCCCACGGCAAAGACCGACGGCACGCTGGTCTGCGACCATTCGTCCACCAGGATCGAACCGTCGGGGCCGGTCCTGACCTCGGTGTTCTCCAGCCCCAGGCCCCAGCTATAGGGGTCGCGGCCGGTGGCGAACATCACCGCGTCAAAGCGGTTGGTGCTGTCATCGTCAAAGGACACGGTGATCCCGTCGGCACCCTTGTCCAGCCGCGTGGGCGTGATCCCCAGCCGCAGATCGATGCCCTGATGCGACAGCTGCAGCGTCGCCAGGTCGCGCGCCTCGCGGTCGAAGCCGCGCAGGACCGCATCGCCGCGATAGGCCTGGACCGTCTCGACGCCCAAGCCCGCCAGGATGGTCGCGAATTCGCAGGCGATGAAACCGCCGCCGACCAGCAGCACCCGCTTGGGCAGCTCCTCCATCAGGAACAGGTCGTCCGAGATCATCGCGTGTTCCTCGCCCGGCACGCCGATCTTGGCAGGACGCCCGCCCGTCGCGATCAGGATATGCTTGGCGGTCTTGCGCGTGCCGTCGGCCAGTTCGACCGTGTGGTGATCGGCCAGCTTGGCGCGCTGGTCGTGGACCTCGACGCCCGCACGTTCCAGGCCGGCGCGATAGATCAGTTCCAGCCGGGTCAGTTCGGCATCCTGCTTTTCGCGATAGATCTCCCAGCTGAAATCGCCGGTTTTCGCATCGGGCCAGCCGTAGCCCTGCATCTCGGCCTGCATGTTGCCAGCCTGCGATGCGAAGATCATCAGCTTCTTGGGGACGCAGCCGCGGATGACGCAGGTGCCACCCAGGCGGCTTTCCTCGGCCAGGCCGACCTTTGCGCCATGTTCACCAGCAGCGATCCGCGCCGCGCGCACACCGCCCGAGCCGCCACCGATGACGAACAGATCATAGTCGAAAGTCACGCGTTCATTCTCCTTCGTGGGCCAGCATGTCGGCGTCGATATCGGCATCGCGGGCCAGTTCCACAACCGTGCCGTCGGCGCGGCCGATGATGGCCAGATCGCAGGTGCCCAGGAACAGCCCGTGTTCGACGACGCCGGGGATGGCCGCCAGCGCGCGGGCCAGCGCGGGTGCGTCATGGATTTCCTGCAGATGCAGGTCGAGGATATAGTTGCCTTCATCCGTGATCAGGGCGTCGCTGCCCTGCAGGCGCTGCAGGATGTCGTGTTCACCCAGATCCAGCCCCTCCAGCGCGCGGCGGATCAGCTTGCGGGTGGTCTCGAAGCCGAACTGCAGGACCTCGACCGGCAGGGGAAAGGCGCCAAGCGTTTCCACGACCTTGCCGGGATCGGCGATGACGACCATGCGGTCGCTGGCATAGGCGACGATCTTTTCGCGCAGATGCGCCGCCCCGCCGCCCTTGATCAGGTGCAGATGGGGGTCGACCTCGTCGGCGCCGTCGATGGTCATGTCCAGCCAGCCGATCTGGTCCAGCGTCTCGATCGCGATGCCCAGTTCGGTCGCCAGATCGGCGGTCGCCTTGGACGTGGCCGCACAGCGCAGCGTCAGGTTTTCGGCCTGCACGCGGGCGGCCAGTTCGCGCACCATGATGCTGGCGGTCGATCCGGTGCCCAGGCCCAGCCGCATTCCGTCCTCGACCAAAGCCACGGCGGCCTTGGCGGCGGCCAGCTTGGCCGGATCGACCTGCGATGTTTGCGACATGACGGTTCCCTCGTGGATGGATATGGCGCGCTTATAGGCCATGGTCCGCCAAAGCGCGAGGGGGGCGTTCAGCCGCGCGCCAGCCCCTCGGGCAGGATCACGGTGAAACGGCTGCCCGCTCCGCGCGTGCTTTCAATGCGCAGCCGACCCCGGTGGCGGTTGACGATATGCTTGACGATGGACAGGCCCAGTCCCGTTCCCCCCTGCGCCCGCGCCCGATGCGTGTCCACGCGATAGAAGCGTTCCGTCAGGCGCGGCAGATGCTGTTCCTCGATCCCCTCGCCCTGATCGGCGACGGTGACCGCCCATCCCGGACCGCGCAGCAGTGGTTCATGGGCGATCCGCGTCATGGTGATGCGAACCTCGGCGCCACCGGCGCCGTATTTGATGGCATTCTCGATCAGGTTCTGGAAAACCTGCGTCAGCTGGTCGGCATCCCCCGGCAGGCGGACCGAGCCTTCCAAACCTTCGGTGACGATCCGCAATCCCGCCGTCTCGGCGCGGGGGGCCATCATCGTCACCCCCCCCCGGATCACCCCGGCCAGATCGATCTGCTTGGAGGGGCGGCGGCGTTCCTCGGCCTGGACCCGGCTCAGCGACAGAAGGTCGCTGATCAGCCGGTTCATGCGGCCCGCCTCGCGCTCCATGATGTCCAGAAACCGGTCGCGGGCGCGCGCATCGTCGCGGGCGGGACCGCGCAGCGTCTCGATGAAGCCGATCATCGCGGTCAGGGGCGTCTTCAGTTCATGGCTGACATTGGCCACGAAATCGCGGCGCATCTGTTCGGCCTCTTCGGCGACCGACCGGTCGACGACGGCGATCGTGGCCCCCCGCCCCATTCCCGACGGCAGGGGCGCGACCGTCACCTCGGCCAAGATGTCGCGCCCGTCGGCGCCGAATTGCGCGCGCAGAGTCACCACGCCTTCGGGCGGCGTCGGCAGAGCGGGATCGGGGGCGGGGGCGGGCATGGCGTCGGGGTTCAGCACCCAATCCACCGCCTGCACGACGCCCGGCTGGCGCAGCACCGTGACAAAGGGCCGGTTGACCAGGTCCTTGCCGAACAGCGCCTGCGCCTGGCCGTTGACCGCCACCACCCGCGCCGTGTGATCGACGGCCAGCATCGGCACCGGCACCCCGTCCAGAAACCCCGTCATCCGCCGCCACGCACACATCAGTCGGCCGCCCGCAGCCCGTCGCGGAACCGCGCCGCATTGGCTTGGTAACGCGCCGCCGAAGCCCGCAGCGCCGCGATGGCATCCGGGTCCAGCATCCGGATCACCTTGCCCGGCGCGCCCATGACCAGCGCGCCCGCCGGGATCTCCTTGCCCTCGGCGATCAGCGCGCCTGCCCCGATCAGCGCGCCCGCGCCGATGACGGCACCGTTCAGGACGGTCGCCCCCATGCCGATCAGCGCCCCGTCCCCGATGGTGCAGCCATGCAGCATGGCGCGGTGGCCGATGGTGCAGTCGCGCCCGATGACCAGCGGGTGGCCGGGATCGGTATGCAGGCAGCACAGGTCCTGCACATTGCTGCCGGAACCGACGCGGATCTCCTCGTTGTCGCCGCGCAGCACGGCCGCGAACCAGACCGAGGCCGCGTCGTCCAGCACCACGTTGCCGATGATCTGCGCATCGGGGGCGGCCCAAGCGGATGCCGCGATGCGCGGCGCGATGTCGTCCAGCGTCCAGTTCATCACAGGTCCTCGGCCATCAGTTTCTTGACGAAACCGCCAAGGCCCGCCTGGCGGTCGCGGCGCAAGCGTTCGGCGGTCAGGATGGCGCGCAGATGCGTTTCCGTCCGGTCCAGGTCGTCATTGACCAACACGTAATCGTATTCGGCCCAATGGCTGATCTCGTCCCGGCTTTTCAACATGCGGCCCGCAATGACCTCCTCGCTGTCCTGGCCGCGGCTGCGCAGGCGCCGTTCCAGTTCCGGAAGCGAAGGCGGCAGCACGAAGATCGACACCACATGCCCGCCAAGCGCCGAGGCGCGGATCTGTTGGCCGCCCTGCCAATCGACATCGAACAACGTGTCGCGGCCGTCATTCATGGCCTTTTCGACCGGACCGCGCGGGCTGCCATAGAAATTTCCGAAGACCTCGGCATGTTCCAGCATCTGGTCGGTTTCGACCAGGGTGCGGAACTGCTGACGCGAGGTGAAAAAGTAATGCACCCCGTCGATCTCGCCTTCGCGCGGGGGGCGCGTGGTGGCCGAGACCGAAAAGCTGAGCGTCGGGTCCCAATCCATCAACCGCCGCGCCAGCGTCGATTTTCCCGCCCCCGAGGGCGAGGACAGGATGATCATCAGGCCCGTGCGGTTCATCATCTTCGGGGGGTCCTTCGTTCATGTCTTGGCGCTTTGGCAAGGGCATGGCCCAAAGCGCGGGCATCGGTCAACCCCCAGGCCCGCCCGCTGCGCTTACGGGGCATTTTAAACATCTGCAACAAACGGGCTTAACCATCCGTTCATGAAAGGACTGTGCGAATTGCCTGCTTGCAGGTAATCATATGACGCAAACCGGGCGGCACAGGCAGTGCCCGGCAACCTGGTCAGAGGTCTTCGGTGCCCGATCGCGACGACACGACGAACATGCCCGCGGGCAATGTCAGGCCGCTGGATGCGGGCCGCGTCCTGCATTTGCAGGATTACGAAACATGCAATCCCGAACGCATCCTGCGCGAGATGCGGCAATATTGGGACAGCCTGCGCATGGGTCGCGCGGTTCCCGCCCGCACGGATGTGGACCCGCGCGGCATCGCACGGGCGCTGGATTACGCCTTCATCCTGGAACGGATCGCGCCGGGCGCGGGCCGCCTGCGTCTGGCCGGGCGTCATCTGATCGACCTGATGGGCATGGAGGTGCGCGGCATGCCGATCTGCGCATTTCTGAACACCAGTTCGCGCGGGCGCTTTTCCGATGTTCTGGAAAGCGTCTTCAAGGCGCCGCAGATCGCGCATCTGACGCTGGCCGCGAAATCGGAATATGCGCGCCCCGAATTGCGGGCGCAGATGATGCTGTTGCCGCTGCGATCGGATCTGGGGGACGTGACGCGGGCGCTTGGCTGCCTGATCGCCACGGGCGATACCGGCGTGGCACCCCGGCGCTTCGATCTGGTCGAGGATGCGGTTTTGCCGGTGATCGACGGGGGCGCGACGCTTGCCCCCTCGCCCTCGGTCATGGGATTTGCCGAGGAACGCAAGGGGTTCGCCCCTGCCCGGCCCGCGCCGCCATCCGCCAGCACCCCCGAGGAACGCCGCGCCATGTTCAGGGTGATCACGCCCCGGGCGCCTGACGACGACCGGGGCTGAGCCTTCAGGCCGGAACGACCTTGACAGCCCCGTTCTGGGCCGAGAGCGCAATCTCACCCGCCGCAAGCCGCAGCGCGTCATCGCCAAAGACGGTGGCCCGCCAGCCCTTCAACGCCGGCAGGTCGCGTTCGCCGGTGGCGATCGCGTCCAGATCGGCCGAGGAGGCGATCAGCTTGGGTGCAACACCCGCTGCATCGGCCTTGGCCTTCAGCAGCACCCGCAGCAGGTCCGACAGCGCGGCATTGCCCGGCTTGCCCGGTTCCTCGCCCTTGGGCTGGGGCAGGTCCTTGCTTTCCAACCCGGCCTTGACGGCGGCGATGATGCCTGCGGCGATGTCGCCCTTGCGGGCCTCGCGCAGCAGCAGGCGCGACTTGCCCAGATCGCCTTCGGATTGCGGCTTGGTCGAGGCCACCTCGATCATGGCGTCATCCTTGTAGACGCGGCTTCGCGGGATGTCGCGGGACTGGGCATAGGCCTCGCGGAACTTGGCAAGCTCGCGCAGGATCGCCAGAAAGCGCGGAGAGTTGGTGCGGGTGCGCACCTTCAGCCAGGCTTCCTCGGGGCGGGTGATATAGGTCTCGGGGTTTTCCAAGACCGCCACTTCCTCGGCGACCCAGGCATCGCGCCCGGTCTTGGCCAGTTCCGCCGCCAGATATTCATAGATCACGCGCAGATGGGTCACGTCGGCCAGCGCATAGGCCTTTTGCGCATCCGACAAGGGGCGCAGCGACCAGTCGGTAAACCGCGACGACTTGTCCAGATTGGCGCGGGCGATCTTGCGCACCAGCGTCTCGTAACCGACCTGTTCGCCAAAGCCGCAGACCATGGCCGCGACCTGCGTGTCGAACAGCGGCGTCGGAAAAATCTGCGCGTCGTGGAAGAAGATCTCCAGGTCCTGACGCGCGGCATGGAACACCTTGACCGTATCCTGGTGACGGAACAGATCGTAAAGCGGCTCCAGCGACAGACCGTCGGCCAGCGGATCGACCAGCACGGCTTCGCCGCCCTCGGCCTTGGGGCCGCCTGCGGGCGGGACGGCCAACTGGATCAGGCACAGCTTGGACCAATAGGTCCGCTCGCGCAGGAACTCGGTGTCGACGGTGACATAGGGGGCGGATTTGGCAGTCTCGCAGAAGCGCGCAAGCTCTTCGGTGCGGGTGATCGTGGGAATGTCCTGGCTCATACGGCTCTTTCAGATGCGGCGGTTCGTCCGCCTTTCCGCCAGATTTACGCCCGGCCCGACAATTTGGAAACCCCCGTTCGTCGCGTGCCCGTTCGTCGCGTGATCGTCACGCGCGCTTCACTCCTCGGCGTCGGCGGGGCGGGAACGCAGGGCCTCGGCGACGCCCGGTTCGCAGGCGGTGCCGGGCGCCATGGGAACACCCGTGCGGAAGGCGGCGCGCCCGATCAGATGCGCCGCGACCGGGGCTGTCAGCAGCACGAACAGGAAGGCCGCCATGGCACGGGCGAAAACAGTCGCTTCATCGAATGACAGGCCCACGGCCAGCAGGATCATCCCCACCCCAAGCGTGCCCGCCTTGGTCGAGGCATGCATCCGGTTCAAAAGATCCGGCAGGCGCAAGACGCCAAGGCCCGCGCCAAGACAGAAGAAGCCGCCCCCGACTGTCAGCGCCGCGATGATCAGGTCCATGATCATGCTTGATCCCTTTCCTTGGCCTTTTGCAGGTCGATGGATTTCAGCGTGATGCGCCGCTCCAGATAGCGCGCCAGGCAGACGGTGGCCAGAAAGCCCACCAGCGCCAGCACGACGGCCACGTCCAGAAACGCCGCGCTGCCCGCCTGCAGGGCGGCAAGACCGCCAAAGGCGACCAGCTGGATGGTCATCAGGTCCAGCGCCACGATCCGGTCGGCCAGAGTCGGACCCTTGATCAGCCGGAACGCAGCCAGGATCACACCCAGGATGACCAGGGCAAAGCCCAGCAGGATGACGTCGTCAAGAAGGCTCATGATGCTCACTCCGTTGCCTCGCGGACCCAGACCTCGAAATGGTCGCGGATCTGTGCGCGGATTGCCTCGGGATCGTCGCCGAACATCGCATGAATATAGAGCGTCTTGCGATCATCGGAAACATCAAGGCTCAGCGTGCCCGGCGTCAGCGAGATGAAATTGGCCAGCATGGTGATCTGCAGGTCGGTGGTCACGTTCAGGGGGATGGCGATCAGCGCGGGCTTGCTGTTCTGGCCGGGGGTGAAGACATCGCTGACCACGGAAAACGAGCTGACGACCAGTTCATAGACGAACATCACGACCAGCCGCGCCCAGTAATAGAGCCGCCTGAAATAACCGCGCGACGACGGGAACAGCGGCCGGACCAGCCACATCGCGCCGAGGCCGATCACGAAACCGGTGATCAGGCCCGACAGGGTCACGCCCCCGGTCAGCGCAACCCAGGCAAAAGCCAGGAACATGTTGATGGCAAAGAGGTTCACGGCTGCACCCCCAAAACGGTCTCGATATAGTCGCTGGGGTCAAGAAGCTGACCGGCGGCGGTTTCTGCGAACTGGACGAAAGGCTCGGGGAAGACGCCGATGACGCAGGTCATCGCGGCCAGCGCCGCGATGGGCAGCATCAGCGCCAGCCGATGGCCGACCGGGATGTCCGACAGGCGCGGCTGGATTCCGTCGGGATGGTCAGGCCAGAAGGCTGCCCCCCAGATCTTGGTCATCGAGAAGATCGTCAGCAGACCGACCGCCAGCCCCAGGCCGCCGACGACCCACATATCCAGGTCCAGCGCCGCCTTGACGACGATGAACTTGGCCCAGAAGCCCGACAGCGGCGGAAAGCCCGCCAGCGAGAATGCGGGGATCAGGAACAGGAAGGCCAGCAGCGGCGCATGGGCGTAAAGCCCGCCGATGCGCGACAGCTCGGTCGAGCCGGCAATGCGCTTGGCCACACCGGCCACGAAGAACAGGTTCGCCTTCACGATGATGTGGTGCACCAGATAGAAGACCGCCCCCATCAGGCCAAGCGGCGTATAGATCGCCAGACCCAGGATCATGTAGCCGATCTGGCTGATGATGTGGAAGGACAGGATGCGGCGGAAATCATTCATGGCGGCCGCGCCAAGGACGCCCGTCACCATGGTAATGACCGACAGCCACAGCAGGATCGTGTGGGTAAAGCCCACATCCTGATCGAAGATCAGCGTGAAGGCGCGGATCAGCGCATAGACACCCACCTTGGTCAGCAGGCCCGCAAAGATCGCCGACACCGCGACGGGCGGCGTGTGATAGGATGCGGGTAGCCAGAAGAACAGTGGGAACATCGCCGCCTTGACCCCGAAGGCCACCATGAACATCACGGCGATGGTGGTCAGCAGGCCGGTGTTTTCCACCTCGCGCACGGCCAGGTGCAGGTCGGCCATGTTCAGCGTGCCGGTGATGCCGTAAAGCAGGCCGATCCCCGTCAGGAACATGATGGTCGAGATCAGGTTCAGCGTGACATACTTGATGCCGCCATCCAGCTGTTCGCGCGACCCGCCCAGAACCAGCAGACCGAAGCTGGAGATCAGCATCACCTCGAACCAGACATAAAGGTTGAAGAGATCGCCCGTCAGGAAGGCGCCGCAGACCCCGACCAGCAACACCTGCAGCAGGGCGTGAAAGCCCAGTTCCTCCAACCGCCGGGGGATTTCGGCGAAGGAGTAGACCACAGTGGCGAGGCCGGTGATGGCGGTGATGACGACCATGACCGCGCTGAGGTAATCGGCGACCAGTGTGATCCCGAAGGGCGCCCGCCAGTTCGACATCTGCGCCGAGATCACGCCCTGGGGCAGCACGTTGGCCATCAACAGCCCGCTGGCCAGCAGCAGCAGCGCCGTTCCCGCAAGCGAGATCCAGCGCCCGGCAGGCGAACGGCGGAACAGATAGGAGGCGACGGCGGTCATCATGGGAATGATGATCGGATAGACAAGAAGCCAGCTCATTGATGGGTTTCCTCGGGCTCGGCCAGGCGCATTTCGTCGCTGTTGACGGTGCCAAGGGTCTTGTAGGTGCGATAGACCAGCGCCAGCGTGAAGGCCAGAAGGCCGAAGCCGATGACGATGGCCGTCAGGACCAGCGCCTGCGGCAGGGCGTTGGCGACCGGCCCATCGGGAGCATAGGCGCCGTCCGCGATCAGGGGGGGCGCGCCCGCGGTCAGGCGACCGGCGGCAAAGATCACCAGGTTGACTGCGTTCGACAGCAGGACCAGCCCGAACAGAAAGCGCAGCACGTTGCGGTCCAGCATCAGATAGATGGATGTGGCCACGACGATGCCGACGGTGATGGCAAGCAGCAGTTCCATGATCAGATCTCCCTTTCCAGGGCGAAGACCAGGGTCAGGATGCCCCCGAAGACGGCCATGTAGACGCCGATGTCGAAGACAAGCACCGAGGATAGGGGGATCCCCTTTCCGCCATCCTCGGCGAAAAGGAAGAACCACTGGCCGGTAAAGAAAGGCTGGCCGGCAAGGCCCGCCGACAGGCCGGCAAGGCCAGCGACGCCGACGCCCAGCATGGCGATGTTGGCGGGATCGACCTTCAGGGCGCGCGCGGCATCCTCGACCGACGCGGCGAGGGCATAGAGAATGAAGGCCGTCGCCCCGATCAGCCCGCCGATGAAGCCGCCGCCGGGCAGGTTGTGACCGCGCAGCAGCGCATAGACCGAAAAGACAAGCAGCAGGGCGACCAGCAGGCGCGTGGTCGTGGTCAGGATCAGCGACTGCATCTCAGGTCTCCCTCTCGTCTTGCGGAACGGCCTTGCGGGTGCCGCGCAGCAGCGCATAGGCGGCGATGGCCGCCATCGTCACCACGGTGATTTCGCCGAAGGTGTCCAGCGCGCGGAAATCGACCAGGATCACGTTGACGATGTTGCGGCCATGGGCCTCGGGATAGGACGCTTCCTCGAAGAAGGCGGTCAGGCGCGGATCGAAATCGCTGCCCAGGACCGAGATCATCAGGAAGGTGGTCACCAACCCCACACCGCCCGCGATGACGGCATGGCCGGTGCGGAAGGACTTGGACGAGCGGCGCGGCAGGTAAGGCAGGCGCAGCATGACAAGGCTGACCAGCACGACGACCAGAACCTCGACCAGCAGCTGGGTGATGGCCACGTCGGGGGCGGCGAAGATGATGAAGATCAGCGACACGCCGATGCCCACCACGCCCATCCCGGCGACGGCCGTCATCCGGCTGTGCGTCCAGACCACCAGGACCGAACCCACGGCGATCAGCGCCAGCACCGTCCATTGAACGGGATGCGCCTCGGCCTGCGCCAGGTCGAAATTGCCGTCGAAGGCGCCCTTGGCCAGATAGGTACCCCCCACCAGCACGATGAAGGACAGGAAGATCACCGACATATAGCGCTGCAGGCTGCCGGTCTGGATCAGGCCGGTCTGCCATGCGGCAAAGGCCTTGAACCCGTCCAGCAACCGGTCCCACCCTGCGTCGAAATCGATCGGATTGCGGGTTTCGAAGCGGGTCAGCGCGTTGCGGAACGGCACATGGACCAGATAGATCAGCACGCCCGCCGCGAAGGTCGCCAGCGACAGGTACAGCGCCAGGTTGAAGCCGCCCCACAGATGCAGCTGCAGATCCTCGTGCGGGCCATAGACGGCGCGGGCCGCGGGGCCGACGATGTACTGGCCCAGCAGGTCCGGCATCAGGCCGAAGGTCAGCGACAGCGCGCCCAGGACCAGGGGTCCCGCCAGCATCTGCCATGGGCCTTCATGCGCCTTGTGGGGCGTGTCGGCCAACTGCCCGCGGAAGGGCTTCAGCGCCACGATCCCACCCGCTACGAACATCAGCGCGCTGGCGGCGAAGGTCATCGCCGTCACCCAGATCATGCCCTGATCCAGGCCCAGGCTGGCCTTGTACATATATTCCTTGCCGACGAACCCGATCAGCGGCGGGATGCCCGCCATGCTGAGCGCGGCCAGCGCCGCCGCCAGCGCGGTCAGCGGCATCGCGCGGCCCAGACCCCGCAGCACCGTCGCATCGCGCGTGCCGGTCGAATGGTCCACGATGCCGATCATCAGGAACAGCGCCGCCTTGTAGAGCGAATGAACCACCAGGAACAGCATCGCCGCCGAGATCGCGTAATGCGTGCCCGCGCCGATGAACATGGTCAGCGTGCCCAGCGCCATCAGCGTGGTATAGGCCAGCACCTGCTTGATGTCGGTCTGGCGCAGCGCCATGACCGAGGCGAAGACCGCCGTCACGCCGCCAAAGATGGTCAGCACCCAGAACCAGACGTCGGTGCCGCCCAGCGCGGGGTTCATCCGCGCCATCAGGAAGACGCCCGCCTTCACCATGGTCGCGCTGTGCAGATAGGCCGAAACTGGCGTCGGCGCGGCCATGGCATTGGGCAGCCAGAAATGGAACGGCACCTGCGCCGATTTGGTAAAGGCGCCCGCCAGGAACATCAGCAGGATCGCCAGATACCAGGGATGGGCGCGGATCATGTCGCCCTGTGGCAGGATTTCCGACAGCTCATAGCTGCCGGCGATATTGCCCAGAACGATGATGCCCGCCAGCAGGATCAGCCCCCCTGCCCCGGTGACCAGCAGCGCCTGCAGCGCCGAACGCCGCGACGCCGCCTTGTCGGCATTGAACCCGATCAGCAGATAGGAGGAGATCGTCGTGACCTCCCAGAAGACGAAGACCGAGATCAGGTTGTCGGCCAGCACAAGGCCCAGCATCCCCACCATGAAGATCAGCAGATAGCTGACAAAGCGCGGGTAATGCGGGTGATCACCCAGATAGCGTGACGAATACAGCGTCACCGCCGTCCCGATCCCGGTGATCAGCAGCGCGAAGGTCATGCTGAGACCGTCCAGAATCACCGACAGCCGGATACCCAGCGACGGCACCCAGTCGATGCCCCGCATGACCGGAGCCTGGGCGATCTGCGGCAGCAGACCTACGAAATAGATGAAGAGTGCCGCCGGAAACAGGATCGATATCCACCCGGCAGGCCCGCCCATGAAGCGTGGCACCTTGATATAGTCGTCAGCCATGTCTCGAACCTCTGTCGCGGCATGCGTTTGGCGCAGGGTCTAGCACCCTTTCCGGGGGGAAAACAGACGCCCGCGGGCGCTAATCGTCGCACAAGTCACGAAAATGACATGCCGGCGGGCGGGGTCGGGGATGAAATGCGCCGATGCCGGCAGGGCCGGTCTTGCCGCAGGGCAGGCTTGGTTTCAGTATGGCGCGCAAGCGAGATGGCCCGTCCATCGCGATTCGACAGACAGGAAAAGGATATCCCATGCAGCACGCCAAGACGCTTATCGACACCCGGAACCCGGCCATGCAGATCGGCCTGACCCTGGCGGCGGCGGCGCTGATCGCCCTGGGTGCCAAGGTGCAGGTCCCCTTCTGGCCGGTTCCGATGACCCTTCAGACGCTGGCGGTGCTGGTCATCGCGGCAGGGCTTGGCCCGCGCCTTGGCCTGGCGGCGATGGGGGCCTATATGGCGGCGGGCATCGCGGGGCTGCCGGTCTTTGCCGGATCGCCCGAACGCGGGCTGGGGCTGGCCTATCTGGCGGGTCCGACCACCGGCTTTCTGATCGGCATGGCGCTGGCCATGGTCGTGACCGGTGCGCTGGCGCGCGGCCGCGGCATGGGCATGCAGGCTCTGGCGCTGATCGCGGGCACGGTCGCCATCTATGTGCCCGGCCTTATCTGGCTGTCGGGCTTCGTGCCTTCGGACCGGCTGCTGGCGGTGGGCGTCGCCCCCTTCATTCTGGGCGACATGGTCAAGATCGTGCTGGGCACGATGGTGCTGCAGGCGGGCCAGCGCTTGCGCGGCTGAGGCCCAGACAACTGACAGCGAAGACCGCGAACGGGGCCATCATGGGCCCCGTTTTCCATTCCGACCCTGCGTCATCCGGCGCATGGCGGGTTCGCACGGGGTATCGCGACACGGGGGCGCCGTGCAGATTGGGCGTACCTGTTCCCAGACAAAGGCCCGCCGACATGTCCGACCATGAACCGCTGCATTCCGACATCATCCGCCGGGTCGAGGAGAGCTTTGCCGCCCAAGGCCTGATGCGGCATCTGGGCGTCGAGATCGCCTGCATCCGCCACGGAGAAGTGACGCTGCGCCTGCCCTTCCGGCCGGAACTGACCCAGCATCACGGCTTTTTCCACGCGGGCGCGACCTCGGCCTTGGCCGATACGGCGGGCGGCTTTGCCGGATATACGCAGTTTCCCGAAGGCAGCACCGTCCTGACCACGGAATTCAAGCTGAACCTGCTGGCACCGGCCAGGGGCGACTGGCTGCTGGCGGTGGGACGCGTGGTCAAGTCCGGGCGAACGCTGACCATCTGTCAGCTGGACGTGCATGCCCATCAGGGCGACGCGCGGACCCATGTGGCCACGGGGCTTCAGACGCTGATCTGCCTGCCCGCGGGCGGCCCCTCGTGACACCACCCCGCGCTTGGCGTAGACAGCGTCGACATTGATGTGAACCGCGAAGGGTGGATAGATGGCACAGGCTAATATCGGGTTGATCGGATTGGGAACCATGGGGGCGGCACTGGCGCTGAACATCGCCGAAAAGGGCTTTCCCATCGCCGTCTGGAACCGCACGACCGAGGTGACGCGCAAGTTTCACGCGACCGCCGGCGATCTGGCCGACAGCGTCATCCCGACCGAGAGCCTGGCCGATTTCGTGGCCGCCATCACGCCCCCCCGCGCGATCATCCTGATGGTGCCTGCCGGTCCCGCAGTCGATGCCCAGCTGGAGGCGCTGACCCCGCTGCTGGATGCCGACGACCTGGTGATCGATGCGGGCAATGCCGATTTCCACGACACGAACCGCCGCATCGACGCGGGCCTGCCCTTTCACTTCCTGGGCATGGGCGTTTCGGGCGGTGAAGAGGGCGCGCGTCACGGTCCGGCCATCATGGGCGGCGGCGATGCGGCCGATTGGGACCGCGTGTCGAACGTGATGAACGCGATCGCAGCCAAGGCCGATGATGGCGAAGCCTGCGCGGCCCGCATGGGCGACGCGGGTGCGGGCCATTTCGTCAAGATGGTCCATAACGGCATCGAATATGCCGACATGCAGATGATCGCCGAGGTCTATGGTCTGATGCGCGACGGCATGGGCATGGATGCGGGCGCCATCTCGGACGTCTTCGCAGGCTGGAACGAGGGCGTGCTGTCCAGCTATCTGATCGAGATCTCGGCCAAGGTCACCGCCGCTGCCGACAAGCACACCGGCAAGGCGATGCCCGACGTCATCTTGGACCGCGCAGGCCAGAAGGGCACCGGCCGCTGGACCGCGATCGAGGCGCAGCATCTGTCCGCCCCCATCCCCGTGATCGAGGCTGCCGTCATGGCGCGCAACGTCTCGGCCCGGCTGGACGAACGCAAGGCCGGTCAGGACCGCTTCGGCGCCGCCCCACAGCCCTGCGACATGGACCCGAAGGCGCTGGAACAGGCGCTGATCGTCGGCAAGATCATGTGCTATGCGCAGGGCTTCACGATGATCTCGGGGGCATCCGAGCGCTTCGGCTGGACCCTGAACCTGCCCGAGATCGCCAAGGTCTGGCGCGCGGGCTGCATCATCCGGTCCTCAATGCTGAACGACATGGCGGATGCCTTGGGCGAGAACCCCGACCGCAACCTGATCCTGGCGCCGTTCTTTGCCGACCTGATCGAACAGGGTGTCCCCGCCCTGCGCCAGGTCGTGTCCCAGGGGATTGCCGCCGGACATGCCTTGCCGGCGCTGGCTTCGGGGCTGATGTGGTTCGACATGATGCGCACGGCGCGCGGCACGGCCAACATGCTGCAGGCACAGCGCGACTTCTTCGGCGCCCACGGGTTCGAACGCCTGGACGGTGTTCAGGACACCCACGGCCCTTGGGGCAGCGACGCCTGATCGACGATAAGGGGATCAGCCGCGCGGGCGGCTGATCTCGCCTAATGTCAGCACGGGCGAGGCATCGATGCCCTGCGCGTTCAGCATTGCCGCGACGCGTTCCAATGCCGCGACCAGCATCGATTGTTCCCAGTCCTGCATGCTTTGAAAGCCCTTGACGAAATGCTGCTGCAGCGCGTCTGGGGCATCCTGCAGCGCCTGCGCGCCCCCTTCGGTCAGGATCACGTGCAATTGCCGCCGGTCGGTCACGGACCGTTCCCGCGATGTCAGGCCCAGCTTGTTCAGCTGATCGACCAGCGCCGTCACGGTGGCCTGGCTGACGCCCATGCGGCCCGCAAGCGCCGTGGGCGTCGCACGCTGCCCCTCGGCGGCGGCAAGGATCTGCAGCACACGCAGCTTGGCCGGTGTCAGCCGCGCCGATTGCGCCAGTTCACGTTCATATTGTTCGGTGGCCCTCAGGATGCGCCGCAGCGCGATCAGGGCGTCATCCGTGCGGGGATAGGGGGCGGGCTGCGTCATGGGGTCCATCATGCCATTCGGGTGGTCGGCAGGGCAATGCCGGGTTCTTTATCATGTAAATAATTCGCTTGACGAACGGGTTTCATCACGGACCCGTGTCGAAAAGCAGAAATAAGCCTTTAAATCTAAGTTACTTAGCTGAAAAGGCCCAAATTTTTGCGATTCCCTTGCAACCAGAAGGTAAGTTTACTAGTTAGATCACCGAAGCAACTGAGGACCTAGTCGCCCATGCCCAAAGATGTGCAAGACATTGAACGCCCCCAGCAGTTGACGCTGCGCAAGCCCGACGCAACCGATGGCGCTGCCATCTGGGAGCTGGTGCGCAGCTGCAAGCCACTGGATGAAAATTCGATGTATTGCAATCTGGTGCAGGCCGAACATTTCCGCGACACATGCGTGCTGGCGGAAATCGACGGTGACGTGGTTGGCTGGATTTCGGGTCACATGATCCCGAACGAAGACGCCCTTTTCGTCTGGCAGGTTGCAGTTGGCAAGAAAGCACGCGGTCTGGGACTGGGACGCAAGATGCTGACGCATCTGATCAACCGCGACGAATGCGCGGATGCCACCCGGATCAACACCACGATCACGCTGGACAATGACGCATCCTGGGGCCTGTTCCGCAGTTTTGCCCGCCACGCTGGCGGCAAGCTGAGCGATGACCCCCACTTCATGCGCCACCGGCATTTCGGCGGCCGTCACGCGACCGAGCATATGGTGACCATCACCCTGCCCTCGGATGACGCGCAGGCCAAGGCCGCCTGAAATCATTCACACATCTAAGCAATTCAGAACGCATCCTGATGCGAAAGGATTCCCTATGTCCAACGACATGATGACGACTGAGACCGACAAGACTATCTTCACCCGCCGCGAAAGCGAAGCGCGATCCTATTGCCGGGGCATTCCAAATGTTTTCACCTCGGCGAGCGGGTCAATCATGCGCGCCGAGGACGGCACCGAATATATCGACTTCCTGGCCGGCTGTTCGTCGCTGAACTATGGTCATAACGACCCGGACATGAAGACTGCGCTGGTGGATCACATCACCAATGACGGCATCGCGCATGGCCTGGACCTGCACACGACCACCAAGGCCGACTTCCTTGGTGCCTTCGAAAAGCACATCCTGAAGCCGCGCGGCATGGATCATCGCGTGATGTTCATGGGCCCAACCGGCGCCAATGCCGTCGAAGCCGCCATGAAGATCGCCCGCAAATCGACGGGCCGCACCAATATCATCGCCTTCACCAATGGCTTTCATGGCGTGACCATGGGTGCCTTGGCTGCGACCGGCAACGGTTATCATCGCGGTGGCGCTGGCATGGATGCGACCGGCGTGACGCGCATGCCCTATGACGACTACGCCGATGGCGTGGACAGCGCGGCCCTGCTGGACCAGATGCTGTCGGACGCTTCGGGCGGGATCGACGCACCGGCGGCGATCATGCTGGAAACGATCCAGGGCGAAGGCGGCCTGAACGCTGCATCGACCGAATTCGTCCAGAAGCTGGCCGATATCGCCAAGCGCCACGGCGCACTGCTGATCTTGGATGACATCCAGGCCGGTTGTGGCCGCAGCGGCAAGTTCTTCTCGTTTGAGGACATGGGCGTGGTGCCGGACCTGGTGCCGATGGCCAAGTCGATCTCAGGCTTTGGCCTGCCCTTGGCGATGGTCCTGGTTCGTCCAGAACATGACGTCTTTGGGCCTGCCGAACACAATGGCACCTTCCGGGGCAACACCCATGCCTTCGTGACCGCACGTGTCGCCATCGAGAAATTCTGGTCCGACAAGGCGTTCGAGGCAGAGCTGGCCGAAAAAGCCGCGCTGATCGAAAAGCGCCTGACCGAACTGGCCGATCTGGTTCCCGGCGCCTACCTGAAGGGCCGCGGCCTGATGCGCGGCGTCGATGTCGGCACGGGCGAACTGGCCGCTGCCATTTGTGCACGCGCCTTTGAAAACGGCCTGATCATCGAGACCTCGGGGAACGAGGATCAGGTGGTCAAGGTGCTGGCCGCGCTGACCACGCCCACCGAGGTCTTCAACAAGGGCTTCGACATCCTGCTGGATGCAGCCCGCGACGTCCTTTCCACGACCAAGATTGCAGCGGAGTAACATCATGATTGTACGCGATTTCAACAAGCTCAAAGACACCGACCGTTCGGTTTCGGACGCACAGTGGAATTCGGTCCGCATGCTGTTGGCCGATGACGGGATGGGGTTTTCCTTCCACATCACGACGCTGCACGCGGGGTCGGAACATCAGTTCCACTATAAGCACCACTTCGAGAGCGTGTTCTGCATGCAGGGCAAGGGCTCGATCACCGATCTGGGCACCGGCGAAACGCATGAGATCACGCCCGGCGTGATGTATGCGCTGAACCTGCACGACAAGCACATCCTGCGCGCGGAAGAAACGCTGGTCATGGCCTGCTGCTTCAACCCGCCCGTGACCGGGACCGAAGTTCACCGCGAAGACGGCAGCTATGCTCCTGCCAAAGAAACGGCGTAAGTCATGGCAGACCCGAACAACACTCACACCGTCGAAAAGATCGGTGGCACGTCGATGTCGCGGGTCCATGAACTGCGCGACACCCTGCTGATCGGGGACCGCACGGGGACCGACCTTTACGGTCGGATCTTCGTGGTCTCGGCCTTTGGCGGCATCACGAACCTGTTGCTGGAGCACAAGAAGTCGGGCAAGCCCGGCGTCTATGCGGCCTTCGCCAATGGCGACGGCGATCACGGCTGGCTCGAGGCGCTGGACCGTGTCTCGGATGCCATGATCGAGGCGCATCGCGGCATTCTGGAACATCCCGGTGATCTGGAACGTGCCGACGACTTCGTCCGCGACCGCATCCTCGGCGCACGCAACTGCCTGATCGACCTGCAGCGCCTGTGCTCCTATGGCCATTTCCGCCTGTCCGAACACATGCTGCAGACCCGCGAATTGCTGTCGGGCCTGGGCGAGGCACATTCCGCCTTTGTCACCACGCTGATGATCCAGCGAGCCGGCGTTCAGGCGCGTTTCGTCGACCTGTCGGGTTGGCGCGACGAGGGCGAGGTCAGCCTGGATGAACGCATCCTTGGTGCGATGCAGGGCGTCGATCCGCATTCCGAGATCCCGATCGTCACAGGCTATGCCCAGTGCCGCGAAGGTCTGATGCGCGAATTCGACCGTGGCTATTCCGAGGTGACCTTCTCGCGTCTGGCGGCCCTGACCGGCGCGCGCGAGGCAATCATCCACAAGGAATTCCACCTATCTTCGGCGGACCCGAACCTTGTTGGCGCGGATGCCGTGCGCAAACTGGGACGCACCAATTACGACGTGGCCGACCAGCTGTCGAACCTTGGGATGGAGGCGATCCACCCCAAGGCCGCCAAGACGCTGCGCCAGTCGGGCGTTCCGCTGCGCGTGACCAACGCGTTCGAGCCGCATGACCCCGGCACGCTGATCGACGACCAGCCCGCCACCGAACCGGCGGTCGAGATCGTCACCGGTCTTGATGTCTTTGCGCTGGAACTGTTCGAGCAGGACATGGTCGGGGCCAAGGGCTATGACGCCTTCATCCTCGAAGTGCTGACCCGTCACAAGGTGCGCATCGTCAGCAAGGTTTCGAACGCCAACACGATCACGCATTACGTCGACAGCAGCCTCAAGGTGCTGCGCCGTGTCGAGAAGGACCTGACCGAGCGCTACCCCTCGGCCGATGTCTCCTCGCGCGCGGTGGCCATGGCCTCGGCCGTGGGACGTGATCTGGACGGGCTGGCGGTCCTCAGCCGCGGTCTGAACGCGCTGGCAGCGGCCGATCTGGAGGCGATCGGCGCAACCCAGGGCCCCCGCCCCGTCGATGTGCAGTTCATCGTCGAACGCGACGCGCTGGCCGGTGTCATCAAGGCGCTGCACCGCGCTTTGGTCGAAGATCAGGCCCAGCCCGCCCAGAAGGCTGCCTGACCGCGACACCATCACCGGACCGAAAGGGGCGATCCACAAGGGTCGCCCCTTTTTCATGGCCACATGGGCCGGATGCGGGGTCTTCGCCCCCTTGCAGCGCAGGCGCCCCCGTCCTATATGGGTCCTGTCCGGAGCAATTCGGACTATGGACATAAACGCGCTCGTAATAAGCGGATCGGACCCGGGGGCGGTACCCGGCGGCTCCACCAAGACACCCTTCATTGGGGGCAAATGGGGCCGAAACAGGATCGACGAACGTCTAAAGGGGTTATGCTTTGTCTCGGTGAGCTACTACCGTTATCGGTGCAAAACGTACAGTTGCCAATGACAACCGTGCTCCGGTCGCTCTGGCTGCGTAAGCAGTCCGAAAGATCGAAACCTAAGCCCTTGCGCCTAGCAGCGTAAGGCGGGGCCCGCAGGAGCCTGGCAACAGAATCCTGCACCTCATTCCCCACTCCTTAACACGTTGTTTTCGCTCATTGTCTGGTTTCCAGTTTTGCAGCGTTTTACAGTTTGCGTTCACGGTATTCCCTGAGCACGGCTTTTGCCGCCGCTTTGCGGTCGTGATGGCGGCTGTATCGTTCGACCATTTCCACCGACATGGCGATGGTTGCGCTGATCTGAAGTGCGCTCATTCCGTCCTGCCGCAGCCTGATAACAGCGTTGGCGCGTAGGCCAAGCCAGTCGCGGCCCTCGTTCGGGTTGATGGTCTGGCTGGCAATGAGGCTGTTGATGCCCGTGGCGCGGGTCGCCAGATCGGCACGGGTCAGGTCGTCACGATCGAACCGCACAGCGAAGCGGCCACGCTCGGCATCGGTGAACAGCGCCCGGTTCAGCGCACCCTCCAGCGCCCGCAGCCACGGCTCCAAGGCAGTAGCTCAGGAACTCGCGGCCCATCTGTTCGGTGTTGCTCCACGTTGCCCGGTCAAGCTCAAAGAGCATCGAGGGCGGCACGCGGAAGGCGCGGGCGATTTCGAGGATCTGGAACTTGCGGTTCTCCAGAAACTGCGCGTCGGTCGAGGTGAAGGCGAACGCCTCGAACTCGGCACCATCGTAGAGGATCGCCGTTCGGCCCTGTCCGTCACCGCCTTCATGGGTCGCACGCCATGCAGCACGCGCCTTTTTCACGGAGTCTTCGGACATGGTCTTGGGGAACTTCAAAGCCCCGCCAGGACGCGCCCCATTGGTGAACAGGTTGGATGCGTGACGGTCCAGCATCATCGCCGTGCCGATCGCCTCGCGGGCCAGCGACAGGGGCGACTTGCCGAACGGGCCGCGCAGGTGGATGACGTTCTGCGCAGCCTCGACCTTGCCGTTGATGGTGTAGCTGGGTTCGCGCGTCATGGCGTCATAGGTCGCCTGGATCGCGCCGGGGGCCATCTGGATCACCTCGAAGGGCTTGCCGTTCAGCCGGTTCACCCATGCCAGCCCGCCTTCGTCGCGGACCAGTGCCGCAGCGGTCAGATCACGGATGAAATCGAAAGAGGAAGTCCAGCCATTCGCCTGTCCGGTCAGGATGCCATGCACGGGGTGGTCGATCGCAGGCTTGGCGATACCGCCGTGGATCTCGACCACGCCAATGTCGAGCGTGGCAGCAGCTTCGGAAATGGCCCGGATCGCAGCACCCACAGCGGGAACATGCAGGGCGGTTGCCTCTCCGACCACCACACCCGAAGCGGTCGTGGTCGCCCCTGAACAGCGCCATCAGGTCGGCATCGGGGTAAGCGAGGCTCTTGGCTTCGGTCTTGGTGCGGCGGAAGAGTGACAGCATTTTCATTCTGCCACCTTACCGCGCGCGCGGGGGCGTTAGTCAGCTAGCAAGACTTTGAAAATCATGGCAATTCGTGGGTCTTTCCACGCTGCCAATCGCGCAGCTCCGACAGGAAGGCGAAGTAGGTGCCCGCGCCAACTGGCCGGTGGATCGGCACAGCCGGATCGCGTGCCCAACGCCGTGCCGTGTCAATGCTCACGCCCAGGGCATCCGCGATCATGGGCAGACCCCACAGCTTGCCAGACGGGGGCGGCGTCAGCACCGCGTCCAGCCGCCAGCGATCGAGAGGGGGCGCATCGTTCATGTCGTTCTCACGCATGTTGAAAATCTCCAATTCGGGCCGATCTTGTGCGCTGCTCCCCGCGCCGGTCCCCGCCATAGGGCGAAAGTTCAGGACCACCCCCGGTGGAGCGCAAAAGATGGCCGCAAAAAACCGAACTAAGTGTGCTTGACACGGCAGATCGAATTCGCCATGTGATGTGCACTCGCGAACGATGTAAGAGCGAGTCGAGTAAGCCAAGCGCGTGTATGAGTTGCTGGCTTGCATTTATTGAAGCGCAATGCCTTCGGCGGCGCCATAGAACGCAGAAACATTGCGTTCATTAATTTTTGCACAGTCTTCAACTTCTTCACATCCGCAAAGGAATTCTCCATGCTTACCGCAGCCAATTCTGCCAATCTGATCCGTATCGTCATTGAGAACCGTAAGCCTATCGCTAAAGGTTTGCGGGCCATCGCTGACCTCCTTGACCGCGAAGAATAAACACCAACCCACTCGTAAGCCGAGCAGTGCTTTTCGCTGCTCGGCTTACTCATCGGCCACCTCGAAGCCGGTCAGCGCGACATATGCCATCGCCACCCTGCGAGTGACAGCACGGCCCAGCGCAGGGTCGGCAAGGTGAATGCGAACATTGTCGCCGCGATGCGTCTTGCCGATCGGGCCATGCGCGGTGACGATGCCGGTATTCTTCTCGGTCAACACGCATCCGCAGACTTTCAGACCACTTATCCACAGGTCAAACACAGCCAACAGACGATTACCGATCTTATTCGGCTCTGAATTGATGATGTTGAGGTTGTGGATGGTGAAGTCGGGCACCGTCGTTGGGTTAGTCGTCATAGTTGTCAGCCTTTCATAGCCTAGAGGGGGTGGTAGTTAAGGATGTCCCAATTTTGGGGACTGGTAGGGTGCTGAAACGGGCGGTTTTCGTCCCAGTTTTGGGGACGGCTCGTCCCAGTTTTGGGGACTGGTAGTCATCTTTTCGTCCCGTTTATGGGGACGACACGTCCCGTTTTTGGGGACGGGAAAATGTTTTTTGACTCGTCGCTCAATATCCCGTTGCGACCCGTGGGATTGCAGGGCGCGTGCGCACGGACCGCGTAGTCGTGCCCCTGCTCCCAATGCAGATAGAGCTTCTTGCCCGAGTGATCGTCCTGCCCAGGCAGCGCCAGTTCGGTGATCTCATAGGTAGGTGCCGCCCCCTTGCCTTCGGTGCCCATACGCCCGTGCTGGGTCAGCAGCAGGAAGCCCTTGGCTTGCAAGTCATGGAAGGCCCGCGCCGCTGTCTTGGCGTTGCAGCCCAGCCGATCGGCAGCCACGCGCACGGGTAGGCTGATCTTGCCGTTGTTGTTCGCCTTCGGTCCCTTCCACTCGAACTTCAGCCACGGGTAGAGTGCTTGGGCAGTCGTTGACCAAGCGGCCCATGCGGGCGTCTCCATCGTGCTGCGCAGCATCTTCGTCCAGTGCTCGTGCCGTTCTTCGTTCTTGCGGTCGCGTCCCATCAGCGCCCCCTGCCCGCAAGGCGCTCGGAAAGTGTTTTACAGTTGCTGCCGACGTTCTGGCCCCGTTCACGGTTTTGGCGCATTTCGCTGGAAAACGGTTCTGCTTTAAGTTCAAAGCGGAAGCCCATTTGGGGCAAAATCCTGCACCTCATTCTCCCTTATTTCCCGACATGCCCCCCTTTTCATCGTCCGCCATATCCCTATGCTTGGCGCGCAAGATGAAAGGTTGAACCATGGCGCGGTCTGAATTGGATTACGGTGGAATGATGCATCGCGCGATGCAGGGGCTGATTGCCGAAGTGCTGCGCAAGGTCGCGCGCGACGGTCTGCCGGGCGACCATCATTTCTTCATCACCTTCGACACCCGCGACGACGGCGTCGAGATGGCTGACTGGTTGCGCGAACGCTATCCCGAGGAGATGACCATCGTCGTCCAGAACTGGTTCGACAACCTGACGGTGGCGGACGATCATTTCACCATCACGCTGAACTTCGGCAATTCCCCCGAACCGCTGCACATCCCCTTTGATGCGCTGCGCACCTTCGTCGACCCGTCGGTCGAATTTGGCCTGCGCTTCGAGACGCAGGACGGCGAGGACGAAGATGAGGATGCCGAGGTCGATGCCGATTTCGACCTGAACGCCGAGGATGACGGCGACGACACCCCCCCTTCGGGCGGCGGAGAGGTCGTCAGCCTTGATCGCTGGCGCAAGTGACCGCATCAGGAAAAGGGCCGGGACAATGACCGTGATGCATGGACTGTCCGCCTTTCCCATCACCCCCACCGATGATGACGGAAATCCGATCGCATCCGAACTGGCGGGGCTGATCGACCGGCTGGACCGCGCCGGCGTGGACAGCATCGGCATCCTGGGTTCGACCGGCGGCTATGCCTATCTGACGCCGGATCAGCGGATGCGGGCCGCCGACATCGCGCTGGACGCGGCGCAGGTGCCGGTCATCGTGGGCGTCGGTGCGCTCCGCAGCGACGTGTCGGCGCGGCTGGCCCGCCATGCCGCCGATGCGGGCGCGGCGGGACTGCTGCTGGCGCCCGTGTCCTATACACCCCTGACCGAGGACGAGGTCTTTGGACATTTCCAGACCGTCGCGGGGGCGTCGGACCTGCCGATCTGCATCTACAACAACCCCTCAACCACGCATTTCACCTTTAGTTCGGCCCTGCTGGCGCGTCTGGCGACCCTGCCGCAGGTGACGGCGGTCAAAATGCCCCTGCCTGCGGATGGCGATTGCGCGGGCCAGATCGCAGGGCTGCGCGCCGACCTGCCGCAGGGTTTCGCCATCGGTTACAGCGGCGACTGGCGCTGCGCCGACGCCTTGCTGGCGGGCGCGGATGCCTGGTTCAGCGTCGCAGCGGGGTTGTGGGCTGAACAGTCGCTGATGCTGGCCCGAGCGGCGATGGCCGGCGATCGGGCGCTGACCGCCGAATGGCAGGCCAGGTTCCAGCCGCTCTGGGACCTGTTCATGGCGCATGGCAGCCTGCACGTCGTCTTTGCCGCCGCCCGCATCATGGGCCTGACGACCGCCCTGCCCCCGCGCCCACTGCTGCCGCTGCCCCATGACCTGACCCCGTGCGTCAAGGCCGCCATCACCGCGCTGGAGGGTTGATGACGCCATGTTGGCGTTAGCATACCGTTGCATACCAATTGCGAATCCGGGTCGGCGCCGCTACAACCCGCCTGAAACCGTGAGGGAGCGACCCGATGACCAAGACCCGTACCGAAACCGACAGCTTTGGCCCGCTGGACGTCGATGCGTCGAAATACTGGGGCGCTCAGACGCAGCGGTCCATCATCAACTTCCCGATTGGCTGGGAGCGCCAGCCCGTCGCCATCATCCGCGCGCTTGGCGCGATCAAGCTGGCCGCGGCCCGTGTGAACCGCGCCAATGGCGATCTGCCCGCCGATCTGGCCGATGCCATGGAACAGGCCGCAACCGAGGTGTTCCAGGGCAAGTTCGATGACAACTTCCCGCTGGTCGTCTGGCAGACGGGTTCGGGCACCCAGTCGAACATGAACGCCAACGAGGTCATCAGCAACCGCGCGATCGAGATCATGGGTGGAGAGATGGGCAGCAAGAAGCCCGTCCACCCCAATGACCACTGCAACATGGGCCAGTCCTCGAACGACACCTTCCCGACGGCGATGCATGTGGGCATCGGCATGATGGCGCGCGACGTGCTGCTGCCGGGCCTGGACAAGCTGGCCGCCGCGCTGGAGGCCAAGTCGGAAGAATTCAAGGACATCATCAAGATCGGCCGCACCCATACGCAGGACGCGACGCCCCTGACGCTTGGCCAGGAATTTGGCGGCTATGCCCATCAGGTCCGCAAGGGGATCGAGCGGGTGAAATCCTGCCTGCCCGACATCTATGAACTGGCGCAGGGCGGCACCGCCGTCGGCACGGGCCTGAACACCAAGAAGGGCTGGGACACGGCCATCGCTGCGGAAATCGCCAAGATCACCGATCTGCCCTTCGTCACCGCCCCGAACAAGTTCGAGGCGTTGGCCGCCCATGACGCGATGGTCATGTTCTCGGGCGCGCTAAAGACGGTGGCGGCGTCGCTTTTCAAGATTGCCAACGACATGCGCCTGCTGGGATCGGGCCCGCGTTCGGGCCTGGGCGAGCTGATCCTGCCGGAAAACGAACCCGGTTCCTCGATCATGCCGGGCAAGGTGAACCCCACCCAGGCCGAGGCGCTGACCATGGTCTGCGCCCATGTCATGGGCAATGACGCGGCCATCGGTTTCGCCGGGTCGCAGGGGCATTTCGAACTGAACGTCTATAACCCGATGATGTCCTACAACCTGATGCAGTCGATGCAGCTTCTGGGCAATGCGGCCGGCAGCTTTACCGACAACATGGTCGTCGGCACCAAGGCCAATGTCGAGCGCATCGAAAAGCTGATGAAGGAATCGCTGATGCTGGTCACGGCGCTGGCCCCCACCATCGGTTATGACAATGCCACCAAGGTCGCCAAGACCGCGCATAAAAACGGCACCACCCTGCGCGAAGAGGCGATCAACCTGGGCTTCGTCGATGGTGAAACCTTCGACCGCGTCGTGCGCCCCGAAGACATGATCAGCCCCAAGGGCTGATCGCCGACCCGGGCGGGGCCGCAAGGTCCCGCCCTTTTTGCGAAAGGCACCGGCATGGTCCACGTTATCAACCTGCGCACCGCCCGCAAGCAGCGCGACCGCGACCAGAAGCGGTCCGAAGCCGATGCCAGCGCCGCCAGACACGGCGAGGCAAAGCCCGTGCGCGACCTGCGCAAAGCCAATGCCGAAAACGACGCCGCCCGACTGGATGGGCACAAGCGCGATGATTGACCTGCCGCCCATGTCGCAACCGGCCAAGCGGTCGGTGACGATCGACGGGCACCGGACCTCGGTCTCGCTTGAGGATCCGTTCTGGCGGCTGCTGACCGCCGAGGCCGCGTCGCGCGACATGACCCGTGCGGCGCTGATCGGAAAGATCGACCATGCCCGCCCCCCCGATGTCGGATTGGCCACCGCCCTGCGGCTGTTCGTGCTGCATTGCCTAACGACCAAGGATTGACCCCATGCAGGACCCCGCCCGCCACCGCGACGCCTATGCCGTCTTCCAGCCCATGCAGACCCGCTGGCGCGACAACGACCAGTTCGGCCACATGTATAATGCAACCTATCTGGAGTTGTTCGACGAGGCGATGAACATGTCGCTGATCGACCGGGGGTTCCTGGACCATGTATCCGGGGCGCCGATCATGGTGGTGGTCGAAAACGGCTGCCAGTTCCTGCGCGAGGTCGCCTATCCCGACCGCCTGACCATCGGCCTGCGCGTGGCCCATATCGGCCGCAGCTCGACCCGGTTCGAGATGGGGATGTTCCGCGCCGATGACGATGTCGAATCGGCGCGGTCGCATTTCGTCATGGTCACCGTCGACAGCGCGACCCGCCGCCCCGTCGCCATTCCTGACGATCAGCGCGCCGCGCTGGAGACCATGCGCAAGCCCTAGCGCAGGTCCGGCAGGACGTGGTCCTTGAACCGTTCGCGCAGGGTCATCTTGCTGATCTTGCCGGTGGCGGTCAGGGGCATTTCCTCGACATAGACGACGTCGTCGGGGAATTGCCAACGCGCCAGATGCGTTTCCAGCGTGGTGCAGATCTCCTCCAGCGTGGGGCGTGCATCACCCGCGCATTTCACCACCATCAACGGGCGTTCGTCCCATTTGGGATGCGGCATGGCGATCACCGCGCATTGCGCGACGCCCGGATGCGCCAGGGCCAGGTTCTCCACGTCGATCGAGCTGATCCATTCCCCGCCCGACTTGATCAGGTCCTTGGCCCGGTCGCGCAGGGTCAGCGTGCTGTCCGGGGCGATCGAGGCGATGTCGCCCGTCCCGAACCAGCCGTCCTTGTCGATGGCCTTGGCGCTGGCCTCGGGGTTCTTGTAATACCCGGCGGCGACCGTGCTGCCGCGCACATACAGTTCGCCCATTGCCTTGCCGTCATGGGGCTGGTGGGTGCCGTCATCGCCGATGATCTTCATCTCGACCCCGAAGACGCGCCGCCCTTGGGTCTGTTTCAGGTCCATGCGGCGATCGAAGGGCAGGTCGCGCTTGTCGGCGCTCAGCGATCCCTGGCTGCCCAGGGGCGAGGTTTCGGTCATCCCCCAGGCGTGGTTCACGTCGATGCCCAGCTTTTCGAAGCCTTCGGTCAGGCTGCGTGGCATGGCGCTGCCGCCGACGACGATATGGCGCAGCGCGTCGGGCTTGGCGCCGCGCGCCTTCATCTCGGCGTAAAGCCCCTGCCAGATCGTGGGCACGCCCCAGGCGCTCTGGACGCGCTCGGACTGGCACAGGTCCCACAGGCTGGCCCCGTCCAGATGCGGCCCCGGCATGACCAAGCTGGCCCCGATCAGCGGCGCGGTGAAGGGCAAGCCCCAGGCATTGACGTGAAATAGCGGCACGACGGGCAGGATGCGCGGCTGGATGCCCAGATCCGGTCCCAGCACGGCCGCCGTCGCCAGCGAGTGCAGCATGTTCGAACGGTGCGAATAGAGCGTCCCCTTGGGGTCGCCCGTCGTCCCCGAAGTATAGCACAGCCCCGAGGCCGTGGTTTCGGGGAATTCCGGCCATTCGCGATCCGTCGCCCGCCCCTCAAGCAGGTCTTCATAGCACAGGGCATCAAGGCCGTTTTCGGGCATATGCGCGCGGTCGGTCATGATGACGAAGCGCATCGGCGGCAGCTGGTCCTTCAGCTTTTCCAACAGCGGCACGAAGGTCAGGTCGGTGAACAGCATGCCGTCGCCCGCGTGATGGGCGATGAAGCCCATCTGTTCGGGCGACAGGCGCGGGTTGATCGTGTGGCAGACAGCCCCGATGGCCGGCACGGCGTGATAGATTTCCAGATGGCGGTGCCCATTCCAGGCCAGCGTCGCGACCCGGTCGCCCATGCCGATGCTCAGATCCTGCAGGGCCAGCGACAATTGCACAGCGCGGGCGCGGGTCTGGGCCCATCCCTGCCGGTGCAAATCGCCCTCGACCCTGCGCGAGACGATCTCGGAATTGGGGAAACTTTCTGCCGCGAAATCCAGCAGGCTGCTCTGCAGCAGCGGGCGGTTCATCATCAGGCCGTCCATGGGCGTCTCCTCCTTAGTCCTCGGGACGCATGATGGCTGGAATGACGCGCGGTGCAACCCGCCATAGCGGGCTGCCACCGTGAATGCCGCAGGGTCAGGCGGCCATCAGGCGGCGCTGATATGGGTCGAGGTCAGGTCCAGAAGCACGCGGTCGTCCTGATCGCGCACCTCGGTGCGCACGGTCGACAGGCGCCGCCCGCGCTTGACCCAACGCGCGGTGGCCGTCAGCACACCGTCGCGCCGATTGGCCAGCAAGTGACCGTTCAGCGTCACAGCGACGGGAAAGCTGTCCATCCCCTCGCGGACCTGTTCGCCGCCCAAGACAAGGTTCGTGGCGACGACGTCGGCAAACCAGATTAGGGCGCCTGCATGGATGGTGCCAAAGGGGTTCAGGATGCCCGCCTGAACCTGCATCTCGCCTTCGGCCTCGGTGTCGCTGACACCCAGAATGTCGAATTGGATCTGTCCTGATAGGCTGCGTTCCGCCATCTCGGCTCTCCTTCTTGCGGGGTTGGGGCCTTCTGCGTTGAAACAACGCGCTGCACCGGGGGGGCGGTTCGCCCGGTTCGCGCTAAATTGCGCGGACCGGTGCGGTCCGCGCGGTCGGCGTCACCCCAGGCGCGCGATCAGCGCCGAGGTGTCCCAGCGGCCGCCGCCCATCTTCTGGACATCCTTGTAGAACTGATCGACCAGCGCCGTCACTGGCAGCGAGGCCCCGATCTGGTCCCCCGTCGCCAGGCAGATGCCCAGATCCTTGCGCATCCAGTCGACGGCGAAACCGTGGTCGAACTCTCCCCGGTCCATGGTCTTGTGGCGGTTGACCATCTGCCAGCTGCCTGCCGCGCCCTGGCTGATGACCTCGACCACCTGCGACACGTCCAGCCCAGCCTTCTGCGCGAAGGCCAGCGATTCAGACAGACCCTGCACCAGCCCGGCAATGGCGATCTGGTTGCACATCTTGGTCATCTGCCCCGCGCCCACATCGCCCATCAGACGGCAGATCTTGGCATAGGCGTCGATCACCGGCGCCGCGCGGTCGAAATCATCCTGCGCGCCGCCGCACATGACCGACAGCTGGCCGTTCTCGGCCCCCGCCTGCCCGCCCGAAACCGGCGCGTCGATATAGCCGATCCCGGCCTTGGCGGCCTTTTCGGCCAGTTCGCGCGTCACCTGGGCCGAGACCGTGGTGTGATCGACAAAGACCGCGCCTTTCGACATGCCTGCAAAGGCGCCGTCCGGGCCAAGGCAGACCTGGCGCAGGTCGTCGTCATTGCCCACGCAAGCCATCACGAATTCGGCACCTTCTGCGGCCTGGCGGGGCGTGGGCTGATGCCGGCCCTCGTGATCGCGGGCCCAACGCTCCGCCTTGTCGGCGGTACGGTTGTAAACCGTCACCTGACGCCCCGCACGGGCCAGGTGACCCGCCATCGGGTACCCCATCACGCCCAATCCCAGAAACGCCGTTCGTGCCACGCTGTCCTCCTGTCGCGGTGATGCAGATGGCCCCGGCGCGTTGAACTGGCCGCTGACCTGTCTTATGCAGCACACCATCACCCACGCGCGCCGGGGTCAACCCGCGCCGCGCCGCCCTGCCCAAGGAACCGCCCCCGCATGCTGACCATGTTCCGCTGGCTTCTCAGGCTGACTGTCGCGTTGATCGTATTGCTGGTCCTGACCGTCACCCTGATCTGGTATTTCGCCATCCGGTCGCTGCCCGATTACGACGCCTCTTACCGGGTCGAGGGGATCACCGCCCCCGTCGAGATCGTCCGATCGACCGAGGACGTGCCCCATATCTTTGGCCAGAACGACCAGGACGTGTTCTTTGCCTTGGGGCTGGCCCATGCGCAGGATCGGCTGTTCCAGATGACGCTGCTGCGCCGCGCGGCCCAAGGCCGGCTGTCCGAGGTTCACGGCGCGCGCGCCTTGGGCGCGGACGACCTGGTGCGCCGGCTGGGGCTTTACCGCAACGCGCAGGCCTCATTTCAGTCGCAGGACGATGCCACCAAGGCCGCCCTGTCGGCCTATGCCGAAGGGGTGAACCAGTGGATCCGCATCGTCAATGACGGCGCGATGGGGCGTGGCGCACCGGAATTCTTCCTGTTTCCCGACACCATCTCCTATTGGCAACCCGCCGATTCGCTGGCCATCCTGAAGCTGATCGCCGCCAGCAGCAGCGATGCCGCCCAGTCCGAGATCCTGCGCGCCCGCCTGTCCCTGGCCTGGCCCGAGCATGGCCCCGAGGTGGTTTCTGCCAACCCCCTGCCCTCCTATGCCTCGCTGTTTCCAAGCGCGCGACTTGGCACGCCCGAACGCCGTGGCCAGCAGGGCGACGATCATCCGCTTGGCTTTCTGCATCCGGGCATGGTGCTGGGCGGCAATGCCTTTGCCGCCGATCCCGACCGCACGGCGGCGGGGGGGACGCTGCTGGCGAACGACCTGCATGCGGGGCTGACGGCGCCTTCGCTCTATTACCTGGCGCGGGTACAGCTTTCCTCGGGGGACGTGATCGGCGCGACCATCCCCGGCATGCCGCTGGTGCTGTCGGGGCGGTCCGCCAAGCTGTCCTGGGCGGTAACCCCAATGGCGATCGACGATGCCGACATCGCCATCGAAGAGGTGCAGCCCGGCAATTCCGACCGCTATCGCGGCCCGCAGGGCTGGACGGCGTTCCGTACCCGGACCGAGGTGATCCGCGTTCTGGACGGCCCCGCACGCACCATCACCCTGCGCGACACCCAGAACGGGCCTGTCGTTCCCCTACTGGCTGGCGGGCTGCGCGACGTGACGCCGTTGGGGCATGTGCCCTCGCTGCGCTGGACTGGCCTGTCGCGGCAGGACACCACCATGTCGGCGCTGATGGGCATGATGCGGTCGCCGTCCTCCGCCGATGCCGCCCGTGCCTTGTCGGGCGTGGTCGCCCCCGCCATCAACGTCACGCTGGCCGATCAGAAACGCGTCTCGCACGTCATGGCGGGCGCCTTGCCGACCCGCAGCCCCGATCACCCGACGGGCGGCACCCTGCCCAGCCCCGGCTGGCTGCCCGAAACGGCTTGGCAGGGCGCGACATCGCTGGCCGGGACGGCACAGGAACCCGATACGGGCGTCTCTTTCAGCACCGAGGAAGCACCCGGCCACCAGGTCCGCCTGGCGCGTCTGGAACGTCTGCTGGATGACCGCGAGGTTCATTCCCGCGACAGCTTCATCGCCGCCCAGCTGGATATCGTCAGCCCCGCCGCGCGTCGGCTGCTGCCGCTGGTGGGGGCCGATCTGTGGTTCACGGGTGAACCCGCAGCGCCGGGCACGACGGACCGTCAGCGCCAGGACGCGCTGGCCTTGCTGGCCGAATGGGACGGCGCCATGAGCGAGCATCTGCCCGAGCCGGTGATCTATACCGCCTGGATTGCCGCCCTGCAGGACCGGCTGATCCGCGACCGGATCGGACCACTGACCGACGACATCACCCGAATCCAGCCCGCCTTCATCGAGGCGGTCTATCGCAACCGCAACGGCGCCTCGCGCTGGTGCGACATCGCCCAAAGCGCCCCGGTCGAGGATTGTACCACCATCGCGCGCCAAGCGTTGGATCGCGCCATCCTGGACCTGACCGAGCATTTCGGGCCGGACGTGACAAGCTGGCGGTGGGGCGATCTGCATCAGGCGACGCATGTGCATCCGGGCCTGGGCGACCTGCCCGCGCTTGGCTGGATCATGAACATCCGCCAGACCATCTCGGGCGGGGATTTCACCATCGCGCAAAGCGGCCTTCTGGGCGACGGCAGCGATCCCTTCCGTGCCGAAGGCGGAGCGGGGTATCGCGGCGTCTATGACCTGGCCGATCCCGACAGTTCGGTTTTCATCGTGTCGACGGGACAATCGGGTCACCCGTTGTCGCGCCATTACGACGACCTGTCGGGCCTGTGGCGGCGCGGCGAATATATCGGCATGTCGCTGGACCCGCAGCTGGCCCGCGCCGCCGCCGCCGGTGTCACCCACCTGACACCCGAACCCTGACATGCGAAACGGGGGGCCAAAGGCCCCCCGTTCACGTCATCGATCCATAATGGATCAGAAGTGGATGGCCCGCCCATAGGCGTCCAGCACGGATTCATGCATCATCTCGGACAGGGTCGGATGCGGGAAGACGGTTTCCATCAAATCCTGTTCGGTCGTCTCCAGCTGACGACCGATGACATAACCCTGGATCAGTTCGGTCACCTCGGCACCAACCATATGCGCGCCCAGCAACTCGCCCGTCTTGGCGTCGAAGATGGTCTTGACCATGCCCTCGGGTTCGCCCAGCGCGATGGCCTTGCCGTTGCCGATAAAGGGGAAGCGGCCGACCTTGATGTCCAGCCCGGCTTCCTTGGCCTTCGCCTCGGTCAGGCCCACGGATGCGACCTGCGGCTGGCAATAGGTGCAGCCAGCGATGCTGCCCGGCTTGATCGGGTGGGGATGCTTGCCCGCGACCAGTTCGGCCACCATGACACCTTCGTGGCTGGCCTTGTGGGCAAGCCAAGGCGCGCCTGCCAGATCGCCGATGGCGTAGACACCCTCGACCCCGGTGCGGCAATATTCGTCGGTGACGACATGGGTGCGGTCGACCTTGATGCCGGCCTCTTCCAGGCCCAAGCCTTCGGTGTTGCCGACGATGCCGACAGCCGAGATCACGGTGTCGAATTCCATCGTTTCGGTCTTGCCGCCCGTTTCAATATGGGCGGTGACGGTGTCGCCCTTGCGGTCCAGCTTCTTGACGCTGGCCTTTTCCATGATCGTCATGCCCTGCTTGACGAACTGTTTCTTGGCAAAGGCGCTGATCTCGGCATCCTCGACGGGCAGAACGCGGTCCATGACCTCGACGACAGTGGTGTCGGCGCCCAGCGTGTTGAAGAAGCTGGCGAATTCGATGCCGATGGCGCCCGAACCGATGACCAGCAGCTTTTTCGGCATATGCGGCGGGTTCAGCGCATGCTTGTAGTTCCAGACCAGCTTGCCATCGGGTTCCAGCCCCGGCAGTTCGCGGGCGCGCGCGCCGGTGGCCAGGATGATCGACTTGGCGGTCAGTTCCTCGGTGCCCTTGTCTGTCTTGACGGTGACCTTGCCTTTGCCGGACAGGGTCGCATCGCCCATGATGGTCGTGACCTTGTTCTTCTTGAACAGGTGCCCGATGCCGCCCGACAGCTGCTTGGCGACGCCGCGCGACCGTTTCACGACGGCGGGCAGGTCATAGCCGATCTTGTCCGCGGACAGACCGAAATCCTTGGCACGCTCCATCAGATGGAAGACCTCGGCGCTGCGCAGCATGGCCTTGGTGGGGATGCATCCCCAATTGAGGCAGATGCCGCCCAGATGCTCACGCTCGACGCAGGCCACCTTCAGCCCAAGCTGCGCGCCGCGGATCGCGGCGACATAACCGCCCGGTCCGGCGCCAATCACCACCATATCGAAATTCTGGGCCATCATGTCCCCCGGCTGACTAAGAATAGTTCAGCGTTAAACCATTTGCCGCAAGGCGGCAAGCCGGGGGTCAGTCGCGCGGGTCGGCGGCCGGGGGCGGTGCATCCGGGGATGCATCGTTGTCGGATTGCGCCTCGTCCAGGACCGCCTCGACCGCGATGGTCGTGGCGGTGGTGCTGATAACGGCATAGCTGCCCTGTTCCTCGGGGGTCAGCGCACGGCGCTGCGTCGAACGCCAACCTGCATAGACCGTCAGAGCCAACAACAGGACACCCATATAGACCCAGTATCCGTCGGGCCCCATCATGCCCATCAGCCAACCGGTGATGATCGGCCCGCCCATCGACCCCAGCCCATAGATGAACAGCAGCCCCGCCGAGGCCGCCGCCATGTCCGACTGGTCCAGATAATCGTTGGTGTAGGCCAGCAGCAGCGCATAGATCGGGTTTGCCATGCCGCCCATCACGGCACCGGCGACGATCAGGCCCCATGTGCCGGGCTGCATCGCCACCACGACCAGCGACACGACACCTCCCGCCGCCGCCAGCATCAGCACCAGCCGCCGCCGGTCGTAGCGGTCGGAAATCCAGCCGATCGGGTATTGCAGCACCAGCCCGCCCGCATAGATCGCCGCCACAAAAATCGAGATCTGCGCCACCGACAGCCCGATCACCGCCCCCCAGACCGAGGACATGCCCGACAGCGACGCAAGCACCCCACCCATCAGGAAGATGCCCACGCAGCCCAAAGGCGATGCGCGGTAGAGGTCGCCAAAGGACATCCGCTTGATCGTCTCGAACTGGGGTGCGGGCTGGGCGGACAGCAGGATCGGCGTGAAGGCCAGCGACACCAGCACCGACGGAATGATGAACAGCAGGTAACCCGCCGGATCGCCCACGTTCAGCAGCGCCTGCGCCACCACGATGCCCAGCAGCTGCACGATCATATAGAGCGACAGCGCCTGGCCGCGATTTTCGTTGGTGGACCCCGCGTTCAGCCAGCTTTCCGCCGAGACATAGACCCCGCAGAAGCAGTAACCCAACAGGAAGCGCAGCACCGTCCAGCTGATCCAGTGCGGCTCGACCGCGTAAAGGACCAGTGCCGCCGAAATCAGCGACCCCAGCGCCGCGAAGACCCGCACATGGCCCACATTCTTGATCAGCGCCGGCACCGTCAGGCTGCCCAGCAGGAAACCGCCGTAATAGCCGGCCATGACGATGGACATCTGGAAGGTCGGAATGCCCTCGATGCCGCCGCGGATGCCCAGCAACGTGCCCTGCATGCCGTTGCCGACCATCAGCAACAGGATGCCCAGAAGCAGGGGCCAGGTAGTGCGCAACACCGAAATCATCACGGGTCTCGTTCGTCAGGGGTGGGACAGGTCCGAAGACGCTGCCCTATTGTGCAAAGGCCCATGATGCCAGCAGGAAAGCGACCTCAGGGGATCAGCAGCGACGCATCGCCATAGCTGAAGAAACGATACCTCCGCGCGACCGCATGCCCATAGATAGACATGATTTTTTCCGGTCCCATCAGGGCGGAAACCAGCATCATCAGCGTGGATTTGGGCAGGTGGAAGTTGGTCATCAGCGCGTCGGTCACCCGGAAGTGATGGCCGGGATAGATGAAGATGTCGGTCGTGCCGCGGAAGGGCGCGACGACGCCGTCGCCGGTCGCGGCCGATTCGATCAGCCGCAGCGCGGTGGTGCCCACCGGGATGACGCGCCGGCCTTCGGCCTTGGCGCGGGTGATGGCGGCGGCGGCATCCACGCTGACCTCGCCCCATTCGGCATGCATGCGGTGGGTGGTGACATCCTCGACCTTGACGGGCAGGAAGGTGCCCGCCCCCACATGCAGGGTGACATGGACGAATTCCACGCCGCGCGCCGTCAGCGCCGCCAGAAGCTCGTCGTCGAAATGCAGGCTGGCCGTGGGGGCCGCGACCGCGCCCTTGTTGGCCGCCCAGACGGTCTGGTAATCCTGATGATCCTGCGCATCGGGCGCCCGCAGCGAGGCGATATAGGGCGGCAGCGGCATGGCCCCCACCCGCGCCAGCGCCGCATCGAAGGCATCGCCCGTCGCATCGAAGACCAGCCGCAATTCGCCCTCGGCAATGTCTGCCACGGTGGCCGACAGATCGTCGCCAAAGCGGATCACCTCGCCCGGCTGCAGCTTGCGCAGGGGCTTGGCCAGCGCGCGCCAGCCCTCCGAGGCAGGCTCCAGCAGCGTCACCTCGATCCTGGCGCTGACATCGCCTTGGGGCGTCGAGCGGTGACGCGTTCCCGTCAGGCGGGCGGGAATGACCTTGGTGTCGTTCAGCACCAGCACATCGCCCGGCCCCAGAATGTCGGGCAGGTCGCTGACCCGGCGGTCGGCAATGTCGTCGCCCTGCGCCAGCAGCAGGCGTGCCGAACTGCGCGGCTTGGCGGGCCGCGTGGCGATCAGGTGTTCGGGCAGGTCGAAATCGAAATCGGACAGTTTCATGCAGGGGCTTCTGCGACGACGCGCGCAATCCGTCAAGCGCCCGTGATGTCCCACCAAAATCGTCGGACTTTACATGCCCTACCAATTCGATCAGATTACGCCCCGACAGGAGGCCCGCATGATCGTCTGCCAATGCACCGGAATTTCAGATCGCGATATCACCGCCGCCATCGACTGGATGCGCGCAGCGGACCCCGAAACGATCATCACGCCTGGCAAGATCTATCACGCCTTGGGAAAACGCGCCGATTGCGGAGGCTGCATGCCGCTGTTTCTGGACACGATGCGACGCTGCGATAAGGTGGGGGTCGCCCCGCCGATTTTGCGGGCCAGAACAGACAGCAGGAAGGAAACCCCCGATGAAGGGCGACGCCAAGGTCATCGACTATCTGAACGCCGCACTGCGGTCTGAACTGACGGCGGTCAGCCAGTACTGGCTGCATTACCGCCTGCAGGAAGACTGGGGTTTCGGGCGCATCGCCGAAAAATCGCGCGCCGAATCGATCGAGGAGATGAACCACGCCGATCGGCTGATCCAGCGGATCATCTTCCTGGAAGGGCATCCCAACCTGCAGAAACTGGACCCGCTGCGCATCGGCCAGGACCTCAAGGAAACGCTGGAATCGGATCTTGCCGGGGAACATGACGCGCGCAATCTTTATATCGAGGCGCGCGATCACTGCGACAGCGTCGGCGATTACGTCAGCAAGGTCCTGTTCGAGGAACTGATCGCGGATGAGGAAGGCCATATCGACTTCCTTGAAACGCAACTGTCACTCTATGACACCATCGGTGCCCAGAACTATGGCATGCTGAACGCAAAACCCGCGCCCGACGCCGAAACTCACGCCGAATAAGGGGGGCCCGCCCCTTACGCCAACCAGTCGCGGGCCAGGTCGGGCAGATCGTCGAAATGGGCCAGCAGGGCCTCGGGGGCCAGGCGGGAAATCGCCTCGCCTTCGGGTCCGAAAGCCACCAGCGCGACCTTGACGCCCGCGGCCGCCGCGGTCTTGCGGTCGGTTTCCGTATCCCCCACCAGGAAGGATGCCGCGACCTGGCCCCCTGCCCCTTCGACCGCCGCCTGATAAGGGCGCGGATCGGGCTTGCGCACCGGCAGCGTATCGGCCGCGATCATCGCGCCAAAGCGGTCGCGGATGCCCAGTTCCCGCAGCAGGCTCTCGGCCAAGGCGCCCGGCTTGTTGGTGCAGATGGCCAGCCGGAAACCCTGATCGTCCAGCCGGTCCAACGCTTGCAGAACGCCGGGATACAGCCGCGTATGCACCGCGATGCTGTCGCCGTAATGGCCCAGCAGGCTGTGATAATCCTGATCCTCGGCGCCGGGCGGCAGCAGGGTATCGGCGGGCATCCGGTCATATCCCGCGCGCAGCATCGCCTTGCCGCCATGGAACGCGATCAGCGCGTCATCCACAGGATGCAGCAGATCGCCCAAGCCCCGCGCGCGGAAACAGGCATTGGCCGCCGCGATCAGATCCCCCGAGGTATCCGCCAAAGTCCCGTCCAGGTCGAAGACCACCGTGCCCGCCATGCTATCCCCTTACGAAATGTTCCGAAAACAAAGGTGAATGCGCCGGGTCTTTCCAGCGCCCCCCCACCCGATTAGAACGCGAGCGAACGAATGCAAACAGACGATGAGGGCGGAATGGCGGAAAATGCAGTAGCGGTGGTGATCTTGGCCGCAGGTCAGGGCAGCCGGATGCAGTCGGACCTGCCCAAGGTTCTGCACCGCCTTGGGGGCGTCCCGCTGTTCGGCCACGCGCTGGCCGCCGCCCGCAGCCTGGAACCCGAACAGGTGATCGTCGTCACCGGCCATGGCAGCGACCGTGTCACCAAGGCGCTGGCCAAGCTGGACCCCGAGGCCCGCACCGTTCTGCAGAAAGAACAGCTGGGCACGGGCCATGCCGTCCGCCAGACCCTGCCCGAACTGGAAGGCTTCGAGGGCAAGGTGATCGTCCTTTACGGCGATACCCCCTTCATCGGAGAAGATACCTTGGCCGCCATCGCCAGCCACGGCAGCGATCTGGTCGTGCTGGGCTTCGAGGCCGCCGATCCGGGCCGCTATGGCCGCCTGATCGTCACCGACCGGGGCCTTGAACGCATCGTCGAGTTCAAGGATGCGGATGCCGCCACCCGTGACATCGCACTGTGCAACTCCGGCGTCATGGCGCTGGACGCCAGCCTGCTGCGCCAGCTGATCGGGAAGCTGACGAACGACAACGCCGCGGGCGAATACTACCTGACCGACCTGGTGGCGCTGGCCCGCGCCGAAGGGTGCCGCGCCGATGTCGTCATCTGCGACGAGGAAGAGACCCTGGGCATCAACACCCGCGCCGAACTGGCGCAGGCCGAACGCACCTTTCAGGCCCGCGCCCGCGCCCGCGCATTGGAGGATGGCGTCACCCTGACCGATCCCGACAGCGTCTGGTTCGCGCTGGACACCTTTATCGGGCGCGACGCGATCATCGGCCCGAATGTCGTCTTCGGCCCCGGTGTCACCATCGAATCCGAGGCCGAGGTCCTGCCTTTTTGCCATCTGGAAGGCTGCCATGTGTCGTCGGGGGCCACGGTCGGCCCCTTTGCCCGCTTGCGCCCCGGCGCGGAACTGGGCGGCGACGTGCATGTCGGCAATTTCGTCGAGATCAAGAACGCGGTGCTGGACGAAGGCGTCAAGGTCGGCCACCTGACCTATCTGGGCGATGCCCATGTGGGCGAGGCCACGAATATCGGCGCAGGCACCATCACCTGCAACTATGACGGCGTGATGAAGCACCGGACCGAGATCGGCGCCCGCGCCTTCATCGGCAGCGACACGATGCTGGTTGCGCCCGTGCGGATCGGCGACGATGCCATGACCGGGTCGGGTTCGGTCATCACGCAGGACGTGCCGGACGGCGCGCTGGCCATCGGCCGCGCCCGCCAGGCCAACAAGCCCGGCTTTGCAACCCGCCTGATGGCCGCCCTGCGCGCCAAGAAAGAGGCCAAGTAACATGTGCGGAATCATCGGCATCCTGGGACAGAACGAAGTGTCTCCGCAACTGGTCGACGGGCTGCGGCGGCTGGAATATCGCGGCTATGACAGCGCGGGGGTTGCCACGGTCGATGCCAGCGGGCGGCTGGATCGCCGTCGCGCGGTGGGCAAGCTGGTCAACCTCTCGGACAAGCTGGTCCATGAACCCTTGACCGGCCATTCGGGCATCGGCCACACCCGTTGGGCCACCCATGGCGCCGCGACCGAGGAAAACGCCCACCCCCACCAGTCGGGCCGCGTGGCCGTCGTCCATAACGGCATCATCGAGAATTTCCGCGACCTGCGCGCCGATCTGGCGGAACTGGGCATCCAGCCGCAATCCCAGACCGACACCGAAACCGTGGCCCTGTGGACGGCGCATTGCATGGATCAGGGCATGTCGCCCGTCGATGCCGCCCGGGCCACGCTTGCCCGCCTTCAGGGCGCTTTCGCGCTGGCTTTCCTGTTCGACGGCGAAGGCGATCTGATGGTTGCCGCCCGCAAGGGCAGCCCGCTGGCCGTGGGCCATGGCGACGGCCAGATGTTCGTGGGCTCGGACGCGGTGGCGCTGGCCCCCTATACCGACCGCATCACCTACCTCGAGGATGGCGACCACGCCGTCCTGACCCGCGCCGGTGCGCAGATCTTCGACGTGGACGGCAACCAGACGCAGCGCCCGCAATCGCGCATCGATGTGGGTGCCACGGCCATCGACAAGGGCGGTTATCGCCACTTCATGGCCAAGGAAATCGCCGAACAGCCCGTCGTCATCGGCGATGTGCTGAACCATTACGTCAAGGGCGACCGGATCGTCCTGCCCGAGGGGCTGAATTTCGCGGGCATCGACCGCATCTCGCTGGTCGGTTGCGGCACGGCGCATCTGGCGGGTCATGTGGCGAAATACTGGTTCGAACAGCTGGCCGGCCTGCCCGTCGATATCGATGTTGCATCCGAGTTCCGCTATCGCGAGCCGCCGCTGGCCCCCAACAGCTGGTTCATCGCCATCAGCCAGTCGGGCGAAACCGCCGACACGCTGGCGGCCCTGCATTACGCCATGCCCCATGTCAGCCAGACCATCGGACTGGTGAACGTCGGCACCTCGGCCATCGCCCGCGACAGCGACTTCGCCCTGCCGACCCTTGCGGGGATCGAGGTCAGCGTCGCCTCCTCCAAGGCCTTCACCTGCCAGCTGGCGGTGCTGGGGGTGCTGGCGCTGAAGGCGGCACATGACCGTGGCCGGATCGACGATGCGGGCCTTGCCGCCCATCTGCGCGACCTGCGGTCCATTCCCGGCCTTCTGAGCCAGGCGCTGCAGATGTCCGACGAATGCCGGACCCAGGCCGAATGGCTGAGCCAGGCGCGCGACGTGCTCTATCTGGGGCGCGGTTCGCTGTATCCCGTCGCGCTGGAAGGCGCGCTGAAGCTGAAGGAGCTGAGCTATATCCACGCCGAAGGCTATGCCTCGGGCGAGTTGAAGCACGGGCCCATCGCGCTGATCGATGGCGACGTGCCGGTGGTGGTGCTTGCGCCTTATGACGCACTGTTCGACAAGACCATCTCCAACATGCAGGAGGTGATGGCCCGTCACGGCCAGATCCTGCTGGTGTCGGACGCCGAAGGCATCAAGGCGGCGGGCGAAGGCGTCACGGCGGCGTTGACCCTGCCCACGGGCGGCGGGGTGTTCCAGCCGATGCTCTATGCGGTGCCGATGCAGTATCTGGCCTATCACACGGCGGTCGCCAAGGGGACCGACGTGGACCAGCCCCGCAACCTGGCGAAATCCGTCACGGTGGAATAAGCGAAAGGCCCGCCATCACGGCGGGCCTTTTTCACATGCGGCGGAAGGTGACGTAATGCGGGGGACGACCCTCGCGCAGCGCCTTTTGTTCGTAACGCGTGCTGATCCAGTCATCCCAGGCCTGATCCGTATCGGCGATCATCTCAAAACCGGCGGGGGGAACCTCCTCGCGCGTCTGACGGATGTAATCGGGAATGTCGCTGGCCACGCGGAAGATGCCGCCCGGACACATGACGCGCGCCAGCGGGATCATGTGCTCCGGCGTCACGAAGCGGCGGCGGTGGTGGCGCGCCTTGGGCCAGGGGTCGGGATACATCAGGAAGGCCCGCTCGATGCAGGCATCGGGCAGCACGTCCATCAGGTCGCGCGCATCGCCCGGATGAACACTGACATTGGTGACACCCGCGTTGCGGATCTTGCCCAGCAGCATGGCGACGCCGTTGATGAACGGCTCGCAGCCAATAATGTTGATGCCGGGATAGGTCTTGGCCATGTGGACCATGTGCTCGCCACCGCCGAAACCGACCTCCAGCCACACGGGGCGTTCATCGCCGAAGATCGCCTGTGGGTCGATCGGCGTGCGGTCGGGGTTTTCCTTGATGGTCACATTGCGCGGGCGCAGTTCGCCCAGATCCTCGGACAGATAGCCCTTCTGGCTGTGGCGCAGGGTCTTGCCGTTCCGGCGGCCATAGAAATTGCGGCGCGGCGGGTTCGGGTCAAACTCGGATGTGGGTTTATCGCTCATGCAGGGGCAAGTGCCGCAAGCCTGCGTTCCGGTCAAGCCCCGCCGCGATGGGACCTTGCGGAAAAAAGGGCGCGCAGTTGCCCGCGCGCCTCGTTCGGGATCAGTCGGCCGTCAGGCGGCTGATGATGACGGTGACCTCGGGCTTCTTGCCGATTTCCTCCATCGAGACCTGGCGCGCGATCTTGCGGATCGCCTCGTCCATCTTTTCGTCGCTGCGCACCGTGCGCGTATCGGCACGCTCCAGGAACTCGGCGATCTCGCCTTCGATATGGCGGGCCAGATCGGTGCCACCGCGGGTGGTCTGGTTCAGACCCATCAGCTCGACCCAGGCGTCGGGCAGGACGTTGTCGTCCTCGTCCACGATGACGCTGACCATGGCGTGCCCGTTCAGGGCCAGGCGGATGCGGTCGCGCACAACGCCATCCATCGCCCCGATCAGGATGTTGCCGTCCAGATACAGGCGGCCCGTCTGGACCTGGTCCACGACGCGCAGCTTGTCACCAGACAGCTCCATCATCTGGCCGTTCACCACGACCTCAGAGGACATGCCCTTGGCGCGCGCCAACATCATGTGTTCGCGCAGATGCAGGTGTTCGCCATGCATCGGGATGACCGTCTTCGGCTTCAGAATGTCGTGCATCACTTCGATATCGGGACGGTTGGCGTGACCCGAAACGTGATACAGCCCGTCATCCGCGTCATAAACCTCGACCCCCGATTCCGAGAGCGCGTTCATGATCCGACCCACCGACTTTTCGTTGCCGGGGATCGTCTTCGAGCTGAACAGGAAGCTGTCGCCTTCCTTCAGCGACAAGCCCAGATAGCGTCCGCGCGACAGCTGCGCACTGGCGGCGCGGCGTTCGCCCTGGCTGCCGGTGACGATCAGCATGACTTGGTGACGCGGCAGCTTCGCGGCCTCGTCGGGACCGATCGTGTCGGGGAAATCCGTCAGGATGCCGCTGTCGAAACCGACGCTGACCATGCGACGCATCGCACGACCCAGCAGGCAGACCTTGCGACCCGAAGCGATGGCCGCATCGGCCAGCGTCTTGAGACGCGCGATGTTGCTGGCGAAGGTCGTGGCGACCACCAGGTTCTTCTGCGTCATCACCCATTCGGTGATCGGCGTGGCCAGAACGGCCTCGGACCGGCCCGGATGGGTCGAGAAGATGTTGGTGCTGTCACAGGCCAGGATCTTGACGCCGCCTTTTTCGGTGGCGACCTGCTTCCACATGACCGGATCGAAGGCATCGCCCACGACCGGCGTCACGTCGACCTTGAAATCGCCCGTATGGACGATGCGGCCGGCAGGCGTGTCGATGATCAGGCCGCTGCTTTCGGGGATCGAGTGGCTGATCGGCGCGAACTGCACCGTGAAGGGCCCCACCTCGGTCTGGGCCGGGCGCACGTCGACGATGTTGACCGCATCCGCCGCCGGCAGACCCATCTCCTCCATCTTCAACCGCACCAGCGTGCCGGTGAACTGGCGCGCATAGATCGGGGCCTTCAGACGCCCCCACAGATGCCCCAAGGCACCGATATGGTCTTCGTGACCGTGGGTCACGAAGATCGCGTCAAGCCGGTCCTTGTTCTGTTCCAGCCATGTCAGATCCGGCATGATCAGGTCGATACCCGGGCTTCCGTCCATGTCACCAAAGGTGACGCCCAGATCGACCAGGATCAGTCGTTCCTTGCCGGGCGCACCATAGCCATAAACATAGGCGTTCATGCCGATTTCGCCCGCGCCGCCCAGCGGCAGATAGATCAGGCGCTCAGCCATTGCCCATCTCCTTGTTGTAATCGTGAATAAGACGCAATCCATGCATCGTGAGGTCGTCTTCTATTGCATCGAACAGGTCGAAACCCTGATCGAACAGCGGCGCAAGCCCGCCGGTCGCTATTACTTTCATCGGCCGGTCACGTTCGGCGCGTATCTGGCGCACGATACCTTCGACCAATCCTACGTAACCCCAGAACACGCCCGACTGTATACATGCAACCGTATTCGTGCCGATGACTTTCGCTGGCATCGTCACATCGACATGAGGCAATGATGCCGCACCCATATGCAGGGCTTCAAGCGACAGATTGACGCCGGGCGCGATGACCCCGCCGATATAGGCGCCATCGACATCGACGACATCGAAGGTCGTCGCGGTTCCAAAATCCACCACGATCAGGTCGGGCCCGTGGCGGTCATAGGCACCCACCGTGTTGACCAGCCGGTCGGGACCGACCGTCGTGCCCTGATCCACGCGCGGCGGCACGCGCAGCAGGCAGTCGGGCTTGCCCACCACCAGTGGGCGCGTGTCGAAATAACGGTTGCACAGGACCCGCAGGTTGAAGACCACCCGCGGTGCCGTCGCGCTGATGATGCAGGCATCGATCCGCAGGTCGAATTTCTGGACCGAGATCAGCGTCGAGAGCCAGACGAAATATTCGTCCGCCGTGCGCCGGTGATCGGTCCGGATGCGCCAATGCGCCAGAAACTTGTCGCCGTCCCAGATCGAGAAGACCGTGTTGGTATTGCCTGTATCGATGCAGAGCAGCATGTCAGGGCCCGCTGAAATAGATGTCGGCGGCCGGGATCGCGTGACGGCCTCGGGGGCCGGTCAGGATCAGCGCGCCGGTGTCGTCGATGCCCTCGAAACGGCCGGTTGTTTCAGTAGTGCCGGTGCGGGCGACGATCGTGTCGCCGAGTTTGGCGGCGCGGGCCATCCAGGCGTTGCGGATCGGGGCAAAGCCAAAGGTCCGCATCTGGCGATGCCATGCGTCGAACTGGCAGGCAAGGGCGTTCAGGACATCCTCGGGGGTCACCTCCAGCCCGGTCTCGCCCAGCAGGCTGACGGGGCGGGTGGCGGTGGGTTCGACCTGGGCCGCATCGGGTGCCGCAGCAAGATTGATGCCGATGCCGATCGCCAGAGTTGCCACCTGCCCTGCCGCCCCGCTGCTTTCCAGCAGGATGCCCGATAGCTTGCCACCGTTCAGCAGGACGTCATTGGGCCATTTCAGCGCCACGTTCAGCGACGGCCCGCACAGATCGCGCAGCGCGTCATGGACCGAAAGCGCCGCCACGAAGGACAGGCGTGCCGCATCGGCCGGACCACCTTCGGGGCGCAGCGCCAAGGTCGCTGCGAAGTTTCCCGGCGGATCGGTCCATGCGCGACCGCGACGGCCGCGCCCGGCCTCTTGCCTGTGGGCAAAGATCCACGCCGGCCCGCTGAGAGAGGGGGCCAGCCGGAACGCTTCGGCATTGGTGCTGTCAACGCGGTCCAGGACGTGGCGCGCCACGCCCTGCGGCCAGTTGGCCGGTTCGTTGTTACTGACCCGCAATGGGGGCAACCGTGTCGTTGACCAGCGATTGCGCCGCCGTGGCGGCAGCCTCGTCGATGCCCAGCATCGTCACCGCGCCCAACAGCAACGCCGCCGCCGGAACCACCAGTGCCGCATACTGAACCATGCCCATCCGGCTGGTCACCGGTTCGACCTCGGAGCCGAAGAACATGTAATAGACGATCCGCAGGTAATAGAAGGCACCGATGACCGAGGCGATGACACCGATCACGGCCAGCCATCCCAGACCGCCATCGACCGCAGCCGTCAGCACGCCGTATTTGGCGAAGAAGCCCAGGAAAGGCGGCACGCCGGCCAGGCTGAACATCAGAAACAGCACGGCAAAGCTTTTCAGCGGCTCGGCTTGGGCAAAGCGGTTCAGGCTGGCCAGATCGGTGATCGGGCGGCCGTCACGCTCCAGCGACAGGATGAAGGCAAAGGTGCCCACATTCATCAGCGCATAGATCGCCATGTACAGAAGCATCGCCTGCACGCCATAGGCCGTGCCCGCGGCCAGTCCGACCAGGGCAAAGCCCATATGCGCAATCGAGGAATAGGCCATCAGGCGCTTGATGTTGGTCTGGCCGATGCCTGCAACCGAACCCAGCACCATCGACAGGACGGCTAGGACGGCAATGATCTGGCTCCAGTCGGTGATGACATTGCCGAAGGCGTCGAAGACCAGACGGCCGATCAGCGCCATCGCGGCGACCTTGGGCGCGGTGGCGAAGAAGGCCGTCACCGGCGAGGGCGAGCCTTCATAGACGTCGGGCGTCCACATGTGAAACGGCACGGCCGAAACCTTGAAGGCAAGGCCCACCAACAGGAAGACCAGACCGAACAGCAGGCCCATTGGCATGACATCGGCATTCACCGCGACGATGATCCCCGCAAAACCGGTCGTCCCGGCAAAGCCATAGACCAGCGACGCGCCGTAAAGCAGCAGACCCGAGCTGAGCGCGCCCAGGACGAAATACTTCAGGCCGGCCTCGGAGGATTTGACGCTTTCGCGGCGCATGGCGGCCACGACGTAAAGCGCCAGCGATTGCAGCTCCAGCCCCATGTAGAGCGTCAGCAGGTCGCCCGCCGACACCATCAGCATCATCCCCACCGTCGCCAGCACGATCAGGATCGGATATTCGAACCGCATCAGACCGTGGCGGCTGAGGTATTCCGCGCTCATGGCCAGAACGGCGGCGCCCGACAGCAGGATCGTCACCTTGGCAAAGCGCGCGAAGGCGTCGTCGATGAACATCCCGAAGAATGCCGTCTGTTCGGGCCGGTCGGCCATGCCGACAAAAAGCCCGGCCACCAGCAGGGCCAGCACGCTGGCCCACAGGATCGGTCGTGCGATCTGGTCCTTGCCGAAATAGGCCCCCGCCATCAGCGCCGCCAGCGCATAGATCGCAAGCCAGAGTTCGGGCAGGATGGTCGAGATATCGAGCGCGTTCATCTTGCTTTCCTCAGTGGCTGACGGTGGCCGAAGCCAGGTCGTCGGTGGCTGCCTCGTCGGGCAGCGCGTCGTTTACATTCACCAGCATCGCCTGGACCGAAGGTCCGGTGATGTCGGTCACCAGGCGCGGATAGACGCCCAGCAGCAGGGTCATGGCGATCAGCGGTGCAAAGATCCACTTTTCGCGGGGCGTCATGTCGGTGATCATACGGAGGCTTTCCTTGATCAGCGCACCCATGGTCACGCGGCGATAGAGCCACAGCGCATAGGCCGCCGACAGGATGACGCCGGTCGCCGCCACGAAGGCAACCCAGGTGTTGGCATGAAACGCCCCCATCAGGGTCAGGAATTCACCCACGAAGCCGGACGTGCCCGGGAGGCCGACATTGGCCATCGTGAAGAACATGAAGATCAGAGCATAGACTGGCATCCGGTTGACCAACCCGCCATAGGCGTCGATTTCCCGGGTGTGCATGCGGTCATAGATCACGCCCACGCCCAGGAACAGTGCGCCCGAGATGAAGCCGTGCGACAGCATCTGGAAGATCGCGCCATCGACACCCTGCTGGTTCGCCGCAAAGATCCCCATGGTCACGTAACCCATATGGGCCACGGACGAATAGGCGATCAGCTTCTTCATGTCCGACTGCGCCAGCGCCACCAGCGAGGTATAGACAATGGCAATGGCCGACATCCACAGCACCAGCGGCTGCAGCAGGTCGCTGGCCACCGGGAACATCGGCAGGCTGAAGCGCAGGAAGCCATAGCCGCCCATCTTCAGCAGCACGGCGGCCAGGACCACGGACCCCGCGGTCGGCGCCTGCACGTGCGCATCGGGCAGCCAGGTATGGACCGGCCACATCGGCATCTTGACCGCGAAGCTGGCGAAGAAGGCCAGGAACAGCAGCGTCTGCATGCCGCCGACGACAGTGAAGCCCAGGATGCGGGTGGTTTCCGACGGGAAGTCGAAGACCAGCAATTCGGCGATGTCGGTCGTGCCCGCCATGCGCGCCATCGCGATCATCGCAACCAGCATCAGCACCGAACCGATGAAGGTATAAAGGAAGAACTTGAACGTCGCATAGATGCGGTTCGCGCCGCCCCAGATGCCGATGATCAGAAACATCGGAATCAGCCCGGCCTCGAAGAACAGGTAGAACAAGATCAGGTCCAGCGCCGTGAAGACGCCGATCATCAGCCCCTCCAGCACCAGGAAGGCGATCATGTATTCCTTGACGCGGGTGTTCACCTCCCAGGTGGACAGGATCGTCAGCGGCATCAGGAAGGTCGTCAGCATGACGAAAAGGATCGAGATGCCGTCCACGCCCATCTTGTAGCGCAGGCCCATGATCCAGGCATGGTCTTCCACGAACTGGAAGCCCGTGTCGGCGGGGTTGAAGCCCGCCAGCAGGAACAGCGACACCAGGAAGGTGGCGCTGGTCGCGATCAGGGCCAGCCATTTGGCGTTCTTCTGCGCGGCAGCGTCGTCGCCCCGCAGGAACAGCGCCAGGATCCCCGCCGCGACGATCGGCAGGAAGGTGATGATTGAAAGAAGGTTCGTCATGTTATTGCGCGCCCCGCAGCATCACCCAGATCAGCAAGCCCACGATGCCGATGACCATCGCGAAGGCATAGTGGAACAGATAGCCGGACTGAACGCGCCCGGCGAAGCGGGTCATGCGGGGAATGATTCCCATGGCAAGCCCGTTGATGGCGCCGTCGATAACGGCTCCGTCACCCGCCGTCCACAGCTTGGCGCCGATCCAGCGGGCCGGACGCACAAAGACGGCGTTGTAGATTTCGTCGAAATACCACTTGTTCAGCAGGAACTGGTACAGGCCCGGCTGCTGGGCGGCCAGCTTGGCGGGCGCGCCCGGATTGCGGATATACATCAGCCAGGCAAGGGCCAGGCCCGACAGCATCGCGATGAAGGGCGACACCTTGACCCAGGCCGGAACGCCGTGTGCGTCATGCATGACATGGTTGTCGGGATGCATGTAGATCGCACCCTGCCCCACGGTCGCGGGATCGACGACGGTCGCATGTTCGCCCTCCGCTGCCGCACCGTGATCGTCGGTTGCTGCACCCTCGGCGACCTCGGCATGGCCGGCCTCGACCTCGCCATGAGTGTCACCATGGGCGGCGGCGACCTCGGGCATGCCGAAGAACTTCTGGACGCCCTCGGTTTCGAAGAAGCTGTTATACCACACCATCCCCGAGAAGATGGCGCCAAGCGCCAGAACGCCAAGCGGGATCGTCATCACCCGCGGGCTTTCATGGGCATGGTCATGCGCATGGTGATCGCCGCGCGGCTTGCCGAAGAAGGTCAGGAACATCAGGCGCCAGCTGTAGAAGCTGGTGAAGGCGGCCGCAATGACCAGCATCCAGAAGGCATAGCCCGACCCCGACGCATAAGCGCTTTCGATGACGGCGTCCTTGGACAGGAACCCTGCGAAACCAATATGGGTCAGCGGAATGCCGACGCCGGTGATCGCCAGCGTGCCAATCATCATAGCCCAGAAGGTCAGCGGGATCTTTTTCCGCAGGCCGCCGTAATTGCGCATGTCCTGTTCGTGATGCATCGCATGGATGACCGAACCGGCGCCCAGGAACAGCATGGCCTTGAAGAAGGCGTGGGTCAGCAGGTGGAACATGGCGACCGAATAGACGCCGACCCCCGCCGCCACGAACATATAGCCCAGCTGCGAACAGGTCGAATAGGCGATGACGCGCTTGATGTCGTTCTGGACCAGACCCACCGTCGCGGCAAAGAACGCGGTCGAGGCACCGATGATCACGATGAACATCTTGGCTTCGGGCGCGAATTCGAACAGCGGCGACATCCGGCAGACCAGGAAGACACCGGCGGTGACCATGGTTGCCGCGTGGATCAGGGCCGAAACCGGGGTCGGACCCTCCATCGCATCGGGCAGCCAGGTGTGCAGGAACAGCTGTGCCGATTTTCCCATCGCGCCGATGAACAGCAGGATGGCCAGCAGGTTCGCCGCATTCCATTCGGTCCAAAGGAAGGTGATCTGGCTTTCGGCCAGCATCGGCACCTGGGCGAACAGCTCGTCGAACTGGATCGTGCCGGTCATCCACCACAGCCCGAAGATGCCCAGCAGGAAGCCGAAATCGCCGACGCGGTTGACGATAAAGGCCTTCATGGCGGCGGCGCCTGCCGATTGTTTCTTGAAGTAGAAGCCGATCAGCAGATAGGACGCGACGCCCACCCCTTCCCACCCGAAGAACATCTGCAACAGGTTGTCCGAGGTCACCAGCATCAGCATGGCGAAGGTGAAGAACGAGAGATAGGCGAAGAAGCGGGCACGATAGGGCTCGTCGTCGCTGAAATTCTCGTCATGGGCCATGTAGCCAAAGCTGTAGAGATGCACCAAGGCCGAAACCGAGGTGATCACGATCAGCATGATCGCCGTCAGGCGGTCCAGGCGGATGCCCCACTGGCTGGTGAAATCGCCCGAAACGATCCAGTCCATGACCGGAAGATGCTGCAACTGGCCGTCGAAGGTCAGGAACACGATCCAACTGAGGGCGGCAGCGGCGAACAGGATGCCGGTCGTCAGGACCTGCGCACCGCGTTCGCCGATCAGGCGCCAGCCGAAGCCCGCGATCAGCGCACCCAGAAGGGGCGCGAAGAGGATGAATTGCGGCATGTTCCCTTATCCCTTCATCACGTTGACATCTTCCACCGCGATCGTGCCGCGGTTGCGGAAGAAGACGACCAGGATCGCCAGACCGATGGCGGCCTCGGCGGCGGCGACGGTCAGGATGAACATGGTGAAGATCTGGCCACCAAGATCGCCCAGATGGGCCGAAAAGGCGACGAAGTTGATGTTGACCGCCAACAGCATCAGTTCGATCGACATCAGGATGACGATGACATTCTTGCGGTTCACGAAGATGCCGAAGATCCCGGCGACGAACAAGATCGCCCCCACGACAAGGTAATGTGTCAATCCGATCATCTTTTCAGTCCCTCCGGGTTCTCTCACCCGTTGAAATTCCGTTGGCCGGGGGCGCGCGGGCGCCCCCAACTTACAGCCCCTGACCGGGCTTGACGTCGCGCAGCTGCATCGCCTTGGCAGGATCGCGGTGCATCTGGCGGATCACGTTCTGGCGCTTGATGTCGCGACGGTGACGCATCGTCAACGTGATTGCGCCGATCATGGCCACCAGCAGGATCAACCCCGAGATCTGGAACGGCAGGATGTAGCGATCATACATCACCGTGCCGATCAGATTGGTGTTGGTCGGCGCCCCCTCGATCGGGACGGCGCGCAGGGCGATCGACTGATCGGAGCTTTCCCAAGCACCGAAAGCGATGGCCAGTTGCGCCAGCAACACCAGCGCGATCAGGCCCGCCAGCGGCAGATAGCGCGCCAATTCGCCCTTCAGCTGGGCGAAATCGACATCCAGCATCATCACCACGAACAGGAACAGAACCGCCACCGCGCCGACATAGACGATAATCAGCAGCATCGCCACGAATTCGGCACCCAGCAGGATGAAAAGACCGGCCGCCGACAGAAAGGACAGGATCAGCCACAGCACCGAATGCACCGGGTTGCGCGACAGCACGACCATGAAGCCCGCAGTGCAGACCGAGATGGCGAAGAGGTAAAAGGCAAAGGTCATCATTCTGGGCTGCTCCCCTCGGATTCGGTAAAGACGCCCTGGGCGATCTCCAGCGCCTTCTGCATCGCGGGGAGGCCGCCGAACATCCCCATCTGATAGATCACCTCGGCGATCTCGCGCGGGGTGGCGCCGGCCTCGATCGCGTGGCGGATGGTCAGGCGCAGCTGCGGTTCGGCCAGCGCGCCCTGCACGGTCATGGCGGCGATGGTGACCAGCATCCGCGTCTTGGCGTCCAGCCCGTCACGGTTGAAGGTCTTGCCGAACCACATTTCCAGCATGTCCGCAGGCATGGTCGGGAACATCTTCTCGAAGGCCTTGGGGTTGAAATGCTCGACCGCGGGGTTGAAGGCCCGCGCCATTTCCTGCCCCTGGGACATCATCTGCTGGAACATCTTCTGGAATGCGTCGGTCATCGGTAGGGTGCATCCATGGCCAGATTGCGGGCGATCTCGGCTTCCCAACGGGCGCCGTTATCCAAGAGCTTTTCCTTGTCGTAGAATAGCTCCTCGCGGCTCTCGGTGGCGAACTCGAAATTCGGGCCTTCCACGATCGCATCGACCGGGCAGGCCTCCTGGCAGAAGCCGCAATAGATGCATTTGGTCATGTCGATGTCATAGCGCGTGGTGCGGCGCGATCCGTCTTCACGCGGTTCAGCATCGATGGTGATGGCCTGCGCGGGACAGATCGCCTCGCACAGCTTGCAGGCGATGCAGCGTTCCTCGCCATTGGGATAGCGGCGCAGGGCGTGTTCACCACGGAAACGCGGCGACAGCGGGCCTTTTTCATGCGGATAGTTCAGCGTCGCCTTGGGCGCGAAGAAATAACGCAGTCCCAGACCGAACCCCTTCAGGAAATCCACCATCAGGAAATACTTGGTGGCGCGTGCGATGTCGAAAGCCATCAGAACTGCTCTCCTTGCTTGGGTGCGGCGAAGCGGTCAAAGGCCGCCACATAGTCGCGCACCCTGGCACTGTCATGGGACTGTTCGGTCGTATCGAGGTTGTTGGCCAGGAAATGCGCGAACTCGGCCTTGTCCTGTTCGCTGGCCTGAGCCAACATTTCGGCGATCTTGTTCGAATAAGCCATGTCGATCACATCCCTGCCCAACGGGCCCAGAAACCACCAAACACCTCGAAGCGTGCCAGGAAGGCCACGATAACAACCCAGGCCAGCGACAGAGGCAGGAAGACCTTCCAGCCGATCCGCATCAGCTGGTCGTAGCGATAGCGCGGCACGATCGCCTTCACCATGGCGAACATGAAGAACCACAGGACCATCTTGATGAACATCCACAGCGCACCGTCGGGGATGCCGGGGATGGGCGACAGCCAGCCACCGAAGAACAGCAGCGTGATCAGGGCGCACATCAGCCACATGGCGATATATTCACCGGCCATGAACAGCAGGTAAGGGGTCGAGGAATATTCGGTCATGAAACCCGCGACCAGTTCGGATTCCGCTTCGGGAAGGTCGAAGGGCGGGCGGTTGGTTTCGGCCAAGGCCGAGACGAAGAACAATACCACCATCGGCAAATGTGGCAGCCAGTACCAAGACAGCAGGCCCGCGCCGCGCTGCGCCTCGACGATGGCGGTCAGGTTCATCGAGCCGGTCGAGATGATCACCCCGATGATGATCAGACCCAGACTGACCTCATAGGAGATCATCTGTGCGGCCGACCGCAGCGACCCCAGGAACGGGAATTTCGAGTTTGACGCCCAGCCCCCCATGATCACGCCATAGACCTCGAGCGAGGAGACCGCGAAGATGAACAGGATGCCCACGTTGATGTCGGCCATCACCCAACCCGGTGCGAAGGGAATCGCCACGAAGGCCAGCAAAGCCAGCATCATCGACAGGAAGGGCGCCAGGAAGAACACGAACTTGTCCGCGCCCGCCGGGACGACGATCTCCTTGACGACGAATTTCAGCGCGTCGGCGAAGGTCTGCAGGATACCCCAGGGACCGACCACGTTCGGGCCGCGGCGCATCTGCACCGCCGCCCAGATCTTGCGGTCGCCATAGACCATGTAGACCAGCGACAGCATCACGAACGCGATGATGGCCAGACCCTGCGCCAACAGGATGATCGCTATTCCCAAGGAAGATGCCCAAAAATCAGCCATGATGCCTGTCCCTCTTCCTTATGCCGCGGGGATGCCGCGTGCCTTGCATTCACGCAAGGTCTCTTGTGTTTCCATGACCCGCAGTCCCATCGGCTTGTCCTGGGACAAGATGAAAGCGGACCCGATCAGCAGCTTGCCGTTCCGTTCGGCCTGCAGGGTGCGGATGTGACGCCCATAGGGGGTCCCGTTTTCCTTGGCCCACCCGGCAAGCGCGCAGGTGGCATACGAAAAGGCGATATCCGCGTCTACCCCCTGGCGAAGATTTGCCGTCACCTCGACCAGATCCGTGGCGCGGCCGCGGTTCATCGGTTCGACCTTGGCGGCGATGAACTGGGCCGGATCGACGGCCTGATCCTCGCGCAGCGTCGGCAGGGCCGGCTCGCGGCGGGCGGCAAAAGCCTCCAGCGCCTTTTCCTGCGCGGTCTTTTCCTTGGGCAGGTTTGCCGCGACCAGACCGCCGAAATCCAGGTCCAGGTTGGCGTTCAGCGCGGCCAGGTCGGCCTCGCTGATGGTAAAGGCGTCCTGCCCTTCGCGGCTGTCCAGATCCATTGTGGTGACGCTGCCATCTTCTTCCAGGATCAGGATTTCACCCGATTTGGTCGAAACGCGCGCCCGGGTCAGCGTGGCGTCCCCGGCCTTCTGCCCGGGGGCCGCGACCTGCGCCACCATCTGGGCGGGCTTGGCCTTGGGGCGGCCGTCGGGTGTCGCCGCAAGCGGTTCGCATCCGGCCAGCGCCACAACGCCAAGCGCGGCCATCACGGTCAGGCGAATGGATCTGGGGACGGTCGTCATGCCCCTACTCCGCTGCAACTGCGGAGGCTTGCCGCGCCGCCGCCATCCGCGACAATTCCCCCATCAGGGGCGAACAGCGCGCGATCGGGTTCGTCAGATAGAAATCCTTGACCGGGTTCACGAAATCGGCGCGGCCCAGATCCTTGCGCGGCACTGGCTGCCAATCGCTCTCGACGACCTCGCCGATCTGGCCCAGATGCGGGACCGCCTCGATCAGCTTGCGACGCAGCTGCGCGATGCTGTCCCAAGGCAGCGTCTGCCCCAGTTCGGCCGACAGCGCGCGCAGGATGGCCCAGTTCTCCTTGGCCTCGCCCGGCGCGAAATTGGCGCGCATGGCCAATTGGGGGCGGCCTTCGGTATTTACGAAAAGCCCCATTTCTTCGGTATAGCAGGCGGCCGGCAGGATGATGTCGGCGCGATGCGCACCGCGGTCGCCATGGCTGCCCTGATAGATGACGATCGGCCCTTCGGCGATCTCGACCTCGTCGGCGCCCAGGTTGAAGATGACCTGCGCCCCGTCGATGGCCGCCGGCAGACCGCCTTGCGTCACGGCCCCCACATCCATCGCGCCCACACGGGCGGCAGCGGTATGCAGAATCATGACGCGGGCATTCGTCGCCTCGGCCAAGGCCATGACGGCGGCCAGCACGGCCTCGCCATCGGCCTCGCGCAGGGCGCCCTGCCCCACGATGATGACACCCGGCTCCTCGGCGGCGGTCGCATTGTCCAAAAGCTCGGACAGGGCCGCGCGGTCGGTGCCGGCGTGGGTGTAATCGAAGGTCAGATCGACCGCCTGGCCGACCAGCGTGACATCCGCGCCACGCACCCAGTTCTTGCGGATGCGCGAATTCAGGACCGGCGCTTCCTCGCGCGGGTTCGTCCCGACCAGCAGGATCGAGGCCGCCGTGTCCAGATCCGCGATCGTGGCATTGCCGACATAGCCGGAGCGGTTGCCCGCAGGCAGTTTCGCGCCATCGATGCGGCATTCGACATGCCCGCCCAGACCCTCAATCAGAGTCTTTAGGCTGAACGCCGCCTCGACCGGGGCCAGATCCCCCACCAGGCCCGCGACCTTCTTGCCGGTCATGACGCGTGCGGTGGCCGCCAACGCTTCGGGCCAGGTGGCGGGACGCAGTTTGCCGTTTTCACGGATATACGGCTTGTCCAGACGCTGGCGACGCAACCCGTCCCAGACAAAGCGGGTCTTGTCGCTGATCCATTCCTCGTTCACGTCGTCGTTGTTGCGCGGCAGGATGCGCATGACTTCGCGGCCCTTGGTATCGACGCGGATGTTGCTGCCAAGAGCGTCCATCACGTCGATGGTCTCGGTCTTGGTCAGCTCCCACGGACGGGCGGTGAAGGCATAGGGCTTGCTGACCAGCGCGCCAACCGGGCAGAGGTCGATGATGTTGCCCTGCATGTTGGAGGCCAGCGTCTCGTTCAGATAGCTGGTGATCTCGCTGTCCTCGCCGCGACCGGTCTGGCCCATCTGGGTGATGCCCGCCACCTCGCTGGTGAAGCGCACGCAGCGGGTGCAGCTGATGCAGCGCGTCATGTGGGTTTCGACCAGCGGCCCCAGGTTCAGCTCCTCGGAGGCGCGCTTCGGTTCGCGGTAACGGCTGAAATCGACGCCATAGGCCATGGCCTGGTCCTGCAGGTCGCATTCGCCGCCCTGGTCGCAGATCGGGCAATCCAGCGGATGGTTGATCAGCAGGAATTCCATCACGCCCTCGCGGGCCTTCTTGACCATCGGGCTGTTGGTGCGGATCTCGGACGGGGCGCCTTCAGGCCCCGGCCGCAGATCCTTGACCTGCATGGCGCAGCTGGCTGCGGGCTTGGGCGGACCGCCCACGACTTCCACCAGACACATGCGGCAGTTGCCGGCGATCGACAGCCGCTCGTGATAGCAGAAGCGCGGGATCTCGATCCCGGCCTGCTCGCAGGCCTGGATGAGGGTCATGTTGGGATCGACATCGATCTCGTTGCCGTCGATCTTGATTGTCCGCAGGTCGGCCATGCTTTCTTCCTTACCTGGCACTCAGCAGCGATCCAGCGACCGTCTGCCGTGCGATTTCGTCCCGCCCAAGGCGGCAAAATGTATCCGGCTGTCCATTCACGACGCCGTTTTCGACCATATAGCGGTCAGCCGCAGCATAGATGCGCTTGCGGTCGTCCTTGCTGTCCAGAAACGCCTCGATCTGCGCGTCGCTGTAACCCTTGTCCAAGGCATAGCGCTTGAGCGCCCGCGCCTCGGAAAAGGCGCGGATCAACCGCGCGTCGATCGTCGGGCAGCCACGGCGCAGCAGGTCGGCGACACGTGCCTGCACCAGGCGGTCGTTCACATAGGCTTCCTGCGCCAGCGGCTCCAGCGCGGCGGCGGGTCCGGCGATCAGCGATGCGGCGATGGCCATGGCGGCCAGAATGGGACGGGTCATGAAACGCTCCTTGCGATGATGATGTGTCCCCACATAATCATCGCTGCCGCGGAAGGTCGGACAAACCCCCGTGTTTCGCGCGTGAGCGTCATGGCGTCCCGATCCCATCATTCCGCCGCCATCGCCCCCATGCGCCCGGTCTTTTTGGCCTTCAGCCTGTCCTCGATCTCGCCGCGGAAGTTGCGGATCAGGCCCTGGATCGGCCATGCGGCGGCATCGCCAAGCGCGCAGATCGTGTGACCCTCGACCTGCTTGGTGACATCCAGCAGCATGTCGATTTCCTCGACCTCGGCCTCGCCCGAAACCAGGCGGCTCATGACGCGCATCATCCAGCCGGTGCCTTCGCGGCAGGGCGTGCACTGCCCGCAGCTTTCGTGCTTGAAGAACTTGGACAGACGCCAGACGGCCTTGATGACGTCGGTGTCCTGATCCATCACGATCATGCAGGCGGTGCCGAAGCTGGACTTCAGGTCCCGCATGCCGTCGTAATCCATGATGGCGTTTTCGCATTGCTCGGCCGTCAGGATGGGACAGGACGCACCGCCGGGGATCACGGCCTTCAGGTTCTTCCAGCCGCCGCGGACGCCGCCGCCATGCTTTTCGATCAGCTCGCGCATGGGGATCGACATGGCTTCCTCGACCACGCAGGGCGCGTTCAGGTGGCCCGTCAGGCCGAACAGCTTGATGCCAGCATTGTTCGGACGACCAAAGCCCGCAAACCATTCCGGCCCGCGACGCAGGATCGTCGGGACGACGGCGATGGATTCGACGTTGTTCACCGTGGTCGGGCAACCATAGAGACCCGCGCCCGCCGGGAAGGGCGGCTTCATCCGGGGCATGCCCTTCTTGCCTTCCAGGCTTTCCAGCAGGGCGGTTTCCTCGCCGCAGATATAGGCGCCGGCGCCGTGGTGCAGATAGACGTCGAAATCCCAGCCCGAACCGGCAGCATTCGCGCCCAGCATGCCCGCGTCATAGCATTCATCGATGGCGGCCTGCAGGGCCTCCTTCTCGCGGATGTATTCGCCGCGCAGATAGATATAGCAGGCATGCGCATTCATCGCGAAGCTGGCGATCAGCGCACCCTCGATCAGGGTGTGCGGATCATGGCGCATGATCTCACGGTCCTTGCAGGTCGCGGGTTCGGATTCGTCGGCGTTGATCACCAGATAGGACGGGCGCCCATCCGATTCCTTCGGCATGAAGGACCATTTCAGGCCCGTCGGGAAGCCCGCGCCGCCCCGTCCGCGAAGGCCGGATGCCTTCATCTGCTCGATGATCTTGTCGCGTCCACGGCCGATGATCTCGGACGTGTTGTCCCAATGGCCCCGCGATTGCGCGCCCTTCAGGCTGCGGTCACCCATCCCATAGAGGTTGGTGAAAATGCGATCCTGGTCTTTCAGCATCCGTTCCTCGATCCTCTCATCCGCGCGTCAGGCATTCCTGCGCCGCCAGATACGCCAGGTCACGATCAGCGACCAGACAAAAGCGCCGATGGCGGCCAGATCGGCCAGATAGGCCCACCGTCCCGCCCACTCATATTCCTGGCCGATGGCCTGAACGGCCAGCCAGACAAGCATCGCGACCGCGATCACGATCGCGACCAGCCGCATCTGCTTGGCATCCTTGTCCACGGGCGCGGCCATCAGGCACCCCCGTCATTCTGCTTGGCCAGTTCCCTGGCCTGTCCGACCCAGTCATCGCCCCGGATCCGCGCGGCTCCGCGCCCGATCCTGCTGGCGAAATCGTCGATCGTCTCTTCGTCCCAAGCCGCGATCTGTTCGAAGCGGGTGATGCCCGCCTCGTTCAGGGCTTCCTCGATCTTGACGCCCACGCCCTTGATGGCGCGCAGATCGTCCGGTGCTGCCGTTCCCTGGGTTGCGCCATAGATGCTGCGTCCCTCGGCCATGTCCCCGCGTTCGGATGCGGGGTCGCTGGTGATCTGGGCGTCGCCCGAGGGTGCCATCTCCTCGGAAACCTCGGGGGCAACCTCGGGATCGGACAGCGCTTCGACCATCGGGGCAGCGCCGGGAAGGTCTGCAGGCACGGCCTGTCCCCAGTCCGATCCGTCCATCGCCTTTGGCCCCGCCTCGGCCAGCAGGAACACCACCCCGCCCAGCACGCCCGCAAAGACCAGCCCGACGACGATGGCACCCAGCCATCCCGTCGCCCCCGCAAGCCCAAGCGCGACTGTCACAAGAACGAATGTTCCCAAAGCGGTCATGCGGCTCAAGCTTTGCATCGTGGCGGTTTCCTTCCTGCTGTTCCCCGGCCCCTTGGCCGTCCTGACGATCAGTCCTTCTTGCCGTCGTTGTCGTCCTGCGCCTGTTTTTCCTGCGACCGGACGCCCGCCGGTTCACGATCCGAAACCGGTCGTGCGGCCGAACTGGCTTGCGCTTCCTGTTCCGTGACGCCGGTTTTGTCGGCAGGCTGACCATCGGCGGGACGCGGTTCGTCCTCGGGGGTCATGTCATGGCCCGACTGGTCGTCCACGGCCGCCTTCGGCTGGTCACGGCGCCACTTGGTCAGGACCGGCACCTCGGTTCCGTCGATGCGCTTCAGCGTTTCGCCCAGATCATTAGCCAGCTGGACGCTGGCATTGTGATCATGGCCACCCTTGGCATCTTCCAAGCTGGTCAGCCCGGTCGCGGGTTCCGAGGCGAAGCGGCCGGTCTGCGACCCGGGCTGCGGGACCTCTCCGGCCGACATGCGGTCGATCAGGGCCTCCAGGGATGCGGGCGTCAGATCCTCGTAGTAATCCTTGCCGATCTGGGCCATCGGCGCGTTGGCGCAGGCGCCCAGGCACTCGACCTCTTCCCAGCTGAACTTGCCATCGGCCGACAGCGTGTGCGGGGTCGGCGCGATCTTGCGCTTGCAGACCTCGATCAGATCCTCAGCGCCGCAGATCATGCAGGTCGTCGTGCCGCAGATCTGGATATTGGCCACGGTGCCAACCGGTTGCAGCTGGAACATGAAGTAGAAGGTCGCGACCTCCAGCGCCCGGATATAGGCCATGCCCAGAAATTCCGCGACATATTCGATGGCCGGACGGGACAGCCATCCTTCCTGTTCCTGCGCACGCCACAGCAGCGGAATGATCGCCGATTGCTGGCGACCTTCCGGGTATTTGGTGATCTGTGCCTGCGCCCATTCAAGGTTCGCGGGCGTGAAGGTAAAGCTGTCCGGCTGGACGGGGTGAAGGCGGCGCAGCATCAGCGGTCAACCTCTCCGAACACGATGTCTTGGGTTGCGATCAGGGCCGGGACGTCGGCCAGCAAATGGCCCTTGGACATCCAGTCCATCGATTGCAGGTGAAGGAAGCCCGGCGCGCGCAGCTTGGCGCGATAGGGTTTGTTCGACCCGTCGCTGACCAGGTAGACGCCGAATTCGCCCTTGGGTGCCTCGACGGCGGCATAAACCTCGCCGGCAGGGACGCGGAAGCCTTCGGTGTACAGTTTGAAGTGATGGATCAGGCTTTCCATGTCGCGCTTCATGTCGGCGCGCTTGGGCGGGGTCAGCTTGCCGCGCGCCATCACGTCGCACGCAGGCTCGGCCCGCAGCTTGGTGATCGCCTGCTTCATGATGCTGGTCGATTCGCGCATCTCCTGCATCCGGCAGAGGAAGCGGTCATAGCAGTCGCCATTGGTGCCGACCGGGATCTTGAAGTCAAATTCGTCATAGCATTCGTAGGGTTGGCTGCGACGCAGATCCCACGCCATCCCCGAGCCTCGGACCATCACGCCCGAGAAGCCCCAGTCCAGCGCATCCTGTTCGGACACGATGCCGATATCGACCAGACGCTGCTTGAAGATGCGGTTTTCCGTCAGCAAGGTGTCCAGATCGTCCAGAACCTTGGGGAATTTCTCGCACCAGGCTTCGATGTCGTTCAGCAGGTCGGGCGGCAGGTCCTGATGGACGCCGCCGGGACGGAAATAGGCCGCGTGCAGACGCGCGCCGCACGCCCGTTCATAAAAGATCATCAGGTCTTCGCGGGCCTCGAACCCCCAAAGAGGCGGCGTCAACGCGCCGACGTCCAGCGCACCCGTGGTCAGGCCCAGCAGGTGGTTCAGGATGCGGCCGATTTCCGAATACAGGACCCGGATCAAACTGGCACGACGCGGCACCACGGTGCCCGTCAGACGCTCGATCGCCAGACACCATGCATGCTCCTGATTCATGGGCGACACGTAATCCAGCCGGTCGAAATAGGGCAGGTTCTGCAGGTAGGTGCGGCTTTCCATCAGCTTCTCGGTGCCGCGATGCAGCAGGCCGATATGCGGGTCGGCGCGTTCCACAACCTCGCCGTCCAGCTCCAGCACCATGCGCAACACGCCGTGGGCGGCCGGATGCTGGGGTCCGAAGTTGATGTTAAAGTTGCGGATGCGCTGTTCGCCGGTCAGCAGATCCTGGCTGCCGTCGTCATAGCTGTTGGTCCGGATATCGCCGTCCATGGCCTTACCCCTTGGTCTTTTCGTCGCCGGGCAGGACGTATTTCGCGCCCTCCCACGGAGAGAGGAAATCGAACTGGCGGTATTCCTGCACCAGATTCACAGGTTCATAGATGACACGCTTTTCGGCTTCGTCATAGCGAACCTCGACATAGCCGGTGGTCGGGAAATCCTTGCGCAGCGGATGGCCAGAAAACCCGTAATCGGTCAGGATGCGACGCATGTCGGGGTGTCCGGTGAACAGGATGCCGAACATGTCGAAGATCTCGCGCTCGAACCAGTTGGCTGAGGGGTGAATCTTGACCAGCGTCGGCAGCATCTCATCCTCTCGGATGGCCGTCTTCACGCGGATACGGTGGTTTTGGTACATCGACAGGAAATGCCAGACCACGTCGAAACGCTGCTGGCGTTCAGGGTGGTCGACGGCCGTGATGTCCACCAGCGTCGAGAACCGGCAGCTGCTGTCGCTGCGCAGGAATTCGATCAGGTCCAGGATGCCGCTGGCCGTGGCCGTCACCGTCAACTCGCCAAAGGCGACCGATGTGTCCAGCACCTCGCCGGGGCGACGCATCTTGATGTGTTCGGCCAGCTGTTCCAGCGCGTCCATGTCGGGATAGATCGCCATCGTTACCTCACCAGCGTTCCGGTGCGCCGGATGCGGCGCTGAAGTTGCAGGATGCCGTAAAGCAGCGCCTCGGCGGTCGGCGGGCAGCCGGGGACATAGATGTCCACGGGCACGATGCGGTCGCAGCCGCGCACCACGGAATAGCTGTAATGGTAATAGCCGCCGCCATTGGCGCAACTGCCCATGCTGATGACATAGCGCGGTTCGGGCATCTGGTCATAGACCTTGCGCAGCGCGGGCGCCATCTTGTTGGTCAGCGTGCCCGCGACGATCATCAGGTCGGACTGGCGCGGCGATGCGCGCGGCGCGGTCCCGAAGCGTTCCAGGTCATAGCGCGGCATCGAGGTCTGCATCATCTCGACCGCGCAGCAGGCCAGCCCGAAGGTCATCCAGTGCAGCGAGCCGTTGCGCGCCCAGTTGATGATGTCCTCGGTCGTGGTCAGCAGGAAGCCCTTGTCCTGCAGTTCGCTGTTCAGCGCGGCGGTCGCGACCTCGCGGTCGGGTCCGGCGGTGTTCGCCCCTGCCATCACGCCCATTCCAGAGCCCCCTTCTTCCATTCATAGGCAAAGCCTGCGGTCAGGACCCCCAGAAAAACCATCATCGACCAGAATGCCACATCGCTGAGGTTCTGGAAATTCACGGCCCAGGGGAACAGGAATGCCACTTCAAGGTCGAAGATGATGAACAGGATCGACACAAGATAGAAGCGCACGTCGAATTTCATCCGCGCATCGTCGAACGGGTTGAAGCCCGATTCATAGGCGCTCACCTTTTCGGGGTCGGGATTGCGCACGGCGATGACGAATGCCGACAACAACAGCAGCAATGCAAGTGCCGACGCCATCCCCGCAAAAACGAGAATGGGCAGATATTCCTGCAATAGGTTTTCCACGGGCTTTGATCCCCTTGTCGGTCGCGGGGATCTTGGCTCACCTCGCGACGGGTTGGCTGACTGCGGTTTAGACCCGCCAAGCACCGGGGTCAACGGGCCGGACGTGGCGATGCTGCGGCTAATCGTTGCATTTTTACCCTCAGATCACGGGTCGCGGCAAATGCCGGCAATCTGCTAAGCGATCGGGGCAGGGAAACGCAAGCCCCCCTGCCCCGGATTGATTCTACTCGATTTCGACCAGCAGATCCTTGGCGTCGATCTGCTGTCCCGGTGTGACATGGACCGCCTTGATGGTCCCGTCGCGGTCGGCATGCAGGCCGGTTTCCATCTTCATCGCTTCGATCGTCAGCAACAGGTCGCCCTGGCTGACCTTGGCACCCGCCACCGCGCCGACCGATGCGACCACGCCCGGCATGGGCGCGCCGACATGGCCCGCATTGGCGGCATCGGCCTTGGGGCGCACGGCGGCGGTGCCGGTGGCCTTGCGGTTCGGGACGCGAATGCTGCGGGGCTGGCCGTTCAGTTCGAAGAAGACCTTCATCTCGCCCTTCTCGTCGGTCTCGCCCAGGGTCAGCAGGCGGATCTCCAGCGTCTTGCCGGGGTCGATCTCGACGCTGATCTCCTGCCCAGGCTCCATCCCGTAGAAGAAGTTGCGGGTCGGCAGGGTGCGGACCGGGCCATAGGTCTCATGGCGCTGCATGTAATCGGTGAAGACCTTGGGATACATCAGATAGCCGTTCAGATCCTCGTCATCGATGGTCTTACCGTCCAGAATATCCGACAGTTTGCCGCGCTCGGCCTCCAGGTCGACGGGTTCCAGATGGGCGCCGGGCCGGTCGGTGAAGGGTTTCTCGCCCTTCAGGATCTTGGCCTGGATCGCCTGCGGCCAGCCGCCGGGAGGTTGGCCCAGATTGCCGCGCATCATGTCGACGACGCTGTCGGGGAAGCTGACGTCGACGGCCGGGTCCGTGACCTGCTGGGGCGTCAGGTTCTGGGCCACCATCATCAGCGCCATGTCGCCCACCACCTTCGAGGAGGGCGTGACCTTGACGATGTCACCGAACATGCGGTTCACATCGGCATAGGCCTGCGCGACCTCATGCCAGCGATCTTCCAGCCCCATCGAACGCGCCTGCGCCTTGAGGTTGGTGAACTGGCCGCCCGGCATCTCGTGCAGATAGACCTCGGATGCGGGGGCCTGCAGCCCGCTTTCAAAGGCGGCATAGCTTTCGCGCACCCGTTCCCAGTAATTGCTGATGGCGCGGATATGGCCGATATCAAGGCCTGTGTCGCGGTCGGTCTGGGCCAGGGCCTCGACCACTGAACCCATGGTGGGCTGGCTGGTATTGCCCGACAGCGCGTCCATCGCGCAATCGACTGCATCGACGCCCGCATCAGCCGCGGCCAGGATGGTGGCCCCGCCCATGCCGCTGGTGTCATGGGTGTGGAAATGGATCGGCAGGCCGACCTCCTCCTTCAGGGCCTTGATCAGCACGCGCGCAGCGGCCGGCTTCAGCAGGCCCGCCATGTCCTTCAGGCCCAGAACATGGGCGCCGGCGGCCTTCAGGTCCTGCGCGGTGCGGACATAGTATTGCAGGTCGTATTTGGACCGGTCGGGGTCCAGCATGTTGCCGGTATAGCAGACCGTGCCTTCGCAGATCTTGCCGCTGTCGATCACGGCGTCCATCGCGACGCGCATGTTCTCGACCCAGTTCAGGCTGTCGAAGACGCGGAAGACGTCCACGCCGGTTTCTGCGGCCTGTTTGACAAAGAACTGCACCACGTTGTCGGGATAGTTGGTGTAACCCACCCCGTTGCTGGCCCGCAGCAGCATCTGCGTCATCAGGTTCGGCATCTGCGCGCGGATGTCGCGCAACCGCTGCCAAGGGCATTCCTGCAGGAAGCGATAGGCCACGTCGAAGGTCGCCCCACCCCAGCATTCCACGCTGAACAGCTGCGGCAGGTTCGCGGCATAGCTGGGCGCCACCCGGATCATGTCGATCGATCGCATCCGCGTCGCCAGCAGCGACTGGTGACCGTCGCGCATCGTCGTGTCGGTGATCAGCAGCTGTTTTTGCGCGGCCATCCAGTCGGCCACGGCCTGCGCGCCCTGGCTTTCCAGCATCTGGCGGGTGCCGGGGGCGGGTTCGGCCACGGGCGCGGGGGCCATGGGCTGACGCGCCTGCGCGGGCGGCAAGGCCCGGCCCGTCGTCTCGGGGTGCCCGTTCACGCTGATATCGGCCAGATAGGTCAGGATGCGGGTCGCGCGGTCCTGACGCTTCTTGAAGGTGAACAGGTCATCGGTCGTGTCGATGAACTTGGTGGTATAGGTGTCATCCAGAAAGGTCGGGTGCTTCAGCAGGTTGATGACGAAATCAATGTTCGTGCTGACGCCCCGCACCCGGAACTCGCGCAGCGCGCGGTCCATGCGCTTGATCGCCTGGTCGGGGGTCTGCGCCCAGGCCGTTACCTTGACCAGCAGCGAATCGTAGTACCGCGTGATGACCCCGCCGGAATAGGCCGTGCCGCCGTCCAGGCGAATGCCCATGCCGGTCGCTGACCGATAGGCGGTGATGCGGCCGTAATCGGGGATGAAGTTGTTCTGCGGGTCTTCGGTCGTGACGCGGCACTGCAAGGCGTGGCCCGACAGGGTGATCTGATCCTGACTGTCATGACCTGTGGCCGCGGCCAGCGTCGCACCTTCGGCGATCTTGATCTGGCTTTGGACGATGTCGATGCCGGTGACCTCTTCGGTCACGGTATGTTCGACCTGGACGCGGGGGTTCACTTCGATGAAGTAGAACTGCTGGCTGTCCATATCCATCAGGAATTCGACGGTGCCGGCATTCTGGTATCCGACCGCCTGGCCGATCTTCAGCGCCAGGCCGCAGACCTCGGCGCGCTGCCCCTCGGTCAGATAGGGCGCGGGGGCGCGTTCGACGACCTTCTGGTTGCGGCGCTGCACGGTGCAGTCGCGTTCGAACAGGTGATAGAGACCCCCGTGCGTGTCGCCCAGCAGCTGAACCTCGACATGGCGGGCACGCAGGATCATCTTTTCCAGATAACCCTCGCCATTGCCAAAGGCGGCCTCGGCCTCGCGGCGGCCCTCGCGGACCTTCTCGACCAGCTCGGATTCGCTGTTGATCGGGCGCATGCCCCTGCCGCCGCCGCCCCAGCTGGCCTTCAGCATCAGCGGATAGCCGACATCCGCCGCTTCCTTCTTGATGGCGTCGAAATCCTCGCCCAGCACTTCGGTCGCGGGAATGACCGGCACGCCCGCCTCGATCGCCACGCGACGCGCGCTGGCCTTGTCGCCAAGCGCGCGCATCGTGTCGGCGCGCGGGCCGATGAAGGTGATGCCGGCCTCGAAGCAGGCATCGACGAATTCGGGATTTTCCGACAAGAGGCCGTATCCAGGATGGATTGCGTCGGCGCCCGACAGCTTGGCCACGCGGATGATCTCGGGGATGGACAGATAGGCCGCCACCGGCCCCAGACCCTCGCCGATGCGATAGGCCTCATCCGCCTTGAAGCGGTGCAGACCCAGCTTGTCCTCCTCGGCATAGACCGCAACCGTCCGTTTCCCCAGTTCGTTCGCGGCGCGCATCACGCGGATGGCGATCTCTCCGCGGTTCGCGACAAGTATCTTATTGAACATGCGAAAGCCCCCTCTGTCGATTTGCCAGCATCCTAGCGGCGCTGCGCTGCAGCGCAAGTGTTAGCGTTAACTGCGGCAGTGCCGCGCCCCATCCGGCGCCATGATTGATATAGGCGGAAAAGAATTGCCAGCGTCGGTTGATATGGGCGATGGATGTTCTCAGATTGTTCGCAAAGTGAACTTGCTTTACGGCTGTGCATTCCTATCTGACACGCTTGGGCATCAGGGACACCGCATGGAACAGAAGTTTATCGAAGTGCGCGGCGCGCGCGAACATAACCTCAAGGGTGTGGACATGGACATCCCGCGCGACCAGCTGGTGGTGATCACCGGGCTGTCGGGGTCGGGCAAGTCGTCGCTGGCCTTCGACACCGTCTATGCCGAAGGTCAACGACGCTATGTCGAAAGCCTGTCCGCCTATGCGCGCCAGTTTCTGGACATGATGGGCAAGCCCGACGTGGACCATATCAGCGGCCTGTCCCCCGCCATCAGCATCGAACAGAAGACGACGTCGAAGAACCCGCGTTCGACTGTCGGCACCGTAACCGAGATCTATGACTATATGCGTCTGCTGTTCGCGCGCGCCGGTACCCCCTATTCCCCGGTGACCGGCCTGCCGATCGAGGCGCAGCAGGTGCAGGACATGGTCGACCGCATCATGGCCCTGCCCGAAGGCACGCGCGCCTATCTGCTGGCGCCCATCGTGCGCGACCGCAAGGGCGAATACCGCAAGGAGTTCCTGGAGCTGCGCAAGCAGGGTTTCCAGCGCATCAAGGTCAACGGCGATTTCCACGACTTGGACGAACCGCCGACACTGGACAAGAAATTCCGCCATAACATCGACGTGGTCGTGGACCGGATCGTCGTGCGCGAGGGCATGGAGACGCGCTTGGCCGATAGCCTGCGCACCGCGCTGGACCTGGCCGACGGCATCGCGCATCTGGAAACCGCACCGACCGAGGGCGACCCCGAACGCCTGACCTTTTCCGAGAAATTCGCCTGCCCCGTCAGCGGCTTCACCATTCCCGAAATCGAACCGCGGCTGTTTTCCTTCAACGCGCCCTTCGGTGCCTGCCCGGTCTGCGACGGGCTGGGGGTCGAGTTGTTCTTCGACGAACGCCTGATCGTGCCCGACGCGGCACTGTCGGTCGACAAGGGCGCCATCGCGCCCTGGGCCAAATCGAAATCGGCCTATCTGACCCAGACCGTCAACGCCTTGGCCAAGCATTACGGTTTCGACAAGAAGACCGCCTGGAAGGACCTGCCCCGCGACGCGCGGGACATGTTCCTGCACGGTTCGGGCGCCGAGGAGATCAAGTTCCGTTTCGACGATGCCGGTCGCGTCTATGAGATCGCCCGCGTCTTCGAAGGCGTGATCCCCAACATGGAGCGCCGCCTGCGCGAATCCGACAGCCAATGGGTCCGCGAGGAATTCGAGCGCTATCAGAACAACCGCCCCTGCGGCGCCTGCAGCGGCTATCGCCTGAAGCCCGAGGCGCTGGCCGTCAAGATCGCTGGCGACCATGTCGGGCAGGTCGTCGAACTGTCGATCAAGGATGCATTGGCCTGGGTCGAAGATGCCCCGAACCATCTGTCCAAGCAGAAGAACGAGATTGCCGCCGCCATCCTGAAGGAAATCCGCGAACGCTTGGGCTTTCTGGTCAATGTGGGGCTGGATTACCTGACCCTGTCGCGTGCCGCGGGCACGCTGTCGGGGGGCGAAAGCCAGCGCATCCGCCTGGCCAGCCAGATCGGCAGCGGGCTGACCGGCGTGCTCTACGTGCTGGACGAACCCTCGATCGGGCTGCATCAGCGCGACAACGACCGCCTGCTGACCACGCTGATGAACCTGCGCGATCAGGGCAACTCGGTCTTGGTGGTGGAACATGACGAGGACGCGATCCGGCATGCAGATTACGTCTTTGACATGGGCCCTGGCGCGGGCGTTCACGGCGGCACGGTCGTCAGCCATGGCACACCGGATCAGGTCGCGGCGGACCCGAACAGCCTGACCGGGCAATACCTCTCTGGCGCTAGATCCATCGCCGTGCCCGAAACGCGTCGCAAGGGCAACGGCAAGAAGGTCAGCGTCTTCAAGGCGACCGGCAACAACCTGAAGAAAGTCACCGCCGATTTCCCGCTTGGCAAGTTCGTCTGCGTGACGGGCGTGTCGGGGGGCGGGAAATCCACCCTGACCATCGAAACGCTGTTCAAGACCGCATCGCTGCGCCTGAACGGCGCGCGCCAGACCCCCGCCCCCTGCGAGACGATCCGTGGGTTGGAGCATCTGGACAAGGTCATCGACATCGACCAGCGCCCCATCGGCCGCACGCCGCGGTCGAACCCGGCGACCTATACCGGCGCCTTCACGCCGATTCGCGACTGGTTCGCGAACCTGCCCGAGGCAAAGGCCCGCGGCTACAAGCCCGGCCGCTTCAGCTTCAACGTCAAGGGAGGCCGCTGCGAGGCGTGCCAAGGCGACGGCGTCATCAAGATCGAGATGCACTTCCTGCCCGACGTCTACGTCGAATGCGAGACCTGCAAGGGCAAACGCTACAACCGTGAGACGCTGGAGGTGCAGTTCAAGGGCAAGTCCATCGCTGACGTGCTGGACATGACCGTCGAGGATGCGCAGACCTTCTTTGCCGCTGTGCCTTCCATCCGCAGCAAGATGGACGCGCTGATGCAGGTGGGGCTGGGTTACATCAAGGTCGGCCAGCAGGCCACGACCCTGTCGGGCGGCGAGGCGCAGCGCGTCAAGCTGTCCAAGGAGTTGTCTCGCCAGTCCACGGGCCGGACGCTCTATATCTTGGACGAACCCACGACCGGCCTGCATTTCGAGGATGTGCGCAAGCTGCTGGAGGTGCTGCACGAACTGGTCGAACAGGGCAACACGGTGGTGGTGATCGAACACAACCTGGACGTCATCAAGACCGCCGACTGGCTGATCGACATCGGCCCCGAGGGCGGCGATGGCGGCGGCTTCATCGTGGCGACCGGGACCCCGGAAGACGTCGCCAAGGTCGAGGCCAGCCATACCGGCCGCTATCTGGTCGACATGCTGGCCCCCGCCCGCATCCGTGCAGCCGAATGACCCCGGTCACTTGGCAGCGCATCGAGGGCGCGCTGATCGTCCTGGGCGCGCTGCCCCTGGCGGTGATGACCCAGGACGGCTGGCCCATCTGGGTCTGGCCGCTGGCATTGCTGGCCCCCGATCTGGGGGCACTGGGCTATCTGGCGGGACCACGCGTCGGGGCAGCGACCTATAACCTGACGCATCTTTACGGAGCGGGGTTGCTGCTGGCCCTTTTGGGGTTGGTGGCGGGATTGCCGGTGTTGATAGCCTGCGGGGCCTTGTGGCTGGTGCATGTGGGTGCCGATCGCGCCTTAGGGTTCGGGCTGAAGCATGACAGCGCCTTTCGCGACACGCATCTTGGCCGCATCGGGTCGCGAAACTGAAAAAATTGCGGCGAACCTGTTTTTTCCCCTTGCAGCCCATCGTCCCTTTCCGTAAATCACCGCTTACCGAAGGCGGACCGGTCAAACGGATCGCAGACGGAACGGAGCGGGCGTAGCTCAGGGGTAGAGCATAACCTTGCCAAGGTTAGGGTCGGGCGTTCGAATCGCCTCGCCCGCTCCAAATCGCAAAAAGCCGGATCGCAAGATCCGGCTTTTGTCATTTTCGGGCTTGGTTCGGACCCGAAAAAAATTCCCGGTTATCGGCAGATTCCTAACTTTCTCCCTCTTGCAGGCCGCCGCCGCTTTTCGTAAATCACCGCTACCGAACGCGGACCGGTCAAACGGATCGCAGACGGAACGGAGCGGGCGTAGCTCAGGGGTAGAGCATAACCTTGCCAAGGTTAGGGTCGGGCGTTCGAATCGCCTCGCCCGCTCCAGATTGCAAAAAGCCGGATCGCAAGATCCGGCTTTTGTCGTTCCAAAGGCATTTTTGTTCCGGCAAGGCGGTGGCAGCCAGATGGCCGTCATGCCCTCTGCACAGCCCGGCGCGGGCCTTTTGCGGAAACGCCGATGTCCACCCCCTGCACTGTTGCGGAACGTGGCGTCAGAAACGGCGCGCCGCGGGTGGCCATTCCGTGATGCCGCGGTGCGGCACTTGCTTGCCCCAGCCCCGGAAGCTAGGTTGCGCGTCACGATTTCTTTGGGGGGACAGCCACAGATGCAAATCTGCCGCAGCACGCAGGACATGCGCGACTGGCGCAAGGATGCCGGATGGGTGGCGCTAGTCCCGACGATGGGCGCGTTGCATGAAGGGCACCTGTCGCTGGTGGCCCATGCCCGCGACTGGCTGGACGGCCATGGCGGCGGACGGGTGGTGACCTCGATCTTCGTGAACCCGACCCAGTTCGGCCCGAACGAGGATCTGGCGAAATACCCGCGCGACGAGGATGGTGACATCGCCCTGCTGCGCGGCGCCGGTTGCGACGCGGTCTTTCTGCCGCAGGTCGCCGACATCTATCGCCCCGGCGCCCAGACCCATGTCGAGGTCGCACAGTTGGGCGGCATGCTGATGGGCCAGTTGCGTCCCGGCCATTTCCGGGGCGTGGCGACGGTGGTGACCAAGCTGTTCAACATCGTCCAGCCCCAGGCGGCGGCCTTTGGCGAAAAGGATTACCAGCAGCTTACCCTTATCCGCCAGATGGTCGCGGATCTGGACATTCCGGTTCGGATCCTGCCCGTCCCCACCATGCGCGAGGCTGACGGCCTTGCCATGTCGTCGCGCAACCGCCGCCTGACCCCGCAGGACCGCGCTGCCGCCAGCGTTCTGGCGCGCGGGCTGGACCGCGCGCAGGCACAGATCGCCGCCGGTGACGACCTGGCGTCGGTTCAGGACGCGCTGCGGGCCGTGCTGGCATCCGAACCGCGCGCCGATATCCAATCCATCGACATCCGCGACGCGGCCGACCTGTCCCCGGTCACCGCGATCACCCACCCGGTGGTCATCCTGCTGGCCGTCCGCTTCGGCGACGTCCTGCTGATCGACCAGCGCGTCGCCCATCCCTGACAGGAGGCTGCCCATGTCCGCCCAGGCCCCGATCCGGCGCATCACCGTTCCCCAGATCGCCGACCGCAAGGGCGGCACGCCCATCGTGTCGCTGACCGCCTATACCGCGCCGATGGCCGCGATGGTGGACGCGCATTGCGATGTCATCCTTGTCGGCGACAGCCTGGGCATGGTGATCCACGGGATGCCGTCGACCATCGGCGTGACCCCCGAGATGATGATCCTGCACGGCCAGGCGGTGATGCGCGGATCGCAGAGGGCGCTGGTGGTCATCGACATGCCCTTCGGCAGCTATGAGGAAAGCCCCCAGCAGGCCTTTCGCAACGCGGCCCGGATCATGGGCGAAACCGGCTGCGGCGCCGTCAAGCTGGAGGGGGGCAGCCGCATGGCCCCGACCATCGCCTTTCTGGTCGAACGCGGCATTCCCGTCATGGGCCATGTCGGCCTGACCCCGCAATCGACCCATGTCATGGGCGGCTTCAAGACCCAAGGCCGCGACGAAGCCACTTGGGCCGCCCATATCCAGGACGCCGTCGACGTGGCCGATGCCGGTGCCTTTGCCGTCGTGGTCGAAGGCGTGATGGAGCCCCTGGCCGACCGGATCACCGACAGCATCACCGTGCCCACCATCGGCATCGGCGCCTCGGCGCGCTGCGACGGGCAGATCCTGGTGCTGGACGACATGCTGGGCCTGTCGGGCCGCGTGCCGCGTTTTGTCCGGAAATTCGGCGATCTGGGCCAGCGGGCCGAAGACGCCATCGCCGACTATGCGGCGGCCGTCCGCGACCGCAGCTTTCCGGGCGACGGACAGGTCTATCGCTGATCCTCAGGGGATGAAATCACCCAGCCAGTTCCGATGCGCCCAGCCAAGGCGGTTATCCGGGCCAAAACTGATCGCGGTCCAATCCCCCCTGGCCCCATAGACCCCGACCCTGTCGCCGTTATGGATCCTGGCGATCATCGGATACTGCGAACCGGGGCCCGTGCGGACAGCCAGAAATCCGTCTCCCTTGGGATCGAGGCCCATGACGGTCGCCGCGCCAAAGCATGCGGCCTGCGCGTCGGGCGGACAATAGGTGCTGAAGGGCACGTCCAGCGATTGCGCCCCAAGGGGCGCCGCCGCCAGCAACAGCGGGAACGACAGGATCAGGGACAGGCGGGACGAATGGGGCATGGGCATGACTTTCATCGCTCACGCCATGCTAGCAGATCCGCGCGCGTTTCGGAACGCAGCCGAAAGGCTAAGGCCGCCCTGCCTCGAAATCGGCGCTGCGGGCCAGGCGCGACATGGCCAGCGGCACCAGCAGCAGCAGCGCCAGCCCCAGATAGATCGGGCCCAGGCCGGCATATTCGGCCAGCCATCCGATCAGGCCGGGGGCCAGAAGGATCCCGGAATAGCCCATCATCGTGACCACCGACAGCCCCATCCCCGCCGCCAGACCGGGCATGTTGCCTGCGGCGGAAAACGCGATCGGCACCATGTTGGCGATGCCAATGCCGGCCATGGCGAAACCCGCGATGGCCAGCCCCGCCGTTCCCGCCATCCCGGCGACAGCCAGCCCCGTCATTGCGATCACCGCCGACACGCGCAGGGTCGTCACCGCACCCAGACGGTGACGGATGGCGTCGCCCAGAAAGCGCATCACCGCCATGGTCGCCGCGCAGCCCGCAAAGCCCCAGCCCGCCACGGCCAGCGAACTGCCCATTTCCTGGCGCAGATAGACGGCCGCCCAATCAAGGATCGCCCCTTCGGGGATCATCGCGGTCAGCGCCATCAGCCCCAGCAGATAGGGAACCGGCGACCGGGGCAGGCGAAGGGGCGCGCGCGGCGCGTCGCCTGCGGGGGCGTCCTGCAACAGGGCAGGAAGGGCCACGAACAACCCGGCCGCCGTGATCGCGAAGATGACGGCACCATGGGCCATTTCACCCAAGGACTGGATCAGCAGGCCGCCCCCCGCCGCACCGGCGAAGGCCCCCATGCTCCAGAACCCGTGGCAGGACGACATGATGGCGCGGCTGCGGTTGCGTTCCACCGCGACGGCATTGGCGTTCATGGCCACATCCATGCCGCCCAGAAAGCCGCCGAACAGGAAGACTGCCGCCCCCACGGACCAGACATCCGGCGCAAGGGATATCAGCATCAGCAGCGGCGCCGACACCCATGCCGCGATCGCCACGGCCCGCGCCGATCCGCGCCGCGCCACCATGGCGCCAAAGACCGGCATGATGCACATCGACCCCGCTCCCAGGCACAGCACGATCAGCCCCGCGACGGATTCGGAAATCTCCAGCCGCGCCATCAGCGTCGGCAGCTTGGGCGCCCAGCTGCCGATGGTCATGCCATTGACGAAGAAAAGGACCGACACCGCGGCCCGGAACGACATCCGCATCAGGTCACAGCATCGAGGGCACGACAAGATCCGGCGGCCTGTGGCCATCCGCGAATGTCTTGATGTTGATGATGACCTTTTCGCCCATCTCGGCGCGACCCTCGACGGTGGCGCTGCCCATGTGGGGCAGCAGGACCACATTGGGCAGTTCGCGCAGGCGGGGGTTGATCTCGTGGCCATGTTCGAAGACGTCCAGACCGGCGCCAGCGATCTCTCCGGCCCGCAGCATGCGGGTCAGCGCGTTTTCGTCGATCACCTCGCCCCGCGACGTGTTCACCACGACCGCGCTCGGCTTCATCAGCTTCAGCCGACGCGCGTTCAGCAGGTGGAAGGTGGATGGCGTGTGCGGCGCGTTCACGCTGACGATGTCCATGCGCGCCAGCATCTGGTCCAGGCTTTCCCAATAGGTCGCGCCCAGTTCCGCCTCGATCTCGGGGCGCAGGCGGCGGCGGTTGTGGTAATGGACCTGCATGCCAAAGACATTGGCACGGCGCGCCACGGCCTGTCCGATGCGCCCCATGCCCAGGATCCCCAAGCGCCGCCCGCCGACGCGACCACCCAGATGCGCGGTGGGCGCCCAGCCCTGCCAGCGGCCCGACTGCATTTCGGCCATGCCCTCGGGGATGCGACGGGTGACGGCCAGGATCAACGCCAGCGTCATGTCAGCGGTATCCTCGGTCACCACGCCGGGCGTGTTGCTGACTAGAACGCCGCGCTGGCGGGCCGACAGCACATCCACATGATCGACGCCCGCGCCGAAATTCGCGATCAGCTTCAACCGTTCGCCCGCACGGGCCAGCATGTTGGCGTCGATCTGGTCGGTGACGGTCGGCACCAGCACGTCGACGCCCTGCATCAACGACACCAGGTCGTCGCGCGACAGACGGCTGTCGCTATCGCGCAGGACGACGTCGAACAGCTCCGACATCCGCGTCTCGACGGCCTCCGGCAGGCGACGTGTGACCGCCACGCGCAGCTTCTGGCGGGCCGGGGTCGGGCTGACGGACATGGGTCACCTCACTTTCTCGGGGTCGTGGCAGGGCCGCACTTCCAATGGCGGATCGCTTTTGGCAAACTGCCCGCGATGAGGGGCAGGCACAAGACCCCACAAGGGTGCAGGACCCGACCCGGCATCGGGCAGGCCGCACCGCAAGGAAGACAGGAACGGACAGGCGATGACATCAGTGACGGACATGGGACGGGGCGCCTTGCGCGCCATCGCGCTTGCGATTGTGATGGCGGCGGCGGGCCCGGCCTTCGCCCAGGACAGCAGCGCCCCCGCCCTGCCCCAACAGGATGCCCAGGTTCAGCGCGGCGCGGTCACGAACCTGCCCCTGCCCCGCTATGTCAGCCTCAAGGGCAGCGAGGGCAACGCACGGCGCGGCCCCAGCCTGTCGCATCGCATCGACTGGGTCTTCCGCCACGCCGGCATGCCGCTGCGGGTGGTCGCCGAATTCGGCCATTGGCGCCGGGTCGAGGATAAGGATGGTGCGGGGGGTTGGGTGCATTATGCGCTCTTGTCGGGCGTCCGGACGGCCTTGGTGACCGAAGACATGCTGCCCCTGCGCACGCGTCCGCATCTGGACGCCGACATGGTGGCGCGTGCGGAACTGGGCGCGATCCTGCGGCTGAACGAATGCGAACCCGACTGGTGCCGCGTGTCGGGCGGCGGTCAGCGGGGCTGGGTGCCCAAGACCTCGATCTGGGGCGTGGACGCCAAGGAACTGCGGGACTAGGACAAGGACCGTCCGCGCACCGCGTCAGCGGCGCGCCCCCGGCCCGGGCGGCAGCACGCCGACCATCGGTCGGCACGCCACCTTGCCGTCACGCCAGCCCGCGCCCCTTCAGCAGGGCATCGACGCCGGGCATCCGCTGGCGGAAGGCTATCCACAGCTGATCCGCCGGGGCCGATCCGCCACGCGACAGGATCGTCTGTTCCAACCTGCGGGCCGTGGCCGGATCGAAGATGTCGCCCGCTTCCTCAAAGGCCGCGAAGGCATCGGCATCCATCACCTCGGACCACATATAGCTGTAATAGCCGCTGGCATAGCTGTCGCCCGCGAAGACATGGGCGAAATGCGGCGTGGCATGGCGCATGGGAATGGCCTCGGGCCCGCCCAGATCCTGCAGTACTTGCGCCTGCTTGGCCATCGCATCGACAGGTGGCGCGCCGCGATGGAAGGCCAGATCGACTAGCGCGCTCTCAAGATATTCCACGGTGGAAAAGCCCGCATCCGCCTTGCCCGCCGCCAGCATCCGGTCGCGCAGATCGGCGGGCAGGATCTCTCCGGTCTCGTGATGACGCGCGTGCTTGTCCAGCACCGCGGGCTGTTCCAGCCAATGTTCGTAAAGCTGGCTGGGCAATTCGACGAAATCCTGCGCCACCGACGTCCCCGAGATCGAGGGCCAGGTTACATCCGACAGGATATGATGCGTGGCGTGGCCGAATTCATGAAACAGCGTATGTGCGTCATCCCAAGACAGAAAGGCCGGTGCGCCGGGCTGTTCAGGCGGGGTAAAGTTGCAGACATTCACCACGATGGCGCGCTGTCCCTCGCCCAGCTTGTGCTGCACCTGCAGCGACGAACACCAGGCCCCCGACCGCTTGGCGGGACGGGCAAAGAAATCGCCCACGAAGATCGCCATCAGCTTGCCCCCGCGCGTGACGCGCCAAGCCCGCGCATGACCATCCCACAACGGCGCATCGACCGGCTGGAATTCCAGCCCGAACAGACGTTCCGCGACATCGAAGACCGCCCCCAGCATCGCGTCCAGCGTCAGATAGGGTGCGACCTGATCGGGGTCGATCCGGTGATCGCGCCGCCGCAGCCGTTCCGCATAAAGCCGCCAGTCCCAGGCCTGCAGCGCGTCGTTCACGCCGTCGTCACGCATCATCGCGGTCAGCTTGGTCGCGTCCCCATCAGCGCGGGCGCGGGCGGCGGTCCACACCTGCGACAGCAGGTCCTGCACGCGGTCGGGCGTCCGCGCCATCTGGGTTTCCAGCTTCCAGGATGCGAAGTCGGCATAGCCCAGCAATTGCGCGCGTTCATGGCGCAGGGCCAGAACCTCGGCGACCAGGGGCAGGTTGTCGGTGGCCTCGCCGCCTGCGCCCGCACCCGATCCACGAGCCGTCCATGCCTTGAAGGCGGTCTCGCGCAGGGCGCGGTCCGTGGCGTTTTCCAGGAAGGGGACGATCAGCGACCGGTTCAGCGTCACCACCTGCCCGGTCATGCCACGTTCCTTGGCCGCCGCGCGCATCGACCGCAGCAGCCAATCGGGCAGCCCCTGCAGCCGGTCGTCGGGAACCGCCATGACGAAATCGCGCTCATCCGTCAGCACGTTCTGGGTGAATTGCGTCGTCAGCACGGCCATGCGGCTGCGGATCTGGGCCATGCGGGCGCGGGCATCGGCATCCAGCCCCGCCCCCGCGCGGGTCAGGTCGCGCAGCGCCAGTTCCGTGATGCGGGCATCCTGGGGCGACAGGCCCGCGACATTGTCGGCCACCGCCTTGACCCGTGCATAAAGCCGCGGGTCCATGCTGATCCTGCTGCCGTATTCCGCCAGCCGGGGCGCGAAATCGCGCTGCAGCGCCTGGCGCGCATCGTTCGAATCGACCGAGGCGAGGGTATAGAAGATCGACAGGACCCGGTTCAGCCCCTCATCGGCGGTTTCCATCGCGGCGACGGTATTGGCGAAACTGGGCGGTTCGGGATTGGCGGCGATCGCCTCGGCGGCGGCTTCGGCGGCGGCAAGCTGCTGGTCGAAGGCGGGGGCGAAATCCGTATCCCGGATCAGGTCGAAGCGCGGCAGCCCTTCGGGGCCGGACCACTGCAAAAGCTCTCGGTTCATCAGGACCTCCTTGATTTGGCGCAACCCTAGAAGCCCCGCGCAGAGGCTGCCAGACCCTATTGCCCGCAAACCGGACAGGCCGGGTCGCGGGACGTGCCGATCATCCGGCTTTCGCCGTAAAGCCCGTCAAAGATCATCATCCGGCTGCGCAGGCCCTGCCCCGCGCCCGTCAGGTGCTTGATCGCCTCCAGCGCCATCATGCTGCCGATAACGCCGGGAAGGGCGCCGACGACGCCCGCCTCCGCGCAGGGGGCATCACGGGCGGGGGCGGTCGGAAACAGGCAGGCCATGCAGGGACCGCCGCGCGCCGGATCGAACAGGGTCACCTGCCCCTCCCACTGGCCGATGGCCCCCGACAGCAAGGGCACGCCCGCCGCGACGCAGGCGGCGTTGATGGCGGCGCGGCCCGCGAAGCTGTCGGTGCCGTCGATGACCAGATCATGGTCGGCGATCAGGTCGCGATCCGCTTCGGTGATGCGACGGATCAGGGGGGTGACGTCCAGATGCGGGTTCAGGCGCAGCATCGCCTCGGCGGCGGCATAGGCCTTCGGCTCGCCCCGCAGATCGTCGCGAAAGATCACCTGCCGTTGCAGGTTCGACAGGCTGACCGTGTCGTCATCGGCCAGGGTGACATGCCCGACGCCCGCCCCCGCCAGATAGAGACAGATGGGCGACCCCAGTCCCCCTGCCCCGATGACCAGCACCCGCGCCTGCCGCAGGCGCATCTGCCCCGCACCGCCGATCTCATGCAGCACCAGATGGCGGGCATAGCGGTCCAGTTCCGCATCCGACATCATGTCCGATTGCGGCACGGGCGCATCATCGGGGGTCGCGCGCCTGCGCAGGCGGCGCAGGCCGGTGCGATAGGCCATGACCATTGCCACCAGCCCGCCCAGCACCAGCCAGCCCGCCGCACTGCCCCCCAAGGCGCGCGCCACGCCGCTGTCTGGGACCGCCAACTGCACCGCCAGCATCAGCAGCCAGACGCCGCCGACCAGCCCCCACATGATGCGTCCGGGCAGCCGGGTGACCCGCCCGAAGATCAACAACAGCGCGATGATCCACAGGCCCAGCATCAGCCCCGCACCCCGGTCGAACCGAACCCACCCGAACCGCGCGCCGTGTCATCCAGCGCCTCGACCAGCGCAAAGCGGGCCTGCGGTGCCGGGGCGACGACCATCTGCGCGATGCGGTCGCCATGACCCACCGCGAAGGGCTGATCACCCAAGTTGATCAGGATGACGCCAAGGGGGCCGCGGTAATCGCTGTCGATGGTGCCCGGCGCGTTCGGCAGGGCGATGCCGTGCTTCAGCGCCAGGCCCGATCGGGGCCGGATCTGCACCTCCCACCCCGGGGGGATGGCAAGGGCAAGGCCGGTGGAGATCAGCGCGCGGCCCAAGGGCGGCAGGGTGATGCCCGCATCCCGCAGCGCGGCGGGGAAATTGGCGCAGAGATCGGCCCCCGCCGCGCCCGCGCTGTGATAGGCGGGCAAGGGAAGCGCGGGGTCGGCATCGGGCAGCCGCATCATCTGGATCTGGGGTATATGGGTCATCGCGGGTCACCTTGCAAAAGCAAAGGCCGCGCGGCAATCCCCACGCGGCCCCCAAATTGTCGCATTACCAGCTGCAGCCTAGCGCGGAGAGATCATCATGACCATCTGACGGCCTTCAAGCTTGGGCATGGATTCGACCTTGCCCAGTTCCTCGACATCGGCGCGGACGCGGTGCAGCAGTTCAAGGCCCAGATCCTGGTGGGCCATCTCGCGGCCACGGAAACGCAGGGTCACCTTGACCTTGTCGCCACCTTCCAGGAATTTCAGCACGCTACGCATCTTGACATCATAGTCGTGGGTATCGGTCCCGGGACGGAACTTGATTTCCTTGACTTCGATGATCTTCTGCTTCTTGCGCGCTTCGGCTTCACGCTTCTGCTGTTCGTATTTGAATTTGCCGACATCCATGATCTTGCAGACCGGAGGCGCCGCGTTCGGCGAAATCTCGACCAGATCCAGCCCGGCGTCCTGGGCCATCTGAAGGCCGACGGCAGGCGTGACGACGCCGACGTTCTCTCCCTCAGCGCCGATCAGGCGGATTTCGGCCACGCGGATGCGGTCGTTGACGCGGGGGCCGGTGTCACGGGTGGGCGGTGCATTATGCGGTCGACGGGCTATGGCGGTGCTCCTTTTATAGCCAATACGAAGGGTGACAGGAAAATAAGGGCGCGGACCCGCCGATACAACCGGAATTGACGCTATCAGCGCGCAAATGGGCATGTTTTGTGCCGATGGCCGCCCTGTTGCGGGCCTGCGCGGCTTTTCGGGCTGCACCGGCTGTGCCATAGAAGACCGCAAGACGGATTTTCCGGTTCAGGGGTGCGGGATGCGAAGAATACTGCCGATCGTCGTGATTCTTCTGCTGGCGGTTGCCGGCGGATGGCTGTGGATGCAGCGCAATGTGCCATCGACCGACCAGACGGCCATGACCGACCTGCCCGCGACACCTGCCGGAGAGGCCGCCGTCGTCGCCGACCGGGCCGCCGAAGAGGCCGATGCCGCCGCCGAGGAAGCCGCCGCCGACGAAAGCCAGGCCGCAGCCGATGCCGCAGCCGATGCGGCGGCCGACGCGGCAGCCATCGCCGCCGACGCCGCCGCCGAAGCCGCCCGAGCATCGGAGGAATCGAACATCGATCCGGCCAGCGACGCGGCACAGGCCGCCGAGGACGCAGCCGAGGCCGCCATCGATGCCGCCGACACCGCAGCCCGCGCCGCCGCCGAAAGCGGCGACCCCGAGGCCGCAGCCGATGCCGCCAGGGATGCGGCGGAAGCCACCGCCGACACCGCCAATGCCGCGGCCGTCGCCGCCCGCATCGAGACGTTGCTGACGCCACAGGGCTTTGACGCCGCCCGCGTCCGGGCGATGATCGACGAGGCGCAGATCCCCGACGCGCAGAAGGCCACATTGCGTCGCCTGATCGACACCGCGGGCAGCAACCCCGAACTGCTGCGCGCGGCCCTGGATCAGGTCAAGCAGGTCATGCGCTGATGCCTGTCCTTCCCGTCCGGGATTTCGACGGGTTTCTGTCGCGCAAGCCCGCGCAACTGGCCGAGGGGCCCATCGCGATCATCCTGGTCGAGGACGATGTCGAGGTGCTGCGCACCGTCCGCCACCACCTGGACATCGGATTTCGCCACATCCTGCTGCTGTCGCGCCTGGCGATCGACTTGCCCGAGGAAATCCTGCCCAAAGTGACCCAACTGGGGCATGAAACGCTGCGGCCCAATGCCCATGTCGCGGGGGTGAACGGCGTCATCAAGGCCGTTCCGCCGGGGACCTGGCTGTATTACGGCTTCAACGCCGAATTCCTGTTCTATCCCTTCAGCGAAAGCCGGACGGTCGGTGAACTGCTCACCTTCCACACCGAGGAACGGCGCAGCGCGATGTTGACCTATGTGGTCGACCTCTATGCGCCGGACCTGACGCGGGCGCCGAACGGCGTCGATCCGGACAACGCCATGTTCGACAGGACCGGCTATTACGCGCTTGGCCGCAAGGGGCCGGGCGGGCAGCACAGGGAACGCCAGCTGGATTTCCACGGCGGGCTGCGCTGGCGATACGAGGAATTCCTGCCCGCCGACCGACGCCGCATCGACCGCATCGCCCTGTTCCGTGCCGCCACCGATCTGAAGGTGACCCCCGATCACCGCTTCTCGATCGAGGAATACAACACCTATGCCTGCCCTTGGCACCACAACCTGACGGCGGCCATCGCGTCCTTCCGGGTGGCCAAGGCGCTGGCCACCAATCCCGGATCGCGCGAGCGTGTGCGCGACATGACCTGGCGCAACTCTCACAGGTTCGACTGGCGGGCGCAGCAGCTGATGGATCTGGGGCTGATGGAACCCGGACAATGGTTCTGATGGCATTTTGCTTGCCCTTGCGCCATCTTGACCCCAGATGATAGACGCTTCGGCAATCACAAAACACGACCGGCCCAAGGGCCGTAAACGGAAGGCCCCTACGCATGGCGATGACCAAGACCAGCTTCGACCGCGACGATCTGCTCGCCTGCGCCCGCGGAGAGCTGTTTGGCCCCGGCAATGCGCAGCTGCCCGAACCGCCGATGCTGATGATGGATCGCATCACTGACGTGTCCGAGGACCGTGGCGAACATGGCAAGGGCCATATCACCGCCGAATTCAACATCAATCCGGACCTGTGGTTCTTCGGCTGCCATTTCCCCGGCAACCCCATCATGCCCGGCTGCCTTGGCCTTGACGGTCTGTGGCAGCTGACCGGCTTCAACCTGGGCTGGCGCGGCTGGGAAGGCCGCGGCTATGCCTTGGGCGTCGGAGAGGTCAAGCTGACCGGCATGGTCCGCCCCGACCGCAAGCTGCTGACCTATCACGTCGATTTCACCAAGGCTGTCCAGACGCGTCGCCTGACCATGGGCGTGGCCGATGGCCGGGTCGAGGCCGATGGCGAGGTCATTTATCTGGTCAAGGACATGAAAGTGGCCCTTTCGGCCAGCTGACACCATTCACATCGAAGGAGGCCCCCATGCGACGCGTCGTCATCACCGGGCTAGGGATCGTTTCACCCATCGGCAACAACGCCGATGAGGTCACCGCCAGCCTGAAGAACAGCAAGTCGGGCATCGTCTTCGCGCCCGAATATGCCGAACACGGCTTTCGCAGCCAGGTCCACGGCATGCCGCAGATCACGCTGGAGGATCACATCGACAAGCGCAACCTGCGCTTCATGGGTCCGGGCGCGGCCTATAACTTCATCGCCATGGAACAGGCGATCAAGGATAGCGGGCTTGAGGAAGGCGATGTGTCGAACCCGCGCACCGGCCTGATCATGGGCTCGGGCGGTCCTTCGACCAGCAATTTCTTCGAGGCGCATCGCATCGTCATCGAAAAGGGCGCGCCCAAGCGCATGGGCCCCTTCATGGTGACGCGCTGCATGTCGTCCACCAATTCGGCCTGCCTTGCGACGCCCTTCAAGATCAAGGGCGTGAACTATTCCATCACCTCGGCCTGCGCGACATCCGCCCATTGCATCGGCAACGGGGTCGAGCAGATCCAGATGGGCAAGCAGGACATCGTCTTTGCCGGCGGCGGCGAGGAGCTGGACTGGACGCTGTCGTGCCTGTTTGACGCAATGGGCGCGATGTCGTCGAAATACAATGACACGCCGGAAACCGCGTCGCGCCCCTATGACGCGACCCGCGACGGCTTTGTCATCTCGGGCGGCGGCGGCGTCGTCGTGCTGGAGGAACTGTCCCACGCCTTGGCGCGGGGTGCCAAGATCTATGCCGAGGTCACCGGTTACGGTGCCACCAGCGATGGATACGACATGGTCGCCCCCTCGGGCGAGGGTGGCGAACGGGCGATGCGCGTCGCCATGGACACCCTGCCCGAAGGCCGCAAGGTCAGCTATGTGAACGCGCATGGGACCTCGACCCCGGTGGGCGATCTGGGCGAGATCCAGGCCATCCGCCGCATCTTCGGCGAAGGCACGACGCCCCCCGTCAGCTCGACCAAATCCCTGACCGGTCACAGCCTGGGCGCGACGGGCGTCCACGAGGCGATCTACAGCCTGCTTATGTTGCAAAATGACTTCATTGCAGCCTCGGCGAACGTGACCACTCTGGACCCCGAGATTCAATCGGGCGAGATTGCAACCAGCCGTGTGGACAACGCAGGGTTGGATTCGATCCTGTCGAACAGCTTCGGCTTCGGGGGGACGAACGCCTCTCTGCTGATGTCCCGCTATCAGGACTAACAGCAAAAATAATATTGGAGCCGGTCATGGGCGATCTTCTAAAGGGCAAGCGCGGGCTTGTGATGGGGGTCGCCAATGAGCGGTCCATCGCATGGGGCATTGCAAAGGCCGCAGCCGCTGAAGGGGCCGAGCTGGCCTTTTCCTATCAGGGCGAGGCATTCGGCAAGCGGGTCGAACCGCTTGCCGCTTCCGTCGGGTCGGATTTCCTGGTGGATGTCGATGTCACCGACGATGCGTCGCTGGAGGCGGCATTTGCCGCCATTGGCGAACGTTGGGGCAAACTTGATTTCGTCATCCACGCCATCGCATTCTCCAACAAGGACGAACTGACCGGCCGGTTCATGAATACCAGCCGCGCCAACTTCAAGCGCAGCCTCGAGATCAGCTGCTATTCCCTGATCGAGGTCGCCCGCCGCGCCCATCCCTTGATGACCGAAGGCGGGTCGATCATTACCCTGACTTATGGTGGATCGAACCGCGTGACGCCTTTCTACAACGTCATGGGCGTCGCCAAGGCCGCGCTGGAAAGCAGCGTGCGCTATCTGGCCAACGATCTGGGTCCGGACAACATCCGCGTGAACGCGATCAGCCCCGGCCCCATGAAAACGCTGGCCGGTGCCGCCATCGGCGGTGCGCGCAAGACCTTCCGCCACACCGAGGCGAACGCCCCCCTACGCGCCAATGCCACGCTGGAGGCCATTGGCGGTACCGCCATCTGGATGCTGTCGGATTGGGGCGCCTGCACCACGGGTGAAATCGTCACCGTCGATGGCGGCTATCACGTGCTGGGCATGCCGCAATCCGAAAATCTGTAATCGCCCCCCGGCCCCGTCGCGACAGATGGAGAGGTAAGCAATGCCCTATTTTCATGCCAGTGACGGGGCCCGGATCGCCTTCGACGATCAGGGTCGGGGGATGCCGGTCCTATGTTTGGCGGGGCTGACCCGCACCATGGCCGATTTCGACTATGTCACGCCGCATCTGTCCGGCATCCGCATGATCCGCATGGATTACCGCGGGCGGGGTGCATCTGACTGGACCGGGGCCGAAACCTATACCGTTCCGCGGGAATCACGAGACGCAATCGAGCTGTTGGACCATCTGGGCATCGACCGTGCGGCCATTCTTGGGACCTCGCGTGGGGGGTTGAACGGTCTGTTCATGGCGGCCACGGCACATGACCGGATGCTGGGCCTGTGCCTGAACGATGTCGGCCCGGAAATCGCACAGGGCGGGCTGCAGCGGATCTTCGATTATCTGGGGCGCAACCCCTCGGCCCGAACGCCCGAGGATCTGGCCGCGCGCCTGCCCGACCTGATGGCGGGTTTTGCCAATGTCCCCGAAGGCCGTTGGCTGGAGGATGTGCGTCGCCATTATCACGCCACGCCCGACGGGCTGCGGATCAACTACGACCCTGCCCTGCGCGACGCGTTCCTTGCGGCTTTTGCAGGTGACCCGGTCGATTTGTGGCCATTGTGGGATGCGACCCGCGGCCTGCCCGCCGCGCTGATCCGGGGGGCGAATTCGGACCTGTTATCGCCGGAAACGACCGCCCGGATGCAGCAGCACCGCCCCGACATGCTGCTGGCCCAGGTTCCCGACCGCGCCCATATCCCCTGGCTGGACGAGGCGCCTGCCCTTGCGGTGCTGAACCGCTGGCTGGACGCCTGTCGCGCGGCCTAGCCGCCGATTGCGCGCAGCCCCAGGAACAGGACCGCCGACAGTCCCGCCGCCGCGGGCACCGTCACCACCCAGGCCGCGGCGATGGTCATCACATGCGACCGGCGTACCAGCTTGCGCCGGCTGCGTTCCTCGGGGCCCAGGCGCGGGCGTTCGGGGGCGTGGCCCTGAGCCTTGCGCAGACGACGCTCGGCGTCCCATTCGCGGAAGAAGCCGACGCCGAAGATCGCGCCGACCGCGATATGGGTGGAACTGACCGGCAGGCCCAGCCAGCTGGCCACGATCACCGTCAGCGCCGCCGACAGCGACACGCAATAGGCACGCATCGGGTTCAGCTTGGTGATCTGGCTGCCCACCATGCGGATCAGCTTGGGGCCGAACAGGAACAGGCCGAAGGACAGACCGAAGGCCCCGATCAGCATGACCCAGAAGGGGATCGCCACATCAGCATTGATCAGCCCCGACTGCGAAGCCTGCACGATGGCCGCCAGCGGGCCCACGGCATTGGCCACGTCATTGGCCCCATGCGCAAAGCTGAGCAGCGCGGCCGACACGACCAGCGGAATGCCGAACAGAACCTTCAGCGACTTGTTGCGGTTCTCGAGACCGCGCGATTGGCGACGGATGATCGGTATCATGGCCATCCAGCTGGCAAGGCCCATCAACAGACCGATCAGCAGCGACATGCCAAAGCTGATCTCGACCACCTTCTTCAGGCCCTTCAGCGCCAGATAGGATGAAAACGCCCCGGCCATGACCCCGATCAGCACCGGCACCCAGACCCGTGCCGCCGCGATCTTGTCATCGCGATAGATGATGCGTGCCTTGATGAACCACAGGAAACCCGCCGCGATCAGACCGCCCAGCAGCGGTGAGATCACCCAGCTGGCCGCGATCTTGCCCATCATCGGCCAATTGACGGCGGCAAATCCCGCCGCCGCGATACCCGCGCCGACGACGCCGCCCACAACCGAATGCGTGGTCGAGACCGGAGCGCCGATCCAGGTGGCAAGGTTCACCCACAGCGCCGAAGACAACAGCGCCGCCAGCATGGCCCAGATGAACACCTGCTGGGTCCCGATGCTGTCGGGCGCGATGATCCCCTTGGAAATCGTGCCGACGACGTCGCCGCCCGCGATCAGGGCGCCGGCTGTTTCGAAGATGGCGGCGATGGCGATGGCGCCGCCCATGGTCAGGGCATTGGCCCCCACGGCGGGACCCATGTTGTTGGCCACGTCGTTGGCGCCGATGTTCAGTGCCATGTAGGCGCCGAAGATGGCCGCCATCGCGACGATCAGGCCGTTGCTGGCGGCCCCGAAGGCCATCAGGGCACCAAGCCCCGCCAGCAGCACGAAGACCAGCGCGATCCCCGGTGCGACCAGGGGCCGGGACACATAGGCGGTTGCAAGTTCCAGGTTGGAGAATCTGCCAAGATCGCGATCGAGCGTATCCAGGTGGCGGGCTTCAAGGTCGTTCTGGGCCATGATGTCCTCGGGGTAAGGGGCAGCGGGTGCCTAGGGCGGATTGGTCGGATGATCAACCTGTGACGTGCCGCAACGGGGCGAAAGGGTGAAAGGCATTACACTGCCAAGAACAGGGCGTGGTCCACGATCCCGGGCGACATGCATCAATGTAATCCTTTTCATCAGTTATGAAATCCATTACATAGGCATCAACCCCTGAGGAGAGGGGCCGAACTAGGAGGAATTCATGACGATCACCAGATATGCCCGCACGGGCGGCGTTTCGCTGTTGGCCATGGCCGTGGTCGCGCCGATGGCACAGGCCCGCGAAACGGGCGAGCTGCCGATCGCGGTCCAGATGTATACGCTGCGCGATCACGGTACGCTGGACGAACAGCTGGCCGCGGTGCAGGCCGCGGGCGTCACCGCCGTCGAGACGGTCGGCATGCAGGATACCGACGCCGAGACCCTGAAGGCCGCCCTGGAGGCGCATGACATCGAGGCCATCTCGACCCATGCCCAGTTAGACGATCTGCGCGGCGACCTGGATGCGGTCATCGCCTTCAACAAGGCGATCGGCAACGACGTCATCACCGTTCCCTATCTGGCCGAGGAACAGCGCCCCACCGACGCGGCCGGCTGGACCGAGCTGGGTCAGGAACTGGCCACCATCAGCGACGCGCTGGACGACCAGGACATGACGCTGGCCTATCACAACCACGATTTCGAAATGGTCGAATTTGACGGACGCACCGCGCTGGAGATCCTGTTCGAGGCCGCCGGCGACGACGTCATGGCCGAACTGGACCTGGCCTGGGTCGCGCGCGGCGGTCTTGACCCGGTCGAATACCTGGGCCGCTTCGACGACCGCGTCTTTGCCATCCACGCCAAGGACAACGCCCCCGAAGGCGAGGCCGAGGACGAGCGCGGCTTCAAGGCGCTTGGCGAGGGCGTGCTGGATTGGGACGCGATCCTGCCCGCCGCCGAGGAAGCGGGTGCCGAATGGTACATCATCGAACATGACCAGCCGATCGATGCGGCCCAGGTCGTGATGACCGGCGCCACCTTCCTGACCGAACACCTGCCGGACGGCGCATCGCGCTGACATCTCCTCCCTGCCGGACAGGTGACTTGGGCCGCGCGTCATGCGCGGCCCTTTTTCATGGTCACATCGGGCGGACCCAGATGTTGCGATAGCTGACGTCGGAATCGTGATCCTGCAGCGAGATCGGCGCGCAGTCATGCGCCTGATAGGCGGGATAGCCGATCCATTCGGTCGCGCCCTGGATCTGGGCGTGGTTCTGCACGACGACGCCGTTATGCATCACCGTGACATAGGCCGGGCGACGCAATTCGCCATCTTCGGCAAAGATCGGCGCCTGGAAGATGATGTCATAGCTTTGCCATTCCATCGGCGCGCGCGACGCGTTCACCAGCGGCGGATGCTGCTTGTAGATCGAGGCCGGCTGGCCGTTCACATAGGTCGGGTTGTCCGATCCGTCCAGGACCTGAACCTCATAGCGTTCCTGCAGGAAGACGCCGCTGTTGCCACGATCCTGTCCGTCATGGCCCTGATCGTTGGCGGGCGAGCGCCATTCGACATGCAGTTGCACGTCGCAGAAGTTGTCCTTGGTGCGGATGTCACCCTTGCCGCGCGCGACGGACATGACGCCGTCTTCGACCAGCCATTCGGCAGCCCCACCCTCTTTCGCCTCCCAAGCGTCCAGGTTGGAACCGTCGAACAGCACCACGGCATCGGATGGCGGGGCACCTTCGGGGGTCTGGACGGTTTCGGGAACGGGCTCCCAGATCTCGGTCACGGCGGATCGGGCGACGCGTTCCTCGCGGGTTTCCTGCGGCTGGGGGGTTTCCTGGGCGATGACTGCGGTGCCGGTCAGGGCGATGCTGGCGGCGATGATGAAGGTGGTTTTCATGAATGACCTCGGGGATGAAAGGGAAAACGGCCCCGCGCTGGCGGGGCCGTGGAAGGTGGCTCAGGTGGCCCAGGCAGGTTCGCCGTCGTAATCCAGATCGCCGATATATTCGCCCGGCACAGGCTCATAGCGCAGCACCTCTGTGGCACCGGTTTCCGAGGTGAAGAAGCCGAACAGGGTCAGCTGTTCCAAGGGCGTGTACCAATGCAGCTTGGGCAAGGCTTCGGCCATCTCCGCCGTCGCGGCTTCGCCCACCTGATCGGCATTGGACTGCTGATCCTGGCTCTGCTTGGCGCGTTCCTTGGCCTCCTCGACGACCTTGGCCTGCGCGCGCGCCTGCGGAACGACGCCCTGCAGGAAGGCCTGGCGTTCGTCGGCGGACATGTCGCCAAAGGCCTTGCCGGTCGCCTCGGCCTCGGTTTTCAACTGCTCCATGCCGGCGCGGAAATCGTCCTGCTCCTCCTTGGTATAGCAGTCGCTGACGAAGACCGTCATGAAGGCGCCGACGCCCGCATCCTTGGCACCGGGCGTGTCGGTGGCGGGGATGATCACCTCGGCCACCTCGTCCAGGAAGGCAGCGTCTTCGTCGGTGAAGATGTTCTTGCCGGTTTCGGTCGGCAGATAGGCGAAGGCGCGGGTGGTCCCCATCATGGCCGTTCCGGTCATGGCGGCGATCATGGTCAGAAGTTGGCGGCGGTTCATCACAGGTCTCCTGCTTTGCGGGCCTTGACGGCGTGATCGACGGCGCGGGCGGTCAGCGCCATATAGGTCAGCGACGGGTTCACGCAGCTGGCCGAGGTCATGCAGGCCCCGTCCGTCACATAGACGTTCGGCGCGTCCCAGACTTGGTTATGCGCGTTCAGGACCGACGTTTTGGGGTCCTTGCCCATCCGCGCCGTGCCCATTTCATGGATGCCCATGCCGGGGGCGTAATCGCTCTCGGTGGGTTTGACGTCCTTGACGCCCGCCGCCTCGAAGATGTCGACGGCGTCCTGCTGCATGTCCTTGCGCATCTGGCGCTCGTTCTCGCCCAGCTCGACGCTGATCTTCAGGACGGGCATGCCCCATTTGTCGGTGACGGAATGATCCAGCGCGATGTGGTTGGCGTGGTCGGGCAGCATTTCCCCGAAACCGGTCATGCCGATGGTCCAGTCGCCCGGACGCGACAGCGCCTCCTTCATATCGGCACCGATGTTCAACTCGGCGATCTCGCGCTTCCAGCCCTGGCGGCTGGCCGATCCCTGATAGCCGAAGCCGCGGGTATAAGGGCGTTCCTCGCCGCCAAGGTTGCGGAAGCGGGGGATATAGAAGCCCGCGGGGCGACGACCGAAGTAATACTTGTCGTCAAAACCCTCGACCCGGCCCTCGGCGCCGACGCGGAAATGGTGGTCCATGACGTTGTGGCCCAGTTCGCCCGAGGACGACCCCAGACCGCCGTCCCAGACATCCGTGGCCGAATTCATCATGATCCAGGTCGAATTGAAGCTGGACGCATTCAGGAAAACCACGTCGGCGGTGTATTCATAGGTCATGTTGGTTTCGGCATCGATGATCTCGACGCCCTTGGCGCGCTTGGCATCCTTGTCATAAATCACCTGCCGCACGATCGAGAAGGGCCGCACCGTCAGGTTGCCCGTCGCCATCGCCACCGGCAGCGTCGCCGATTGCGTGCTGAAATAGGCGCCATAAGGGCAGCCCAGCCAGCATTTGTTGCGATACTGGCAGTTGACGCGGTTCTGTTCCGGCTTGGGCTGGGTGATGTTGGCGCAGCGCGAATTGATCAGGTGGCGCGTCCCGCCAAAGGCCTTCTGCAGGCGCGCGGCCACGTCCTTTTCCACGACGTTCAGCGGGATGGGCGGCAGGAACTGGCCGTCGGGCAGCTGTTCAAGCCCTTCGTTCTTGCCGGAAATGCCGGCAAAGCGTTCCACATGGTCGTACCAGGGCGCAATATCGGCATAGCGGATCGGCCAGTCGGTCGCGATGCCTTCCCTGGCGTTGGCGGCAAAGTCGATATCCGACAGACGATAGGTCTGGCGACCCCACAGCAGCGACCGCCCGCCCACGTGATAGGCGCGGAACCAGTCGAAGCGCTTTTCTTCGGTATAGGGGTTCTCCTGTTCGTTGGCCCACATGCCATAGGTCTGTTCGTTGAGCGGATAGTCGCGTTGCAAAACCGGGTAATTGTCCTTCATCTCGACCGTGGCGGTGCCGCGATGGGGGTAATCCCAGGCTTCCTTGTCGGCGTTCACGTAATCGGTCAGATGTTCGATGTTGCGGCCGCGTTCCAGCATCAGAACCTTCAGACCCTTTTCGGTCAGTTCCTTGGCGGCCCAACCGCCGCTGATGCCCGAACCCACGACGATCGCGTCGTAATGCATGTTATCTGCCATCTGGCTGTCCTTTCGAAATCGCTTGATGCCTCAGACGTCACAGGTGCGGACGGCGTCGCGCAACGCGTCCGCCGCCTGTTGTCCCGTGCCCGAGGGGATGAATTCCTGCGCCACATAGCCCTGAAAGCCCGTGTCGCGGATGGCCCGGCAAATCGCCGGATAGTTCAGTTCCTGGCCGTCATCCGGTTCGTGACGGCCCGGATTGCCCGCCGTGTGGTAATGGGCGAACCAGTCATGGTGGTCGGTGATCGTGCGGATGACATCACCTTCCATGATCTGCATGTGATAGATGTCATAGAGCAGCCCGAAATTCGGCGACCCCAGACGTTCGCACAGCGCCACCCCCCATGCGCTGCGGTCGCACATATAGTCGGGGTGATCGACGCGGCTGTTCAGCAGCTCCATCACCAGGGTGACGCCCGCTTCCTGCGCTTGCGGCAGGATCTGCGACAGGCCCGCCGCGCAGTTTTCCAACCCCTGTTCATCGCTGATCGACCCGCGATTGCCGCTGAAGCAGATCAGGTTGCGATAACCCGCATCGGCCACCAGCCCGATATGGTCGCGATAGCGGCGGATGAGGTCGTCATGGTTGGCGGGATCGGCCCATCCGGCCTCAAGGCTGATTTCGGCGCCGTTGCACATCGAACTGTCCAGCCCGTGTTCCTTCAGCACCGGCCAGTCGTCCGGGCCGCAAAGGTCGATCGCCTTCAGGCCCATGTCGCGGGCCATGACGCAGAGATCGGCCAGCGGCATGTCGCCGAAGGTCCAGCGCGCGACCGAGTGGTTGATGTTGCCTTTCAGCGCGGCGTCCGCTGCGGCGCCCTGCGCATGGGCCGCCTGGGCCCCCGCCAGACCCGCGCCAAGCGCCGCGGCGCCCTGAAACAGGTGCCGACGGCTGAGGCCGCGGGTTGCAGCATTGCGATCCGACAAATCGGTCATGTCTCCTCCCATTCGTGGTGTCTGGCCCAAGGCCGTGACTGTAACCGTTTACATCACGGGGCGGACGACCCCTCCTCCAAGGGGTGCGGTCCCCGTGGCGCGGAATGCCCGCGCCACGGATCGTCAGAGGATCAGTAAGGGCTGTCCTCGAAATAGAAATCCTCGGCGTTCTCGGGCGTGATCAGCTGCGATGCGATGATGAAATCGCCGCTGAAGGGCGCCCCCGAGGTCAGGCCCATCGCCGTCATCTCGATCGCGGTCGAGATCATGGCGGGGGGATAGGTGACGTTGACCGGGACGGTCTCGTCGTTGTTGCGGATGCGGTCGACCATCTCTTTCATGCCGGCACCGCCCACGACGATCATCTCGCCCTCGCGGCCCGCCTGTTCGATGGCGGCCAGGGCGCCGACGGCCATGTCGTCATCAGCGGCCCAGACCGCGTCGATTTCCGGGAAGCGCGACAGGTAATCCTGCATCAGGTTGAAGGCGGTATCACGGTTCCAGTTGCCGTGATCCATGGCCAGGACCTCGATCCCCGACCCGTCCAAGGCCGCTTCGAAACCCGCGACGCGTTCATTGTCCACGGTCGAGGCGATGCCGCGCATCACGACGATCTTGGCGCCTTCGTCCAGCGTGTCGGCGAAATAGGTGCCCGCCGTGCGACCAAAGCTGTCATTGTCGCCCGCGACATACAGATCCTCGATCCCCTTCTGCGCCAGGCCGCGATCGACGACGGTGACCCAGACGCCGCTGTCGGCGATGCGCTGGATCGGCCCGGTCAGGGGTTCGGATTCAAAGGGCAGCACGACCAGCGCGTCGATGCCGCGGGTCGCGACCATGTCCTCCAGGTCCGACACCTGCTGGCCGGGATCGGAGGTCGTGGTCAGCACGAAATCCAGGTCGGGATTGGCTTCCTTCAACCGCTCGACCGTGCGTTCGGCGTGAAAGTTCAGCGCCCCGGCCCAGCCATGGGTCGCCGCCGGGATGGAAATCCCGATGGTTTCCGACAGCGCCGGCATGGCGGTCAGCCCGATCAGGGCGGTGGTGGCGATCAGTGTCTTTTTCATGGTGGTTGCTCCTCCCACAGGTGAAAATCAGCGCGCGGTGCCGGTGTTTCGTTGCAGCACGACGGCAAGGATGATGACGACGCCCTGGATGGCACCGTTCAGATAGGGGCTGACGACATCGGTCAGGTTCAGCAGGTTGCCGATCAGCGACAGGATCAGCACGCCCACGACGGTGCCCCAGACCCGGCCGAAGCCGCCTTTGAGCAGCGTGCCGCCGATGATGACGGCCGCGATGGCCTCCAGCTCCCACAGAAGACCGGTGGTGGCCGATGCGGAACCAAGGCGCGGGACGTACATGACGACCGCGATGCCCACCAGCAGCCCCAGCAGCACATAGGTCGCCAGCTTGACCCGCGTGACCGCGACCGAGGAATAGCGCGCCACCTTCTCGTTCGATCCGATGGCGGCGCAATGGCGGCCGAAGGCGGTGTGGCGCATGGTGATCTCGCCCAGGATGGCCAGGGCCGCAAAGACGATGATCGGCCAGCTGAGCCCCATGATGCCGCCGTAATAGACGGGGCGGTACATTTCGCGCATCTCATAGCCCAGGGACAGGGTGCCGCCATCGGCCAGCCAGGTGACCAGGCTGCGATAGATGCCCATGGTGCCAAGCGTCAGGATGAAGGCCTCGATCCCCGCCCGCGTGATCAGGATGCCATTAATGAAGCCCGCAAGGATGCCCACCGCCAGCGCCAGCCCGATGCCGATCACGATGACCGGCAGCCCCTGCCCCATGCTGTCGGTCAGCAGGTTCATCACCAGGATCATCAGGCCGGCGACGAAGGCCGCCATCGACCCGACCGACAGGTCCAGCCCGCCCGCGGTGATGACGAAGGTCATGCCGATGGCGATGATGCCGATGAAGGCCGACCGTGCCAGCACGTTCGTGATGTTGGCATAGCTGAGGAAGTTGGGGTTCAGCGCGATCCCGATCAGGATCAGCACCACCAGCGCCACGATGGGCGCGATGACCGGCAGGTTCTGCCGCATGTTGCGAAGGGTGCTCATGCTGCACTGTCCTTTGATGTTCCGTCCATGCCCATGGCCAGGCGCACGATGCCGCCTTCGGTGACGTCGGCACCCGCCAGTTCCCCCGCGATGCGACCCGCATGCATGACCACCACGCGCGAGGCGAGGCCGATCAGCTCGGGCATTTCCGAGGAGATGACGATGATGCTGCGCCCTTCGGCGGCCAGCTTGGCGATCAGGGTATAGATCTGTTGTTTCGTGCCGATGTCGATGCCGCGCGTCGGTTCGTCGATGATGACGACCTGCGGGTCCGACAGCAATGTCTTGGCCAGCAACAGCTTTTGCTGGTTGCCGCCCGAAAGGTCGCCCACCGCCATGTCGCGCGCAGGCGCACGGATGGCGAAATCCTCGATGGCGCGGTCCAGCGCCGCTTCCTCACGCTTACGGTCGATCAGCGGACTGCCGAAGGTTTCCAGCAGCGGCAGCGTCAGGTTCTCGCGCAGCGACTTGTCCAGCAGCAGGCCCGCGCCTTTGCGATCTTCGGTCAGATAGGCCAGCCCGGCTTTCATCGCCTGCGCCACGTCATTTGCGGGCAGGTCGTGATCCATCAGCGTCACGGTGCCGCTGCGGGGGCGCAAACCGGCGATCGCCTCGGCCAGTTCGGTCCGGCCCGATCCGACCAGCCCGCCAATACCCAGTACCTCGCCCTTGTGCAGGGTCAGGCTGGCATCGTGGACGATGCCCGGCACGGTGATGTTGCGCGCGGTCAGGATGGGTTCGTCACTGCCCGTCACCTTGGGCGGGAACAGGTCCGACAGCTCGCGGCCGACCATGGCGGCGGCCATGTCATCCTCGGTCACGTCAGCCGTCAGGTCAGAGCGCACCATAGTCCCGTCACGTAGAACCGTAACGCGGTCGGCAATACGCTTGACCTCGCCCAGCTTGTGCGAGGTGTAAAGGATCGCCACGCCCTCGGCGCGCAGGCGTTCGACCTGTTCGAACAGGATCTCAGTCTCGCGCTCGGTCAGGACGGCGGTGGGTTCGTCCATGATCAGCACCCGCGCCTTGCGCGACAGGGCCTTGGCGATTTCCACCATCTGCTTGTCGGGAACCGAAATCCCCGACACCCGCGCCCCCGGATCGACGCGGCATTGCAGGCGCTTCAACAGGTCGGCAGTGCGGTCGCGCATGGCCTTGTGGTCCAGCCGCCAACCCTTTGTCATTTCGCGGCCCAGAAAGACGTTCTGATCGACCGACAGATGTTCGGCCAGGTTGAATTCCTGATGGATCATGATGACGCCCAGATCCTCGGCCTGGTCGGACCCGGCAAAGGCGATGGGCTTGCCGTCCAGCATCACCTGCCCGCCCGTCGGGTCGAGGTAACCGGCCAGGATCTTCATGGTCGTCGACTTGCCCGCGCCGTTTTCGCCGATCAAGGCATGGACCTCTCCGGGGCGCAGGGCGAAATCGACGCCGTGCAGGATCTCGATGGGACCAAAGGATTTGGTGACGCCGTCCAGCGCCAGAACGGGATCGGTCATGGCATCACCTGCACCCAGACCGCATCCGCATCGTTCGACCGGATGCAGGCATCAATGAAATACAGCCCTTCCAGCCCGTCCTCGACCCCCGGCAGGGTATCGGGGCGGGTGCCGCTGCGGATCGCGGCGGCAGCTTCGGCATAAAGATTGGCAAAGCCTTCCAGATAGCCCTCGGGGTGGCCGGGGGGCACGCGGCTGCCCTTGACCACGCTGCCGGGGCCTGCGCGGCGCAGCTTTTGCGTCGGCTGACCAAAGGGCGTGAACCACAGCGTCTCGGGCGTCTCATGGGCCCATTCCAGCCCGCCCTTATCGCCATAGATGCGCAGCTTCAGCCCGTTTTCGGTGCCAGGCGCGACCTGCGACGCCCAAAGCATCCCCTTGGCCCCGCTGGCATATCGCATCATGATATGGGCGTTGTCGTCCAGCCGGCGTCCAGGGACGAAACTGGACAGATCCGCCGCCAGCCGTTCAGGCCGCATGCCGGTGACGAAACGCGCCAGCTGGAAGGCATGGGTGCCGATGTCACCGATGGCCCCGCCCGCGCCAGCCTTGACCGGATCGGCCCGCCATTCGGCCTGCTTGCTGTCGGTATCTTCGGTCAGCCAGTCCTGGGCATATTCGGCCTGCACCAGACGGATCCGGCCCAGATCCCCGCGCGCGATCATGGCGCGGGCCTGACGGATCTGCGGATAGGCGGAATAATTGTGGGTCAGGATGAACAGTGCATCCGAGGCGCGGGCCAGATCGACCAGGTCGCGGGCCTGATCCAGCGTGGCAGTCATCGGCTTGTCGCAGATGACATGGATGCCTTGCGCCAGGAACGCCTTGGCCACCGGAAAATGCAGGTGGTTCGGCGTGCAGATGGACACCGCCTGGATGCCGTCCGGGCGCGCGGCCTCGTCGCGTGCCATGGCTTCGTAATCGTCATAGCTGCGGGCGATGCCGACCTCGGCCGCGCTGGCCTTCGCCTTTTCGGGGGTCGAGGACAGCGCCCCCGCCACCAGGTCGAACTGACCGTCCAGACGTGCCGCGATGCGATGCACATTGCCGATCATGGCGCCTGCGCCGCCGCCGACCATGCCAAGGCGGATGGGGATATGTCGTTCCATGGTCAAACCTCCAGCCCCAGCATCCGGCGGTTGGCGGCGTCATCGGTGCCGCCATCGGCGAAATCGTCGAAGGCACGGTCCGTGACGCGGATGATGTGATCGCGCACGAAGGCGGCCCCTTCGCGGGCGCCGTCCTCGGGGTGCTTCAGCGCGCATTCCCATTCCACCACGGCCCAACCGTCGAAACCCATCGTCGTCAGCTTGGAGAAGATCGCCTTGAAATCCACCTGCCCGTCGCCAAGGCTGCGGAAGCGCCCGGCGCGGTCGATCCAAGACTGATAGCCGCCATAGACGCCCTGACGGCCCGTCGGATTGAATTCGGCATCCTTGACGTGGAACATGCCGATGCGGTCGGCATAGATGTCCAGGTTCTGCAGGTAATCCAGCTGCTGCAGCAGGTAATGCGACGGATCGTACAGCATCATGGCGCGGGGATGCTGGTCCAGGCGGTCCAGGAACATCTCGAAGGTCGCGCCGTCATGCAGGTCTTCGCCAGGATGGATCTCGAAGCAGATGTCGACGCCCCGGCTGTCGGCATGATCCAGGATCGGACGCCACCGCGCGGCCAGTTCGTCGAAGGCCGCCTCGACCAGACCGGCGGGGCGCTGCGGCCATGGATAGAGATAGGGCCAGGCCAGCGCGCCGGAAAATGCCGCCATCCGGTCCAACCCCAGATTGGCCGAGGCGTCGATGGTCTTGATGACCTGATCGACCCCCCATTCCTGACGCGCCTTGGGATTGCCGCGCAGGGCAGTGGGCGCGAAACCGTCGAACATGTCGTCATAGGCGGGATGGACGGCCACAAGCTGGCCCTGCACATGGGCCGAAAGCTCGGTGATGGCGACGCCATTGGCCGCGGCCTGCCCCGCCAGTTCGTCGCAATAACCGCGCGATTGCGCCGCGCGGTCCAGATCCAGCAGCGCCCCGGCCCCCGAAGGCACCTGCACGCCCAGATAGCCGCATCGGGCCGCCCAGGCGGTGATCGCGTCCCAGCTGTCGAATGGCGCATCCGTTCCCACGAATTGCGCCAGGAACAGGCCGGGGCCCTTCATCGTCTGCATATGTCCTCCCTTGACCGCACATTGTGATGTAATCGGTTTCATCCACGCTCTCACAGTCTGAAAAGGTTTACAACAGCAATTTTTGCGCTATCCCTGTTCCTCTTTTCAGCAAGGGCCCCGCCACGTGTCAGAACAGAACCGGCCACCGCGCATCCATGACGTCGCCAAGATGGCGGGGGTCTCGGTCGCGACGGTCAGCCGCGCCATGTCGAACCCCGCCATCGTGTCCGAGGCGACCCGCAAGGCGGTCGAGGATGCGATCGCGGCCACCGGCTATACGCTGAACCTGACAGCGCGGAACCTGCGCCAGCAGCAGGTGGGGGGCGTTCTGGCGCTGGTGCCAAACCTGGCCAATCCGTTCTTTTCCCAGATCCTGGCCGGCATATCCGAGGTGTTGCGCCGGCGCGGCCTTAGCCTTCTGGTGATGGACACGACATCGGTCGCCGACAAGCCTGCCTTGGCGGCATTGGGGCCTTATCTGAACCGGTCGCGATCCGACGGGGTGATCGTTCTGGACGGCAGCCTGGACCCCAACCTGTTCACCCGGCCCGGCTGTCCGCCCGTCGTGCAGGCCTGTGAATGGATCGACGGGCTTGATGCGCCGCGTGTGCTTGCCGACAATGTCGAGGGCGGGCGGCTGGCCGCGCGCCATCTGACTGGGCTGGGACACCGCCACATCCTGCACATGACCGGCCCTGCGCCGAATTCCCTGACCGCATCGCGCCGCCAGGGCTTTCTGCAGGGCCTGGCCGAGGCGGGCCTGCCCGAACCCGGACCTGCCGACAGCATTCCCGGCAATTTCGAAACGCGGTCCGGCGTCGAGGCCGCGCCCCGCATCCTGGCGATGGACCCGCGCCCCACGGCGATCTTCTGCGACAACGACGAAATGGCGATCGGCGTGATCCACGGCCTGACGATGGCGGGGGTCGCGGTGCCGGACGACATTTCCGTCATGGGGTTCGACAATATCGAGATGTCGGGTTTCTGCCTGCCGCCGCTGACCACCATCCGCCAGTACCGTACCCGCCTGGGACGGCGCGCGGCCGAATTGCTGCTGGACCGGATGCAGGGCGGCGACGACCGCCGGACCGTCATCCTGGACGTCGAACTGATGGAGCGCGCCAGCACCGCTGCACCGCCCGCCGGATCGGCGAATTCACCCTAACAATTGATAACTTGTCCCCGATTGGCCAAGTTTTTACACTTGCACGCGGATGACACGGTGTCAGCCGGAACAGGATGCAGATGCCAGCCGCGCAGATCCCCGACACGTTGCGGGCTCAGTTCAAGAAGTCCCAGATCGCGCTGTCGCTTGCGACCGCATCGGGCGACATGCCACTTTGCCTTGTGAATGACGGATTCAAGTCGCTTTGCGGCTATGGCCAGGATGACGTTGCAGGTCGAAACTGCCGCTTTCTGCAGACATCGCGGACGCCCCCCGAACAGGTCCGGGCCATCCGTCATTTCCTGAACGACGACACAGCCAATGACGGCCGGTTTCCAATCCTGAACCAGACGCGTGACGGCCGGGACTTCATGAACCTGGTGTTCCTCTCGAAGCTGCGCCGCAGCAGCGGTGAACTGGTCTTCGTCCTTGCGTCGCAATTCGATCTGGACATGGCAAGACGCGACGGCCATCAGGCCGACCACGATGCCAAGCTGGCACGCAATGTCAGCGATGTCAGGCGCGCGGCCAGTCAACTGGGTCTGATCATGGCGGATTCCGCCGAACTGATCGCACGGTCGATCACGACACTAGCAAGGATCACGATCCGAGATGAATGACGCCTCCCCCTCCTGGTCGCAGCAGCGGCAGAGTTTCGCGGTCGTGGGCATCGGCGCATCGGCAGGTGGTCTGGAGGCACTGCAGGACCTGTTGCGCGACGCCAGCCGCGACGATCCCGCCGCCTATGTCATCATCCAGCACTTGGACCCGACCCATGACAGCGTGCTGGCCGAACTGCTGGATCGCCGCACCGCGCTGTCGGTGCAGCAGGCGACCGAAGGCACGCGGCTTCAGCCGGGCTGCGTCTATACCATTCCCCCCGGCGTCGGCATGGCCCTGCAGGACGGCTGCATCCGCCTGACCGAATTCGACCAGCCGCGCGGGCTGCGCCGTCCCATCGACGATTTCTTCGAAAGCCTGGCCAAGGACATGGGGCCCGCTTCGGCCTGCGTGATCCTGTCGGGAACGGGGGCTGACGGCACGCTTGGGCTGCGCGCGATCAAGGAAAACGGTGGCATGTGCGTGGTGCAGGAACCGCGCACCGCCCGCTATGACGGGATGCCGCTTTCGGCGGAATCCACTGGGCTGGTCGATTTCGTCCTGCCGCCCGAACGGATCGTCCCTGCCATTCTGCAATTCTTCCAGTCCAGCGACACGGAACTGGCCGAAGATACGATGCTGTCGGATGCTCGGGACATCTGCCAGCATTTGCTGGACCAGACGGGCCATGATTTCTCGGGCTACAAGATGTCCACGCTGGTGCGCCGCATCCGCCGCCGCCTGCAGGTGCTGAACATGACCAGCACCAAGGATTACCTGCGCCATCTGAAGCGCACCCCCGAGGAATGCGATGCGCTGCTGAACGAGTTCCTGATCAACGTTACTCGCTTCTTCCGCGACCCCGAGATGTTCCAGATCCTGCGCGAAAAGGCCATCCGGCCCATGGTCGAGGCCGCCGACGGCGAGGAGATCCGCGTCTGGGTTCCCGGCTGTTCCAGTGGCGAGGAAGCCTACAGCATCGCGATGCTGGTCGATTCCGAGATGCGCGCGGCCGGGCTCAGGCCCCGTTTCACGATCTTCGCTTCGGATATCGACAAGAAGATGATCGACATGGCCCGCGCCGGCTCCTATCCGATCAGCGCCTTGGCCGACATCCCCGAAGAATTCCGCAACGAATACGTCACCCATCGCGACGCGCTGATGCAGATCACCCCGCAACTGCGCGACCGCGTGCGGTTTTCGCTGCACAGCGTGCTGCGTGATCCGCCTTTTGCGCGCGTGGATCTGATCTCGTGCCGCAACCTGTTGATCTATCTTGACGAAACACTGCAGTCACATATCCTGCCGCTGTTCCATTACGCGATCCGGCCTTCGGGGTTCCTGTTCCTGGGACCGTCTGAAGGGGTTCGCCGCGAATCGGTCCATTTCACCGAACTGGACCGCCCGGCCCGCTTGTTCCAGCGAGACGAGAGTGTGGCGCGCCTGCCGTTGGCCCTGCCCTTCAGCCGAAGCGAGCCTGGCGATCGCAGCCGCAGCGCCGCCGCGCAGCCGCTGCGCGAGCCGGTGGCGCAGGATCACCAGACCCAGACGGCGCAGCGCCGGGTTCTGCAACGCTTTGCCCCGGCATCCCTGCAAGTGTCGGGATCGGGCGAGGTGATCTGGAGCGCGGGTCGCCTGGGGCGGTTCCTGTCGGTCGACCCGACGGCACGCAAGCCGGTCCTGGCGACCTCGATCGTGCATTCAGGCTTGAAGGACGCGGTGGCGCGCGCCATGGAACAGGTGCGCGAAACGGGTCGAGCGGTGGTCGTCCGCGATCTTTCGGCGCGTTCGGACATGGGCGCGCAGCCGGTCACGCTGTTCGCTGAACCCCTGGCAGATCGCAGCGTGCTGCTGATCTTTTCGGAAACCGGCGAATACCGGGCGGTCCCCGAAGCCGAGGACATGGACGAATTGCTGGTCCGCGAATCCCGCAACGACATGCTGGAGGAAGAGCTGCGCCGGATGCAGGTCGAGCTGAACGGCACCGTCGAGGAACTGGAGACGACCAACGAGGAACTGAAAAGCTCGAACGAAGAAATGATGTCGATGAACGAGGAGCTTCAGTCCACGAACGAGGAACTGAGCACCGTCAACGACGAATTGAAATCAAAGATCGACGACCTGACTTCGGCGAATTCGGACCTGCAGAACTTCTTCGTGGCGACCAAGATCCCGCTTCTGGTGGTGGATCGCGACGTGCGGGTGCGCAATTTCACTTCGGCCGCCACGCAGATCTTCCCATTGCGCAAATCCGATCACGGGCGCCCCCTAGCGGATGTGTCGAACGTCTTTGCCAGCGACGCGCTGCTGCGGATGGCCAGCGAGGTGTCCGCCTCGGGCGAAGCCGCCAGCACCGAGTTGACCGAGGCCGGTCGCGACCGCGTCTGGCGGGTCGATGCCAAACCCTATCGCGGCCCCGAGGGACATCTGGACGGTGCCATGCTGGTGTTTGAGGACGTCAGCGACCTGCGCGACCTGCGCGTCCAGATCGGCCGCCAGGAGGAACGCCTGAAGGCGGTCAGGTCCCTGGCGCGCATCGCCGTGTGGCAGTTCGACACGCGCAGCCAGATCCTGACCATCGACGACAGTTCGGACCTGCTGGGCATCGGACGGACGGCGGAATTGCCGCTCTCGGCCTTTGCGGCGCTGATCGCGCCCGAAGACCGCGACGGGCTGGTGCAGGACCTGACCGCCTGCGGGCGGGGGCGCGATTTCCGGCGCGTCATCGCGCCATCTTCGGATGCGCTGTCAGACGTGCGGCTGGAGGCGGCGGGCCAGGTCTTCGGGGAGGATGGCGAAAAGCCTCGTGTCTTGGGCGTAATGGTGGACGTCACCTCGGCACAATCGGCGGCCAAGCTGCGCGAGGCGGTGATTTCCGAGATGGACCACCGGGTCAAGAACCTGTTCACCCAGATCACGGCCATGCTGCGGATGGCGGCGCGGGAAACCGATGACGCCCAAGAGGTCGTGTCCGAGGTGTCCAGCCGCATCAACGCGCTGTCGCGGTCCCATGGCATGACCACGGCGCGCGGAAAGAACGAACAGGTTCTGATGGAGCACCTGATCTCGACCACGCTGGCCCCCTATCGGGGGGCGCGGGTCCGGATCGATGGCGACCAGACCGTGATCCAACCCAGGCAGGTGGTCCCGCTGTCGCTGATCCTGCATGAGCTGGCGACGAACGCCTTCAAATACGGAGTTCTGGGCAGCGTCGCCGGGACGCTTTCGGTGACCTGGCATCAGGAAGGCGACCTGATCACGCTGGACTGGGCCGAGGCCTATGACACCGACCAGCCCGATCCGGAGGAAGGGGGCGGCTTCGGTTCCGTCCTGCTGGAAGGGGCCGCCGCACAGGTCGGCAGCGCGCTGGATATCGAACAGACACCCAGGGGCCGCCTCACGCGGCTGGAATTCCAAGGCGTCTCAGCCGAGAACTAGCAGGTCGCGCATCAGCTCCAGCTGTTGCCGGACGATCAGGGGGATCTTGTCGGTGGTGATCGTCTCGTCCTCGCCCCATGCCATCACGGCCTCGCAGAAGGCCTGCAGGGCCAGGACCCCAAGCAGCCGCGCCGCCATCCGGCGGTCGGCACCAAGGCGCCGGAACAGCAGGTCGGACAGGACCTGCGCGATCTGATCCATGGAATCGCGGAAGACCACCGACAATTCCGGCGTCGTTTCCGACAGGGTGCGGATCATTCGGATCAGGTCGCGATCAGGCTGATCCTTCTGGAACATGCGTGTCAGCACCAGCACCAGATCGTCGATCAGCGGGTCCTGCGACGTGACGATCCAGCCGTTCTCCTCGGCCGACAGAACCGGGGGCTCGCCCACGATCGCGGCCTGCTTGTTGTTGTAATAATTGAAAAAGGTCCGGGGGCTGATCCCCGCCTCAGTGGCGATGGCTTCGGTCGTGACCGAGCCATAGCCAAGCCTGATCGACAAGCGCAGCGCCGCCAGCTGGATGTCGCGTGCGGTCTGGCGTCGGCGTCGGTCACGAAGATCCGTGGTCATATTCTGTGCATTCCCCCTATGCGGCGAAAGCAAACATTGCACACTCGGCAATTATATGCAATCAGCACGCAACACTGGCGCCCTTGGTGGGCAAAAATCGGGACATCCGACCATGCACAAGACCAAACTCTCGACCGGCGCGGCCATGGCGGTCGCCATGTTCATCGCATGGCCTGCCGGTGCCCAGGCCCCCGGCGGCATGCCCCCCAAGCAGGTCGGCGTGGTGACGCTGAAGCGGCAGGACGTGCCGCGCATCGTGACCCTGCCGGGACGGGCCGTGGCGGCCTCGGACGCCGAGATCCGGCCCCGCGTCAGCGGCATCGTGACCGGGATCGAATACGACCCCGGCAAGCGGATCGAAGCGGGCGCCCCGATGTTCACCATCGAGGACACCACCTATCAGGCGAACCTTGCCAGCGCCGAGGCGCAGGTGTCGTCCGCGCAGGCGCAGGTGACGCAGGCCCAATCTTCCTATGAGCGGACGCGCAAGCTGCTGGGATCGGGCACCACGCAGGCGCAGGTGGAAACCGCGCTTGCGACGCTGGACCAGGCCAAGGCCACCCTGCAATCGGCCGAAGCCGCGCGCACGCTGGCCCAGGCCGACCTGGACTGGACCACCGTGACCAGCCCCATCGCGGGCATCGCCAGCGTGGCCGACATCTCGGTCGGTGACCTTGTCACAGCCAACCAGGCCGATGCGCTGGCAACGGTCACCCAGCTGGACCCGATCGAAGTCGACATGTACGAACCCTCGTCGCGGATCCTGAACGTGCTTGACGACATCGACGAAGGCATCCTGACGCTCAGCGAGACGCTGAACGCCACGCTGACGCTGGAAAATGGCCGCACCTATCAGGCCGTGGGCGAAATGGTCGCGCCGGGCGTGACCGTCTCGACCTCGACCGGGTCCATCGACACGCGCTTTCGCTTCAAGAACCCCGACAACCTGATCCTGCCGGGGATGTTCCTGCGCGGTCAGGTCGAACTGGGCAGCATCTCGGCGATCCTGGTGTCGCAATCGGCCACCAATCGCGACAAGGTCGGCAACCTTTCCGCCTGGGTCGTCGAGGATGGCAAGGTCAGCGAACGCCAGCTGACCGAGGAAGGCAATTATCAGCAACAATGGATCGTGACCGAGGGGCTGGAAGATGGCGAGACCCTGGTCGCCGACGGCCTGACCGGTCTGCAGGAAGGCATGGAGGTCGTGACCGTCCCCGTCACCTATGACGACCAGGGCGTCATCCGCGAGGTTAAGCAGGACCAGCCCGCCGAAGACACGGCGGCCGCCGAAGGCGAAGCGCCGGCGGAAGGCGAGGCCCCAGTCGAAAACGCAGCCCCCGCCGACGATGATGCGGCTCAGCCCGCCGACGCGACGGAGTAAGGCTGCATGGCACGTTTCTTCATTCATCGCCCCGTCTTCGCATGGGTGCTGGCGCTGATCACGATGCTGGTCGGCGCGATCGGCCTGAACAGCTTGGCCATCGAACAATATCCCCAGATCGCGCCGACGACGGTGCGGGTCAGCGCCGGTTATACCGGTGCTTCGGCCGAAATCGTCGAGGCATCCGTCACCACCGTCATCGAGGATGCCATGACGGGCCTGGACGGCCTGACCTACATGACGTCCTCCTCGACGCCGGGCTCCACCTCGGTGTCGTTGACCTTCGACGACAGCGTCGATGCCGACATCGCGCAGGTGCAGGTGCAGAACAAGCTGCAGCTGGTGACGCCGCAGCTGCCCGACATCGTCCAACAGAGCGGCGTGCAGGTGTCGCGGTCGACCTCGTCCATCCTGCTGGTGGGGGCGCTGACCGCGCCCAACGGCGACTATTCCTCGCTGGAACTGGGCGACCTGGTCGGCCAGCTGATCGAGGACCCGGTCAAGCGGACCCCAGGCGTCGGTTCGATCAACACCTTCGGGTCGGGTTATGCCATGCGGATCTGGATGGATCCGATGAAGATGAACCAGTATCAGGTGACGCCATCCGACATCACCGCCGCGGTCGCCGCCCAGAACACCAACGTGACCGTGGGTGATCTGGGCGCGCAGCCCACGATGGAGGGGCAGCGCATCACCGTGTCGCTGTCGGCGCAATCGCAGCTGTCCACAGTCGAGGAATTCGAAAGCATCCTGCTGCGCGTGGACCCCGACGGATCGACCGTCTTCCTGGGCGACGTGTCGCGGATCGAGATCGGCCAGGAATCCTATGGCGGATCGTCGCGCCACAACGGCAACCCCGCCGCCGGTTTCGCCGTGAACCTGGCCACCGGCGCAAACGCGGTCGATACCGCCGATGCCGTGCGTGAAACCATCAGCGAGGTCGAAAGCGCCCTGCCCGCCGGGGTCGAGGTGGTCTATCCCTATGACACCTCGCCCTTCGTCGAGGAATCGATCAATCAGGTCTATCACACTCTGGCCGAAGCCGTGGTGCTGGTCTTCTTCGTGATCCTGGCCTTCCTGCAAAGCTGGCGCGCCACGATCATTCCGGTCATCGCCATTCCCGTCGTCATGCTGGGCACCTTCGGGGTGCTGGCGGCGGCGGGCTTTACCATTAACACGCTGACCATGTTCGCGCTGGTGCTGGCCATCGGCCTGCTGGTCGATGACGCCATCGTCGTGGTGGAAAACGTCGAACGCGTGATGGAAGAAGAGGGCCTTGGCCCCGTCGAGGCGACAGAACGCAGCATGGACGAGATCACCAGCGCGCTGGTCGGCATCGTTCTGGTCCTGTCGGCGGTCTTCCTGCCCATGGCCTTCATGACCGGCGCGACGGGGGTGATCTATCGACAGTTCTCGGTGACGATCATCACCGCGATGGTGCTGTCGCTTGGTGTCGCCGTCATCCTGACGCCCGCCATGTGCGCCAGCCTGCTGCGCCCGCGCAAGCATGGCGACGGCATCGCCCCGGCACGCTGGTTCAACCGCAATCTGGACCGCGCCACGAACGGCTATGCCGGCGTCGTGGGGCGTCTGGTCAAGCGTCCGTTCCGGATGCTGATCGTGCTGGCGGTGATCGGTGCGGGCGTGGTCGCGCTTTACGACCGCCTGCCCGGATCATTCCTGCCCGATGAGGATCAGGGCGTGGCGCTGGTCATTATCCAGGGTCCGGACGGATCGACCACCCAGCAGACCCAGGCCTTGGTCGAAAAGGTCGAGAACTATCTGCTGAACCAGGAATCCGAGACGGTCGAGTCGGTCTTTGCCGCCCTTGGTTTCAGCTTCGGTGGCACCGGCCAGAACAACGCCATGCTGTTCATGAAGCTGAAGGAGTACGAGGAACGCGAAGGCCATGACCTGCCCTCGCTGGTCGGTCGTGCGAACGGCTTCTTCTTCGGGACCAACCGCCAGGGCCAGATCTTCGTGCTGCAGCCGCCGGCGATCCAGGGGCTTGGCACCTCGTCGGGCTTTACCATGTACATGGTCGACCAGGGCGGCCAGGGCCAGGATGCGCTGATGGAGGCCGCCAACACGCTGGTCGCGAACGCCCAGGCCGATGGTCGCGTGACGAACCTGCGCGGCAATGAAAGCAAGACCCAGACCGCCTTGCGCCTGGATATCGACCAGCAGAAGGCCGCGGCCTTTGGGCTGTCGATATCCGAGGTGAATTCGATGCTGTCGGTGATCTTTGCCGGGCGCGACGTGAACGACTTCGCGCTTGGCAACGACCTGCGTCCCGTCATCGTGCAGGGCGAGGCCGACAACCGGTCGCAGCCCGACGACATCAACAGCTGGTATGCCCGCAACTCGGCAGGCGAGATGGTATCCTTCGGCGCCTTCTCGACCCAGGAATGGGAACAGGAACCCAAGGCGCTGGCCCGTTACGGCGGCAGTCGCGCGCTGGAACTCAGCGGCGCCGCCGCGCAGGGCCTGTCCTCGGGCGCGGCCATGGACGCCATGCAGGACATGGTCGGCGAACTGGACGGCAATTATGCCACCGCCTGGACGGGCCTGTCCTATCAGGAACGGCTGTCGGGCAACCAGGCGCCGATCCTCTTTGCGCTATCGGCGCTGGTGGTGTTCCTGTCGCTGGCTGCCCTCTACGAAAGCTGGTCGGTGCCCATCGCGGTCATGATGACGGTGCCCATTGGCATCCTGGGTGCCTTGGCGGCGGCATTGTGGTTCGGGCAGTCGAACGATGTCTATTTCAAGGTGGGCCTGTTGACGACCATCGGCCTGGCGGCGCGGAACGCGATTCTGATCGTCGAATTCGCCGAGGCGCAGATCAAGGAAGGCAAATCCATGCTGGAGGCCGCGCTGGTCGCGTCCCGCCAGCGCCTGCGCCCGATCCTGATGACCACCTTCGCCTTCATGCTGGGCGTGCTGCCCCTGGCGATCGCATCGGGTGCCGGCGCGGGTGCGCAGAACTCGATCGGGATCGGCGTTTTGGGGGGCATGACCACCTCGGCCGTGATCGGGATCTTTCTGGTGCCGGTCTTCTATGTCGCCGTGCTGAAAACGCGCAATCTGGTGACGCGAAAGGATAAAACTTCGTGATGTTTCCACGCAAATCCCGAATTGCGGCGCTGTCGCTGACCGCATTGCTGACCATCTCGGGTTGTGCGGCCGTGGGGCCCGACCCCACCGACCTGCCCGACACCCAAGTCCCCGCCACCTTTGCCGAGGGCGAGGGCCAAGCCCCCGCCCAAGTGACGCGGACGGCCTTCTGGTCCAGCTATCAGGACCGGACGCTGTCGCAGATGATCGCCGAAGGTCTGGGCAACAGCCTGGACATTCTGGCGGCCAACGAACGCATCCGCGCCGCCGAGGCGGACCTGCGGGCGACCGCCCCCCTGGCCGCGCAGGTCACCGGCGAGGCGGCATCCGCCAGCCGCACCCGCAGCGGCGTCGACAACCAGGCGACGGGTTACACCAGCACCGCGAACCTGTCGGCGGGCTTCGTCTTCGACCTGTTCGGGGGCGCGCGCCGTGCCCGCCAGGGCGCCGAAGCCGCCTATGCCTCGGCCGAGGCGCAGGCGCAGGTCACCCGGCTGGCCTGGCTGGCCGAGGTCATCAGCGCCTATTCCGACGCCCGCTACTATCAGCAGGCGCTGGCCCTGACCCGCGACACGATCGAGGCACGCGAAAGCACGCTGGAGGTCACCAACAACATGCTGTCGCTTGGTCTGGCGACCGATTACGACACGGCGCAAACCCAAGCCCTGCTGGAAACCGCCCGCGCCGATCTGCCGAATTTCGAAGCGCTCTACAATGCACAGATCTATCGCCTGTCGACGCTGCTGAACCAGCAGGCCAATGGCGTGATGGGGCGGATGAACGCGGGCTCCAGCGCCTTGCGTACCCCTGCGGGGCCGGGCACCGGTGTGCCGGCCGACCTGCTGCGCAACCGCCCCGACATCCGGTCAAGCCAACAGGATCTGGCGCAGGCGCTGGCCGCCGTCGGCGTCGCCACGGCGGACATGCTGCCGTCGCTGTCGCTGACGGGGTCGATCAGCGACACGGCGGGCGCGAACAACTGGGCCTTCGGGCCCCGCCTGTCGCTGCCCATTGCGAACCAGGGCATCCTGCAGGCCACGCGGTCGCGCCGGGTCTCCGAGGCCCGTTCGGCCGACCTGGCCTATCGCAGCCAGGTCGCCTCGGCGGTCGAGGATGTGCAACGCAGCCAGTCGAACCTGCGCCGCTATCGTCAACGGGTCGCGACGCTGGACAAGGCGGCGGCCTCCTATGACCGCGCCTATTCGCTGGCCCGCACCAATTTCGAGGCGGGTGCGCTGGCGCTGGTCGACCTGCTGGACGCCGACCGCCAGCGCGCGACGGCCCGCCTGGCCGCAGCATCCGCCCGCAACGACGCCTCCAAGGAATGGGCGGCGCTGCAGATCGCCACGGGTGCGGGCGCAGCCGTCGCGGCCATCGCCAACTGACGCGTCACGGGGCGGCGCCATGTCGCCCCGCACGGAACGCCAGAAACGAAAAGCGCCGCGCTGGATCGAACCAGTGCGGCGCTTTTTCGTGCAGATCGTTTGGTGCGGCCGAGAAGACTCGAACTTCCACTCCGGTTAAGGAACAGCGACCTCAACGCTGCGCGTCTACCAATTCCGCCACGGCCGCATCTTGAGGTAGGCGCGTCATAACCGAGCCCTGCGCCGAAGAAAAGCGGTTTTTGCGACCCGCCCCAAGATGCCCGAAGGCCATTGACGAAACCGCCACGCCGCGTCACATCGGCGCCATGGTGGAATGGATCATCAGCGACGGCCTGACGGGCCATGACGAGGCCGTGGCCTTCATGGAGGCCCGCGTCGCCGCCATCCTGGCGGGCGAGGCCGACGAATGCATCTGGCTGGTCGAACACCCGCCCCTCTATACTGCGGGGACCAGCGCGCGCCCGCAGGACCTGTTGAACCCGCGCTTTCCGGTCCATCCGACGGGGCGCGGCGGGCAATACACCTATCACGGGCCTGGCCAGCGAATCGTCTATGTCATGCTGGACCTGAACCGGCGCGGGCGCGACGTGCGGGTCTTCGTTGCGCAGTTGGAGGCATGGGTGATCGCCGCGCTGGCAGAATTCGGCGTCGCGGGCCGGATCAGCGAAGGGCGCGTGGGCGTCTGGGTGCCCCGCCCCGAAAAGCCCCCTCTGTTCGACGGCACCCCGCGCGAGGACAAGATCGCCGCCATCGGCATCAAGCTGCGCCGTTGGGTCAGCTTCCACGGCATCTCGATCAATGTCGAACCGGACCTGATGCATTACGACGGCATCGTGCCCTGCGGCATCAGCGGGCATGGCATCACCTCGCTGGTGGATCTGGGGCTGCCCGTCGGAATGGACGATCTGGACAACGCGCTTCGCCAGTCTTTCCTGCGCATCTTCGCTGCAATCTGATCAATTCTTTCGCTGCGACCTTTCGATAGGTGGATTTCCTGCGCGCCCTGCCTGTAGGATCGGGACGGAGATATGCCCCGCGCAGGGGCCGAGCGAGGAAAAACATTATGAAATCAGCCATTGTCGGCGCCTTCATCGGCGCGACCCTAGCCATTCCCGCAGTTGCACAGGATGCGGGCGACGCCGCAGCCGGCGAAAAGGAATTCCGCAAATGCCGCGCCTGCCACATGATCCAGGATGACAGCGGCACCGACATCGTCAAGGGCGGCGCCGTCGGCCCAAATCTTTACAACGTGATGGGCGCCAAGATCGCGTCGCAGGAGGGTTTCCGTTACGGCGATGGTATCCTGGCCGCGGCCGAAGCCAATCCCGACATGGTCTGGACCGAGGAGGAACTGATCGCCTATGTCACCGATCCCGGTGCCTGGGTGAAGGAGAAATCCGGCGATGACGGCGCGCGCAGCAAGATGACCTTCAAGCTGAACCGCAACCAGGCCGATGTCGCGGCCTATCTGACCAGCGTGTCACCGGACGCCCCGTCCGAGTGATCGTCAATGCGGCGATCGGCCGCATCAGCGTCGTGACCCGCCCCTGCCAACTGTGATATTCTGGCAGGGGCGCGGCATTCTGGCCACCGTGACGCATTGCCCGGTCATCACGGGTGGTCTAAAGAAAGCGTGATAATGCCGGTCTGCCAGGCCGGCTCGACGAGATCTTGAGGGAGTTCGGGTATGGCAGACGCAGCCGCACACGGCCACGACGACCATCATGACACCCGTGGGTTCTTCACCCGCTGGTTCATGTCCACCAATCACAAAGACATTGGTATTCTTTACCTTTTCACCGCTGCGCTGGCCGGTCTGATCTCGGTCAGTTTCACCGTCTACATGCGGATGGAACTGCAGCACCCCGGCGTCCAGTACATGTGCCTAGAAGGCGCACGCTTTATCGCGGATTCGGCACGGGAATGCACCCCCAACGGTCACCTGTGGAACGTCATGATCACCTATCACGGTGTGCTGATGATGTTCTTCGTGGTGATTCCGGCGCTGTTCGGCGGCTTCGGCAACTATTTCATGCCGCTGCAGATCGGCGCGCCGGACATGAGCTTCCCGCGCATGAACAACCTCAGCTACTGGCTGTATGTCGCGGGTCTGGCCCTCGGCATCGCATCCCTGCTGACGCCGGGCGGCAACCAGCAACTGGGCTCGGGCGTGGGTTGGGTTCTGTACCCGCCGCTGTCGACCTCTGAAGGCGGCTACTCGATGGATCTGGCGATCTTCGCCGTCCACGTGTCGGGTGCGTCCTCCATTGTGGGTGCCATCAACATCATCACCACCTTCCTGAACATGCGCGCCCCCGGCATGACCATGTTCAAGGTGCCGCTGTTCGCCTGGTCGGTCTTCATCACCGCCTGGCTGATCCTGCTGGCCCTGCCCGTTCTGGCCGGCGCCATCACCATGCTGCTGATGGACCGCAACTTCGGGACAAACTTCTTCAACCCGGCCGGTGGCGGTGACCCGATCCTGTACCAGCACATCCTGTGGTTCTTCGGCCACCCCGAGGTCTATATCATCGTGCTGCCGGGCTTCGGCATCATCAGCCACGTCATTGCCACCTTCTCCAGAAAGCCCATCTTCGGCTATCTGCCGATGGTTCTGGCCATGGCCGCGATCGGTGTCCTAGGCTTCGTCGTCTGGGCGCACCACATGTACACCGTCGGCATGTCGCTGACCCAGCAGAGCTATTTCATGCTGGCGACCATGACCATCGCCGTGCCTACGGGCATCAAGGTGTTCAGCTGGATCGCCACGATGTGGGGCGGCTCGGTTGAATTCAAGACGCCGATGCTCTGGGCCTTCGGCTTCCTGTTCCTCTTCACCGTGGGCGGCGTCACCGGTGTCGTCCTGTCGCAAGCGCCGCTGGACCGCGTGTATCACGACACCTATTACGTCGTGGCCCACTTCCACTATGTGATGTCGCTTGGCGCGGTCTTTGCGATCTTCGCGGGCATTTATTACTGGGTCGGCAAGATGTCGGGCCGTCAGTATCCCGAATGGGCCGGCAAGCTGCACTTCTGGATGATGTTCATCGGTGCCAACCTGACGTTCTTCCCGCAGCACTTCCTGGGTCGCCAGGGCATGCCGCGCCGCTACATCGACTATCCGGTCGAGTTTGCGTATTGGAACAACATCAGCTCGCTTGGGGCTTACCTGTCCTTCGCCTCGTTCCTGTTCTTCTTCGGCGTGATGGCCTACACCCTGTTCGCAGGCAAGCGCGTGACCCAGAACAATTACTGGAACGAATACGCCGACACGCTGGAATGGACCCTGTCCTCGCCCCCGCCCGAACACACGTTCGAGCAGCTGCCCAAGCGCGAAGACTGGGACCGTCACCCGGCCCACTGAGTTCGATCCAACGATGCCATATCAATGGACACAGACGGCCCCGGATGATTCCGGGGCCGTTCTTCAAAGACTGACGCTGTGGCCGCACCGATCGCTGCCGCGCAGGGGCTTTGTGTGGTTCATCGCCATCACGGCCGCGCTGCTGTCGCTGCCGATCATTGCCATGTTGGGATCGCCCGTCCTGTGGGGATTGCTGCCCTTTGGCGCGATTGCCGTGGCGGGCGTCTGGTTCGCGCTTCAGCACAGCTATCGCACCGGCCAGACGCATGAAGAACTGACGCTGGACCGCGACCGGCTGCATGTGCGTCGCCTGGATCCGGGCAAGCCGCCGCGCGATTGGGACACCAACAGCTATTGGGTTAGGGCGCAGATCCGCAAAGGCCCGGTCGAGGATTACCTGACCCTGACCGACGGTATGCGGGAAATCGAGCTGGGCGTCTTTCTGACCCCGCCCGAACGGCGCGATCTGTGTCGCGAACTGACGAGCGCCATCGCGCGGGTCCGGGAATAGGAAAGGCGGGCGGGGTTGCGCCCTGCCCGCCTGCCTTCAGTCGTCCTCGACGTGATCGGGAAGATTGTCGTGATCGGTCGAGGCGAAATCCTCCAGCTCATCCTCGGTCATGCTGTGATACATGTCCTTGGACGCGCCTTGCAGGTCGCCGACCTTGGTTTCGCCGCGCTTGGCGGAGAGTGCCGCCCCGGCGGCGCGTTGCTGGGCCTTGGATCTTGCTGGCATCGGGTCACCTCCTGTCAGCAAACGCCCGCGACCGCGCAGGGTTCACGCCAGCAGGCGATCTTTCACCGCCGGCCCCACGGCACCGAAATCCATCTGGCCGGCATGGCGTTCCTTCAGCGCGGCCATGACGCGACCCATGTCGCGGATGCCCTCGGCCCCCAGATCCGTGATGGCCTTGTCGATGGCAGCGCGGGTTTCGGCCTCGTCCATCTGGCGGGGCAGGAATTCCTGGATGACCGCGATTTCGTCCTCTTCCTTGGACGCCAGCTCAAGACGACCGGCTTCCTCATAGGCCTTGGCTGATTCCTGACGCTGCTTGACCATGCGCGACAGGATCAGGATCAGGTCGCCCTCGGTCAGCGCGCCGTCACTGTCGCCGCCACGCGCCGCGATCTCGCGGTCCTTGACGGCGGCACCGATCAGGCGCAGCGTGGACAGACGGGCGCTGTCCCGAGCCTTCATCGCTTCCTTCGTCGCGGCTTGCAGCTTGCTGCGCAGTTCCATGATCGCGTCTCCGTTGCTGGCGCGGAATGCGCCGGAAAGACTGCGATCTAGGCCCAAGGGCCGCGCAATTCAAGCGCCCGTGACCGTTGCTGCGCCTTGACCTTGGGGCGCGTCCCCCTTATTCACCCCAAGATTTCAGATCCAGAGGTGCCGATATGGCTGTAAAACCGACTGCCTGCCTTGCGCTTGCCGACGGGACCGTTTTCTACGGCCAGGGCTTTGGCGCCACCGGCGAAGTTGTCGCCGAACTGGTCTTCAACACCGCGATGACCGGCTATCAGGAGATCATGACCGATCCCTCCTATGCCAGCCAGATCGTGACCTTCACCTTCCCCCACATCGGCAATACCGGCGTGACCACGGAAGACGACGAAGCGCAGGATCCGGTGGCCAGCGGCATCGTCGTGCGGTGGGACCCGACGCAATCGTCGAACTGGCGCACGACCGCCGAGTTGACCGAGTGGATGACCCGCAAGGGCCGCATCGGCATCGGCGCGATCGACACGCGTCGCCTGACCCGCGCAATCCGCCAGCAGGGTGCGCCGCATGTGGTTTTAGCCCATGATCCTGACGGCAATTTCGACATCGAGGCGATGGTCGCCCGTGCCCGCGACTGGACGGGTCTGGTGGGGCTGGACCTGGCCAAGACGGTCAGCTGCGCCCAGACCTACAAATGGGATCAGGGCACCTGGGCCTGGGGTACCGGCTTTGGTACCTCGCCCGAGGACAAGCCCTTCAAGGTCGTCGCCATCGATTACGGCGCCAAGCGCAACATTCTGCGTTCGCTGGTGTCGCACGGTGCCGATGTGACGGTCATGCCCGCCACCGCCACCGCCGAGGAGATCCTGGCACACGAACCCGAGGGCATCTTCCTGGCCAACGGCCCCGGCGATCCGGCCGCGACCGGCGTCTATGCCGTGCCGATGATCCAGTCGCTGCTGGAAAAGGACCTGCCGATGTTCGGCATCTGCCTGGGCCACCAGATGCTGGCGCTGGCGCTTGGCGCCAAGACGATCAAGATGAGCCACGGCCACCACGGCGCGAACCACCCGGTGCGCGACGTGGAAACCGGCAAGGTCGAGATCACCTCGATGAACCACGGCTTTGCGGTCGATTCGCAGACCCTGCCCCAGGGCGTGCTGGAAACCCATGTCAGCCTGTTCGATGGCAGCAATTGCGGCATCCGCATGACCGACCGGCCGGTGTTTTCCGTCCAGCACCACCCCGAGGCATCGCCCGGCCCGCAGGACAGCATGTATCTATTCAAGCGCTTCACCGAATCCATGCGCGCCCGCCGCGCATGATCGAAGGTCTTGGGACTGCGCGGGCGATTTTCACCCGCGCGGTCCCGAAGTCTTAACCTTCCGTTAACGACATTCATGGCAAGACGGGGCGTTCCAACGGGGAATCGTCATGGCCTTGCCTGCGCCGCTGCCCTTGCCGGCGAATCTGAACGATGAAGGCGGCATCGTGCTGCGCGGTCCCACGATCGCGCCGCGGACATTGCGCCCTCTGGGTCAGATCCTGCTGGAAGACGGCGTTCTGGATCCGGGCGATCTGCTGAAGGCGACGCTGATCAGCCAGAAACAGGGCCAGCAGCTTGCCCATGTGCTGCTGGCGCAACGCATGGTCGCCGCCGACGCCTTGGCGCGCGGCCTGTCGCGTCAATGGCGCACCACCGCCATCGACCCCGCCACCAGCCCGGCCGACCCGCGCCTGATCGATCTGGCAGGGGCCGGCTTCTGTCTGACGAACGCCATCCTGCCCTGGCGGCGGATCGGCGGCGTCACTTGGATCGCGACCGCCCGCCCCGAGGCGTTCGAGGCGCTTCTGCACCGCCTGCCACGCGAATTCGGTCATGTCCGCATGCTGCTGGCCAGCGAGGATCAGGTTCAGTCCGGCGTCCTGGACTGGCGCCGCACCCGCCTGATCCGCGAGGCCGAATGCCGCGTCCCCGCCGCCGAAAGCTGCCGCACTCAGGACCATGCCCTCACCGCCCAACTGGCCGCCCTGCTGGTGATGGCGGTGCTGGCGGGCATCGCCCTTGCGCCGACGCTTCTGGCCTTCATCCTGACGGCCTGGGCGGTCCTGACGCTGATCTCGCAATCGGCGCTGAAGCTGCTGGCCTTCGTGGGCTTTCGTCGCGCCCGCAGCGAGAACCGCGAATTGCAGCAGGCGGTCGCAGAGGGGCAGTTGTTGCCATCGGACAGGGATGTGCCCTTGCCGATGATTTCGGTCATGGTTCCGCTGTTCAAGGAAAGCGATGTCGCCGGAAAACTGGTCGCACGGCTGGCAAGGCTGCAATATCCGCGGGAACTGACCGACATCCTGCTGGTGATCGAGGCCAGCGACGATGTGACCGAAGCGGCGCTGAAGGGCGTGACCCTGCCGCACTGGATCCGCGTGGTTCGCGTCCCCGACGGTCCCATCAAGACCAAGCCCCGCGCGCTGAACTATGCGCTGAATTTCTGCAAGGCGCAGATCGTGGGCATCTGGGACGCCGAGGATCGCCCCGACCCCGATCAGTTGCACAAAGTCGCCCGCGCCTTTCATTTCGCGCCCGCCGATGTCGCCTGCCTGCAGGGGGCGCTGGATTTCTATAACCCGCGCACCAACTGGCTGGCCCGCTGCTTTACCATCGAATACGCCGCGTGGTTCCGCGTCCTGCTGCCGGGCGTGGCGCGGCTTGGCCTGGTCGTGCCCTTGGGCGGCACCACGCTGTTCTTCCGTCGCCACCTGCTGGAGGAGGTCGGCGCGTGGGACAGCTGGAACGTGACCGAGGACGCCGATCTGGGCGTGCGGCTGTGCCGGCGCGGCTATCGCACCCAGATCATCGACACCACCACGGACGAAGAGGCCAATTGCCGCGCCATGCCCTGGGTCAAGCAGCGCTCGCGCTGGCTCAAGGGTTATGCGCTGACCTGGGCCGTGCATATGCGCGACCCCGCCCTGCTGCATCGGGAACTGGGGCCGCGGCGTTTCTGGTGGTTCCAGGTCCAGTTCTTCGGCGCCGTGTCGCAATATCTTCTGGCCCCGGTCCTGTGGAGCTTCTGGCTGCTTAGCTTGGGCCTGCCCCATCCGCTTCGCGACCCGTTGGAGGGCCTAGGCAGTTGGGCTGTACCGGCGCTGTTCACGCTGTTCGTCGCCTCCGAACTGCTGTCGATCTTCGTGGGCATGCGCGCCGTCAGCGGGGCCAAGCATCGGCACCTGCTGGCTTGGGTGCCGACGCTGCATCTCTATTTCCCGCTTGGGTGCCTGGCGGGTTGGAAGGCCATCTGCGAGGTCGTGACCAAGCCGTTCTACTGGGACAAGACCGCGCATGGCCTGTTCGTCGAGGCACCCGACATGCCCGCCCCGGCCCTGCCCGCAGGCCTTGTGTCGATCCCGGTGCTGGGCCAAATCGGCGGGCGGTCCCTGTCCGAAGTCGCCGCCGAACTGCAATCCAGCGCCGAACAGAGCCGTCCCGAGACCGCCCCACCCCTGCCCGACCGTCCCGAAAGGAATGTCGCGGCGGGATAGGACGCTATTGCGGCATCTGGGCGGTGATCAACGCTTCGGCACGCGACACGTGGTCCCGGATGCAGTCCCGGATTGCCTCGGCATCAGGGGCATCGACTTCGCGCAGCAGGAAATCCTGCGCGCCGCCGCCGATATCCTGCATGTCCAGCGGGCGATCGGTCAAAAGCCGCCCCGCCGCGTGCAACCGCCAGAAGGCCCGCCAGGCCGAAGACAGCGCCTCGGTCGCCTTGGCATCCATCAACCCCGCCCGCTTGCCCGCGCGCAGCTGCGCCAAGGTGCCCCGCGCGGGATCGCCCGACCGCAGCGCACAGGCCTGTGCCAGCAGGTCGATATCCTGCAGGCGTCCCGGACCGTGGCGTACGTCCCAAGGGCCCGATGCAGGCTTGGCCGTGAACAGTCGCGTCCGCATCTGATCCAGATCGGCTATGACGCGCGGGTCGGTGCCGCGGCGGCGCAGGACTTCAAGGCGCAACGCCTCGATCTGCTCGGCCAGCGCGGCGGCGTCACCGCCGCTGCGGGCCACGACGCGGGCACGGGTCAGCGCCAGATGTTCCCAGGTCCAGGCCTCTTCCATCTGATAGGTCTCGAAGCTTTGCACTGACGTCGCCACCGGCCCCTGCCGCCCCGAGGGGCGCAGCCGCAGGTCGACTTCATAAAGCCGCCCTTCGGCGGTGGGCGCCGATAGCGCCGTTACCATCGCCTGCGTCAGCCGCGCATAATAGGGGCGCGCCGCCAGCGGTCGCGGCCCGTCCGAGGCCTCGACCCCGTCCGCGTCATAGATCACGATCAGGTCCAGATCCGAGCCCGCGTTCAGCACCCGCGCCCCAAGCGAACCCATGCCCACGACGACGGCCCCCCGCCCCGGCGCAGGCCCGTGCTTGCGCGCGAATTCCGACGCCGTCACCGGGAACAGCGCGGCGACGCAGGCCCCCGCCAAATCGGCATATTGTCCGGCGGCCTCATCGGCGTCGATCAGCCCGCGCAGGTGATGCACGCCGATGCGGAAATGCCATTCATGCGCCCAACGTCGCGCAGCATCCAAGGCGGCCTCATATCCACCGGCGGTCGCGGCTGCCTGGACGGCGCGGTCCAGTTCGGTCCGCAGCCCGGTTTCGCCCGGCCAGGGCGCAAAGAAGCTGCCGCCCAGCACCGCGTCCAGCACCGCCGGATGCTGCGCCAGATAGGCGGCCAGCGCCGGGGCCGTGCCGCAAATGTCCACGATCAGGTCGATCAGTTGGGGATTGGCGTCGAACAGGGAAAACAGCTGGACGCCCGCGGGCAGCCCGGCAAGGAAGCTGTCGAAACGGGCCAACGCCTCTGCGGGATGGCCCGCGCGGGACATGCGATCCAATAGCGGCACCTCGATCCGGCGAAAGATCTGCAGCGCGCGGTCGGACCGCAACGCCGGATAGCCCTGCCACCGGTCGATGATCGCCTGCGATTCGGGCGACATCTGCGGGCGTTCGGCCTTGATCTCGTCGGGGGCGAAGAACTCCTCGGTCAGTTCATGGACGCGGGCCAACCGGGCCTTCAGCGCCGCCTGCCATCCGTCCGGATCACCTGACCCCATCAGCGCGGCGATGGTCCGCAGGCCGTTGCCGTCCTTAGGCAGGCTGTGGGTCTGGGCGTCGTTCACCATCTGGATGCGATGTTCGATGTCGCGGTGTTCGCGGTAATGATCGGTCAGTTCCTGCGCCACCGCATCGGGAATCCAACCCTTGGCCGCCAGCGCCGCCAGCCCGCCCACCGTGTCACGAACCCGCAGATCGGGGTCGCGCCCGCCCGCGATCAACTGGCGGGTCTGGGTAAAGAACTCGATCTCGCGGATGCCACCACGGCCCAGCTTGATGTTATGGCCCGCGACCTCCAGCCGGCCGCCCAGGCCCTTGTGGTCGCGAATGCGCAGCCGCATGTCGTGGGCGTCCTGGATGGCGGCGAAATCCAGATGCTTGCGCCAGACGAAGGGCCGCAGTTCGGCCAGAAAGCGTTCGCCCGCGGCGATGTTTCCCGCTGCCGCCCGCGCCTTGATGAAGGCGGCGCGTTCCCAGGTGCGGCCCTCGGCCTCGTAATAGGCCAGCGCGGCGGCGGTCGAGATGCAGACCGGCGTCACCGATGCATCCGGGCGCAGCCGCAGGTCGGTGCGAAAGACATAACCGTGTTCAGTCACGTCCGACAGGGTCGCAGCCATCTTGCGGGTCGCGCGGATCAGGGCTGCGCGGGCCTCCATCTGGTCGGCATCGTCATAGGCGGTTTCGTCGAACAGCACGATCAGGTCGATATCCGAAGAATAGTTCAATTCCCCCGCCCCGCCCTTGCCCATGGCCAGCGCAAAGATGCCCCCCGCATCCGCGTCGGTTTCGGGCAGCTTGCCACGCCGGACCTCGGACGCGACATGGGCCCGCAGGGCGAGGTCCACCGCACGATCCGCCAGATCGGACAGCGCCTGCGTTACCTGCGCCAAGGGCCAGACGCCCCCCAGATCAGCCAGCGCCGCCTGCAGCGCCACGCGTCGCTTGGCCCGACGCAGCGCGACGCCCAGATCATCGGGGGACAGGTCCTGGAACCCTGCCGTTTCGCGGGCCACCACATCGTCATGATCCAGCGCGCCGGGCAGCCAGTCGGCCTCTTGCCGGATCAAACCGGCAAGAAAGGGGCTGCTGCCCGCGACGGCGGCGATCAGGTCGCGCAGGGCCGCCGGACTGTGGGGGAACAGGGCCGCCGCATCCTGCGCGCGGGCAGGATCGACGGGCAACGGATGGCGGGTGATGCGGTCGTGAAAGCTCATGCCTGTCACCTTAGCGGTCGCCGGTGCGGGGTCAACGCGCCGCGTCATCGCTGCACGACCGTCCCGCGAAGCGTCGGGGTGGGTCTTTCCCCGCTTGGCGTGTCATGGAAACGTTGCTAGGCTTCGCGCGACCCTGACACCATCGCCACACCGGATAGTGCAACTTCCGCATGACCAGCCCTGACCCGATCAGTTGCCGCAAGGGATGCGCCTGATGCGCCATACCCTGCCCCATGCGCCACAGTTCTATGTGACGGCGCCTCAGCCTTGCCCCTATCTGCACGGGCGGGCCGAACGCAAATTGTTCACGGCACTGCAGGGTGACAACGCCCCCGAACTGAACAACGCCCTGTCCCGCCAGGGCTTTCGCCGGTCGCAGAACGTGCTGTATCGCCCCAGCTGCGAAAGCTGCGTGGCCTGCATGTCGGCGCGGATCCGGGTGGCCGATTTTGTCCCCAGCCGCACGCAGCGCCGCATCCAGAAACGCAATGCCGTGCTGCAGCGGCTGGCCACCAGTGCCTGGGCGACCGAGGAACAGTTCGACCTGTTCCGCCGCTATCTGGACCGTCGCCACGCCGATGGCGGCATGGCCGACATGGACATCTTCGAATTCGCCGCCATGATCGAGGAGACCCCAATCAAGACCCGCGTCATCGAATATCGCGGCGGCTCGGACGATCCCGGCACCATGAAGAGCGGCGACGAACACCTGACCGCCGTCTGCTTGACCGACGTGCTGGATGACGGCCTCAGCCTGGTCTACAGCTTCTACGACCCCGTCTTCCGCCCGGCCAGCCTGGGCACCCACGTAATCCTGGACCATATAGAGATCGCCCGCGCGGCAGGGCTGCCCTATGTCTATCTGGGCTATTGGGTGCCCGGCAGCCGCAAGATGGAATACAAGGCCCGCTTCAACGCGCTGGAAATCTACAAGGGTGGGGTGTGGCAGGATATCGGCGATCCGGGCGACCATTCGAACGAGGCCCATCCCCTGTCGGTCGATCCGATCGTCGAACAGGTCGCGCGCATCGCCCTGCCGCAATTCGACCGATAGCGCCTGACAATCCGCGAAACAAAGTTTCAAAAATCGGCATGGCTGCGTCATTTTATCCGCAGGACCCCATTGACCCCGCCCTGCCCTGATCCTAGTTTGCGCCGACGCGGGGGCCCGTCCGGCCCTTTGCGCAACGCATTTTTTGATGGAGCAGAACGATGTCCCGAATGATGACGGGTGCGAGAATGGTGGTCGAGGCGCTGCGCGATCAGGGCGTCGATACCGTATTCGGCTATCCGGGCGGGGCCGTCCTACCCATCTATGACGAGATCTTCCAGCAGAACGACATCACCCATATCCTGGTGCGCCACGAACAGGGTGCCGTCCACATGGCCGAAGGCTATGCCCGCGCGACCGGCAAGCCCGGCGTCGTGCTGGTCACCTCGGGTCCCGGTGCGACGAATGCGGTCACGGGGCTGACCGATGCGCTGCTGGATTCGATCCCGCTGATCGTTCTGTCGGGTCAGGTCCCGACCTTCATGATCGGCACCGACGGCTTCCAAGAGGCCGACACCGTCGGCATCACCCGCCCCTGCACCAAGCATAACTGGCTGGTCAAGGACACGGGCAAGCTGGCCCAAACCATCCACAAGGCCTTTCACGTTGCGACATCGGGACGGCCGGGACCGGTGCTGGTAGACATCCCCAAGGATGTCCAGTTCGCCAGCGATCTCTATGTCGGACCCAAGCAGGTCGATAACGGCCCCTATCAGCCTGTCAAGAAGGGCAATATCGAGGCGATCACCCGCTTAGTCGAGATGATCGAACAGGCCGAACGCCCGATCCTCTATACCGGCGGCGGGGTCATCAATTCGGGTCCGGGCGCCAGCCAGCTGCTGCGCGAACTGGCCGAGGCGACGGGCTTTCCGGTCACCTCGACCCTGATGGGGCTGGGCGCCTATCCGGCATCGGGCAAGAACTGGCTGGGCATGCTGGGGATGCACGGCCTCTACGAGGCGAATCTGGCGATGCATGGCTGCGACCTGATGATCAACATCGGCGCCCGCTTCGACGATCGCATCACCGGTCGCATCGCGGATTTCAGCCCCGGTTCGGTCAAGGCGCATATCGACATCGACCCCTCCAGCATCAACAAGGTCGTGCAGGTCGAACTGCCGATCGTCGGCGATGTCGGCCATGTGCTGGAAGACCTGCTGAAGGTCTGGAAGTCGCGCGGCCGCAAGCTGAACGGTCCGGCGCTCAAGTCTTGGTGGGGCCAGATCGACGAATGGCGGGCCAAGAACTGCCTCGCCTATCGCGGCAGCGACACGATCATCAAGCCGCAACACGCGCTGCAACGGCTCGAGGCGCTAACCAAGGGGCGCGACCGTTACATCACGACCGAGGTCGGCCAGCACCAGATGTGGGCCGCGCAATATCTGGGGTTCGAGGAACCGAACCGCTGGATGACCTCGGGCGGTCTTGGGACGATGGGCTATGGCCTGCCGGCATCGGTCGGCGTTCAGGCCGCCCACCCCGAAGCGCTGGTCATCAACGTGGCGGGCGATGCCAGCTGGCTGATGAACATGCAGGAAATGGGCACTGCCGTGCAGTTCCGCCTGCCGGTCAAGCAGTTCATCCTGAACAATGAACGCCTTGGCATGGTCCGCCAGTGGCAGCAGCTGCTGCATGGCGAACGCTACAGCCAGTCTTGGTCCGACAGCCTGCCCGATTTCGTCAAGCTGGCCGATGCCTTCGGTTGTAAGGGGGCGCAGGTCCGCGACCCCAAGGATCTGGACGCCGCCATCCAGCAAATGCTGGATTACGACGGCCCCTTCATCCTGGACGTGCTGGTCGAGAAACACGAGAACTGCTTCCCGATGATCCCGTCGGGCAAGCCCCATAACGAAATGCTGCTGGGCGAGGCGGAAACCCTGGGCGTGATCGAATCGGAAGGTGCGGTGCTGGTGTGACCCGCCCCGCCACCATCCACGCTGCAAAAGGAAGGGTTCAGCCATGAACGCATTGAACATCCAGAAGGGCATGTCCAGCCATTCGGCCTATGACCTGAAGGACCCCCACAGCCAGGTCGAGGAAAGCCACACTTTGGCGATCATGGTCGAAAACGAGCCGGGCGTCCTGGCCCGTGTCATCGGCCTGTTTTCGGGGCGCGGCTACAACATCGACAGCCTGACAGTGGCCGAGGTCGACCATCTGGGCCACCGCTCGCGCATCACCGTGGTGACGCGCGGCACCCCGGCGGTCATTGAACAGATCAAGGCCCAGCTGGGCCGGATCGTTGTCGTCCATGAGGTTCACGACCTGACGGTCGAAGGCCCCGTCGTGGAACGCGAACTGGGCTTGTTCAAGGTCAAGGGCCAGGGCGAAAAGCGGGTCGAGGCCCTGCGCATTGCCGAGATCTTCCGCGCGAACGTGGTCGATTCGACGCTGGAGAGCTTTGTCTTCGAACTGGTGGGGCCGGTGTCCAAGCTGGACGCCTTTGCCGAACTGATGCGCCCGCTTGGCCTGATCGACCTTGCCCGCACGGGGCTGGCCGCATTGTCGCGCGGCGTATGATTTAGATGGCTGCGGGCCGGTTCCACCGGCCCGCGCAACGCGTTGATCAGCTGGCCGCGCTGCTGCGCGGCCTTTGATGCATCGTGGTTTCGCGAAAGACCGGCAGATTGCAGGCCGTCGGGCTGGGCGCCTTGAAACCCTCTTCCGAGGCACCGCCATCGACCACGCGCAATTGCGGCTGACGCGCCGGCGGCGACGCCTCGGACAGCATCTGCGGCAGCTGCGGGCATGCCTGTTCAGAGATCATCGAAACGTTCAGCGCGTGGCGAAGATTGCCCACCGTCTGCGTTTCCAGTTCGACCAGATCGCCCGGTTCGGGCCATTTGTCGGTGTTCAACAGGTTCTCGCGACCTTGCAGATAGGCCAATGTGGCCTGATCCTCGCACCAGATAATCGCTTTTTCGCGCGAATTATTGCTCCAGACGATAACGCCGATCATGGGCGCCCCTTCTTCAAAATCGCCCTAAACGCGCGATGTGGTATGAACAAAACCTGTCTATTTGTACAAGCCTGACCGAACTAAAGCATAAAACCGCCGATAAGCCAGAGTTTTTACAACCACACGGAACTTTTTTTCATTTGGCGGTTGCATGATTACCGATTTGGCACAACCGCCGCTGCCGCCTCGGATAATTGCTCGGCGCGGCGGCGAACCTGATCGCGTTGTGCCTGCAGCACCAGTCCATCCATGGCATATTCCAGACAGTCGTCCGACAGGTGAACTGCCGCCGGCCCAAAAACCTGAGGGGCCAGATTCGTCAGCGCGATCAGGCAGTCCTGCACGGCATGCTGAACCTGGAAATTCGACGAGCCGTCGCGGGCCAAGGGCAGCAGGCTTTCGCGCAGCATCTCCTCGGCGCTCAGTTCGGCCGCGTAAAGCCGCGGATAATCGACATCAGGCTGTTGAACGGTCTGCCAGATCGACAGAATGCGCAGAATGCGCGTGATGACCGCCACCGCCGTCCCCGGATCGTTCACCGCCGGCGACAGGGCGCGCTGTGCGGTTTCCGACAGCACCGTAAAGCCGAAACGCGGGTCCTGTTCGAAGCTGCGCGTGGGGCGCACGGTGATGCAGGCCGCCAGTTCGGCCCGGATCGCCTCGGCCTGGTCCTGATCCGCAGGCAGGTTCCGGACGTGTATCAAGGCGCTGCGCAGGTGGACCAAGTCACCGGGGGTGGCCGTCACATAGATGATCAGTTCGTGCTTTTCGGCCAAGTCCGACAGGGTCGCCATGTCGCAGTTCTGGACATGCCCCACGACGGGCGCGGGAACCACCATGCAATCGGGCGGCGGCGATCCGCGCAGGGGATTGGCCCCCATCCAAGGCGATTCCAGGCGCGTCGACAGCGCCGATGTGGTCGTCTCCTCGACGCGGGTCATCATGTCGCCGATCAACCCCAGTTCCCCCAGCCTGTTGATCCAGCGCAACAGCGACACCACGACGATCAGCACGATCAGCAGCGTGGCAAAGAACAGCGCGACCCGTCCTCCATCGCCATAAAGTTCGGTCTTGAGCATGATCAGCCCGACCAGGCTGAAGACAAAGGCCCCGATGAAGGTGGCCAGCACCGTCTGGCTGACGGAATCCTTGACCAGCAGCTGCACCGACCGGGGCGTCGTGCTGGAGCTGGCGGTGGCATAGGCAGCCGTCAGGATCGACAACGAAAAGGTCGTGACTGTCAGCATGCTGGAGGCAATGATCGACAGGATCGGACCGATCGCATCCGCCCCAATCTTGCCCGCAAGTCCGGAGGGAATGGTATCCTTCAGCAGATAGCCCAGGATCGCCGAAACCAGACCCAGTACCGCAAAGGCCGTGACCCTGACCCACAGCCGCTGCAGCAGCTCTCGCAGCCGCCATTGCAGCCGCCCGACATGGCCCCGCCGCGCCATCGCCTATTGGATCCGGCCGGATTGGACATCGGCCACGGCGCGGCGCACCTGCGCAAGCCGCTGCGCCCGCGACGGGTGGGTGCCCAGTACATGGTTGCCGGGGTCGGGGATACGTTCGAACAGGCGCGATCCGTTGATCGGGTCGTAATTGGCGTTCAGCGTGATGATCGAGCCGAGATAATCGGCCTCCAGCTCCCAATCGCGGGAGTAGTAGCGCGACCCGACCGAGGCGCCGATTTCCTGCGCGCGCGCCACTGCGCTGCCGTCGCCGCCATAGGCCGAGGCGATGCTGCCCAGGACCACCGACGCTGCCGTCGCGGCGCCCGTCTTGCGGTCAAGGTGGTTCAGGATGTGATGGGCGGCCTCGTGACCCGCAACGAAGGCGATTTCATCGGCGCTGCGGGTCTGGGCGATCAGCGACAGGGTGAAACCCACGATGGGGCGACCGGTATTGTCGACCGTCTGGAAGGCGTTGGGTTCCAACCCCGGACGGTCATCGACGACGAAGGCGAAATCGCAATTGATCGGGCGGGTGCGCCGGGTGACGCATTCGCGTTCGACGGCAGGCTCCATCCGGCGCATGACTTGCACGAAGGTGCGCGCGGCATTGCCCGGCGTCGCGTCATAGGGCGCCGAGGCCACCGGCAGCGGCCTGACCGGCGACGGGGCGGGTGCCTGCGGGGCGACCGGCGGGGCATCCACTGGCACCGCGCAGCCGGCCAATGTCAGCAAGGCCACCGCCATCGGGGCGGCCTTGGGAAATGTGAATAACGTGATCATATGTGCTGCCCAGTTCCCGATGCCCAGTTCACGAAGTATGTTCCGCCGACCTTGCCGCCGCGTTGCTTTGCAGTTTACCCTGCCCCGTGGCCGCGTAAACCCCGCCCGCTTGTCGCACCGCGAAGTTCACGCGATTGTCGGGCCTTCCCCCAAGGAGAATCCGGATGTTCACCATCGAACACGACTTCGACGCAACCGTGATCACCCTGATCGACGAGGCCGAGCCGAACACCCGCCCCCTGAACGAGGATGTCGTCATCCTCAATTTCGACGATCGCGTGGTGCTGGAACAGATGAGCGAGGATGGCGAAGAGGTCGTCCGCATCTGCCTGACCATGCATCAGCTGACCGAATTGCGCCTGGCGCTGAACCTGCCCGAGGGCAATTACCGGCTGGAACCCGACGCCGGCTGATCCAGCCGCACCAGCTTGTCGCGACCGGTTTGCCCGCGGATCAGCGTCAACCGCGACGGCGCGACCCCAAGCGCCTTGGCCAACAGCTTCAGCACCGCCTTGTTCGCCTTGCCATCCGCAGGCGCCGCCGTCACGTGGACGCGCAGCACGCCATCGTGAAGCGTGATGTCATTGCGCCGCGCGCCGGGCGTCACGCGCAGGGTAAAGATCGCTCCGGGCAGCGCCATATGGGTCAGATCGGCCATGCCGTCATGGATCACGCGGCGCTGCGCCTGCGCAAGCCTGCTTGCGCATCGCGCCCCGATCCGCAACATCCCCCGCAACAGGAGAATGTCATGACCTCACCCATCTTGCAGTTTCTGGCCACCCGCCGGTCCCACCCGCCCAAGCTGATGACCGGTCCCGGCCCCGATCGCCATCAGCTGACCGAATTGCTGACCCTTGCCGCCCGCGTCCCCGACCACGGCAAGCTGGAACCTTGGCGCTTTGTCGTCCTGGGCCGGCAGACGCTGGACGCGCTGGCGCCCAAGCTGCATGCAGCGGTGCTGGCCGACGGTCAGGACCAGGCGGCAGCGGACAAGGCGGCATCCGCATTCGCATCGCCGGTGATCGTCGCGGTGATCCATTCGCCGGTCGACAGCCCCAAGGTGCCGGAATGGGAACAGGAGCTGTCCTCGGGGGCGGTCTGCCTGGGGCTGGTCAACGCGGCCCTGGCGTCAGGCTGGGGTGCGGCCTGGCTGACGGGGTTCGCGGCGCTGAACCGGGATTTCGCCCAGGCCCATCTGGGCGTCGCGCCGCATGAACGCGTCGCCGGGTTGATCCATATCGGCACCCCCGGCCCCACGCCCCCCGAACGCCCGCGCCCCGACATCGCCGCCAAGACCCGGTTCCTGCCATGAAGCCGGTCGTCGCCCTGACGCGGGGCTGGGCCGACCTCTTGCGCCCGCGCATCCTGCGGCTGGTGCTGCTGGGGGTGGCGCTGACCATCGGGCTGTTCGTGGCCCTGCAGGCGGTCATCTTCTGGGCGATCCGGCTGTGGCTGCCGGGCGGTTTCACCCTGCCTTGGCTGGGCCATATCGAACTGTCGCAGCTGGTCTCATGGGGGTCGCTGGCGCTGTTCCCGGTGATGGGCTTCTTCCTGATGGCCCCGGTTGCCGCTGGTTTTTCAGGGCTTTTTGCCGAACATGTCGCCGATGCGGTGGAGGAGATCCACTATCCCCAACGCCGCGGCACATCGATCGATTTCCTTGACGGGCTGCTGGAATCGCTGGCGGTGGTGGCGGCGGTTCTGGGCGTCAGCCTGGTCAGCCTGCTGCTGACGCCATTCCTGGGGCCCTTGGCGCCGGTGCTGTTCTTCGGGGCGAACGGGTGGCTGCTGGGGCGCGAATTCTTCCAGATGGCCGCGCGACGTCACATGGACGCGGTGCAGGCCAACGACCTGCGCCGCGCCAATTCTGGCCGTATCACCGCGACGGGCGTTCTGGTGGCACTGGGGCTGGCGGTGCCGCTGGTCAACATCATGCTGCCATTGCTGGCCGCCGCCGCGTTTACCCACCTGTTCCAGATGGTCAGCGGATCAGGTGATCCAGCTGGGAAATATCGTCGCGGGTGATGTAATCGCCCAGGATGACAAAGGCGATCACGCCCCAGATCGCCGCCGTCACCAGCGTCGTGATCAACAGCTTGCGCCGCCATTGCCCCATGTCCGACGGGGCGCCCGCATGAGTGCCCGCCACGACATTCCCGGCATCGGCCTGACTGCGCTGGCCAAAGGGCAGCACGACGAACAGAGTCAGAAACCAGAGCGAGGCAAAGAGAACGATTCCGCCGGTCAGGTTCATCAGATTTCCTCCAGTTCGATCAGGCAGCCGTTGAAATCCTTGGGATGCAGAAACAGCACCGGCTTGCCATGCGCGCCGATCTTGGGTTCGCCATTGCCCAGGACCCGCGCGCCTTCGGCCTTCATCTTGTCGCGGGCGGCCAGGATGTCATCCACCTCGAAGCACATGTGATGGATTCCGCCCGAGGGGTTCTTCTCCAGAAACCCCTGGATCGGGCTGTCATCGCCAAGCGGGTAAAGCAGCTCGATCTTGGTGTTGGGCAGTTCGATAAAGACGACCGTCACGCCGTGATCGGGTTCGTCTTGGGGCGGTCCCACTTGGGCGCCAAGCGTATCGCGATACTGCGCCGCCGCCGCGTCCAGGTCGGGAACGGCAATGGCCACGTGGTTCAGTCGTCCGATCATCGATGCCTCCGCTTTGACGTCATATCTATGGGTTTTCGCGGCCCGGTGAAAGGAAAAGCATCGTCGTTAACCGGCTGTTCAGATTTGCCGCGCTAACTGACACCAGGGAAGATGGAACGGGAATCAGACATGCCGACAGATTTCGCGACGACCCATGACAAACCCTTGCCGCAGTGGCGTTTATCGCTGCCCGGTCGCCCCCTGACCGGGCTGACGGTGCTGGTGATCGAGGATTCGCGCTTTGCAAGCGAGGCCGTGCGCCTGTTGTGCCTCAGATCCGGTGCGCGGATTCGCCGCGCGGATTGCCTGCGCTCGGCACGCCGCCATCTGGCCGCCTACAGGCCCGCCGTGATCATCGTCGATCTGGGCCTGCCCGATGGCGATGGCGCGACACTGATCCAGGACCTGCACCAGGCCATCCCGCGGGTTCCGGTCATCCTAGGCATGTCGGGCGATCCCGACCTGGCGGACCGCGCCCTGAATGCCGGTGCCGACGGATTTCTTCCCAAGCCGGTGGAAAGCCTTGCGGTCTTTCAGCAGACCATCCTAGGCGCCCTGCCGCCCGAAGCGCGCGGCAGCCTTCTGCGCGCCCTGCCCGACGACATGATCCAACCCGATCAGGCCGGGCTGCGCGACGACCTGCTGCACGCGGCACAGGTGCTGTCGGATGCCAGCGATACCGATGCCATCGAATACATCATCGGCTTTCTGGCAGGTGTGGCGCGGGCGTCCCGCGACCCCGCACTGGGCGATGCCGCGGCGGCACTTGCGCGCGGCGACCGCGAAAACCTGGCCATCGATCTGACCCATCTCAGCTGCTTGGTGCAGGACCGGCTGGCGCAGGTCGCGCAGGTCTAGGCCAGCATCCTGGGATCGCCGCCCATCTGCAGATCGGGAAAGACCGTGCTTTCCAGAACCGATTTCTCGATCCCGAACTTTGCATGCATCGCCCAGGCCGCATAGGCTCGGATGTCGCGCTGCGGCATCAGATCGCGCCCGTCATAGAGGTCGCCCTCGGCCAGTCCCGGCCAATCGCCCAGCACCTTGCCGCCACGCACCGCACCCCCCGTCACCAGCATCGCGCCGCCGGTGCCGTGATCCGTCCCGGCCGAGCCGTTTTCGCGCGCCGTACGCCCGAATTCGGTCATGGCCATGACGGTCGTCCTGCCCCAGTTGTCGCCCAGATCGGACTTCAGCGTCAGGATCGCCTGCGCCAACCGGCCAAGGCTGCGGTTCAGCGACCCCGACTGGCCCGAATGCGTGTCCCAGCCCGCCAGCGAAAAGCTGGCGATGCGCGTTTCGTTGTTCAGCCGATCGGCCGCAAAGCGGGCAAGGGCCACATGCTCCTCCTCTTTCGCATCCGGGGCGGGTGCCTTGCCAAGGCCCGCGACGATTTCCAGCGCCTGCGCGCTGGCGTCGCGGAACAGCGGGTCGTCGTGATAGATCTTCATCAACAACCGTTCGGCCTGCGGCCCCAGGGTCATCGTCGCTTCCGGGGTCCAGCTTTTGGCCTGCGCCTGCCCCTGCAGGATCAGCATCTTTTCGACCCCGACGGAATAGGCGGTTTCCGACGTTTGCCCCGGCATCACCTGCAGCAGGCGGTTCAACCAGCCATCCTGTTGATCGGCCAGGTCCATGTCGGTGCCGGTGCCGGCCTCCAGCATGTTCTGGCCGTCGAAATGACTGCGCTTGTCGCGATAGGGCGTCGATACGGCGGGCGCAAAGGCCATCTGGCCCGACTGCCACAAGGGCAGCAGGTCGGACAGGCCAGGATGCAGCGCAAAGAAACCGTCCAGATCGGTTGCGCCGTGATCGGGTCCCAGTGACAACGTCTGGCGCAGCGCGCGCAGGTTCTTGTCGCCATAGGGCTGGAAGGCGTCGATCCCGTCCATGGCGCCGCGCAGGATGATCACGACCAGACGGTTTTCGCCCGGGGCGCTGGCAAAGGACGCGGTTGACATCAGCGGGCTGGCCGCCGCCGAACAGCCGATGAGCGCGGTGGATTTCAGGAACAGGCGTCGGGTCAGCATCGCGTCACCTTCTGTTGAAGTCGGCCGAGGCAAGGACCAGCGCCACGCCCTCGGGGTTGCTTTCGGCGCGCGGGACCGCCCATGCGACCGCCTCCGAGGCCGTGTCGCCAAGGGCGTCGCGCAGCAGGTCGCGCGCATCGGGCAGTTGGCCCAGCAATTCGGACGGGCTGGTCATGGCCCAGTTGATCCGCATGGCGATGCCCTGCGGGCTGGCCCAATCGCTGGCCTTTTCAGGCCAACCATCGGGTCCGTCGGGCGCGGCCCAGGGCTGCCCCATGATGGCCATCGGGTTCAGCAGGTGCCGGCGCAACGCGGCAGGCCGCAGCGCATCGACCTGCTGGCCCGTCATCCCCAGACCGCGCATCGAGGCGACCAGGAATTCAAATGGCTGGCGCATCTTGGCGCGCAGCGTCTGTTCCAGTTCGGGCGCTTGGGCCAGCGCCAGGTTCATCGCGCCCAGATCGCCCCCCGTATCGGAAAAGACGCCGGCCAGGCGATCGACCAGGCCCTGCGGCGGGTCGTCGGCCACGAAATGCACGGCCATCTTGCGCGCGATGTGACGGGCCGTGGCCTCCTGCGTGGCCAGACTGCCGATAACGGCACGGATATCGCCAAGCGAGGCCTTGCCCTTGCCTCCATAGGTTTCGCCCAGCACGGTTTCGGCGCCCGGTTCGGCTCGGCGGGGGCGAAAGACGGTGGGCTGGCGCGGGTTATAGGTCAGGCCGGTCAGCAACCGCGCCAGTTCTTCGACATCCTGCTGCGTGTAATCCGCGCCGACGCCCATGCTGTGCAGTTCGATCATCTCTCGGGCCAGGTTTTCGTTCAGGCCCAGGCTCTGCTTGGGGCGGCTTTTCGCCAGCACCGAATTCGGTCCGACCGATCGCGTCTGGTCCAGATAGCGCAGCATCGCCGGGTGGGTTTCGGCGGCGAACATCATGTCGGCGAACTTGCCCGTCAGGTGCGGGCGGATGGCGTCCTGGACGATGGCGTCCGACATCAGGTTGAAATAGATGCTGCCGCCCGCCACCGTGAAGTGATCGGCCCAGAACCAGACCAGCCGTTCCCCGAACCCCGTCGGATCATCCACCGCGCGGGCAAAGCGGTGCAGGACCGCCGCCTGAAACAGGCCGCGCAGCCGCTGCTTGTGCATGCGGCTGGCCTTGTTCTGCTCCTTGGTACCGTTGCGGGCCACCTGCGCCAGCTGCTGGCCCTCGCTTTGCCATTCGCGAACCTTGTCGAGGGTGATCCCGTCCGGTTCCGGGCCGGCCTGCGCCACCAGTCGGGCCACCTGGGCAGGGTCCGACGGCAATGGCCTGCGCGGCGACAATCCGTAACCAAGCCGGATGGCGGCAAGCTGTTCGTAGGGCAGAGACATGAAGGCGGGCTCCGGACAGTGTGCTGCTTTGCAGCATCCTGCCATGCAGGGGCCCGCCTGTCAGATCACTCTTTCGGCAAGGCGCGCAGGCGCAGGTCGCGCATCTGCTCGTTCGTGGGCTCGGACGGGGCGCCCATCATCAGGTCCTCGGCGCGCTGGTTCATCGGGAACATGATGACCTCGCGGATGTTCTGTTCGTCGGCCAGCAGCATCACGATGCGGTCGATGCCGGCAGCACAGCCCCCGTGCGGAGGCGCGCCATAGCGGAACGCCTTGACCATGCCACCGAAGCGCTTTTCGACTTCGCTGGCGGGATAGCCAGCCAGTTCAAAGGCCTTGAACATGATTTCCGGTTTGTGGTTCCGGATCGCGCCGCTGATCAACTCATAGCCGTTGCAGGCCAGGTCGTACTGGTATCCCAGAACCTCCAGCGGGTCGCCGTTCAGCGCCTCCATCCCGCCCTGGGGCATGGAGAAGGGGTTGTGGCTGAAGTCAATCTTGCCGTCGTCGGTCTTCTCGTACATCGGGAAATCGACGATCCAGGCGAACTTGAACTGGCTTTCGTCGATCAGGCCCAATTCGCGGCCAATCTCGGTGCGGGCACGGCCTGCGACACCTTCGAAGCTTTCGGGCTTGCCGCCAAGGAAGAAGGCCGCGTCGCCTACCCCTAGATTGAGTTGTTTCCGAATTTCTTCGGTGCGCTCGGGTCCAAGAGCCTTAGCGATGGGCCCGGCAGCTTCCCATGCATCCGGATGATTTTCGTGCCACTCGTTCCGACGGCGTTGAGCTTCGGCAAACGAATGCTGTTCAGCAACCGGGCCATTGGGATGGAACTCTTGATAACCGAGTTCCTCAAGGGACGGAACAGTTGAACGCCAGATGATATATCCCATGCCGGGCAGACCCTGCTGTTGGGCGAATGCGTTCATGCGGTCGGCGAACTTGCGGCTGCCGCCGGTGGGCGCGGGAATGGCGCGAACCTGGGTGCCGTCCTGTTCCAGAAGCTTGGCAAAGATGCCAAAGCCCGACCCGCGGAAATGCTCGCTGACGATCTGCATCTCGATGGGGTTGCGCAGATCCGGCTTGTCGCTGCCGTATTTCAGCAGGCTTTCCGCATAGGGGATCAGCGGCCATTCGGCATCCACGCGACGGCCGCCGCCGAATTCCTCGAACAGGCCCTGGATGACCGGCTGGACGGTGGCGAAGACATCTTCCTGACGGACGAAGGACATCTCCATGTCCAGCTGATAGAAGTCGGTCGGGCTGCGGTCGGCGCGCGGGTCCTCGTCGCGGAAGCAGGGCGCGATCTGGAAATACTTGTCAAAGCCCGCGACCATGATCAGCTGCTTGAACTGCTGCGGCGCCTGCGGCAGGGCATAGAACTTGCCCGGATGCAGGCGCGACGGCACCAGGAAGTCGCGCGCGCCTTCAGGCGACGACGCGGTGATGATCGGGGTCTGGAATTCGGTGAAGTTCTGGTCCCACATGCGGTTGCGGATCGAACGGATGACCTTGGACCGCAGCATGATGTTGTTGTGCAGGCTGTCGCGGCGAAGGTCCAGAAAGCGATAGGCCAGGCGCGTTTCTTCAGGGTAATCCTGATCGCCGAAGACCGGCAGGGGCAGTTCGTCGGACGCGCCCAGCACCTCTAGCTCGGTCGCATAGACCTCGATTTCGCCTGTGGGCAGCTTGGGGTTGACAAGCGCGGCGTCGCGCATCTTCACGCGGCCATCGATGCGGATCACGGTTTCGGCGCGCAGCTTTTCCATCGCGGCAAAGGCCGGGCTGTCGCTGTCGGCCAGGACCTGGGTCATTCCGTAATGGTCGCGCAGGTCGACGAACAGCACGCCCCCGTGGTCGCGAACGCGGTGGACCCACCCCGACAGGCGGACGGTTTCACCGGCATTGGCGGCTTTCAGATCGCCGCATGTGTGGCTGCGATAGGCGTGCATGATCAGTCCCCATTTGTTGACCCCCGCACAAAGCGCGGGACGGGCGGGAAGTCAACCGCTCAGAACGGCCGCTGGACGTTCCCGGTATAGAAATAGACCCCCATACCGACCGCGAACAGCACGTTTCCCGCCACCGCATGCAGCGCCCAAGCCGCCGGAAAACCGTGGCGCAGATAGGCGCGCGCAAAGATCCAGCCGCCGCAGAAGGTCATGAATGCGACGATCCAGGACCAGTACATCAGATGCGCGAAGGAGAAGATGGCCGCGTTCAGCGCGATGGCCGCCCGCCCCTGCGGCAGGATGGCGCCATAGCGGTGAAAGAACAGCGGGCGGAAGATCAGCTCCTGCGGCAGGGCCGACAGCAGCGGATAGAAGGTCCAGATGATCAGCAGAAATCCGGGATTGTTGCGGGGTATGGAAAACAGCGCGCCGGGACGCGTCACGGCCAGGATCGCCCAGCAGGTCAGCAGCGTCACCACCGCGATGCCCGCAACCTCCAGCCACGGCATGCGTCGCCAGCCGCGCACCAGGATGCGCCATTTGAAGCCGCCCGTGACCCACAAGAGGATCATGCCCCCGATGCTGAACAGCGCCAGCGCCGGAAACAGCATGCCCTTGGGCAAAAACAGCGCCATGGCCAGCGGCGCCCCGATATAGAGCGCCGCGAATTCCAGCTTCAGCCAGCGATGCGGCCTTACCGCACCATGCGTTGTTGCAACCATCGTGCCCAATCCGAAGCCGAACCCGCGAAGGCGTTCAGGTCCACATCACCCGAGATGCCCGGGACCGACCCTGTGCCGGTATATTGCCAGAAGCCCCAACGCTGACCCGGATAGACCCGGCTGGGGTGGTCGGCGGTCGAACGCAGCCAGAACTCGGTCCGGATGTCACCCATGCGGTTGTCGCGATAGAAATCGACCGTGGTATAGATGATCGGACGCTGCCCGTAATGGCGGCCCACGATCTGCAAGAAGATCTCGGCCTCACGCTTGATCTCATAGGCGGGGGGACGGCGCGGACAGTTGCGCGAATTGGACCATTCCATGTCCAGAACGGGGGGCAGCGACCCTGCCTCGCGCGGGACGTTCTGGATGAACCAATAGGCGTTTTCCGCGCCCGAACGGCAGAAGTAATAGAAGTGATAGGCCCCGCGCGGGATCCGCGCCTGTCCCGCCTCGCGCCAATAACGCATGAAGTTCGGATCGGTGTGATCGCCACCTTCGGTCGCCTTGATGAAGGCAAAGCTGATGCCTGCGCCGCGCACCCGGTTCCAGTCGATGTCGCCCTGCCAGCGCGAGATGTCGATCCCGTGGACGGCATGGCCATAGGGGCTGCCGTTCTGCCAGTTGTGGGGGCGGTTGTCGCCCAATTGCGGGTTCGCGCCCGGTCCCGGTGCGTTGCGATATCCACCACCACCACTGGGCGGCGTGCGGGAACATGAGATGGCGAATGTCACCACCATCAGCCCCAACAACAATTTTTTAACGATGTTCATGCCTGCCCCATTAGTTCTGCGTCGTCCGCAGCGGCTTCCTGCGCGCCATTGTTTCGGGTTATCGCAAAACCGTGAGACTTTGTCATCGGGCCGGAGCGGTCACGAGTCCGTCAGACATGAAATCGATCCAAAGTAAAACGGGCCCGCCATGGCGGACCCGCGGACATCTTTGGTCAGCAGAAATCAGTTTGCCGGGGCGGCGTCTTCCGGCGCGGCATCTTCCGTCGTGGCCTCGGGCGATGCATCGGCGGGGGTGTCTGCGCCGGGGGCACCGGGGGCCTCGTCATCGCCTGTCAGGCCTTCGGCATCGGTGACGGGTACGTCCGACGGAGGGGCGGTCGTCGCGATGCCGTCGCCTTCGGGTTCGCTGGTTCCGGGCTGGAAGACCACGAAGACCAGTGCCGCCACGACCAGGGCCACCACGATGGCGATGATTGCGGGCTTGTGGTTGCGGGCCTCGTGTTGCGGATCCTGATCGTTATGGGACATGGTTTCCTCCTCGGGGGGTTCATATGAACGCCAACGCCACCCCGCGGGACCAGTTCCCGCCCCGTGTCAGCTTGCCGCGCCGCCTTTGACCAGATCGGGCACCAGCTTGCCGGGGTTCAGGATATTGCCCGGGTCCAGCGCCGACTTGATCGCGCCCATCACCTGCCAGCCGGGGCCGTGCTCCTCGGACATCATCGACCGCTTGCCGATCCCGATCCCATGTTCGCCAGTGATCGTGCCACCCACCGTCAGCGCATGGCGGGCCATCCGCTGCGCGATCCCTTTGGCGGCAGCGATCTCGGCGGGGGATTCGGGATCGACCAGCAGCAGCGAATGGAAGTTCCCGTCGCCCACATGACCGACGATCGGCCCGATCATGCCCGCGGCCTGGATGTCCGCAGCGGCCTGTTCGACCGCATCGGCTAGCTGCGACATCGGCACGCAGACATCCGTTACCACCCCCACCGCGCCCGGCCGCAGCACGAAGGCCGCGTGATAGGCCCCGTGCCGCATCCGCCACAGCCGGGCCCGGTCCTCGGGCGTGGTGGCCCAGTCAAATCCCGACGCGCCGCAATCGCGCGCGATCTCTCCGAACCGTTCGGCATCCTGGGCGACGGCATTCTCGGAGCCGTGAAACTCGATCATCAGATGCGGCGTCTCGGGCAGGGTGGTGCCGGATTTCAGGTTGAAGGCCCGCGCCGTCAGCGCATCCACGAACTCGATCCGTGCCATCGGGATGCCCGACTGGATGGTCATCGTGACGCATTCGACCGCCGCCCGCAGATCGGGGAACCCGCAGACCGCCGATGCCACCTGTTCGGGCTGGCCATGCAGACGCAGCGTCAGTTCGGTGATGATCCCCAAGGTGCCTTCGGACCCCACGAACAGCGCCGTCAGATCGTAACCCGCGCTGCTTTTCGCCGCCCGCGTGCCGGTGCGGATGACCTGCCCGTCGGCCAGCACCACCTCCAATGCGATGACATTGTCGCGCATGGTGCCGTAACGCACCGCCGTCGTGCCGCTGGCGCGCGTGGCGGCCATCCCGCCCAGGCTGGCATCCGCGCCGGGATCGACCGAAAAGAAGAGCCCCGTCGCGCGCAAATCGGCATTCAGCGCCTCGCGCGTGACGCCGGGTTGCAGGGTGACCTGCATGTCCTCGGAGCGGGTTTCGATGATGCGGTTCATGCGCCCCAAGTTCAGCGTGACGCCCCCCTGGCTGGCCAATGCATGCCCCTCCAGCGACGTCCCGGTGCCCCAGGCGATCACCGGCACCCCCGCAGCCGCGCAGGCCTTGACGATGGCCGCAACCTCGGCGGTGGTTTCGGCATAGGCCACGGCATCGGGGGGCGGCGCGGTGTGAAAGCTCTCGGATGCCGCATGCTGTTCGCGGTCCCCGCGCCCGGTGGCAAATCGCGCCCCCAGCAGGTCCGTCAGTTCCGCGGCAAGGCTTTCGGGCAGGGCCATGGGATGTTCCTTTTTCTATGCGGGGGCAGATTACGCCCGATGCCCGCGAAGGCAACCACCCCTGCCACGCTGGACCCGGGGGCCGATCTGTGGTCGGGTGAAGGCCCGCCACGCATCGCGACCCTGCCCATGCCCCCTGCCCCGGACCCCAAACGCCCCCATCCCTGGACCGCCCTGCGCAACGGGATGCGCGACGTGATGCGCCTGATGCGCGATCGCGGCCCCAGCCAGGCGCAGTTCTGGATCTTGGCGCTGCTGATCGGCACCGGCGCGGGCTTTGCCGCCGTGGGCTTCCGGCTGGGGATTTCGGCGCTGCAGCGGGCGGTCTATGGCGCCGACGACATGACGCTGGCCAGCACGGCGGACCATCTGCCCTGGGCCTGGGTGCTGATCGTGCCGGTACTGGGCGGTCTGGCTGTCGGCCTGATCCTGGACCGCTTCACCCCCGATGCGCGCGTCCGGGCCGTCTCGGACGTGATCGAGGGCGCGGCTCTTGACGGCGGTCGCGTCGAAACCCGCGAGGGGCTGGCATCCGCCGCCGCTTCACTGATCACCCTTGGCACAGGCGGCAGTTCGGGCCGTGAAGGACCGGTCGTGCATCTGGCAGGCGTGATTTCCACTGCGGTCGCCACGCGCATCAAGGCCAGCCCCATCACCGGGCGCGAACTGCTGGGATGCGGCGTCGCGGGGGCGGTGGCGGCCAGCTTCAACGCCCCCATCGCCGGCGCCCTCTTTGCGCATGAGGTCGTGCTGCGCCATTTTGCCGTCCACGCCTTCGCCCCCATCGCCATCGCGGCCGTCGCAGGCACCGTCATCAACCGCATGCAGTTCGGCGGCCTGACCGAATTTACCCTGCCCGACCGCCTGGATATCGGCTTCTACATCGAACTTCCCGCCTTCATGCTGCTGGGTCTGGTCTGCGCGCTGGTGGCGGCGGCGATGATGAAGGGCATCTTTCGCGCCGAACGAACCGGCACGGCCATCATGGCGCGCCTGGGTTGGCCGCGCTGGTCGCGTCCGGCCATCGCGGGCCTTTTCCTGGGGCTGATCGCCATTCCCTTCCCCCATATCATCGGCGTCGGCTATGAAACCACCGCCGCTGCGCTGTCGGGTCAGATCGGTCTGTCGCAGGCGGTTCTGCTGGCATCGGTCAAGGCCCTGGCCGTCGCCATCACGCTTGGCGGACGCATGGGGGGCGGCGTCTTTTCCCCGGCGCTGGTCATGGGATCGCTGACGGGGCTGGCCTTCGGGATTATCGCGACGGGACTTGCCCCCAGCGTGTCGGGCAATGTCGACGTCTATGCTTTCGCGGGCATGGGCGCGGTGGGCGCGGCGGTGCTGGGCGCGCCCATCTCGACCGCGCTGATCGTGTTCGAGATGACGGGCGACTGGCAGACCGGCATCGCGGTGATGACCGCCATCTCGCTCAGCTCGGCCCTGGCGTCGCGGCTGGTGCGGCGGTCTTTCTTCTTCAGCCAGCTGGAAAACCGCGGTATCCATCTGGCCGAAGGCCCGCATATCTGGCTGCCCCGCAACCTGCGCATCACGCCCGTCATCCGTGCCTTGGACAGCGAAGCCGCCCCGGCCAGCGACCTGGTCCGCAACATTGCCGCCTCAGGCGATACCCTGACCCAAGGCATGACGCTGGAACAGGCGCTGCGCGAATTCGACCGCAGCGGTGCCGCCTTCCTGCCGGTGATGTCGCAGCCCGATCCCGACACGGATGGCGAACCGCAGATCATCGGCGTCGTCTATCACATCGACGCGCTGCGGACCTTGAACCGTGCCCTTGCCGAAACCGCGGCCGAGGAACACGCCTGACACAGGGCGCGCCATCGGGGGGTCCGGGGGGCCGGCCCCCCGGCCGTCGCGGGACGCAGATCAACCGCGCCGCAGTGACGCCATGCCAAGGACGCGTGCGCGCTTGCGGGGATCGCTGTCGAACAGCGCCGCCAGCTGTTCGGTGATCGCGCCGGCCAGCTGTTCCGCATCGGTGATGGTCACCGCGCGTTCGTAATAGCGCGTCACGTCATGGCCGATGCCGATGGCCAGCAATTCGACCGCACGGCGCTTTTCCACCATGGCGATCACGTCGCGCAGATGCCGTTCCAGGAAGTTCGCGGGGTTCACCGACAGCGTCGAATCATCGACCGGCGCCCCGTCGGAAATGACCATCAGGATCTTGCGCGCCTCGGACCGCTTGACCAGACGGCGATGCGCCCATTCCAGCGCCTCGCCGTCGATGTTTTCCTTCAGCAGACCTTCCTTCATCATCAGCCCCAAGTTGGGTCGCACCCGACGCCAAGGCGCATCGGCGGATTTATAGATGATGTGGCGCAGGTCGTTCAGGCGACCGGGCTGGGCGGGACGGCCGGCGGCCAGCCATGCCTCGCGCGCCTGCCCGCCCTTCCAGGCGCGGGTGGTGAAGCCCAGGATCTCGACCTTGACGTTGCAACGCTCCAGAGTGCGCGCCAGCACGTCGGCGCAGATTGCGGCGATGCTGATCGGACGCCCGCGCATCGACCCCGAATTGTCGATCAGCAGCGTGACGACCGTGTCGCGGAATTCGGTATCCTTCTCGATCTTGAAGGACAGCGGCATGGTCGGGTTCGCCACCACGCGCGCCAGGCGGCCCGCGTCCAGCACACCCTCCTCCTTGTCGAATTCCCAGCTGCGGTTCTGCTGGGCCTGCAGGCGCCGCTGCAACTTGTTCGCCAGCCGGCTGACGGCCCCGCGCAGGGGGTCCAGCTGCTTGTCCAGATAGGCGCGCAGGCGTTCCAACTCGGCCTCGTCGGCCAGATCCTCGGCGCGGATCTCCTCGTCCCAGTTCTGGGCAAAGACGGTGTAATCGGGGCTGGCATCGCTGACCGGGGGCGGCTGGTCGGGGGGCGCATCGGATTCGGGCATCTCGGCCTCGTCCGACATCTCGTCCTCGGACTGGTCGTCCATGCTGACCGAGGCCTGCTGTTCATCCTGGGTCTGTTCCTGGCTGCGTTCGGAACTGGCCTCGGAATCCTCGCTGTCATCCTGCTCGCGGGACTGGTTGTCGCCCGATTCCTCGTCCTGCTCGGAATTGTCGTCGGCGTCGTCATCCTCGGGCTGATCGGGGTCTTCGCCCAGCTGATCGCCATAGCCCAGATCGGTGATGATCTGGCGCGCCAGGCGGGCAAAGCTGGACTGGTCGGCCAGCGCCCTGTTCACGTCCGACAGCGACCCGCCCGCTTGGCTTTCCACGAAGGGACGCCACAGATCGGCCACGTTCTGCGCGCCGGGCGGCAAGGGGCGGCCGGTCGCCGCCTGCCGCACGATATAGCCCGCCGCCACCGAAAGGGGCGCATCGGCGGGGGCGCTGATCTGGGCATAGCCCTTCTTGTCGGCATCCGCCCCGATCCGCGCGTCGATGTTGGACAGCGCACCCGGCATGTCGCGCGCACCTAAAGCCTCGCAGCGGGCAGTTTCCATCGCCTCGTAAAGCTCGCGCGCCATGGGGCCTGCGGGGGCGTATTTGGCGTGCGTCGCGGCGTCGTGGTGGCGTACCCGCATGGCAAAGGCATCGGCGGTGCCGCGCGCCAGCAATACTTCGTCGCGTCCCATGCGGCGGCTGATCTGCGGAAGGCGCATCGTGTCGCCCGCCATGCCCGACGGATCCGCCGTGAAGGTGACGTTCAGTTCGTGTTCGTCGGCCATCGCCCGCGTGGCTTGGGTCAGCGCCTTCTTGAAGGGATCGGCGGGATTGTCAGTGGGCTTGTTCATGTCACGTCTTCTCCCCACGCGGCGGCTGTCGGATGGTGGGGGCGGGCCTCATGCCCGCCCGCCAAGTCTGGTCACACGGCGATGCTGGCCGCGCTTTCGGGCAGTTCCTCGTCGAACAGCCGCTGATAGAACTCGGCCACGGTCTGGCGCTCCAGCTCGTCGCATTTGTTCAGGAAGGTCAGGCGGAAAGCATAGCCGATATTGTCGAAGATGCGCGCGTTCTGCGCCCAGGACAGCACCGTGCGCGGCGACATGACGGTGGACAGGTCGCCCTGCATGAAGGCCGTGCGGGTCAGATCGGCCAGCGTCACCATCTGGCTGATGACCTTGCGGCCCTTTTCATTGTTGTAGTTCGGGTTCTTGGCCAGGATGATCGCGGCCTCGGCATCGTGGGACAGATAGTTCAGCGTCGCGACCAGCGACCAGCGGTCCATCTGGCCCTGGTTGATCTGCTGGGTGCCGTGATAGAGGCCCGTCGTGTCGCCCAGACCCACGGTGTTCGCGGTCGCGAACAGGCGGAAATAGGGGTTCGGCGTGATCACCTCATTCTGGTCCAGCAGGGTCAGCTTGCCGTCGGCCTCCAGCACGCGCTGGATGACGAACATCACGTCGGCGCGGCCCGCGTCGTATTCGTCAAAGACGATGGCGGTCGGGTTGCGCAGCGCCCAGGGCAGGATGCCTTCGTGGAAGACCGTGACCTGCTTGCCGTCGACCAGCTTGATCGCATCCTTGCCGATCAGGTCGATCCGGCTGACATGGCTGTCCAGGTTCACCCGCACGCAGGGCCAGTTCAGCCGCGCGGCGATCTGTTCGATATGGGTCGATTTCCCCGTCCCGTGATAGCCCTGCACCATCACCCGGCGGTTATAGGCAAAGCCCGCAAGGATCGCCATCGTGGTGTCGGGATCGAACTTGTAGGTGCTGTCGATCTCGGGGACACGGTCGGTGCGTTCGGCAAAGCCTTTCACCTTCATGTCGCTGTCCAGACCGAACACCTCGCGCAGGTCGATCTCTTCGGTGGGTTTGGCGTTCATGTCCAGCATTCGTCCGGCCTCTCTCATCGCGTCCGCGCATTGATCGCGCATTCGTGCCGGACGTGCAAGCGGGGCCGCGTTGACGCCTTGCCGCAGCAACCCTAAGGTGACCCCTGAAATCCTTTGCAATCCCCACAGCAGGAAACGCGGCCCTTGACCGACGCACGCAGAACAGAGCTTGAACGCCTCATCTCGCGCATCTCGCTTGGCGACCGGGATGCCTTCGACGCGCTTTACGACGCGACCTCGGCCAAGCTGCACGCGGTCTGCCTGTCGGTGCTGCGCGACCGCCCCGAGGCCGAGGAGACCTTGCAGGAGGTCTATATCCGCGTCTGGCAGAGCGCCTCTCGCTATGCTTCGAACGGGCTGTCGCCCATGACCTGGCTGATCACCATCGCGCGCAACCGCTCCATCGACAAGCTGCGCGCCCGCAATTCGCGCCCCAGCACCGCCCCCGAGGATGCCGCCGCCGACCTGCCCTGCGACGCGCCCAGCCCCGAATCGGCCACGATCATGGCGCAGGAACGCCGGATGCTGGACGAATGCCTGGCTCGGCTGGCCGATGCGCAGGCGGGCGCCGTGCGCGCCGTCTATTTGGAAGGCGTCACCTATGCCGACCTTGCGCAGCGCGAGGGGATGCCCATCAATACCGTGCGAAGCTGGCTGCGCCGCAGCCTGTTGCGCCTGAAAGACTGTGTTAGCCAATGACCGAAGACGCCCCCCTGACCCCGCAGGAAGAAGATGAGGCGCTGGCGGCCGAAATGGCGCTTGGGCTTCTGGATGGCGACGACCTGACGGCCGCGACGACCCGAATGGCGGAGGATGCCGAATTCGCGCGCACCGTGCGGGACTGGCACGAACGGCTGGCGGGCATGGCCGAAAACCTGACCCCCGTCATGGCCCCTGCCCGCGCCCGCCACGCGATCCGCGAAAGGTTGGGCCATGCCAGCCCGCCCTTGGCCAACGATCCGACCGAACGCCGCGCCTGGTGGCGTGGTCCGATGGGGGCGTTCGGCGGGCTGCTGGGCGCTGCGGCGCTGGCCTTCCTCTTCATCATGCCGGGGCAGGACCCCACCCCCCAGCCGGGCTTCCAGGCCCAGCTTCAGGTCCAGGACAGCGAGATGCGCGTTGTCGCCCGCCTGACCGGCCGCGAAATGGAGATCGCGATGGAGGGTGGCACGCCCCCCGCCGACCGTGATCTGGAAATCTGGTGGATCAAGCCGGACGGTTCGGCACCGATTTCCATGGGCCTGGTGCCACGGGACGGAAATATGCGCATGACCCTGCCCGAAGGGCTGGACCCTGGCGAAGATGTCAAGATTGCCCTTTCGGATGAACCGCTTGGCGGATCGCCGACCGGCCAGGCGACCGGTCCGGTCGTGGCAATCTCGGATCTCACGCGTTCGTGATGTGAAAAAGATGCCGGGTGGGTGCAACTAACCCACCCGCCTCTGCGTGGTTGTGAGGACAGGGCGCAAGATTGCGTCCATGACCACAACCCGGAGGAAAACCATGTTCAGCAGCTTTACCAAAGTCGGCGCCTCGATCGTTGCAGCCACCGTCGCCTTCAGTGCCCCCGCCATGGCACAGAACACGATGGTCGGCGGTGCCGAAATGTTCCCCGACCGCAATATCGTCGAAAACGCCGTGAACTCGGCCGACCATACCACGCTGGTTGCAGCTGTTCAGGCCGCCGGTCTGGCTGAAACGCTGTCGGGCGAAGGCCCCTTCACCGTTTTCGCCCCCACCAACGCAGCCTTTGAAAAGCTGCCCGCCGGCACCGTCGAAGACCTGCTGAAGCCGGAAAACAAGGACAAGCTGGCCCAGATCCTGACCTGCCACGTCGTTGCCGCGGATGCGATGTCGCCCGCGATCGGCAAGATGATCATGGATGACGGCGGCGCGCATGACGTCGCGACCGTCGGTGGCTGCACGCTCAGCGCCTCGATCAATCCCGACAACAACGCGTTGCAGCTGACCGATGAAAACGGCTCGGTTGCGATCGTCACCATCCCCGATGTCGATCAGTCGAACGGCGTGATCCACGTCATCGACACGGTCATGCTGCCCGCGATGTAAGCTTTCGGCGGCATAGGGGCCGTCTGTTCCCCCGACCGGACGGCCTTCAGGCCCGCGCACTCCCCCTCGTGCGCGGGCCTTTTGCATGCGCGATGAACCCGACCCGCGTTGTCGGCGTTGCATCTTCCGATCGGCATCGCCCAGAATGCCGACGACATATCCGAAGGGAACCGGACATATGAGCGGCCTGATCGCACTTCTTGACGACGTTGCAGCCATTTCCAAGGTCGCGGCGGCGTCGATCGACGACGTTGCGGGACAGGCCGTGAAGGCCGGCACCAAGGCCGCCGGGGCGCTGATCGATGATGCCGCCGTGACGCCGAAATACGTGCACGGCTTCGATGCCAGCCGCGAATTGCCCATCGTCTGGAAGATCACCCGCGGATCGCTGTTCAACAAGCTGGTGATCCTGCTGCCCATCGCGCTGCTGCTGACGGTATTTGCGCCTTGGCTGATCACGCCGCTGCTGATGATCGGCGGCGCCTATCTGTGCTATGAGGGCGCGCACAAGGTGGCATCCCTGTTCCACCATTCCGACACTCATGATTCCGAGAAACATACGCATACCGAAACCCCCGGCGCCGCGCTGGAGGAAAAGCGCGTGGCGGGCGCCATCAAGACCGACTTCATCCTGTCGGCGGAAATCATGACCATCGCGTTGTCGACCATTCCCGCGTCGGACACGCTGCTCACTAAGGCGCTGATTCTGGCCGTCGTGGCCGTGGGTGTGACCGTCGCGGTCTATGGCTCGGTCGCGCTGATCGTGAAGGCGGATGATTTCGGCCTGCATCTGGCGCAGCGCCGCACCGGTCCGCTGGCCGCCCTGGGGCGTGGAATTGTCATCATCATGCCGCATCTGATGACCGTCCTGACCGTCGTGGGAACGGCGGCCATGATCTGGGTCGGCGGTCAGATCATCGTTCACGGGTTGCATGACCTAGGCTGGCACATGCCCTATGACACCATCCACCACTGGGCCGAAGGCGCCGCCGCCGCCCTGCCCGCCATTCCGGGGATCGCGGCTTGGGTCACCACCGCCTTCTTCGACGGGATCGTCGGGCTGGTCCTGGGGCTTGCGCTGCTGCCGATCGTGACCAAGGTCCTGAACCCGATCATCGAAGCCACGATCACCCCCCTGATCGCCCGCTTTTCAAAGGCCTGAGAAGGTTTGACCGGTCGGATACGCCACGATTGACCGACCGGTCAAAGACTGTCACATTCCCTTCACATCAATGTTGCGTGATTGTCGCCCGGAGGAGTTAGGCGGGGATCGCAAAGCAACTCCAATGGGGGGAATACCATGATCCGTTACAGCACCGCATCCGCGGTGGCGCTGATTGCGTCGCTTGGGGCCGCCAACGCCGAGACCACCATCGACTGGTGGCACGCCATGGGCGGCGAATTGGGCACCAAGCTGGAAGAGATCGTCCAGGGCTTCAATGACAGCCAGGAAGATTACACCGTGGTGCCGTCCTACAAGGGTACCTATCCCGAAACCATGACTGCTGCGATCGCCGCCTTCCGCGCCCAGCAGCAGCCGACGATCGTCCAGGTCTTCGAAGTCGGCACCGGCACGATGATGGCCGCCCAGGGCGCCATCGTTCCCGTCCACCAGCTGATGGAAGAACATGGCGAAGGCTTCGATCCTTCCGCCTTCCTGCCTTCGGTCGTCGGCTATTATACCGACAGCGAAGGCAACATGCTGTCGATGCCCTTCAACAGCTCGACCCCGATCCTCTATTACAACAAGACCGTCTTCGAAAAGGCAGGCCTCGACCCCGAAACGCCCCCCAAGACCTGGGCCGAGGTCGAGGAATTCTCGAAGAAGATCATCGAATCCGATGCGGCATCCTGCGGCTTCACCACCGGCTGGATCAGCTGGATCCAGACCGAGAACTTCAGCGCCTGGCACAATCAGCCCATCGGCACGATGGAAAACGGCTTCGGCGGTCTTGATGCGCGCCTGTCCGTGAACGGTCCGGTGCAGGTCAAGCATTGGGGCAACCTGAAGAAATGGGCCGACGAGGGCATCTTCAAATATGGTGGCCCGGTCGGCGGCGACAACGCCCCCCCGATGTTCTATTCGCAGGATTGCGCGATGATCATGAACAGCTCGGCCAGCCGCGCGGGCGTGATCGCCAATGCCACCGACTTCGAACTGGGTTTCGGCATGCTGCCCTATTATGACGATGTCGAGGGCGCGCCGCAGAACTCGATCATCGGGGGCGCGACGTTGTGGGTCCTGTCGGGCAAGTCCGACGAGGAATATGATGCCGCCGCTGCCTTCTTCAGCTATCTCTCCTCGCCCGAAGTGCAAGCCGATTGGGCATCCTTCTCGGGCTATCTGCCGATCACTTCGGCGGCGGGCGAGCAGATGAAGGACTTCTATGCCGAGAACCCCGGTGCCGATACCGGCATCAAGCAGATCACCCTGAACGAGCCGACCGAGAACTCGAAGGGTCTGCGTTTCGGCAATTATGTCCAGATCCGCGGCATCATCGACGAAGAATTCGAACAGCTGCTGTCGGGCGGCAAGGATGCCCAAGGCGCGCTGGACAGCGTGGTCGAGCGTGGCAACGCCCTGCTGGAAGAGTTCCAGGCCCAGAACCAGTAAACGGTCGAGCATCGAAAGGGGCCGCGCGATCCGCGCGGCCCTGTCGCCATTCCTGGGGCCGCGATGCCCCCTTCCCGAACCGGGTTTCCGATGAAGCGCACCATCTTCAGCAATCAGCTTCTGCCATGGCTTCTGCTGGCACCGCAGCTGATCATCACCTTCGTCTTCTTTCTGTGGCCCGCAGCACAGGCCGTCCGCCAAAGCTTCCTGCGTGAGGATGCCTTCGGCACCCGCACCAGCTTTGTCGGGTTGGAAAACTTCGCCTACCTGCTGCAAAGCCCCGAGTATTTCAATTCGCTGAAGGTCACCGCGATCTTCGCCGTCTCGGTGACGGTGCTGTCGATGGGGATGGCGCTGCTGCTGGCCATCGCGGTCGACCGGATGATCCGATCGACCCGCGTCTACACCACGCTGCTGGTCTGGCCCTATGCTGTGGCCCCAGCGGTCGCGGGCATCCTGTGGTGGTTCATCTTCAACCCCACCATCGGCATCATGCCCTATGTGCTGGCGCAGGTCGGCTATGACTGGAACCATATCAGCAGCAAGACGGATGCGATGATGCTGGTGGTGATCGCCAGCGCGTGGAAGCAGATCAGCTATAACTTCCTGTTCTTCCTGGCGGGCCTGCAATCGATCCCCGGCAGCCTGCGCGAGGCCGCGGCCATCGACGGCGCGGGTCCGGTGCGGCGCTTCTTCGACATCACATTCCCGCTGCTGTCGCCCACGACCTTCTTCCTGCTGGTCGTCAACATCGTCTATGCCATGTTCGACACCTTCGGCGTCATCGACGCCACGACCGAGGGCGGCCCCGCACAGGCCACCAACATCATGGTCTACAAGGTCTATTTCGACGGCTTCATCGGCCAGAACATCGGCAGTTCGGCCGCGCAATCGGTAGTGCTGATGATCCTGGTGCTGATCCTGACCGTGGTGCAATTCCGCTTCGTCGAAAAGAAGGTGGCCTACTGATGATCGAGAACCGTCCCGGCTTGAACCTTCTGGCCCATGCAACGCTGATCCTAGGGGTCTGCATCGTCGCCCTTCCCGTCTGGGTGGCCTTCGTGGCATCCACCCATGGCCCCACCGATTTCATGTCGGGCACCATCCCGATGTGGCCCGGTCCGCATCTGGTCGAAAACTACAGCCAGATGCTGGGCGCGGGCGTGTCCACCAGCGGCACGCCCCCCGTCGGCACGATGATGTTCAACAGCCTGATCATGGCGCTGTCCATCGCCATCGGAAAGATCGCCATTTCCATCCTGTCGGCCTTCGCGGTGGTCTATTTCCGCTTTCCGTTCCGGGGGCTGGCCTTCTGGTGCATCTTTGTCACGCTGATGCTGCCGGTCGAGGTGCGGATCGTGCCGACCTTCCAGGTCGTGGCGGATCTGGGGCTGTTGAACAGCTATGCGGGCCTCTCGATCCCGCTGATCGCGTCGGCCACGGCCACGTTCCTGTTCCGCCAGGTCTTCCTGACCATCCCGGATGAGCTGACCGAGGCCGCCCGCATCGACGGCGCGGGCCCCATGAAATTCTTCCGCGACATCCTGCTGCCCTTGTCGCGCACCAACATCGCCGCGCTTTTCGTGATCCTGTTCATCTATGGCTGGAACCAGTATCTCTGGCCGCTGCTGATCACGACCAGCTCGGATTATTACACCATCGTTGCGGGGATCAAGCGCATGGCGGATGCCGTGGACGGTCTGCCGCAATGGCATCTGGTCATGGCGACCGCGATGCTGGCCATGCTGCCGCCCGTTGCGGTGGTCGTGGGCATGCAGCGCCTGTTCGTCAAAGGTCTTGTCGAGACGGAGAAATAACGTGGCTTCCATCACCCTGGACAATCTTGGCAAGGTCTATCCCGGCGGCACCCGCGCCGTGGGCGGCGTGAACATCGACATCGCGGATGGCGAATTCATCGTGCTGGTCGGGCCGTCGGGCTGTGGCAAATCCACCCTGCTGCGCATGGTGGCGGGCCTGGAATCCATCAGCGAGGGCGAGGTCCGCATCGGCGACCGCGTCGTCAACAAGGTCGAACCGGCCGACCGCGACATCGCAATGGTGTTCCAGAACTATGCGCTTTATCCGCATATGTCGGTGCGTCAGAACCTGGCCTATGGCCTGAAGAACCGGAAAACCCCCAAGGACGAGATCGAAAAGCGCGTGGCTCAGGCCTCCGAGATCCTGCAGATCGGCCCGTTTCTGGACCGCAAGCCGGCGGCCCTTTCCGGCGGTCAGCGCCAGCGCGTTGCCATGGGACGTGCCATCGTGCGCGAACCGGCGGCGTTCCTGTTCGACGAACCGCTGTCGAACCTGGACGCGAAGCTGCGCGTCGCCATGCGGCTGGAGATCAAGGAGCTTCAGAAGCGCCTGCGCACCACCTCGCTTTACGTGACGCATGACCAGTTGGAGGCGATGACCCTGGCTGACCGGCTGGTGGTGCTGAACGGCGGTCAGGTCGAACAGATCGGTACGCCGCTGGATGTCTATCGCAGACCTGCCTCGGCCTTCGTCGCCAGCTTCATCGGCAGCCCGGCGATGAACCTGATCTCGGCCAGCGCCGTCCCGCATCTGCCGGGCACCGCCCATGCCGGCCAGATCGGCATCCGCCCCGAGGATCTGAGCGTCACCCCTGACGGCCCCATCGCCATGAATGTCCTCGCGGTCGAGGAACTGGGCGCGCAGCGTCTGGTCCATGGCAAGACCGGGGGCGAGCGTATCACCATCACCCTGCCCTCGGATGCGCCCCTGTCGGACAGCATGAACCTGTCCTTCCGCCCCGATGCGCTGCACCTGTTCCACAAGGACAGCGGCAAACGCATGGACTGATGCATGGAGGGGGGCGTCAGCGCCCCCTTACAGCCAGCGCTTCCAGCGCAGGAACAGATAGGTACCAAGGGTCGTCACCCCCATCAGCACCAGCGCATAGGGATAGCCCCAGGCCTTGTGCAATTCGGGCATGTTGTCGAAGTTCATGCCATAGATGCTGGCGATCAGCGTCGGCGGCAGGAACAGCGCCGCAATCACCGACAGGATGCGCACCGTGTTGTTCTGTTGCAGGTTGATCATGCCAAGCGTGGTGTCGACGGCCAGGCTGACGCGGCTGCCCAGGAAATCGGCATGCACCTCCAGCGCCTGGACATCGCGCATCTGGGCGCGGGCAACGGGCCGCAGCCGTTTGGATTCGGGACGATCCTCGATCAGGGCGGTAAAGAAGGCCAGCATGCGCTCGATGGTCAGAAGGCCCAGCCGGACGCGCGCCATGGTCTCGGCCTCGCGGCCCACATCCTGCAGCGCCGCCTGCAACCTGTCGGATGCCGCCCCCGTGGCCCCCGGATCGAACACCCCCGCGGTGGTGCTGTCCAAAATCCGCCCCGACCCCTCCAGGATATCGGCAAGGCGGGCGATGATTTCCTCGACCAGACCCAGAAACAGCCGGTCGGCGGTCATGCAGCCAAGGGTCGAACGTTCCGCCCGCGTCGGAAAGGTCAGGAAGGGCTTGGGCGAATGATGCCGCACCGTGACCAGCTGACGGTCAGACAGAACAAAGGTCACCGGCATGGACTGCCGCCCGCCCCCCGCGACCTCTCCGGGCAGCATGGCGGTCATGTAATCCATCAGCTCCTCGCGATAGAGGCGGTTCGACAGCTCGATCTCTTCCATGTCTGCCAGGGTGGGCAGATCAAAGCCCAAGGCGCGCAGCATCGCCATCTCGTCATCCGAGGGCTGGATCAGGTCGATCCACATCGCCTGGCGCAGATCGGCGCCCGGCTGCAGCTGGATCAGTCGGTTGCCCTCGGCGGCATAGGCGTAGTGCATCGTCGGTTTCCTTGCAGGGTCAGGCGTGATATCGCGCAAAGACCGCCAGATCTGCGACGTTGGTGCCCGATGGGCCGGTCATGATCAACCCGCCAACGGCACGCAGCGCGGGGGTGGCGTCGTTGCGGCGCAGCACATCCTGCAGGTCGATGCCGCGATCATGCAGGTGCGACAGGGTGCGGTGCCCCACGATGCCGCCAGCCGCATCCCCCGGCCCGTCGCGCCCATCGCTGCCCATCGCGGCAAAGCACCAGCTGCCGGTCAGATCGCGGGCATGCAGCGCGAAACGCAGCGCCAGTTCCTGGTTGCGCCCGCCCATTCCGTCGCCGGTCAGACGCACCGTGGTTTCCCCGCCCATGACCATCGGCACGCCCATGGGGGCATCGCGCATGGCCCGCACCAGGGCGCGGGCGCAGTCATCCACATCGCCAGTCAGCGCCACGCCCGCGTCCTGCCCGCCGGCCGCGATCATGGCCTGCAGGCTGATGCCATTCGACCCGACCAGGATATTTTGCGCCTCGGGCCCCTGTCGCGCCGATACCGGCTGTTCCAACGCGGCGCGGATCTGCGGGGTCAGATCGTCCCAGATGCCCAGGTCGCGCAATGTCCGGCAGGCATCCGCAGGCGTCCCGATGGGCGACACCGTCGGCCCCGAGGCCACCACGCGCAGGTCGTCGCCCGGCACGTCCGACAGGATCAGCGCCGTCACGGGCGCGCGGGACAGCCCCAGCCAGCCGCCGCCCTTCAGCCGGTCCAGCCCCTGCCGCACCAGGTTCGTCTGGGTGATATCCGCCCCGGATGACAGCAACGCGGCGTTCACCGCCTGCAGATCCGCCAAGTCCAACCCCGCCACGGGCGCGGGCAGCATCGCCGACCCCCCGCCCGAGATCAGCGCCAGAACCCGGTCCTGCGGGCCGACGGTGGTCAGGAAATCCTCTAGCCGCTCGGCCGCCGCCACGCCATCGGCATCGGGCTGCGGATGACCCGCCCTCAGCACCCTGGCCCCTGTCAGCGCCGCATCATTGCCGCGGTTGGTGATGACCAGTGCCCGTGCGCCCGGCAGATGCGTCAGGGCGGATTGCGCCATCGCGCGGGCCGCCTTGCCAAGCGCCACGACATGCCAAGCGCCATCGCCGCCGGTCAGGCCCTGCATGGCGCGATCCACCGCCGCGCGGGGATCGGCGGCCCTGACGCCGATCTGTAAAAGTTCCAGTACCTGTCCGCGCATCAGTCCCCCCGGAATGCGAAAAAGGGCGCCCCCTAGGGGGCACCCTTTCAAATCAAGCGGTCAAGTCAACCCGACTTACTTGTCAGCGTAGTAATCGTTGATTTCCTTGTCGGCTTCTTCCTTGGTCCAGCCGTATTTTTCCTGCAGCTTGCCGGCCAGCTGATCCTTGTTGCCGTCGATCCGGTCCAGATCATCATTGGTCAGTTCGCCCCATTTTTCCTGGGTCTGACCTTTGAGCTGCTTCCACTTACCCTGAATGATATCCCAGTTCATGATGCACTCCTTGCAACTTGCTTGCGTATGAAATGACAACACGAACAGGGCGCCGTCGGTTCCCGCGGCCGAATCCGATCAAGCGACCGTGTCGGGGGGTTCCTGACCTGCGGCAAAGGCCGTCACGTTGCGCAGGGCGCGCAGACCCATCTGGGTGCGCGTGTCATCGGTGGCCGTTCCCAGATGCGGCAACAGCGAGGTGTTGGGCGCGTCGATCAGATCCTGCGGCACATGCGGTTCCTTGGCATAGACGTCCAGCCCCGCCCCCGCGATCGTGCCCGCGTAAAGCGCCGCGATCAGCGCGTCTTCGTCCACCACGTCGCCGCGGGCGATGTTGATCAGGAAGCTGTCGGCACCCAAGGCCGCCAACTGATCCTGGCCTATCATGCCCCGCGTCTTGTTGCCGCCCGGCACGGCGATGACGGCCACGTCGCATTCGCGCAGCATGTCCAGCAGATCTGGCACCTGACGCGCCGGGTGGTCCAGATCCGTCACGGTCGAACGGTTGAAGAACACCACCTGCATTCCGAAGCCGAAATGGCAGCGCCGCGCGATGGCCTTGCCGATGCGGCCCATGCCGACGATGCCGACCGTGGCGCCCGACATGTGACGGCCCAGCATCTGCGTCGGGTTCCAGCCCACCCATTCGCCCGCCCGCAGCAGGCGTTCCCCTTCGGAGGCGCGGCGCAGCGTCATCAGCATCAGCGTGATGGCGATGTCGGCGGTGGCGTCGGTCACGACCTCGGGGGTGTTGGTGACGGTGATGCCCGCCTGTCTTGCGGCGTCGATGTCGATATGGTTGAAGCCCGCGCCGAAATTCGCAAGCAGCTTGCAGCGCGGCGCGCCCTCGAACGCCTGCGCCGTGAAGGCGTCACCGATGGTGGGGATGATCGCGTCGTATTCCTGCATCGCACGGGCGGCCTCGGTGGCGTCCAGCTTGGTGTTTTCCAGGAATGTCGCATCGCATTCCGCCTCGATCGCGGCGCGTGCACGGGTCGTCATGGGACGCGTGACCAGCAGTTTCAAAACAGCTTTCCTCCGTTGGGGACAGTCTGATCGGGACCGATCAGCACCACATCATTATCGGGGTCGGGCACGCCCAGCACCAGCACCTCGGACATGAAGGGGCCGATCTGGCGGGGCGGGAAATTCACCACGCACAGCACCTGTCTGCCGACCAGCATTGCGGGATCGTAATGCCGGGTGATCTGGGCCGAGGATTTGCGCTCGCCCAAGTCGCCCAAGTCCAGCCACAGCTTGATAGCGGGCTTGCGGGCCTCGGGGAAGGGCTCGGCGCGGGTGATGGTGGCCACACGGATGTCGACCTTGGCGAAATCGTCGAAGCTGATCGTCATGCCTCGCCCCGTCCCAGGGCACGCCCGCGATCGGCGGCGGCGGCGACCGTGCGGGTCATCAGGTCGGGCAGATCCTGCATCAGAACCTCCAGCCCCGCAGCCGTCGTGCCATTGGGCGAGGTGACGTTCTGGCGCAAGACGCCCGGGTCTTCGTCGGCATCGATGGCCAGCGCGCCTGCGCCCGCGACCGTCATGCGCGCCAGTTCCAGCGACAATTCGGGCGACAGGCCCTGCGCCTCGCCAGCCTTGGCCATCGCCTCGATCATGTGAAAGACATAGGCGGGGCCGCTGCCCGACAGGCCGGTGACGGCATCCATCTGGTCTTCGCCCTCCAGCCGCACGACACGGCCCACGGCGCGCATCAGCGTCTCGGCCAAATCCAGCAGGGCGGGGGTGGCGGCGGCATTGCCGATCATGGCGGAAATGCCCTTGCCGATGGCGGCAGGGGTATTGGGCATCACGCGCACGATGGGCGCACCGGGAAAGGCCTTTTCAAAGGTGGCGATCATCGTGCCCGCCGCGACCGAAATCACCAGCGCCCCCGACAAATCGGGCATCCGGCCCAAGGCGTCGCCCATCATCTGCGGCTTGACGGCCAGCACCACCACCGCCGGATCAAGCGGCAGATCGCCGTTCACGTTCAGGCCCTTGTCCTGCCATTCGGGCGCCAGCTTGGGGTCGATGACGGTCACGGAAGCCGGGTCCAGCCCGCGCGCCAGCCAGCCCTTCAACATGGCCCCGCCCATCTTGCCGCAACCGACCAGCACCAGCCCGCGTGCATTGATATCGTCGAAATCGCTCATCCGCTTCCCCAAATATGTGGCAGGCGGGCGTTCCCGCCGTCATGCCCTGCCGTAGGTTTCCCCAAAGGCAATGTCCAGCGCCGGGCGCGGCGCCGTCTGCCCCCATGCGACCAGCTGGAAGGCGGGATAGAAGCGTTCGCATGCCGCAAGCGCGCTGGCGATCATCTGGTCCACCTGCCGGGTCGAGGCGATGATGTCGCCCGCCAGAACCAGCCCATAGCGCCAGACCATCTGCCTTTCGCCGTCCCAATAGGTGAAGCCGCCATCCCAGACCTGGTCATTGGCCAGATTGATCGTTTCATAGATCAGCGGCAAGCGGCCTTCGGGGGGATCGTGGTCGAAGGCGCAGACAAGGCGCAGCACCTCGTCCCTGGCGACCCAGGCCAGCGTCAGCACATAGTTGCGCCACTGACCTTCGACGACCATCGTGATCTCGTCATCGGCCAAGCGGTCGAATTCCCAATCGTGGTGATTGGCCACCGCCTCGACGATATCGATGGGGTGGATCTCGTCGCTGGCGATATAGGCGCGGGTAAGGGACATCGTCTGCCTTCTGGACGACCGCGCCCCGATGGGGCCGGCCACTTGGTAAAAACACAACACCAGGCGTCTGACCGCCTTCTTCTTACCATATATCGTGGCTGCAGGGGGCATTCCTGTAAAGTCGGTTTCTGGGGATGGATTGCATGGGGATAAGTTCTGCCCTAGCTGTCGGGGTGGGAATTAAGGCGGGAATCCAAGATGCAGCGTGATCACGGAGGCAATCTGGACGAGGCGCAAATGCGCTTCGGTCCCGGGGTTTGGATCGACTTGTCCACAGGAATCAACCGCCGTCCCTGGCCTGTCCCCGCCATATCCGACGACGCATGGCGCAATCTGCCGACCCGTCAGGCCGAATCGCGCCTGATCCGGGTAGCGGCGTCCTGGTATGGCTGCGCGCCCGACCGGCTGCTGGCGGTGGCGGGGGCCTCGGCCGCGATCCAGCTGCTGCCGCGCGTGCTGCCCATCGGGCGCGCGGCGGTGCTGCAGCCCACCTATAACGAACATGCGGCCAGCCTGACGGCGGCAGGCTGGCAGGTCACCCCCTGCCCCGCGCTGGCGGATGTGAAGGGCGCGGATCTGGCGGTGGTGGTGAACCCCAACAATCCCGACGGGCGCGAATGGCCGCCCCAGCAGCTGCGCGATCTGGCGGCAACGGTCGGGCATCTGGTCGTGGACGAAAGCTTTGCCGATCCCCGCCCGGACCTGTCGCTGGCGGGCAATCCGCCTGAAAACTGCACCCTGCTGCGCAGTTTTGGCAAATTCTGGGGACTGGCGGGCATCCGGCTTGGCTTTGTCATCGGCGCGCCCGACCTGCTGGCCCGGATGGCGCAGGCGGCGGGACCGTGGTCGGTTAACGGCCCCGCGCTGCAGATCGCGACGGCGGCAATGGGGGATCTGGCCTGGGCCGACGATGCCATTGGCTATCATGCTGAGGCATCATTGCGGCTGGACCGGCTGGCGCTCGGCGCGGGCTGGAAACAGGCGGGGGGCACGCATCTGTTCCGTCTTTACGACACGCCCGATGCGGCGGCGGCGCAGGACAGGCTGGCGCGCGCGCAGATCTGGTCACGGCGCTTTCCCTATTCCGCGCGGTGGCTGCGCCTTGGCGTGCCGGGCAACCGCGCGGAATGGGACCGCATCACCGAAGCCCTGAAGAGCTAGCGCTTGCGCAGGAACTCGGTCCGCAACACCAGGCCCTTGACCGTGTCGTGGCGGCAATCGACCTCGGCGGGGTCGGCGGTCAGGCGGATCGAGCGGATGACGGTGCCCTGTTTCAGGACCGTGCTGGTGCCCTTGACCTTCAGATCCTTGATCAGCACCACCTGGTCGCCATCGGCCAGAACGGTACCCGCGCTGTCACGCACCACCTGCGCGGCATCGGCCTCGGCGGCGATATCGGCGGCGGGGCGCCATTCGCCCGTCACATCGTCATAGACATAGTCGTCATCGGCCATGGTCAGCCCCTTTTTCGTCAGGAAAACGCCCATGGCATCATGCCGATGCGGCGCCCTGCTCCACGGGCTTAGGCCCGCATCGCGACCGGCGCAACAACCCTTCGGCAACCCTGTCATCGGGCGGCGGTTCAGGGCATGATGGGCGGGTCACGAACCGACCCAAGGGCATCCCATGTTCCGCCTGATCTCGATCCTGTCCTGCTTTGCTGCCCCCGCGCTGGCGGATGCCCCGCTGATCGTCCTGGACCGCACGCAGCTGCCCTTCGACGTGGGGCCGGGCAACCCCGCCAACAGCCCGTCGCGGCCGGGCAACGCGCCGCATTCGGCGTGGAATTCCGCCGGAAACACCGCCAATTCATCGGCGGCCTGGGAAAACCGGCCCACCAACCCGGCCAATGAAAAGCGGCTGATCTTCACCGCACAAGGTGACGTGCTGGGGTATTACGCCCGCAACGCCGGCGGCGTGCTGAACCTGTTCGACATCAACGGGCGGCGCGTCGCCTATCGCCCCGCACGCGGCACGCAAAGCCTGTTCACCACGCAAGGCGCGTGGTGCGGCACCGTCGACGGGTTGCGCGACGGCAGCTTCGTGCTGGCCGTGACGCCGGAATGTGTCAGACAGTTCGGCCGCTGACGCAAGCCCGTTACATTTCCCGCATAGACCGCGCAGCAAAGCCCCCCGGAGACCGCGATGAACGACGACTACAAGGATTGGCTGGAAGCCGAACTGCAGGAGACGCTGGACGAGGATATCGAGCTGGAGCTGGAGGATGCGATGCTGTCGGCCGAGATCCGCCGCATCTATCGCGCCCACCACCCGGACCGGATGGAGCGCAAGACCTACTTCCGCGAATTGCTGCGCCTGCAATCCGAACTGATCCGGCTGCAGGATTGGGTCAGCCATCACAAGGAAAAGGTCGTCGTCGTCTTCGAGGGTCGCGACAGCGCCGGCAAGGGCGGCGCCATCAAGCGCATCACCCAACGCCTGAACCCGCGCATCGTACGGGTGGCGGCCCTGCCCGCGCCATCGGACCGCGAAAAGACGCAATGGTATTTCCAGCGCTATGTCCCCCATCTGCCCGCGGGCGGGGAAATCGTGCTGTTCGACCGCAGCTGGTACAACCGCGCGGGCGTCGAACGCGTCATGGGCTTCGCCTCCGAGGATCAGGTCGAGCAGTTCTTTCAGGACGTGCCGGAATTCGAACGCATGCTGGTCCGCTCGGGCATCCGGCTGGTGAAATACTGGTTTTCCATTACCGACGAGGAACAGCAGATGCGCTTCCAGATGCGCGTCCATGACCCGCTGAAACAGTGGAAGCTGTCGCCGATGGACCTGCAGTCGCGCGTCCGGTGGGAGGCCTATACCAAGGCCAAGGAGGAGATGTTCGAACGCACCAACATTCCCGAGGCGCCTTGGTATATCGTTCCCGGCAACGACAAGAAGCGCGCGCGTTTGAACTGCATCGACCATCTGCTGGGGATGATCCCTTACGGCGATGTCCCCCATGATGAGGTCCGCCTGCCCGACCGCGTCTTCAACCCCGATTACGAACGCGAGATCTTGCCCCGGGACCTCTATGTGCCGCAGAAGTACTGAGCGGGGCGACCCCCGCGGATGATTCCTGCACGGACAGGGGGGCGGATGCTGGATTTCTTCGTCTATGACGTTTTCACGGACTGCGCCTTCAGCGGCAACCCCTTGGCCATTGTCATGGGGGCCGATGATCTGAGCGGGGCGCAGATGCAGACCATCGCGCGCCAGTTCAACCTGTCCGAGACGATTTTCGTGATGCGCGCGGCGGACCCTGTGAACAGGGCGCGGGTGCGGATCTTTCTGCCCCTGGCCGAGATCCCCTTTGCGGGTCATCCCACGGTCGGCTGCGCCCTGCACCTGTCGGACGGGCAGGACGGCCACTTGGTGCTGGAGGAGGAGGCCGGGCTGGTGCCCGTCACCATCGCGGAGGGGCTGGCCGAATTCCGGGCGCCGGTGCTGCCGGAACTGGGCGCGCCGGTCGATCCAGCCGCCGTGGCCGCGGGGCTGGGGCTGGCGCCGGACCAAGTGGGTTTCGGCACGCATCGTCCGTTCATGGCACAGGCGGGGCCAGGCTTCATCTTTGCCCCGCTACGCGATCTGGCGGCCTTGGCACAGGCGCGCCCCGCGGGGGTGGCCTTCGAGGCGCTGACCCTCGATATCCCCAAGGTCTATGCCTATACCCCCGAAGATCAGGGCTTCCGCGCCCGCATGTTTGCCCCGGCCAATGGCATTCCCGAAGATCCGGCCACCGGATCGGCCTCGGCCACGCTGGCGGCGCCGTTGTTGGCGGCAGGTGTCCTGCCCGAGGGCGAAACGCGGCTGGAACTGCGCCAGGGGGTCGAGATGGGACGCCCCTCGCGCATCGGGTTGCGCGTGACCGTCAGCGAGGGCAGACTGACGGCTGTCTATGTGTCAGGCCGCGCCGTGCGCGTGGCCGAAGGACGCATCACCATCCCGGAGGCGGAATGACCAAGGCCTATTGGATCGCCCATGTGACGATCGACGACCTCGACGCCTATGAGGCCTATCGCCGTGCGAATGCCGCGCCCTTCGCGGAATATGGCGCGCGCTTTCTGGTGCGTGGCGGCCCGCAGGAGGTCGTCGAGGGACAGGCGCGCCCCCGTAGCGTCGTGATCGAGTTTCCCTCGCTGCAGGCGGCGCAGGATTGCTATCATAGCGCCGGGTATCAGGCGGCCAAGGCGCTGCGCGATCCCGTGTCGCAGGCCGATGTCATCATCGTCGAGGGCTGGGCGGGCTGAAGCCCCCGGAAAGGACGTATCATGTTCAAGGATATTCTGGCGCTGCTGATGGGCGACGCGATCCATCCCGAACCCATGGGCAGCCAGGAGGCCGAACTGGCCATCGCGGCGCTGCTTGTGCGGGTGGCGCGGTCGGATGACAGCTATGACGATGCCGAACGCATGCGCATCGACCGTGTGCTGGCCCGACGCCACGGCCTGACCCCCGAAGAGGCCGCCGACCGCCGCGCCCAAGCCGAGGCGCTGGAGGCGCAGGCCAGCGACACGGTGCGCTTTACCCGCCAGATCAAGGACCGCATCGCGCTGGAGGACCGCGCCGGCGTCCTGGCCGCATTGTGGGAGGTCGCCTATGCCGACGAAACCCGCGCCGCGGACGAGGAAAGCCTGATCCGGCTGGTGGCGGGCCTGCTGGGCGTGCCCGACCAGCAATCGGCGCAGATCCGCCAGCAGGTGCTGGAGCGCATGGGCCTGCCGCGCGGCTGATCAGGCCGCCCGTTCAGAACCCCAGCCGGTCGCGCAGCCCGAACCAGGCCATGCCCGCCACCAGCAGCGGACCGCGCAGCATCGCCCCGCCGGGGAAGGGCCGCGTCAGCACGGATGCCATGACATCGAACCGTTCGGCCTGCCCCGCCACCGCCTCGGCCATCAGGCGACCCGCAAGGGTGGCCATGGCGACGCCGTGGCCGGAAAAGCCGCTGGCCGACAGGCAGTTCGGCGCCGGACGGGCAAAGCAGGGCATCCGGTTCATGGTAATGGCCAGCGTCCCGCCCCAGGCATGGGTCAGCGCCACGTCGCGCAGCTGCGGATAGACCGACAGCAGATGTGGGCGCACCACCCCCATGATGTCGCGTGGAAACCGATAGGTGACGGTTTCACCCCCGCCAAAGACCAGCCGTCGGCGGTCATCCATGCGCCAGTAATTCACCACGAATTTCGTGTCGGCCACGCCGATGCGGTCGGGCAAAATCTCGGGGTGGCTGTCGCCCAAGGGTTCGGTTGCGACGATATAGTTGTTGATCGGCATGACCCGCGCGGCGACATGGCGGTCCAGATCCCCCAGATAGCCGTTGCAGGCCAGAACGACATGATCGGCGCTGACGCGGCCCTGCGCGGTTTCCACGCGCGAATGGCCGCTGGCATGGGTGGCGTGGTCGATCCGCGTGACCTCGCTGCCCTCGTGGATGGTGGCACCAGCGGCCTGCGCCTGCGCCGCCATGGCGCGGACCAGCGCCAGTGGATCGACGTGACCCGCGCCCCGGTCCAGATCGCCCCCGACATAGGCCGTACTGCCCAAGGCCCGCGCCATGCCGTCACAATCCAGCGGCTGCACGCGGTCGTAATCGTAATGGCGCGCCAGATGGTCGGCCATGTGGCGGGCATGATCGATCTCGGGGGTGGTGCGGCAGGCATGGGCGATGCCGTCGCGGACCGGGACGCCGCCCGCCTGTGCCAGGTCGCGCACCAAGGCCTTGGCTTCCTCGGCCAGGTCCCACAGGCGGCGGGCGGTGTCGCGGCCCATGCGCGCCTCGAGCCAGTCGACCTCTTGGCGCTGGCCCGAGCCGATCTGCCCGCCATTGCGCCCCGATGCGCCGAAACCCACCCGCTGTGCCTCGAGCACCGTGACCGACATGCCGCGCCGCGCCAGGTGCAGCGCCGCCGACAGGCCGGTATAGCCCGCCCCCACGACCACCACATCGGCGCGTTGATCCCCCCGCAGCGGGTCCAGGCGCCCGCTGTCGGCATCCCCGGCATAGAGGCTGGGCGGATATTCCCCCGGCCGGTCGTTCAGATGCAGCAGGTTCATACGTTCAACAGCAGGTGTTCGCGTTCCCACGGGCTGATGACCTGCAGGAACTCCTTGTATTCGTTTCGCTTGACGGCCTCGTAGACATCGGCGAACTCCTCGCCCAAGACGCCGCGCATGGCGGTGCTTTCCGACATCAGGTCCAGTGCATCGCCCAGGTTATAGGGCAGCTGGTCGTCCTGCGAGATATAGGCATCGCCCAGGCATTCCGCGCGCGGGCCTTCTTGTTCCAGAAGACCCAGATAGCCGCAGGCAAGGCTGGCCGCGATCCCCAGATAGGGGTTGCAATCCATGCCCGCCAGACGGTTTTCCACGCGCCGTGCCTCGGGGTCCGAAATGGGAATGCGCAGGCCGGTGGTCCGGTTGTCGCGGCCCCATTCCAGGTTGATCGGCGCCGCGAAGTCGGGGACATAGCGGCGATAGCTGTTCACATATGGGGCCAGCAGCGCGATGGCCGCGGGCAGGTGGCGCTGCATTCCGGCGATGAAATGCATGAAGGCATCGGTTTCACCGCCCTTTTCATTGGAAAAGATGTTCCGCCCGGTTTCCAGATCGGTGATGGAATGGTGGATATGCATCGCGCTTCCCGGCTCGCCCTCGATGGGTTTGGCCATGAAGGTGGCGAAACAGTCGTGGCGTAGGGCGGCCTCGCGGATCAGGCGCTTGAAGAAGAAGATCTCGTCGGCCAAGGCCACGGGGTCGCCGTGGTTCAGGTTGATCTCGACCTGGCCCGCGCCGCCCTCCTGCAGGATGCCGTCGATTTCAAATCCCTGCGCCTCGGCAAAATCATAGATGTCGTCGATGACCTTGCCGTATTCGTCGACCGCTGACATGGAATAGGCCTGCTTGGCCGCTGCCCTGCGCCCCGTGCGCCCCATCGGCGGAATGATCGGCTGGTTCGGGTCGATGTTGCGGGCGACCAGGAAGAACTCCATTTCCGGGGCGACGACGGGTTTCCAGCCCTTGTCCTTGTACAGCTGGACGACGCGCTTCAGCACGTTGCGGGGCGCGATGGGCACGGGGTTGCCTTGCTGGTCCAGCGCGTCATGGATGACCTGGATGGTCCAGTCGGCCGTCCAGGGCGCCGCCGTGGCGGTGGAATAATCGGGCTTCATCACCATGTCGGGTTCGGTGAAGGCCCCCGAAGGGTTGTCGGCCCATTCCCCCGTGATCGTCTGCAGAAAGATCGAGTTCGGCAGATAGAACTGTTCCTGGCGCGCGAATTTCGAGGCGGGCATCGCCTTGCCGCGCGCGACGCCCGCGATGTCGGCCACGATGCACTCGACCTCGTCCAGGCGGCGACCGGCGACGAAATCGCGGGCCGCCTTGGGAAACTTGTCGGTCCAATCGGTCATGCGGCACCTTGCGTATCGGGGCGCGTCAGGGCGCGCGGTTGCTTGAAGAAGGCCTCGATCTGATCGGCCAGCAGGTCCGAGCCGTCGGCCTGACCCATTCGGGCGCTGGCCTCTGCCAGCAATTCGGGCGGCACGACGCCCTTGGCGCGGGTGTCCATCAGGCCCTGCACGAATTCATCCTTGAATTCGGGATGCGCCTGGACGGTATAGGCGCGGTCGCCATAGATCAGCGCGGCGTTTTCGCAAAAAGCGTTGCGTCCCGCGACCTGGGCCCCTTCGGGCAGCGTCACGACCTGATCCTGGTGCCAGGCGTTCAGCGTCACGGGCTGGCCGCCGAAATCGTAGTCCTGCGTGCCCACGGCCCAACCGCCGGGATGCTTGATCACCGTGCCGCCAAGCGCCTGCGCGATGATCTGGTGGCCAAAGCAGATCCCCACCATCGGCACTCCATCGGCATAGGTCCGCCGGATGAAATCCTCCAATGGCGGGATGAAGGCGTGGTCCTCATAGGCGCCGTGGCGCGATCCGGTCAGCAGCCATCCGTCGGCGGCATGGGGGTCGTCGGGGAACTGCATCTCCTCGACGTGCCAGATGTCGAAGTCGAAGCCCCGTCCGCCCAGCAGGCGAACGAACATGTCGGGGTAATCGCCCAAGCTGTCCTTCAACTGCGCAGGCGACTGGCCGCATTGAAGTATGCCGATACGCATGGAAAACCTTGATGTTGCTGACAGCCTGAACCTAGTCGCGGGCATGGCGCGGGCGCAAGAGGCACTGCGCCCTTTGGCGCTCTGGCGGGGAAGGAACGGGCGCGCTAGGGTTCGCGCAAAGCCACGAAAGGACGCCCCATGCCCCATCAGCGCCCCGAAATCGACCCGCAGGGTCTGGACGAATTCTCGGTCGTGTTCACCGACCGGTCCCTGAACCACATGTCCCAACGCTTTCAGCAGGTGATGCGCGATCTGTCCGGCATGCTGGGCCAGGTCTATGGCGCCGCTGAAATCGCCATCGTGCCGGGTGGCGGCACCTATGCAATGGAATCGGTCGCCCGCCAGTTCGGCCGCGATGCCCATGCGCTGATCGTCCGGAACGGCTGGTTCAGCTATCGCTGGAGCCAGATCTTCGAAGCGGGCGGCTTTGCCCGCGACACGACCGTCGTCATGGCCCGCCCCACCGGCAACGCACCCCATCCCACCTATGCCCCGCCCCCCATCGATCAGGTCGTGGCCCGCATCCTGGAAACGCGGCCCGACGCGGTCTTTGCGCCCCATGTGGAAACATCCGCCGGGCTGATCCTGCCCGACGATTACATCACCGCGATGGCCGATGCCGCCCATCAGGTCGGCGCGCTGATGGTGCTGGATTGCATCGCCTCGGGCGCCATCTGGGTGGACATGAAGGCCACCAACGTCGACGTGCTGATCTCGGCCCCGCAAAAGGGGTGGTCGGCATCCCCTGCGGCGGGGCTGGTGATGATGTCGGAACGCGCCGCGGAACGGCTGGCCACCACCACCAGCGACAGCTTCGCGCTGGACCTGAAGAAATGGCGCGCGATGATGAAGGCCTATGAGGATGGCGGCCACGCCTATCACGCCACCATGCCCACCGACGCCCTGCTGGGCCTGCGCGATGCGATGCAGGAGACCATGGATTTCGGGCTGGAAACCGCCCGAGACGCGCAATGGGCGCTTGGCCGTGCCGTCCGTGCCGAACTGGCCGAACGCGGCATCGCATCGGTGGCGGCGCAGGGCTTTCAGGCACCGGGCGTCGTCGTCAGCTATACCGACGATCCGCAGGTCAAGTCGGGCAAGGCCTTCGCCGCCCAGGGTACCCAGATCGCCGCCGGCGTGCCCTTGGCCATCGAGGAAGGGGACGGTTTCTCGACCTTCCGCATCGGGCTCTTCGGGTTGGACAAGCTGAAGGACGTGGACGGCACGCTTGACCGCCTGCGGCCCGTCTTCGACAAGGTTCTGTAACCGGGAACATCGCCCGGTGCGCAGGACCGATCCCGCGCGCCGGGCACCACGAAAGGCTGCCTGAATGACCCCGACCATCCATCGCGAAAGCCCGCTCGGCGCCGATCTGGACTTGCTGTTCCAGCGCCACACCGCCGACATGCAGGCCGACACCCCGCCCGAATCGATCCACATGCTGCCGGCTTCGGGGCTGGCGCATCCCTCGATCGCCTTCTTCGTCATCCGCGACAACGGCACGCCCATGGCGATGGGCGCGCTGAAGGACCACGGTGAGGGCCACGGAGAGCTGAAATCCATGCATGTCCTGGCCGAACACCGCGGCCGCGGCCTGTCGCGGATGATGCTGAACCATCTGGTTGATCATGCCTTGGCCAATGGTCTGACCCGGCTGTCACTTGAAACAGGCGTCCAGCCGACCTTCGTCGCGGCGCGCGGGCTTTACACGCGCGCGGGCTTCAGCGAATGCCCGCCCTTCGCCGATTACCGCCCCGACCCCAATTCGGTCTTCATGACACGCGCGCTGCCGTGACGGCGCCCAGCACGCAATATGGCTTTGAAAGCCCCGCCGAAGAGCGCTAAACACCACCTGCGATCCCCCGCGGATCGCCAAGCGGCCCCGTAGCTCAACTGGATAGAGCACGGACCTTCTAAGTCTGGGGTTGGGGGTTCAAGTCCTCCCGGGGTCGCCACATCTTCAACATCCTAGCACTGGCCGTCGAAAGCGCGCTGAAAATGATGGCAGTCTTCACGGCTGTGGTCTAATGGTGCCCGTTTTTTATAGACATCTCAGGAAACGTCGTTGAACATGTCTTTAAGACAATCAGGACATGTTCATGTTTGACCCGCATTCCCCCTTTACCCCCGCGCCGGATCCGCTGCTGCCCCGTCAGAAATCCGATCTGGCCGAAGAACGGCTGCGGCTGGCGGTGCTGCATTGCCAACTGCCCCCCGGTACGACCGAGACAGAAGCCGATCTGGCCGACCGTTTCGGGCTGGGACGGGCCGCAACACGGTCGGCGTTGGCCAAGCTGTCGACGCAGGGGTTGATGCTGGCGATTCCGCGGCTTGGCTGGCGGGTGCTGCCGATGACCGGGGCCCATATCGGGCAGGTGCTTCACGCCATCGCCTTTGCCGAAGGTGCGCTGGCCGATGCCGATCTGACATCCCGCGACAAGGATCGCCTGCAGGAACTGGCTGCCATCGCCGCCACTCTTCGCGACCGGGCCGAACCTGCCGCCCGCGACAGCCTGCGCAGCTATGAGCGCATGGCGCGCGATCTGGCGGCGGACCGCATCAATCCCTTGATCGGCCAACTGCTGTCGACGCTGTGGGACAACGCCGACCGCATTCGCCGCTTCCTGGAAATGACGACCGGGGCGCGCTTGCCTGCCACCGACATGGCGGGCCTCTGCGATGCGCTGATCCGCGGCGATGCAGACGCGCTGGCGCGGGCCTGCCGCGCGGACCAGCAGGCCTTCCGCGATTTCGCGGCCGACGGGTTGATGCAGACCCGCAACGAATTGGAACTGACCCCTGCCCCAGGCGGCACCAAGACCGCCATGACGGCATTTTCCCGCCCGGATGCGGGCAAGGACGCCCCCACCCCAACCGTGAGGATAAAATGACATTCCGCATGACCCTGGCGCGCGCCGCAACCGCGCTGACGCTGAGCTTGGCCGCAGCCGTCCCGGCCATGGCCGTCGATTTCACGGTGGATCTGGTGAACGAACCTTCGTCGCTGGATCCGCATATGCAGTGGAACCCTGACAGCTATTACGTCTATCGCAACATCTTCGACAATTTGGTGACACGTGACGATGCGGGCAAGATCGCGCCGCAGGTCGCAGAAAGCTGGGAACAGCTGTCGAATACCGAATTGCAAATGACCATCCGCGAAGGCATCACCTTCCACGACGGCACGCCCCTGACCGCCAAGGACGTGGCGTTTTCCGTAAAGCGGATCACCGATCCCGAACTGGGCAGTCCGCAGCTGGGTCAGTTCAACTCGATCACCGATGCGGTGGCCAAGGATGACCGCACGGTGGTGCTGACCACCGCCAGCCCCTATCCGGTCCTGCTGGCGCAGCTGGTGAACCTGTCGATCGTGCCGCAGCACATCGTCGAGGAGATCGGCGCAGAGGCCTTCAACGAGGCCCCCGTCGGCAGCGGTCCCTACAAGTTCAACAGCCTGCGGCGCGGGGTCGAGGTGATCCTGGACGTGAACCCGGATTACTGGGGCGACAAGGGCCCGTTCGAACAGGTGGCTTTCAAGGCGGTGCCCGACGCCTCGACCCGGGTGGCGAACCTGCGGGCGGGAACGGCGGATCTGGTCGTGTCGCTGGACAGCGACCAGGTGATGCAGTTGCAATCGGCATCGGGCGTGCAGGTGCTGTCGGCGCCAAGCGAACGCATCGGCTTCATGGGCCTGAACACGCAGCGCGCGCCCTTGGACGACCCCGAGATGCGCAAGGCCGTCGCCATGGCCATCGACCGCGAAGGCATCGTCCAGGGCATTCTGGGCGGCGGCGAACAGGTGCTGGACCAGATGGCGACGCCCGCGCATTTCGGATATGTCCCCGATGTCGCGCCGATCCCCTATGACCCCGAAGCCGCGCGCAAGATCGTCGAGGCCAAGGGCGAGGCCGGGCAGGAACCGATGATCATCAAGACGTCCCCCGTCTTCGACCAGCGCATTGTCCAGGCGTTGCAGCAGATGCTGTCGGATGTGGGCTTCAACGCTTCGATCGACATGGTGGACATGGCAACCTATCTGGGCGACAGCCGTCAGGAAGACCGCAGCAAGCGTCCGATCCTGGGCTTTGGCCGATGGTCCTGTGCCTGTCAGGACGTGGACGGCGTGATCTTCCCGCTGCTGCATTCGACCTCCAGCTGGTCGCGGGTGGACGATCCCGAACTGGACGCCATGCTGGAGGAGGCCCGCGGCACCCTGGACGAGGGCCAGCGCATGGACGCCTATGCCCGCATTCAGGACCGCGTCGCGGAACAGCGCTATATCCTGCCGCTGTATCAGGCGGTGGCGCTTTATGGGGCGTCGGACAAGCTGGAATGGACGCCGACGGCGAATGAAAGCCTGTTCCTGAACCGCATGACCTGGTCCGAGTAAGGCCGCGCCATGCCGCTGTTCATCGTCAAACGGATCGGCCAAGCGCTGATCGCGCTGTTCGGGGTCATGACGCTGGTCTTCTTCATCCAGCGTCTGACCGGCGATCCGACCTATCTGCTGGTCCCAGAAAACGCGACCCAGGCCGATATCGAGGCGATGCGCCGCACGCTTGGGCTGGATCAGCCTCTGCTGGTCCAATACGGGCGCTTTCTGTGGGACATGGCCCATTTCGACCTGGGCCGGTCCTTCGTGCAGAACGTCAAGGTGACGACGATCATCGCCTCACGGCTGCCCTATACGCTGCAACTGGCGGGGGGCGCGCTGATCGTCGCGCTGGTGATCGGCCTGCCCGTCGGGCTGATCCTTGCGCTTGGGCGTCGCTTTGCCATCACCCGCGCCCTGATGGGGCTGGTGCTGGCCGCCCAGAGCATGCCGACCTTCTGGAGCGGGATCATGATGATCATGGTCTTCGGCGTCTGGCTGGGCTGGCTGCCACCCTCGGGGACGGGGTCGTTGCAGCATCTGATCATGCCCTCGATCGCGCTTGGGCTGCTCTCGATGGCGACCTATGCCCGCATTGCCCGCAGCGCGGTGCTGGACGAACTGTCCAAGGATTACATCCGCAGCGCCCGCGCCCGCGGCGTCGGTACGGGGCGGCTGGTCACCCATCACCTGCTGCGTAATTCGGTCATCCCAGTCATCAGCGTGACCGCGCTTGAAATCTCGCAGCTGCTGGCGGGTGCCGTGATCGTCGAAACCGTCTTTGCCTGGCCCGGCCTTGGCCAGTTGACGGTCGAAGCCATTGCCAGCCGCGATTTCGTCGTCGTGCAGGGCGTCGTGTTGCTGGGCGCCTTCGTCACCATCGCGGTGAACTTTGCCGCTGACATCCTCTATACCGTGGTCGATCCGCGCATCCGTCTGGGAGGGACGCGCCCATGACCGACATTGCAACACGCCTCCTCGGCCGCATCGGCCGCGGATACCGGGTCGTCGGGCCATTCTCGCTGGTGCTGGTCGCGCTGGTACTTGCCGCAATCTTCGCGCCCTGGCTCGCCCCGAACGACCCCAATTCGCAGAACCTGCTGGGCCGCCTGAAGCCGCCGGGAACCGAAGCGCGGGGAATCCTCTACCTGCTGGGCTCGGACGAGCTGGGGCGCGACCTTCTGAGCCGCATCATCTATGGCGCGCGGGTGTCGCTGTCGGTGGCGCTGTTGTCGGTGGTTCTGTCGGGCGTAGTCGGGACGACGCTCGGCATGGCGGCGGGCTATCTGCGCGGCTGGACGGAAGCCGTCATCATGCGGCTGGCCGACATTTTCCTGTCGATCCCCGCCATCCTTCTGGCGATCATCACAGTCGCGGTGCTGGGGCCAGGCTTCGTCAACGTCATTCTGGTCCTGGCGCTGACCCGTTGGCCGCGATACGCGCGCGTAGCCTATGGGCAGACCCTGTCGGTGGCGAACATGCCCTATGTTCGGCTGGCCCGCGCCATGGGGGCCAGCTGGCCGCGTGTCCTGCTGCGCCACATCCTGCCCAACATCATCGCCGCCATGGCCGTCATCGCGACGCTTGAATTCGGCCTGATGGTTCTGTTCGAGGCCGGGCTGTCCTTTCTGGGCCTTGGCGTGCAGCCCCCCACCCCCAGCTGGGGTGCCACGCTCAGCGTGGGGCGCAACTATGTCACCAGCGCGTGGTGGATTGCCACCTTTCCGGGGATCTGCCTGTTCCTTCTGGTGCTGTCGGTGAACCTGATCGGGGACCGCCTCAGCGAATATCTCAACCCAAAATCACGTTAGGCGGATCATGGATTTCAAGGATCATTACCACGGCAAGGGCGTCGTCATCACCGGCGCGGCCGGTCTTTTCGGGCGCGGCCTTGCGCAGACCTTTGCGGCCGCAGGGGCGCGGATCTGCGTGACCGATCGCGATCAGGACGCGCTGGACCAGCTGCTGGCAGAGCTTGACGTGCCGGGTTCCATGGCGGTGGCGGCGGACCTGACCTCGACCCCCGACATGCTGGCGCTGATCGGAACCGTCGGGCGGGCATGGGGCGCCCCCGACATCGTCATCAACAATGCGGCCATCTATCCAAGCCATTTCATGCTGGACATGCAGATCGAGGATTGGGACCGCATGATGGACGTGAACTTCCGCGCGCCCTTCGTGCTGACCCAAGGTTTCGCCAAGCAGATGATCGCGGATGGCCGCAAGGGCAGCGTCATCAATATCGGGTCGGGGGCGTCGCGCAAGATGCGCCTGACGGCCGCCCCCTATTGCATCTCCAAGTCGGCGCTGGACCGTCTGACCAAGGGCATGGCGCAGGAACTGGCGCAGTTCGGCATCCGGGTCAACGCGCTGGAACCGGGCTTCAGCGCCGGGTCCTCTGTCAGCAAGCTGTCGCAGGAACATGTCGACCGCGTGACCCGCGCGATCCCCCTGGGCAGGGTCACCAGCATGGATGATATCGGACCGGCCGCGATGTACCTGGCCAGCGATTTCGCCAGCTATGTCACCGGGACCACGCTGACCGTCGATGGCGGCAATTCCATCGGGACGCTGGACGTCTTTCAGGACAAGAAGACGCCGCTATGACCGCATTGTCCCCCGAGCCCGCCTATCCTTGGCCCCAGGGCAAGGCTTCGGCCTTCTGCTTTTCGGTGGATGTGGATGCGCATGCGCCCTGGCTCTGGGCCAATCGGGCCGACATGCCGCGCCTGCTGGGCCATCATGAACAGCGCAGTTTCGGACCGCGCATCGGCATTCCGCGCATCGCGGCGCTGCTGGCGGCGCATGGCATCAAGGGCAGCTTCTTCGTTCCCGCCATCGTCGCCGAAACCCATCCCTGGATGCTGCCCGCGCTGGTCGATGCAGGCCACGAGGTCGGGCTGCACGGATATTTCCATGAACTGGTCGCACAGGTCTCGGACGACCAGTTCACGCATTTCCTGGAGGGCGCAATCGGGCTGTTCCAGGCCCAGACCGGCCAGACGCCGCGGGGCTTTCGGTCACCTGCATGGGAAATGACGCCGTATATGCTGGCCGAATGCCGCAGGCTGGACCTTTATGATTCGTCCCTGATGGGGCTGGAAACCCCCCACAGCGTCGATGGCGTGACCCAGATCCCCGTCAGCTGGTCCACCGATGACGCGATCTTCTTCAAGTTTCTGGGCGGCGGCGGTGACATGGGCCCGCCCTTGGGCACCGATGCCGTGTACCGCGCCTGGACCGAGGAACTGCAGGCCAGCCGGCGCTATGGAACACTGATGATGCTGACGGTGCATGACTGGATATCGGGCAAGGCCGTTCGTGCGCAGATGCTGGACAAGCTGCTGGGCCATGTCACCGCCTCGCCCGACATCTGGATCGCCACTGCGGGCGAACTGGCCGCGTATCACCGTGCCCATGCGCCGGAACGCGACGCGCTGACGGCATCGCTGCCCGAAAGCCCGCTGAAACATCCCGCATGGAAGGACGCCTGATGCAGAACTGGACCATCCGCAAGCCACAGGTCGCTTCCGATCGCGGTATCATTGCCTGCCAGCATTTCGAAGCCGCAGAGGCCGGAGCCCAGGTGTTGCGCAATGGCGGCAATGCCATGGATGCGGCCGTCGTCGCGGCCCTGGTCCTGTCGGTCGTCGAACCTTGGCTCAGCGGGATCGGCGGTGGCGGGCTGATGCTGTGGGCGGATGCGCAGGGCGGCCCGGTCGAAAGCCTGGACTTCAATGTCCGCGCCGGAGAGAATTTCACCCCCGCGGATTACCCGCTGGTCGGCGGCAAGGATGGCGACTGGTTCGATTGGCCCGCCGTGAAGGATGACCGCAACCTGATCGGCTATCCCTCGATCTGCATCCCCGGCGCCATCGCAGGCCTGTCCGACGCTCTGGCCCGCCATGGCACCCTCTCGTGGCACGACGCCTTGCAACCGGCCATCGCATTGGCAGAGCGTGGGATGCTGGTCGACTGGTTCACCTCGCTGTGCCTGGCCATCGACGCGCGGGGGCTGGCGCGGTTCGACCATTCCGCGGCCCTGTTCCTGCAGGACGGCAAACCCCTGAACAGCGGAACCCAGACCCATCGCCCGATGCCCGCCAAGGCCGCCACCCTACGCCGCCTGGCCCAGGCCGGCGCCCGCGATTTCTATGAAGGCGAAGTGGCGCAGGGCCTGGTCCGTGATTTGCAGCAGGGCGGGTCCCAACTGACGGCCGCCGATCTGGCGGGCTATCGCCCGATCTGGAGCAGCGCCGCAAGCATCGCCTATGCAGGCCATGACATCCATGTGGTAGGAGAACTTTGCGGCGGCCCCACCATGTTGGAGTGTTTTTCCATGTTGCGCGAAAAGGCGTCGCTTGGGGATGATGCACAGGCCGCCGCCGCCTATGCCCGCGCCATCCGGACCGCCTATGAACACCGGCTGAAGACCATGGGCCATGGCGGGCGTGGCGGCAAGGATTGCACCAGCCACCTGTCGGTCGTGGACGCCGCGGGCAACATGGTATCGCTGACGAACACGCTTCTGTCGCGCTTCGGGTCCAAGGTGACGCTGCCCACGGCGGGCATCCTGATGAACAACGGCATGATGTGGTTCGACCCGCGACCGGGAACGCCCAATGCCATCGCCCCGAACGCGCGCCCGCTGGCGAACATGTGCCCCACCATCCTGACCCGTGATGGTCGTCCGGTCATGGCCATCGGCGCGGCGGGCGGGCGGCAGATCTTTCCGGCGATCACCCAGCTGGTGTCCTATGTGCTGGACCGCGGCATGTCGCTGGAGGAGGCCTTTCACGCCCCTCGCATCGATGCCAGCACCCCAACGGTGACGGTCGATACCGCGGCCCCAGACGGAGTGGCCGCCGCCGTGGGTCAGCATTACCCGGTCAGGATGGCGCCGAACGGGCTGCACCCGGTCAATTTCTCGATCCCATCGGCGGTCATGCTGGACCCGGCGTCGGGACGGCGCACGGGCATGGCCCATCCGGTCAGCCCCTGGACCGCCTGCGCCAGTGAAACTGTGGTGCCGCATGACTGAGCCGACGCTGCAGATTACCGGCCTGCAGGTGCAGGTCGGTCCCCACAAGGTCATCGACGGCGTGGACATCACCGTCCAGCCCGGCCAGATCGTGGCACTGGTGGGCGAAAGCGGATCAGGCAAAAGCCTGACCGCCCTTTCGGTCATGGGGCTTCTGGGGGGCAAGCTGCGTCACGCGGGCGGCACCATCAGCCTTTCGGGCAAGCAGGTCGATCACACCACCGAGGCCGCCATGCGTGCGCTGCGCGGCCAGCAGGTCAGCATGATCTTTCAGGAACCTGTCGCCTCGCTGAACCCGCTGCTGAGCGTCGGCGCGCAAGTGGGCGAAAGCCTGGTGGCGCATGGCAAGGCGGATGCAAGGACCGCGTGGTCCCGCGCGATAGACATGCTGCGTGACGTGGGCATCCCGGAACCGGAAAAGCGCGCCCGGCAATTGCCCTCGCAGCTGTCGGGGGGGATGTGCCAGCGGGTGATGATCGCCTCGGCGCTGATCGCGCGGCCAGAGCTGCTGATCGCCGATGAACCGACGACGGCGCTGGACGTGACCATCCAGGCGCAGATCCTGGAACTGATGCGGCAGCTGCGCGAACGGACGGGGACCGCGATCCTTTTCATCACCCATGATCTGGGCGTCGTCGCGGCCTTGGCCGACCGTGTCTGCGTCATGTATGGCGGGCGCATCGTGGAACAGGCCGATGTGGACGACCTGTTCGACGCCCCCGCCCATCCCTATACGCGCATGCTTCTGGCGACGATCCCGCGCTTGGACAGCCCGCGCAAGAAGCCTCTGTTCTCCATCCCGGGAACGGTGCCCGACCATGACGACTGGCCGCAGGGCTGCCGGTTCCGGACCCGCTGCCCGCTGGCCAGCGACCACTGCCTGCAGTCGCCGCCGCTGGAGCCCAAGGCTCCCGGCCATCTTGCGGCCTGCTGGCATTCCGACCAGGTAGCAGGGATGATCGACCATGACCGATAACGACAGGCCGCTGCTGCGCGTCACCGACCTGAAGGTGCATTTCCCCGTCGCAGGCGAAGGCTTCGGCAAGCCGAAATCGGTGGTCAAGGCCGTCGATGGGGTCTCGTTCGATGTGGCTGCGGGGGAAACCCTGGCGATCGTCGGCGAATCGGGCTGCGGCAAATCCACGACGGGCAACGCCATCCTGGGGCTGAACCCGGTCACGGCGGGGCGGATCGAATTTGCAGGCCGCGACATGGCCAGCCTGACGCGCGCCGAACGCGCCGCCCAGTGGCGCGACCTTCAGGTGGTCTTCCAAGACCCGGTCTCGGCGCTGAACCCCAAGCGCACCATCGGCCAGTCGATCGAGGAACCGCTGTCCATCCAGGGCGTCCCCGCCGCCGATCGCCGCGCCCGCGTGGCCGAGGTGATGGCGCTGGTCGGGCTGAACCCGTCGCAGCGCGACCGCTTTCCGAATGAATTGTCGGGGGGCCAGCGGCAGAGGGTCGTCATCGCGCGGGCTTTGGCCTATCAGCCCAAGCTGATCGTCTGCGACGAACCGGTCTCGGCACTGGACGTGTCCATCCAGTCGCAGATTCTGAACCTGCTGCTGCAATTGCAGCAGGACCTGGGGTTGGCGCTGCTGTTCATCTCGCATGACCTGTCGGTGGTGCGCCATCTGGCTGACCGGATCGCGGTCATGTATCTGGGCCATATCGTCGAGATCGCCGACACCGCGACACTGTTCGACAGTCCCGAACATCCTTATACGCAGGCGCTGCTGTCGGCGGTGCCGCAGCCCGATCCGCGTGCCGAACGAAACCGCCGCACGATCTTGCTGGAGGGCGATCTGCCCAGCCCGATCGACCCGCCCAAGGGCTGCCCCTTCGTCACCCGCTGTCCGATCCGCGAGGCGCGCTGCGCCACCGACAGGCCGTCGCTGGTCCCGATGCGCCCGGGTCAGCAGGTCAGCTGCTGGGTGCGCGCCGGAGGCTGAAACGAAAAACGGGGGCTGCCGCAAGGCGCCCCCGTTCCCCATCCGTCATGTCGCCCGATCAGAAGCCGAATGAGAAGCGGCGCGTCACGCCCAAGCGCAGCGAGGGCTGGTATTCCTCCTGCACGACCGGCGAATCGGCGGCGTCGCCGATCAGCTTGCCGTAACGCACTTCGCCCAGCAGGGCGGTGGTTTCATTCAACTCATAGCGCGCTTCGAAAGTGATGGCAGCTTCGTTGATGCCGCCACCGGGGGCATAGGCGTCCAGACCACTGGCCGCGCTTTCGTCGCCCGTCACGCCGAAATAGGTGTTGTTGTACTTGTCGTTGCCATAGCCGATCTCGGCGCCCGACCACAGGGTGACGCGGTCGCTCAGATCGGTGCGGTATTTCGCGCCGACCTCGCCGGTCAGGCCCTCATGGCCGTCAAAGCCGCGGCGCAGGCTGCCATAGGCCGTGACCGGACCTGCGCCATAGCTGACCCGCAGGCCCAGCTCGTAGGCGCGGTTGATGTCGTCCAGACCTGCCAGAGCATCATTGTCGTCGCTTTCGCGCTCACCCTCGGTGCCGAAGGACGGGGCGATGGAGAAGCCTTGCGCCTGATCGCCGCCGGGCGTGCCGAAGCCGGCATTGCGCCAGATGATCCACGGGGCGGCCTCGCCGTCATCGGAACCCGGATAATCGGGACCGTAAGACGCGCCCAGCCCCAGATCGGCCGAGAAGGTGCGCCCCCCGGACGTGCCGAAATCCTGCGCATGCAGCGGGGTTGCAATCAGGATGGCAAGGGCCAAGGCGTATTTCATCGGGCGATTCCACGGGCTGAGAGGGCGTTTCCCCCTATTAGGTGCTGAAACCGCATCGGCACAACCGCCCACATGGACGCAACCGCAGGTAGGCGCATTTTCGCAACAGCGCCTAGCCCTTTTCGGCCCGATCCAGTTTCTCCAACGCAGTCATCCACAGTTCTTCCGCAAAAGCCAGCGCCTTGACGGCCTCGGTGCGCTTGGCGCCCCATTTCTTGGCCTCATAGGGGTCGTGATACAGGTTCGGGTCGGCCAGCTTGACGTCCAGCTTGCCCATCATGTCGGTCAGCTTCTGGACACGCTCCTCGGCCTTGCGCACCTCGGATCGCAGGCCCAGCACCGCGTCGCGGGACGGGCGCTTGGGGGCGGGTTTCGCGGCTTCGGCGGCCGGCTTGGCGGGCGCGTCGCCTGTCAGCAGGAACTTGCGGTAATCATCCAGATCGCCCTCATAGGGGCCGACATTGCCGTCCTTGACCAGCCACAGGCGATCGGCCACCAGCCCCAGCAGGTGCATGTCGTGGCTGACCAGCACCACGGCGCCGGTGTAATCGTTCAGCGCCTCGGACAGGGCCTCGCGAGATTCGATGTCCAGGTGGTTGGTCGGTTCGTCCAGAATCAGCAGATGCGGCGCGTCGATTGTGGCGATCAGCAGCGACAGGCGGGCCTTCTGGCCACCCGACAGCTGACGGACCAGCGTCTCGGCCTGGGCCTCCATCAGGCCGAAACCGGCCAGGCGGGCGCGTTGCTTGGCCTGACCTTCATTCGGGCGCAGGCTGCGGATGTGATCCAGCGGCGTTTCGTCCAGATGCAGTTCGTCGACCTGGTGCTGGGCGAAATAGCCCACGCGCAGCTTGTTCGACCGCGTGATGTGCCCCGACATGGTCCCAAGCCGTTCCGCCAACAGCTTCGACAGCGTCGATTTGCCCTGTCCGTTCCGGCCCAGCAGCGCGATCCGGTCATCCTGGTCGATCCGCAGGTGCAGCTTTTGCAACACGGCGCGGTCGCCGTAACCCACCGAGACACCCTCCATCGCAACGATGGGCGGGGACAGTTCCTCGGGCTGGGGGAAGGTGAAGCGGTGGAACTTGGCTTCCTCGGGGGCGGTGATCGGCTCCATCTTGGCCAGCATCTTGACGCGGGCCTGGGCTTGGCGCGCCTTGCTGGCCGTGGCGCCGAAGCGGTCGACAAAGCTTTGCAGATGGGCGCGGCGTTCGGATTGCTTCTTGGCCTCGGCGGCCAGCAGGGCGCGCTTTTCCGCACGGATGCGGGTGAAGCTGTCATAGCCGCCCGTGTAAAGCGTCAGCTGCTTGTTTTCCAGATGCAGGATGTGGCCCACGGCCCGGTTCAGCAGGCCACGGTCGTGGCTGATGATGATGACGGTATGGGGATAGCGCGCCAGATAGCTTTCCAGCCACAGCGCCCCTTCCAGGTCAAGATAGTTCGTCGGTTCGTCCAGCAGCAGCAGGTCGGGCTGCGCGAACAGCACCCCCGCCAGCGCGACGCGCATCCGCCAGCCACCCGAAAAATCGCTGGTCGGTCGCGCTTGGTCGGCGGTCGAAAAGCCCAGGCCGTCCAGGATCGTCGCAGCCCGGGCCTCGGCGGACCAGGCGTCGATGTCGGTCAAGCGGGTCTGGATGTCGGCGATGCGGTGGGCGTCCGTCGCGGTGTGGCTTTCGGCCAAAAGCGCGGTGCGTTCCTCATCCGCGTCCAGCACGGTGTCCAGGACGCTGCGATCGGTGGCGGCCGATTCCTGCGCGACGCCCCCGATCCGGGCGCGCGTGGGCAGGCTGATCTGCCCGCCATCCAGCGCCAGCTGACCCCGGATCAGCCGGAACAGCGTCGTCTTGCCAGCCCCGTTCGGCCCGACCAGACCCACCTTGTGGCCTTCGGGGATAGAGGCCGAGGCCCCGACAAACAGGGGACGGCCCTGCACGTTATATGTGATGTCATCTATACGCAGCATGTGCGGGGCATGACCGATGCCGCGCGGGTCGTCAATGGTGCAAGCGGATGCACAAGCTGGACTTGCCATGCGTTATGTTATAAAATAACGATTTTGATGCATGACAGTCTGAAGGCCCAAATGACCTCTTCCAGCCCCCTCACGCCCGGCAATCTGGGCCGCACGTCCATCCGCCTGACGCGCCGCAGCACGGACCCCATGGCCGATTTCGACGCCCTGCCCCCGCCCCTGCGCCGCTGGCTGGCCCATGCCGATCTGCCATGGTCGCCCGCATCCTGCCTGAAGCTGTGGCGCAAATACCGCGGCGCGGGCCTGCCGACCAACCAAGTGCTGGACCAGTTGGCACGGCTGCAGGCGCGCAAGCTGGCGCGGCTGGACATGACGGCGAAGTTATTCCCGCCCTCTGGCGAATAGGAAGCAGGCTTCCCACGTGGGGTGCAGATCACATCCTGAAAGGACAGAAGAGATGCGCGCCATCAGATACGACGAATTCGGCGACCCGGCCCAGGTTCTGGGCATGGCCGACACCGACCGGCCCGAACCCGGCCCCGGTCAGGTCCTGCTGCGCGTGATCATGTCCCCCATCCACAATCACGACCTGTGGACCATCAAGGGCCAATACGGCGTCCGCCCCGACCTGCCCGCGACCGGCGGCAGCGAGGCCGTCGGCATCGTCGTGGCCGTCGGCCGCGACGTAGACCCCGAACTGACCGGCAAGCGAGTCGCCGCCGCGGGCCTGGCCGGGTCCTGGGCCGAATACGCGCTGGCCAAGGCTGCAGCCGTCATCCCTATCCCCAAGGAAATGCCGGACGAAGCCGCGGCCCAGCTGATCGCCATGCCCTTCAGCGCCATCACGCTGCTGGAATTCCTGAACGTCGAGGCCGGTGACCGGGTCGTCCAGACCGCTGCCAACGGCGCCGTCGGCAAGATCATGACCGTCCTGGCCGAACAGCGCGGCATCCGCCTGCTGAACCTGGTCCGCCGCAAGGGTGCGGCCGAGGAATTGGCCCGGATGGGCATCACCGACATCGTCTCGACCGATGATGACGACTGGATCGACCAGGCCCGCAGGATCATCGGGCAGGACGGCGCACGGGCCGCCATCGATTCGGTCGGCGGCGACGTGGTCCCGGGTCTGGTCGACCTGCTGGGCCAGGACGGATTGCTGGTTACCTTCGGCAGCGCCGATGGCGGCACCCTGCCGATGCCGGGCAGCCAGCTGATCTTCAAGCAGCTGACGGTCAAGGGCTTCTGGGGCGCCAAGGTGATGGAGGCGACCAAGCCGCAGGATGCCCAGCGCATGTTCGGCGAATTGATCGGCCTGGTCATGGACGGCAAGCTGAAGCTGCCTTCGGGCGGCGATTTCGGTCTGGATCAAGCCACCGAGGCCGTGAATGCCGCGACCACGCCCGGCCGCGACGGCAAGATCATGTTCAAGCCCTGATATCCCCGGCCCCGCGCACCTGCGCGGGGTCAGCCATCCTTGTGGCCGGTTTCGCGCAGATAGTGACGCACCGCGTCGATCACATGCCGGAACCGGTCGCCCCCCAGATGCTTGCCACCATACCATCGCGTGACGATCACCACGTGATCGCGCAGTTCGGCCCGCTCCAGCATCTGCAGGATCAGCGCGCCCGCGCCGCTTTCGCCGTCATCCTCTTTCAGGGGGCCGTCCTCTAGAACCGCGGCCCAGCTGTGATGCGTGGCCTTGGCGAAACGCTTGTTGCGGCGCAGTTCGGACAGCACCTGCTTGATCTGGGCCGCATCCGCCACCTCGGCCCCCGAAACCGCATAGCGCGATCCCCGGTCCGAGATGATCTTGTCGAAGACCCGCATCTCAGCGCCGCCGGACATAGAGTTCCAGCCGGTGATGCACGATATCATAGCCCATTTCCGCAGCGATTTCCGCCTGCAGGCGTTCAATGCGGTCATTGGTGAATTCGATCACCTCGCCGCTGTCCACGTCGATCATGTGGTCGTGGTGGCGCTGGTCGGCAGCCTCCCACCGGGCGGGTTCGCCCTGGAATTCCAGCTTGTCGATCACCCCCTGCGCCTGCAGCGTGGTCAGCGTGCGATAGACGGTAGCCAGCGACACCCCCGCCCCCGCCGTCACCGCGCGCGCATGCAGTTCGGCGGCGTCGGGGTGGTCGTCCGCCGCAGCGATCACCCGCAGCAGCGCCGCCCGCTGTCGCGTCACCCGCACGCCCGCCTGCCGCAGCGCCTGTTCCAGTTTCGTGGCTCGTCCCGTCATGGAGCCATCCTGCCGCAGGCGCGCATCAGTTGCAACTGGTTCTCAACTGTTGACAGTTGCGAATGATTTGCAGATAACGGTCCCCGAGGAGAGACCCATGTTCCGTTTCCTGACCGCCCTGGCCCTTTGCCTGCCTGTCACAGCCCAGGCCGAACAGCTGAAGGTCGCCACCAGCTTTACCATCCTGGCCGACATGGCCCGCAACGTGGCGGGCGATCTGGCGCAGGTGAATTCGATCACCCCGCCGGGGGCCGACATCCACAATTACCAGCCGACGCCGGGCGACATCATCGGCATCGCCGATGCCGATGTCATCCTGGTCAACGGGATGAACCTGGACCTGTGGGCGCAGCGGTTCCTGGCACGGATTGGGGATGTGCCGGTGGCGACCCTGTCGGACGGGGTCACGCCCGTTTCTATCCAGGGGGGCGATTACGACGGGCTGCCGAACCCGCATGCCTGGATGGCGCTGGATTCGGCGCAGATCTATGTCGACAACATCGCGGCGGCGCTGGCCGGGGTCGATCCCGACAATGCCGACGCCTATCGCGCCAATGCCCTCCGCTACAAACAGCAGATCGCCGACACCATCGGCCCCCTGCGAGACCGCGCCCGCGCCCTGCCCCCCGAACGCCGCTGGCTGGTATCGTCCGAGGGCGCGTTTTCCTATCTGGCACGCGATTTCGGCCTGCAGGAACTGTTCTTGTGGCCGATCAATTCCGACGGGCAAGGCACGCCCCAGCAGGTACGCCGCCTGATCGACAACATCCGGCAGGCCAAGGCGCCGGTCATCTTTTCTGAAAGCACCGTGTCCGACCGGCCCGCGCGCCGCATCGCGCAGGAAACCGGCGCCGATTATGGCGGGGTTCTGTATGTCGACAGCCTGTCGGCCGCCGATGGGCCGGTGCCCACCTATCTGGACCTGCTGCGGGTCACATCCGAAACCATCGTCACGGGGCTTGACCATGATTGACGCCGATACCCTTGGCCTGCAGGTGCGCGACCTGACGGTGGCCTATCGCAACGGCCATACCGCGCTTGGCGATGCCAGCTTCGAGGTGCCCCAAGGGTCGGTGACCGCGCTGGTGGGCGTCAACGGCGCGGGCAAATCGACGCTGTTCAAGGCGCTGATGGACCTGCTGCCGCATGCCTCGGGGCTGGTGCGGATCATGGGGCTGCCCGTGCGGCAGGCGCTGTCGCAAAACCTTGTCGCCTACGTCCCCCAGGCCGAGGAGGTCGACTGGTCCTTTCCGGTCCTGGTCGAGGATGTGGTGATGATGGGCCGATACGGGCATATGGGTTTCCTGCGCCGCGCCAGACCCGCCGACCGCAAGGCCGTCGACGATGCCATGGCCCGCGTGGGCATCGGCGAATACCGCCACCGCCAGATCGGCGAACTGTCGGGCGGCCAGAAGAAGCGCGTCTTCCTGGCCCGCGCCTTGGCGCAAGAGGCCCGCGTCATCCTGCTGGACGAACCCTTCACCGGCGTCGATGTGCAGACCGAACAGGCCATCATCGCCCTGCTGCGCCAGATGCGCGACGAAGGCCGGGTGATGCTGGTATCCACCCACGATCTCGGCTCGGTGCCGGAATATTGCGACCGCGTGGTGCTGGTCAAAGGCACCGTGCTGGCGTCGGGTCCGACCGAGACCACCTTTACGCCGGAAAACCTGCGCATCGCCTTTGGCGGCGTGTTGCGCCATTTCGTGCTGGGCGGCACCGACCTGCATCAGGACGCGGATGCGCGCAACGTCGATGTCTTCACCGATGACGAACGCCCGCTGATCTTCTACGACGACCAGCACCACCGCACCGGAGGGTCGCGCTGATGCTGGACCTGCTGCTGACCCCCTTTACCTATGGCTACATGGCGACGGCGATCTGGGTCTCGGCCCTTGTCGGCGGCGTCTGCGCCTTCCTGTCGGCCTATCTGATGCTGAAAGGCTGGAGCCTGATCGGCGACGCCCTGTCCCATTCCATCGTGCCGGGCGTGGCGGGGGCCTATATGCTGGGCCTGCCCTTCGCGCTTGGGGCGTTCCTGTCTGGCGGGCTGGCGGCTTTGGCGATGCTGTTCCTGAACACCCGCACGGGGCTGAAGCAGGATGCGGTGATCGGGCTGATCTTCACCGGCTTCTTCGGCATCGGGCTGTTCATGGCATCGCTGAACCCCGTGGCGGTGGACATCCAGGCCATCACCATGGGCAACATCCTGGCCATCGCCCCTGCCGATATCCTGCAGCTGGCCCTGATCGGAGGCATATCCCTGATCATCCTGCTGGCCAAATGGCGCGACCTGATGGTGGTCTTTTTCGACGAAAGCCATGCCCGCACCGTGGGTCTGCACCCCGCACGACTGAAGGCGCTGTTCTTCACCCTGCTGGCCGCGTCCACGGTGGCGGCGATGCAGACGGTGGGTGCCTTTCTAGTCATCGCGCTGGTGGTGACGCCGGGGGCCACGGCCTATCTGCTGACCGACCGCTTTCCGCGGCTGATCATGCTGTCGGTCGCCATCGGCGCGCTGACATCGGCCATCGGGGCCTATGCCAGCTTCTTTCTGGACGGCGCGCCGGGGGGCATCATCGTGACGCTGCAGACGCTGCTGTTCCTGGGGGCCTTCGTCTTTGCACCCACCCACGGGCTGTGCGCCGCCCGCCGCCGCGCCCGCGCCGCGATGGAGGGTCACGCATGAACGCGCTGCTTCTGCCCTTCAGCTTTCCGGTGATGACCGATGCGCTGATGATCGCGGTCATCGTCGCCGTGCCCGCCGCCCTGCTCAGCTGTTTCCTGGTCCTGAAAGGCTGGGCGCTGATGGGCGACGGGATCAGCCACGCGGTCCTGCCGGGCATCGTTCTGGCCTATGCGCTTGGCTTTCCGCTGATCATCGGCGCCTTCGTGGCCGGGATGATCTGCGCGCTGACGTCGGGCTGGCTGGACGCCAACAGCCGCATCAAGCCCGACACCGCGCTTGGCATCGTCATGGCGGGGATGTTCGCGGTCGGGCTGATCCTGTTCACGGCCATGCCCAGCAATGTCCACCTGGACCATATCCTGTTCGGCAACATCCTGGGCATCGGCCCCGCCGATTTTGCCCAAGCCCTGCCCATCGCGGTTGTCGTGACGCTGGTGCTGGTGCTGAAATGGCGCGACTTCGCGGTGCAGGCCTTCGATCCGGTGCAGGCGCGGGTTGCGGGTCTGGCGACCGGCTGGCTGCATTACGGGATGCTGGCGATGATCGCGGCATCGGTGGTGGCGATGCTGTCCTCGGTCGGCATCATCCTGTCGGTGGGCCTGCTGATCGCGCCCGGCGCCATCGCCTTCCTGCTGACGCGCCGCCTGCAGGCGATGATGGCGGTGGCCGTGGGCGTCGCGGTGGGCGCGACCGTGCTGGGCATCTGGTCCAGCTTCTGGCTGGACAGCGCCCCAGCCCCCACAATCATCGTCATCCTGACGGCGATCTTTGTCGGGACCTTCATCTGGCGTCAGTTCACCGGGCCGCGCGGCGTCCGCATCTAGGCCCTTCAAGGCCCCTTCAAGGCGGCGCGGGAACATGCCAGCATGACCCGCCCGCAGGAGGAGAGACCAGATGCTGCCACCCCGTTCCGACTTCCCCGCCGATTTCACCTTCGGCGCCGCCACCTCGGCCTATCAGATCGAGGGTTCGGCCCAAGGCGGCGCAGGCCCGTCCCATTGGGATACCTTCGCCGCCACGCCGGGCAACATCATCGACAACAGCAACGGGTCGCGCGCCTGCGACCACCTGAACCTCTGGCCGCAGGATCTGGACCTGATCTGCGATGCGGGGTTCGATGCCTATCGCTTCTCGACCTCATGGGCGCGGGTGATGCCGGACGGCGTGACGGTGAACCCCGAGGGGCTGGATTTCTATGACCGTTTGGTGGACGGCATGCTGGAACGGGGTCTGAAGCCCTTCCTGACCTATCACCACTGGGACCTGCCCGCCGCGCTGGCCGACAAGGGCGGCTGGCAGAACCGCGACGTGGCCGCGCAATTCGCCGATCTCTGCACCACCATCCACGACCGGCTCGGCGACCGCATCGCCAGCGCCGCGACGCTGAACGAGCCGTGGTGCATGGCCTGGCTGTCGCATTTCCTGGGCCATCACGCGCCCGGCCTGCGCGACATCCGCGCCGCCAGCCGCGCCATGCATCACGTGCTGCTGGCCCATAGCACCGCCATGCAGTCGCTGCGGGCGGCGGGGGCGAAGAACCTGGGCATCGTGCTGAACTTCGAAACCCAGCACCCGGCCGACGACAGCGACGGCGCCCGTCGCGCGGCGGATGTGCAGGACGCCATTTATAACCAGTGGTTCATCCGCGCCATCATGGGCCAAGGATATCCCGAGGCCGCATTGGAGGGCATCGGCCCCCATCTGCCCGATAGATGGCAAGACGACATGGCAACCATCGCCCAGCCCTTGGACTGGCTGGGGGTGAATTATTACACCCGCCACCTGAACGCCCCTGCGCCGGGGCTGTGGCCCAATGCCAGGGACGTTCCCGGCCCCCTGCCCAAGACCCAGATGGACTGGGAGATCCGCCCCGAGGGCCTGTCGGAATTTCTGGTCCGGCTCAAGACCGACCATACCGGCGACCTGCCGCTTTACGTCACCGAAAACGGCATGGCCCATGCGGAAGGCGATCTGGTGACGGCGGATACGGGCCGTGTGCAGTTCATCGCCGACCACCTGCGGGCCTGCAAATCCGCGATGGATCAGGGCGTCGACCTGCGCGGGTTCTTCTATTGGTCGCTTCTGGACAATTACGAATGGGGCTGGGGATACGGGCCGCGTTTTGGCTTGGTCCATGTCGATTACGACACGATGGCCCGCACCCCCAAGGACAGCTGGCATGCCTTCCGCCGGATGCTGACCGCCTGATCAGCCCGCCAGACGCACTCCGTCCCGGCCTGCGGCCAGGATCATGTCGCTGGCCTTTTCCGCAATCATCGTGGCGGGCGCATGAGTGTTGCCCGACACGATGAAGGGCATCACCCCCGCATCCACCACCCGCAGCCCGGCCAGCCCGTGCACGCGCAGCTGATCATCGACGACGGCCATCGGGTCGCTGCCCATGCGGGTGGTGCCGACGGGGTGGAAGATGGTGGTCCCGACCTCTGCCGCGGCTTTCGCTAGATCGGCGTCGCTTTGCAGATGGGCACCGGGCTTCAGTTCCTGCGGGGCGAATTCGGCCATCCGGCGGGTGGCCATCAGGCGGCGGGCATGGCGCAGGCTGTCGATGGCCACCTGCCGGTCGACTTCGGTCGTCAGGTATCGCGGCGCGATCGCGGGGGCCGCTGCGGGATCGGCGCTGGTGATATGGCAATGGCCCGTGCTTTCGGGCCGCAGGTTGCAGACCGACACCGTCAGCCCCGGAAAATCGTGCAAGGGGTCGCCGAACTTGTCCAGCGACAGGGGCTGGACGTGATATTCGATGTTCGGCGTCGCGAAGTGATCCGAGGATTTGGCAAATATTCCCAGCTGGCTGGGCGCCATCGCCATGGGCCCCGTCCGGCGCAGCGCGTATTCCAGCGCAATCCCCGCCTTGCCCCACAGGCTGCCGGCGCGGTCGTTCAGCGTCCGCGCGCCCGAAATGCGGAACACGGTGCGCAGTTGCAGATGGTCCTGCAGGTTCTCGCCCACGCCGGGCAGGTCGTGGCGCGGCGCGATGCCAAGCGCCGCCAGCCGGTCGGGCTGGCCGATGCCGCTCAGCTCCAGCAGGGCGGGGGAATTGATCGCCCCGGCGGACAGGATCACCTCGGTCCCCGCCCGCGCATGACGCAGAACGCCATGCTGGGTGATGTCGACGCCGGTGACGCGCCTCCCGTCAAAGGTCAGGCGGGCGACCTGGGCGTCGGTCTCGATCCGCAGGTTCGGGCGGTCGCGGGCCGGGTTCAGGAATGCCTTGCGCGCGTTCCAGCGCAGACCGCGCCGCTGCGTGACGGGGAAATAGCCCACGCCTTCATTGTCGCCACAGTTGAAATCACGGCATTCCGGCAGGCCCAGTTCCTGCGCCGCCTGTGCCACGGCGTTCAGGATCGGCCATTTCAGCCGCTGACGTTCGACCCGCAATTCGCCCTGATCGCCATGCAGGTCGCAGGCGGGTTCGTAATGGCGTTCGCTGCGCCGGAAATAGGGCAGCACGTCATTCCAGCCCCAGCCGACGTTTCCCGCCTGTCGCCAGCGGTCGAAATCGGCCGCCTGCCCGCGCATGTAGATCATGCCGTTGATCGACGAACATCCCCCCAGCACCCGCCCGCGCGGATAGTTCAGGCGCCGCCCGTTCAGCCCCGGCTCGGGTTCTGTCTGATAACACCAGTCCAGCTTGGGGTTGCCCATCGCGTAAAGATAACCGACCGGCACATGCACCCAGAAGCGGTTGTCGTGGCCGCCCGCCTCCAGCAGCAGCACGCGGATCCGGGGGTCCGCCGACAGCCGGTTCGCCAGCACGCATCCCGCCGACCCCGCACCGACGATGATATAGTCGTAAGTCCCCAGATCCTGCATCATGTCCTCCTGTCCCCGGCTGCAGGCTAGGGCGCGGTGTCGCGGGCGGCAAGTAGGGCGGTTGCGGCACAGGGCGCGGGGCGCTATTTGCAGGGGACACAAGGATCAACCGGAAGGCCCGTCATGATCGTCATCGCAGCCCTTGTCATCGGCGCGTTCCTGGGTTGGCGCCGCGCCGCCAAGCTGGGCGGCAACCGCCTTGACCGCCTGCAATACGCGGCGGCCTTTGCGGTCGTCCTGGCCATGGTCGGGCTGTTCATCACCGTCATCATCGAACGGATGGCGTGATGTTCCTGCCATTCCTCGACAGTCTGCGCCGCCACGGAGTGCCGGTTTCGCTGCGGGAATGGCTGGACCTGATGGCCGGGATGCAGGCGGGCGTCGCGGGCTGGCAGGTGGACGGGTTCTATGACCTGTCGCGGCTGGTTCTGGTCAAGGACGAACGGCATCTGGATCGGTTCGATCGTGCCTTTTCGGAAACATTTTCCGGGTTGGATGAAATTCCGGTCGAGGCACTGGTCAACGAACAGGCCCTGCCCCGCGAATGGCTGGAAAAGCTGGCCGAGAAATTGCTGACCGATGCGGAAAAAGCCGAAATCCAAGGCTCGGGCAGCCTGGACGCCCTGATGCAGAAGCTGCGCGAACGGCTGGCCGAACAGAAGGGCCGCCACCAGGGCGGCAACAAGTGGATCGGCACGGCGGGGACGTCACCCTTCGGCGCCTATGGCTACAACCCCGAGGGCGTGCGGATCGGCCAGGACGAAAGCCGCCACCGCCGCGCCGTCAAGGTCTGGGACAAGCGCGAGTTCCGCGATTTCGACGATCGGATCGAACTGGGCACCCGCAACATCAAGGTCGCGCTGAAGCGCCTGCGCCAATGGGCGCGCCACGGTGCCGATCAGGAACTGGACCTGCCCGCCACCATCCGCGCCACCGCCGATCACGGCTATATCGACGTCAAGACCCGCCCCGAACGCCGCAACGCGGTCAAGGTGCTGCTGTTTCTGGACGTGGGCGGCAGCATGGACGACCATATCCGCGTCGTGGACGAGCTTTTCAGCGCCGCGCGGGCCGAGTTCAAGCACATGCAGCATTTCTATTTCCACAACTGCCTTTACGAAGGCGTGTGGACGGACAACCGCCGCCGTTGGGCCGAACAGACGCCCACATGGGACATCCTGCACCGCTTTGGCCGCGATTATAAATGCATCGTAGTGGGGGACGCGTCGATGTCACCCTATGAGATCGCGGTGCCCGGCGGGGCGAACGAACACATGAACCCCGAATCTGGCGAGGTTTGGTTGCGCCGCCTGGCCGAAACATGGCCTGATCATGTCTGGCTGAACCCCGTGCCCCAGGATCACTGGCGCCATACCCAATCCATCGGCATGGTCCGCAGCATCTTTCCCGACCGGATGATGCCCATGACGCTGGACGGGCTGACCCAGGCCATGCGGCTGCTGGGATGATGGCCGATCTTGCCGCGCTGCTGCCCGTCTGGGGGCCGTGGCTGCTGGCAGGCTGCGCGTTCCTGTCATGCATGATGGTGCCGGTGCCGACCTCGGTCCTGCTGGTCAGCGCGGGGGCCTTGGCGGGGACTGGTCACCTGCAGCCGATCCCCATCGCCGCGGGTGCGATCATCGGGGCCAGCCTGGGCGATCTTTCCGCCTTTCTGCTGGCACGGCGGCTGCAACCGCTGCTGTCGCGTCATGCCCGCCTGCTGGAACGGGCGCAGCGTCTGGTCGCGCGGCGGGGCATGCTGGCGGTCTTTCTGTCGCGCTGGCTGGTCACGCCGCTTGGACCGGCCACCAATTACGTCGCCGGGGCCGCGGGCCTGACCCTGCCGCGCTTCATGGCCGCCAGCATCCCCGGAGAGGTGATCTGGGCCGCCCTGCATCTGGCCGCGGGCCATCTGGCTGGCCGCGGCTTTCGCCATGAGGAGGCCGCAGCCCTGAAGGCGCTGGCCGTCGCCCTGCCCTTGGCTGCGGCGATCTGGCTGCTGCACCGTCACTGGCAGCGCCGCCATCACGATCCCATATAGAAGCCATGCTGAAGTTCACGCCGATCATCCTGTTGGGCCTCTATCTGGCCGTGATGTGGTTCTTTTCCGCTTGGCGGCTGAAACGGGATCTGAATGACCATGCGACGCCGCTGAACCATCCGCGCCTGAAACCGATGCTGGAACGGCTGGGGGCGGCGATGGACCTGCCCCCGATCCGCGCCCATATCTATGAGGTCGAGCCGGTGAACGGATTGGCCGCCCCCGACGGGCGCATCTTCCTGACGCGCGGCTTCATCCGCAAACTGGATGCCTGCGAGGTCACCCCCGAGGAACTGGCCAGCGTCATCGCCCATGAACTGGGCCACGTCAGCCTGGGTCATTCACGGCGCCGGATGATCGATTTCGCCGGACAGAACGCCATCCGCATGGCGCTGGCGGGCATCCTGGGGCGGTTTCTTCCCGGCATCGGCGTCTGGATCGCGAATGCGATCGCCGCCGCCGTCGCCGCCCGCCTGTCGCGGCAGGACGAATTCGAAGCCGACCAGTTCGCCAGCGCCCTGATGATCAAGGCGGGCTTCGGTACCGAACCTCAGAAATCGCTGTTCCGCAAGCTGGACGCGCTGACCGGCGCGATGGGTCGGGGCGCCCCCGCATGGTTCCTGTCCCACCCGCCCGTCGCCAAGCGAATCGCCGCGATCGAGGCACACGAGACGCGCTGGCAGCAGGACTGACCCTGCAAGGGCTTGTCCCGGACCCGTCCTGCCCTATTCTGGTCCCGAACCGCGCCACGAGGCTCGAATGACAGCCCCCTTCCGCCGCCATGTCCTCTATCTGCCGGGCTTCGACCCCATCCCGCCGCGTCGCTATCGTGAACTCTATCGTCGCGAAGGGGCCGATCAGGCCCAGATCTCCGGACACAGGCTGCGGATGAAGAAGGCGCAACCCGATGGCGGCGGCTTTGCCTGGCGCGTCGGATCGCATGTCGAAGGCCGCGACGTCGAAACCCGGATCGAGGTCGCGCTGTGGTCCGACATCGTGCAGGCCTCGATGTCGGCAGGGATCGCGGGGACCTATCGGCAGCTGTTTCGCACGATATGGATCTATATCGGCTCGGGCACCATCGGGCGGCTGATGCGGTTGCGGCGGGGACCGGTCATCGCGGCCTTCTATCCCATCGCGGTGCTGATGGCGCAACTGGCGCTGGCACTGCTGGCTGGGGGGCTGGTCACATTTGGCGTCGCGGCGGTGGGGGGTGGCCTTTTCGGGGTGCCCTTTGGGCTGGCCGTGGCATGGGGGGTGCTGGTCCTGGGGCGGCGGCTGGATCACCGGCTGTTCGCCTATTACCTGATGCATGACTATGCCTTCACCTGCGCCAATCATGGCGCCTATCCCTCCGCGCTGGAAGACCGCATCACCCGGTTCCGCGACCGGCTGAAGACCATCCTGGCGCAGGATCTGGACGAGGTGCTCGTCATCGGCCATTCCTCGGGGGCCTATCTGGCGGTGTCGGTCCTGGCCGACCTGCTGCGCGAAGGCCCCCGCCCCGGCCCCGCACTGTCGTTGCTGACACTTGGCCATGTGGTGCCGATGGCTGCCTTTCTGCCGCGCGCGGACCGGCTGCGGGCAGATCTAGCCTTTCTGTCGCAGGCGGATGGGCTCTTCTGGACGGATGTTACCGCGCCGGGCGATGCCTGCTGCTTTGCGCTCTGCGATCCGGTGGCGGTCTGCGGGATGGCGGGTCCGGACCAGAAATGGCCGCTGGTGCTGTCGGCCGCCTATACCCAGACCCTGTCGCCCGAACGCCAGCGGGCCATCCGCAACCGCTGGTTCCGCCTGCATTTCCAATATCTCTGCGCCTTCGACCGTCCGGGCGATTACGACTACTTCGCGATCACGGCAGGCCCCCGAACGCTGGCGCAGCGCTTTGGCGGGCGCAAACCCTCGCCCGGTCGCATCACCCGTCCCGTGGGCGCGCGGCCGTGAGGGCCCCCCGCCCCACCGGCACGCAAGGACGCGGCACCATCCGCACGCTGATGCGAGGTTTCCGGCACGACCTGTTGGGGGCGCTGCCCGAACGCCTCTATCGCGCCTGGATGGCCGAATTCCGCACCCCCATCATCCACAGCTTCTTCTGCAACGACCCCGCGCTGCTGAAAATCATCCTGCAGGACCGGCCTGCGGATTTCCCGAAATCGAACCGCATGCGCGAAGGGCTGGCCCCGCTGCTGGGCAATGGCGTCTTCATCAGCAACGGCGCGGAATGGGCGCATCAGCGCCGCATCATCGACCCCGCCTTCGAGGGCGGTCGCCTGCGCCACAGCTATCCCGCCATTCTGGATGCCGCCCGCGCGGCGGTGGCGCGGATGCCCAAAGGCCTCACCGATGTCGAACCGCAATCGGCCCATGCCGCCGCCGACGTGATCTGTCGCACACTGGTTTCCCTGCCGGTCGAACATGCCACCGCCGCGCAGGTCTTTCACGCCTTCCGCGCGCACCAAGAGGCACAGCCGCTGGTCAACTTGGCCGCCCTGCTGCCCTTGCCGCGCTGGATGCCCCGGCCCCATTCCCGCCGCACGCGGGTCAGCGCCGCGCAGATCCGCGGGCTGATCGCCGATCTGGTTGATGCCCGGCTGGCTCAGATCGCGGATGGCAACGCGCCCGACGATCTGGCCACCAAGATGATGACCAGCCCCGATCCCGAAACCGGCACCTGCTTCACCCGGGCCGAGATGATCGACCAGGTCGCGGTGATGTTCCTGGCGGGACATGAGACCAGCGCCTCGGTCCTGGCCTGGGCGCTGTGGCTATTGGCGGCGCATCCCGAATGGCAGGACCGCGTCGCCGCCGAAGGCCGCCAGCTTGGCGACGATTTCGCCAGCGTCGCGACCCTGAAATCCACCCGCGCCGTCTTCCGCGAGGCGCTGCGGCTTTATCCCGCCGTCGCGATGTTCGCGCGCGAGGCGACCGCGCCGCAGACCTTCCGCGAACGGGCCGTCCCACGCGGGGCGCAGCTGGTCGTGTCGCCCTGGCATCTGCACCGCCATGAACGGCTGTGGGACCGGCCGGATGAATTCGACCCCGGCCGGTGGGCAACGCCCGAGGGCAAGGCCAGCGCCCGCGCAGCCTATCTGCCGTTTTCGGCGGGGCCGCGCGCCTGTCCCGGCGCCGGGCTGGCCATGGTCGAGGGGGTGGTGATGCTGTCGGCCATCACCCGCGCCTTCCGGCTGGAAACGACCGACCGTCAGCCCATGCCCGTGGCGCGGCTGACGATCCGGGCGCGCGACGGCATCTGGCTGAACCTGACGCCGCGATCCTAGCGGAACAGCACCAGCGAACCGGGCGACCAGGCCAGGCGGGTGCGGGTGCCGACCTCCTGCACATCGCGGCCAAAGACGTTGCGCATGGAAATCCGCACCGTGCGCGCCTTGCCATCGGCGCGGGCAACCCCGTCCAGCCGCAGGTCGTAATAGGTCATGTCGCCGTAATAGACGACCTCGTCGATGGTGGCGTTGGTTTCGCGCGGCTGGTTATGCGTAGCGCCGGGGCCGACCAGGGTCATGGTTTCGGGGCGGAAGCCGATCATCGCGCCCTCGTCATCGGGATTGGCGCGGCTGATCTGGTGTTCGGGCAGCTCGACCTGGCCCAGCCCCGCGACATCGACGGTGACCGTGCCGCCGACATGCGACAGGATCTCGGCCGGCAGAAAGTTCATCACGCCGATGAAATCCGCCACGCGGCGCGTGGAGGGGCGGGCATAAAGCGCCTCGGGGCCGTCCAGCTGGGCGATCTCGCCCTCGAACATGACGGCGATGCGGTCGGACATGACCAGCGCCTCTTCTTGGTCATGGGTCACCAGGACGAAGGTGATGCCCACCTGACGCTGCAGCTTGATCAGCTCGACCTGCATCTGTTCGCGCATCTTGCGGTCCAGCGCGGACAGGGGTTCATCCAGCAGCAGCACCTTGGGTTTCAGGATCAGCGCGCGGGCCAGCGCGACCCGTTGACGCTGACCGCCTGACAGCGCATGGGCCGAGCGCGCGCCGTAACCCTTCAGGCCGACCATCGACAGGGCCTCGTCCACCGCGGCGGCCTTTTCGGCCTTGCCGCGCGGGTCGCGGCGCAGCCCGAAGGCCACGTTTTCCGCGACCGTCAGATGCGGAAAAATTGCATAGGACTGGAACACCATGTTAGTGGGACGCTTGTTGGCGGGCACGTCGCCCATCTCGCGGCCGTCGATCAGTACGACACCGCTGCTGATATCCTCGAACCCGGCGATGGTGCGCAGCAGGGTCGTCTTGCCGCAACCCGACGGCCCCAGCAGCGAAAAGAACTCGCCCCCCTTGATGGTCAGGTCGATGCCGCGCAGGGCGTGGTAATCGCCGTAATACTTGTGCACGTCCCGGCATTCGATCATCGGCTTGGCGTCGGTCACAGCAACCCTCCGGTGGGCGAGCCGCCGATGCGGGCATTGCCCCGGCGGCGGAAATATTCGCCGATCGCCAGAAGGACGATCGACAGGATCACCAGCACCGTCCCAAGCGCCATGATGACGGGGATCGCGCGCGGAAAGCGCAGCTGGCTGAAGATGTAGGTCGGCAGGGTCGGTTCGTTCCCTGCCAGAAAGAAGGCGATGATGAATTCATCCAGGCTGATCGTGAAGGAAATCAGCAGCGAGCTGATGATCCCCGGCATGACCAAAGGCAGCGTGATCAGCCGGAAGGCCCCCCATTTGCTTTCGCCCAGATCGAAGGCCGCTTCCTCCAGCGACCGGTCGAGGCTGGAAAAGGCCGTGGACAGGATCGCGATGGCATAGGGCATGCAGATCAGCGCGTGGCCCAGGATCACCGTCAGCAAGGACAGCTGCACCCCCATGCCCAAGAGCACGACCAGCAGCGACATGGCCACGATGATTTCGGGCAGGACCATGGGCAGCATGATGAAGCCCATCATCCCCCCACGCCCCGGAAAGCGAAAGCGCGTCGATGCGCGGGCCGCAAAGACCCCGAGGCAGGTCGCCAGCACCGACGAACTGACCGCGATGGTCAGCGAATTGGTCAGCGCCCGGCGCAGGGTCGCGTTCGCCCACATCTGGGAAAACCATTCGGTGGTGAAACCCTGCAACGGAAAAGCGATGATCGTGCCGGAATTGAAGGCAAAGATCGGCAACAGCAGGATCGGCGCATAAAGGAACAGCAGGTACAGGACCGCATAGGCCTGAAGACCCCGCCCCTTGGAATGGATGCTCATTGGCGCACCTTCAGGAAGCGGCGGTTCAGGAACAGGAAGATCAGGCTGATCACCGCGACGATCAGCATGGCGGTCACCGCCAAGGCGGACCCCAGGGGACGGTTGTCCAGCGCCAGCATCTGGACCTGGATCATGTTGGCGATCATCGGGATCTTGCCGCCGCCGATCACCTCGGGGGTGACGTAATCGCCGATGGTCGGGATGAAGACGATCAGCACCGCCGCCAGAACGCCCGGCATCGCCAAGGGCAGCGTCACCCGCCAGAAGGTCATCGCCCGGCTTTCGCCCAGGTCGCGCCCGGCCTCCAGCAGGGAACGGTCGATTTTCTCCAGCGCCACGAAGATCGGCAGGATCGCGAAGGGCGCATAGGCATGGGCCAGCGTGATCACGATGGAATTGACGTTGTAGAGGATGAAGGTCAGCGGCTCGTCGATGATGCCAAGCCCTGTCAGCGACGAATTGACGACGCCGTTATAGCCGAGGATCACCTTCCACAGGAAAACCCGGATCAGGTAGCTGGTCCAGAAGGGGATGGTGATCAGGAACAGCCACAGCGATTTCCGTTCGGGCCGCACCACGAAGCTGACGTAATAGGCGACCGGAAAGGCCAGCAGGACCGTTACCGCCGTCACCACCATCGCCACGATCAGCGACCGCGTCATCACCACCCGCACGATGGGATCGGACATCACCTGCGCATAGTTCGTCCAGGTGAAATCGCGGATGATTTCCAGATAGCCGTCGGTCAGAAAGCTATAGGCCAGGATCGTCAGCAGCGGCGCGGCCAGGATAACCAGCGCATAGAGGAATGGCGGTGCGATCAGGGACAGACCCGCCCTTGCCTCTGCGTCGAACTTGGCCATCGCGTCCCTTTCATCCTGCCCGATCAGCCGGGTTACCCTTCAATTCCTTCCATAGCTGCCCCGGAAGGAAAAGAGGTTTCTGCAGTCCCCTCAGCGCCACCAGCGCCCGGTCATGGCCAGCCGCGCCAGCGATGCGCGCCGCTGGAACGGCGTCAGCGGCACCGTTTCCACATAAGCATCCACCCGCCCCGAGGCGATCTCGCTCAGCAGGCGCGGCACGCGCGGTCCGGGATACAGCGCCGCCGCCGCACGGGCGGGCAGCTTGCAATGCAGCCGCGCCGCCATGCGCAGCCCGTCGCGCCCGATCGCCGACAGGGCCTTCGGATGTTCGGGATCGGGGCGATCCATGCCCATTCCAATTGCCTGCAAGGCGGGCAAGGCGCGCAGCCAGGCGGCAATCCCCGCACCCCGTGCCTGATGGGCCACGATCTCGCGCGTGCCTTCGGGGGCGCCACAGCGATGCGCCGCCGCCCACATCAGCGCACCCGCCGTGGCATCGACATAGGCCACCACTTCATCGACGCTGCGAAACGGTTCGCGCGCGCAATCACGGCGGCGAGCCTCGGCCAAGGCCACCAGCGCACCGGCATCCTGCCCCCAAGCATCCCACAGGGGCGTCAGCACGTCATGCAGGGGCGGCGGGGTCCCCTGCCCCATCTCCTCCAGCCGGTCCACCCACCATTGCAGCCGCATCTCGGCCAGCATCGGCTCAGCGGACTGAAAGGGCGCGCGGGCAATTTCTAGGTTCAGCGCATAGAGCGTGACCAGCGCCGCCCGATCATCGGTTTCCGCAGCCAACACGGCCCCGAAGCGGTCTGGATCGTGCTGGCGCAGCATCTCGGTGCAGGCTTCGATGGTCATGCGCCCTGCGTCCGTGCCAGTTCGGCCAGACGTTCCGGATCAAACCCTGCGGACAGCGACCATTCCGGGCCGGCGGGCGTGTCCTTGACCTCGACCCCGGCAGCGGCAAAGCCGTCGCGGATCGCATCGGCGCGCGCGAAGTCGCGGGCCTTGCGGGCCTCCAGCCGTGCCGCCAGCAAGGCCTCGATCTGCGCCGAGGCCGCGCCATCGGCCATGGCCCATCCCGCCAGTTCCGGCAGCAACAGCCCCAGCATCCGCGCCGAGGCCAGCAGCCCAGCGCCGTCCCCCTTGGCCGCCAACCCGTGCAACGCCGCAATGGCACCCGCCGTGTTCAGGTCATCGGCAAGCGCCGCGATCACCGAGGGTGCCGGGCTTGTCGCGGGCTCGATGCCCGCGACAAGCCCATGCCACCGCCGAAGCACCGCTTCGGCATCGGCGGCCTTGGCCTCGGTCCAGTCCATCGGCTTGCGGTAATGGGTGGACAGCATGACGAAACGGATCACCTCTCCGGCCACGCCCCGGTCCAGCAGGTCGCGGACGGTAAAGAAGTTGCCAAGTGACTTGGACATCTTCCTGCCCTCGACCTGCAGCATCTCGTTATGCAGCCAGATATTGGCGAAACCCTCGCCAGGATGGGCGCAGCAGCTCTGCGCGATCTCGTTCTCGTGGTGCGGGAACTGCAGGTCGATGCCGCCGCCATGGATGTCGAAATGCGTGCCCAGCAACGCCGCCGACATGGCCGAGCACTCGATATGCCAGCCCGGACGCCCGCGACCCCAGGGACTGTCCCACCCCGGCAGATCGTCCGACGACGGCTTCCACAGCACAAAATCCATCGGGTCGCGCTTGAAAGGCGCCACCTCGACCCGCGCGCCCGCGATCATGTCATCGACCGATCGGCCCGACAGCTTGCCGTATTCGGGGAAGGACCGCACGTCGAACAGCACATGCCCCTCGGCCTCATAGGCGTGGCCCCTGGCGATCAGGTCCGCGTTCATCGCGATCATCTGGTCGATGTATTGGGTGGCGCGCGGTTCGTGATCGGGGCGCATCGCGCCCAACGCATCCATGTCGGCGTGATACCAGCCGATGGTTTCGGCGGTGCGTTCGTCGATCAGCGCCTCCAGCGACAGCGTTGATCCTGCAGCGCGGCGACGCTGCGCCTCGGCGTTGATCTTGTCGTCCACGTCGGTGAAATTGCGGACATAGGTGACGTGATCGCCGCCATAGATGTGGTTCAAGAGCCGTACCAGCACGTCGAAGACCAGAACGGGCCGGGCATTGCCCAGATGCGCGCGGTCATAAACCGTCGGTCCGCACAGATACAGACGGACATTGTCGGGATCGATTGGCGCAAAGGCTTCCTTGCGCTTCGTGCGGGTGTTCGTCAGTCGGATCTGGACCATCTGGGCCTCTTTCGTGAAGTCCAAAGGGTTTAGCGCATCGCCCCCTGGCTTTCCACCCAGTCGATCTGGGCAGGCAGGCAGCGGCTGCGCAAGTCATAGCCCTGCACGATCGTGTCGCGCGCCGCTTGGCGCAGGCGCGGCGCGTCGGGATCGCCCGCAAGGCCGCGGATCAGCGCGCCCGCCAAGGCATCCACGTCAAAGAACGGCACCAGCCGCCCGTTTTCGCCATCCGTGATCAGTTCGCGCACCGGTTCCGTGTCCGACCCCACGACATAGCAGCCCGCCGCCATTGCCTCGGTCAGGGACCAGGACAGCACGAAGGGATAGGTCAGATAGCAATGAACCCGTGCCACGCGCAGCAGTGACAGATAGCTGTCATAGGGCACCCGCCCCAGGAAATGCACCCGCGACAGGTCCAGCTGCCCGCCCACCTCGGCCAACAGCTTTTCCTTCCAACTGCCCGCATCGCGCGGCTTGCCGCCATAGCTGACACCCTCGGCCCCGATCAGTACCACCTTGGCATGGGGCCTGGCCTTCAGGACCTGCGGCAGGGCACGCATCAGCACGTGGAACCCGCGATAGGGTTCCAGCGACCGCGAGACAAAGGACAGGACCTCGTCCTGCGGGGTCAGGACGGTGCCGTCCGGCAGCGTCAGGCTGGCATAGGGGTCGGGGCAGACAAGATCGGTGTCGATCCCGTCATGGACGACCGTGATCTTGCCGCGCAGGTCGGGGGGAAAGCTGTCGGCCTGATAGCGGGTGGGCGCGATGGCGGCGTCGGCCTGCAGCACGCCCTGCATCAGATGGGCGGACCGCGCGACGGTCATGAACCGGCCTTCATCGGTGGCGGGGCTGATCTCGGGGTCGAAGCCGACGTCATGGCCGCGCGTGCGGTACATCAGCTCGGCATAGACCAGCAGGCGGGCCTCGGGCCAGATCTCGCGCAGGAACAGCGTCTCGCCCCAGCCCGGATGGCCGATGATGACGTCGGGGTGAAATCCGTGGCGGTCGCGCAGCGCACGCGCGCCGCGTGCGGCCATCAGCCCCCGTTCGGCATGTTCGGAATAGACCCGCCCCAGGGGGCTGTCGGTCTTGACCCCATCGGGCGCCTTGTAGCGCAGCGTGCGGACCGCGCTGCTGCGCTGGTTCTTTTCATCGGTCAGCGCCAGGACCTCGTGGCCGCGGCGGGTCAGTTCGGTGGAAAGATGGGGAAACTGGCCGGGAAAGTTCTGGTGGACGAAAAGGATCTTCACGGACGTCCCTGTGGAAATGCCGCCCTGAGCAGATTGATGGTGTAGTCATGCGATGGCGCGTCGAAGATCTGCGCGGCGCTGCCCTGTTCGACGACCTCGCCGGCGCGCATGACCATGATGTCATGCGACATGGCCCGCACGACGCGCAGATCGTGGCTGATGAACAGGAAGGCCAGCCCGTATTTGCGCTGAAGGTTGCGCAGCAGATCGACGATCTGGACCTGCACGGTCATGTCCAGTGCGCTGGTCGGTTCGTCCAGCACCACCACCTTGGGGCGCAGGATCATGGCGCGGGCAATGGCGATGCGCTGGCGCTGGCCGCCGCTGAATTCATGCGGATAGCGGTGCATCATATCGGGCTGCAACCCGACCTCGGTCATGATCTCGGCGACCATCTGGCGGCGGTCGCGGCCCGGCTCGACGCCGTGGACGCCCAGGCCTTCGGTGATGATCTGCTCGACCGTCATGCGCGGCGACAGGCTGCCGAACGGGTCCTGGAACACGATCTGCATGTCGCGGCGCAGGGCGCGCAGCTGTTTCGAGCCCCAGCCCTGGATGTCCTGCCCCATGTAGAGGATCGGCCCGTCGCTTTCGATCAGCCGCATGATGGCCAAGGCCAGCGTGGTCTTGCCGCTGCCCGATTCGCCGACGATGCCCAGGGTCTGACCCGCGCGCAGGTCCAGCGTCGCGCCGTTGACCGCCTTGATATGGCCGACGACGCGGCGCATCAGCCCGCGCTTGACCGGGAACCAGACCTTCAGATCGCGGGTCTGGACCAGCAGCGGCGCATCGGCGGGCAAGGGCTCGGCCACGCCCGCGGGCGCCGCGGCTAGCAGCTTGCGCGTATAAGGATGCTGGGGGTCGGCAAAGATCCGGTCGACCGGGCCCTGCTCGACGATCTCGCCGTTCTTCATGACGCAGACGCGGTCGGCGATGCGCCGCACGATGCCAAGGTCATGGCTGATGAACAGCATCGACAGACCTTCGTCGGCCTTCAATTCCGCCAGCAGGTCCAGGATCTGCGCCTGGATGGTCACGTCCAGCGCCGTCGTCGGTTCATCCGCGATCAGCAGGTCCGGCCCGTTGGCCAGCGCCATGGCGATCATCACGCGCTGGCGCTGACCACCCGACAGCTGGTGCGGATAATCGGCCAGGCGGCTTTCGGCGTCGCGGATGCCCACGCGGTCCAGCAGCTGCACGATCCGCGCCCGCGCCTTGGCCCCCGTCAGCCCCTGATGCAGCGCCAAGCTTTCCGACAGCTGCTTTTCCAGCGTGTGCAGCGGGTTCAGCGACGTCATCGGTTCCTGAAAGATGAAGCTGATGTCGTTGCCGCGGATTTCGCGCAAGGTTCGGTCCGACGCGCCGACCATCTGGCGTCCCGCATACAGGACCGATCCCTGAACCTCGGCCGAGGCCCCCAGCAGCTGCACCGTGCTGAGCGCGGTCACCGATTTCCCGGATCCCGATTCGCCCACCAGCGCCACGGTCTCGCCGCGCCCGACATGGAAGCTGACGCCCTTGACGGCCAAGGTCAGCTGACCTTCGGACCGGAAACCGATCTTCAGGTCGCGCACATCCAGCACGGCATTCGACGCGCCCGCATCGATCGCCCGGCCATCGGCGCTGCCGGGCATCGGGCCACCATGACCTTCGGCCACGGCAGCCTCGGCGCCGGGCGCGGGGATGGTCGGGTGCAGTTCACCCTGGTCGTCAGGTCCGGTCATCGGAAGGTCTTTCTGGGGTCGAAGGCGTCACGCACCCCCTCGAAGATGAACACCAGAAGCGACAGCATGATCGCGAAGGTGAAGAACGAGGTGAAGGCCAGCCAGGGCGCCTGCAGGTTCTGCTTGGCCTGCAGCGCCATTTCCCCCAGCGATGCCGACCCTGCGGGCAGGCCATAGCCAAGGTAATCCAGCGCTGCCAGCCCGCTGATGGTGCCGGTGACGACAAAGGGCAGCATGGTCAGCGTCGCAACCATGGCGTTGGGCAGGATGTGGCGGAACATGATCTTCATGTCGCCCACCCCAAGCGCGCGGGCCGCACGGACATATTCGAAGTTCCGCGCCCGCAGGAATTCCGCCCGGACCACGCCCACCAAGGCGGGCCAGCCAAACAGGATGGTCACGAAGACCAGCAGCCAGAAGCTGCGTCCCAATATCGCGAAGAGGATGATGATGACATAAAGGCCGGGGGTGGATGCCCAGATCTCCAGCACCCGCTGGAAGACAAGGTCGGTCCGCCCGCCGAAATAGCCCTGCACCGCCCCTGCCGCGATGCCGATGGTGGATGCGACCACCGTGACGATCAGCGTGAACAGGATCGAGGTGCGGAACCCGTAGATCACCCGCGCCAGCACGTCGCGCGCCGTGTCGTCGGTGCCCAGCAAGTGATTGCCATCGGGCGCAGAGGGCGCGGTACCCACATTGTTGATGGTGCGGAAGTGATAGGGGATCGGCGGCCAGATCATCCAGCCCTGTTCGGCCTTGGGGACGTCGGTCGATCCTGACCGGACGGCGGCCATGAAGCCCTCGGGCTCGTCCCAGCATTCCTCGCGGCCGCCCGAGACGATCAGGCATTGCACCGCCTCGTCGCGATAGATGGCCTCGGTTCCGAAATCGCCGCCGAAGGCGGTTTCGGGATAGAAATTATAGGCCGGGAAGAACAGCTCTCCGCGAAAGCTGACGACGACGGGTTTGTCATTGGCCACCACCTCGGCCAGCATCGCCACCACGAACAGGATCGCAAAGATCACCAGCGACCAGAAGGCGCGCCCGTTGCGGCGGAAATTGCGCCAGCGGCGGCGGTTCAGTTCGGACATCGCCATCAGCCCGCCCTCTTTTCAAAGTCGATGCGCGGATCGACGAAGACATACATCAGGTCCGACAGGATGCCGACGACCAGCGACAGCAGGCCAAAGACATAGAGCGTGCCGAAGATCACCGGATAGTCGCGCTGCACCGCCGCCTCGAAGCCCAGGCGGCCCAGCCCGTCCAGCGAGAAGATCGTCTCGATCAGGATGGACGACCCGAAGAAGACGCCCAGGAACATCGCCGGAAAGCCCGCGATCACGATCAGCATGGCGTTGCGGAAGACATGGCCGTAAAGGACCCGCCGTTCCGTCAGGCCCTTGGCGCGGGCGGTCATCACGTATTGCTTGTTGATCTCGTCCAGGAAGCTGTTCTTGGTCAGCAGGGTCAGGGTGGCAAAGCTGCTGATCGTGGCGGCCAGCACCGGCAGGGTGGCGTGCCAGGCGTAATCCTTGATCTTGCCCCAGGCGGACAGGTCCGCGAAATTGTCCGATGTCAGGCCGCGCAGCGGGAAGATCTGCCAATAGCTGCCGCCCGCGAACAGCACCATCAGCAGCACCGCGAAGAGGAACGCCGGGATGGCATAGGCCATGATGATCACGCCCGAGGTCCATGTGTCGAAACGCGATCCGTCCCGCATCGCCTTTCGGATGCCAAGCGGGATCGAGATGACATAGGCGATCACCGTGGACCACAGCCCCAGCGTAATCGACACGGGCATCTTTTCAACCACCAGATCGACGACGCTGATCGACCTGAACCAGCTGGTCCCGAAATCGAAGCGCAGGTAATTCCACAGCATGGTGAAGAAGCGTTCGACCGGCGGTTTGTCGAAGCCGAATTCCTGTTCCAACTGAGCGATGAATTCGGGCGGCAGGCCGCGCGCACCCTCATAACCCGAAGGTGCCGCCTGCCCCGCTTCGGCGCCGCCGCCCGAGATGTTTCGGAACGCGTCGCCTTCGCCCTGGATCTGCGCAGCGATCTGTTCGATCGGGCCGCCCGGCACGAATTGGGTCAGCGTGAAGTTGACCAGCATGATGCCGATCAGTGTCGGGATGATCAGCAGCAAACGCCGCAGGATATAGGCGCCCATCGGCCTGGCCCTTCCGTCCCCCTCGCAGGGTCATTCGGGCCTTGGCGGCCCCTTCTGTCATTGGCCCGTCTTGTCGGCAATCGGGCATCGAAAATCAAGCGAAATGCCCTAGGGCCGCAGAGCACCGGCATCGCGCAGCGCCTGCGCCTTGTCGGCGTCGTACCACCAGAAATCCATTTCCCCCAAGGCATAAGGGGGCAGCGTCTCGGGGCGGCCGAACTGGTCGTAATAGGCGACCAGGTAATTGGCGTTGTACCATTGCGGCACCCACAGATGCAGGCTGCGCAGGGTGCGGTCCAGCGCGTGGACGCGGGTGTTCAGTTCATCCTGGGTGGAGGCGGCTTCGACCTGGGTGATCAGCGCGTCGATGGCCGGATTGGCCAGCCCCGCGGGGTTGAAGACGTCGCCGACATTCGCGGACCCGAAGGCCTGCTGCAGGCCCGCGCCGGGGATCTCTGGCTGGCCCAGATGGTCGCTGATGATGTCGAAATCAAAGCTGCGGGCGCGGTTTTCGTATTCGGCATTGTCGACGCGGCTGTTGCGCGCATCGATGCCAAGGGCGCGCAGGTTTTCGACGAAGGGGTTGATGACCCGGTCGAAGGTCTGGCTGTCGTTCAGGATCTCCAAGGTCAGCACCTGGCCTTCCGCGTTGCGGCGCAGGCCGTCGCTGCCGGTTTCCCAGCCCGCCTGGCTCAGCAGGTCGGCCGCCTTGCGCAGGTTTTTCCGGTCGGTCTGGCGTTCGCCGCTGACGGGGGCGGTGACCACCTCATCCGTCAGGACGCCGTCGGGCAGATCGGCGGCCAGCGGTTCCAGCAAGGCCAGTTCACCTTCGGAGGGGGTTCCCGTCGCTTCCAGGTCGCTGTTTTCCCAGAAACTGTCGACCCGGTTGTAAAGGCCATAGAACAGCGCCTCGTTCGACCATTCGAAGTTGAACATCAGCCCGATCGCCTCGCGGACGCGGACGTCTTGGAACTTGGGGCGGCGCAGGTTCATCACCCAGGCCTGACCGGATGCGACATTCCCGTCCGGCAGCGTTTCCTGCTTCACCCAGCCCTTCTGCATGGCCGGGAAATCATAGCGGTTGGCCCAGATGATGCTGCTGACCTCTTTCCGAAAGGTGTATTCTCCGGCCTTGAAAGCTTCGAACGCAGCATCGTAGTCCGAGAAATACTCATAGCGCAGCCGGTCGAAATTATGCCGACCCTTGTTGATCGGCAGATCGGCGCCCCAGTAATCGGGGTTGCGACGGAAAGTGATGTTGCGGTTCAGATCGGCACTGTCGAAGACATAGGGCCCCGATCCGACCATCGGCACCTGCATGGTCTGTTCCAGGTCGCGGTCGTTCGCCTCGAAATCGGCACGGCTGAAGATCGGCAGGCTGCCCACGGACTGGATCACGTCGCGACGCGGATAATCGGGGGTGAAGGTAAAGCGGATGCGGTGATCGTCCAGCACCTCGGCCTTGGCCACCTGCTGCTTGATCACCACGCGAAAGCTGGACAGCCCCTTGTCGCGCAGCGTCTCATAACTGAACAGCACGTCGTCGGCGGTCAGCGGCGTGCCGTCGCTGAAGCGCGCCTCGGGGCGCAAGTTGAAGATCACCCAATCGCGGCTTTCGGGATATTCCAGGCTTTCACAGATCAGGCAATAGGCCGCGCCCACTTCGTCGGCGGGGGCCTCGAGGATGGATTCCAGCATCACCGTCGACAGCGCCGCCGCCCTCCCGCGGAAGGTGAAGGGGTTGTAATTGTCGAACCCCATCGAATTCGGGATCGACTGCGACATCTCTCCGCCCTTGGGGGCATCGGGGTTCACATAGGGCAGGTGGTCGAAATCGGCGGGCAGCGCCAGATCGCCGAAGATCGAGACCCCGTGCGTGCGCGTCATTCCGTCGGCGTCTTGCGCCATGGCCGGGCCAAGCGACAGGCCGGTCAGCAGCAGGGCAATCAGGGCGGTGCGGCGCATGGTGCAAGCTCCTTGGTCACGATCGGGAAAGGCTAGGCCAGCAGGCCGCCGGGCTTCAAGCCGCGTTTTCGTGAAGTGCCGCGTTTTCGCAAAGCCCTTGCAGGGTCCACGAAAAAGGGCGCGACCTGCCGGCCGCGCCCCTGTCATCAATCCCGGCCGTTCAGGCGATCAGGACTGGCTCTCGATATAGGCGATGACGTTGGCGCGGTCCTCGGGCTTCTTCAGGCCGCCGAAGGACATCGCGGTGCCCGCCACGACGCCGCGCGGGTTTTCGATGAAGTGCTGGATCGCCTCGACGTCCCAGACGGGAACCTCGGCGGCGTGGTCGGTCATGGCGCCGGAATAACCGAAGCCCGCCACACTGGCGACCTCGCGGCCGACGACGCCGTTCAGATGCGGGCCGACACCGTCGCTGCCGTCAAGGGCGTGACAGGACCGGCACTTGGCCCACTGCTTCTCACCGGCCGCGACATCGGCTTCGGCCATCAGGGCCTCGAAGTCGATCTCCTCGACCTCGGCTTCCTCGCCGCCCGCGGCGGTCTCGGGCACGTCGATCGCATAGGCCTGGGTGATTTCCTCTTCGCCATGTTCGCCGCCATGCCCTGAGGACCCGACATGGAACAGCGCGCTGGCTGCCCAGTTCGCCAGCATCAGAAACAGCAGTGCGCCGATGAAGGCGCCGGCTGCCTTGGTCACGGTCATGGTGTTGAACATCGCGTGCGGTCCCCGCCTTGGTAAGCTCGTCAATTCGGGGGACATCTATCCGCTTTCGCTTTGCGTGATCAAGGTATAGTTACCCCGGCACGCTGACTTTCTTGGACCATCGGGGGCTTTGGCCATGACCACGAATCGTATCGCCTTCCAAGGAGAGCCGGGCGCCTACAGCCACGAGGCCTGTCGGACCGCCCGCCCCGACATGGAGGCGCTGCCCTGCCCCACCTTCGAGGACGTGATCGAGGCCGTGCGTGGCGGCGCCGCCGATCTGGCCATGCTGCCGGTCGAGAATTCGACCTATGGCCGGGTCGCCGATATCCATCATTTGCTGCCCGAATCCGGTCTCAAGATCATCGACGAGGCCTTCGTGCGCGTCCATATCAGCCTGCTGGCCGTCCCCGGCACGCCGCTGTCGGACATCCGTCAGGCCATGAGCCACACGGTCCTTCTGGGCCAGTGCCGCGGCTTTCTGCGCCAGCACGGTATCAGCGCCATGACAGGCGCCGATACCGCCGGATCGGCCAAGGAAGTGGCCGCGCGCGGCATTCCGTCGCTGGCGGCGCTGGCGGCCCCCCTGGCGGGCGAAATCTATGGGCTGGAGCGTCTGGCCGACCAGATCGAGGACCGCCAGAACAACACCACCCGATTCCTGATCATGTCGCGCCAAGCCGATCACAGCCGCCGTGCCGAACGGATGCTGACCAGTTTCGTCTTCCGCGTGCGCAACATTCCCGCCGCGCTTTACAAGACCATGGGCGGCTTTGCCACGAATGGCGTGAACATGACCAAGCTGGAAAGCTACATGGTCGACGGCGTCTTCACCGCCACCCAGTTCTATGCCGATATCGAAGGCCACCCCGAGGATGACAATGTCCGCCGCGCCCTGGACGAGCTGAGCTATTTCACGACCTCGCTGGACATTCTGGGCGTCTATCCCGCCGATCCCCTGCGCGAGGCACAGCGCCAGCTCGCGTGATGCGCCCTAGCTGTGCCGGCCGCTCATCTGGGTGACGAATGCGCCGACGCGGCGCTGGAAACGGCGGTCCATCTGACCCTTGCCCAGCTTGGCCGTCTGCAGCATCAGCCGCGCCTTCATGTTGCGCGGCTTGACCTCGGTTTCAAAGATCAGGCGTGACTTCACGCGGCTCAGCGCCACGACGGTCGCATTGACCAGCAGGTCCAGCGCGTCCGATCGTCCCACCATGGTGATCTGTTCGGGCCGGTCAAAACGCGTCACCGCCAGCCGCAGGTCGCGCCTGCGGCCCCGCCAGTCGAAGCCGACATTCCAGCCCATGGTGATACCGGGTTCCTGCTTGGGGTCAATCCTCGACACGCTTGCGCCCTTGCCGATCAGCATGCGCTCCAACGCATCGAAATCGCCGATCGCCTCGAAAAGTTTCTCGGCGGGAAGGTCGGTATCTATGCGTGTCGAAAACTTCATTGGAAACAACCCACTGATGATGTTGAACTGTCTTTGGGGACAGTTCCATGCCTGTTACTGTTAGTCCAGACGGGCTTTCCCTTTCAACAATGGTGCCGGATCGCCCCCTGGCATCGCATCGCGCGGCACCCGGCCATCGCGGCCAGGCCGCTGTCCGAACGCTGCGCAGAGTGCCCCCAAGATCGCTGAATCATGGGCGAGTCGGCAACACAATAACAATCTTTGGTTGTGCGACATTCCGCCGATGCGCTATCCAGAGGCGACACGCAGTTCAAGCAGCCACGGGACGGACAGAATGTCTTATCGCCCTTTCAGCCAAGCGAATGCCTGACGGCGGCCATTTGCCCGACAGGTCGGACCAGACCTCCTGCGGGACCGGCATCGGTCTGAAGCTGCGCATCCTGGCGACCAGCGACATGCACATGCATCTGCTGCCCCATGATTACCTGGCCGACCGGCCCTGCGACCGGTTCGGCCTGGCCCGGACCGCCGACATGATCCAGCGCCTGCGCGCCGAGGGGCGGCAATGCCTGCTGCTGGACAATGGCGATTTCCTGCAGGGTGCGCCGATGGGCGACGTGGTGGCGCGGCAGGGCGGCAAGGGTGCGGCCCATCCCGCCATCGCGGCGATGAATGCGCTGCGATACGACGCGGCGGCGCTTGGCAATCATGATTTCAACTTTGGGCTGGCCTTTTTGCGACGGACCGTTGCCCAGGCCCACTTTCCAGTACTGGCGGCGAACCTGACGATGGCGCGTGGCCGGAACTTTGCCCGCTATTGCCTGCTGGATCGGACCCTGCAGGACGAGGCCGGTCAGGATCATCGCCTGCGAATCGGCGTGATCGGCTTTCTGCCCCCCAAGACCGAGGAATGGGACCAGGACCTGCGCCCCGTCATGCGCAGCCACGACATCATCCGGACCGCGCAGCGGCTTTTGCCGCGGCTGAAGGCCGAGGGTGCGGACCTGATCATCGCGCTTGCCCATAGCGGCATCGGCAGCCCCGAAGCCCATCCGGGGATGGAACACGCCGCCACAGCGCTAGCCGCGCTGCCCGAAATCGACGTCGTCATCGCCGGCCACACGCACGAGGTCTTTCCCGGTCCCGGCTGGCAGGACCGCCCCGGAACGGACGCACGGCGCGGCACCTTGATGGGCAAGCCCGCGGTAATGCCCGGCTATGGCGGATCGCATCTGGGGGTGATCGATCTGGACCTGCGGATCGGGGCTCAGGGGCCGGTCATCCAAGATTTCACCGTCAGCTGCCGCCCCATCGATGCCGGCACGCCCAGCCTGCCCCTGGTGTCCCGCCCGGTGGCCGAGGCCCATCGCGCCACCCGCCACCAGCTGGGCGCACGGATCGGACGCAGCGCCACGCCCCTGGGCAGCCATTTCGCACTGATCGGCCATGACGCGGGGCTGCGGCTGGTCAACATGGCGCAGCGATGGCATGTCAGGCGCAGACTGCAGGGGACGCCCTTGGCCGATCTGCCGGTGCTGTCGGCCAGCGCGCCTTATCGCGCAGGCGGGCGTGGCGGGCCTGCTGCCTATACCGACGTCCCTGCGGGTCGGCTGGCGCTGCGGCATCTGGCCGATCTCTATACCTATCCCAACCGCATCACGGCGATCCGCATCACCGGCCAGCAGCTGCGCAGCTGGTTGGAACGTTCTGCCAGCATCTTTGCCACCATTACCCCCGGTGCGCAGGACGCGGCCCTGCTCGACCCGCAGTTTCCAGCCTATAACTTCGACGTCATCGACGGGGTGACGTGGAGCATCGACCTGTCGGCGCCCGCGCGCTTTACCCCGCAGGGCGGTCTGGCCGATGCATCGTCGCACCGCATCCACGATCTGCTCTGGCGGGGACGTTCGGTGGGGGATGACGACCATTTCGTGCTGGCGACCAATTCCTATCGCCTGGCCAGTTGCGGGTTGTTCAGCCCGCTGGTCAACCAGAACGAGGTCGTGCTGGATCGCGACGCCCACAGCCTCGATGTGCTGCGCCGCTATGTCAGAACGCGGCGCAGGATCCGCGTGCCGCAGGTGCCCAACTGGCGATTCGCGCCCATGCCCGGCACCACGGTCCTGTTCCCGACCGCGCCCGTCGCGGTGACACGCCCCCTGCCCGTCCCGATGGAGCATGCGGGAATGGATGCCGATGGTTTCGCGCTGATGCGGCTTTCGCTGTGATGCGTAAGCACGGGCTTGCATCCGCGCGCCGCTTTGCCTATTTGTCGCCCCGAGAGGTTGGCGCGGGCAGGTGTCTTGCCAACTCGGTCAGGTCCGGAAGGAAGCAGCCGTAACAGGATCCACTTGGGTCGCTGTCCAGCCTCTCACCCATCTCCCCTTTTGACGCATTGCTGTCATGTCGCCATGCGACTTGTGACCGGACGCGGCCGCCCCCATGTTAGCGGCGGACATGATGAAAGGACCCCCCATGACGCAACCCCGCTTCGACGCCGTGATCTTCGATCTGGACGGAACGCTGCTGGCCACCGAACAGATGGGCATCGAAACGCAAGAGGCTGCGCTGCACCGCATGGGTCGGACCGCCCCGGAAGGCCTGCTGCATTCGCTGGTCGGCATGGATGAACCAAGCGCCCGCAAGATCCTGCGCGACCATATCGGCGCGGATTTCGATTTCGACCAACTGGACCGCCTGTGGTCCGAGGCCTTGGTTGAACGCCGCGACCGCGACGGCATTCCGCTGCGGCCCTATGTCGCCGATTTGCTTGCAGCGCTGCGCGAAATGGGCATGCCCTTCGCCATCGCCACCTCCAGCACCAGCGATCAGGCACGTGAAAAGCTGGCCGCCGCCGGGCTGACTGACAGCTTCGATATCGTGGTGACGCGCAGCGACGTGCCCGACCCGAAACCGGCGCCCGACGTCTATCTGCTGGCGGCACAGCGCCTTGGCATCGATCCGACCCGCTGCTTGGCCTTCGAGGACAGCGATATCGGCGCCCGCGCCGCCCGTGCGGCGGGTATGACCGTGGTGCAGGTACCGGATATGACGCCGCTGTCGGGCGATCATGCCGACCTGATGGCCGAAGACCTGATCGCGGGTGCGCGCGGCATCGGATTGCTGGCCGCCTGACGTGATCCGGTTGTGGCAGATGGGACGCGCCGCTAAGGTGGCGCGACGCCCGGGGGATCGATGACCGACACGACAAACGCATACCAGGTTCTGGCCCGCAAATACCGGCCCGAGACGTTCGCCGACCTTGTCGGACAGGACGCGATGGTGCGCACGCTGAAGAACGCCTTTGCCGCCGACCGCATCGCGCAGGCCTTCATCATGACGGGCATCCGCGGCACCGGCAAGACGACCACCGCCCGCATCATCGCCAAGGGCATGAACTGCATCGGCCCCGATGGCGAAGGCGGCCCGACGACCGAACCCTGCGGGGTCTGCGAACATTGCGTGGCCATCAGCGAAGGCCGCCATGTCGACGTGATGGAGATGGACGCCGCATCACGCACCGGCGTCGGCGACATCCGCGAAATCATCGAATCGGTGCACTATCGCGCGGCATCCGCCCGCTACAAGATTTACATCATCGACGAGGTTCACATGCTGTCCACCAGCGCGTTCAACGCGCTGCTGAAGACGCTGGAGGAACCGCCCCCGCACGTCAAATTCATCTTTGCCACGACCGAAATCCGCAAGGTGCCCGTGACGGTCCTGTCGCGCTGCCAGCGCTTCGATCTGCGCCGGATCGAGCCCGAGGTGATGATCGCCCTGCTGAAACGCATCGCGGGTGCCGAAAACGCGCAGATCAGCGAAGACGCGCTGGCGCTGATCACCCGTGCGGCCGAAGGATCGGCGCGCGACGCGACCAGCCTTCTGGACCAGTCGATCAGCCATGGCGCGGGGGAAACCACCGCCGATCAGGTCCGCGCCATGCTGGGCCTGGCCGATCGAGGCCGCGTCATCGACCTGTTCCAGATGGTGCTGCGTGGCGATGCGGCGGCGGCTCTGACTGAACTGCAATCGCAATATGCCGACGGGGCCGATCCGGTCGCCGTGCTGCGCGATCTGGCCGAGATCACGCATTGGATCTCGGTCGTGAAGATCACGCCCGATGCACTGGACGACCCGACCATTTCCCCCGACGAACGCGCCCGCGGCAAGGAACTGTCGGAAAACCTGCCGATGCGGGTCCTGTCGCGCATGTGGCAGATGCTGTTGAAGGCGCTGGAGGAGGTGTCCGCCGCCCCGAACGCCATGATGGCAGCCGAAATGGCGATCATCCGGCTGACCCATGTGGCCGACCTGCCCGACCCCGAGGCGCTGATCCGCCGCGTCCAGCAGGCCCAGAACGCGGGCGAATTCGCCCGCGGTCCCGCCGTGCAGGGTCAGGTTCCCGACCACGCCCCGCAGGCCATGCGCCGCGCGCGTCCCGCGCCCGTGGTGCAACCCTCGGGCGCGGCCACCGCGCTGGCCGTGTCGCCAGACGTGCTGCATTCCTATCCCGATTTCGAATCGGTGCTGGAGCTGATCCGCCGCATGCGCGACATGACCTTGCTGGTCATGGTCGAACGCCATGTCGCGCTGGTGAAATACAGCCCCGGCCGGATCGAGTTCGAACCGCGGCTGGACCCGCCCACCAATCTGGCACAGCGCTTGGCCGAACGCCTGCGCGGCTGGACGGGCGGCCAGCGTTGGGCCGTCACCGTGACGAATTCCGGCGGCGCGCCCACCATCGCGGAAACCCGCAACGCCGAGGCGCGTGCCGCCCGCGAACGCGCCCTGGCCCTGCCCATCGTGCAGCAGGTCATGGCCGCCTTTCCCGGTGCCACCCTGACCAACATCACCCGCGCCGCCCCGCCCCCGACCGAGGTCGAGGATCTGGCGGAAGGCGCAGCAAATCCCCATGATGCGACCCAGGGCCCGGTGGCCGAGGTCGAGGAATGGGATCCATTCGAAGATGAGGATTGAGACATGATCAAGGGATTGGGCGGCATTGGCGACATGGCCAAGATGATGAAGGCCGCCAAGGAGATGCAGGAAAAGATGGCGCAGATGCAGGAGGACCTCTCCAGCGTCACCGTCACCGGTGAATCCGGTGCGGGCCTGGTCAAGGCGACCTGCACCGTCAAGGGCGAGCTGACGGCGCTGGAAATCGACCCGTCGATCTTCGTGCCCTCGGAAAAGGAGGTCGTCGAGGATCTGATTCTGGCCGCCATCAAAGAGGCGCAGCGCGCCGCCGAGGAGAAGATGCAAGCCGAAATGGGCAAGATGACCGAAGGTCTGGGCCTGCCCGCCGGCATGAAGATGCCCTTCTGATCCATGGCCCAGGGCAGCGACGACATCCAGGCGCTGATCGCGCTGATGGCGCGGCTGCCCGGGCTTGGGCCGCGCTCGGCCCGGCGCATCGTGCTGCAACTGGTGCGCAAGCGCAGCCAGCAGATGACCCAGCTGGCGCAGCTGCTGGACCGGGTGGCGGTGAATTCGCGTGAATGCATCACCTGCGGCAATATTACCGACCGCGATGAATGCGCCATCTGCACCGATCCGGCCCGTGCCACGGGGGAAATCTGCGTGGTGCAGGACGTGGCCGACCTTTGGGCGCTGGAACGCGGACAGGCCTTCAAGGGCCGCTATCACGTGCTGGGCGGCACGCTCTCCGCCCTGGACGAGGTCGGCCCGGATGAATTGGGCATCCCCGCCCTGATCACCCGCATCCATGCCGAAAACATATCCGAGGTGATTCTGGCGCTGAACGCCACGGTCGATGGCCAGACGACGGCGCATTACATCGCCGACGCGCTGGAGGACAGCGACATCTCGGTCACGGGGCTTGCCCAGGGCGTTCCCATTGGGGGCGAACTGGATTACCTGGACGACGGAACCATCAGCGCCGCCTTGCGCGCCAGACGCCGCATCTGAAAAAGGGCGGCCCGCCTGGACCGCCCTTCCGGTTTTGCAGCGACGCGAACGGGGGTCCGGGGACAGTCAGCCCCCTGCCGTCGCGGGACGCAAGCTCAGGCGTCCAGCTTTTCCACCTTGCCCGCCGTCTTGGCGATCTCGATCCGGCGCGGCTTCAGCGCCTCGGGGATCTCACGCACCAAGTCGATATGCAGCATGCCGTCCAGATGGCTGGCGCCATCGACGCGCACATGGTCGGCCAAGGTGAACTTTCGTTCAAAGGCGCGGGTGGCGATGCCGCGATGCAGATAGGTGCGGGTTTCATCCTCATCGGCCTTGCGGGCCGAGATGATGACGGCGCCGTCGCGCATCTCGACATTCAGGTCATCGGCGCTGAAACCGGCGACGGCGACGGAAATGCGATAGGCATCCTCGCCGGTCTTCTCGATGTTATAGGGGGGATAGGTGGGGGCTGCCACGTCGGCAGACAGGGTCCGGTCCATCACGTCGGCCAACCGGTCGAAACCGATCGAGGCACGATAGAGCGGAGTCAGGTCGAAGTTACGCATGGGTCACATCCTTACGTCAAAGCGATGTCAACAGTGATGCCCCCCGATCATCGGGCGGGCAGATACCGACGCCGTCATGGCCGCCGATGACGTTGATTTAGGATCGCCCGGACGCCGTTCAAGACCCCATTGATGCGGGTTTCGGCCCGCCTGTCGCCCAATCCAGCAACTCGACCGTATGCACGACCGGCAGGGCCGTCCCGCCGCCGATCTGCATCATGCAGCCGATATTTCCGGCGGCGATGACCTGCGGCTCCAGCGCCTGCAGCGACGCCACCTTGCGCGCCTTCAGCTGCGCCGACAATTCCGGCTGCAACAGGTTATAGGTCCCTGCCGATCCGCAGCACAGATGCGGGTCGGCAGGCTCGACCACCTGAAAGCCCGCGCGGGTCAGCAGATCCTTGGGGGCCGATCTGATCTGCTGGCCATGCTGCAGGGAACAGGCCGAATGATAGGCCACCCGCATCCCCTGCGCCGCGTCGCCCGTGCTGTCGGGCAGGCCAAGCGCCTGCAGGAACTCGGTCACGTCGCGGGCAAGGCCGGCGACGCGGCGGGCGTCATCCTCCATCAGGTCGCCCGCGAAAAGATGCCCGTAATCCTTGATGGCCGTCCCGCAGCCCGAGGTGTTGACGACAATCGCATCGACCGGCCCCTCGGCCTCGGCAGCCAACAGGCGGGCGATGCTGTCGCGCGCCCGGTCGCGGCCGTCCTCCTCCTGGCCCATATGCAGGGTCAGCGCCCCGCAGCAGCCAAATTGCGGCGGGATCACCACCTGGCATCCCGCACGGCGCAACAAGCGGATGGTCGCGTCGTTGATGTCGGTGTTCAGCGCCCGCTGCGCGCAGCCGATCATCAGCACCACCCGCGCGCGCTGCGGGCCGTTTGCCGCGAAGGTCTGGCCGCGGTCGTTGCCGCTGACCGGGGGGACGCGTCCGGGGGCCATGTCCAGCATGGCGCGCAGCCGTGCATCGGGCATCAGCCGCCGGAAGGGCCGCGCCAGCCGCGCGCCCGCCAGCGCCAATCGGAACCGCCCCGGATAGGGCAGGATCGCCGTCAACAGCCGCCGCAGCATTCGGTCGCGCCAGGGCCTGCGATAGGTCGCGTTGATATGGCTGCGCGCGTGATCGACCAGATGGGCGTAATTCACCCCCGATGGGCATGTTGTTATGCAGCTGAGACAGCTGAGACAGCGGTCGATATGCTTCACGGTCTTTTCATCCGCCGGGCGACCCGATTCCAGCATGTCCTTGATCAGGTAGATCCGCCCCCGCGGGCTGTCCAGTTCATCGCCCAGCACCTGATAGGTCGGGCAGGTCGCCGTGCAGAACCCGCAATGCACGCAGCTGCGCAGGATCTTGTTGGAATGCGCGACGGCCGGATCGGCCAGCTGTTCGGGCGTGAAATTGGTCTGCATCAGCGGGCCCCCCGGAAAATGCCGCGCGGATCGAAGCGGTCGCGCAGGTCGCGCTGGATGCGGTCGGTGACGGGATCGGGCGGCGGCAGGATCGCCGCCCCCTGCCCCGCGATGCGGCGCGCATGACCTGCGAAATGTGGCAGATCGGGGGTCTGCCCCCGGGGCATCGCCACATGGATCAGCGCGCCGCCCCAATCCAGCAGCATCGGCTGCGGCAGGCGCTCCAGCAGGGTTGGCGCCTGCGAGGGACGGCAGATGATGCGCCAGACATCCTGCGCGGGATCGGCAGCAGCGGGTGCCGGGCGATGCCAGGGGTGGTCCTCGATTTGCGACAGGCTGCCGAAATCCGACAGGCGGCGCGCCAGTTCGGCACTGCGGCTGGCGACCGATGCGCGCAACCCCTCCAGCCGGATCAGCGCACCGTGGTCCGGCGTCCAGCGCGCGGCACTGACGTCATAGGGACCGCCAAGCGCCACCGTAAAGGCATGGATCGCGTCCGCCGCGTCCAGATCGCGCAGTTGCAGCGTGTTGGTGACCTGCGGCAGGGGTGTCGTGCGGAAGGACAGCTCGGTCAGCACGCCCAACTGGCCGCGGCTGCCCGCCATCAGCTTGACCAGGTCATATCCGGTGACGTTCTTCATCACCCGCCCGCCATTGCGGATGACCTGCCCTTGACCGTCGACGAAGCGCACCCCGATCAGCGCATCGCGCGCCGCGCCCGCCAAGACCCGACGGGCGCCTGCGGCATTCGTGGCAGCCACCCCGCCGATGGTCGAGCCCGGCAGATCGTCGGGCTCAAACCCCAGCATCTGGCCTTCGGCCGCCAGGGTGTCGCGGACCGTCTGCAGCGGGGTCCCGGCCCGGACCACCAGCGTCAGCGCCTCGGGTTCATAGAGCGTGACGCCGGTCATGGCGGTCATGTCCACACGCGCCCCCTGCCCTTCGCCGGGCCAGAGCCGCGTGCCGCCGCCGATGACCGACAGGGGCGCACCGGCGTCGCGGATCAGCGCGGCAAGGTCGGCTTCGGTCTCAGGCCGCATCGGAGGCCATGCTGTTCAGGCGGCGATCACGGCGCGGGGCCGAAACCTCCAGCGGAAAGACCTTGGCGGCGTTCAGCAGCCAATGGGGGTCGAAGGCATCCTTGACACGCATCTGCGCCTCAAGGTCGTGGGGATCGAACTGTGCGCTCATCAAGTCGCGCTTTTCGATGCCGACGCCATGTTCGCCCGTCAGGCAGCCACCGACCTGAACACACAGGCGCAGGATGTCGGCGCCAAGCGCCTCGGCCCGGTCCAGATCGCCGGGTGCGTTCGCGTCATAGATGATCAGCGGGTGCATGTTTCCGTCGCCCGCGTGAAAGACATTGGCGACCGCCAGCCCGTATTGCCGCGACAGATCGCCGATGCCCGCCAGAACCATCGGCAGTGCCGTCACCGGGATCGTGCCGTCAAGGCAGATATAGTCGCCCATCTGCCCCATCGCCCCGAAGGCCGATTTCCGGCCCAGCCAGATGCGACGGGATTCATCCTCGGACCGGCTTTCGCGGAATTCGACGGGATCGAAGCGCATGGCGATGTCGCGGATCAGCGACAGCTGTTCGTCGATTTCCGGGGCGGTGCCCTCGACCTCGACGATCAGCAGCGCCTCGGCATCGGGATAGCCGGCATGGGCATGGGCCTCGGTCGCGCGGATGCAGGGGCTGTCCATGAATTCGATGGCCACGGGAATGATGCCCGCGCGGATGATGGCCGCGACGCAGGCCCCGGCGGTTTCACTGCTGTCGAAACCGATCAGAACGGGCCGCGCGCCTGCGGGACGGGGCAGGATGCGCAGCGTCGCCTCGGTCACGATGCCCATCTGGCCCTCGGACCCGCAGATGACGCCCAGCAGGTCCAGTCCCCCGGATTCGCCCATCGGGCCGCCCAGTTCGACGATGCTGCCATCCATCAGCACCATGGTCACGCCCAACAGGTTGTTGGTCGTCACCCCGTATTTCAGGCAATGTGCGCCGCCGGAATTCATCGCGATGTTGCCGCCGATCGCGCAGGCAAGCTGACTGGAGGGGTCGGGCGCATAGAAGAACCCGATGCCTTCGACCGCCGCCGACACCGACAGGTTCGTGCGCCCCGCCTGCACCCGGATCAGCCGGTCTTGTGCCGACACCTCCAGCACCTGCGTCATGCGCGACAGCCCGATCACCACCGCATCCGCCGTGGGCATGGACCCGCCTGCAAGGCTGGTCCCCGCGCCGCGCGGCACCACGGGGACGCGCATCTCGTGGCAGATGGCCAGCAGTTGCGCGACCTGCGCGGTCGTTTCGGGCAGCACCACGGCCAAGGGCGCGCAGCGATAGGCCGACAGCGCATCACATTCATAGGCACGCGTTTCGGCGGGATCGTCGATGACGGCGCCGGGAAGCGCGGTCTGCAACCTTGCGATGATGGCTTGGCGTTGCGCCATCACCGCCGCATCGGGCACGGGCATCTGCATCATGGCCGGTCCTCCCCTCCCTGCCTGTTCGAATTCGACGATAGGGGGGTGGCGGGGGGCTTTCAAGCGCCGTGACCCCGTCATAAGGTCGCGCCATGAACCCGCTGGACCTGATCACCACCCATCCCTTAGCGCTGCCCGACCTGCTGGCGCTGATCCTGCTGTTTGTGGCCTGGCTGGGCATCGGCTGGTTCACGGAACGTCCGCCCGCGGGGCGACCTTCGGTCTCGGTCCTGATGACCCGGTTCCGGCGCGAATGGATGCATCAGTTCGTCGCCCGCGATCCACGGATCTTCGACGGCAATATCCTGGCCAGCCTGCGCGAGGGCACCGCGTTTTTCGCATCGGCCTGCATGATCGCCACGGGGGGCCTGCTGGCGCTGATCGGCAATGCCGAACGTCTGCGCGGCATCGCGGCCGAGCTGGAGTTCAACCCCACCGCCAATACCGGATGGGAACTGCGCCTGCTGGTGACGATGTTCTTCATCGTCAACGCCTTCCTGAAATTCGTCTGGGCGCATCGACTGTTCGGCTATTGCGCGGTGCTGATGGCATCGGTCCCCAACGACCCCGACCATCCCGACGCGACCGATCGCGCGATGCAGGCGGGCGATCTGAACATCACCGCCGCGCGCAGCTTCAACGCGGGCCTGCGCAGCGTCTATTTTGCCCTGGGGTCGCTTGGCTGGCTGGCCGGGTCATGGGGGCTGATGGCGGGAACCGCCATCGTGCTGTGGGTGACGTGGCGGCGTGAATTCGCCTCGACCTCGCGCAGGGTCATCCTGCGGTCGCTGCCGCCGCCTGTGCTTTCCGACCTTGACGCAGTGCAAGTGTCCAGGCCACGGCCCCCGCAGCCGTAAGCAGCACGCCCACGATCCCCGGCGCACGCCAGCCCCACCCCGCGCTGAGCGCCAGCCCCGCAAGGAAGGGACCAAGCGCATTGGCGGCGTTGAAGGCCGCGTGGTTCATCGCCGCGGCCATGCTTTGCGCCGATCCGGCGACATCCATCAGCCGCGTCTGCAGCGGAATGACCAGCCCAGCCCCCGCCGCGATCAGGAAGGATGACAGCACCATCATCGGCCAGTTGCCCACCGCCAGCGCGGCAAAGCCTTGCGTCAGCGCCATGGCCAGCAGGCTGACATAGGCGGCGCGGTCGATGCCAAGCGCCTCGGTCATGCGGCCCGCGCCCCAAGTGCCAAGCGTGCCGCCCACGCCAAAGACCGCCAGCGTCAGCGGCACCACATAGGCGGGCGCGTCGGTCGTGGCCAGGATCGCCGCCGTCAAGAAGGCATAGACCGAAAAGAGCCCCCCGAACCCGATGGCCCCCACTGCCAGCACCCACAGGACGCGCGGGTTGCGCAGGGCCTGCAATTCGTCCCAGGGGCGCGCATCGGGATTGCCGCCCACACGCGGTGCAAAGCGCAGGATCGCCCAGGCCGAGGCCAGCGCCAGCACGCCCGGCAGCGCAAAGCCCCAACGCCAGCCGATGCTCTGGCCCATCCAGCCGGCCAGCGGCACGCCGATGATATTCGCGACGGTCAGGCCCAGCAGCACCCGCGCCGCCCCACGCGCCCGCTGTCCGACGGGCAAGGCATCGGCGGCATAAAGCATTGCCACGCCCAGGAAACCGCCATGCGGCAGACCCGCCAGGAACCGCATGCCGGTCAGGCTGGCCAGCCCCGGCATGACCGCGGCCAGCAGGTTCACCAGACCATAGAACGCCATCAGCGCTGCAAGATAGCGCCGACGCGGCAGCCTGGCCCCCAGGATCGAGGTCAGCGGTGCCCCCACCACCACGCCCAGTGCATAGGCGCTGATGACATGGCCCGCCTGAGGGTCGGACAGCCCCAGATCCGAAGCGAAGAAGGGCAGCAGCCCCATCGCCGCGAATTCGGAGGTGCCGATGGCGAATGCGCCAAGGGACAGCGACAGGATCGCTGCGCGGAATTCTGATTTCTGGGTCATCGGAGGGTCCTGCGCGCGAATGGGTTTGCGGCCCACGAAACAGCTTGGCCCAACTTTGGCAAGACGCTGGCTGCGAAGGTCAGGGTTGCACCCTGTGCATATTGCCCTAGAGCATGCCCCGTTGGATCATGATCCACAGCGCCACGCCCCCCAGCACCAGCAAGCCCAGCACGACCGAGGCCGCAAACCCGATCGCCCGCCCCTGCCAGCGCGACATCTCGCCCAAGGGTCGCAGATGGGCGACCAGCGCCGCGTGATCGCGGGCAAGGCCGTCCAGCGGCAACTGGCGGGCCACCTTGGGCTGGGCGGCCATGCGCCCCGCATCTGCCAGCCGCCTTGCCCGGCGGCGCAGCCCGGCAGGCAGCGCACCGCCCCGCCGACGCATCATCTGAACCAGGGGTGGGCGTTCGCCCCGCTTGGCCCCGCCAAAGCGCGATGCCATCAGGATGGCCACTTCATCGGCCATGGCGGAAATATCTTCGAAACTGCTGGGCGTTCGGGTCATGAGGCGCAGAATAGACGGGATGGCAGCCGCGCGCCAGACGATCTAGAGTGTCCGCATGAAGCTGCATCACGATATCATCGGGCCGGAAAGCGGCCTGCCCGTCCTTCTGGTCCACGGCCTTTACGGTCAGGGGCGCAACCTGGGGGCCCAGGCCCGCAGGCTGGCCGACACCCGACGCGTCGTTACCGTCGATCTGCGCAACCATGGCGACAGCCCGCATGACCCAGATGCCAGCTATGCCGCGCTGGCGGGCGATCTGGCGGAACTCATTGCCGATCTGGGCGGGCGCGTGGATCTGGTCGGCCATTCGATGGGGGGCAAGGCCGCGATGATGCTGGCGCTGACCCATCCGCAGATGGTGCGGCGGCTGGTGATCATGGATATCGCGCCCATCGCCTATGGGCATGACCAAACCCGCTATATCGATGTGATGGAAGGCCTGGACCTGACGCGCATCGACCGGCGCAGCCAGGCCGACACCGCCCTTGCCGAATCAGTTCCCGAGGCTGGCACCCGCGCCTTTCTGCTGCAGAACCTGGACCTGAAATCCGATCCGCATGCCTGGCGGCTGAACCTTGAGGCGCTGCGCGATGGCATGCGGCAGATCATCGGCTGGCCCGACGACCTGCCTGTGGGCAATTTCGACGGCAAGGTCATGGCCCTGCGCGGCGCCCTGTCCGACTACGTCACCGAGGCCGGCGAGGAGGCCCTGCGCCACCATTTCCCGCAGGTGCGCGTCGTCACGCTGAAGAACGCCAGCCATTGGCTGCATGCGGACGCCCCCGAGGCGGTGTCAGAGACGCTGGCGGCGTTTCTGGGCGACGGCACCGACGCTTAATCGCGACAGCGCAGATCGACGCGGGCGACGGCGGATGCCGCATGGGCCTGCGTCGTCATGCTGGCGGGGATTACGTCGCAACCGGTCGCATCCTCGGCGGCGCGAACCATCTGCAGGGACAGATCGCCGCGTTTGGCGCGCGACACGCCGTCCAGCCGGATGATCTGGGCTTCGGTGTCGCGACGGAAGACGGCAAAACGCATGCCGTCGACGGTCACGTCACGCCGTTCGGCCCCCATGAATTCGACCGAGGGCGAGGCGCAGCCCGCAAGGGCCAGGAAAAGGATGGGGATCAGGCGCATTCGGCAAGAATGGCCCGAAACCTGCTAACAAATCGTTAAGATGCCTGCCCGCCGCGCTGTTCTTCAAGACGGTCGGCCAGCGATTCCGCACGGGCGGCCATTTCGGCCATCGCCTCCTTGAGGTCCGAGGGGATCACCGGAACCTCGACCCGTGGGGGGTTCGCCTGCAGCCGCGCCGCAAGACGTTCGGCCTTTTCGGCACGATCCTCCAGCGTGGCAAAGCGATCGGCCAGCATCAGCCCGGCCAGCAACAGCAGCCGCGCCTCGGGGACGCGGCCCGCCTGTTCCAGAATCTGGCGCGCCTCGCCGTCCAGAACGGCAGCGGCGCGTTTCAGCAGGCTTTCCTCGCCGTCCTGCGCACCGATGCGGTATTCCTTGTGTCCGATGGTGAATTCGACCTCGGCCATGTCAGATCCCTTCCTGGGTTGGGGCGGGTTCGGGGTTCTGCCGATCATCCGACTGCGCATCGCCCAGCAGACGTTCCAGCTCGGCCATGATCTCGCCCATCTGGGCGATTTCGGCCTGGCGCGCGGCGCGCAGGGCCTTGACCTCGGCTTCCAGCGCGTCGCGGATTTCGTCGGCACCGATGCCGCCGGTTTCCTGCGCCTCGATCAGGTTGCGGTTGGCCTCGGCCAGCTGGTCGTTGGCCACGGCCATTTCCGCGTTGAGCTGCGTGGCCTCGTCCAACTGCCGGCGCAGATCGTCCTGATCTTGGTCCTGGTCCTGCGGGACGGCTGGTGCCTCGACAGAAGCGGCCTGGCGCAGCTGGTCGTTTTCCGCCTGCAGCTGTTCCAGCTGACGGGTCAGGGCTGCGATTTGAGCAGGGTCTTCACCAGGCGCTGCGGCCGGTACTGCGGCGGGCTGCGTGTCCAGCAACTGGTCCAGACGGTCAAGCGCGGCGCTGAGCCGGCGTTCGCTGGCAGAGATATCGCTCATGTGCGTCGGTCCTTTGGTATCGTTCGGACGGTTTTCGCACCCTATGGGCGATAAGACAAGAACGGGCAGGAAAACCCTGCCCGTTCCCTGTGCATCATTCAGGCGCGTGCATCACTTCAATTCGCGCTTTTCGGCCTGAAGGCCTTTGACCAGGGCATAGCAGGCCCCCAGCAGCACGATGGTGAAGGGGAAGCCGGTCGAAACCGCCATGGCCTGCGCCGCGGCCAGTCCCCCGCCCAGCATCAGGGCGATGGCAACCAGACCCTCGATGCTGACCCAGAAGATGCGCTGCGGCACGGGCGCGTTGACCTTGCCGCCTGCCGCGATCGTGTCGATGACCAGCGAACCCGAATCCGACGAGGTCACGAAGAACACGATGACCAGCACGATGCCGACAAAGCTGGTGATGGCCGACAGGGGCAGCTGACCCAGCATCTCGAACAGCTTCAGTTCAAGCGCCGCATCGGTGATGCCCATGAAACCGCCCAGCGTCTCGTCGATGGCGGTGCCGCCCAGGGCCGTCATCCACAGGATCGAGATGACCGAAGGCACGATCAGCACGGCAATCAGGAACTGGCGCACCGTCCGGCCACGCGACACGCGCGCGATGAACATGCCGACGAAGGGTGACCAGCTGATCCACCAGGCCCAGTAGAACGCAGTCCACCCCTGCCGGAAGTTGTCATCCGAGCGGCCGAAGGGGTTCGACAGCGGGATCACTTCCTGCGCATAGGCGGCCAGGTTGGTAAAGAAGCCGGTCAGGATGGCAATGGTCGGTCCGACGACGATGATGAACAACAGCAGGATGATCGCCAGGATCATGTTCAGCTCGGACAGGCGTTTGACGCCCTTCTCGACGCCCAGCACGACCGATGCGCCCGCGACCATGGTGATCAGGACGATCAGCACGATCTTGGTGGTGTTGCCGTCCGACATGCCGAAGAGATAGTTCAGGCCGGCAGTCGCCTGTTCGGCCCCCAGGCCCAGCGATGTCGCAAGCCCGAAGATCGTTGCCAGCACGGCGGTGATGTCCACCACATGGCCCGGCCAGCCCCAGATCCGTTCCCCGAAGATCGGGTAGAAGACCGAGCGCAGAGTTAGCGGCAGGCCCTTGTTATAGGCGAAAAGACCCAGCGCCAGCGCCACCACGGCATAGATCGCCCAAGGGTGCAGGCCCCAGTGGAAGATGGTGGCCGCCATACCCAGACGGCGGGCCGCCTCGGGGTCGTCGACCGCGCCGCCCAAGGGGGCCCAGTCGGTGCGGATGCCGTCTTCCATGGTGACGCCGCCCAGCGCCGCCTGGAAATGGCCCAGCGGTTCGCTGACGCCATAGAACATCAGGCCGATGCCCATACCCGCGGCAAACAGCATCGCGAACCAGCCCGTCAGGCTGAAGTCCGGCGTCGCATCCGGCCCACCCAGACGGACCGATCCCAGCGGCAGCACGATCAGCGCCAGACACAGCAACACGAAGATGTTGCCCGCCATCATGAAGAACCAGTCCAGATTGCTGGTCATGCCATCGCGCAAGCCTTCGAAAACGGGCTGCAGCTGGGCGGGGAAAAGCATGGTGACGACGGTGAACAGCACCACGGCTGCGGCCGATATGCCGAAGACCGGGTTGTGGACGTCAAAGGCGAAGGGCGCGCGGCCTTCGATGTTGTCCTGACCGATGGTGTAATCCGTCTCGATGATCTCGGTCGGACCTTCGGGTTCGGGAATGGGTTCGACCCCGTCTTCGATCTGGGGCTCGGGCACCGGTTCGGGTGCTGGCTTTGGCTTGTCGCGGTCGAAACGGCCTTGCAGGGCGTCGCGTTCGCGCGTCCGGTCGCGGGGTGTGCCCTTGTTGCCGGGGGGCTTTGGAGGTGTCTGTGACATCTGTCCCTTTCTGGTTTTTCCGATCGGGTGGAGGTCCTTGGACCCTTGGCGAGTTTCCGCCGTATGATATTTGTTCTCTCACAATCCCATGAGAAAGACCACTACGCGCCAAAGGTTCCCCTCCGGGACGCCACCGCGTCACACCAGATGACAGCTTGACGCCAAGCGCCAGCAAGTTACAGCATTCGCGCGTTTTGCCATCTCACGAGGGATTCATGGGCAAGGTCAGTCGCAGCTTCGTCGTCATCGGCCTGGGCGCCTTCGGCAGCGTCGTCGCCGCCGAGCTGGCGCGTTTCGGCAACCAGGTGCTGGGCATCGACAAGGATCCGCGCCGCGTCGCGGCCTTGGCCGAACAGCTGCCCGCATCCATCATCCTGGACGCCACCGACGAAGGCGCGCTGCGCGAGGCGGGGGTGGACCGCTATGACGTGGGCCTCGTCTCGATCGGCAACGACCTTGAAAGCAACGTGATCGCGGCCATGAACCTGCGGCTGGTCGGCGTCGGCCATATCTGGGCCAAGGCCGACAGCCGCACCCATCACCGGATCCTGTCCAAGATCGGCGCCGACCGCGTCATCCTGCCGGGATTGGAGATGGGCCGCCACACCGCACAGATGCTGAACAACCCGGCGGTGCAGGATTACGTCAGCCTTGGCAACGGGTTTTCGGTCGTGAACCTGATGATCCCCCAGCGGCTGGCGGGCCGCAAGCTGTCGGAACTGCAGGCGGGGCCGGGCGTGCAGATGCTGGGAATGATGCGCGGCACCGAATATCGCTGCGTACGCGACGACGACCCCGTGCTGCAGGCCAATGACCGCCTGCTGCTGCTGGGCAAGCGCGTCGATCTGACCAATTTCGGCGACCGGCTGTGAAACGTCCCCGCGCGCCCCAGCGTGCGCTGCGGCGCTGGCTGTCCCGCACGCCGCCCCCCGCGGTTCTGGCGGTGGGCTATCTGGCGCTGATCGGGCTGGGCGGGTTCCTGCTGATGCTGCCGCCGATGGCACGGGCCCCGATCACGCTGATGGATGCGCTGTTCACCTCGACCTCGGCGGTGACGGTGACGGGACTTGCGGTGGTGGACACGGAACTGACCTTCACCTTCTGGGGCGAGCTGGTCATCATCTTCCTGGTCCAGCTGGGCGGGCTGGGCCTGATGACCTTCGCGGTCCTGCTGTGGTCGATGCTGGGCCTGCCGATGGGCATCACCCAAGGCAACTATCTGCGCGAAGACCTGAACCAGACATCCTACACGCGGCTGTCGCGGCTGGTCTGGGTCATCCTGCGCATCGTGATCATGGCCGAGGTGGCGGGCGCCATGCTGCTGTCGCTGTCCTTCATGCCCAATCACGGGCTGGCCGCAGGGCTTTGGCATGCGATCTTCCATTCGGTCTCGGCGTTCAACAATGCCGGCTTCTCGACCTTTTCGGCCGGGCTGACGGATTACGCGGTTGACCCGATGGTGAACACGGTCGTGCCCGCCTTGTTCATCGCCGGCGGCATCGGCTATGTCGTCATCGCCGACATCTGGCAAAAGCCGGTCTGGCGCGGCTGGTCGCTGCACACGCGGATGATGATGATCGGGACGGCGGTGCTGATCGTCGGCGGCGTGGCAATGACGGCTTTCCTGGAATGGAACAACCCGCGTACCCTGGGGCAGTTCGACAATGCAGGCGCGCGCCTGACGGTCGCCTGGTTTCAGGGCGTGACGACGCGAACGGCCGGTTTCAATTCGACCGATATCGGCGGGCTGCATGATTCGACATCGCTGATGTACATGATCCTGATGATCATCGGGGGCGGTCCGACATCGACGGCGGGCGGGCTGAAGGTGACGACCATCTTCGTGATGCTGCTGGCCGCGGTGGCCTTCCTGCGCCGCCGGACCGAGGTGACGGCCTTTGGCCGTTCCATCCCCCTGGGCGACGTCCTGAAGGTGATGGCGCTGATGACCATCGCATCCGGCGTCATCCTGACGGCGATCTTCACCCTGATGATCAGCCATGACGGCGAATTCATCGATATCGCCTTCGAGGTGTCCTCCGCCTTCGGCACCACCGGCCTGTCGCGTGGCTATACCGCGCAGCTGTCGGATTTCGGGCGTCTGGTCATCATGGTGGTGATGTTCCTGGGCCGTGTCGGGCCGCTGACCCTGGGTTTCTTCCTGGCGACGCGCACGACGCCACGGGTGCGCTATCCCGCCGGTCAGGTTCACCTTGGCTGACCCGCCCGCAGGGCCTATAAGGCCCGCGCGAAGAAAGGACATCCCATGCGCCAGGCGACCATCACCCGCAAGACCTCGGAAACCAGCATCGAGGTGACGCTGAACCTCGACGGCACCGGGGTCTATGACAACCGGACCGGCGTGGGCTTCTTCGATCACATGCTGGACCAGCTGTCGCGCCATTCGCTAATCGACATGACCATCCGCGCGGATGGCGACCTGCATATCGACGACCACCACACGGTCGAGGATACGGGCATCGCCATCGGCCAGGCCCTGGTCGCGGCATTGGGCGACAAGAAGGGCATCCGCCGGTACGGCAGCTTCCTGCTGGCCATGGACGATTCGCTGGTCCGCGCGGCGCTGGACCTGTCGGCCCGTCCCTTCCTTGTCTGGAACGTCGATTTCCCGTCGGAAAAGATCGGCAGTTTTGACACCGAACTGGTGCGCGAATTCTTCCAGGCACTATCCACGCATGGCGGCATCACGCTGCATGTCGACCGCCTGCACGGGCTGAACAGCCACCACATCGCCGAGGCCGCCTTCAAGGCCGTCGCCCGCGCGCTGCGCGAGGCAGTCGAGCCCGATCCGCGCATGGCGGGCGTGCTGCCCTCGACCAAGGGGGCGCTGTGATGCGGGTCGCGCTGGTCGATTACGACAGCGGCAACCTGCATTCGGCCGAAAAGGCGTTCCAGCTGATGGGCCGCGACGCGGGCGCGGATGTCGTCGTGACCTCGGACCCCGAGGTCGCCGCCCGCGCCGACCGCATCGTGCTGCCCGGCGACGGCGCCTTCCCCGCCTGCCGCACCGCCCTGGGCGAGGTCGACGGCATGGCCGAGGCGATCCAGGACGCGGTGATCACCCGCGGCGTGCCCTTCATGGGCATCTGCGTCGGCATGCAGATGCTGGCCACCACCGGGCATGAATACCGCGAAACCCCCGGCCTGGACTGGATCGGCGGAGAGATCCGCGCCATTGCCGCCCCCGGCCTCAAGGTTCCGCATATGGGCTGGAACGACCTGGTCATCGACCACCCCCACCCCGTGCTGGAGGGAATTTCCACCGGCGATCACGCGTATTTCGTCCACAGCTGGCAGTTTCAGGTGACCGACCCCGCGCATCTGCTGGCGCATGTCGAATACGGCGGACCGGTGACGGCGGTGGTCGGGCGCGACAACATCATCGGCACCCAGTTCCACCCCGAAAAATCGCAGCAGATCGGTCTGCGGCTGATCGCCAATTTCCTGCGCTGGAACCCCTGAAGGGCTTCTTCTTTGACGCAAATACCTTTGGGGGAATCCGGCATCAGCCGGATGGGGGCGGAAGCCCCCGCCCCTGCCCTCAGCCGCCGACGTAAATTGCGTAAAGCGCCGCGATCCGCGCCGTCACCGGTCCCCCGACACCGCCGCGCATGTCGCGCCCGTCGATGCTGGCCACCGGCGTGATGCCCCCCAGGGTGCCGGTGACAAAGGCTTCATCCGCAGCATAGGCCTGGGCCAGGGTAAAGTTTCCCTCGCGCAGGACGCCGCCCGCCTGGCGCCACAGCCGCATTACCGTTGCCCGCGTGATGCCGTTGAAGCAACAGGCACCGTCCGACGTCCACAGCTCCTCTCCGCGCACGATGAAGAAATTGGTCGAATTGCAGCTGGCGACAAAGCCGCGGTCGTCCAGCATCAAGGCCTCGTCGGCGCCCATGCCGATCGCCTGGTTCAGCGCCTGAATGAAGTTCAGCCGGCTGTGCGAATTCAGGCGCAGGTCGAACACATCCGGCGTCGAACAGCGGATGGCCGATGTCATCAGCCGCAGCCCCCGCGCCTTGAGCGCCGCGTTGGGCTGTTTCCATTCGGCCAGGATCACCACCGTTGCGCCGCCGACCGTGAAACGGGGGTCCTGGTTGATGGTCGTCTTGACCCCGCGCGTGACCATCAGGCGGATATGGACGCCATCCTCCATCCCGTTGGCGGCCAGCAGGTCCATGATGCACGCGGTCAGCGCCGTGCGGTCCATGCCGATATCCAGACCGATGGCATTCGCCCCTTCATAAAGCCGGTCCAGATGCGCGTCTTGTGACAGGATACGCCCACGGACCAGGCGCAACCCCTCCCAGACGCCGTCGCCCAAGCCAAAGCCCGCATCGAAGATCGACACCACCGCCCGGTCGCGCGGCACCAGCTGGCCGTTCACATGGACAAGAACCCGGTCGTTGCGGTCGTCATGGGCATAGCTTTGGGCGCTGGCATTGGACATCGGAACCTCCTGCTTTTGTCCGGGCAGGCAATCACGCGGTCCGCCCAAGGGCAAGCGGGTCTGGACGCGCCCCCCGCTTTGCTGTCATGTGGCGCACCAAAAATGATCGGAGCGGCAGATGGACGAACTGGAACGGCGTATCGCACAGGCACGGGGCGACATGCCCGCAGATCTGGTCCTGCGTGGCGGTCAGGTCTTCGACCTGGTGACCGGCGCGATGATCGGCGGCGATGTGGCGATCTGCGGCGACCGGATCGTGGGGATCGGCGCCAGCTATGACGCCCCACGCGTCATCGACGTCACCGGCCTGACGCTGGTGCCGGGTTTCATCGACACGCATCTGCATGTCGAAAGCAGCCTGGTGACCCCTTTCGAATTCGACCGCTGCGTCACCCCCCGCGGCGTCACCACCGCCATCTGCGACCCGCACGAGATCGCCAATGTCATCGGCCTGGACGGCATCCGGTATTTCCAGGCCGCATCGGAGCATCTGCTGATGGATCTGCGGGTGCAGCTGTCGTCCTGCGTGCCATCGACCGACATGGAAACCTCGGGCGCGGAAATTCTGGCCGATGACATCGCCAGCGTCATGGGCCACCCCTCGGCCATCGGGCTGGCCGAGTTCATGAATTACCCCGGCGTCATCCACCGCGATCCGGCGGCCATGGCCAAGCTGCGGCTGTTCGCGGGCGGTCATATCGACGGTCACTGTCCGCAGCTGTCGGGCCGCGACCTGAACGCCTATGTCGCCGCCGGCATCCGCACCGAACACGAAGCTACTACCGCCGACGAAGCGCTGGAGAAGCTGCGCAAGGGCATGCGGGTCCTGATCCGCGAAGGCTCGGTCAGCAAGGATCTGGACGCGCTGCAGCCCATCCTGACGCCCGCCACCAGCGCCTATCTGTGCCTGTGCACCGATGACCGCAATCCGCTGGATATCGGCGAACACGGGCATCTGGACTACATGATCCGCCGCCTGATCGCGCTTGGGACCGAACCACTGGCCGCCTATCGCGCCGCCAGCCTCTCCGCCGCCGAGGCTTTCGGTCTCAAGGATCGCGGGCTGATCGCGCCGGGCCTGCGCGCCGATATCGTCGCCATCGACGGCCTTGAGGGGTGCAACGCCCAGCTTGTCCTGACCGGCGGACGCGTCGTCGATGATGCCGCCTTCGCCGCACGCGGCCATGTCGCCCCGGTCGCGCGGCAGTCGGTCAAGGCCCCGAAGGTCGCCGCGCAGGATTTCCGCTATACCGGCAACCGCAGCGAAACGCCGGTGATCGGCATCCTCGAAGGCAAGATCATCACCGAGCATCTGACGATCGATATCACGCCCGAAGATGGCGACAAGCGCCCTGATCCGGCACGCGACCTGATGCGGATCGCGGTGATCGAACGGCACGGCAAGAACGGCAATATCGCCACGGGCTTCGTCCAAGGGTTCGGGATCGCGCGGGGGGCCATCGCCTCGACCGTCTGCCATGATCATCACAACATCGCGGTGGTGGGCGCCGATTACGCCAACATGGCGCTGGCCGCCAATCGCCTGTCCGAAATCGAGGGCGGCTTCGTTGTCGCCCTGGACGGCCGGATCATCGCCGAACTGCCCCTGCCCGTCGCCGGCCTGATGAGCCTTGATCCCTTCGAGGATGTCCGCGACCGCCTGGTCATCCTGCGCGACGCGGCCCGCGACCTGGGCGTCACGCTGGAGGAACCCTTCCTGCAACTGGCCTTCCTGGCCCTGCCGGTGATCCCCGCCCTGAAGATCACCGATCGCGGCATGGTCGATGTCGCAAAATTCGAGATCATCGCCCGCTGATCAGCGGGCCTTGCGCACCGTTTCGATGGCAAGGGCGATCGCCTGATCAACGCTGAGGGTGCTGGTGTCCAGCACCACCGCGTCATCGGCGGGGCGCAGCGGCGCCGCGGCACGTTCGCTGTCGCGGCGGTCGCGTTCCTGCAGCTGGACCAGCATCTCGGCCGGATCGGCGCCCAGTTCCGCCGCCCGCCGTTCCGCCCGCACCCGGTCCGAGGCGACGACGTAAAGCTTCACCTGCGCATGCGGGCAAATCACCGTGCCGATGTCGCGCCCGTCCAGCACCGCGCCCGGTTCCTGCGCCGCGAAACGGTGCTGAAAATCGACCAGGGCCGCCCGCACTTCGGGGATGGCAGCGATGCGGCTGGCGGCCTGCCCCGCCTCGGCGCTGCGCAGGCCGGAACCGGTCAGGTCATCGGCGCACAGGCTTTGCGCCGCCAGCACGGGGTCGCCGCCCTTGGCGCCCGTGGCACGATACAAAAGCCCGGTGTCCAGATGGTGAAAGCCGAAATGCGCCGAAAGCGCCCGCGCGATCGTCCCCTTTCCCGAAGCTGCAGGTCCGTCAATGGCGATGATGAAGGGCATGGCGGTCGTTCCGGTCTGGCATGAATGGGATTGGCCAACCCTTTGCACATCCGACCCCGAAAGGTCCAGCACCCGCTGCCCCACCCCGCCATGCGATGGAACATTACCGATTAACTGTCAGGATATATCAAGTATTCGAACCAGATTTTACTTGGAATGGGCATTCAAATGATTTCAGATTAATTGCATAAGTGTTTTGCAATATCGGTTTTCATGAAAGATTTTATCAGCGCCATCGTCGACAGTCCAGATGTGGCCGGGGTTCGCGATGTATTCCTGCAGGCGACACGGGATGCAGGCTTTGATCACGCCGTCTATGCAGGACGTTTTTCACTCAGTCTGCCGCCTTCGATCATGCGCGGCATTCCCATCACCTTCAACAATCTGACGGCGGATCTGCTGGCCCAAAGCAAGAGCCTCTATGGGGTCAATCGCGATGCCTGGGTCGAATGGGTCCTGGAAAACGACGGAGAGATCACCGCGGCCGAGTTGATCGCCCGCGTCGGACCTGAGGGTTCTCCCTCGCTGGCGATGGGCGCCCGCAACGGGCTGCACGCGGTCAAGCTGCTGAGCCTGCGCAAGATCGTCCTGCACAGCGTGGGCGCGGTCATGCTGATCCCCGGCAAGGATCGGACCGAGGATGACCTGGCGCAGCTCTGGTCGGAAAAGGCGGATGACATGTGGCTTCTGGCGCGCATGGCCCATATGCGCATCGCCACCCTGCCCCGCGAACATGCCGCGACCAACCTGACGCCCCGCCAGCGCGAGGTTCTGGGCTGGCGATCAGCCGGCAAGACCGTCAACGAGATCGGCACCATCCTTGGCATCACCGCCGCCACGGTCGAAAAGCACATGCGGCTGGCCCGCGAGGCGCTTGGCGTGGACACCACCCCTCAGGCCGTGCTGAAAGCCCATGTGACCGACCAGCTGTTCCACCCGACCTATCATCCGCTGACCCTGCACCTGCCTTAGTGCAGTAAGGGTTTCCACCGTTTCACATTGCGCAAATTTCAGGTCACATCACCCTGTTCCGTGAGTGGTGGCACCTTTGTGCCAGGAACAGGCGGCGTTCGACCTGGTTGCCTTGGTCGACGCCGCTCCAGAAACTCGGGCGCGACGATCCATGCCACCACCGATATCGCAATGACAAATGCCGGCCCCAAGGGACCGGCATTCGTGTTTCAAGCAAAAAGCGGGGATCAGGCGCCGCTGAGGGTCTTGGCGACCTCGGCTGCGAAATCCTCTTCCTTCTTCTCGATGCCTTCGCCGACGGCGACTCGGGCAAAGCCGGTGATCGTCGCGCCGGCTTCCTTGGCAGCTTCCGCCACGGTCAGGTCCGGGTTGATGACGAATTTCTGGCCGGTCAGCGTGACCTCTTCGAAGAACTTCTTCATGCGGCCTTCGATCATCTTCTCGATGACGGCCTCGGGCTTGCCGGATTCGCGTGCCTGCTCGGTCAGGACCTGCTTCTCACGCTCGACTAGGGCCTGGTCCAGATCGGCTTCACCCAGCGAAGCGGGCGAGGTTGCCGCGATGTGCATCGCGATCTGGCGACCGATCTCGTCGTTGCCGCCTTCCAGGCCGACCAGCACGCCGATCTTGCCCATGCCATCGGCGACGGCGTTATGGACGTAATGCACGACGCGGGGGGCGGTGACGACGACCATGCGGCGCAGGGTCATGTTCTCGCCGATCTTGGCGATCGCGTCGGTCAGGACTTCGGAAACCGGCTTGCCGTCGATCTTCTCGTCCTGCAGCGCCTCGACCGTGTCGACGTTCAACGCGGCTTCGGCGATCTTGCGGACCATCGCCTGGAATTCTTCGTTCTTGCCGACGAAATCGGTTTCCGAGTTCACCTCGACGGCGACGCCCTTGCCATCCTTGACGGCGACGGCGACCAGGCCCTCGGCGGCAACGCGGCCCGATTTCTTGGCAGCCTTGGCCAGACCCTTGGTGCGCAGCCAGTCGATCGACGCCTGCATGTCGCCGTCGTTCTCGGTCAGCGCCTTCTTGGCGTCCATCATGCCTGCGCCCGTGGTTTCGCGCAGCTCCTTCACCATCGCAGCGGTGATTGCCATGTTCATCTCCTTGTGATCAACGCGTCAGGCGGGGCATATCCCCGCCTGACAACAATTCCATGAAATCGCGGATCCCTGCGGATCAGGCTTCGGCGGCTGCTTCGTCCAGCAGTTCCTCGGGCGCGTCTTCCAGCGAGCCCAGATCGACGCCGGCAGCGCCCATCTGTGCCGACATGCCGTCCAGAGCGGCGCGGCTGACCAGATCGCAATACAGCGAGATGGCGCGTGCGGCGTCGTCGTTGCCCGGGATGATGTAGTCCACGCCTTCGGGCGAGCAGTTGCTGTCGACCACGGCGACGACCGGGATGCCAAGCTTCTTGGCTTCCAGGATGGCCAGGTCTTCCTTGTTGACGTCGATGACGAACAGCAGGTCGGGAAGGCCGCCCATGTCGCGGATGCCGCCCAGGCTGGCCTGCAGCTTGGTCTGCTCACGCTCGAGCTGCAGACGCTCTTTCTTGGTCAGGCCTTCGGCGCCGCCACCCATGGTCTCGTCGATCGCCTTCAGGCGGTTGATCGACTGGCTGACGGTTTTCCAGTTGGTCAGCGTGCCGCCCAGCCAACGGTGGTTCATGTAGAACTGAGCCGACTTTTCGGCGGCTTCGGCGATCGACTTCTGTGCCTGGCGCTTGGTGCCGACGAAGAGGACGCGGCCGCCTTTTGCGACGGTGTCACGGACGACCTGCAGTGCGGCGTCCAGCATCGGCAGCGTCTGCGTCAGATCCATGATGTGGATGCCGTTGCGGTCGCCATAGATGTATTCACCCATGCGGGGGTTCCAGCGCTGCGTCTGGTGACCATAGTGCACGCCAGCTTCAAGAAGCTGACGCAGCGAGAATTCGGGAAGCGCCATGAGGAGTTCCTTTCCGGTTTGCGCCTTGGCAGGGGATCAAGGGGCGGATGCCCCAACCGGTGGACCTTTGCGGCTGTTCCCGCAACGGCCCGCCCCTGCCTGTGAAGTGAGCGCGCATTAGCCCCTGCCCCGCCCGATTGCAAGGGGATTCACGCCCGGCGCTGTGGCTTTGGGATCGATAGCGGTAACATCGTGGCGGGCCGACTGTCTGTTTCGCTTGCATCAGGGGGGCCGCGGGTTCAGGTTCGGGCGCAAATCAACAGACCCGAAGGTGCGCCATGACCCCCGAAATCCAGTCGCAGAAGACCCGTGCCCTGTGCCAGCTGGCCCCCGTCATTCCGGTCATCGTCATCAAGGACGCGGCCCATGCCGCCGACCTGGCCCGTGCTCTGGTCGCCGGCGGTCTGCCCGTGCTGGAGGTGACGCTGCGCTCGGACGCGGCCCTTGATTCGATCCGCGCCATGAGCCGGATCGAGGGTGGCCATGTCGGCGCCGGCACCGTCCTGACCCCCGATGACGCCAAGCGCGCCAAGGATGCAGGTGCCAGCTTTGCCGTGTCGCCCGGCCTGACCGACCGCTTGATCCAGGCCTGCGCGGATCTGGACCTGCCGCTGCTGCCCGGTGCGGTGACCGCGTCCGAGGTGATGCGCGCATCCGACGCGGGCTTCGACATGCTGAAGTTCTTCCCGGCCGAGGCCGTGGGTGGCGCCCCCGCCCTGAAATCGCTGGCAGGCCCCCTGCCCAAGGTCAGCTTCTGCCCCACGGGCGGCGTCTCGCCCCAAAATGCGAACAGCTATCTGTCGCTGCCCAATGTCATCTGCGTGGGCGGCAGCTGGATCGTCACCGATGCCGATGTCGCCGCGGGCAACTGGCAGGCGATCGAGGATCGCGCCCGCACAGCCGCCGCCCTTCCGCGCGGCTGACCGGGCCATGACCGACGCCCTGTCGCGCACCCGGCGCAACATCGTCATCCTGGTGGCCGCCCAAGCCATCCTGGGCGCGCAGATGTCGGTCATCTTCATCATCGGCGGGTTGGCGGGCCAGATCCTGGCACCCAACCCCTGCCTGGCCACCCTGCCGCTGTCGATGATTATCCTTGGTTCGGCGCTGTCGGCACGGCCGCTGGCGCGTTTCATGCAAATTCGCGGCAGGCGGGCGGGTTTCCTGCTGGCGGTCTGCGCGGGGGGCCTGGGCGCGGCCATCGCGGCGGCAGGGCTGTGGTCGGGGTCCTTCGTGCTGTTCATGGCAGGATCGCTGCTGACCGGCATCTATATGTCGGCGCAGGGCTTCTATCGCTTTGCCGTCACCGACACCGCATCCGACGAGATGGCCCCCCGTGCCATCAGCTGGGTCATGGCGGGCGGTCTGGCCGCCGCCATCATCGGCCCCGCCATCGTGCGCATGACCAGCGATCTGACGGCCGTCCCCTTCCTGGCCAGCTATGTTGCCGTAATCGGGCTGAACCTGCTGGGACCGTTTCTATTCGCCTTTTTGGACATCCCAACGCCCCCCGCGCCCAAGGCCGGTGACGCGCCGGGCCGCCCGATGGGCCAGATCCTGCGCAACCCCGTCATCATCGTGGCGATGATCTGCGGGATGGTGTCCTATGCGCTGATGAACCTGGTCATGACCTCGACGCCGCTGGCGGTGGTGGGCTGCGGTTATGCCGCCACAGATGCGGCCAACATCGTCAGCGCCCATGTGCTGGCCATGTTCGCCCCCAGCTTCTTCACCGGCCACCTGATCGCGCGCTTTGGCACCGAACGCATCGTGGCGGTGGGCCTTGCCATTCTGGCCGCCGCGGGGGCCGTCGCCCTGTCGGGTGCAGAGTTGCCGCAGTTTTTTGGCGCGCTGGTGCTGCTGGGGATCGGCTGGAATTTTGGCTATATCGGCGCGACCGCCATGCTGACGCGCGCCCATACCGCCGCGGAACGGGGCCGCGTGCAGGGCATGAACGACCTGGTGGTCTTTGGCGGGGTCTTCGTCGCGTCGCTGTCGTCAGGCGGACTGATGAACTGCGCCGGAGGTTCGGCCCAGGACGGGTGGAGCGCGGTGAACCTGGCCATGCTGCCCCTGCTGGCGCTGGCGGGGGCATCGCTGATCTGGCTGGCGCTGCGCGACCGCAACGCCTGAGAGCTTACAGCAGCGTCTTTTGTTGCGGGTTTCCGGGCTTGGCGCGGCTTTTGGGACGGGCGGGCTTGCCCTCGGGGTGGACGGCCACGCGGCCATCGCTGAATTGGACCTCGAACCGCGGCGTCGCCTGCGCCTGCCCCGCCGAGGTCAGAAGCCCGTCCGGACCATGCACCACCGCATAGCCGCGCTTCAGCGTTTCCTCGTACCCCAGGGTCAGGCGCATCCGGTCCAGCTGGCTCAGCGCATCGCGCCTTTGCGCCACGCGGCCCTGCATCGCGCGGTCCATCCGCCGGTGCAGTTCGGTCAGGCGGTCGGTCTGTTGGGCGATGGCGCGACGGGTCGTCGCTTCGATCCGCTTCAGCGAATTTTCCAGCCTGTCCTGCAGCTGGTCCAGCCGGTCGCGCGGGCGCTCCAACCGGCGGTTGCGCGCGGTGGCAAGCCGCGTGCCAAGCCTGTCCATGTCATGTCGCTTGGTCGCGGTGAACTGGCGCAGGGTCGCCGCCGGCATGGGCCGCGATGCCAGGTGCTGACGCCGCGTCCGGACCAGGTTGCGCAGCGCCGGTTCCAGCCGGACCCCCCACAGGTCCAGCCGCTGGCGCGCGCCGTCGGTCAGCGCGGCGGGGCGGCCCATGGCGCGGGCCAGGTCGCGCAGCCGCTGGCGGGGCCGGTCGATGGCCTGCGCATTAGCCCGCAGCATCCGCAGCCCGGTCTCGGCCAGCCGCGCGGCCAGATCAGCCCGGACCGGCACGGCGATTTCCGCCGCCGCCGTCGGCGTCGGTGCCCGCCTGTCCGAGGCGAAATCGATCAGCGTCGTATCTGTTTCGTGCCCCACCGCCGAAATCAGCGGGATCGCGCTGGCGGCCGCCGCCCGCACAACCGATTCCTCGTTGAAACCCCACAGATCCTCCAGAGATCCGCCGCCCCGCGCCACGATGATCAGGTCGGGGCGTGGCACAGGCCCGTCGGGCCCAAGCGCGTTGAACCCTTCGATGGCGGCGGTGACCTGCGGCGCGCATTCCTTGCCCTGCACGGCCACAGGCCAGATCACCACGCGGGTCGAGAAGCGTTCGCGCAACCGGTGCAGGATGTCGCGGATGACGGCCCCCGAGGGCGAGGTCACCACCCCGATCACCCGCGGCAGGAAGGGCAGCACGCGTTTGCGGTCCTGGTCGAACAGCCCTTCGGCCGCCAGCGCCTTGCGGCGCTGTTCCAGCATCGCCATCAGGGCGCCGATGCCCGCGGGTTCGATCTGGTCGACGATCATCTGGTATTTCGACTGGCCGGGGAAGGTCGTCAGGCGGCCCGTCGCGATCACCTCCATGCCTTCCTCGGGGCGTTGGGCCAACTTGGCGGCCTGCCCCTTCCAGGTCACGGCGGCCAGAACCGCACGGTCATCCTTCAGGTCGAAATAGAGATGCCCCGAGGATGGACGCGACACGCGCCCCACCTCGGCCCGGACGCGGACGCGCCCGAACTGGTCCTCGATGCTGCGTTTGACGGCACCAGACAGCTGCGACACGGTGAATTCATGCGCGTTGCTGCCGTGCTCCGGCTCGTCCTCGATCAGATCCATGCGGCTTGTTCCCTTTCGCTCGCCAGACTAGAACGCCGCAAGATCAAGCGAAAGGGCGGCAGATGAATATCCTGATCCTGGGCGGTGGCGGGCGTGAACATGCACTGGCATGGGCCATCCGACAGAACCCGAAATGCGACCGGCTGATCGTCGCGCCGGGCAATGCGGGCATCGCCGAGCTGGCGGAATGCGCGGACCTGGACATCCAGTCCCGCGCCGAGGTGCTAGAGTTCGCCCAAGAGAACGCCATCGATTTCATCGTGATCGGCCCCGAAGCCCCCCTGGCCGCAGGCGTGTCCGACGCGCTGCGCAACGCGGGCTTCCTTGTCTTCGGCCCCAGCCAGGCCGCTGCCCAGCTGGAGGCGTCAAAGACCTTCACCAAGGAAATCTGTGATGCCTGCGACGCCCCCACCGCCGCATGGGCGCGCTTTACCGATGGCGCGTCGGCACGCGATTACGTCACGGCCCAAGGCGCGCCCATCGTGGTCAAGGCCGACGGGCTGGCCGCCGGCAAGGGCGTGACCGTCGCCGAGACCGTGGAACAGGCCCATGCCGCCATCGATCTGATCTTCGACGGCGAATTCGGCGAGATGTCCGTCGTCATCGAGGAATTCATGGACGGCGAGGAAGCCAGCTTCTTCATCCTCAGCGACGGTACGAACTGCCTGCCCATCGGCACCGCCCAGGACCACAAGCGCGTCGGCGACGGCGATACCGGTCCCAATACCGGTGGCATGGGCGCCTATAGCCCCGCCCCCGTCCTGACCCAGGCCCTGCAGGATCAGGTGATGGAGCGGATCGTCCGCCCCACCATTGCCGAAATGGCACGGCAGGACATGCCCTTCCAAGGCGTTCTTTACGCAGGCCTGATGATCCGGGACGGCCAGGCGCGGCTGGTCGAATACAACGTCCGCTTTGGCGATCCCGAATGCCAGGCGCTGATGATGCGGCTTGGCGGGCAGGTCCTGGACCTGCTGCTGGCCTGCGCCGAAAGTCGCCTGGACAGCGTCGCCGTCAATTGGGCCGATGACCACGCGCTGACCGTGGTGATGGCCGCCGACGGCTATCCAGGCAGCTATGCCAAGGGGACGGTCATCGGCGGCCTGAAGGACATGCCCCAGACCAGCTTCCAGATGACTTTCCATGCTGGCACCGCCGAACAGGACGGCCAGATCGTCGCCACGGGCGGGCGGGTGCTGGGCTGCACCGGGCGCGGGACGACTTTGGCCGAGGCCCACGCCCGTGCCTATGCCCTTGTCGATGCCATCGACTGGCCGCAGGGCTTCTGCCGCCGCGACATCGGCTGGCGCGCGCTTTGAATGCAAAAGGGCCGGCGCAGGTCGCGCCGGCCCTTGCCCATCCGGTTTGCCCGATCAGCTGGTCTGGTACAGGCCTTCATAGATCGGCAGCAGGGTATCGGTCTCGAACAGCGAGCTGACCGAGGTGCCGTTCCAGATGTTCAGGATCGCTTGTGTGAACATCGGCGCGGTCGGCACGATGCGGATGTTGGGGGCGTTCTTCACCGCCTCGGTCGGCTGAATCGAATCCGTGATGACCAGCGATTTCATCACCGATTTGGCCACCCGTTCGACCGCGGGGCCCGACAGGACGCCATGGGTGATATAGGCATGCACCTCGGTCGCGCCATTGTCGGTCAGGACCTGCGCGGCCTTGCAGAGCGTACCTGCCGTATCGCAGATGTCATCCACGATGATGCAGGCCTTGCCCGAGACATCGCCGATGACCTTCATCTCGGCCACTTCGCCCGCCTTCTCGCGGCGCTTGTCGACGATGGCCAGGGGCGCGCCGATGCGGGTCGCCAGTTCACGCGCGCGGGCCACGCCGCCCACGTCGGGCGAGACCACCATCAGGTCGTTCATCCGCCCCTTGAAGTGATGCTGCACGTCCAGCGCGAAGACCGGCGCGGCATAGAGGTTGTCCACCGGAATATCGAAGAAGCCCTGGATCTGGGCGGCATGCAGGTCCAGCGTCAGCACGCGGTCGACACCGGCCTCGGTCAGCAGGTTCGCGACCAGCTTGGCGCTGATGGGCGTGCGGGCCTTGGCGCGGCGGTCCTGGCGGGCATAGCCGAAATAGGGGATCACGGCGGTGATGCGCGAGGCCGACGACCGACGCAGCGCATCGGTGATGACCAGCAGTTCCATCAGGTTGTCATTGGCCGGGTTCGAGGTCGGCTGGATGACATACATGTCCTCGCCCCGGACATTCTCATAGACTTCGACGAAGATTTCCTGATCGTTGAAACGTTCGACACGGGCGTCCAGCAGGCTGACGCTCATGCCGCGATGCATGGACATGCGCCGCGCGATGGCCTTGGCCAGCGGTCGGTTCGAGTTTCCTGAGATCAGCTTGGGTTCGGTCATGACGGGCATGTGAGAATGGCCTTTGGCGGGTTGCGTCAGATTGCACCCGCCTTAGCACCGGGCTAGCCTGCGGGCAAACCTAGAAGGACGCGCCCATGCCGAATATCGACTATTATCTGGGGACGATCAGCCCTTGGTGCTATCTTGCCGGTGATCGTCTGGAACGGATCGCCGCCCGCCATGGCGCGACCATCACCTACAAGCCGCTGGACCTAATGCAGCTCTTCGACCGGACGGGCGGCCTGCCCCCGGCCAAGCGCCATTCCAGCCGGATCGAATACCGCAACCAGGAACTGCCCCGTTGGGCAGAGTATCTGGACATGCCGATCAATCTGAAACCGGCGCATTTCCCCACGAACATGGCGCCCTCCTCTTATGCGATCATCGCGGCACAGGATGCGGGCGGCGGCGATCTGCCGGGGCTGGTCCAAGGGTTCCTGCGGGCCTGCTGGGTGCAGGAACTGAACATCGCCGATGACGCGGTGATCCGCGACTTGCTGTCGGCCCACGGCTTCGACCCCAAGCTGGCCGATAGCGGGCTGTTCACCGGGGCCGAAACCTATGGCCGCAACCTGGAACAGGCGGTGCAGGCCGGGGCCTTCGGCGCGCCCTTCTACATCGTCACCGACGATGATACGCGTTTCTGGGGACAGGACCGGCTGGACATGCTGGACCGGCATCTGGCCCGGCCATGAGCGGCCTTCACAAGCGCCACTGGGCGGGCGACCCGGACCGCCCGGCCTTGGCCCTGCACTGCATGATGGCCAGCGGGTCCTATTGGGGACCGATCGCGGCGGCCCTCGGCGGTACAGTCGATCTTCAGGGTTTCGACATGCCGGGCCACGGGCGCAGCGACGACTGGTCACCGCAAGCCGGCGATCCCGATTATCACACCGCCGTCACCCGCATCGCCGCCAGCTTCATCGACCGTCCGCTGGACCTGATCGGCCACAGCATCGGTGCGACCATTGCGCTGCGCATCGCCGTGGCCGCCCCCGAAGCGATCCGCAGCCTGACCCTGATCGAGCCGGTGCTGTTCGCCGCCGCGCCCGACGCCGCCGAAGACGACCTGAACGCCCGCATCCAGGCGACGCTGGATGCGGGCGACGACCTGGCGGCGGCCCAGGCCTTCCTGTCGGTCTGGGGCAACCAGGATGTCGCCGCCCTGCCCCCCGCCGCCCAGGCTGCGCTGGTTCGTCAGATCCGGCTGGTCATGGATACCGAGCCGACGCTGCACCAGGACCGCGCCAATATCCTGCGCGACGGGGGACTTGAGGCGATCGACGCGCCGGTGCTGCTGATTTCCGGTCAGGACAGCCCCCCGGTGGTCGGTGCCATCGCCGATGCGCTGGCCGCGCGCCTGTCCGATGTCGGGCGCGCGCAGGTGCCGGGTGCGGGGCACATGCTGCCCATCACGCACCCCGATCAGGTCGCGGGGCTGATCGCGGTCAATCTGGACCGCGCCTGAGCGGAAAAGCCCCCGGCGCGACCGACAGGCGGATGATCAGAGAATGAAATCCTGGTCATCCGGCAGCGCGCCGATGGCCATCCAGTGGACGCGCATCCGCGCCACCCGCGTATCGCCCCATGTGTGGAAGACCAGGTCGAACCCCGCCGAGGTCACATTGTCCACCAGCAGATCGCCGCGCTGGTTGGTCGAGACGTCCAGATCCCACATGCCAAGCGACAGATGCACGACCGGCGGCTTCAGGAAACGTTCGGAAAACGCGACCCTCTGCCTGGCGGTGCGTTCGCCCTGTTCGGTCCACATCGGGCCCTGCGTGTCGAAATCGGTGACCAGCGTCAGTTCGCCCTGATCGATGCCGACCTCGTTTGCGGTGAATCTCTGCATTGTCGCAATTCCCTCCTGCCCCGCCCTTGATAGACGCGGGGCGGCGACAAAGAAAAGCCCCGGCCTTTCGGACCGGGGCTTTCCTTGCATGTCATTCACGCGATGGCGCGATCAATCCGGGACAGTGGACTGGTTCGGGTCCAGACCGACATGAGTGCCGATCGCCTGCATGTCGCCAAGCATCTTGACGGCTGCGGTGACGAATTCCTCACCGGCATGATCGCGACGCTCCTTGGCGGTGCGATGGGCGCGATGGGCGTCCTGCATCATGTCGTTGAAGACCTCCTGCGTGATTTCCTCACGCGGGTGGCCCCGTTCCGCCAGCAAGCTGACGGAATCGGCGTTGATCTCGGCAAAGCCGCCGGTGACGGCGAATTCGCTTTGCGATCCATCGGCACCGACAAGAATGACCATGCCGGGACGAAGGGTCACGATCGTCGGCGCGTGGCCGGGCATGGCGGTCAGATCGCCGTCATTGCCCGGCAGGCGCACCTCGCGCACGGGAACGGAAGCCAGGCTCCGCTCCGGCGACACGAGGTCGAACTGCATGGTATCGGCCATGATGCCCCCTTACGCGGCTTCGGCAGCCAGACGCTCGGCCTTGGCTTTCACGTCATCGATGTCACCGACCATGTAGAAGGCCGATTCCGGCAGGTGATCATACTCACCGGCAACGACTGCCTTGAACGAGGCGATGGTCTTTTCCAGCGGAACCTGAACACCGTCCGAGCCGGTGAAGACCTTGGCCACGTCGAAGGGCTGCGACAGGAAGCGCTGGATCTTGCGCGCGCGGGTCACGGTCAGCTTGTCCTCTTCCGACAGTTCGTCCATGCCCAGAATCGCGATGATGTCCTGCAGCGACTTGTACTTCTGCAGGATACCCTGCACGTCGCGCGCAACCTGGTAATGCTCTTCGCCGACGACACCCGGATCAAGGATACGGCTGTTCGAGTCGAGCGGGTCCACGGCCGGGTAGATGCCCAGTTCCGAAATGGCGCGCGACAGAACAGTCGTGGCATCCAGGTGGGCAAAGGTCGTGGCCGGTGCAGGGTCGGTAAGGTCATCCGCGGGAACATAGACGGCCTGGATCGAGGTGATCGAGCCGTTCTTCGTCGAGGTGATGCGTTCCTGCATCGCGCCCATGTCGGTGGCCAGTGTCGGCTGGTAACCCACGGCGGACGGGATGCGGCCCAGCAGTGCCGACACTTCCGAACCGGCCTGGGTGAAGCGGAAGATGTTGTCCACGAAGAACAGAACGTCCGTGCCCGAAGCGTCGCGGAACTGCTCGGCCAGGGTCAGGCCGGTCAGGGCGACGCGCATGCGCGCTCCCGGAGGCTCGTTCATCTGGCCGTAAACCAGGGCCACTTTCGACTCGGTCAGGTTGTCCGGCTTGATGACGCCCGATTCCACCATCTCGTGGTAGAGGTCGTTGCCTTCGCGGGTCCGTTCGCCGACGCCTGCGAACACGGAGTAACCCGAGTGCACCTTGGCGATGTTGTTGATCAGTTCCATGATCAGAACGGTCTTGCCGACGCCTGCGCCGCCGAACAGACCGATCTTGCCGCCCTTGGAATAGGGCGCCAGCAGGTCGATGACCTTGATGCCGGTGACCAGGATTTCCGAGCTGGTAGCCTGCGCCGCGAAATCGGGCGCGGGCTGGTGGATCGCACGGCTTTCACTGGCGGCCAGTGCCTCGCCTTCGTCGACGGGCTCGCCGACGACGTTCAGGATGCGGCCCAGGGTGACGTCACCGACCGGAACGGTGATCGGACCGCCGGTGTCGGTGACGGGCTCGCCGCGGACCAAACCTTCGGTCGCGTCCATGGCGATGGTGCGGACGGTGTTTTCGCCCAGATGCTGCGCGACTTCCAGAACCAGCTTCTTGCCGTTGTTGTCGGTCGTCAGCGCGTTCAGGATTGCGGGCAGGTGGTCTTCGAACTGCACGTCAACGACGGCGCCGATCACCTGCGTGATTTTACCAGTGGCCTCTGCCATGTTGTTACCTCTGCGTTACGGTCAAAGCGCCTCGGCGCCCGAAATGATTTCGATGAGTTCCTTGGTGATCGCGGCCTGACGGGTCCGGTTGTATTCGGTCGTCAGTCGGTCGATCATGTCGCCCGCGTTGCGCGTGGCGTTGTCCATGGCACTCATCCGCGCGCCCTGCTCGGACGCTGCATTTTCCAGAAGCGCCGCGAAGATCTGCGTCGCCACCGACCGCGGCAGAAGCTCGGCCAGCAGGGCCTCTTCTCCGGGCTCATAGTCGTAAAGCGCATTCGCGGCGGGGGCACTTTCGGGCGCCTCGGCCGGGATCACCCGCTTGGCGGTCGGGATCTGGCTGATCACCGATTCGAAGCGGTTGTAGAAGATCGTCGCCACGTCGAAATCGCCGCCGTCAAAACGCGACAGCACTTCGTCGGTGATCTGGCGCGCGTTCTCATAGCCGATGCGCTTGACCTCGGACAGATCGACGTGATGCACGAACAGGCTGCCGTATTCACGCTTCAGCTGTTCGCGGCCCTTCTTGCCGACGGTCAGGATGGACACTTCCTTGCCCTGACCCCGCAGACGTTCGGCATGCTGGCGTGCCAGCTTGACGATCGAACTGTTGAAGCCGCCGGCAAGGCCGCGTTCCGCCGTCATGACCACAAGCAGGTGGCGCTTGTCGTCACCCGTTCCGGCCAGCAGGCGCGGTGCGCCGGCCTGATCCGCGGCATTCGCGGTCAGTCCGGCCATCACTGCGGCCATGCGGTCGGCGTAGGGGCGGGCAGCCTCCGCAGCGTCCTGCGCACGGCGCAGTTTCGCTGCGGCGACCATCTGCATCGCCTTGGTGATCTTCCGCGTGTTCTTGACGCTTCCGATCCGGTTCTTGAGATCCTTGAGACTGGGCATCTATCCCCCCTCAGGCGCGCGTGCGGTTGTATTCGTCCAGCGCCGCCTTGATCGCATTTTCCAGGTCACCCGAGACCTTGCGGTCGTTGCGGGTCATGTCGTCCAGCAGGTCCGACTTCTGGCTGCGCAGGAACTGGAGCAGACCGTCTTCCCACGCGACGATTTCCTTGACCGGCACGCTGTCGATGTAACCCTTGGTGCCGGCATAGATCACGATGACGATCTCGGCGTTGGTCAGGGGCTTGTACTGGGGCTGCTTCATCAGCTCGGTCAGGCGGGCACCACGGTTCAGCAGGCGCTGAGTCGCGGCATCCAGGTCCGAACCGAACTGGGCGAAGGCCGCCATTTCGCGGTACTGCGCCAGTTCAAGCTTGACCGGACCGGCGACGGATTTCATCGCCTTGGTCTGGGCAGCCGAACCAACACGCGACACCGACAGACCGGTGTTCACCGCAGGACGGATGCCCTGGAAGAACAGGTCGGTTTCCAGGAAGATCTGACCGTCGGTGATCGAGATCACGTTGGTCGGAATGAAGGCCGACACGTCGCCGCCCTGGGTTTCGATGATCGGCAAAGCCGTCAGCGAACCGGCGCCGTATTCGTCGTTCAGCTTGGCCGAACGCTCCAGCAGGCGCGAGTGCAGGTAGAAGACGTCGCCCGGATAGGCTTCGCGTCCGGGCGGACGGCGCAGCAGCAGCGACATCTGGCGGTAAGCGACGGCCTGCTTGGACAGGTCATCATAGATGATCAGCGCGTCCATGCCGTTGTCGCGGAAATATTCGCCGATCGCCGTGCCCGAATAGGGGGCCAGGAACTGCATCGGCGCGGGGTCGGATGCGGTGGCCGCGACGATGGTCGTATAGGCCATCGCGCCGGTTTCTTCCAGCTTCTTCACCAGCTGCGCGACGGTCGAACGCTTCTGACCGACTGCGACATAGATGCAGTGCAGGGTCTTCATGCCTTCGGCTTCGCGGCCATTGTAGTTCTGCTGGTTCAGGATCGTGTCCAGCGCGATGGCGGTCTTGCCGGTCTGGCGGTCGCCGATGATCAGCTCGCGCTGGCCACGGCCGACGGGGATCATGGCGTCGACCGACTTCAGGCCGGTCGCCATCGGTTCGTGGACCGATTTGCGCGGCATGATGCCGGGTGCCTTGACGTCGGCCACGCGGCGCTCGGTCGCCTCGATCGGGCCCTTGCCGTCGATCGGGTTGCCAAGGCCGTCAACGACGCGGCCCAGCAGGCCCTTGCCGACGGGAACGTCCACGATCGAGCGCGTGCGCTTGACGGTGTCGCCTTCCTTGATCTGACGGTCGTCGCCGAAGATCACGACACCGACGTTGTCGGTCTCGAGGTTCAGCACCATGCCGCGGACGCCGCCCGGGAATTCGACCATCTCGCCGGCCTGGACCTTGTCCAGACCGTAGACACGGGCGATACCGTCGCCGACCGACAACACCTGGCCGACTTCAGCAACTTCGGAGTCCTGACCGAAATTCTTGATCTGCTCCTTGAGGATCGCCGAAATCTCGGCAGCCTGGATTCCCATTATCCGACCTCTTTCATGACATTCTGCAGGGAAGTGAGCTTCGAGCGGACCGAACTGTCGATCATCTTCGAGCCCAACTTGACAATCATGCCGCCGATGAGGGTCTCATCGACGCGCGTGTTCAGCTTGACCTTCTTGCCGGTCTTCTCGGCCAGGGTCGTCTTCAGACGCTCCAGCTGCGCATCGTCCAGCGCGACGGCGCTGGTGACGTCGGCCGTCATCTCTCCGCGATGCTCCGCAATCATCTGCGTCAGCGCGTGGATCAGTTGTGGCAGCACGAACAGGCGACGGTTCGTCGCCATCAGCTGCAGCGTGTTCTTCAGGACCACCGACAGGCCCATCTTGTCGGCAATGGCGACGATCGCCCGGACCTGCTGGTCGCGCGAATAGATCGGGCTGCTGATCAGATCACGCAGCTCGGCGCTGTCGTTCAGCGCGGCATCCAGATCGGCGGTCTGCTGGGCCAGGGCATCCAGCCCCCCATCGTCCTTCGTAATTTCGAAGACGGCCTGCGCATAGCGTCCGGCGATGCTCTGGGACATGGAAACAGAGTTGGCCACGGTCATCCTTTACGTTTGCGCAAACCCCGTTGGCGGGCCGGATTTCCATCCGGTCTGTCACGGGGTGCGGGTCGCGGCGCACGGCTTATGGAGGGTCGTGCGCAAATCTGGGCCGTCTCTAGCAGGTCGTTCGGTGCGCGGCAACCTTCAAGCTCACGCATCCGTGCATCTTGGCGCGAAGATGCCACTGTGTCGCAGGCGGAACACCCGGCCTGTCGCCTCAGCCCTGCCCGCCTTGGTTTTTCACAATGACCTCAAGGCGATCGACCCGCGTTTCGGCCCCCGTGCGGGGCAGTCGGGCCACCGTCGGGCGGGGTCTGGCGACCCCGTCCAGGATCTCCAGCGGGCTGGGGACGTGGATCTTGACGCCAGGTCCCACCGGGGCGCGGGTCTGCTTGGACAGTTCGACCAGAATCACGCCTGCGACCAGCACGCGGCTGATCCGCGCGCCCGTGCGTTCCCAGAATTGCGCGCTGCGCAGCCAGAACCGGCGATCCGAGGGCGGGATATAGATGGCCGATCCGCTCCATTCCGGCATCAGGCCGGCGGCGCGCATCTGTAATGTCAGCTGGCCTGTGGTATAGGACCGGCCAAAGCCGAAGGGCGTGCGGTCGGTCGCCGCCCACAGCCCCGCACGGTTCGGCACGATCATCATCATCCGCCCGCCCGGCCCCAGGCAGCGCCATGCCTCGGCCAGCAATTCGCGGGGATGCTCGCTGGTTTCCAGCCCATGCAGCATGACCAGGCGGTCGATGCTGCCGGTTTCGATCGGCCAGGCGGTCTCGTCGCACAGGACGCTGTGATTGGGCATGGCCGCGGGCCAGGCCATCACGCCCTGCGGTCCGGGCATCAGGGCCGTCACCCGCCGCGCCCGCGACAGATAGGGCCGCAGCATCGGCGCCGCAAAGCCGAAGCCCGCGACCGTCATGCCGCTGCAACCTGCGGGAGACCACCGCGTTGTCAGGCGGTCGCGCAGGATTCGCTGCACGACCCGCCCCAAGGACCGCTGGTAATAGAAGCGTCGCAGCTGGTGGATGTCATGGTGCATTGTGCGGGCGTCCGGCTTTTGTCAGGGTCAGGTGAACACACGCGAAGGGATTTGCCAATGCCGCTGGAACTGGTCACGCTGCGCTGTCTGCGCGACAATTATGCCTATCTGCTGCACGGACCGGAAGGCACCATCCTGATCGACGCCCCCGAGGCCATGCCGATCCTGACAGAACTGGAGGCCCGCGGCTGGGGGCTGGACGCGATCCTGCTGACCCATCACCATGACGACCATATCCAGGGTGTCGCGGCGATCGTCGCCAAGACTGGTGCCCAGGTCATCGGCGCGGCCGCCGACGCGCATCGCCTGCCGCATCTGGACCGCCAGGTCCGCCCCGGGGAAGATCTGGACCTGCTGGGCCAGCCGATCCGCGTCATCGATGTGTCGGGTCACACGGTCGGCCATGTGGCCTTCCATTTCCCGCAGACGGGCCATGCCTTCACTGCCGACAGCCTGATGGCGATGGGCTGCGGACGCCTGTTCGAGGGCGATCCGGCGATGATGTGGGACAGCCTGACGCGGCTGGCCGCCCTGCCGGATGATACGCTGATCTGTTCGGGCCATGATTACTGCGCAGCCAACGGTGCTTTCGCGCTGTCGGTCGACCCCGACAATGCCGACCTGCAGCAGCGCCTGTCCGACATCCAGGAATCGCGGACGCCTTGCGCACCGGCGACGCTGGCCTTGGAGAAGGCGACGAATCCCTTCCTGCGGGTCAATGCGCTCCGCGGGCCCTTGGGAATGCAGGGATCGGACGATGCGCAGGTCTTTGCGCGGCTGCGTCAGATGAAGGACGAATTCTAAGCCCATTGCCCTTCTGCGCCAAGACGGAATGACGCATGCCGGTCGCCGCGCTTGAAAAGAACGGACAGTGACATCACATCTGCCTCAACCGTGGGAAAAACTTGGCATCTTTTTCAAAAAGGGCTTGATGCCGACCGGATTCCACCAAATCTTAACTGTATCGTGACAGTCTGGGCCGGTGGGCCGCCTATGGGCCCATACCGCCAGCCGACTGACAGGAGACGATCGTGCCAAGTTTCTCGACCTCTTTGGAACAGGCGATTCACCAGGCTCTTGCGCTGGCGAACGAACATCGCCACGAACTTGCAACGCTGGAGCATCTGCTGCTGGCCCTGACCGAGGAACCCGAAGCGGTCAAGGTCATGCGGGCCTGCAACGTCGATCTGGACGAATTGCGGAAATCGCTGACCGAGTTCATCGAAGATGACCTGTCCACCCTGATCACCGACGTCGAAGGTTCGGAAGCCGTGCCGACGGCGGCATTCCAGCGCGTGATCCAGCGCGCGGCCATCCATGTCCAAAGTTCGGGCCGCCAAGAGGTGACGGGCGCCAACGTGCTGGTCGCGATCTTTGCAGAACGCGAATCCAACGCGGCCTATTTCCTGCAGGAACTGGACATGACCCGCTATGACGCGGTCAACTTCATCGCGCATGGCGTGGCGAAGAACCCGTCCTTCAACGAACCCCGCAAGGTGGCGGGATCGGATGATCCCATCGACCACGAAAAGGCCGAGGAAGCACCCGAGGCCAAGGATGAAACCGCCCTTGGCAAATATTGCGTTGACCTGAACGTCAAGTCGCGGAAGGGCGATGTCGATCCCTTGATCGGGCGCGATTCCGAGGTCGAGCGTGCCATTCAGGTCCTCTGCCGCCGCCGCAAGAACAACCCGCTGTTGGTGGGTGATCCGGGCGTGGGCAAGACGGCCATCGCCGAAGGCTTGGCGCTGAAGATCACGCGCGGGGAAATCCCCGACGTGCTGGCGGGCGCGACCATCTTTTCGCTGGACATGGGCGCCCTGCTGGCAGGCACCCGCTATCGTGGCGATTTCGAGGAACGCCTGAAGGCAGTCGTCAAGGAACTGGAAGCGCATCCCGATGCCATCCTGTTCATCGACGAGATCCACACTGTGATCGGTGCGGGCGCCACGTCGGGCGGGGCAATGGACGCCTCGAACCTGCTGAAGCCGGCATTGGCGGGTGGCAAGCTACGCTGCATGGGGTCGACCACCTACAAGGAATATCGTCAGCATTTCGAAAAGGACCGCGCCCTGTCGCGCAGGTTCCAGAAGATCGACGTGAACGAGCCTTCGGTTCCAGATGCCATCAAGATCCTGATGGGCCTGAAGCCGCATTTCGAAAAGCACCACGATTTGCGCTATACCAATGATGCGATCAAGTCGGCGGTGGAACTGGCCGCGCGCTATATCAACGACCGCAAGCTGCCCGACAGCGCCATCGACATCATCGACGAAGCCGGTGCCGCCCAGCATCTGGTCGCCGAAAGCAAGCGCCGCAAGACCATCAGCCCCAAGGAGGTCGAAGCCGTCGTCGCCAAGATTGCCCGCATTCCCCCCAAGAATGTCAGCAAGAACGACGCCGAGGTCCTGCGCGACCTGGAAACCTCGCTCAAGCGGGTCGTCTTCGGGCAGGATACGGCCATCACCACGCTTTCCTCGGCCATCAAGCTGGCGCGGGCTGGCCTGCGCGAACCTGAAAAGCCCATCGGCAACTATCTGTTCGCCGGGCCCACGGGCGTTGGCAAGACCGAGGTCGCCAAACAGCTGGCATCGACCCTGGGGGTCGAGCTGATCCGCTTCGATATGTCGGAATACATGGAGAAGCACGCCGTTAGCCGCCTGATCGGCGCGCCTCCGGGCTATGTCGGTTTCGACCAGGGCGGTCTGTTGACCGATGGCGTCGATCAGCACCCCCATTGCGTGCTGTTGCTGGACGAGATCGAAAAAGCGCATCCGGATGTCTTCAACATCCTGCTGCAGATCATGGATGCGGGCCGTCTGACCGATCATAACGGTCGCACGGTCGACTTCCGCAATGTGATCCTGATCATGACCTCGAACGCAGGGGCCGCCGATCAGGCCAAGGCTGCCATCGGCTTTGGTCGCGACCGCCGCGAGGGCGAGGATACCGCCGCAATCGAACGGACCTTCACGCCCGAGTTCCGCAACCGCTTGGATGCGATCATCAGCTTTGCCCCGCTTGGCCGCGAAGTCGTCATTCACGTGGTCGAAAAGTTCATCCTGCAACTGGAAGCCCAGCTGATGGACCGCAACGTCCATATCGAGCTGACGCCCCAGGCCGCGGATTGGCTGGCGGAACGTGGCTACGACGACCGGATGGGCGCCCGCCCGCTTGGCCGCGTGATCCAGGAGCACATCAAGAAGCCGCTGGCCGAGGAACTGCTGTTCGGGCGCCTGACCAAGGGTGGCTTCGTCCGGGTCAAGATCGAGGACGACAAGCCCGTCTTCGACATCACCGGCCCCGAGGCGCCCCGCATCGGCAAGTCCAAGACGCCCTTGCTGACCGCCGAATGAACCTGAAACGCCCCGCCCCTCCAAAGGGCGGGGCGTTTTCTATGCGACGTCTGCGACGGGTGGCAAAAGCGCGGGCGACCCCTTCGATGGGGGTCGTCCGCGCTTCGCGTTCAGATCAGGCGCGCCGGGATCAATCCGCGCAGGGCATTGCCACAAAACAGGCGACCCTCGGTCAGATCCCCGGGCGTCAAGATCGCCTCACGCGCCAAGCCGCTGGCCAGCAGTTCGGCCCGCAGCACGCCGGGCAGCAGACCGCATGCGACCGGCGGGGTCAACATTTGCCCGTCGCGCAGCAGAAACAGGTTAGTGATGCTGCCTTCGCAGACCTGTCCTTCGCCATTCAGCAAAATGACCTCATCCGCCCCATCCGGCATTTCGGCCCGCGCCGCATCATAGACCCCACGGGCCGAGCTTTTGATGCCCAGCCAAGGATCCCCCGCCCGCAGCCGCTGACCAGCAATCGCGACCCGCCATTCCGATGGCGCTTCGGGTGCCGGCGCGTGGGTGACATTGATCGCCCCGCCCGCATCCACCACCATCCGAACGCGCAGGGCCTGCCCCTGCGGCAGCGACTGCAAGGCTGCACTGGCCACATCGGCGTCGAAGGGAAAACCCACCGCCGCGCAGCCACGCTGCAGCCGCGCCAGATGCAGCGGCCAGCGCCGGATCGTTCCGTCGGGTTCGGCACGCATGGTCTCGAACAGGGTCAGCCCTTCGGGGACAGGTCCAGGAATGCGGCTTTGCACAGGGCTTCCTCCCATTCGGATCCGGTTTCGCTGTCGTGGACGATGCCGCCGCCGACGTTCAGGCGCAACCGATCCGGCGCGATCATCCAAGGTGAGCGGATCGCCACGTTGAACCGCATCGGCCCCGCAGGGTCGATCCAGCCGATGGCCCCGCAATAGACCTCGCGCGCGGCGGCCTCCAGCTCGGCGATGATCTGCATCGACCGGATCTTGGGCGCACCGGTGATCGAGCCGCAGGGAAACAGCGCCCCCAGCACCTGCGCCAGCCCCACGCCGGGGGCTAGTTGCCCTTCAACGGTCGAGACCATCTGGTGCAGGGTCGCATATTCCTCGACGTGGAACAGCTGCGGCACGCGCACGCTGCCGGGCAGGCAGATGCGGCTGATGTCGTTGCGCAGCAGATCGACGATCATCAGGTTCTCGGCACGGTTCTTTTCCGATGCGGCCAGACCGGCGGCGGCGGCGGCATCTTCTGCCGGTGTCGCGCCGCGTGCGGCGGTGCCCTTCATGGGCTTCGTCCGGATGACGCCTTGGTCGTCGATGGCAAAGAACAGCTCGGGGCTGCGGGACAGGACCTGCGGGCCGCCCAGATCGACGAAGGCCCCCTCGGGCACCGGCTGGCGCGCAGCCAAGGCGGCATAGATCCGCAGGGGATCGCCCGTGACCCCGGCCTCCATCGGGAAGGTCAGGTTGATCTGATAGGTGTCGCCCGCCGCAATGTAATCATGCACGGCGGCGATGGCGGCATCATATCGCACCCTGTCCCACAGCGGCCGCGCGGGACCGATGCTGACGCCTGCGGGATCGGGCAAGGGGTCGGCCGGACGGGGCCTGTCGTAAACTCCCATCAGGATCAACGGCATCTGCCGGTCCCCAGGTATCAGCGGCGCCAGCCGCGGCGACATCGCATGTCCCAGCTCATAGGAGAGATAGCCCGCCAGCCACGCCCCCCGGTCCTTCGCGCTCTGCATCGCCGCCAGCGCCGGACCGACGCCTGCGATGCTGTCGGCGCGGATCACCGTCTGCGGGGCGATGAAATCGGTCGCGCCGCCAAGCGGGCCGTGGTCGAAGCGGACCTGGCCGTTCACTTGGCGGCCTTCGCCTTGGCGGCCAGATCGCGGGCGATGGCAAAGGCGCCCTTGATGCGGTCGGCGTCCGAGCTCCACGTACGACCCACGAAGATCTTGTTGTCGGTGACCTTGGCCTGCCCGTTCTGGTCAGTCAGGAATTCCACCAGCCCGGCTGGGTTCGGGAAGCGGTCCTGATGGAACTGGATCGTGGCGCCCTTCGGCCCCGCATCCAGCCGCGCGATATTGGCGCGCTTGGCCATCGCCTTGATGCGGATGACCAGCAGCAGGGTATTCACCTCGCGCGGAAGCGGCCCGAAACGGTCGATCAGCTCGGCGGCAAAGCCCTCCAGCTCGACCTTGGTGGTCAGTTCGGCCAGACGACGATAGAGGCCAAGCCGCACGTCCAGATCGGGGACGAAGTTTTCGGGAATGGTGACCGGCACGCCCAGGTTCAGCTGGGGTGCCCATTCGTCATCGGGGGTTCCCTCGATCTCGCCAGATTTCAGCTTGGCGATCGTTTCCTCCAGCATGGCCTGGTACAGCTCGAACCCGACCTCCTTGATGTGGCCGGACTGTTCCTCTCCCAGAAGGTTGCCCGCGCCGCGCAGGTCCAGGTCCTGGCTGGCCAGGTTGAACCCCGCCCCCAGGCTGTCGATGGACCCGAGGAATTTCAGCCGCCGCATGGCCTGCGGGGTCAGCGGGCTGCGCGGTTTCGTCGTCAGATAGCAATAGGCGCGGGTCTTGGACCGCCCGACCCGACCCCGGATCTGATAAAGCTGTGACAGGCCGAACATGTCGGACCGCCAGACGACCATGGTATTGGCCGTCGGGATGTCCAACCCGCTTTCCACGATGGTCGTGGCGACCAGCACATCGTGGCTGCCGTCGTAAAACGCGTTCATCCGCTGATCCAGATCGCCCGCCGCCAGCTGGCCATGGGCGACGATATAGGTGACCTCGGGCATGTTCTCGGTCAGCCAATGTTCGACATCGGGCAGATCGGTCAGGCGCGGCACGACGAAGAAGCTTTGCCCGCCCCGATATTTCTCGCGCAGCAGGGCCTCGCGGATCGAGACGCTGTCGAATTCGCTGACATAGGTGCGGATAGCCAGGCGATCGACGGGGGGCGTGCCGATCACCGACAGGTCGCGCACGCCGGTCAGCGACAGCTGCAGGGTGCGCGGGATGGGTGTGGCGGTCAGCGTCAGGACATGGATGTCGCTGCGCAGTTCCTTCAGGCGTTCCTTATGCGCGACGCCGAAGTGCTGCTCCTCATCGACGACCAGCAGGCCCAGGTTCTTGAAGCGCACCTGTTTGGCCAGAACCGCATGGGTGCCCACGACGATATCGACGCTGCCATCGGCCAGACCGGCTCGGGTGGCGCTGGCATCCTTGGCGCTGACGAAACGCGACAGGGGGCGGACATTGATGGCCGTGCCGCGGAAACGTTCGGCAAAGCTGCGGTAATGCTGGCGGGCCAACAGGGTCGTCGGCGCCACGACCGCGACCTGCATCCCCTGGCTGGCGGCGATGAAGGCGGCACGCATGGCGACCTCGGTCTTGCCAAAGCCCACATCGCCTACGACCAGACGGTCCATCGGGCGACCTGCGGCCAGATCCTCCTGCACATCCTCGATGGCGGCGGCCTGGTCGTCCGTCTCGCTATAGGGGAAGCGGGCGGCGAATTGCTGCCATTCGTGCTCCTCGGGCTCCAGCACGGGGGCGGGGCGCAACAGGCGTTCGGCGGCGATGCGCATCAGCTTGTCGGCGATCAGCTTGATGCGTTCCTTGAGCCGCGCCTTGCGGGCCTGCCATGCCCCACCACCCAGCTTGTCCAGCAGGCCTTCCTCGTGGCCATAGCGCGACAGCAATTCGATGTTTTCCACCGGCAGATACAGCCGGTCGCCGCCCGCATATTCAAGCGCCACGCAGTCATGCGGCACACCGGCGGCGGTGATCGTCTCGATCCCGGTATAGCGCCCGATGCCGTGTTCGACATGGACGATCAGATCCCCCGGCGACAGGGTCTGGGTGTCCTTCAGGAAATTGTCGGCCTTGCGGCGCTTCTTGGCGCCCCGGATCATCCGGTCGCCCAGCACGTCCTGTTCGGAAATCACCGCGATGTCGCCAAGCGCCTGTCCCTTGGCGACGAAGCCTTCGTCCAGCGGCCAGACAGTCAGGCCCAAGGCGCCCTTGCGGTCGGGCAGGTCGCGCAGATCGCCGATGGTCAGGGCATCGGTCAGGCCTTCGTCCTTCAGCAACCCGGCCAGCCGTTCGCGCGCCCCGTCCGAAAAGCTGGCCAGCACCACGCGGTGATCCTTGCGCAGCGCCTTGACGTGATCGGCCAGCGCGCCGAACAGGTTGATCGATTCCGCCTGGCGTTCGGGGGCGAAATTGCGCCCAGCCCGGCCGCCCGCATCCAGCACGCCCGGTCCGGGGGGCTGGTTCAGGACCGACAGGCGCAGCACCCGATGGGGCGACAGCCATTCGTTCCATTCGGCATCCGTGGGGAACATCGCGTCCGGCGGCACGGGCTTGTAGACGGTATCGCTGCGACCCTTGGCCTTCATGGCGGCGCAGCGGGCCTCGAACTGTTCGCGGATCATCGTGCGGCGGGCGTCGATGACCTGGCCTACGTGATCGTCCAGCACGACCGAGGCACCGGGCATGTAATCGAACAGGCTTTCCATCCGGTCATGGAACCAAGGCAGCCAATGTTCCATGCCGCTGGTCTTGGCCCCAGCGCTGACACTTTCATAAAGGGGGTCGTTGGTGCCCAGCCCGTATTCGGCGCGATAATTCTGGCGGAAACGGGTGATGGCGTCCTCATCCAGGATCACCTCGGACATGGGGGCCAACTCGATGCGGGTCAGCTTTTCGGTGGTGCGCTGCGTGACCGCGTCGAAACGCCGCGCGCCGTCCAGCACGTCGCCGAACAGGTCCAGCCGGATCGGGCCGCTTTCACCGGGCGGAAAGATGTCGATGATGCCGCCGCGGATGGCGTAATCGCCCGGCTCGGTCACGGTGGGGCTTTGCACAAAGCCCATGCGGACCAGAAACCGGCGCAGCGCCTCGTCGTCGATGCGGTCGCCGACGCGGGCGGTAAAGGCCGTGGCCCGCACCAGGTCGCGCGGCGGCACGCGCTGCAGCACCGCATTCAGCGATGTCAGCAGCACGAAGGGACCCTTGACGACATCCTGCGCCAGCGCCGCCAGCGTGGCCATGCGCGCCGCCTGGATTTCCGGCGCGGGCGAGACGCGGTCATAGGGCGTTGTGTCCCAGGCCGGGAAATCCAGAACGACCAATTGCGGGGCCATGAAGGCAAGCGCCGCACGGGTGGCGGCCATGCGCCGGTCGTCGCGGGCCACGTGGATCACGGGCGCGCCGCGATTGTCGGGCCGCGCGGCTTCGCGGGCGATCAGCGCCGCATCGTAGCCTTCGGGGGCGCCGGAAAGGATCAACTGCTGGGACATGGATGCTCAGGTATAGTGCGGGGATGTGAAGTCAAGCGCGTCACAGGCCATTGGGATGCATGATCGCCCATGCCGATCCCCAAAGGACCGTGGTCAGGACCGAGATCATCGACAGGACGGTGATCCAACGACGGTGCCATGTCATCATGCGGGCGGCGTCGCGGGCGGCCTTGTCGGGGGGGATCTGCCCCAGTTGCGCGGCATCGACCAGGGGCGCCACGCGACGGGCCAGCCGGACGCGCATCCAGAACAGCAGCCAGAACGGGATCAGCAGCAGGAACATCGCCTGCGCCAGTTCCAGCCAGAAGACAAAGCCCAGAACCGCCAGCGAGGTCAGCCCGAACGAGGTCAGGCCCAGGAAGACTGCGCCCTCGGTCGCGCCAAGCCGCCAGCGCGGCAGCACCAGCGACAGCCAGTCCAAGAGCGTCAGCACCGACGGGTCTTCGCCCTGCCCCGCCGCCAGCGCCGCACGCGCGCGCGCCACCACGTCCGAGGGGATGCCCATGATGCTGCGTCCCGTGGCCGACCACATGCCGACCAGTGCCAGCCAATACCAGATCGTCATGAATGAGCGGCTGTCCAGAAACCCGATCAGGCTGTTGACTTGCGGCACGAGCAGTTCCTTGTCCTTGGCTGCGCGCGACCTTAGATCGGGTTTCAACCAAGGGAAAGCCGCCCGGTTGTCCCACCCCAAAAGGCAGGAGCCTCCGCATGGCCAACCCGATTATCGCCCCCTTCCCCGCCGGCCGCCTGCGCCGTCTGCGCCGCAGCGCCAACATCCGCGCCATGGTGTCCGAGGTGAACCTGACGCCCGCCAACCTGATCTGGCCGATCTTCGTGACCGAAGTGCAGGGTGCCGAGGGCGAGATCGCATCCATGCCCGGCGTGGACCGCCTGACCATCGACGGCGTCAAGCGCGCGGCCGAACGCGCGGCGCGGCTGAACATTCCCGCCATTTGCATCTTTCCCCATTCCGACAGCGACCTGCGGACCGAAGGCTGCGAACGTGCCTGGGACCCCGACAACATCGGCAACCAGGCCATCCGCGCCGTCAAGGAAACCGTGCCCGAACTGGTCGTGATGACCGACATCGCGCTGGACCCCTATAACGCCAATGGCCATGACGGGCTGGTCGTGAACGGGGAAATCCTGAACGACGAAACCATCGAGGCGCTGGTCCGCATGGCGCTGGTGCAGGCCGAATGCGGAGCCGACATCCTAGGGCCAAGCGACATGATGGACGGGCGCATCGCGGCCCTGCGCGGTGCGCTGGAACGGGCGGGCCACAAGAACACGGCGATCCTGTCCTATGCGGCGAAATTCGCCAGCGCCTATTACGGACCGTTCCGCGACGCGGTGGGGGCCTCGGGGCGGCTGGTCGGCGACAAGAAGACCTATCAGATCAACCCCGCCAATCGCGGCGAGGCGATACGCTGTGTCGCCCGCGACCTGGCCGAAGGTGCAGACATGGTCATGGTCAAACCGGGCATGCCCTATCTGGACATCTGCCGCGCGGTAAAGGACGAATTCGGGGCGCCCACCTTCGCCTATCAGGTCAGCGGCGAATACGCGATGATCGAGGGCGCGATCCGCAACGGCTGGCTGTCGCGCGACGTGATGGTGGAAAGCCTGCTGGCCTTCCGGCGCGCGGGTTGCGACGGGGTTCTCAGCTATTTCGCGCCCACCGTGGCCGAGATGCTGGCGTGACCTTGCCCGGTCGCGTATCCTTTGCGCCAATCGGGGCAGGATAAGCCCCCGCATATCGTGAACGAGGGCGACACATGAGCAATTCCACCAAGCTGTCCCGCCGGACCCTTCTGGCATCGGGCGGGGCGGCCCTGCTGGCCGCGGGCTGCACCAACGCGGTCGGGACCAACGGGCCAGCGCAGCTGGACGGGCGGGTCGACCAGACGCATCAATACCTGGTCTCGACCTATCCGGCCTCGGCGCCGCTTCTGCAGAATGCGCGCGGCGTCCTTTACATGCCGCTGATGACGGAAGCGGCGCTTGGCGTCGGCGGGGCCTATGGCCAGGGCGCGCTGCGCATCGGCGGGCAGACCGTCGATTACTACAGCGCGACGCGCGCCACGGTGGGCCTGCAGGCCGGTGCCCAGCAATACGCCCATGTGCTGATCTTCCAGACCGATCAGGCGCTGGCCGCCTTCCGCGCGGCCCCCGGTTGGGTGGCGGGCGCAGGCGCCTTCTATGCCTTGCCCGAAGGCGGCATGGCGGTCGGGGCCGACACGTTCAGCGCCCAGTTCCCGGTCGTCGCGATGATCTTCGGCCAGTCGGGCCTGATCGCCGGTGCCGCGATCGAGGGCACGAAATACAACCGCATCATCCCCTCGACCCTGCCCGAGATCAACTTCGGCAATCTCGGCCTGCCGCCCATGAGCATGCCCGGCTGACGCCCGTCAGGCCGAGGTCAGGTGCCGCAGGCCATGCGTGACATCCGCGCGCACGGCCAGCCGCAGGGCAGGTTCATCGCCCGCCCGCAGCGCAGCCAGGATCATCCGGTGATGGCGGGGCGGTTCGTTCCGCCTTACGCGCCCGTAAAGCGCCCGCATCGTCGGCCCCAGCTGCAGCCAGATGGTTTCCAGCATCGCCAGCATCGCGGGCGCCTGCGCGCGCAGGTACAGCATCCGGTGGAAATCCAGGTTGCAGCGGATATAGCCCACCGCATCATGACGTTCGACCGCATCCGCGATCCGGCCGTTCATGGTGGCCAGCCGGTCGATCAGCGCGAAATGCGCCCGCGGCAGGGCGCGGGCGGCCAGCTCGGGCTCGATCAGGGCGCGCAGGGCGGCCAGTTCCTCGATCCTCTCATCCGACAAGGCAGGCGTCGCCACCCGGCCCGACCCGGACAGGGTCAGCGCGCCTTCGGCCACCAGGCGGCGCACGGCCTCGCGCGCGGGGGTCATCGACAGGTGATGTTCCGCAGCCAGCCCGCGCAGTGTCAGCGCCTTGCCGGGCGGCAGTTCGCCCAGCATGATCTGGCTGCGCAGGGCACGATACAGCCGTTCATGGGCCGCGATCTCGGGGGGGCGGGATATGCTCATGTCCACGTTTGTGATCACATCGGGAACGCGCGTCAATCGCGGAATTGCCACAGCATCAAGTCGCCGCCATGGGCCTTCAACCAGGCGCGATGCGGCGCGTGATCGGGCATCAGGTCGCGGACCTGCGCCCAGAAGCGCGCGGAATGGTCCATATGCGCCAGATGCGCGACCTCATGCGCGGCGACATAGGTCAGGACGGGCGCCGGGGCCATGGCCAGCCGCCACGAAAACATCAGCCGCCCGTCATGGGTGCAGCTGCCCCATCGTGATCGCGTGTCGCGCAGCGCGATCGCGCGATAGGGCCGCCCCAGTGCCGCCGAAAAACCGTCGCAGGCCGGACGCAGCCGCGCCAGCGCCACCTGCCGCAACCATGCGGCCACGACCACGCCCGCCGGACGCCCCTGCGGCACCAGAAGGTCATCGCCCTGGACCTGCACCTGCCGGATGGCGGCCGGGATGATCCGCAGAGGCCGCCCTTCGACCGGTATCTGCGCGCCATGCGCGGCAACCTGGCGTTCTGGCACCCGCAACGATGCCTGTTGCAGCCATCCCTGGCGCGATTCCGCGAAATCCAATCCCTGATCCAGTGGCACGCGCAGGGGCAGCGTCAGGATGGGACCGGTTCCGTCCTGCGGAACGCGCAAGGTCATCCGCCGCGCCCGCGCCGAGCGTCGCAAGCGCAACTGTGATCCGTCCGAAAGGGTGATCCGCTGATCCATGCTTGCCTTGCCTGCCCCGGCCTGCCAGATAAAGCCTTTGACACATCCCCGCCTCTATGGCAGGGGCCATCCCGATTTCCCCTAATCGCGGCTGAAGGAGAATACCATGCCCAAAGAGGAATGGGGCACCAAACGCCTGTGCCCGCATTGCGCCACCCGTTTCTACGACCTGAAGGCCGATCCGATGGTCTGCCCGGCCTGCAACAACCAGTTCACGTTGGACAGCCTGACCGACAGCCGCGGCAAATCCGTCACGCCCGAAAAGAACCAGGCGCGCGGCAACACCCAGACCACCACGGATGACGACGAGGATATCGACGACGATTCGAACGATCTCGACGATGATCTGCTGGAAGACGACGATGACGATGGCGACGTGTCGCTGGATGAAATCGCCGACGTCGCCAACGACGACGAAGACTGATCCCCGGGGCCGCGCGACACAGCGCGGCCCTTTCTTTCACCCTTGGAGAACACAGAATGCCGTTCAAAGGCCTTGGCGCATACCAGCAGCAGATGCTGGGCGTTCTGCGCATCGTGTCCGCACTGATCTTCTTTGCACATGGCACCCAGAAGCTGCTGGGCTTTCCTGCCAGCGACATGAACCCCGCGGTGATGTCCCTGCCCTGGATCGCGGGCGTCCTGGAACTGGTCGGCGGTGCGCTGCTGATCCTGGGGCTGTTCACCCGACCCGTGGCCTTCGTGCTGTCGGGCCTGATGGCCGCCGCATATTGGATCGCCCACGCACCGCAAAGCCCCTTCCCGGCGCTGAATGGCGGCGATGCGGCAATCCTCTATTGCTTCGTGTTCCTGTATTTCGTCTTTGCGGGACCCGGCGCCTTCAGCGTCGACCGCGCCACCAACCGCGAGGCGTGATGCCTGCCTGAACAAGGCCTTCGGGCCTTGTTTTCCCAACGCTTTACACGCGTTTGCCCCTGACCGGACAAGGGCAGCGAAAAAATCCCACAAGCCGTCTTTTTTCCGCTTGCACCCCCCCGCGCCCACCCTTATAGACCCCCTCACAGCCAAGGTGCCAGACGCCGAAGCAGACAAGACGTGGGGCCATAGCTCAGTTGGTAGAGCGCTTGCATGGCATGCAAGAGGTCAGGGGTTCGACTCCCCTTGGCTCCACCAAAAACCTCCTGAAGAATTCAGTGCTGTTTTTGGTGTCCCCCTCCATTTCCATCGTTCGGTGCCGCCCTATCGCACCTGCCACTTGGCCAGCTTGCGTGCCAATGTCCGGCGATGCATGCCCAGACGTCTCGCGGTTTCGGAGATGTTGAAATCCGTGGCCAGCAACGTCTCGTGGATCTTTTCCCATTCCAGCGTCTTGATCGTGGTCGGGCGACCATCGGGCTGGATGTCGGCGTCGCCTTCGCCGCGTTCAAAGGCGGCCAGGATATCGTCGGTCCCCGAGGGCTTGGTCAGGTAATGGGCCGCGCCCAGCTTGATCGCCTCGACCGCGGTGGCAATGCTGGCAAAGCCCGTCAGCACGACGATGCGCATATCCGGGTTCAGCCGGTGCAGATAATCCACGCAGGTCAGCCCCGAATCCCCCGTCAGCTTCAGGTCGACCACCGCATGGCTGGGCATCACCGGCATGGTCGCGTTGCGCATCTCCTCGGCCGAGGAAAAGCGGCTGACCGCGAAGCCGCGACGTTCCAGCGACCGCTGCAGGGTCTGCGCCAGGTCGTCGTCATCCTCGACGATCAGGATATGGGCATCGGGGGTCATCTGCGGTCTCCAGTGACGGACAGCTTGTCCAGGGGCAGCTTCAGGGTGACCAACGCACCGCCCCCCGCCAGGTTCGAGGCTGTGACATCTCCGCCCAGTTTGCGGACGGCATTGACCACCAGGAACAGCCCCAGCCCCCTGCCCTGTCCGGGCTTGCTGGAATTATAGGGCTTGCCCAGGTTTGCCAGAACGTCGGCGCGAAAGCCCGGCCCCCGGTCGCCGACCCGGATAACCAGATGTTCCCCCCGCACCGCGACCGTCAGCTCGACCCAATCCGGAGAGACCTCATGCGCGTTTTCAAGCACCGTGGTGACCAGCTGGGTCAGCGCCGCATCGGCCAGGATCCTGACGTCGGGACTGACCTGGTTGCGCAGCTTCAGGGGCGCCTGATCGTGGCTTTCCGACCACTCGGCCAGGATGTCGTCAAGGAATTCGCCGACCGAGGTCGGCACCGGATCCTCGCCCCGCAATTCGCCCGAGGATGCCAGGATGCCGCTGACGATGGATTTGCAGCGATCGACCGCCTTCTGCATCTGGGCAATGTCATGCTGCAATTCGGGATCGTTCGCGGTGGCTGGAATCGCCCGCCAGTCGCTGAGGATGACCGAGATCGAGGCCAGCGGCGTGCCCAGTTCATGCGCCGCCCCCGATGCCAGAAGGCCCATGCGGACGATGTGATCCTCCTCGGCGGCATGCTGGCGCAGGGCGGCAAGCCGCGCGTCGCGGTCGCGCAGGTTGCGGTTGATGCGCGTCACGAAGGTCACGATCAGCACCGCGTCGATCAGCAAGGCGACCAGCATTCCCGAGAGATAGGTGGTAAAGAAGGGTTCGTATTCCGGCAGGCGCAGCGGCAGATGCACCCGTGTCAGCATCGCGGTCAGCAGCGCCGTCAGGCCGACCAGACGCCAGCACTGACCGGGGCGCAGCAGCACCGCCGCCAGTGTCACCTGCAGCAGATAGATGGCGATGAAAGGGTTGCGTCCCCCGCCGCTGAGGCTCAACTGCACCGTCAACAGCAGGATGTCGATCAGCAGCACCCAGGCCAGCCCGGGCGCCCGCTTGCGACGCAGCCAGTGGATGCTGACAAGGTTCAGGCTCAGCAGCGCGCCAAGCGTCATGGCCATGAAGGCCAGCGGAAGGTCGATGTTCAGGACGAGTTCCACGAACAGGATGGTGACCAGCTGCCCCGCGATGGCCAGCCAGCGCAGATGCACCAGCAGGCGCAGGTTCTTCAGATCGGTATCGGCCCCGCCGGGGGTCGGTTCAAGGATCGTTCCGTTTCCGATCACCCGCAGCCTACCTTCGTCCGTGTCGCCAGACCAGGAATGCCGCGCCAAGCGTTCCGGCCGCAAGGGCGAACCATGTCAGCGCATAGGTCAGGTGCGAATTGCGAAAGGCCACCACCGTCAGGCCGCCCACCGGCAGGCCGCCCGGATTGGGGGTGGCATCGGCATCGACGAAGAAGGGCGCGACGGGACCGTCATGTCCGGCCATGATCGCCGCGACATCGCGGGAATACCAGCGGTCATTCGCCGGATCGTTGTCGCGCAGGAAGGCGCCCTTGGGCTGGGACATGCGCAGCAATCCGGTGACGGTGACGGGACCGGCGATCTGGCCCGCACCACGGGTGGCAGGGTCGCGCCGATCGGACGGCACAAAGCCGCGATTGACCAGATAGGTGGCGTCCGGTGTTTCCAGCGGCGTCATCACCCAGAAGCCCCCGCCCCGTTCGGTCACGGCCTGGACCAGCGTTTCGTCGTCATGGTCGAAGATACCGCGCAGGGTCACCTTGCGGTATTCGTCCGTCGCCTCGGACAGGGCGTCCCAGGTGGCGGGCAGCGGCACGGGTTCGGGATCGGCGGCCAGTCGGGCATCGACGCGGGCGATCAGGTCCTGTTTCCAGTGCAGGCGCTGCACCTGCCAGACGCCAAGCGACAGGAACATCACCGTCAAAAGCAGCGTCGCCCCTGCCAGGATGGCAAGGGCGGCACCGGACATGCGATGGCGGGCGGGGGCGGTCACGACTGCCCCGTCATCCCCTGCGGCATCGGCATCATGTTGGCGTTCATATGATACATGACCCAGACAGACCCCGACAACATGATGACCAGAACCACGATGGTGAAGACCAGCGAGATCATCGTCCAGCCCTTTTCGGATTTCGTGTTCATGTGCAGGAAATAGATCATGTGGACGACAATCTGGGCGACCGCCATGCCAAGGACGATCATCACCGTCAGCATGCGGCTGGCCAGCCCCCCGGCCATGACCAGGCCGAAGGGGATCGCCGTCAGAATGACCGACAGGATGAACCCCGTCGCATAGCTGCGCAGGCTGCCATGATCGTGGCCGTCTTCGGCGTGATGGGTGTCGTGCGTGCTCATCAGATCATCCCCATGAGATAGACGAAGGTGAAGACCCCGATCCAGATGACGTCCAGAAAGTGCCAGAACAGCGACAGGCACATCAGCCTGCGCGTATTCGAGGCCGTCAGCCCCGTGCGCAGCACCTGCACCATCAGCGTCGCCAGCCAGATGATGCCGAAGGTGACGTGCAGGCCATGCGTGCCCACCAGCGCGAAGAAGGACGACAAAAAGGCCGAACGGCCGGGCGTCGCGCCTTCGTGGATCAGGTGGCTGAATTCGTAAAGTTCGATCGACAGGAAGGCCGCGCCGAAAAGCCCGGTGATGCCCAGCCAGACCAACATCATGGTCTGACGCCTGCGCGCCATTTCCAGCATCGCAAAGCCGTAGGTGATCGACGACAGAAGCAGCATCGCGGTGTTCAGCGCGACCAGTTCCAGGTCGAACAGCTCCTTGGGGCCCGGGCCGCCGGCGTAATTGTGGCCAAGGACCGCATAGACGGCAAAGAGGACCGCGAAGATCAGGCAATCGCTCATCAGGTAGATCCAGAACCCCAGCATGGTGCTGGCGCCTTCCGGCAAATGGGGTTCGTGATCCAGGTGGAACTGGCGCGGGCCGGTCTGTGTGACGGTTGATGACATGGCTTATGCCCTGCTTTCGATCAGCTTGGTGCGACGGGCTTCGGTATCCACCACGGTCTGGACCGGGATGTAGAAGTCGCGCTTGGTGTTGAAGGTATGGCCGATCGCCACCGCCAGGATGCCCAGAAAGGATAGGGCGGCCAGCCACCAGATGTACCAGACAAGGGCGAAACCGCAGGCCACGCTGAGGGCGGCGATGATGACCCCCGCGCCCGTGTTCCGGGGCATGTGGATCGCCTCGTATCCGGTCAGCGGACGTTCATAGCTGTGGGACTTCATGTCGTGCCAGGCGTCGATGTCATGGACCACCGGCGTGAAGGCGAAGTTGTAGTCGGCCGGCGGCGAGGAGGTCGCCCATTCCAGCGTCCGCCCCTGCCAGGGATCGCCCGTGACGTCGCGGTTCTTCTTGCGGTCGCGGATGGACACGGCAATCTGGATCAGGAAGGCCGCGATGCCTACCGCGATCAGCGCCGCGCCGAAGCCCGCGATGATGAACCAGATCTGCAGGCTGGGGTCGTCAAAGACCCGCATCCGGCGCGTCACGCCCATCAGGCCCAGCACATAGAGCGGCGTGAAGGCGAACCAGTAGCCCGCGACCCAGAACCAGAACGAGATCTTGCCCCAGAATTCATCCAGCTTGAAGCCGAAGGCCTTGGGGAACCAATAGTTCATGCCTGCGAACAGCCCGAACAGCACGCCGCCGATGATGACGTTGTGGAAGTGGGCGATCAGGAACAGCGAGTTGTGCAGCACGAAATCGGCGGGCGGCACGGCCAGCAGGACGCCCGTCATCCCCCCCACGGTGAAGGTGATCATGAAGGCGATGGTCCACAGCATCGGCAGTTCGAACCGCACGCGGCCGCGATACATGGTGAACAGCCAGTTGAACAGCTTGGCCCCCGTCGGGATCGAGATGATCATCGTCGTGATCCCGAAGAACGAGTTCACCGACGCACCCGACCCCATGGTGAAGAAGTGGTGCAGCCAGACCAGATAGGACAGGATCGTGATGCAGACCGTAGCATAGACCATCGAGGTATAGCCGAAGAGCCGCTTGCCCGAAAACGCCGAGGTCACTTCCGAGAAGATACCGAAGGCGGGCAGGATCAGGATATAGACCTCGGGGTGGCCCCAGATCCAGATCAGGTTCACGTACATCATGGGGTTGCCGCCCATGTCGTTGGTAAAGAAATGCGTGCCGACATAGCGGTCCAGCGTCATCAGCACCAGGACGGCCGTCAGCACCGGGAAGGACGCCACGATCAGCACGTTGGTGCAAAGCGAGGTCCAGGTGAAGATCGGCATCTTCATCATGGTCATGCCGGGCGCGCGCATCTTGATGATGGTGACCAGCAGGTTGATGCCCGACAAGGTCGTGCCCACCCCTGCGATCTGAAGCCCCCAGATATAGTAATCGACGCCGACGCCCGGGCTTGCCTCGGCCCCCGACAGGGGCGGCATGGCCAGCCAGCCGGTCATGGCAAACTCGCCGATGAACAGCGACATCATGACGATCACCGCGCCGCCGACCGTCATCCAGAACGAGAAGTTGTTCAGGAACGGAAAGGACACGTCCCGCGCGCCGATCTGCAGGGGCACGACATAGTTCATCAGGCCCGTCACCATCGGCATGGCCACGAAGAAGATCATGATCACGCCATGCGCGGTGAAAACCTGGTCATAATGGTGGGCGGTCAGATAGCCCTCGGACCCGCCGAACGCCATCGCCTGCTGCAGGCGCATCATGATCGCGTCGGCAAAGCCGCGCAGCAGCATGACGACACCCAGGATCATGTACATGATGCCGATCTTCTTGTGATCGACCGTGGTGAACCACTGGGACCACAGATAACCCCAGAGGCGGAAATAGGTCAGCGCCGCAACCATCGCGATCCCGCCCAGGGCCACCACCGCGAAGGTGGCGACCAGGATGGGTTCGTGAAGCGGTATGGCGTCGAATGTCAGGCGACCGAACAGGAAGGAGGTGTTCGGATCTTGCATGGGCGATGTCATGGTTCGGTCCGATTACTGGTTGTCGGGATTGGGCTGGGTGGCATCAGGCCGAGCGGGATCGGGCTGGAACAGGGGCATGAAGTCCCGGCCCAGGCCGTGGCCGCGCAGCATGCGCCTGTCGGCGTCGGTGGCGGTCTTGTCGGCCTCGGGGGTGTCGGACTGCATCTCGTCCTCGCCACCGTTGCGGCTGACATCCATGCCCTCCATGCCGTGACCGTCATGGGACATGGCGCCGTGATCGGCATGTTGTTCCTGATCCTGACCATGGGCCATTTCCATGCCGCCGGATCTGGTGTGCATGTCCTGCATCATCATGTCGTTCATGCACATTTGGCCCGGCTCGACGCACATGTTCAGGATGTCGTGGTAGAGACCGTCCTCGACGCCCGCGAAATGCATGGGGGCAACGTTTTCGGAAGGCTTGACCAGGTCCAGATAGGTGTCGCGGTCCAGCGTGGCGTCCTGTGCCTGGACATCGGCGACCCAGTTTTCGAACCCTGCATCGTCCATGCCGTGGAACTTGAAGCGCATGCCGGAAAAGCCCGCGCCGGAATAGTTCGACGAAAAGCCGTCATAGACGCCCTCTTCGTTGATGACGCCGTGCAGGCCGGTCTCCATGCCGGGCATGGTATAGATCATGCCGGCCAGCGTCGGGATATAGAAGGCGTTCATCACCGAGGATGAGGTCAGCTTAAACTCGATCGGGCGGTCGACGGGGGCGGCCAGTTCGTTCACGGTCGCGATGCCGTATTGGGGATAGATGAACATCCATTTCCAATCCAGCGACACGACCTGGACCTGCAGCGGTTCGTGTTCGTCGGTCACCACCAACTCCTTCGAAATGCGGTCCAGCTTGCGATAGGGATCAAGAAGATGCGTGCCGACCCAGGTCAGCCCCCCAAGGCAGATGATGATCAGCAACGGCGCGGCCCAGATCACCACTTCCAGCTTGGTCGAATGGCTCCAGTCGGGGGCATAGGTGGCATCGGTGTTCGAGGCGCGGTATTTCCACGCGAAGAAGACCACCAGGCAGATTACCGGAATGATGATCAGCAGCATCAGCAGGGTCGATGTGACCAGGACATCCCTTTGCCGCGCTGCCACGTCGCCCGACGGCGACAGCACCACCGCATCACATGCGGACAGAAGGGCCGGGAGGGTCAACAGGGCGGTAAGGTGTAAACGTTTCAAGGCGTTTCCAGTCCGATGGTCCATGAAATGACGGGTTTGGGGCGGGCCGGGGCCACGCCGAGCCGCAGCGATACGCCCCGTACCCGGGAACCGACATTGGACAATTTGCCCAATGCACATATCCTGCGAACAGGCGCAGGAACGCCGCTGAATTCATGACAATCGCGAACGGAGCAACAGCGGCATGACCAGCACAGCCTCGACCATCGCCGAAAAGGACGCCCGCGCGCATAACGACGCGCCGGTCCCTCTGGAACCCAGCGAGATTTCCATCGGCGTCGTCATCGGGCGGACATCCGAATTTTTCGATTTCTTCGTCTATGCCATCGCATCGGTCCTGGTCTTTCCCGACCTGATCTTTTCCTTCACCGATCCGCTGCGCGGGACGCTCTATTCCTTCGCGATTTTCGCGCTGGCCTTCATCGCCCGTCCCGTCGGCACGGCGGTCTTCACGCTGATCGACAAGAATTACGGGCGCGGGGCCAAGCTGACATCGGCGCTGTTCCTGCTGGGGGCATCGACGGCGATGCTGGCCTTCCTGCCCAGTTATGAACAGGTCGGCGCCTATGCGATCCTGTTCCTGGCGATCCTGCGCATCGGCCAGGGAATGGCGCTTGGCGGAGCTTGGGACGGTTTGGCCTCGCTTCTGGCGATGAACGCCCCCAAGGGGCGGCAGGGCTGGTACGCGATGATCCCGCAGATGGGCGCACCGCTGGGGCTGATCGTGGCCAGCGGGTTGTTCGTCTTTCTGGTCACCAGCCTCAGCGCACGCGATTTCCTGGATTTCGGCTGGCGCTATCCCTTCTTCGTGGCCTTCGCGATCAACGTGGTGGCGCTGTTCGCCCGCCTGCGCATCATCGCGACGCCGGAATACGAAAAGCAGTTCGACAACCTGGAACTGACCCCCGTCCGCGCCAGCGAGACCATCAAGGCCGAAGGCCGCCACCTGCTGCTGGGCGCCTTCACGCCCTTGGCCAGCTTCGCGCTGTTCCACATGGTGACGGTCTATCCGCTGTCTTGGGTATTCCTGTTCACCGACGAATCCCCCGCAGGCTTCCTGGTGATCGAGATCGTGGGCGCCGTCATCGGCCTGCTGGCGGTGATGATGTCGGGCATCGTGGCGGACCGGATCGGACGCCTGCGCCTGTTGTCGATGTGTTCCATCGCGATCGGCATCTTCGCGCTGTTCGCACCCCTGCTGCTGAACGGCGGCGCCGTGGGCGAGGTGATCTACATGGTCGTGGGCTTTGCCATCCTGGGCCTGTCCTTCGGCCAATCTTCGGGCGCGGTCGCGGCACGTTTTTCCAAACGCTACCGCTATACGGGTTCGGCGCTGACCTCGGATATCGCCTGGCTGATCGGCGCGGGCTTTGCCCCCGTGGTGGCGCTGCTGCTGTCCAGCACCTTCGGCCTGTGGAGCGGCGGCGCCTATCTGCTCTCGGGCGCGATCTGCACCTATGTCGCGCTGCGCATGACCAAGCAGCTGGATTTCCAGTCCTGACCCCTGCCCCTGCCTGCGCGTCGGCCTGAACAGGCGGCGAAGCGATCATCGCTTCGTCGTTTTTTTTTCGGCATGCCTGGTGCGCGCCATGCCGAAGGGGTCAGGCGGGCGCCGGCCCGGGCCGCTTCTTCGCGCCGGTGCTGTCCCGCAGGATCAGCCGGCCCGTCACCAGCACTTTCATCGGGGGCTGGGGTCGGCTGCTGTTGATGATGTCGTCCAGCAGGTTCACGGCCATCGCACCGATCTGGCGCTTGGGAACATCGACCGTGGTCAGCGCGGGCGACAGCAGGCTGCTCATGGGCAGATTGTCAAAGCCCACCACGGCGACATCGCCCGGAATGCGGTGACCAAGTTCCTGCAGCGCACGCATCAGCCCATGCGCGACAATGTCGTTCACGCAGAAATAGGCATCCGCAATACCGTCCTGCTCTGCTAGATGCTGTCTGGCCTGGGCATAGGCACCCTCACGCGTGGCCGCCACGCTCAGGATGTCCTGCCGGGCCACCTTGATGCCCAGACTGTCGCAGGCCCGGCGAAAGGCTTCGTCCCGCAGCCGGAAATTCGCCACATCCGAATGGCTGCCGACAAACCCGATGCGTGCGAATCGGGCCGATTTCAGATGCGAGACAACCTCGAAGACGGCTTGATCATTGTCCATGTCCACGAAATTCGCGCTCAAGTGACGATGATAGGTGTCGATGAAGACGGTCGGGTGCCGATCGGGTGACAGCGCCTGGATATCATCCTCGGACAGCTCGGTGCCCAAAATCACCTGGCCCTGCACATCGCCCGTGTTCGACAGGACGGACATGTCCAGACCCTCATGCGCCACGACTTCCAGGGTGTAACCCCGACGCGTGGCGGCATGCGACATCCCGTCGATATAATCTGAAATGAAGTGATTGTGGTCGCGGTTCACCGTCTCGCCATGCTTGGACAGCTTGAGGAAACGCAGGGTCAGCGTGGCATCCGACCGGGTTCTGGATGGCCGGGGGGCATAGCCCAGTTCGGCGGCCGCGGCCAGCACGCGGTCGCGGGTGCCCTGTGTGATATCACCCTTGCCGTTCAGCACAAGCGATGCGGTCGAGGCCGAGATCCCGGCGCGTTCGGCCACCTGGCGCAACGTCACGGGCTTGCTGACTGGTCCATCCATCCTTCGAATACCCGCTTTCTCAGATTTCGGCTCTCATACAGGACCGACCGCCTCAAAGCCCAGCGCTCGTTGCGGTGTCCCCTCTACAAAGCCATTGCGCGACTGACAACTTGCTGCTAGCGTTTTACTAAATCAAGCGTAAGTTTTACTAAATCCTGGGGAGGAGAAATAGTGAGACGCGATGCGAACCTGCTGGTGCTGTGCGTTCTGAGCGTGGTGCTTCTGGCCCTTGGCGGGCTGGTGTCGGACGGCGCTTTCCTGTCGCCCTTCAATCTGCAATCCATGGCGACGCAGGTCCCCGAAATCGGCCTCTTGGCGATCGGCGTCATGCTGGCGATGTGCGCGGGCAATGGCGGTATCGACCTGTCGGGAATAGCGAATGCCAACATGTCCGGCGTCGCGGCGGGGATCGTCGCCATCTCTCTTTTCGACGCGACCGAGGCACCCGCCCTCTTCACCCTGACCTTTGCCTTGGGCTGCATGATCGTGGGCCTGCTGGCGGGGATCCTGAACGGGATCATCATTTCCCGGTTCAACATCACCCCGATCCTGGCGACGCTGGGGACGCAGATGCTGTTCACCGGCGTCGCGGTGGTGCTGTCCGATGGCCGGTCCCTGACCATCGGTGCGCCCGATCCCCTTTATGCCCTTGGAAACGGCGTGGTCTTCGGCCTGCCGATCAGCTTCCTGATCTTCGTCGCGATCGGGATCGCGCTGGCCGCTGTCCTGCGCCTGACCCCTTACGGCATGCGCCTGATGCTGACCGGCGCAAACCCCAAGGCCGCGGTCTATAGCGGGTTTCGCGGCGTGCGGATCATCACGACGACCTATGCGATCTCGGGGCTGCTGGCGGGGATCGCGGGGATCATCATCGCGGCGCGCAACGTCAACGTGAAATGGGACTATGGCACGTCCTACCTGTTGGTCGCGATCCTGATCGCGGTGATGGCTGGGGTGCGCCCGCAGGGCGGCCATGGACGCGTCGTGAACGTGATTCTGGCGGCGGTGGTGCTGCAGCTGCTGTCCAGCCTGCTGAACTTCATCGGGTTGTCCAATTTTGTCCGAGATCTGGCCTGGGGGATCCTGCTGCTGTGTTTCCTGGCCGTGGCGCGCTTTGATCTGATCAACCAGATCGCCGCCTTCGCACCTTCCCGGCGTCTCCCTCGCGCCGCGGAATGACGGGAGGATGAGGGTTTTCTACTGAGGAGATAGAAAATGACCACCAGACATCACGCGCTGACCACCGGCCTGAAGGCCGCCCTTCTGACCACGGTGATGACCGTGGCGGGATCGGCCGCATGGGCGCAGGACGGCAAGACCATCACCACCGTCGTGAAGATCAGCGGCATCCCGTGGTTCGACCGCATGGAAACCGGCGTCGACCTCTATGCCGAGGAACATCCCGAGATGACCATCTCTCAGGTCGGTCCCGCCACGGCGGATTCGGCCCAGCAGCTGCAGATCGTCCAGGATCTGATTGCCCGGGGCACCGACGCCCTGGCCGTCGTGCCGATGGACCCCGGCGTCCTGGAAGGCCTGCTGAAGCGCGCCATCGACCGCGGCACCATCGTCGTGACACACGAGGCCGACAACCAGGTCAACACGATGGCTAATATCGAGGCCTTCGACAACGCCGAATACGGCACGGCGCTGAACGAACGGCTGGCCGAATGCATGGGCCAGGAAGGCAAGTGGACGACCTTCGTGGGGTCCCTGGGCAGCCGCACGCACATGCAATGGGTCGGCGCCGGAGAGGAGAACGCCGCCAAGTATCCCGGCATGGAACTGGTCGATCCGAACAACGAATCCTTCGACGATGCCAATGGCACCTACGAGACCGCCAAGGAGATCCTGCGCAAGCATCCCGACATCAAGGGCTTCCAGACCTCGGCCGGCAATGACGTCCTGGGCGTTGGTCGCGCGATCGAGGAAGCGGGCCTGACCGGCAAGGTCTGCCTTGTGGGCACCGGCCTGCCGAACCCGTCGGCGGCCTATCTGGACAGCGGCGCCATCACCGCCATTGGTTTCTGGGACCCGCAAAAGGCTGGCATGGCGATGAACGAGGTCGCCCGCATCCTGCTGGAGGGTGGCGAGCTGACAGATGGCATGGACCTGGGCGTCGAAGGCTATGAGTCGGTGTCGGTCACCCAAGGCGCCGGCGACGGCAAGCTGGTGGTCGGCAACGGCATGGTGATCGTCGACAAGGACACCTACGCCGAGCGCCTGTTCTGATCGTCTGTTCCTGACTGGGACCGCCCGGCCCTATCCGTCCGGGCGGTCCGACATCACGACATCGCCCCCAAGGGAGCCTTCTTCGATGAAAGACCGATCCAGTTCCGACGCCCCCTTCCTGGAGCTTCGCGGCATCCACAAGCGGTTCGGCGGCGTGCGCGCCCTTTCCGGGGTCGATCTGACGATCGAGGCGGGAAAGGCCTATCATCTGCTGGGTGAGAATGGCTGCGGCAAAAGCACCGTCATCAAGATCATGTCGGGCGCCCATGCCCCGACCGAGGGCAGCATCTTTCTGGACGGCGCACTGATTCCCAAGCTGACGCCCATGGCCGCGCTGGAGGCCGGGATCGAGACCGTCTATCAGGACCTGTCGCTGTTGCCGAACCTGACGGTGGCCGAAAACGTCGCCTTGGGCGAACAGCTGGTGGCCGGGCATGGCCGCCTGCTGCGGTTCCTGGACCGGCAGCGCGTCCATGACACGGCCGCCGCCGCGCTGAGCAAGGTGGGGCTGGACCCTGACCGGGCACTGATGAACAGCGTCGTGGGCGATCTGCCCCTGGCGATCCGTCAGCGCGTCGCCATCGCCCGCGCCATCGCCGCCGAGGCGCGCCTGGTGATCATGGACGAACCGACCACGTCCCTGACCCGGCACGAGGTCGAAACGCTGATCGAGGTGGTCAACCGGCTGCTGGACAGCAATGTCGCGGTCCTGTTCGTGACCCACAAGCTGGAGGAATGCTATCGCATCGGCGGGGATGCCATCGTGTTCCGCGACGGGCTCAGCGTGGCGCAAGGCCCCATCGAGGGCTTTACCCGCGGGCAACTTGCCGAGTTGATGACCGGCCGCGCCATCGAATCCGTGCGTTACCGGAAGGGCGCCCCGGAACCGAAGGTGCTGCTGACCGCGACGCGGCTTGGCCGTTCGGGAAGCTTTCGCGACATCAGCTTCAGCCTGCATCGCGGCGAGATCCTGGGGATCACCGGATTGTCCGATTCGGGCCGCAACGAACTGGCCATGGCCTTGGCGGGCCACCTGCCGATCGATGCGGGCACCATCAGCCTGGACGACAGACCGGTCAGCATCGGGTCCCCGTCCGAAGCCATCGACCACGGCATCGGCTATGTCCCCGAAGACCGCCTGTCCGAAGGGCTGTTCATCGAAAAATCCATCCTGGAAAATTCCGTGCCGCTGATCCTGAGCCGCATCGCCAGCCGTTTCGGCCTGATCGATCGCGGCAAGGGCCGCGAGGCCGCCCACCGGATCGCCGCCGAGATGAAGCTGAACACCGCCGATATCGACCTTCCCGCCGGCGCCCTGTCGGGCGGCAACCAGCAGCGCGTCCTGATCGGTCGCTGGCTGAGCATCGACCCGCGCCTGCTGATCCTTCACGGCCCCACGGTCGGCGTCGACGTGGGGTCCAAGGAAACCATCTTCCGCGCGATCCAGGACATGGCCGACCGCGGGATCGGGCTGCTGATCGTGTCGGACGACCTGCCGGAGCTGCTTCAGAATTGCGACCGCATCCTGGTGATGAATGCCGGCCGCATCGTCGAGGATCTTCGCGCCACCGATGTGGACGAGGATCGCATCTATCAATCCATGCTGGCCAGCCAGAGCGAGCTTGCAGAATGACCGTGGTGCAGCACATGAACGACCCCCTCTCCGACAGCAGCGGAAAAACCGCCCCAGGCCGGCGCGCGCCCAGGCTCTTTTCCTTCCTGCAGGCCCATCCCGAAGCGGTCAGCCTGCTGCTGCTGGTCCTGATCTGCGCCTCGGTCGCCGCCATCAACCCGGCCTTCCTGCAGCCCTCGTCGCTGATCGACATGGGCCGCGCCAGCGTGGTGACCGGCCTCTTCGCCCTGGGCGTCTTCACGGTGCTGGCCTCGGGCGGCATCGACGTATCGTTTCCGGCCGTGGGTGCGGTGGCCATGTACGGGATCAGCACGCTGGTCCTCAACGTCTTTCCCGACATGCCTATGGCGCTGATCATCCTGCTTTGCGTCGGCGTCGGCGTTTTGCTGGGGGCCGTGAACGGGGTGCTGGTCCATGAACTCAGGGCCCCCGCGCTGATCGTGACCATCGGCACGCTTTATGTCTTTCGCGGCGTCCTGCTGGTCTTTGTCGGAACGGTCTGGCTGATGGAACTGCCACCGCAGATGGTCGCCTTTGGGCAGTGGTCGCTGATCGACATCACCACCAGCAGCGGCGTCACGGTCAGCCTTCCGGTCTATTTTCTCAGCCTGCCGCTGGCGGGGGTGCTGACCTGGTTCGTCTTGAACCGCACGCTGATGGGTCGCGCCATCTTCGCGGTCGGCGGCAAGGCGGATGTCGCCGACAGGCTGGGCTACAACCTGCGCGCGGTGCATGTCTTCGCCTTCGCCTTTGCGGGCGGCCTGGCGGGGATGGCGGGCGCCATCCAGGCCTCGGCCAATCGCATGGCCAACCCGTTCGATTTCGCCGGAACCGAGATCATCGTGATCGCGGCGGTGATCCTGGGCGGGGCGCGGATCACCGGCGGCACGGGATCGGTCCTGGGCACGGTGATCGGCGTCCTGCTGGTAACCGTCGTGAACAACGTGCTGGTCCTCGTGGGGATTCCCAGCACCTGGCAACGCGTCGTCGTCGGCGCCTTCATCCTGCTTGCCGCAGCCTTCTTCGTCTTGCGCGACCGCAAGACCAACATCTGAGACCCGGAGAGACCAATGAAGAAGTTCATCAACGACCCCGAGCATTTCGTCGACGAGATGCTGGAGGGCATCTATCTGGCCCACCCAGAGGTGACGCATGTCGGCGACGACCTGCGCTGCTTTGTCCGCACCGAACCGGTTCCCGGCAAGGTCGGACTGGTGACGGGCGGCGGTTCGGGGCACCTGCCGCTGTTCCTGGGCTTTGTGGGGCACAATATGCTGGACGGCGCGGGCGTGGGCGGCGTGTTTCAGTCGCCATCATCCGAACAGGTGCTGGAGGTGACCCGCCATGTCGACCAGGGGGCGGGCGTGCTCTATCTCTATGGGAACTATACCGGCGACCTGATGAATTTCGACATGGCCGGTGAACTGGCCGGTCTGGAAGACATCCAGACCATGACCGTGCTGGGCCGCGACGACGTCGCCTCCTCGGTCGTCGGAGAGAAACACAAGCGTCGCGGCGTGGCCGGGATCTTTTTCGCCTACAAGGCCGCCGGGGCCGCCGCCGCCGCGATGCACCCCCTGGCCGAGGTAGCCCGCCTGACCCAGAAGGCCAGCGACCGCACCCGCACCATCGGCGTGGCGCTGTCACCCTGCATCGTCCCCGAGGTGGGTCGGCCCAGCTTCCAGATCGGCGAGGACGAGATGGAGATCGGCATGGGCATCCATGGCGAACCCGGCATCACCCGCAAGACACTGACCCCTGCCGATCCGATGGTCGACGAGATGATGGCGCGCATTCTGGCCGAACAGACCTATGACACCGAAGGCGACGTCGCCGTGCTGATCAACGGCCTGGGGGCGACGCCGCTGGAGGAGCTGTACGTCATCTATCGCCGCACCGCACAGGTGCTGGAACAGGCCGGCGCCCGCATCAAGCACGTCTTTATCGGGGAATTCGCGACGTCTATGGAAATGGCTGGGGCCTCCATCTCGGTCCTGCAGCTGGATGACGAATTGGAACCGCTGATCGCGATGGATGCGAACACGCCGTTCTTCAAGCATATCGCGCGCTGAGGGAGGACATGATGGAAAAGATCACATCGCAGGACATTCCGCGCCTGTTTACGCGCCTGTCCGAGGTTTTTGCCGCCCAGAAGGAAGCGCTGATCACGCTGGATGGCCATGTCGGCGACAGCGATCTGGGTCTGACCATGGCCAAGGGCTTTGCCGCCGCCGACAAGGCGATGGCCGATCTGGGCGATGCCCCGATCGACGCACAGTTCAAGGCGGCGGGGGCCGCCATCGCCCGCGCCGCGCCCTCGACCATGGGGACGCTGATGGCGACGGGGTTTTTGCGCGGGTCGGCTGCGGCCAAGGATTGCGACGCCCTGGGCACGGCGCAGATGGCGCAGTTCTGGGTTGCCTTCCGCGATGGGGTCGCACAGCGCGGCCGCGCGCAGGTCGGTGACAAGACCGTCCTGGACGTGCTGCACCCCATTGCCGAAACCCTGACCGCCCAGGCCGATGCGGGCGCGGACCTGACCACGGCCTTGGACGCTGCACATGCCAGGGCCGTGACCGCGCTGGAGGAGACCAAGGATCTGGTCGCACAGCACGGCAAGGCGGCGGCATTCCAGGAAAAGACCCGCGGCATCCAGGATGCCGGCAGCACCGTTGCGGTCATCCTGATCCAGACCTTTGCCGAATTCGTGCAGGGCAAATCCTGATCCCGACCAAAGGAGAGCAGAATGGAATACAGAACCCTGGGACGCAGCGGGCTGAAGGTTTCGGCCTTGGCGATGGGCACGTTTTCGTTCGGAGGCCGCGGACCCTTCGCCGCCATCGCCAGCCAGGGCGTGCCCGAAGCCGCACGTCTGATCGATTGCTGCATCGCGAACGGCGTGAACCTGATCGACACCGCCAACATGTATTCGACGGGCCTGTCCGAGGAGATCGTGGGCGAGGTCATGGCAGACCGCAGCCCGGACATCCTGATCTCGTCCAAGGCCAGGATGCGGATCGGCGACGGCCCGAATGACGAAGGTGCCAGCCGCTGGCACCTGATCCGCGAATGCGAACGGTCGCTGAAACGGCTGCGGCGCGACCATATCGACATCTATCACATCCACGAATGGGACGGGCAGACCCCGGTCGAGGAGACGATGGAGGCGCTGGACACCTTGGTCCGGCAGGGCAAGATACGCTATGCGGGCTGTTCGAACTATACCGGCTGGCAGATCATGAAGTCGCTGATGGCCAGCGACCGCGGACATTTCCAGCGCTTCGTCACCCAGCAGATCCACTATACCCTGGAGGCGCGCGAGGCGGAATACGAGCTGTTGCCGCTGTCGGTGGACCAAGGCATCGGCGTCACCGTCTGGAGCCCGCTGGCCGCGGGCCTTCTTAGTGGCAAGCACACGCGCCAGCAGCCCGTCGCCCCGGGCAGCCGCCAGGACCGGGGCTGGTCCGAACCGCCCATCCGCGATCAGAACCGCCTGTGGCGGATCGTCGACGTCCTGAACGACATCGCCGCCGCGCATGACGTCCAAGCGGCGCAGGTGGCCCTGGCCTGGACACTGACGCGCCCGGCGGTGGCGTCGCTGATCGTCGGTGGCACATCGACCGCGCAGTTCGAGGCGAACTTCCGGGCGCTGGACCTGACCCTGACGCCCGAGGATCTTCGGCGCCTGGATGACGTCAGCCAGCCGCCGCAGATCTATCCGCTTTGGCACCAATCGCAATTCGCCGCGCCACGCTTCGGGGCTGCCGACAGGGCCTTTGCCGTCGATCCCGGAACCTCGTGACACGCCACCCACGATGCGGAACAGGGATCAGGCCGCGATGCGCCTTTCCAGATCCAGCCGCATCGTGGCCATGCCGTGGCGACGGGACAGTTCTTCGTAGCCGGCCGAATAATAGGCGTTGAAGGCCGGGGCGTTGTCGACCTCCACCTTCAGGGTCAGCGTCAATGCGCCCAGGTCCCGCGCCGCCTGTTCGATATGCCCGGTCAGCTCTGCGGCCGCCCCGCCGCGTGCTTCCTGGGCCAGATAGACATAGGTCAGGTGACGGACTTCCGGTCCGACGCCCTCCCGCAGGGCAAAGAACCCCACGTCCCGTCCCGATGCGTCCTGAAGGTAGAACGAGACATCCTCTCGGTCCCCCAGCCATTTGCGATGCCATTCCATCTCATCGAAGGGCACTTTCGCATTGGGATTGATCAGGGGTATGTCCGCATCCGGCAGCATCTTCGCCAAGGGTGCCAGATCGCAGTCGCGATTGCGACGCAGGTTCAGTGCCATGGGTCCTTCCTTTGGTCTGGGCCCGGCATCGCCGCACCGGGCTGTTTGATGAAAGCTGCGCGCCTGCCACGGATGAAGGGTTCCGGTCAACCCCGCGGGGGTTCGGCGCTAGGCCTGCGACGCGGTGGTCCGGGCGCGACATCCGTTGGTTCCGACCGGAAATCGGACAGCGGAATTTCCGGACTGCATCCCTGCCCGTGCGACAGATCAGCGTCGACTCGGATGCGGATCGCGGCCCTTGAGCGGATGGCGGGGGCTGCCCCTGTCGCGTGACAGGCGCCTTCGAGACAGCTGACGCAATCACCAGCAGAAGAAAAGACCTGCACAACGTGCAATCTATGCTTGTCCTTAAACAACCTCAGATTGCCAAATCAGCCCGCAAAAATCTTAAAAGCTGAACCTCGTACAAAAGACCTGACTTTTTGGATAGACCTCTGAAACGAATAGAGAAATAAAGATTTTAAGCGTGGACAAATAAAAATTTAGCGGTATTTGCTTGACGTCGGAACAGCGTCGGTCACGGCCCCCCAAGGCTTGGCGACCGGCCGCGGGACTGCCGGGCGATCACGGCCTGGGCAGTTCCCGGTTCAGTTTGCGGTTTGCCTACGGGGCGTTTTGGGACGACGATCATGACATATTACTACAAGAAATTCGAGTGGACCGCGTTCACCGAAGCCGACCTTCTGGCCAATGGCAAAAACGGCTATGACTTCGGCATCGGCGACTCGTTCGTGATGGGTCATGCATCGGTCACGATGTCGACCTTCGACAATGACAGCACGCTGTCGGGCGACAGCTGGTACGACTGGTACGACAAATCCGACGACCGCACCGGGCAGGACGGCCATGTCGACGGCAAGGCCGTGGGCTGCAAGATGTTCGCCGAACAGTATCACGTGCTGCACGGATCGGACGGCAGAACCTATTACCTGATCGAGATCAAGATTGAAGGTCATGATTCCGCCGGAGCCGGAAACGGCTACTTCAGCTTCTACGGCGCGCAACCCGCCGCCGGGGTTCAGCTGTCCGTGGTGAATACCTGCAACGTCAACGGTTCCTGGATCGATTATTCCTGCCTTGGCGCTGGCAACACGGCACCCCCCAACACGCCCCCGACCTTTACCAACGTGCCCGCCAACGGCGTCTTCTGCGTCGACGAAAACACCAAGCTGGTCGTCGATCTGAACGCCAATGACGCCGATTGCGACCCGCTGAGCTTTTCGCTGGCGGGCGGCGAGGATGCGGCCCTGTTCGAGATCGACGCCAAGACGGGTGTTCTCAGTTTCAAGGCCGCCCCCGATTTCGAGGCACCCGGATCGAAGGATGGCGACAACCTCTACAAGGTCATCGTCGCGGTCGACGACGGCAAGGGCGGCGTGACCCATGCCGAACTGTCGGTCTGCGTCAAGGACGTGGACGAGACCCCGAAATGCGTCGTCTATGAAGCCGAAGAGATGAAGCTGTCCTGCTATACCGTCAAATGCGCCTCCAGCGCGTCGGGCGGCGAATATATCGCGCTGACCGGTTACAACGGCAGTGCCGCGCAGGTCTTTGACGGTGCTTCGGGCGAATACGACCTGACGCTGCGCTTCTGGGATGCGGCCAGGGGCGACGGCTATATCAAGATCCTTGTGAACGGCCACGAGGTCGGCGCGGCCCGCCTGAACGCCGAAACCAACAAGTGGTCGGAAATCACGCTGGAAGGCCTTGATCTGTCCAAGGGCGCTGTCATCACCCTGAAGGGCGCAGGCAACGGCTGCGAATACGCGATCATCGACAACATCAAGCTGTGCCCTGCCGATCCTGCCATCGAACCCGGCGCGCTGGAAGGTCGCCTGTTCGTCGACGCCGATGCCAACGGCCTGGACAATGCCGAGCCGGGCGTGGCGGGCGTCTCCGTCCAGCTGCTGGACAGCGCCGGCAATGTCGTCGCCACCACCACCACCGGCGATGATGGCGGCTATCGCTTCGACGGCCTGCAACCGGGCGACTATCGCGTGATCTTCCCGACAGCCGTCGAAGGACGCGTGCTGACCGACCAGAATGTCGGCGCCGACGACCGGATCGACAGCGACGCCGATACCGGCACGGGCATCACCGACAGCGCGACCGTGCTTTCGGGCCAGGTGACCAAGGATGTCGATGCCGGCCTGAAGGACCCCGGAACGGCCAGCATCGGCAATCTGGTCTTCCTGGACGCGGACAAGGACGGCATCCAGGATGCGTCGGAATCGGGCGTTCAGAATGTGAAGGTGACGCTGTTCCTGGGCGGCACCGCCATCGCCACGACCACCACTGACGCCAATGGAAATTACCTGTTCACCGGGCTGAAGGCGGGCACCTATACCGTCGGCTTCACGGAGAAGGCGGGCTTCGACCTGACCGCCGCAAACCAGGGGGGCAACGAAGCCCTGGACAGCGACGCCGATCCGGTGACCGGCCTGACCGGGCCGATCACCCTGGGCATCGGTCAGGCCAATCTGGACGTCGATGCGGGCCTGGTCATCGAAAACCGCGCCCCCGGGGCGATGGACGACGCTGCCAAGACCTGCGCCGATGATGCGGTGACGGTGGACGTGCTGGCCAATGACACGGATCTTGACGGCGATGCGCTGACCATTACCCAAGTCGCGGGCCAAGACATTGCCGAGGGCGGATCGGTCGATGTGGACGGTGTCACCATCGCCCTGGTCGACGGCAAGCTGGTCTTCGACGGATCGGCCGCCTATGCCGACCTGATCCTGGGCCAGAGGGCCACGACCAGCATCAGCTATCAAATCGCCGATGGCGCGGGCGGCTTCGACACCGCCAATGTCGACCTGACCTTCTGCGGCGCCAAGAACACCTTGGATACCATCAAGGACAGCCTGCCGACAGGCGGAACCCTGGTCCTGACCCGCGACGGCACCTTGGGCGGCGACTTCTATGGGGTCACCCTGTCTGGAACCGGCGATGATCGCTTCGACGGCATTTTTTTCGACATCACCTATTGCGTCGCGGCCTACGAGCCGATCAAGCCTGATGTGGCGGTCCCCTATAACATCTATCTGGCCGATCAGGCCTCGGTTCCTTCGGGGATCGTGGCGCGTCCCCAGAACCTGGACATGGTCAACTGGATCCTGAACCAGGGATTCGAGGACATGGACAATGGCGACGGCAACGCCCGGAACTATACCGAGGGCGAAATCCAGGGCGCCATCTGGGGTCTGACCGACAACATCGTCTTCGTGAACAGCAGCCTCGGCACCAATGCCAATGCCCGCGAGATCTATGACCTTGCGCTGGCCAATGGCGAAGGCTTCCAGGCAGGCGAAGGCGACATTGTCGGCCTGATCCTGGACCCCACCGCCGAGGCCGAGGCTGCCGGCAACAGCCAGCCGCTGATCATCGGCGTCGAATGGGATATGCTGGAGCAGGACTGCTTCTGCTTCGTGTGATCCGACGCCCCGCAGCGCCCCAACCGGGGCGCTGCCCGGAATTCCGGTCGTCCAAGGGTCGGAATCGGGATCGCCTTGTCGGTGATCCCGTCATGTAGAAGACGGCGCCTTGGACAGCCGTCGTTTGTTTCGGAGTTCGAACCATGAATAAATTTTCAATTGCCGCCGTCGCCGCCAGCATCTCGGCCTTCGCCGCAGGCGTGGCAAATGCCACCGTCGCCGGTGACGGCCCCCCCGCGCCGGTGACCGCCGTTCCGGAAATCAGCGCCCTGGAAGGCACCGCTGCCCTGGCCGCGCTGGCCGCCATCGTGCTGCTGACCTGGGAACGTCGCCGCCGCGCCTACTGATACTTTTTTAAAGGTCCGAAACTTGACAGGCCTGCCCTTTGGCGGGCCTGCTCTGTGATCATTACCTTGTCTTCAAAGGCCCCTGATGAGCGACATGCCCGCCCCCCCGCTTCGACTGCGCGTTGCCCCCTGCGCCTTGGCGGCAGGGTTGCTGGCAGCGCAGTTCCTGGTCATCGGGATGATCTTCAAGCATGTCATCGACTTCGATTGCCAGGCGAACTGGGGCATCCTGGCCTGCGACACCGCCAGCAAAAGCCTTGCGGCGCTCTATTGCATGATTGCTGCCGTCGGGCTGTTCGCGATGCTGCGTCCGGCCCTGTTTCGTGAACTGCTGTCGGATGCGGGCCATGACACGCGTCCCTTGCTGCTGAACCTTGCCGGTTTCATTCTGGCCATGATCCCGGTCCTGATGCTGAACGGGGCCAGCGGAACCGCGATGATCCTTCCCGCCTTCACCCTCTGGATTGCGGGAATGGGGCTGATCCTGGCGGGGCTTTTCGGCTGGCTGGCACCTTGGGAACGGTGGCGCGGCTTTTTGGCCCAGGCCGGTGTTCCCCTGGGTGTGGCACTGTTCGCCAGCGGCCTGGCCCCGGCATTGGCCGTCCGCCTGCAGCCGATCTGGCAGATAGAGACGATCTCGGACGTCACCTTCCGCGTCGTCACCCGGTTGATCGAGCCTTTGGGCTACGACCTCTATATCGACCCTGTCCGCAAGCATATCGGCGAAGGCGACTTCATCCTCTCGATCGCCCCGGCCTGTTCGGGGATCGAAGGGATCGCACTGGTCATGATCTTCGTCAGCCTCTATCTGTGGCTGTTCCGGTCCGAACTGCGCTTTCCGCGCGCCTTTCTGCTGTTCCCGGTCGGCATTGCGGCCAGCATGGTCCTGAACGCGGTGCGCATCGCGGTGCTGCTGCTGATCGGCCTGAACGGCCAGCCCGAACTGGCGGTCGGCGGATTTCACAGCCACGCTGGCTGGATGATGTTCACGATTGTGGCCTTGGGCATCATCCTGATCGCCCGCCGCGTTCCGGCCCTGCATCGCGCAGCGATCATCCAGGCGGCCCCCAGGACAGGCCTGCCGCCGCTCTGGCGCGATCCGGTGGCTGCGCGCATCCTGCCTTTTGCCGTCTTCATGCTGACCGCGGTGATCGTGCCCGCCATCAGCACAACCCCGGCGATGTTCTATCCCATCCGGGTGATGCTGGTGGCCGCGGCACTGGCGCTGGTCTGGCCTGTCCTGCGGGGCATGGTCTGGTGGGTTTCGCCCTTGTCCTGGCTGGCAGGCGGACTGGTCGGGCTGATGTGGGTGCTGATCCCGGTCGCCCCATCGGACGGGCCGCTGCCCTATGGCACGCTGTCAGGCGGAATGGTGGTCCTGTGGTTCGTCTTTCGCGGCATCGGGACCGTGCTGCTGGTCCCCCTGGTCGAAGAGCTGTTCTTCCGGGACTATCTGGAACAGCGACTGCGCGGAACGGGCTTGGACCGGCCTGCACCCTGGCCCCGCGTGCTTTTGGCCGCAGTGATCACCGCCGGCCTGTTCGCGGCGCTTCACGACCGTTGGGCCGAGGCCTTCGTCGCTGGACTGGTCTTTTCCGCGGTTGCGCGGCGCAGCGGTCGCATCTCGGACGCCATCGCAGCCCACGCCGCCGCCAACCTGGTGGTCTTTGCCGTCGCCACCATGACGGGCAATCTTGCCATCATCTAGACGACGGTGCGCAGATGACCTGACGAACATGGTCGCGTGAGCCTGTGCAATAGTCGAAATGAGCGTGGCACGCCCGTCAGATCGCCCCGAGGTAATAGCCGATCGCTTCCGCCAACTCCGTTTCCTCATAGCCGAAATGAGAGCGCACGACCTCTTCCAGTTTCCGGAATATCGTGGCGGCCTGAGCGAAGTTCTGATCACTGGGATCTTCGGCCAATGCGTCCGCCGCCCGGCCAAGGCGGATAATCAGCTCATGCACCACTTCATGCTCGGCCTTCAGCTTTGCCACGACCTCACGGAACATTCCGCCGCCTGCTGCCTCGACCCTCGGGAACATGTCGGTGCCCTCGATGTCGTGATGAAACTTCAGAACCTGGCACTCGCGCCCGCACAATGATCCGAACGCCCGGAAATTCTCGGCCATATCAAGGGAAAGCACGATCCGCTTAAGATGCTTGGGCGAGGCATCCCGCGCTTCGATCCGCATTAGAACCGCACCGATCTGCGCCATTTCGGACAGATAATGACGGTGGATGGCCGCCAGCTGTCGTCCCTGACGCCGATGCCTGTCGGTTGCCTTGGGCACGGGCGGTGCTTTCGGTCTAGCAGCCTCGTCAAGGCTGAGGTCGTCCAGAGGTTGGGTCGAGAGATCACGCATGCCTGACAGGAATAGCTTTGCCGATGTGAAGTCAAGGTCGCGACATCACCCCCCTGAAACTTTCGCCGCGTCGCGCAGGGCCTAGGGCAGGCGCCGCATGGATGTTGCGCGCAGACCGCCCCACCCGCAATGCGATGCATGGCTTTATCGGGTGCCTTGTCGCGGCGGTCTGCTGCGGGGCCGTTCTCAACCCCTGCAACCATTGGACAGCACGTACCCCGCAGACGGGTGCATGCCGAAATCACCACATCCCGGGCGTCAGTTGTCTTCCGGCGCAGCAGGCACGCCATCTTTCCACATGTCCCAGTTGCCGACGATATGATCGACCAGGCGCGCACCCACCAATGCGATGTTCTCGACGGTTTCGGAAAAGCCGCCAGCCGTTTCTCCGGGTGCAGGGTCCAGATGCTCCAGCGTTTTTTCATCCGGATTGCCCTGGTCGAAATTCACGCCCCCCCGGATGGCGGCGATCCGGTCCGTTCCGTGCAGGCGGTTGATGACCTGCGCGATCGCATTGTCTTCCATTTCCGTGACCAGATAGTCGTCGGCCCCATAGATCTCGGTCATGTATTGCGCCTCGGCCGACAGGCCCGGGCCGTGGAAGAAGGTGTCGCCGGTCATGTGCGTGCCGACCTTTACGGAAGGCGCGGCCTGTGCGGCATCATCGGGATAGCGCAAGCGATAGGTTCTGGCTTCCGCGGAATCCTTCAGCGCGACATCCGATGACAGGTCCACACCCCAAGCGACCAGATCGGGGTTCAGCTGGTGCACGCGATAGTCTTCGTAACCCTTGCGCGGCATGAAGACCGGCGCACCCGGTTCACCCTCTTCGGGCGCCCAACGATGGCCAAGATCATAGTCGATCAGCCAGCTTCCCCAGACCACATCGCCGATGGTTCCCTTGGAGGGCGGCGTTCCCGCAACCCCGGTGATCAGATAATAGGCCTGAGAGAAGTCATATTCCGGGTTCAGAAGAATGGCCTGCATTGACGCGGATGCGTTGACCTTGCCCATGCCCAGGACGGCCCCGCAGACCCCGTCATCGTTGCAATGCACCGGCGCGATGGCGCCGGGCACATCATTTGCCTCGGCATCCTGCCAGTAGCGTTCATACCAATGCTGATATTCACCCGCGCGATCCCCGGTATTCTCGCCGATCTCGAACATCGAGCCCACGAAGACCTTGACGCGGACCGGCTCGGCCGAAGCCGCTCCTGCCAAGGCCAGGGCAAATGCCCAAGCAGCAAGTGGACGGTTGATCGCAATATGCATGGTGTGTCTCCTGTTTCCGTCAGCTTGTGGACGCACCGAAACCAGTGACGGCAGCTGGCTGCAAGAGCGACCGGCATCATAGGGCAAATCGGGACAAGCGTCACCCGCGCCTGCCGCAATCACGGGCAGATTGTCAGGTTTCAGTCAACCACAGCGCCGATGCGCTGCCTGTGGCGTTTGGGAGATAATCGCGCATGGGTCTGTTGGTACCGACGGCAGATGGAAGATCGTCGGTTCCGCCGGACGGCATGGATGCGTCATCCGGCTGCCGCGAAATCATCGCCGCCTGCGGTTGTTTGGACGCAACCACGATCAAGCCGCGCATCAGCCCCGAAGCACAATTTTCGGGCTTGATCGGGTCGGGTTTGACTGTCGTGGCTTTGGCTCAACGGGTTCGGGTCGGTCAGGTCAGAGCGAACGACAAAGGGCAATCGACCATGGCACCGGGTTTCGACCAGGTAGATATGGTCCTGTCTGCCTGGCCCCGCCGCCCTTGTGAAACGATGCATGACGTGCCGAACGCACAGAGGATCATTCCGCCAATTTGCCATTGCACCTTTTCCACATCCCGGTTCTTGTTTCCCGTGCAAGGGGTGGGACCATGACAATGTGGCCAGACATCATAGATGAGGAAGACTTCATCCGTTGGCGGTCCGCACCTCATCGCTGGTTGCCTGCCGTCACCCAGATTGCAAAACGCGAACATATCGACGACCTGTCGCCGCGTTCATTCGAAACCGGCACCAACCTTGTCGTCGATTTGAACGGCCAAGTCATCCTGAAGATCTTCCCTCCGATCTACGCCGCCCAGTTCGTGGTCGAACGATTGGCGCTGCGCCTGCTTGATGGCCGCTTGTCCGTCCCCATTCCCCGGATTCTGGCAGAGGGAGAGGACAGCGGATGGTCATGGCTGATCATCACCAAGCTGCCCGGCACGGTAGGGTCCGAGGTCTGGCCCACGCTGCCTGAGGACGACCGCATCTCGGTCCTTGGCGATATCGGGCGCGTGATTGCCGAGGTCCAGGCCGTTGATCCCAAAGAGTTGCTGACGATACAGCCGGCTTGGCCGAACTTCATCCGGCAACAAGCCCAAGGCTGCATCGGTCGCCACAGACGTCAGGGTCTGCCAGAACCGCTGCTTGCCGAATTGCCGGCGCTGATCCGCACGGTGCCCTCGGTGCTGCCTTCGGATGTGCAGCCTGTCATCCTGACCGGCGAATGGATCCCCGAAAATCTGCTTCTGACCAACACGTCTGATGGCTGGCGGCTGGCGGCCGTCATCGATTTCGGCGACGTGATGACGGGCTGGCGCGAATACGACCTTCTGGGCCCAAGCACCTTCATGTGCGCGGGCGTCCCGGCCAGACTACGGGCCTTCCTGGACGGATACGGGGTTCGTGCGGCGGATTACGATCATGCCATGAGGAGACGCTTGACGACGCTGATGATGCTGCACCGGGCCAGCGACCTGCGCCACATCGCCATCAGCGACTGGCAGTCCCGTGTCACGGGGTTCCAAGACCTCGAAGACCTCATCTGGCCCAGAACCCTGTGACCACCAGTCCTCGCGGCTGGTGGCTCTGGACCTGTTCACGTCGATCAGGACGGTCCGGCAACGGCCGATCGTTACATCGTCAGGGCGATCTTGCCGAAATGAGCGCCGGATTCCTCATGCCGAAAGGCGTCCGCGATCTTGTCCAGTGGAAAGCTGCTGTCGATCACCGGGCGGATGCCCGTGACCTCCAACGCCCGCACGAAATCGTTCTGCATCGACCGGCTGCCCACGATCAGACCCTGCAGACGCTGCTGCCTGGCCATCAAGGCTGCCGTGGGCACCTCTCCGGATGCACCGGTCAGCACGCCGATCAGCGCAATATGCCCGCCGATCCGACATGCCGTGATCGACTGCGGCAGGGTCGCGGGCCCACCGACTTCGATCACATGATCGACGCCACGACCCCCGGTCATCTCCTGCACGAGGGCGCCCCATTCACCTTCCGTCTTGTAGTTGATGGTCTGCCGGATGCCCATGTCGCGCAGCCGGGTCAGCTTCTCATCCGAGGATGATGTCGCGATGACCTCAGCGCCCATGGCCAGCGCGATCTGGGCGGCAAAGATCGACACGCCGCCGGTTCCAAGGGTCAGCACCGTGTCGCCTGCCTTCAGCGCGCCATCGACGACAAGCGCACGCCATGCGGTCAGCCCGGCGGTGGTCAGCGTCGCGGCCTCGGCGTGGCTGTACCCTGCCGGAGCTTTGGTGAACCAGTTCGCGCCCCGCACCACGACCTCGCAGGCATAGCCGTCCGTGCCGTCCCCCGGTGTGCCCGAAAAGTCAGCGACAGGCGGCGGGCCATCGGACCATTGCGGAAAGAAGCATGAAACGACGTGATCGCCCGCGCGAAACGCCTCGACACCTTCGCCGACGGCTTCGACAACCCCTGCCCCGTCAGACATCGGCACACGCCCATCCTCGGTCGGCATGCGCCCGGAAACGATGCCATAGTCGTGGTAGTTCAAGGACGAGGCATGAAGCCGGACGCGAATTTGGCCCGCCTTCGGCTGTCCGGGATCTTCAAGATCAACAAGCCGCAGCCGGTCCAGCCCGCCGGGCTGCTCTAATCTGATGGTTTTCATAGGAGGTCCCGCTGGTTGAGTAGTGCCTGATCCAGCCGCCAATGGTCAGCCCCGGCAAAGGGAAGACCAATGCCCGCCCGGAAATTGCTTCTGGCACCGAACGTTGCCGTCTGTTCGGCAGTTCCTTCGCGATCCTGCCTGTCGGGCGACGGCAGGTACGGAAACTCGACCTGTGGCCCTTCCAAACCGCCTGGACGGACACTGCACTGATCTTGCTGGCGGACGGCATTCCCGCAGGCACCACCCAGCCACACGGGCGTTGCCGGGAAGCCCCCAGTCGACCTGACGATGCCAGGCGGTCGATCCGAAATTGTCGGCGGCACGCGAAATCAGCGTTGGCCCTCAAGGTCGGATTTCCGCATGGCATTCCGAACATATCCGGTTGCTGGGATATCCACGGTATCTTTGCATGCAAGTGCGCTACAAGAACGGGGGATTGATGGGCGCCCGGGGCCCTGTATCAGTGTAGAAACACGCGTAACAGTGCCATCAGGTTCAAGAAATACTGGTGCCCAATCGGCTCTTAGGCGGACAATGCTGCCATTTTACACAGGTAGAGTTGCCATTGAAAGTTCAAGGAAAATGGCCGCTTGAAGCGGCCAATCAAGTGTGGTGAGGACGCTGCGGCGTATCCGCTTCGTAGGCGCCTGAATTTTTCAGATATCGATTCGCAGCGCGTTGAAGCCCCGGTCGCCTTCGGCGCGACCGATGTTTTTCACCTCGCCTAAGAAAATCCGTTGCAGAAGATCGCGCATGGGGATTCGCGCGCGCTTCATGCACTGCGTGAGCGTCACCCACTCCACCGTCAAATGTGGCATTTCCGGTGCCAGATCGTGGAGCCGGTCAAGCACGAAATCGACCTCCCGGCTGTCAAATCCACACCTGTCTCGCTTGTTCTCTCCTTGGCTGCGGAACAGCGGAGTGAGATAACCGAACTCGATCAGGCATCTGACGATCGGCCGCGTCGCGTTCATCCTTGCGGGCAGCGTCTCGAAGGGCACGGACCGGTCAGAGCCGCTGCTGCATCCTGCGCCTGTTTGACATCTACAAGGAGGATGGAGTTGGATTTTCCGGTATCGTTGTGAGTGATAAGGCGCCGCTCTACAAGGATCTTGCGCAGCGTCTGGCGATGGGCGCCGGTTTCCAGCGCCAGCATTGAATCGAGTATTTGTGCCGCCGCGTGATGCGTGCGCCCAGCAGCTCCCGCCCGACACACACGTCCATGTTCCGCAGAATATAGTTTCGCAGGAGCCGCTTGATCGGACCGTGATCAGAGCGATTGCCCGGCTTCAGCAGCCACCGATGAAGTTGACCGAAGACCGTGGCGTAGTTCTGTCCGCCTTGCCCTCGGTCCATGGCCGAGACATGCAAGGTGTCGAAAGCGGAGTGCAGGCCTGCTTTTCCTGCGGACGTCCATTGCCACCCTGAGCGATCTGCGAGGTCCCAGCCGTCTTGATCGATCGCGCCGAGGATGATGCTCGTCCCGAACGACATCACGATGCCGAGCATCTGGGTTGCCTTGACTGCCTGTTCCAGCGTCTGGCCGTCCAGCCACTCGGGGCCCTTGCGACCGTCGAGACGCTCCAGGACATAGCTTTGCATTAGCGGCGGTTCGGCCAGAAGCCTCTTCAGCTTCGCGTTCTCGTCCTCCAGCGCCTTCAGTCGCTTCGCCTCCGACACCGTCATGCCGCCGAACTTGGCATTCCAGTTGTAAAAGGTGCCTTCCGATATGCCGTGCTTGCGGCACAGGTCAGCGCACTTCGCACCGTGACTGGACTTTGCATGTGCCCTACGCGCTGACCATCTTCTTCCGATTTCGGTGATGACGTTCGGCGAGCTTGCGACCCATTCGTCCCGATACCAGGGTTCGAGCAGCCATTAAGGATTCTTCGCCATTCCGTAATTCCGGGAAGATCGCGAAGATCTCTTCTCTTGCGGGTGCGCCCATCGACTTCAAAGCTTCTGCGCCGGTAAAAAGGCTCTCCGTGACTGCGCCATTCGACAAGACCAGTTCATGCCGGTCGAACAGAATATGAAAATAGGTCACCTTTTCAGCTGAATCTGCGATCGCGATACCGTCTAGTTCCAACAGTTGCCTTGCTGCGACAAGAACCTCGGGGCACCCGAACATCCGCTGCGCGATGTTTGAACGGACAAGCACGCGATGTTGCGGCGAGACGAGAAGATCAGATGCAGGCTGGCCATCGCCCAAGGCACCGGCAGAAATCCGGATTGGTCGCAACGAAGGCTGAACTGCTAACCGTTCTCGGCCGCACTGACGCGAACCGATCCAACGGACAGGCTGGAAGTCATGATCCACAGTCCAGACAAGATCGCCCACCTGAAGGCTTGCGACCCGCCTTTCTCCGTCCAGCGTGGAGATCAATGTCCCTTCAGTGAAGCAAGGGGGCATGAAAGCATCTGCAGTATTGATATCCCCCAATCCGGTGATCGTTGGATATGTAAAGTTCTGCGGGTCGTCGACATTGCCATAAAGCTGGTATTCGTCTGTTGCGACATTGTTACGCGTCACGATGAACGTTTCGCCATTCTGGGTGATCGTTCCGATGAATGTTTCATTTTCGGTTCCGAACGAAGCTCCAGTAGACAGCTCTCCCGGCGTAAAGACTTTGTCCTCCTCCGCACTCTCGAAATCGCTATCGATAACTGTCCCCGAAACAATAACTGGCCCTGTATTAATCCATTCGCCAGGACCTGAGAAATATGTCAAAAAGACGTTATAACTATATTCGTCCATTTCCCCCCGATGTCCAAAATGTTGAAGACGTCTGATCAAGGAAATTATGTCGCCGTTTCTGCGTCATATTGTATTGTAGCTGTAGTACTATTTTTGCATTCTTTTATCGACGGCTCACAGCTTTATCACCTCCAATCTCTAAGCCGTAAAGGCTGCCGAGAGCGAGTCAGGGCGTCAGGTCACTCAATCATGCCTTAACTCAGCTCTTGTTGCGACAAATTTTTTCAGACGTCTCAAGAAAAGCTTGGCAGAGTATACTTTCCGTGCGTCCTTGGATCTGCGCATGTCAGATTATTTGCTTCCACGAATCAAATCTTGCAAACCAAAACAGGAGAGAATGATGCCTTCGCACCGAATGACAGCCTTTGGTCTTATGGCCTCGGCATATGCGTTCTGTGTCGCTGTTCCGGCCTATGCTCAGATCCCGACTTTGAATGCGACCTGCCCGACGGGGATTGAAGTTCACGCTGACGAAGGCGGCCCGGTCTATGTGAACGGGAACGAAGCCTCGATCGAGAAATTTAACGAATCTGTTTATGAGGCAACGCATAGCAACATCACGGTCGAGATCATGACGTCGGCCGACGGTTCGGTATCAGTTTCCTATACGGGGCCGGGTGGCGCCAACGGGATTTGCCAAGTTCATGGATCTTCCCCGGTCGAAGAAACATGCCCGGTTGATGTGAGCGAAGCCGATCGCGCTAATTACCCGGCCTGCAACTGACGAAGGATTTAAACGCGAGCAAATCAAGGAGCCGATCCATGAGGCCCAGTTTCCTGTCGCCGATCCTCTTCGGATTGCTTTCCACCGCTGCATATGCCCAGTCGAGCGAGTCGATGATCGAAGATTGTGGTGTCGCGACGCAATCCTATTTTCAGGAATTCACAGCCAGGACTGAGATGAAATACGAAGGCCAGCGCGTCGATGGAACCTATGCTATCAACGGCACCATCTACCTGGAAAACATGAGCGACGACATCTAGTGTTCCTATGCCTCAGACGGCGAGACGATGGTGGATTTCTTTGCCGAAGGAGCGTCGCAACCAGAATTCCTGAAGGGGTCCAAAAGCCCTTACATGGATTGACGTGTATCATGGGTAGACGGGTATTGACGCTCCTAATAGCTCATCTCGCATCAGGGCTTGATTTATCAGGACTTTATTTTGCCATTTTGAGGCATTGCGTGTGGAAATTGAACAGATAAAATTTGCACCTAGATAATATTTTTCTTGATTTTTTGGTTCGCGCGATAAAGGCTTCAACGTTAAACTAGACTTTCTCGGAACTGCCTGATTGGGAGATTGGGTCGTGCGAAGACTTTCCATGATGATTGCGGCGGTCTTTCTATCGGTGTTTCCGGCCATCGGATATGCCCAGCAATCAGCTGCGATCCGCTTTCCCGCAGGGGCAAGCAACACTCAGATCTCGGGCAGGATTTCGGGCCGGGACGAGATGCTTTACACCATCGGCGCCGAGGCGGGTCAGACACTCAGCATCCGCATGAATTCGGCCAATACGGCCGCCTACTTCAACGTTTTCGCGCCGGGCAGCGGTCCGGGGGATCAGGCACTGGCAATTGGCAGCATGACCGACCCGCTGAATGAATGGTCGGGGAGGCTTTCTGCTTCAGGAAATTACACCATTCAGGTCTATCTTTATCGCAACGCCGCGCGCCGTGGAGAAAGCGCGGCGTTCGATCTTGATGTCTCGGTGAAAGGCAGGCGTTTGGCGCGTGTAGAGGGCGATTTTGCCGATGGGCTGGCGGGGGGTCCGGATTTCCTACAGGTCAGCGTCGTGGGCGACGACACACTGAACCTTCGGGCTCGGCCCTCGGCCGGGGCGAAGATCCTGACACGGCTGGTCGACGGACAGAATGTCCGCAACATGGGTTGCCGCATGTCCGAAGGCGGGCGCTGGTGCCACGTCGGGACTATCGACAGCCGGTTCAAGGGCTGGGCATCGGGCGCATATCTGATCGAGGGATCAGCGCCGGAAAACAAATCGCAGGCACCGTTGCATTCCAGGGGCCCCGAGCGTGTGCACTTCGCCGCCGGCACCTCGGGGGCCACGTTGCACGGAACGCTCGCACCTGGGGATAGCCGCCGCTATGCGCTGAACATTCGGAACGGGCAAGACCTGGTCGTCGAAGTCCGCCACCGCGGCAATCCGATCTCCTACCAGATCTTCAACCCTGACCAGAGCTTCCTTCTGGATCAGGTGTCCAGCGACCTGCCCTATCGCGGCCAGGTCTGGCAAACGGGCGATCATGTCATCGAAGTGATCAATCGAACGAATGGCACGGTCAACTATACGGTCGTTTTTGGTGTCGACTAATCCAACCCGGATCGATGAAAGGACTGCCACCATGAAATTCACTGCCATCCTGTTCGCACTCGGCGCTGTTGCCACACTGTCCGCCTGCGTGGAAGAAGTCGCCGAAGCAAGCACTTCACCATCGCTCGCTGAACAGGCTTGCCTCCGCGATGTAACGGCCGTGACAAGCAATCCCGATGTGACGCTGCTGGGTTCTGAATTCTCAGAGGCCGGAACCTATGTGCGTGTCGGCGTCGGCCCAAGCAGGGCACCGTGGAAATGCATCGCCTACTCTGACGGAACCACCGACTCGATCGAGTCACTGACCGATGAGGGTGCCGCCTAGGCAGCATGCGGCGGCTTTCAGATGTCCTTTTCTGGGGGCTGATCGCGCTCTATACGCTTGCACTGCTGGTGTTGGCGGTCGGCCTGCTGGGGGCGGAGAAGGAGCCGCTCTCAGCCGTCTATGTCGTCATTCTCGGCCTGCCATGGACGAGGGCCATCGAAGGGGTGCCCGGATGGGCCTTACCTTGGCTCACAACCCTTGCGCCGCTTCTGAACATTGCCCTTCTTGGATGGCTACGAAGGGTCGCCAAGCGCCGCTAGAGGTTATGCCATGAGCAAGCTGTTTGTCGCAGCCCTGTCCCTTATATTCGGCCTCGTGATCGGCGCGATGCTGGGAGCCTTGCTGGTTGGCGGTGCCACCGGCATTGGCGTCGCGACCGGCCTCGGGGCAGGGATCTGCTCGACCGTAGAGGCCGCGTATGACGAAGGGCTACTGACTGCCGAGCAGGTAGACCAAGCTCTCAACCGGGCGGTTGCAAATCTGCGGGACCAGTGGGACAGCGAGGATACAATGCCCGTAATAGGCAGCGCTGCCGAATGCGAGCGGGTCATGGATGATCTTCGCGGCGTTTCGACCGCAGACTGAACAACCGTCCCTCTGCATTGCAAAAAACATAAAGAATGTCTCTCATCCCGAGTGGCAATGCGACGATCCAATTGGGGTCTCCTTGCTGGGACATCTTCGTCATGTTGCACCCCAAACGCGTTCGGGCGCGACGGAGGCATCGGCATCGTCGAAAAGGAAAACCTTGCTCGGAACCCTAAAATTATTTGATTGCCAGACGCAATTTTCTGACAATCTTTGCTGGCAAAATAACCGATGGACGCCAGTGTGACCGATAGCGTGAACTCGACCGTCATCGGACTGATGTCCACCGCCCTCGCGGTCGCAATTGTTCTGATCGCCTATTCCTTGGCCCGGCGTTTCCTTCAGCCTGGGCATGAGACAGATCGCACCTTCGAGCTTGCAGGGAACGTGGGCGTTCGGATCGCTGCCCTGCACGGGCTAATCCTCGCTCTCGTCTACGCTCAGGAACTTGACGATTACAAAGCGCTGCGGACTGTGCTGGTGCAGGAGGCTGTCGCGGTCTCGGACGTCTGGAATGACGCAAAGCGATATGGCGGAAGGCTGGAACCCGCTGTTCAACATGGCATGGCGGCCTATCTGCAGGAAGTGGTCGCGAACGAATGGCCGCGTCTCGCAGAACGCAAGGGCCTGTCCGGCAGGGCTTGGACGACCTGGGATGACGTATATGTTCAGATCCTTGACGCAAATCCCGAGTCGCCGCGGCAAGAGTATCTTCGCGGCCGGATGCTGGACCGTGTCACCGAAATCGCCTCTTTCCGGCAGCAGCGCGAAGCAGTCGCGCAGCGGACTTTTGCGATTTTATTCTGGATTCCGGCGCTCGTTGGTCTCGCGCTTCTAGCGGTCCCTTTTTATCTGTCTCGTCCCTCGAAAACGCATCTTATCCTGATGTCTCTGTTCGGCGCCTATTCGGGAATGGTGCTCTTCTTCATCTATGCGTTTTCCAATCCGTTTCAGGCCCCCAGCCGCCTTGAACCCATTCCGTTTCAGCACCTTCTCGACGGAGCCATAGGCCGAACACTTCCCACTGCTCCAGAAGAAACATCCGGCTCGCCCTGACAGATGCGATCAGACTACCCCCGATGGTCGCCTGCCCCCCTTTTCTCGGCCGCAGTCTGGTCGTGACCTGCTACCAATATTTCATCCGACTGCGACCGGAGCAAGGAAATGGGCCGGAAGGTCAGGCGGGGAGTTGTATGAGCGGGGATCGCAGTCATCGGCAAGCCTTTTGCCACTGCCTGCAGAATCCTCACACCAAATCAATCAGCTTTCGTCCCACATAGAAGACCGTGCCCGCACGATCTCGCTGCGCAAGGCACAAACGGCCGGTCTGTGGAAGCTGCACCGCAGCGCCAGCCAAGCACCGAGCGGCGGCTAATGGGATGTGTCGGCTGCTTCCCCACAGTTGGGTTACCCTGACGAGGGGTCAACCGTGCAACAAGGAGAAGTAGCCATGTGTGCAAAGAAGACCGGAAGCCTCGAAGACCTTGCCGTGGTCGGTGTCGATATCGGCAAGGACACGTTTCATCTGGTCGGGTTCGACCGCGCGGGCCAGCTGGTCATACGCAAACAGATCAAGCGGCTGGCGTTGAGTGCCACATTCGAACAGCTCCCACGCTGCATCGTCGGGATGGAAGCCTGCCTTGGCGCTCATTTTGTCAGCCGGACGCTGCGAGGCATGGGTTTCGAGCCGCGGATCATTCCGGCGATCTACGTGAAGCCCTTCAACAAGGGCCAAAAGAATGACTACAACGATGCCGAGGCTATCATGGAGGCTGCGTTGCGGCCGAACCTCCGGACCGTTTCTGAGAAGGACGAGGATCAGCTCGATCTTCAGGCCCTTCACCGGGTCAGGGCACGACTGGTTTCGCGGCGCACGGCCACCATCAACCAGATCCGGGCCTTCCTGATCGAACAGGGCATCACTGTCCGGTCGGGGCTGCGGGCGCTAAAGAATTCCTTCGAGACGATCCTCGAACAGCGACAGGACGAGATTTCGCCCCGGATGCGCGGCATTTTGATCGGGCTCTATGGCGACTGGCTTTGGCTGGACAAACGGATCGAGGACGTCTCGGGCCAGATCGAGGAGATCAGCCGCACGGAAGAGAACTGCGCCAACGTCATGACCATCCCCGGGATCGGTCCAATGATCTCGACGGCAATGGTCGCGGCAGTTGGCAAGGGGGAGGCTTTCGACCGAGGTCGGGACTTTGCCGCGTGGGTCGGTTTGGTGCCGACCCAATACAGCACGGGCGGGAGAACGATCGTCGGGCGGATCACCAAACGGGGCAGCCGCTATCTTCGCATGCTATTCGTCCAGGCGGCGAAGGTGATCATGATGCGTCAGAACAGGTGGTCCACCTTCAGCTTCGGCCCTTGGCTGACCGAAGCGGTAAAGCGCATGCCGCGCAACAAGGCCGCCGTTGCGCTGGCCAAAAAACTTGCCCGAACCGCATGGAGCGTTCTGCGACACGGAACCCGGTTCGACGCCCCAAAAGATATGGCCATGGAAACCATCTGACGCTTTCCACGGTCAAAAGGAGTTCGCGACAGAGAGGACAGCATCGAACGGAGAAAATACACCCCCAGAGTCTGACGGCCCTTATGGTCAGCAAGGACCTTGCCGCTAGGAGACCAAGGCGCGTGCGTAACCCCATCAAGGCCACGGTCTGCGAGCCGATCAAAAGGCCGGATACATATGAGCGATTTCCGAAGTCGTGCCAAATTCTCAATTGCGAACAGCAGCCGACACATACAAAAAGGCCGGGTCACGCCTTGCGGGCGCCGGAGGTTTGCTCCACACAGCCGGCCATGAGTTCAAGACAAAAAACGTCGCCGAAGCGCCTTGCATAAGCTTCTAGGCTCCAGACCCATTGATTTCAGTCCGTTGCCGTGATCCAGGCTCCGCAAGGAGACCTGATCTATGAGCAATCTTTACTGGCTGGCCGAGGCGCGGATTGAGCGCCTGAAACCGTTTTCCCCAAGAGCCATGGCAAGCCCCGGGTTGATGATCGAAGGGTTCTGAGTGGTATAATCTTCATCAATCGCAATGGTTTGCGGTGGTGCGACGTGCTTGGGGATTGGTCCGGCCAAAACTCTCTACAACCGCTGGAAACGCTGGAGTGAAAAGGGCGTCTTCGCCCGGATCATGGCGGGCCTGGCCGCCGAAGGCGCCAAAGGCGCCGATCACAAGCCTATCATGATCGACGCGACCTGTTTGAAAGCGCACCGCACGGCCTCCAGCCTGCGGGTAAAAAAGGGGGGGCGTGCTTGCCAAATCGGGCGCACGAAGGGCGGCATGAACACGAAGTGACATGCCGTCACTGATGCGAAGGGCCGCCCGATCCAGGTCTTCATGTCGGCCGGACAGGTGAGCGATGACACCGGTGCAGCCGCGCTGCTGAGTAGCCTGCCGAAGGCGGATTGGCTCTTGGGGGATCGTGGATAGGATGCCGATTGGCGACGACAAGCGTTGAAAGACAACGGGATAAAGGTTTGCATCCCCGGTCGAAAGTCACGCAAGAAAGCCGTGAAACATGACAGGCGACGGTACAAGCGACGCAACCGGATCAAGATCATGTTCGGCCGCCTGAAAGACTGCAGACGCGTCGCAACACGATACGACCGATGCCCCGAGATCTTCCTCTCCGCAATAGCTCTCGCAGCAACAATCCTCTTCTGGCTCTGAAAATCAATGAGGCTGGAGCCTAGGCGTCCTGATCAGATCGCCGAGTCGGGTGCGCCCATCGAGTCTTCCCGATGCCAGGTGGGCCGTCGAGGATCACCGGAGGCAGCCGGAAGCCAACATGTCCCTCGCGCACCGAGCAGCGCATTGCGTGCCAGGCATATTTGGTCGCGACGGACATCCAGGGCATCTCGGCATGCAGGGTCGCGGCCAAACCGTCCGCCTGATGCTCGTCCGTGATGGCAGCGAGGGCGACGCCGCTCTTGAGCACCGACAGCTTGTCCCGGTCTGACCTTTCGAGGTGCGCGATCCCTGACAGGCGCAGTTTGCGCTCGTGCAACCGGGCGGCCCGCCGATCCACCCGCGTGTGGCCTTCGGGCGTCAGGCTGACGCCGTCGAGGCGGCCCATGCAGGCAAGGTCGTAGAGCTTCTCCTCATCCTGCTCGCCCGGATCGACGGCGGCACGATCAACGCGGATCCGGGTGAGGTGCAGCATCAGGCGCTTGGCGATATTGCGCGGCGTGAGGTCAGGATCGGGAAAGCTGGCTTTGATGAAGGGATGACGGGGCATGAGCGGTCCTCGACAAGCTGGAGCGCATCGCCGCCGCCGGAAGGGTGCGACGGGGCAGAGGCGCAGATTGCAGAAGGACCCTGGTCAGGGCTCAGCGATGAACGTCGGAGCGACAGGCGTCAAGCCAGGGCTGCAAACCTGGTCCTGTCGCTGCCGATCAGGAGCCGTTGCAGCTCATTCGAACCCAAGTATATGACTTGTGGAGAATTTTTCTCCAACCCGACACGCGATGGCAGTTTTATGCGTGCCGGAATGGAAGTGACAACCGCAAAATGGCAGTTTTTCGGTGGTCATAACAATCAGACCGTATCCAGATACAGTTCGACCGTTTCCTCATCCGACAGTTCGGCCATGTAATGCAGTTCCTGCCGCTTGGTCATCAGGTAGTTCTCGACCAGATGGGCCGGCAGGATGCGGCGGATCTCGGGGCAGTTGTCGAAGGCCTCGATGGCCGCGCCCCAGTCACCGGGCAGCTGGCCCAGGTTCTTGTCGTAGGCGTTGCCCTTGAAGGGCGCGGGCGCCTCCAGCTTGTCTTCGATGCCGTTCAGCGCCGCACCCAGGATGGCCGCCACGGTCAGATAGGGGTTCACGTCGCCCCCCGCCACGCGATGTTCGATCCGCCGCGCCTTGGGTCCCGATGACGGAATGCGGATCGCCGCCGTGCGGTTCTCATAGGCCCAACCGATGCCGGTCGGCGCATGGGCGTTCGGGACCAGCCGGTCATAGCTGTTTTCATGCGGCGCAAACAGCAGGGTCGATCCGGGCATGGCGCGCAGGCAGCCGGCGACGGCCTGGCGCAGTTCCTCGGTCCCCTCCTCGCCGCCATTGTCGAAGATGTTGCGTCCGTCCTTGGTCAGGATCGAGAAATGCATGTGCAGCCCGTTGCCGGAAAACTGCTCATAGGGTTTGGCCATGAAGCTGGCCGCAAAGCCGTAATTGCGGGCGACGCCCTTGACCAGCGTCTTGAACAGCCAGGTGTCGTCGGCGGCCTTCAGGGGATCGGCCTGATGCATCAGGTTGATCTCGAACTGGCCGGGCCCGGCCTCGGAAATGGCGGTATCGGCGGGGATGTCCATCGATTCGCAGGCGTCGTAAAGCGTGGTGAAGAACTGGTCGAACGTGTCCAGCGCGCGCAGCGACAGAACCTCGCCGCCGGTGCGGCGCTTGCCGGACCGCGGGCTGGGCGGCACGCGCAGCTGACGACCGCTGTCGTCGATCAGGAAAAATTCCAGCTCGGTCGCGACGACCGGCACCAGCCCGGCCGCGTCATAGCGTTCTACCACGCGGGCCAGCGCCTGACGCGGATCGCCGTCATAGGGTCGGCCATCGGGGTGGAACATCCACAGGGGCAGCAGCGCGGTGGGCGAGGCCTCCAGCCAGGGCATGGGGACGAAACCGCGTTCAGTGGGCAGCAGCAGCCCGTCGGGGTCGCCGGATTCAAAGACCAGGGGGCTGTCCTCGACATCCTCGCCCCAGATATCTAGGTTCAGCACCGAATAGGGAAATTTGGTCCCCTCCTCGACCAGCTTGTCGGCATATTTCGCGGGCAACCGCTTGCCCCGTGCCACGCCGTTCAGATCGGCGGCCGCTACACGGATCGTCCTGACTTCGGGGTGTTCGCGCAGCCATTCCATCTGTGTCATCTCACTATCTGAGGGCGATACTTGACGCGCCGGACCTGCCCCGGAAGGTGTCGGTTCAGGCGCCTGTTTACCCTGCCAAACAGCCAGATCAAAGCCAAGGTGGCCGCGACGAAATAAGCCGCGGCAATCGGATAGGCCACGAAGGGGTTGAAGGTCTTGTCGGCGAAATAGCTGGCATAATAGAGCGCGTCGCCGCGCTGCTGGAACGCCGGAAAGCCGCTGAAATAGACCAGCGTCGTGGCATGGAACAGGAAGATCGCCTCGTTGGTATAGCTGGGCCAAGCCAACCGCATCATCGTGGGCCAGATGATGCGCCGGAACCGCGTCCAGCCGGTCATGCCATAGGCGTCGGCGGCCTCGACATCGCCTTTGGGGACAGACATCAGCGCCCCGTGGAAGATCTGGGCGGAATAGGCGGCGGTGTTCAGGATCAGGACGAACAGCCCCCCCGCCCAGGCCCGCGTCATCCAGCTGGTCTGGACCGTGATGCCCAAGATATCGACCCCCGCGCGGGGCAGCAGGACCAGCGCCTCGTAGGCGATGAAGAACTGGATGAACAGCGGGCTGCCGCGGAAAACAAAGATGAAGGCGTTGGCGGGAACGCGCGCCCAAGGATGACGGCTGGCCTTGGCCACTGCCAGCCCATTGGCCAGCACGAAACCGAAAGCCAGCGCCAAAAACGCGAAATAGAGGTTCCAGATCAGCCCCGACCCGATCAGCGTGAATTGCTGACACAGCGTGTAATCGGCCCGTGGCAGCAGGCGTTCGCCCATGCCGATGGAACGCAGCGCGTAATCGGTGATCGTCTGCGCGCAGCTCATGCGATGCCCCCCGCGCCCATCGTGGCCTGTCCGCGCGACAGGCGGCGCGTGACCCGCGCCAGGACGCGTTCAGACACGAAGGTCATCAGCAGATAGAAGATCAGGATCGCCAGGAAGTAATACAGCCGCCAGTCGGGATGTGGATAGCTGAAGGCGCTGGTCTTGGACCCGCCCAGTTCGCGCGCCCAATAGACGATGTCCTCGACCCCCAGCAGGAACAGCAGGGGTGTGGCCTTGATCAGGATCATCCACAGGTTCGACAGCCCCGGCAGGGCATAGGTCCACATCTGCGGGATCAGGACCCGGCGCGTCACCTGGCGCTGCGTCATGCCGTAAGCTTCGGCCGTTTCCAGCTGTGAATGCGGGACCGCCTGCATCGCGCCGTAGAGCACGTTCGCGGCAAAGGCACCGAAGACCACGGAAAAGGCGATGACGGCCAAGAAGATGCCATAGGTGTCATGCACCCAAGGGGGGCTGGTACTGAGTGGCAGCTTGGCGGCAGCGCAGACGACGAAATCATTGCCCTGACGGATCGGTTCGTCACCCTCGCACAGCATCTTGGCGCGCAGCCATTCAAAGCCCTGGTCCAGCGCGATCGGCACGAACAGGAAGAACAGGATGTCGGGAATGCCCCGCACCATGGAGGTATAGATCTTGCCGAACCAGCGCAGCGGCGCGATCCGCGACCGCGAGGCCATCGCCCCGCCGAAACCGAACAAGAGCGCCACCGGCGCGGTGATGGCCAGCAACAGCAGCACCGTTCCGAAGCTGCCATAGAACAGCAGATGCGTGCCGGATGTCAGATAGCATGACAGCCAGGCAAGCCCATCAAGTGTGGACGGATCGGTGCAATAGGAAAACATCGGATATCCCGGATGGCCGCCGCGGCCCGTGACCGCGGCGGCGGGTCATGTCACTCGAAGGTCAGGGCGTCGTCGCCGAACCACTTGACGATCAGCTCGTTCAGGCTGCCGTCTTCCTTCATCTCGGTGATGACAGCGTCGAACTTGTCCTTCAGCTCGGTATCGGACTGGCGCAGACCCATGCCGATGCCTTCGCCCAGGGGAACGGCATCCTTGCCGTCGACCCAGACCAACTCGCCGCCTGATTCCTCGACGATGGGGGCCAGGAAGTCGCGGTCGGCGAAAACGGCGTCAGCCTCGCCGTTGCGGACGGCGGCGACGGTCTGGTCGGGGTTGGGATATTCCAGCAGGGTCGCGCCGGTTTCGGCCACATGCCCGGCCTGAATGGTGCTGGTCTGGGCGGCGACGATGCCGCCTTCCACGTCCACGTCGGCCGACAGTGCCGCATAGGCCGACGGCATTGCGGGGGTATAGGGCTGGGTGAACTGGATGACCGCCTTGCGCTCCTCGTTGATGTTCATGCCGGCCATGATCGTGTCATAGTTCGACGACACCAGGTTCGGGATGATCGAATCCCAATCGTTGCGGACCCAGGTGCAGTCCAGTTCGGCGCGGGTGCACAGCTCGTTGCCCAGCTCGATCTCGAAACCGGTCACTTCGCCGGTCGCATCGTCGATGAAGTTATAGGGGGCATAGGCGCCTTCGGTGCCCATGCGGATGGTTTCAGCCTGTGCCAGACCGGCGGTCAAGGCCAGCGTGGCGGCGGCAATCATCAGGGATTTCATTGCGGCATAGTCTCCTGTTGGTGTTCGTTTTTTTGTTTAATGGGCCATCGTGGCCGACAGGAACTGGCGCAGACGGTCCGTCTGCGGGTTCCCGAACAGCTGCGATGGCGGGCCTTCTTCGCAGATCACGCCCTGGTGCAGGAAGACGACGTGATCGCTGACATCGGCGGCCAGCCGCATGTCATGGGTGACCATGATCATCGTGCGATGTTCGCCGGCCAGATCCTTGATGACCTTGACGACCTCCTGCTGCAGTTCGGGGTCCAGCGCGCTGGTCGGTTCGTCGAACAGCAGCGCCGTGGGCTGCATGCACAGCGCGCGCGCGATAGCGGCACGCTGTTGCTGGCCGCCCGACAGCTGGGCGGGCCAGGCATCGGCCTTGTCGCCGATGCCGACCTTGTCCAGCAGGGCCCGGGCGCGGGCCTCGACGGTGCCGCGATCCTCGCCCAGCACGGTCAGCGGCGCCTCCATGACGTTCTGCAGGATCGTCATATGGGCCCACAGGTTGAACTGCTGGAAGACCATCGACAGGTTGGTGCGGAACCGCGTCACCTGGGCACGGTCGGCCGGGGCGCGATCAAGGCCCTTGCCCTTCCAGCGCACGGCCTCGCCGTCGAACAGGATATCGCCCGCCTGGCTGTTCTCCAGCAGGTTGCAGCAGCGCAGCAGGGTGGATTTTCCCGAACCGGAAGAGCCGATCAGGCTGACCACGTGACCGCGTGGGGCGGTCATCGAGACGCCCTTCAGCACATCAAGCTGGCCATAGGACTTGTGCAGCCCGTTGATCTGGATGACCGGCGTGGTCGTGTCGGAGGGGGTCGGGGTCTGGTTCATCATCCGCGCATTGGGCGTCAAACGGCTCCGATTTGCAACGGGGACTTGCAGGCAACCTGACCATAAGGGCAGGCTGCCGCAACGTCATCGAAGCCTGTCAGGCGATCTCGATTGAGTATTTCTCGATCACGGTATTGGCCAGCAGGCCCTCGCACATCTTCGCCACTTCGGCGCGCGCGGCCTCGGCGTCGGTGGCGGCCAGGTCCAGTTCGATCAGCTTGCCCTGGCGGACGCCGGAAACGCCGTCATGGCCCAGACCGCCAAGCGCGTGGCGGATCGCCTCGCCCTGCGGGTCCAGAACACCGTCCTTCAGCATGATGGTGACACGGGCTTTCATCGCGGGCTTCCTTCTCAGTTGATCGCGGTCGGTTTCAGGCTGGTCGTGTTGGCAGGCATCAGGCCCAGCCGGCGCGCCACTTCGGTATAGGCGTCGGTCAGGTTGCCCAGATCGCGGCGGAACACGTCCTTGTCCAGCTTCTGTCCGGTCTTGACGTCCCACAGGCGGCAGCTGTCGGGGCTGATTTCATCGGCGACGATCAGACGCATGAAATCATTGTCCCAGACGCGGCCGATCTCGATCTTGAAATCGATCAGCTTGATGCCCGCGCCATAGAAGACGCCCGACAGGAAGTCGTTGACGCGCAGCGCCAGGGATACGATGTCGTCCAGGTCCTGCTGGCTGGCCCAACCGAAGGCGATGACGTATTCCTCGGACACCATCGGGTCGCCCAGTTCATCGTTCTTATAGCTGTATTCGACGATCGGACGGGGCAGCAGCGTGCCTTCCTCAAGGCCCAGGCGCTTGGAGAGCGAGCCGGCGGCAAAGTTGCGCACGATCACTTCCAGCGGAATGATCTCAACCTGGCGGATCAGCTGTTCGCGCATGTTGATGCGGCGGATGAAGTGATTGGGGACGCCGATATTGGTCAGCCCCTGCATGAAGAATTCCGACAGGCGGTTGTTCAGGACACCCTTGCCTTCGATCGTTGCTTTCTTCTGGGCATTGAACGCCGTCGCATCGTCCTTGAAGTACTGGACCAGCGTGCCAGGTTCCGTACCTTCGTACAGGATCTTGGCTTTGCCTTCGTAAACCTTCTTGCGCCGCGGTGCCATGGCCCCACCGTCCTTTCGGATGTCTCTCAAAGAGGCGACTTAGCGCAGAAAGGCATCGGGGGGCAATACGAGGCTTGCGACAAGACGTGCGAAAGGCTCTTATCTGACCAAGTTACAGCAGGAGGTGGACCGATGACCACGTTTGACGACAGAGAGCGCGCCTATGAGGCGAAATTCGCGCATGATGCCGATCTGCGCTTCAAGGCCGAGGCACGCCGCAACCGCCTGCTGGGCGAATGGGCGGCCGGGCTGCTGGACAAGTCCGGCGACGAGGCCCGCGCCTATGCGATGACCGTCGTCACCTCGGATTTCGAGGAACCCGGCGAGGAAGACGTCTTCCGCAAGGTCAGCACCGACCTGCAGGGGGTCGCCGATGACGCCACGATCCGCGCCAAGATGGCCGAACTGATGGACGAGGCCCGCCGCCAGGTCGTCGACGAAAGCTGATCACGCCACCGCCGCGTCGCCCCCGGGGGGTGTCGCGGCATCCTCGGCATGGCCATACCGGCGCAGCATGGTGATGGCGCGCGCGGTATTCAGCGCCATCAGCGCCGCCCACAGCCCGTGATTGCCCCAGAACGGCGGCAGGATCAGCACCGCCGCCACGAAGACCGCGACCGACCGGATCATCGCGTTGCGCATGTCCCGCGTCAGCGTCGCCCCGATGAAGATGCCGTCCAGCATCCAGCCCGCCACGCCGATCAGCGGCGCAAGCCCCAGCCACGGCAGAAAGATCCGCGCCTCGGCCCGGACCTGAGGAGAGGTGGTCAGGATGTCGATGATCGGCCCGCCCGCGACGATGAAGACCAACCCCAGCACGACCGCGCCCCCCAGCCCCCATTGCGAGGTCAGGATCGATGCCCGCCGCACCCGGTCCGGCCTCTGCGCCCCCACCGCCTGCCCCACCAGGCTTTCGGCGGCAAAGGCGAAGCCGTCCAGCGCGAAGGCCGTCAGCGCCACGAATTGCAGCAGCACCTGGTTCGCGGCCAGCGGCACGTCCCCCTGCCCCGCCCCCAGGAACAGAAAGCTGGTCATGCAGCCCTGCAGGAGCACCGACCGGATCATGATGTCGGTGTTCACCCGCGCCAGCCGGTCGATCTTGGCGCGCGCGAACAGGCTGGCCGTGTCGCGGGCCGCCGTGACGGCGCGGGCCAGCACATGGCGCGCCAGCCACAACCCGACCGCCAGCCCCGCCAGCTCGGCCGCCAGCGTGGCCCAGGCCACGCCGCTGACCCCCAGGCCCAGCCCCAGCACGAACCAGATGTCCAGGCCCACATTCAGCCCGTTCTGCAACAATTGCAGCCCCAGCACCGCGCGGGTGCGTTCGACCGCGATCAGCCAGCCGGTGATGGCGTAAAGCCCGATGGTCGCAGGTGCACCCCAGATGCGGATGGCCAGATAGTCGCGGGCCAGTGTTTCCACCGCATCTGATGCCGGGGCCAGCCGGAACGCCGCCCAGAATATCGGCACCTGCAGCACGATGAAGACCGCCCCGGCCGCGCCCGCGATGGCCAGCGCGCGCAGCAGATGGGCACCGACCTCGGCCTGGTCGCCCGCGCCGTGGCTCTGCGCCACCAGCCCCGAGGTCCCCATGCGCAGAAACCCGAACACCCAATAGATCGAGGTCAGGATGACCGCCCCGATGCCCACCGCACCGATCGCCTCGGGCAGGCCCAGCTGGCCGACGACGCCGGTATCGACCAGACCCAGCAGCGGCACGGTCAGGTTCGACAGAACGATGGGCAGCGCGATGTTCAGCACGCGCCGATGCGTCAGCAGGGGGCCTTGCATGTCAGGGCTGCGGCATCAGGAAATGCCCGGTCGCCTGCGCGATCAGGCGGGCACGGTTGTCCTGCCATGCCTCGACATGGACCGAGGCATAGCGCCGCCCCGACCGCACGACACTTGCCCGCGCATAGGCGTCGCGCGGCAGGCCCGACCGCAGGTAATCGACGGTGAAATCGATGGTCTTGGGCAGACGCGGCAGGCTGTCGGGCACCGCCGCATCAGGCGCGATGCGGCCCGATTCCAGATCCTCCCACATGACCGACCAAGACAGCTCGATGATGGCCGTGACCTCAAGAAAGGCCGCCGTCACCCCGCCGTGGATGGCGGGCAGGCGCGGATTGCCGATCAGCTTTTCGTCATAGGGCAGGATGGCGGTCAGCTCGTCACCGCGCCGGTCGAAGGTGATGCCCAGCCAGGACATGTAAGGGACGCCGGTGACCAGCGCCTTCAGCGCCGAATCGCGACGCGATTTGATCTGATGCAGCGGTTCGTTGCGGTCGCCCATGATCACCTCTCGGCCGTGAAGGCGCCGGTCGCGGTCGCCACGGGGTTTTCACCATCCTCGTCCAGCGCCACGGCCCGCAGGAAGGCCACGCTGCGGGTCATGTGATAGCATTCGGCACGCGCGGTGATCCGCTGGCCGGGTTTCGCGGCGCGCATGTAGTCGATGCGCAGGTCGATGGTCGCGGTCGAGGTCGGATTGCTGGGATGGACCATGACCGCAGCCCCGCAGCAGGTGTCCATCAGCGCCGAGACGACGCCGCCATGGATGACGCCCGTCCGCGGGTCGCCTACCAGATGTTCGGCCCAAGGCATGCTGATCACGGCGCGGCCCGTGCCCAGTTCGTCCACCCGCATGCCTAAGGCGCGCGCATGGGGGATGGCCTCGATGAATTGCTGGGCGATGCGGGTGCGATCATCCTGGGGGCCTTCGGTCTGGTCGGGCATCCGCGTCTCCTTGGTGTTTGTTGATGCTTAGCCGCGCGTTAGGCGCATGCTCAACCCCAATGAACCATGACTGCGCGATTCGGTTGAGAATATGATCGACACCGCCTAAGTTTACGCAAAGGGAACCGGGCGAGGAGGCGCGAATGACCGAAGACCGCATCAGCTTCAAGGAGATGTGCGCACGCTTCGACGTGACGCCGCGCACGCTGCGCTATTACGAATACATCGAGCTGCTGAAGCCTTTCAAGGAAGGCCGCGCCCGCTTCTATGGCCCGCGCGAGGTGGCGCGGATGACGCTGATCCTGCGCGGCCGCCGCTTCGGATTCTCGCTCGAGGATATCCGCAAATGGCTGCTGATCTATGACAAGAAGGGGTCGCGGGAACAGTATCAGGTCTGGATCGAGATGGCCCAGAGACAGCTGGATGTGCTGGACCAGCAGATCGCCGACATGCAGGCGGCACGCGCCGACCTGGCCCAGCTGCGCCAGACCGGAGAGGACGAGCTGGCCCGCATGGAATGACGCCACGGCAGGGGACTGTCGTGACGCCGCGTCTTGCTTACGTTCGCGTCAACTTGATCCTATCTTGAGGCCAAGGACGGAACGCCAGGTTTCAGGAGGAGGAGCCGCCTACCATGTCCGACGAGCTGATGACCATTCGACAGATGTGCGACGCATTCGACGTCACGCCGCGCACGCTTCGCTTCTATGAGGCGCGCGAACTGATCTTTCCCCAGCGCAGGGGCCAGCACCGCCTTTACGACCGGCGCGACCGGGCAAGGCTGACGCTGATCCTGCGGGGCAAGCGCTTTGGTTTCAGCCTGGAACAGATCCGCCAGCTGCTGGAGCTTTACGCCCCCGGCAGTGCCAACCGCACGCAGATCGCCGCGACGATCGAGGTGGGTCAGGCAAGGCTGGCCGACATGGAACGGCAATATGCGGAACTGAGCGAGGCCATCGCCGAACTCAGGCAGCATCTCTCCGACGCGCAGACCCGGCTTGCCGCCGCGTCCCACGAACAGCCCACAGGATAACGCCATGCCGATCTACAATCCGCCGATCCGCGACCTGCAATTCGTGCTGCACGACGTGCTGAAGCTGTCGCAATCCGATCTTCCCGGTCACGACGACCTGGACCCCGAATTTACCGAAGCCATCCTGGAGGCGGCGGGCAAGCTGGCCTCCGAAGTGCTGGCCCCCCTGAACCTGCCCGGCGATCAGCAGGGCTGCGTGCTGGAGAACGGCGTCGTGCGCACCCCCGACGGGTTCGGCAAGGCATTCGAAGCCGTCAAGGAAGGCGGCTGGACCGCCCTGGATTGCGACCCGGAATATGGCGGGCAGGGCATGCCCTACACCATGGGCGTCGCCACCGGAGAGATGTTCGTGTCGGCCAACATGGCTTTCAACATGTATCAGGGCCTGACCCACGGCGCCTATTCCGCGATCCATGCCCACGGCACCGACGACCAAAAGCAGACCTATCTGCCCAAGATGGTCAGCTGCGACTGGACCGGCACGATGAACCTGACGGAACCGCATTGCGGCACCGATCTTGGTCTGCTGCGCACCAAGGCCGAACCGCAGGACGATGGCAGCTATCTGATCACCGGGCAGAAGATCTTCATCTCGGCCGGCGATCACGACATGGCGGAAAACGTCATCCACCTGGTTCTGGCCAAGGCGCCCGGCGGCGGCGAGGGCACCAAGGGCATCAGCCTGTTCATCGTCCCGAAGTTCCTGGTGAACGCGGACGGCAGCCTGGGTGATCGCAACGGCGTGTCGGTGGGCGCGCTGGAACACAAGATGGGCATCCATGCAAATGCGACCTGCGTCATGAACTATGACGGCGCGCGCGGTTGGCTGCTGGGCGATCTTCACAAGGGCATGCGCGCCATGTTCACCATGATGAACGAGGCCCGCATCGGCGTCGGCCTGCAAGGCTATGCCGGGGCCGTCCCCGCCTATCAGAACGCCGTCGCCTATGCCAAGGACCGCCTGCAGGGCCGCGCCGTGACTGGCGCGCAAAACCCGCAGGGCGCGGCCGATCCGCTGATCGTGCATCCCGACATACGGCGCAGCCTGATGGACCAGAAGTCCTTCCTGGAGGGCGCCCGCGCCTTGGCCCTGTGGGGTGCGCATCTGGTCGACCGCAGCCACATGGGGGGCGACAAGGATGCCGAAGGGCTGGTGTCGCTGATGACGCCCGTCATCAAGGGCTTCCTGACCGACAAGGGCTTCGAGACCACGGTGCTGGCCCAGCAGGTCTTTGGCGGCCACGGCTATGTCGAGGAATGGGGCATGAGCCAGTTCGTCCGCGATGCCCGCATCACCATGATCTATGAAGGCGCGAACGGCGTGCAGGCACTGGACCTGGTCGGCCGCAAGCTGGCCCAGGACGGCGGCAAGCACGTCATGGCTTTCTTCGAGATGATCAAATCGTTCTGCAAGGAACAGTCAGGCAACCCGGCATTGGCCGCCGATTTCATCGACCCGCTAAAGGCCGCGTCCAAGGACCTGCAGGCGGCGTCCATGTTCTTCATGGAACGCGGCATGAAGAACCCCAACGACGCGCTGTCGGGCAGCTACGATTTCATGCACCTGTTCGGTCACGTGACGCTGGGCTACATGTGGGCGCGGATGGCCGTTGCCGCACAGGCCGCGCTGGACGCGGGCACGGCAGACCCGGCCTTCCACAAGACCAAGCAGGCGACCGGTCGATACTACATGAAGCGGCAGCTGCCGATGACGGCGACGCATCTGGCCCGCATCCAGTCCGGAGCGGCGACGGTGATGGAGCTGGAGGCAGAAGCCTTCTGATTCGGCAGCGAAGGCGGAGGGGTCGCATTGGGTATTTTTTTGCAAAGATGAAGCAGGATGCGCCCCGGCCTCTCCCGATTGTTGTCGGGTCAGGCGTTATCGGCCCACAGACCGGGGCGACTTCTCCTTTGGCGGTCATCGGCTCCCCAGCCTGTACCGCCCAACCAGACTAATGCCGCTCTGTTGAAGAAGTGGTTAACGCCTCTTCTTCTTTGCCCAAATACCCCGCGGGGGTCCGGGGGGTGCGAAGCCCCCCGGTGTCGAGGAGGAAAGATGACCGCGCAACTCTGGTGCTTTGGTGAATCCGGGAACGCTTACAAACCGGCGCTAACGATGCAGCTGGCGGATTATGACTGGCAGCCCGTTTATGTCGATTTTTTCAACGGAGAGGGGCGCAGCCCTGAATTCCGTGCTTTGAACCCAATGGGCGAAGTGCCGGTCTTTCGAGAAGGCGACCTGACCCTGACGCAATCCGCCGTCATCCAGCTGCACATCGCCGAGCGGACCGGCAAGTTTCTGGGCAGCGACCGCAATGAAACGCTGCGCTGGCTGATGTTCGACAATCACAAGGTATCCGCCCAGGCGGGACCGGCACGGTTCCTGTTGAACTTCCTGCCCGCAGACAAGCGTCCGGCAGGTGCTGCGGAATACCTGCAGGGGCGGCTCAAGGGTGCCTATCAGGTGCTGGACGCGCATCTGGCGGACCGGGACTGGGTCGCGCCCGGCGGACCGACCATCGCCGATTTCGCGCTGTGCGGATACCTGTACTACCCCGAGCCTTTCGGTTTCGACCGCCAGGACTGGCCCCATATCGACCGCTGGCTGCAGACCATCCAGGACCTGCCCGGCTGGAAACACCCCTATGACCTGATGCCCGGCAATCCATCCGACCGGGCGCCCAAGGAGGACACATGACCGACGCATTCATCTATGACGCTGCCCGCACGCCACGCGGCAAGGGCCGCCCCGATGGCAGCCTGCACGAGGTCACGTCGCTGGCGCTGTCCGCGCGCCTGCTGAACGCTGTCAAGGAACGCAACGGGCTGAAGGGCCACGCGGTCGAGGACGTGATCTGGGGCAACGTCACCCAGGTCAAGGAACAGGGCGGCTGCCTGGCACGCAGCGCCGTTCTGGCATCCGACCTAGACCAGTCCATCCCCGGCCTGTCGATCAACCGCTTTTGCGCGTCCGGCATGGAGGCGGTGAACCTGGCCGCCAACCAGATCAAGGGTGGCGCGGGCCAGGCCTATATCGCCGGCGGGGTCGAGATGATGGGTCGCGTTGCCATGGGCAGCGACGGGGCGGCCATCGCCGTCGATCCGGGGCTGGCCATGCGGACCTATTTCGTTCCGCAGGGGATCAGCGCCGATATCATCGCGACCGAATACGGCTTCAGCCGCGCGGATGCCGATGCGCTGGCCTTGGAAAGCCAGCGACGCGCCGCGCAGGCTTGGGCTGATAACCGTTTTGCCAAATCCATCGTCCCTGTGCTGGACCAGAACGGCCTCACCATCTTGGACCGCGACGAATACATGCGTCCCGGCACCACCGCCGAAGACCTGGCCAAGCTGAAACCCGCCTTCAAGGAGATGGGCGAGTTGATGCCCGGCTTCGACAAGGTCGCGATGCTGAAATACCCGCACCTGACCCATGTCGATCACATCCACCATGCGGGCAACAGCAGTGGCATCGTCGACGGTGCCGCCGCCGTGCTGATCGGCAACGCGGAATTCGGGCAGGCGCATGGCCTGAAGCCCCGCGCCCGCATCCGCGCCACCGCCAAGATCGGCACCGACCCCACAATCATGCTGACCGGCCCGGTTCCCGTGACCGAGAAGATCCTGAAGGACAGCGGCCTGTCCATCGGCGACATTGACCTGTTCGAGGTCAATGAGGCCTTTGCCTCGGTCGTGCTGCGCTTCATGCAGGCCTTCGACGTGGACCATTCGAAGGTCAACGTGAACGGCGGCGCCATCGCCATGGGCCACCCCCTGGGCGCGACCGGCGCGATCATAATCGGCACTCTGCTGGACGAGCTTGAACGGCAGGACAAGACCATGGGTCTGGCGACCCTGTGCATCGCGTCCGGCATGGGCGCGGCCACCATCATCGAACGCGTGTGAGGAGCCCGGACATGACCGATTTCACGATGGAAAAAGGCGCCGACGGCGTCGCGGTGATCACCTGGGACGTGCCGGGTAAGTCGATGAACGTGCTGTCGATGGACGGCGCGACCGCGCTGAATGGCCTGATCGACGACGCGCTGGCCGACGATGCCGTCAAGGGCATCGTCATCACCAGCGGAAAGAAGGATTTTGCCGCCGGGATGGACCTGAAGGTCATCGCGGGGATGAAGGACGCGAATGGCGCACAGGGAGTATTCGACGGCGTGATGACGCTGCACCACCTGCTGCGCAAGATCGAACTGGCGGGCATGGACCCCAAGACCAAGAAGGGCGGCAAGCCGATCGCCAGCGCACTGCCCGGCACCGCGCTTGGCATCGGGCTGGAGCTGCCGCTGGCCACGCATCGCATCTTTGCGGCCGACAATGCCAAGGCCAAGATCGGCTTGCCCGAGATCATGGTCGGCATCTTTCCCGGCGCTGGCGGCACGACCCGGCTGACCCGCAAGCTGGGCGCGATGATGGCCGCACCCTTCCTGCTGGAGGGAAAGCTGTCGGACCCCAAGAAGGCGAAATCGGCCGGGCTGATCGACGAGGTCGTCGAAGATCCGCTGGCCGCCGCCAAGGCTTGGGTGCTGGAGGCCAAGGAGGCCGACCTGGTCAAGCCGTGGGACGCCAAGGGCTACAAGATGCCGGGCGGAGAGCCGTTCCACCCTGCGGGCTTCATGACCTTCGTGGGCGCATCCGCGATGGTGCATGGCAAGACGATGGGCGTTTATCCGGCAGCCAAGGCGCTGCTGTCGGCGGTCTATGAGGGGTCTATGGTGCCGTTCGACCAGGCGCTTAAGATCGAGGCGCGCTGGTTCACCAACGTGCTGATGAACCCCAGCAGCACCGCGATGATCCGCAGCCTGTTCATCAACAAGGAAGCGCTGGAGAAGGGCGCGAACCGCCCCGACGCGCCGGACCAGACCGTCCGCAAGGTAGGCATCCTGGGCGCGGGCATGATGGGCGCGGGCATCGCCTATGTCAGCGCCATGGCCGGGATCGAGGTCGTGCTGATCGACGCGGCCCAGGACAGCGCCGACCGCGGCAAGGCCTATTCGACGGGCCTTCTGGACAAGGCCATCAGCCGCAAGAAGGCGACCGAGGAGAAGAAGGCCCAGGTGCTGGACCGCATCACCGCCACAACGGATTACGCCGCCATGCAGGGCTGCGATCTGATCGTCGAGGCGGTCTTCGAGGACCCCTCGGTCAAGGCCGAGGTGACGAGGAAGGCCGAAGCCGTGATCCCGCAGGACGCGATCTTTGCCACCAACACATCGACCTTGCCGATCAGCGATCTGGCGCGTGCCAGCGCGCGGCCCCAGCAGTTCATCGGCATCCACTTCTTCAGCCCGGTGGACAAGATGCTGCTGGTCGAGATCATCAAGGGCAAGGAAACCGGCCCCGTGGCCGTCGCCAAGGCGCTGGATTTCGTGCGCCAGATCCGCAAGACCCCCATCGTCGTCAATGACGAACGGTTCTTCTATGCCAACCGCTGCATCATCCCCTATATCAACGAAGGCATCCGCATGGTGGCCGAGGGCGTGAACCCCACCCTGGTCGAAAACGCCGCCAAGATGATGGGCATGCCCCTGGGCCCGCTGCAACTGGTCGACGAGACCTCGATCGACCTGGGCGTCAAGATCGCCAAGGCGACCAAGGCCGCGATGGGCGACGCCTATCCCGACGGTGCAGTTGACGATGTCCTGTTCTGGATGGCCGATCAGGGCCGGATGGGACGCAAGGGCGGCGCGGGCTTCTATGCCTATGAGGATGGCAAGCGGCAGGGCCTGTGGGAAGGTCTGGACGCGCAATACCCGCGCAGCCCCGACCAGCCCGCGCTGGAAGACATTCAGCACCGCCTGATGTTCGCCCAAAGCCTGGAGGCCGTTCGCGCGCTGGAGGACGGCGTGCTGGAGGATATCCGTGAAGGCGACGTGGGCGCCATCCTGGGCTGGGGCTTTGCGCCTTGGTCGGGCGGTCCCTTCGGCTGGCTGGATATCCTGGGCGCGGGACGCGCGGTGCAGATCTGCGACCGGCTGGAGGCGCAGCACGGTCCGCGCTTCAAGGCGCCGCAGATGCTGCGCCAGATGGCGGAAAAGGGCGACAGCTTCTATGACCGCTTTGGTTCGGGCAAGAAGGCCGCCTGATCAGGCCCATCCGTCTGATCCGACTTTTTTGAGGGGGGCGCGGTCATCCGCGTCCCCCTTTTTCGTCTTCCACGTCATGAATGACGGGAAACTTTCCCCGTGCTATGCCGTTGAAGTCCAGCGATTCCGCCATATGCTGCTGTGCAGAAACGGCGTGACCACCGGATCGCCGACAAGGGGACATTCTGATGACCGACGACACCCGCCGCCGCGCCGAAGCGACCCAGAAAGAGATCGAGAGCCTGACCTCGGATCTGCCTGCGCAACCGGCCGAGGCCCCCGTCGCACTGGCCGAAGCCGACGAGGCCACCGCGCAGGCGATCCGCAGACGCATGGCCGAGATCGATCTGGGTGACAGCGGGTCGATCCTGCGGTTCGGGACCCGCGCCCAATCGGGGCTGCAGCAGATCAGCCAGCAGATGCTTGCCGACGTCAAGACCAAGGAGGCCGGTCCCGCCGGTGACAGCCTGCGTGAGGTGGTCACCACCATCCGCGGCTTTTCGACGTCGGAACTGGATGTCCGCCGCACCCGCAGCTGGTGGGAAAAGCTGCTGGGCCGGTCGGCCCCCTTTGCCAAGTTCGTCGCCAATTATGAAAACGTCCAGACCCAGATCGACCGTATCTCGGCCGAGTTGGAGGCGCATGAACAGACCCTGCTGAAGGACATCAAGTCGCTGGATCTGCTTTATGACCGGACGCTGACCTTTTATGACGAATTGGCGCTTTATATCGCCGCCGGGACCGAAAAGCTGCACGAACTGGACCATGACGTCATCCCCGCCAAGGAGGCCGAGGTCGCCGCCAAGCCCGAGCCCGACCAGGTGATCGAGGCGCAGGAGTTGCGCGACCTGCGCGCGCTTCGCGACGATCTGGAACGCCGCGTCCATGACCTGAAGCTGACCCGCCAGGTGACGATGCAGTCCCTGCCCTCGATCCGGCTGGTTCAGGAAAACGACAAGTCGCTGGTGACCAAGATCAACTCGACCCTGGTGAACACGGTGCCCCTGTGGGAAACCCAGCTGGCGCAGGCCGTCACCATCCAGCGCAGCGCCGAGGCGGCCCGCGCGGTGCGCGAGGCCAGCGACCTGACCAACGAATTGCTGACCCGCAACGCCGACAATCTGCGTCAGGCCAACGCCACCATCCGCGCCGAGACCGAGCGTGGCGTCTTTGACATCGAATCCGTCAAGACCGCCAATGCCCAGCTGATCGCCACCATCGAGGACAGCCTGCGCATCGCCGATGAGGGCCGCGCACGCCGCGCCGCCGCCGAAAGCGACCTGACCCAGATGGAGGCCGAACTGCGCCACACGCTGGCCGCCGCGTCCGCGCCGCGCCTGAACAAGACCGCACCGGCAGGGGGGCGTCGATGATCCGCCCGGCCCTCTTCCGCACATCGGGCGCCGTTCTGGCGGCCGCTCTGCTGTTGGCCGCCTGCAGCGATGGCCAGACGCCGCCTGCCCCGCCGACATCCGACCGCCCCGATCCGCGTCCGGTCACTCAGGAGGACGCGGCCCCGACCCAAGCCGAATTGCGCAAGGCACGTGCCGAACGCAACCGCGCCGCCAATGCCGTCCCGACCTCGGCCAGCGCGGCCAGCCAGACGCAGCGCGATTACTATGCCGCCATGCAGCGCCGCCTGATCGCGCAGGGCAAGCTGCGTCGGGACCGGGTGCCGCAGGATGCCCCCATCACCGCCGAAACGCTGACCCGCGATTTCATGGCCATCGCGCTGCGCGACGAATACAGCCGCAGCGGCGACGCGCTGGTGTCGCAGTCGCGCAGCGCGCCTCTGCGCCGTTGGGTACAGCCGGTGCGGCTGCAGCTGGAATTCGGCCCCTCGACCCCGGTCGCTGAACGCGCCGCCTGGCGGTCCGAGGTCACGGGTTTCGGCAACCGCCTGTCCGACGCGACCGGTCATCCCATCGCCCTGACCGGCAGCGGCGGCAATTTCGCAGTGCTGATCCTGTCCGACGATGAACGCCGCGCCATCGGCCCCCGCCTGTCGGAACTGGTTCCCGGCATCCCGTCCCAGGATGCCGCCATGCTGGCCAACCTGCCCCCCGCCATCAGCTGCACCGTCTTCGCCTATTCCCAGGGCAGCGCCAGCGAATATGCCCATGCCGTCGCCGTGATCCGCGCCGAGCTGCCGGACCTGTTGCGCACGTCCTGCATCCACGAGGAAATCGCCCAGGGCATGGGCCTGGCCAATGACAGCCCCACCGCACGCCCCTCGATCTTCAACGATGACGAGGAATTTGCCCTGCTGACCCGGCATGACGAATTGCTGCTGCAGATCCTCTATGATCCGCGCCTGCGCCCCGGCATGACCGACGCGCAGGCCGCCCCCATCGTCCGCCAGATCGCCTCCGAACTGCTGGGCGAGGCCGCCTGACCCGGCCAGCACCACAAAGGGAAAATGCCCATGTCTATCTTCGACATCCTTGGCGGCGAATTCATCGACATCATCGAATGGACGGCGGACAGCCGCGACACGATGGTCTGGCGTTTCGACACGGTCGGCCACGCCATCAAATACGGGGCCAAGCTGACCGTCCGCGAAGGTCAGGCGGCTGTCTTTGTCCATGAAGGGCAGCTGGCGGATGTCTTCGGGCCGGGGCTTTACCTGCTGGAGACGAACAACCTGCCGATCCTGACGCGGCTTCAGCATTGGGATCACGGTTTCCGCAGCCCCTTCAAGTCAGAAATCTACTTCGTCAACAAGACGCGCTTCAACGACCTGAAATGGGGCACGCGCAACCCGATCATCGCCCGCGATCCTGAATTCGGCCCCGTGCGCCTGCGCGCCTTCGGCACCTACTCGATGCGCGTCACGGACCCCGCGCGCTTCATGTCCGAAATCGTCGGCACCGACGGCGATTTCACCAAGGACGAGATCACCCTGCAAATCCGCAACGTGATCGTGCAGGAATTTTCCCGCGCCATCGCCGCCGCCAACATCCCCGTGCTGGACATGGCCGCCAATACCGGCCAGCTGGCCACGCTGGTCGCCAAGGCCATCGCCCCGGTGATCGAGACCTATGGCCTGACCCTGCCCGAATTCTATATTGAAAACATTAGCCTACCTTCCGAGGTCGAGGCGATGCTGGACAAGCGCACCTCGATGGGGATCGTCGGCGACTTGGGCCGCTTCAGCCAATATGCCGCGTCTGAGGCGATGATGAACGCCGCCCAGAACCAGGGCGACGCAGGGGCCGGGTTCGGTGCGGCGATGGGGGCGGCGATGGGCATGGCGCGCAGCGGTCCCTGGGGTGCCGCCCCCCAGCCCGCCCCCGCAGCACCGCCGCCCCTGCCCGGTCGCGCGGTCGAAACCGTCTGGCACGTGGCCATCGGCGGACAGGCGCAGGGCCCCTATGGGCGCGGCCATCTGGGCCGTATGGTCGCCGATGGCAGTTTCGCCCGCGACACTCTGGTCTGGACGCCCGGTCAGGACGGCTGGCTGCCCGCCGAGGATGTGCCGGAACTGGCGCAGCTGTTCACCATGATGCCTCCGCCCCTGCCGGGCTGATCCCATGGCGGAAATGGAACACCGTTTTCCCTGCGCGCAATGCGGGGCCAGCCTGCGCTTTCAGCCGGGCCAGCAGGTGCTGGTCTGCGAGTATTGCGGCCATCGGCAGGATATCGGACCCGGCCCGTCCCGCGCGCCGGGCCGCCAGCCGTCGAAGGACGCGACCCTGCAATGGGACGCCAGCCACAAGGCCCCCCAGCTGGTGGAAATCCCGCTGGCCAAGGGCCTGCATCTGGATGCGGGTTCCGCCGACATCACCCAGACGGTGCGCACGCTCTCCTGTCCCAATTGCGGCGCGCGGGTCGATCTGGACGCCGACCATCATGCCAGCCTCTGTCCCTTCTGCGCGACGCCCGTGGTGACCGATACCGGCGCGACCCGCCGGATCAAGCCGCAAGGTGTCCTGCCTTTCGTCCTGACCGAGGTTCAGGCCCGCGATGCGATGAAGGACTGGCTGGGCAGCCTGTGGTTCGCGCCTTCGGGGCTGACGGCCTATGCGCGCAAGGACCGGCGTCTGACGGGGATCTATTCCCCCTTCTGGACCTTCGACGCCAGCAGCCGCAGCCGCTATCGCGGTCAGCGCGGCGATACATATTACGAAACCGTCCATGTCACCCAACAGGTCAATGGCCGCAACCAGCGCGTGGCGCGGCAGGTCCCCAAGATCCGTTGGCGGCCCGTATCGGGTCAGATCGCGCGGGATTTCAACGATGTGCTGGTGCCCGCCTCGACCGCGCTGCCCGCCGCGATGACACAGGCGCTGATGCCGTGGGATCTTGCGCAGCTGGCCGATTACCGCCCTGCATTCCTGTCGGGCTTCGAGGCCGAGGGCTATACCACCCCCTTGGCCCAAGGGCATCAGGCGGCGCGGGGGCAGATGGCGCAGGTCATCGCATCGGATGCGCGCCGCGACATCGGGGGCGACCACCAGCGCATCGACGCGATCGACAGCGATTTCAGCGCCGAAACCTTCAAGCATGTCCTGCTGCCCATCTGGACGGCGGCCTATCGCTATAACGGCAAAAGCTATCGTTTCGTGGTGAACGGCCAGTCGGGACGCGTCACGGGCGAACGTCCGTGGTCCGTCTGGAAAATCGCCGCCGCCGCTTTCGTCGCGCTGGTAGCGTTAGCAGTTTTCATGTATCTGGCCAATTCAGGACAGGTCTGAAAGGGGCACGCCATGATTTTGTGCGCAGGTGAATCGCTGATCGACATGGTGCCGGAAGACGGCGCGTTCCGGCCCCTGGCCGGGGGCGCGGTCTATAACACCGCGATCGCGCTTGGCCGCTTGGGTCAGGATACGGGCTATCTGTGGCCGATCAGCCGCGATCCCTTCGGTGACGTCATCATGCGCCCCCTGGCCAAGGCCGGGGTGAACATCGACCTCTGCCCGCGCACCGACCGCCTGACCACGCTGGCCTTGGTGACGCTGACCAACGGAGAGGCGCTCTATTCCTTCTATGACGAAGGATCGGCAGGTCGCATGCTGACCAGCGACGACATCGCCCCCCTGCCCGCCAGCGTCACGGCGCTGTTCGCAGGTGGCATCAGCCTTGTCCCCGACCCCTGCGGCGCCGCCATCGAAGGGCTGATCGCCCAGCATCACGACCGCCTGCCGGTGATGATCGATCCCAACATCCGGCCCTTCTTCATCACCGACCCTGACAGCTATCGCGCACGGCTGGACCGGATGCTGCCGATGGCCGATATCGTCAAGCTGTCCTCGGATGATCTGGAATGGCTCTATCCAGGCCTCGACCCAGAAGACGCCGCGCGCAAGGTGCTGGCCACCGGCCCCCGGATGGTCCTGCAAACCGGCGGAGAGGCCGGCGCCAAGGCCATCTGGAACGGCCCCACCGTCAGCGCCCCGGCCGTCCGCACCACCGTCGCCGACACGATCGGCGCCGGCGACACGTTCAACGCGGGCGTCATGGCCAGCTTCGACCGACAGGGCATCCTGACCAAGGACGGCATCGCCTCGGTCACCGCCGACCAGATCCATGCGGCGCTGACGCTCGGCGCCAAAGCCGCCGCCATCACTGTGTCGCGCCCCGGCGCAAATCCGCCTTGGGCGCGGGAAATGTCCGCCTGAACATGCTGCTGATCAAGGGGAGGGTCCGGGAGGGGCGCTGCCCCACCCGGCAGGGGGGTGCGGGGGGCCGGCCCCCGCCTGCGTCGCGGGACGCAATTGCCGTCAGTCGGCCGGATGCCACCCGCCCGAACGCGGCTGATCGGGCTCGTCATCCTCGTCCGGCTCGGTGGCCGTCCCATTGAACGCCTCGAAGGCGCCCTTCTGGCGGGCCGTCCAGCGCAGGTGCAGGCGCAGCCCGTCCTCGGCGGTTTCTTCGCGTTCGACCACGCCCGCCTCGTGCAGCCATGCCCGGCTGCGTCCGTCGGCAAAGTCCAGGACCACCTGATCTTCCATGCGATGTTCGTCCAGAACCTCGCCAAGGCGGTGGTCAATGGCCGCGACCAGATCCTCCAGCCCCTCGCCCGACAGGGCGCTGACGGCCTGCACGCCCTCGGTCCGGGCATCGGTGCGGCGCAGGGCCGCACGGGTATCCGCGCCAAGCGCGTCGATCTTGTTCCAGACCTCAATCGCCGCTACGTCGTCATCAACGCCCAGACTGTCCAGGATCTCGGCCACGTCATTGGCCTGCTCCTCGGTCTCGGGATGGCTGATGTCGCGGACATGCAGGATCAGGTCTGCTTCCAGAACCTCCTCCAGCGTGGCGCGGAAGGCCGCAACCAGCTCGGTCGGCAGATCGCTGATGAAGCCCACCGTGTCCGACAGGATGATCTTGCGTCCCGAACTGCCGCCCGCGGCATCCGGCAGGCGGATGGCGCGCATGGTCGGGTCCAGCGTCGCGAAAAGCATGTCCTTGGCAAAGACGTCGGCCCCGGTCATCCGATTGAACAGCGTCGACTTGCCCGCGTTGGTGTAACCCACCAGCGCCACGATCGGATAGGGCACCTTGGCACGGGCGGCACGGTGCAGCGTGCGGGTCTTGACCACGCGTTCCAGCTGACGGCGCAGGCGGGTCATCTGTTCGTCGATGGCCCGACGGTCCGCCTCGATCTGGGTTTCGCCGGGACCGCCGACAAAACCAAGGCCGCCACGCTGGCGTTCCAGGTGCGTCCAGGCCCGCACAAGCCGCGTGCGCTGATAGGACAGCGCGGCCAGTTCGACCTGCAACACGCCTTCCCGCGTCCGGGCGCGATCGGCAAAGATTTCGAGGATCAGCCCGGTCCGGTCCAGAAGCTTGACGCCCCATTCCTTTTCCAGGTTGCGTTGCTGAACCGGGGTCACCGGTCCGTCGACCAGGACCAGCTCCGCCTCGGCTTGCTCCAGGCGCTCGCCGATCTCGGCCAGCTTGCCCTTTCCGAACAGTTTTCCGGGGTTGGGTTCGCGCAGGTTCGCCACCTCTTGGCCCACCAGCTCGATCCCCGGCAAGGCATAGGCAAGCGCCACGGCCTCGGCGAGGGAATGTTCCGGCTCGCGCCGCTGCGTGCGGGCGCGTCCAAGATCTGGGTGGATGACGTAAGCGCGGGTCGGTTTAATTTCGGTAGATGTCAGTTCCGCCAATCAATCCTCGCCTTCATACAGGCTTATGGGCTGGCCCGGCATGATCGTGCTGATCGCATGCTTGTAGACCAGCTGCGATTGCCCGTCACGACGCAGCAATACGCAGAAGTTATCGAACCAGGTGATGACGCCTTGCAGTTTGACGCCGTTGATCAGGAATATGGTGACCGGCACCTTCGCTTTACGGACATGGTTCAGGAATGCGTCCTGCAGGTTCTGCTTGTCGCCAGCCATTTCTTATTCCGTTTTTCACTGTTCCCCGTCCTCACAACATCTAAGGAGTTGCCCCAGACCATGCAAGCACGCGCCAATCCGCCAGGTCACAGGACCAACATTTAGGCAACACCCGGTTCAGCGGCGCCAGAATTCCGGGGAAAACAGCGCCAGGACGGCCAGGGTTTCGATCCGTCCAAGGATCATCGCGAAGGCCAGCACGATCTTGGTAAAGACCGGCAGGCCCGACCAGCCCTCCCAGGGGGCGGATGCGATGCCGGCGCTGGCCTCGAAGGCGGGGGTCAGGGGGATGGCGCCCGCCAGGGGCCCGGTATTCGTCAGCGCGGCGATCGACAGGATGGTGGCGGTTTCGAATTCGATGGCGTGGATCGACACCAGCGTGACGACGGCGGCGATGGACATGGCGAACAGCATGAAGAAGATGAAGGCCAGATAGGCCCCCTCGCGCCGCAGCCGCCGCGCGATGCGCCCGCCCCCCGACACCGAGCTGGGATGGACGATCCGTTCCATTTCCCTTTCGCCGTGGCGGGCCAGGGCATAGACGCGCAGCAGCTTGACGCCCCCCGCCGTGGTGGCGATGCCGCCGCCCATCATCGCCAGACCCGCCAGGATCAGCCCCGGCGCGCTCAGCCCCGACCAGGCGCGCGCGCCCTGCCAGTCGACCGAGTTCCACCCCGTCGTCGTCAGATAGCTGAGCGCGTTGAACATCACCCCCCACAGCGCCGACAGCCCGTTGACCAGATCGGCCAGCATCGGGGGCATGTTGGGGCCGGCACCGGCCGCGTCGATCGCACCCAGGAAATGGCGCAGGAACAGCACCGCGCTGACCAGGATCACCATCGCGGCGGCCATCTGCAATTCAGGGTCCTCGCGCAGGGTCTCGGTCGCGCGCAGCTCTCCGCCGCCGGGCCAGAAGCGGCGCGACAGGGCGGGGATCAGGAAGACAAAGATCAGCATTTCGCCGGCCACGCCCGACATCTCTCCGGTCTGGCCGATGACCGGGGATATGCCCGATGTGGACAGCGTGCCCATCGCGCGGGTCAGCGCCAGAAAGGACGGATCACCCAGCAGCAGCAGCCCGATCCACAGGGCCAGCGTCAGCGCCAAGTAGACCGGCCCGACCTGCTTGGCCGCCCGGATCAGCCGCACGCCCGGATCCGCGGTGCGGCTGTCATGGCGGGGGTCCGACAGATGCGACACCGGCTGGCGCGGATCGGCCGAACGGGGCAATTGCTGGATGTATTCGTCGCGGCCATAGGGGCTGGACATGATCTCGAACCCGCCGACGCGCAGCGGCGCCAGGATCGCCACCGCCGAGATCAACACGAAGAACCCGCCCATCCAGCCCACCAGCGACCGCCACAGATGCAGGGGCGCAGGCAGCAGGTCCGCCGAATAGAGCGAGGCCCCCGTCGTCGTCAGCGACGACACCATTTCCCACCAGGCGTTGAAGAACCCGGTATCGGGCAGGCTTTCGGCGAAGGGCAGCGCCATCAGCAGCGGCAGCAGCCCGAAGACCCCCAGCATCGTCAGCAACGTCTCGCGCGATCTTTGCGGGCGGGGGTTGGCATGGGTGGCCAGCCCGATCAGTCCGCAGAAGATCAGGATGAACAGCGCGGCATAAAAGAAGGTGCGCGCGATCACCTCGTCATTTGTGACGGATGCGAAGGATGCCGGGATCAGCATCGTCAGCGCGACGATCCCGCTCAGCAGGACCAGAAGCGGCAGGCGCTGAAGGATGCGGATCATCGCGCGCCCCTAGAAGAAGTCGATCGAGACTTGCAGCAGGCGCTCGACCTCGTGAACATCCTTGGTCAGCGCGAAGATCAGGACGATGTCGCCTTCCTCGATGCGGGTGTCGGCCAGGGGCTTGATGACCTTGTCGCCCTTGCGCACCGCGCCCAGCAACGCGCCTTCGGGGAATTCGATGTCGCGGATGGCGCGGCCCGACATGGGGCTGGTCGACAGGACCTGCGCCTCCATCACCTCGGCCTCGGCATCGCCGATGGAATAGATGTCGCGCACCCGCCCGTGGCGGATATGGCGCAGGATCGTGGAGACGGTCGTCGCGCGCGGGTTGATATAGGCGTCGATGTCCAGCGCGCCCATCAGCGGCACCAGCGTGGGATCGTTGATCAGCGCGATGGCCATCTTGGCGCCCGCCTGCTTGGCGCGCACGGATGCCAGGATGTTCGTCTTGTCGTCATCGGTCACGGCCAGCACGGCATCGGCCTGCGGCACGCCGGCTTCGTCCAGCAGTTCGGCCGACAAGCCGTCGCCGTTAAGCACGATGGTACGTTCCAGCCGGTCGGCGGCGAATTCGGCGCGGGCGCGGTCGCGTTCGATCAGCTTGGCACGGATGCGATCGGCGCGGTTTTCCAGCGTCTGCGCCACGGCCAGGCCCACATTGCCCGCCCCGATGATGGTGACGCGTTCCTGCTTCTGCGGCGGCTTGCCAAAGATATCCAGTGTGCGCGGCACGTCATCGACATGGCTGAAGACATAGATCTGGTCGCCCGCGAACAGCTGGTCGCCCGCCTCGGGGGCGAAAAGACGCCCGTCGCGGCGCACGCCCGCCACGATGGCCCGCAGGCTGGAAAACAGTTCGGTCAACTGGCGCAAGGGCGTGTTCAGCGCCGGGCAGTCGGGTTCCAGGTCGATCCCCAACATGTGGATCTTGCCGTCCATGAAAGTCTCGACATCGAAGGTCGAGGGTGCCGACAGCCGCTGCAGCGCGGCTAGCGCGACCTCGCGTTCGGGGCTGATGACCACGTCGATGGGCAGATGTTCGGTGCGGTACAGATCGGAATAGATCGCGTCCAGATAGGCCCCCGACCGCAGGCGCGCGATCTTGCGCGGCACCTGAAAGACGGAATGGGCCACTTGGCAGGTGACCATGTTCACCTCGTCGGAATGGGTGGCGGCGATGATCAGGTCGGCGTCGCGCGCCCCCGCTCGGTCCAGGACGTCGGGATGGCTGGCGAAACCGGTGACGCCCTGCACATCCAGCGCGTCGGTGGCGCGGCGGATCAGTTCGGGGTTGTTGTCGATGACCGTGACGTCGTTGCGTTCCCCAGACAGGTGGCGCGCAATCTGCCAACCGACCTGCCCGGCCCCGCAAATGATGATCTTCATCCACAGCCCTCTTGCCGTCCGCGCCCCACATTGGGACGCCGTCCATGCCTATGCCGGGGCGCGGTGACGCGCAAGCGCCCCGCACCCGTCACCTGCGCGTCACTTGCCCAGCACCATGTCCTCGTCGCTGCGCATGCCGCCCACGACGCCCAGGGATTTCAGCTTGCGATGCAGGGCGCTGCGCTCCATGCCGACGAATTGTGCGGTGCGGCTGATATTGCCGCCGAAGCGGTTGATCTGGGCGACCAGGTATTCGCGTTCGAACATCTCGCGCGCCTCGCGCAGGGCCATGGCGGTGACCTGCGGACCAAGGCTCAGCGCCTCGGCATTGTCGGGGGTCGCGCCCTGCGGTTCCAGTTCCGATGGCTGGATCGGCCCCGTCTCCTCAGCCAGGATCAGCACGCGCTCGATCACGTTGCGCAGCTGGCGGATGTTGCCCGGCCAGCGCATCGATTGCAGCGCCGCCACCGTGTCCTCGGGCAGCTCGCGCGGGGGCAGGCCTTGGGTCTTGTGGAAATGCTGGATGAAATGTTCCGCCAGCAGCGCGATGTCGTCGCGCCGATCGGCCAGCGAGGGCACCGCCAAAGGCACCACGTTCAGCCGGTCGAACAGCTCCTGCCGGAAGCGCCCTGCGGCGATTTCGGCGACCAGATCGCGGTTCGTCGACGACAGCACCCGCAGGTCCACCCGGACCCGGTCCGCGCCCCCCGCCCGCACGAATTGCTGTTCGGTCAGCACGCGCAGGATCTTGGGCTGGGTGCCCAAGGGCATGTCGCCAACCTCGTCGAAATAGATGATGCCGCCATGCGCCTGCTCCAGCAGGCCAGGCTCGATGCCGCGTTCAGGGGTTTCGCGGCCGAACAGCACCTCCTCCATGCGCTCGGGCTCGATCGTGGCGCAGGGAACGGTGATGAAGGGCGCGGAGGCACGCGGGCTGTGGGCGTGGATATAGCGCGCGGCCATCTCCTTGCCGGTGCCGGGTTCCCCCGCCAGCATCACCCGCCCGTTCGACCGCGCGACCTTGTCCAGCCCGTCGCGCAGGCGCTTGAAGGCGACCGAATGGCCCAGCATCTCGGTCGCCTTGTCGCCACCGCGCCGCAACGTGCTGTTTTCGCGGCGCAACCGGCTGGTTTCCATGGCGCGGTTGATGACCACCATCAGCTGGTCGATGTTGAAGGGCTTCTCGATGAAGTCATAGGCCCCCTGCTTGATGGCCGCGACCGCGATCTCGATATTGCCGTGGCCGGAAATGATGATCACAGGCACGTCGGGGTTGTTGCGCTTGACCTGCTTCAGGATGTCGATCCCGTCCATGCGGCTGTCCTTCAGCCAGATGTCCAGGATCATCAGCGAAGGTTCGCGGTCGTTCAGCGCCGCCACCGCATCGTCGGAATTGGCCGCCAGCCGGGTCTCGAACCCCTCGTCCTTCAGGATGTCCGCGATCAGTTCGCGGATGTCCCGTTCGTCATCGACGATCAGAATATCGCTCATAGTGTCGCCTCGTCTTTTTCTTGTCTGCTCTTGCGTTGGGGCGCGCGCATGGGGTGCCGCTCCCGTGGCAGCCGGATCTCGGCCATGGCGCCCGGCCTGTCGGGCGCATCCGTCAGGGACAGGCTGCCGCCATGCTCCTCGACGATCTTCTTGACGATGGGCAGGCCAAGGCCGGTGCCCTGGCTTTTCATCGTGACATAGGGTTCGAACAGCCGCGACCGGTCGGCGGGAAGTCCCGGGCCGTTGTCGGTGATGCGGATGCAGACCAGATCGGGCTGCACCTCCATCTGGACGCTGACGCGCGGCTGGATGTCGGGTTCGGCGGCCACGCGTTCCTCGACCGCCTCGCCCGCGTTCTTCAGCAGGTTGTTCAGCGCCTGGCGCAGCATGCCGCCGTCGCAATCCACGATGACGGGGTCGGCGGGAATGTCGACGATCAGCGCATCGTTCAGCGCATCCTGCTGCAACAGCACCACGTCGCGCAGCAGGGCCGCCATGTCGGTCTCGGCGCGGTCGGGTTCGGGCATGCGGGCAAAGCGGCTGAATTCGTCGACGATCCGGCGCAGGTCGCCCGTCTGGCGGATGATCACATCGGTATATTGCTCCAGCGCCGCGCGTTCGGATTCGGGTGCCAGCGGGCCGAACTTGCGGCGCAGGCGTTCGGCGGACAGCTGGATGGGGGTCAGCGGGTTCTTGATCTCGTGCGCGACGCGGCGGGCGACATCGCCCCAGGCGGCCATGCGCTGCGCGCTGACCAGTTCGGTCACGTCGTCGAAGGCCACCACGAAACCCTCCAGCGCACCATCGGCATTGCGGCGCACGGCCATGCGCACCAGCAGGCTTTCGGCGCGGCCCTCGCGGATGATGCGGACCTCGTCCTGGATGGTTTCCGCGACCGATCCCGACAGGCGTTCGAACAGCGGCGCGAATTCCGGCACCACCCGTGACAGCAGCGCGTCGATATCGCCCTTGGCATCCAGCCCCAGCAGACGACTGGCGGACCTGTTGACGAAATCGATTTCCCCCGCCGCGTCCAGCCCGATCACCCCCGACGTGACCGAGGTCAGCACGTTGTCGAACAGACGCCGCTGTTCGTCGCTGACGCGATAGCTCTCGATCAGCTCCTCGCGCTGCATCTTCAACTGGCGGGTCATGCGGTTGAAGGATTGGCCCAGGGTCTGGATCTCGTCGCCGGTCTTGGGTTCGGGGATCTGCAGGTCCAGATTGCCCTGCCCGACCTGTTCGCTGGCCCGCGCCAACAGCCCGATGGGGCGCGACAACCTGCTGGCGAACCACAGGCCCAGCCAGATCGCCGCCGCCACCAGCAGCAGCGCAAAGCCCAGATAGACCAGCGAAAATTCCAGCAGCACCTGGGACCGCATCTCCTCCAGCTGACGGTAATCGCCGACCGTGGCGCGGGTGTCGTCCAACAGCCCTAGCAGGCTGCCATCCACGTCGCGCGTGACGTAAAGATAGCGGTCCGCCAGCGGGGGCAGCGCGACAAGGGCGCGGAATTCGTCGTTGTCCCAATCCTCGATCAGGGTCAGGCCCTGGGTCTGGGCCAGGTCCAGCTGGTCGCTGGTCGGCGCCTCGTACCAGAACAGATAGCTGCGTTCGCCGCGCGCGCGGATCTCTGCGTTGCCATTGATGATATAGGCCTCGCGCAGGCCGCGTTGGATCAGGCCCTGCCCCTGCGCCAGCAGCTGGCGCATCTCTCCGTCTTCGATCAGGGGATTGGCGCGGCCGGCCTGGGTCAGGACATTGGCCAAGGCGCGCGCATCCTGCGACAGGTCGCGACGATGTTCGGCCTGATAGGCTTCGGCCGCGGCCTGGGACGTGGTGACGACCTGCTGAACCCGGTCGGAAAACCAGCCCTCCAGCCCGATATTGACCAGGAAACCGGCAAACAGCGCGACCAGAACCGTCGGCACCAGCGCCAGCCCGCCAAAGATCATCACCAGCCGCCCATGCAGCTTGGAGGCCGGGCCCGCACGCCGGCGCGCGGCGATCAGGCGCGCCATGCGGGCCACGATGAAGCCGATCAGCACCAGCAGGAAGACCAGGTCGGCCAGCAGCACCAGCCGCAGCGTTTCCCCCTGCATGCCCCGCCCGAAAGGCCCCATGACCGCGAATGTGGCAGCGGCCAGCACCACGCCCGTAAGCACGATGCCCCAGGTCAGAAACCCGCGCCATTGTCGCGGCATACGGATACGGGCCAACCTGTCCCAGCTGAGCCCTGTCACTAGGCCTGTCATAACCCCCACTCGCCGTCTGCGCGGCTTTCATTGGCGGGCAGCGCGTGACCTTGTCGCTGCGCCCTGTGGCGGTTTTACATCAGTTTGCGGCGCCGTGTCACCTCGATATTCAGCTCGGTCAGTTTCTTGCGCAGCGTGTTGCGGTTGATGCCCAGCAGATCGGCGCAACGCAGCTGGTTGCCCCCCGTCGCATCCAGCGCCACCTGCAGCAGCGGACGCTCGACCTCGCGTAGGATGCGGTCATAGAGCCCCGGAGGCGGCAGCGCGTCCCCGTGCAGGTCGAAATACCGCTGCAGATGCGCCTCGACCGAATCCGACAGGCGCGAATTGCCCGGCGCGACCGGCGCGGCGCTGGCGGGTTCGGCGGTGATGGTGCTGGCCATGCTGACCGGCGCGACCGCCGAGGGGCGACTGCCCGTCTGCTGGGACAGGGCCTCGCGCATTTCCGAGGCGCTGATCATCGCGCCGCTGGCCGTCAGGGCCAAGCGGCGCATCATGTTTTCCAGCTCGCGCACGTTGCCGGGGAAGGGATGAGCGCGCAGCAGGGCCGCGGCATCATCGGCCAGATCGCGTTCCGGCAAGCCCTGCGCCGCCGCGCGGGCCAGCAGATGCGCGGCCAGCGGCAGGATGTCGTCCACGCGCGCGCGAAGCGGCGGCACGCTGACCGTCACCCCCGCCAGGCGGTAATACAGGTCCGACCGCAGCCGCCCGTTGCTGACATCGGCCTGTGGATCGGGCCCGGTGGTGGTGACGATGCGCGGGGCGCTGGCGCGGTCGGGCCCCGATTCCAGCACCTCGATCATGCCGATCAGGCGGGCCTGCGCGGCGGGATCAAAGCCCGCGGGGTTCTCGATGATGATGGTACCGCCGCGCGCCTTGTCGGCGGCGCGGTTGATCGCATCCTCGCCCGCATCCGATGATGTCAGGATCGCCAGCCCCCGGTCGCGCCGGTCCGACAGGTCGTGGAAGCTTCGCGCGATGGTGGTCTTGCCCACGCCCGCCTCGCCGGCGATGATCACCGGCAGATCGGCGTTCAGCACCCGCGCCACCATGCGGAACAGGGCCTGCATGCTGGGCGCATGCCCGATCAGCGGCATGGCCGGATCGGCGGCCTCGCGCGGGACCGGCAGCGCCTCGGGGACGGGGTCGGACTTGCGCGGACGGCGCGACAGAGCCTGGTTGGCCTTGCCCATCAGGTCCGGCAGGTCGAAGGGCTTGGGCAGGTATTCAAAGGCATCCGCCTCGGTCGCGCGGATTGCCGTCACGATGGTGTTCTGCGCCGAGATCACGATGACCGGCAGGTCGGGGCGCGCCTCGCGGATGGCGGGGATGCGGTCGATGCCGTTGCCGTCGGGCATCATCACGTCGGTGATGACCAGGTCGCCCCGCCCCTCCTCGACCCATTTGGACAGCTGCGCCAGGCTGCCGGTCGCATGGACGCGGCATCCCGCGCGCGTCAGCGCCTGCGTCAGCACCGTGCGGATGGTGCGGTCGTCATCGGCGATCAGAACGGTTCCGTCCATGATGTCAGGTCCTTATGCCTTGGGCAGTGATATGCGAAACACGGTGCGACCGGGGCGGCTGTCCACGCGGATCAGCGCGCCGTGGTCGGTGATGATCTTGCTGACCAGCGCCAGTCCCAGCCCGGTGCCGTTCTCCCGGCCCGAGACGAAGGGCTCGAACACCTGGTCGGCGATGCTGGCGGGAAAGCCGGGGCCGTTATCCTCGATCTCGATCTGCAGGGGCAGCGGGCGCCCCGTGGGGTCGGCGTCGTCGGGCGGCAGGCGCAGGGTGTGGTCATAGAAGCTGCGCAGCTTGATCGTCCCGCCCGCCTTGCCCGCCAGCGCCTCGGAGGCATTCTTGACCAGGTTCAGGCAGACCTGCGTCAACTGGTCGGCATCGGCCAGCGCCACGGGCAGGGACGGGTCGTAATCGGTCACGATCGCCACGTCGCGCCCGAACCCCACCGCCGCCGACCGGCGCACCTGTTCCAGCACGTCATGCACGTTCAGCGCCGCCAGCTTGGGCGCCGAGGTGTCGCCGAAGCGTTCCACCTGTTCCAGCAGCGCGACGATCCGGCGCGATTCGCTGACGATCATCTCGGCCATCTCGCGGTCTTCGGGGGTGGCATTCATCGCCATCAACTGGGCCGCGCCGCGGATACCGGCCAGGGGGTTCTTGATCTCATGCGCCAGCATTTCCGACATGCCGATGGCGCTGCGCGCGGCGCTGCGCACGCTGCGGCTTTGCAGCAGGCTGTCGTCATCCTGCGGCACGATCAGGAACACCACCGCTCCGCCGGTTTCGGGCGCGGGGGCGGCATGGACGACGGCGCGGCGGGCCTGATGGCCGCCTGCCCGGTCGCCGATCTCGAAGCGGACGGCGTTCTGGTACAGCGCCTCGTCGCTGGCCAGCACGCGGCCCATCAGCGGGCGCAGGCTGGGCGCGATGCGCAGGCGGGTCGCCATGTCATCGCCGTCCAGCGCCTTGCCCAGTGTCGAGGTGCGCGACATGTTCAGCCAGATTTCCGCCGCATCGTTCATCGCGGCCACGCGGCCCTTCGCATCCAGGATCAACGCCGGCATGGGCAGCGCATCCAGCCCGGGGCCGGTCACCGCATCGACGAAATCCCTGGGGCGGTGGGTCATGCGGCGGCCCTTCCGGTCTGATCGCCGGGGGCATCGGCAAAGGCCTGTCGGATCAGCGCGATGGTGGCGCCAGGCGTATCGGCGCGCAGCATCTGGGCGCGCAGGGGGGCGTCGTTCGCCTCGGCATACCAGCCCAGATGCTTGCGCGCGACGCGCAGGCCCAGCTCGGGGCCATAGAACGCCATCATGTCCTCGTAGTGGTCCTGGACCAGGTCGGCCAGCGCGTCGCCGCGCGGGATGACCGGCGCGGGCGTCCCCCACAGCTGATGGGCGATCTGCGCCAGCCGCCATGGCGCACCCTGCGCGCCCCGGCCCACCATCACCGCCTCGGCCCCCGATTGCGCCAATGCGGCGCGGGCGCTGTCCGCGTCGACCACGTCGCCATTGGCGACCAAGGGCGGACGGCCCGGCAGGTTGGACACGGCGCGGATCGCGGTCCAGTCGGCCTGCCCCTTGTAGAACTGCGCCCGCGTGCGGCCATGCACGGTCAGCATCGCCACCCCGGCATCGCGCGCCCGTGCCGACAGATCGGCGGCATTCAGGCAATCATCGTCCCAGCCCAGGCGCATCTTCAGCGTCACCGGCACATCGACCGCGCCCACGACCGCATCGATCAGCGACAGCGCCAGATCCAGATCGCGCATCAGCGCCGCGCCGGACAGACCGCCCGTGACCTTCTTGGCGGGGCAGCCCATGTTGATGTCGATGACACGGGCGCCCATGCCTTCGACGATGCGGGCGGTTTCGGCCATGGGGGCGGGTTCGCGCCCGGCGATCTGCACGCTGACGGGCAGCGCGCCCTCGGTCAGGGCCTTGGCGCGGACCGAGGCGCGGTTCGACGGCCGGGGCGTCACCATCTCGGTCGAGGCGACCATCTCGCTGACCAGCAATCCTGCGCCGAAACGCGCGACGGCCCGCCTGAAGGGCACATCGGTGATCCCGGCCATCGGGGCCAGGAAAACCGGAGGCCCCAGGCGCGTGTCGCCAAGAATGATCGGGTCTGGCAAATCCATATCCTGTTCCTTTACCGATGACGGGCAGCCTGCAAGAAGGGCAGAGGACCCCCACCCTGCCCATTTCACAGGCGGCCCCTTATTGCTTATTTAATTAGCATATTGCTATAATTTTAACCATATGACGCGTCAGACCCAAGGGGATGGGCATGTCGCAACTGGACCCCTGAATGGTCGCGTCCAGCTATGGCAGCGTCGCGCCGGTCCTGATTAGATGGGGCCAGCATTTGCAAGGGGGATCTCATGTTTCTGTCGGTGTTCGACCTGCTGAAGGTGGGGGTCGGTCCGTCATCGTCCCACACGATGGGACCGATGGTGGCGGCATCGCGCTTTCTGGACGCCCTGCGGCTGCAGCCCTTTCAGGCGCATGGACTGCGGGCCAGCCTGCATGGCAGCCTGGCCTTCACCGGCAAGGGGCATGCGACGGATCGTGCCACCATCCTGGGGCTGGCCGGCTTCACCCCCGCCACCATGGACCCCGAGGCCGCCGAAGCGGCCCTGCAGGCCATCCGTGACACCCATCGCATCACCCCGCCGCGGCTGGAACCGTTGCAGTTCGACCCCGACCGGGACCTGCGCTTCGATTACGACCACGCCCTGCCCGGCCATGCCAATGGCATGACGCTGTCGGCCACCGATGCCCAAGGGGACGTGATCTTCCATCAGATCTACTACTCGATCGGCGGCGGCTTCGTCATGACCGACGAGGAACTGGCGCGCCGCCATGACGAAGACCGCAGCGACGCCAGCAGCAGCGTCCCCTTTCCCTTCGCCACGGCCCAGCAGATGCTGGACATGGCCGAGGCGTCCGGCAAGTCCATCGCCCGCATGAAGGAGGAGAACGAGCTGTGCTTCCGGTCGCGACCCGAACTGCATGACGGGCTGATGCAGATCTGGCAGGTGATGCGCGACTGCATGGATCGCGGGCTGACCACGGACGGCATCCTGCCCGGCGGGCTGAAGGTGCGCCGACGGGCCAAGGGCATCCACGAAAAGCTGATGGCCGAACGCGGCATGAACATGACCGCGCCCCATATCATCAACGACTGGATGTCGACCTATGCCATGGCCGTGAACGAGGAGAACGCCGCCGGCGGCCAGGTCGTCACGGCCCCCACCAACGGCGCGGCGGGCACCATGCCGGCGGTCATCCGGTACTGGCTGGACCATGTGCCGGGGGCGTCCGAACGCCTGCTGCCCGATTTCCTGCTGACGGCGGCGGCGGTGGGCGGGCTGATCAAGCACAACGCCTCGATCTCGGGGGCGGAATGCGGCTGCCAGGCCGAGGTGGGGTCGGCATCGGCCATGGCCGCCGCGGGCCTTGCCGCCGTGCTGGGCGGCACGCCACGCCAGATCGAGAATGCCGCCGAGATCGCGCTGGAGCATCACCTGGGGATGACCTGCGACCCGGTGGCGGGACTGGTCCAGGTGCCCTGCATCGAAAGAAACGGCCTCGGCGCGATCAAGGCGATCAGCGCGGCCAGCCTGTCGATGCGCGGCGATGGCCATCACATCGTGTCGCTGGACGTGGCCATCGAGACCATGCGTCAGACCGGCCGCGACATGTCCGACAAGTATAAGGAAACCTCGCTTGGCGGCTTGGCCGTGAACGTCCCGAACTGCTAGGCGCTGAGCCGTCCGCGCAGGTGGTAACGCAGGCCCGCCGGGTCGAAGCTGACATCGCCATCGCCTTCGAAATAGGTGGGGACGATCATGTTGACCAGCTTCGACCCAAAGCCTTCACGCTCGGGTGGCCGGACAGGGGCGCCGCCACGTTCGATCCAGTCCAGGGAAAACGCGTCGCCTTGCACGGCCCAGGTCAGGTCAACAGCCCCTTCGGGGACCGACAGCGCGCCGTATTTCGCAGCATTGGTCGACAACTCGTACAGCGCCAGCGACAGTCCGACCGCCTGTTGCGAACTCAGCCGCACGGCAGGACCGCCAAGCCGGATGCGATCACCGCCATCCAGATGCGCGCCGATGGACCGCGCCATGACATCGGTGATCTCGGCGCTGTCGCCCAGTTCCGTGAACAGCCCCTGGGCGCGGGCCAGCGCCATGATGCGCGCGCCGACCGAGTCGCGCGCCTCCTGGATCGAGGTGGCGTTGCGCAGGCTGGCCGACACGACGGTCGAGGTAACCGACAGGATGTTCTTGATCCGGTGCAGCAATTCCTGTTGCATGATCTGCTGGTTGCGGCGGGCCAGCACGACCTCGGTCACGTCGACGGTGATGTTGATCAGACCGGCCACCGTGCCATCATCGTCATAGAGCGGGCCATAGCTGAAGGTCCAGAAGGTTTCCTCGTCAAACCCGTTGCGGGTCATCACCAGGCGCATTTCTTCGCTGTAGGTGCCGCGACCGGACAATGCCACGTCGACCAGTGGTTTCACGTCCTCCCAGACATCCGCCCAGATGGTGCGGAAAGGCTGCCCCAAGGCACGGCTTTCCTTTCTGCCTAAAGCCGGCGCATAGGCGTCGTTATACAGCATCGTCAGTTCCGGCCCCCAGAACATGCAGGCGGCGTGACGCTGACCCAAAAGGATGCGCACCGCGCTGAGAAGGGCGGTGGACCATTGCTCGATCGGGCCAAGCGGTGTCTGGGACCAGTCGAAATCCCGGATGGCGCGGCCCATGACCCCGTCATCCCAGGCAAATCGATGCGCGGTGGGGGTGACAAGTCGTTCCGGACCCGCTGATGATGACATGACTGGCAAGACCCGAAGCAAGGAACAGATATCCCGTCGACCCTTGCCCGCTTTTCTTGGCAAATCAATGGGCGGCAAGGGCTGGAGGCCAGTTCGGCGCAATATAGACACCTGCTTTGGATGGCCAGAGGCGGTTGGATTATCATTTGTTCAACCGACCGCCGCATCTATCCGCCCCCGGCCATGCGAAAGGCGGGCGACCGCCCGCCTTGGGGCGTGACGCTTGCCCCACGGGCGCGTGATTGGTAACGCTTGACGGACAGTGATCCAGACCGAACCACAAGGCCAGACCCCATGTTCCCCCAACTGCCCATCCGTCTTGCGCTTCTTGCGCTGATCAGCCTTCCCCTGACGGCCTGCGACACGCAGTCCATGGCCGACCTGCGCCGCAATATCGGGCTGGACCAGTCCGAACCCGAAGCCGAAGATCCCGCCAAGCCCCGCCCGCCCGCCGTCTCGCCCCTGGTGGAACCGATCGAGACCGGCGCCGCGCCCGCCAAGCCCATCCCGACCGCCGAGCCGCTGACCTATCGCGCCACGAATTTCGTCGCCCGCGGAAACGAGCCTTTCTGGAACGTCGAGGTCGGCGGAACCTCGGCCACCTATCGCACGCCGGAAAACCAGTCGGGTCGCCAGATCGAGGTCAGGCGCATCGTCTTTGATCGCGGCGTGGAATATATCGGCGTCCTGAACGGCCGGCCCTTCGTGCTGAACATGACGGCCACCGAATGCCAGGACACGATGGCGGACCAGAAATACCCGCTGACGGCCCGCCTGACGGTCAGCGGCCAGACGCAGCAGGGCTGCGCATCGGTCGCCCAGCCTGCCACCGCCGCCGCCGCCGAAACGCCTGCCGAGACGCCTGCCGCCGGCTGATCCCGTCGCGGCGCGTTCACGCATTCGTGTGTCGATGCGCGCCGCGAACCCTGCCAAGGCCCAAGTCCATGGCACCGTCCTGAAATGCCACTGCCACCTTCAGCCCCCGCCCGCCGAAAGGAAGACGCCGATGCGCCGCTCGCGCCTGACCAGCCAGCTGATGGCCACCACCCTGCCCCTGGCCGTTCTGGTCGGTGCAGGCTATGCCATCGCCGACCCGATGCTGGCCCGAAACATGTCCAGCTATGGCATGCCGGGCGGGATCGACACCCCCACCGCCGAGACCCTGCCCGAAGGCACGTTGGGGGCGACCATCTCGAAATCGGACTATGCGCTGCGCACCAACGTGGTCTTCCAGGTGCTGCCGCAGCTGACCGCCGCCCTGCGTTACAGCCGGGTCGAGGGCATCAGCGATTTCCGCGATGACGGCTTCATCTATGACCGGTCCTTCGACCTGCGCTACCAGGTGGTCGAACAAGAGGGCTGGCGGCCTGCGGTATCCGTCGGCGTGCAGGATTTCCTGGGCACTGGCGTCTATTCGGGCGAATACATCGTCGCTACCCGCGACATCACCCCCCGCATCCGCGCCAGCGCGGGCCTTGGCTGGGGGACGCTGGCGGGCAAGCCGCGGGTGATCGACGCCACCGACGAAGGCGGCACCGCCAATGTCGAAAACTGGTTCAGCGGCGGGGCCAAGCCCTTTGCCTCGATCAACATGCAGGTCAACGACAAGCTGAGCGTCACGGCGGAATATTCCAACGACGTCTATCGCAGCAGCTATCGCCTGCGGAACGGCAATCTGAACACCTTCCAGCAGGGCGACAAGGAACCGGGCAACCTGAACTTCGGCGCCAACTACAAGTTCGGTCGTAACTATGAGGTCGGCGCCTATGTCATCGGCGGCGAGACCGTCGGCGCGCAGTTCACCGTCGCGCTGAACCCGCGCGAATCCGCCTATCCCTCGGGGCTGGAAAAGGCGCCCGCGCCGGTCCGCCCGCGTCCCGCCCGCGATGCCGATCCCGAAGGCTGGTCCGGCCAATGGGCGCAGGACCCCACCGCGCAACCCGCCATCCAGAAGTCGCTGTCGGACGCGCTGGCCGGTGAGGGCCAACTGCTGGAAAGCATGGCCCTGTCGCCCACCCGCGCCGAGGTCCGCATCCGCAACCAGCGCTATGTCCAGCAGGCTCAGGCCATCGGCCGCACCGCGCGCCTGATGACGCGGGCGCTGCCGCCCTCGGTGGAAACCTTCGTCATCACATCCTCGGCCGATGGGGTTCCGGCGTCTTCGGTCACGCTGCGGCGGTCCGACGTGGAACGGCTGGAAAACACCGAGGCCGGCAAGATCGCCGCAGCCAGCGCGCTGTCGGATGCGCCGCTGCGCCAAGGCGACCTGACCATGACCGAAGATCTGTTCCCGCGCTTTCGCTGGCGCGTCGGGCCCTATCTGGACCTCGGCCTCTTCGACCCCGAGGAACCGCTGCGCTATGAGGTCGGGGCCGAGGCCCGCGCAAGTTACGAGATCACCCCCGGCCTGGTGCTGACCGGCGCGATCCGGCAGCGCGCCTTTGGCGACAAGGAACAGCGCGGTCCGGGGATCCCCGCATCCGAAAACAACGGCGTGCGCGGCGATCATTACACCGCCGAGGAATACCTGGCCGATCCCAGCCTGGAAACCACGCCCGAAGGCGTGCCTCGCGTGCGGTCGGACACGCGGATGTATTCGGGCAATACCAGCCCGGTCATTCCCGAACTGACGCTGGCTTGGTTCGCCCGGCCCACCGAACAGGTCTACAGCCGCGTGACCGTCGGCCTGTTGGAGCAGGCCTATGGCGGTGTTTCCGCCGAAGTGCTGTGGAAGCCCGCGAATTCGCCCCTGGCCTTCGGCGCCGAGGTGAACCGCGTCCGCAAGCGCGACTTCGACGGGCTGCTGGATTTCCGCGACTATGAGGTCACGACCGGCCATGTCTCGGCCTATTACGAATTCAGCCAGGGCTTCACGGCCCAGCTGGATGTCGGCCAGTATCTGGCGGGCGACAAGGGCGCGACCGTCACCCTGACCCGCGAATTCGAGAACGGCTGGCGCGTCGGCGCCTTTGCCACCAAGACCGATCTCAGCGCCGAGGAATTCGGCGAGGGCAGCTTCGACAAGGGCATCACCCTGTCGATCCCGATCAGCTGGGCCACCGGCACGCCGACCCGCGACCGCGCCAGCACCACGATCCGGTCCCTGTCGCGCGACGGCGGCGCCCGGCTGGAGGTCAACGACCGTCTGTACGACAAGGTCCGCGACAGCCAGACCGTCAAACTCTATCAAGGCTGGGGGAGCTTCTGGCGATGAACATGGCACAGGCCCGCAATGGCGCGATGGCGCTGACCCTGCTGGCGGCGCTGGCCGCCTGCAGCAACCAGGGACCGGACGAAGGCGGGACGACCCCGGCCTCTGTTCTGGCCCGGACGGTACAACAGGCGATCAGCGCCCGCACCGCCGAACCCGCCCCGGCCGCTGCCCCGAAATCCGCGCAGGAACGCGTGGCCGAGGCGCTGCGCGTCAATCCCGGCCCGCTGATCCAGGTGGGCTTCGAAGGGCTGGGCCGCACCCAGATCCTGGCCATGACCGGTCAGAATGGCGCGATGCGCACCTATATGACCCCCGCCGAAGAGGCCGTCATCCTGCGCAACGGCATGCTGGTCGGCACCAAGGGCCTGGGCCGCGACCTGGCCGTGGCCGAACCGGGCACCGAAGCGCTGATCCGTGCCGGCCAGTCGGGGCGCGGCACGCGCATCATGCGGTATCTGGGGGGCGACGGTCTGGAACGCCCGCTGCAATTCGATTGCACCACCGGCCCCGGCCCCAATCCTGGCGTCATTACCGAAGATTGCGCGGGCCACGGCGTGACCTTCCAAAACAGCTATATGGTGCAGGGCGGACAGATCCCCGTGTCGCGCCAATGGGTCGGACCGGGCTTGGGCTATATCACGGTGCAGACGCTGCGCCCCTGAGAACCGTCATGCCTGAAATGCGAAAAGCCGGCCCTGCAGGGCCGGCTTTTTCTTGTCCGCATCTGTTGCCTGAATGGGTGGCGTCCGGACAAAAGAAAAAGGGCCGACCAATGGCCAGCCCTTTTGGAAACGGATCAGGAAGATCCGCTTCGAGATCAGCTGTCGTCGTCGTCCGAAGCGACTGCAGCGATGACGCCCAGCAGCAGCAGGGCGGGGACAACCAGACCGGCGTTCGAGGAAGCGGGCTGCTCCTCGACGACGACGGGCTCAACTTCGACGACGGGTGCGACGTAGCCACCGGCCAGAGCCGAGGTTGCGGTCAGGCCGAGGGCGGCAGCGAAAGTAGCGAATTTGGTCATGATCATGCTCCGTTTCGATTGAAGGCTGCCGTTTCCGGCAACATCGCTGCGACAGTTACACAAACCCCGTCACTTGAAAAGCTGGATTGAAATGAATCAATCGTGGGGCTGCATGCACTGTTGCATATTGGCCAACCCCCGTTTCGCCGCTTCGTTCCCTGCTTTGTCAAACGCCGGAAATTACTGTGACATATCCGCACTAACCGCGCCGAAACGCCTGCGAGAGCAGGAAAAATATTGCAGCCGATGCAACGATCGAGGGGCCGGCGGGTGTGTCCAGATGCAGGCTGGAATACAACCCTGCGATGACCGAACCGGCGGCAATCAGCGCAGCGACGGCGGCCATCCGCTCGGGGGAACCCGCCCATCCGCGGGCTGCCGCCGCCGGAACGATCAGCATCGCGGAAATCAGCAATGACCCCACCACTCGAATCGCCAAGGCGACGACGACGGCTAGGGCCAGCGACAGGACCAGACGTTCGATGCGCGGATCGATCCCCGCGGCCATGGCCAGTTCCTCGTTCAGACTGCTGGTGACAAGGCGCTGCCATCGCAGGATCAGCAGGCCAAGAACCAGCGCCGCCCCCACCCAGATCAGCGCCAGATCGAACCGACCGACGGCCAGAATATCCCCGAACAGGTAACCGTTGAGATCGGACCGCGCGCTTGGCACGAAGCTGATCGCCACCAGACCGAAGGCCAGCGCCGTGTGGGACAGCACGCCCAGCATCGTGTCCATCGCCTGCCCCCGCGCCACCAGCGTCGACACCAGGCAGGCCATCGCGACCGCCACTGCAAGCGTCCCGACATAGATGGACAGATCAAAGGCCAGCGCCAGCGCCACGCCCAGGATCGCCGCATGGGCGGTCGAATCGCCGAAATAGGCCATGCGCCGCCACACGACAAAGCTGCCGAGCGGTCCCGCGACCAGCGCCAGCCCTAGCCCGGCCAGAACCGCGCGGAAGAAGAAATCGTCAAGCATGGTGGTCTTTCGTCAGGCTGAATGGGCCGCGTGATGGGTGTGGTCGCAATCATGCGCATGGTCGTGATCGTGGTCATGGTGGTGCTGGTAAAGGGCCAGCATGCCCTGCGCCTCGGCGCCGAACAGGGCGCGGTATTCGGGGGCGCCGCTGACATGCTGGGGGGTGCCCTCGCAGCAGATATGGCCGTTCAGGCAGACCACCCGGTCCGAGGACCGCATCACCACCAGCAGGTCATGGCTGACCATCAGGACGGCGGCGCCGGTCTGGCGGCGGACATCCTCGATCAGCTGATAGAAGGCGACAATGCCTGGCTGATCCAGCCCCTGCGTCGGTTCGTCCAGCACCAGCAGATGCGGTGACCGCAGCAGGGCGCGGGCCAGCAGCACGCGCTGAAACTGGCCACCCGACAGCTGGGTCAACTGGCGCGCGCCCAGTCCCGGCACGCCGGTCCGTTCCAGCACGGCGGAGGCCTCGGCGTCGGTGACACGGGTCGGCAGCGACAGGAAGCGCCGCACCGTCATCGGGATGGCGGTATCCAGCTGCACCCGCTGCGGCACATAGCCGATGCGCAGCCCGGCCTGACGGGTCACCCGGCCCGCGGCCAAGCCCATCTGGCCCAGCAAAGCCCGGATCAGCGACGACTTGCCCGACCCGTTCGGGCCGACCACGGTCACGATCTCTCCGGGGGCGATGTGGAAATCGACATCGGCCAGCACCGGATCGACGGTGCCGGGGCGATGGATGGTCATGGCCTCGGCCCGAATCAGCATGGCGCCCCGGCATCCGATGCGGCGCAGGTCGCGCACAGCCCCAACGCCTCGATCGTGGCGCGTTCGACCCGGAACCCGCCCGCCTTGGCCACCTGCGCCAGCGCGTCGCGGATCGGGGTGACGGGGGCCTCGGCGACCCGGTCGCAGCTACGGCAGATCAGGAAGACCGGGTGATGATCGTCCCCCGGATGCAGGCAAGCCGCAAAGGCGTTCAACCGCTGAAGCCGATGCGCCAGCCCATGCTGCACCAGAAATTCCAGCGCCCGATAGGCGACGGGAGGCTGGCGTCCGAAGCCTTCGGCGGCCAGCCGGTCCAGAACGTCATAGGCACCCATGGCGCGGTGACTTTCCAGCAGGATCTCCAGCGTGCGGCGGCGCACGGGCGTCAGCCGCGCGCCCTGATCCTTCAGGCGGGCGGCAGCCTCGTCCAAGGCGCGGTGGGCGCATTCTTGATGATCATGCGGCTCGAAGGCCGCGGCGATTGCGTCATCGGTCACGGATGGGTCAGCCTTTCACGCTGTCGCGTTACTTTATTACAATTGTGTTGACTTGTTACTCTATAACACACAGAACCCGCCCATCGCAACAAACCCCGATCGGAGATGTCGATGCCCCGCCTGCCCCTTCTTGCCGCGACCCTGACCATGACCGCCCTGCCCGCCTTCGCGGCCCCCGATGTCGTCACGGACATGTCCCCCACCGGCGCCCTTGTCCAAGAGGTGATGGGCGATCTGGGCACCGTGCATATCCTGCTGCCGCGTGCGGCCAGCGCGCATCAATACACAATGCGGCCGTCGGATGCACGGTCGCTGCAGGGCGCCGATCTGCTGGTCTGGATGGGGCCGGAACTGACGCCCTGGCTGGAACGCTCGGCGGAAAACCTGGCCGAGGACACGCGGCAGCTGCGTCTGCTGACGGTCGATGGGACCATCCTGCAGCGCTATGATGAAGGCGGGCATGAGCATCAAGGGCACGACCACGGCGACCATGAGGCCCCTGAAGATCACGGGGATCGTGAAGATCACGGCCAGGAAGGCGGGCATCAGGGCCACGATCACGAAGGCATCGACCCGCATGCGTGGCTGAACCCGCAAAATGCCGGCCCGTGGCTGGACAGCATCGCCGCCACCCTGTCGGAACAGGACCCGCAGAACGCCGAAACCTACCGGCAGAATGCGCGGGCCGCCGCCGAAAGGATTGCCGCGCTGGACACGTCCCTGTCGGAACGCCTCGCCCCTTGGTCCGATACCAGCTTCGTGGTCTTCCATGACGCCTATTCCTATTTCACCCAGCATTTCGGGCTGAAATCGGCGGTTGCCCTGTCCCTGGGCGATGCGGCCACACCCTCGGCGGCGCGGGTTCAGCTTGTGCGCGACCAGGTCATCGCCACCAAGGCTGTCTGTGCCTTTCCCGAATTCGCCCATGATCCGTCCCTGCTGGCAACCGTCACCGAAGGCACCGACACCCGCACCGGAGGCGAGCTGAGCCCGGAGGGCGCTGATGGCAATGCGGAGAGCTATGACGCCATCCTGACCGGTCTGGCCGATACGATCATCGCCTGCTTCGAGGGCTGATCGAACACAGGAAAGGCGGTTCAATATTACGCGATATCAGTATCTTGCGTCAATGAACCGCCTTCCGGATTAAATCCGACCAAAATACTTTGACATTCCTGAACAAATTTGTCAGCTTTAGGTATACTCGCGCCATAGCAAGAGGCTGATCATGACCGCAACACGCCCCGCAGAATTCAACCGCCCCGGCTCGACCTCGGTTTTCGCGCATCTGCCGCTGCATGATGCCGAAAAGCTGACCCAAGGCGGAAACCAGGCCCTGATCACGCTGGATGACCAAGTCTACCAGCTGCGCATCACGCGGGCAGGCAAGCTGATCCTGACGAAATGAGAAAAGCCGGGCCAAATGGCCCGGCTTTTTGATTCAGCCTCGCGGTCCGCGGGTTTTGCCACCGCCGGGCTTGCCCCCCGGCTTAAAGCCCCCGCCCGCCGGGCGATCGCCACGCGGCCCGCCAAAGCCTTTGCCACCGGCAGGACGCGGCTTTCCGGCCCCCTCGCCACGCGGTGCATAAGGCTTGCGATCACCGCCGTCGCGCGGGGCGTAAGATTTCTTCGGGCTATCCGCATTGTCACGTGCGCCCCAAGGCTTGCGGTCACCGCCATCACGCGGCGCATAAGGCTTCTTCGGGCCATCCGCATTGTCACGTGCGCCCCAAGGCTTACGATCACCGCCATCACGCGGGGCGTAGGGCTTCTTCGGGCCACCCGCATTATCGCGTGCGCCCCAAGGCTTGCGATCATCGCCATCACGCGGGGCGTAGGGCTTCTTCGGGCCGTCCGCATTGTCGCGCGCACCCCAAGGCTTGCGGTCGCCGCCTGGCTTGCCCGCAAAGCGCGAGGGGCGGCTGTCATCGCCGTCACGCGACTTGCCATAGGGCTTGCGATCGTCGCCCGCGGATTTGCCCCAACGCGGCTTGTCGCCTGCGGGGCGGGCGCGGTCGCCGAATTCCGGACGCGATCCACCTGGCTTGCCCTGGAAACGCGGGCGTTCGCCATCACCCTGGCGCGCGGGCTTGTCGCCCCAGCTGCGGGCCGGGCGATCACCGCGATCATCATCACGGGACCGCGCGCCGAAGACCTTGCCGCCCGGCTTGTCGCCGAAACGGCGCGGGCCGGCATCGCCACGATCCTCGGAACGGGCAAAGCGGCTTTCGGCGCCACGGGGACGCATCTCGCGCGGCTTGTCCTCGACATCGCCGGTCAGCAGGCCGCCCAGCTGGTCGCGCAGAACCTTGCGCTTGACCTCGACGACCTCGTTCTTGTCCATGCCGGTCAGCTTGAAGGGGCCGTAACCGATTCGGATCAGGCGGTTCACCTGCAGGCCGACATGGGCCATCGCGCGACGGATTTCGCGGTTCTTGCCTTCGCGGATGCCGACGCTGATCCAGGCGTTCGCGCCCTGCTGGCTGTCCAGCTTGATCTCCATCGGGGCGAAATCCTCGCCCTCGATCTTGACGCCACGACGCAGCGGATCAAAGGTCATGTCGCTTGGCGTGCCGTTGACGCGCACCCGGTAACGGCGCAGCCAGCCGGTCGAGGGCAGCTCCAGCCGCCGCTTCAGGTCGCCGTCATTGGTCAAGAGCAGCAGGCCTTCGGAATTCAAATCCAGACGACCGACGGTCATAACCCGCGGCAGATCGCGCGGCAGGGCATCGAACACCGTCTGCCGACCCAGTTCGTCCGATTCCGAGGTGATCAACCCAAGCGGCTTGTAATACAGCCACAGGCGCGTTTCCTGCGGTTCGTCCAGCTTCTTGCCATCGACGACGACGACGTCCGAGGGCTTTACGTCCAGCGCGGGGCTGGCGATCTTCATGCCGTTCACCGTCACGCGACCTTCGACGATCATGCGCTCGGCCTCACGGCGGCTGGCCACGCCCGCGCGCGCCATCACCTTGGCGATGCGGTCGGTGTCGTCGGCCTTGGCCAGTTCGTTCTTCTTGGGGGTGTTCTGATCGCTCATGCGCGTCTCCTTCGCATCTCTGCGGGGCAAAGAGGGGCTTCTACGCCCGGAACCGGCCCGAGGGAAGCGTTTCTTTCCCCGTCTTGCGCGGATAGGCGGGACTTGCCACAAGCATGTCATGGCCATCTTCACCAGTCACATGCCCATGGCGCTGGATCAAGCCCGCGCCGCCGCCCGGCGCGGCGAAGTGCCGGTGGGGGCCGTCATCACCGATCCGCAGGGGCGCGTCGTGGCGGCGGCCGGCAACCGCACCCGCGAACTGTCCGACCCCACCGCCCATGCCGAGGTTCTGGCCATCCGCGCCGCCTGCGCGGCCATCGGGTCGGAACGGTTGATCGGCCATGACCTGTGGGTGACGCTGGAGCCCTGCCCCATGTGTGCGGCAGCAATTTCCGCAGCGCGAATCAACCGGTTGTATTACGGTGCGGGCGATCAGCGCATGGGCGGCGTGGCGCATGGGGCGCGCGTCTTCGATCATCCGCAATGCCACCACCGGCCGCAGGTCTATGACGGGTTGGCCGCCGATGCCGCGCGCGACATTTTGCGCGAATTCTTTGCCGAGCGCCGCCAGACCGGCTTGAACCCCGCGCAAGGGCCGCATATAAGTCACCCCGACGCGGGCGTTGTGTAATGGTAAGACCCTTGCCTTCCAAGCAAGAGACGCGGGTTCGATTCCCGCCGCCCGCTCCAACAACCCCCTAGATCGTCAACAAATTACCGAATTCGGTTTCGGTCAGGATGCGCATGTCGGCGCCCTTGGCGATCAGGTCCTGCGCGCGGCGCTGCTTGGTGGTGATGGCCGCATCGGCGTCCTGATCGCCCACGACCAGCAGGGTCAGCGCCTTGGTGACGCCGGTGCGCACCTCGAAGCCCGCCTGCGCCGCCAGACACGCGGCCTGCATCCGGTCCAGCCCCAGACGCCCCGTAAAGCAGACCGACTGGCCGAAGAACGGCCCCTGTTCATTGCCCGGCAGACCGATCTTCGCCGGAAAGCGCGCCCGCGTGGCCGCCGTCGCGCCCAGCTCCGCGAATCCCTGTCCGGTGCGTTCTTCGGCCAGCAGGACAACCTGCGCGGCGGCCCAGGCATCCTCAACGGCATCATGATGCCTGAAGTTCAGGTTCAGTACCTTCTTCAGATTGCCCAGACCGTGGCCGCCCTGGCCGCGCAGTTCCGGCCAGGCCTTGCGCGCGATGCGCACGCTGTCAGACCAGGCGCTGGTCAGGGGCGCAAGGTTGCCGCGCGCGCAGGCGGCATCGAAGGCCATCTTGTCGAAATTGCTGTGCTGAATCAGGGCGTGGCGTTCCAGAAACGACCGCAGCGGGGCCAAGGCGCCGGCGAATCGCGGGCTGCCCCGCACCGTGCCCGCATCAATGCCGTGCAGCTGGGAATTGAAGCTGTGGAACGGCTCGTCCGGGTCCACGAAGAAGCCATGCGTGTCCACGCGGCCGTCATTGGCCACCATCGCCATGCCCACCTGGCAGATGCTGTGACGGTTGCCATTCGCCGTTTCCACGTCGATGGCGACAAAGCGATAATCGCGGTCGATGAAATCCATATGCGGCTCCGTTCGCCTGGTGGCCCTAGTGATGCCGGTACAGCATGTTCGAGCGGTCCAGATGCGCCTGCATCGCCGTCACCGCGGCATCGGTGTCATGCGCCTCCAGCAGGTCGACGATCTGGTCGTGTTCATGCAGCGTGACGTCCTCTTTGCCCGACCAGTGCAGCAGCATCCCGTGATACTGGAACAGCCAGCGCAGCAGGGACTGGCTGGTCGCGACCAGGATCGGGTTCTGCGAAATCGCGGCGATACGGTTGTGGAACGCCATGTCCAGCGTCACGAAAGCGGCGGCGTCATCCGTTTCGGCGCGCTGGCGCGAGACGATGTCGCGCAGGTCGGCGATGTCATGGGGACCGGCCGATTGCGCCGCCACCCGGACCAACCCGCATTCGAACATGCGCCGGGCCATCTTCAGATGTTCCAGCTGTTCGGGTTCGGAGGACAGCAGCATCCGTGCCACGTCATCCACCCGGCTGAGGACGCTGTCGGCGCTGAGTTCGTTCACACGGCTGCGTTCGCCGTGGCTGATCGTGATCAGCCCCATGGTGTGCATGTGCTGCAGCGCCTCGCGGACGGCGGGGCGACCGACACCGAAACGTTCCATCAGGTCGCGTTCCGACGGCATGGGCGCGCCGGGGGGCAGTTCGCCGCTGGCCATCATCGCGCGCAGGCGATCAAAGACCTCGTCGGACAGCTTGCGCCGTACGATCCGGTCCTGGCCCGTGGGGGCTGCGTCCTTCTTCATCCTCGCCTCCTGGCTGCGTCGCTCATGACCTAGGCGTTGCGGCCGGGCTGTGCAAATCCCAAGCGGTACCGCGACGCCACGCAAAGGCGTCCAGTCCCGTCACGTCATCGGCCACGGGGCGCAGATTGGCGATGAAATGATACGCATCCAGCGTCAGCATGGCGCGACCGTCACGGATGCCCGCATCCGTGACGCGCAGGCCCGCACAGGCCGCAAGTGCCGTCACCAAGGCCGCCAGAGGCCGCACCGTCCCGTTATCGTGGATCAGCCCGCGCGGGCCGTAAAGCGCAGACGGAGTCCAGACCGTCACCCCCGCCCCGGCGATGGCAGCCGCCAGCCCAAGCGTCCAGGCGGCGGCAAAGGCGCCGTCCTGGCGCGGGTCGTCATCGGTCATGCAGACCCGGTCGCGGTCCGGGTTGGGGATGGTGCGGCTGCCATAGGGGTTCTGGCGCATGGCGATGGTGGACGGCCCCAGCCGATAATCCCGCGCCCCGACAATCCCCCGACCCGAGGCCAGGATATGCGGCACCGCCTCCAGGGTCTCGACCACCGACAGGTCGTCGGCGGCATGGACGATGGGGCACAGCCCATGGGCCACGAAATCGGCATCCCCCGCCAGGGCGGGCTTGCGGTTCAACTCGGTGAAAAAGCTTGCCACACCACCGCCGAGGGGCAGGTCCGGAAAGGCGCGGCGCGCGGCAGCATGGATGTCGGGGATGGGCGGGCATGGCGGCCAATCCGATCCCAGCGGCGTCGATTGCCGATCGACCGCCGGCGTGACCATGACCGAGGCCGCGCGCAGCCCCGCTTCGCGCACCGCCTGCGCATGGGTCGCGAATTCGCCGTCCAGATCGCCATCGACGGGACATTGCGCGATCAGCTCCAGATCCATCGCCAGATCGGGGAACTGCCTTTGCAGTTGCGCAAAGCGGCGCAGATCGGGGCCGATCGGACCCTTGGTGGCATCCAGATGGCACAGGATGCGCGACGGGCCGATGGCACGCAGGTCGGCGGGGGTTCGCGCCGCTCGTTCGGCATCGCTGGCGGTCAGGACCAGCGCCGTCTGCGGGAATGCGCCGGGCTGCTGCGCCGGCCTCCAGGCCGGTGGCGCAAGGCCGGCGGCCGGCTGCCATGTCACCCGCACGGCTTGGGCAAAGACCGGATCGGGCTGGTATGGCCAGGGTTGGGACAAGGGCCTGTTATAGGTTTTGAACGAGGCGTCGCCCCATTGGCGCTGATCCTCCATCTCGAAGACATCGCCGTCCAGGCGGCAGGTTAACATGGCATCGCCGGCGCGGTGGGTCAGCCCGGTGATGTCCCTGAAGGGCTGCCAGGGCGCGATCAGGTCGGGAAAGCGGCCACCCGTCACGCGGCCATCGGCATGTTCGACCCGCACCGGCGCACCCGCGACCCCCGTGATCGGATGCAGCACGGTAAAGCCCGCGCGGTTGGTCCAGACCTGTCCGGTGCAGCGGGCGGTGACCGTCGCCTCCAGCCCGTCGGGGCGCAGCGTCAGCGCAATGTCGGCGACCAGCTGCCCCCCGCCCAAGTCGTGGATGGCGCGATAGGTGACGTGGCAGCCGGTCCCATCCTCGGTGATCGCCAGATCTTCGATGCGGGGGGGTCACCGTGCCCCAGTCGCGGTCGCGCACCAGGAACGAGACGGCGCGGATCGCCTCGGACCCTGCGACGGTCAGGTGGCGCAGCTGGCCGCGTTCCAAGGTCACCGCCGCATCGCCCGCCACCAGCCGCCGCCCCTGCACCGGCGGATTGTCGGTGCCATAGATCGCGCGCAAATCCATCACCAGCCCGCCATGTCGATGCGCGTCCCGTCGCGGGCCGAGGCATAGGCCGCCTCGACCAGGGCCAGCGTTTTCAGGTTGTCATGACCGGACGTCTCGGGCTGCGCCCCCGCGCGCAGGCAGTCGATGAAATGCGCCTGGATCAGGTGGACGCTTTCCTGGATGTTGTGCCACGGGCGTTCGGCCCAGGGCAGCAGGGGTGGCGCGACATCGCGGATATCCTCTCCGCCCGCGTTCTGGATCACCAGGCGATAGCCCGCATCCAGCCGCAGCGTGCCCCGGTCGCCGTCGATCTCCAGCAGGGTCTGGGGAAAGGTTTCGGGGCTGCGGCGGGTGGCATAGGAACAATCGACGACCGAGGTCACGCCGCCCCGATGGTCCAGCATCATGGTGGCCACATCCTCGCCCCGGATGGCGGGATTGATGCGCTGCGTGCTGGCGGAAATCCGGTCCACGTCCCCGAACAGCGCCCGCGCGACGTCCAGGATATGGATGCCCAGATCCTGGATGATGAAGCGCGGATCGGTCGCCAGATAGGGCTGGCCCGAAAACACGTCATAGCCCGACCGGAAGCTGACCCGCCCGAAGAACGGCCTGCCGATGGCGCCGCCCCGCAGCGCGGCGATGGCGGCGCGAATGGCCGATTGCCAGCGGAAATTCTCGTGCACCATCAGCGTGCGTCCGGCGCCCTGGACGGCGGCGACCATGGCGCGGGCATCCTCCATCGTCTCGGCAAAGGGCTTCTGGCAGATGACGTGCAGACCCGCATCGGCAGCCGCCTGCACCAGCATCCGGTGCGATCCGACGGTGGTGGCGATATCGACGAAATCCAGCTCCTCGGTCGCCATCATCCGCAGCGCGTCGTCGTGGATCCGCGTAACGCCAAAGGCTGCGGCGGTCCGTGCGGCACGGTCCCGATCCCGGTCGCAGACCGCGACGATCCGGGCGCCGTCGATCATCTGCCACGCATGCATCTGGTTCTGCGCAAAGAACCCGCAGCCGATCAGGGCCCCTTTCAACATATGTCCTCCCCTTAATTGCCGTTTCGGGTTGCCGGGCAACCCGCGTCCAAGGTTTCCATTGCGCCCGTTCCTTTCCGATCCTTCAGATGCGGACCGCGAATCGCCACTTCAGCGCATATGATGGCATGATGCGCTCAGGGCATCAGCCACCATCCCAGCCCCAGCGAGATCATCGGCAGATAGGTGATGGCCATCAGCAGCGTAACGACCACCAGGATCGGCCAGACCAGCGACCCGAACAGCGCCTGCACCGGCACGCGGGCCACGGCGGCAGCGGCGAACAGGTTCACCCCCAGGGGCGGCGTGATCATGCCCAGCGCCAGGTTCACCACGATGACGATGCCGAAATGCACCGGATCGATGCCATAGCTGATGGCGACAGGCGTCAGGATCGGGGCCAGCACCAGGATGGCAGCCGATGTCTCGATGAACATGCCGACGACCAGCAACAGCAGGTTCACACCCAGCAGGAAGGTCAGGGCGGATGCGAAATTGTCCTGCGCCCAGTCGCCGATGGCATTGGGCAGTCCAGACAGGCTGATCAGGAAGCTGAACAAAGCCGCCGCCGCGATGATCAGCATGATCGCCCCGACGATACCGCTGCGCCCCGGAAGATGCCCGGCAGATCGCGCCAGCCGATCTCTCGATAGACCAGCAGGCTGAGGATCAGCGCATAGATGACCGATACCGCCGCGGCCTCGGTCGGGGTGAAGACGCCGCCATAAATGCCGCCGACGATGATCACCGGCATCATCAGCGCCCCGAAGGACCGGCGCAGCGCGGGCAGGATCGGCTGGCGGCCTTCGGCGTCGCGCAGGCCGTGCCCCTTGATGCGGCACCAGATCTGGACCATCACCACCAGCCCGCCCGCGATCAGCAGCCCCGGCACCAGCCCCGCCAGGAACAGCCGCGTGATCGAGGTCTCGGTCGAGACCGCATAGAGGATCAGCGGCACCGAGGGCGGGATGATCACCCCCAGCTCGGCCGAGGATGCCTGGATCGCGCCCGCCATGCCGACCGGATAGCCGTGCCGGATCATCGCCGGGATCAGGATCGACCCCACCGCGAATGTTGTCGCCACCGACGACCCCGAGATCGCGGCGAACAGCATGCAGGTCAGCACGCAACAGCTGGCCAGCCCGCCCTGCACGTTGCCGACCATGGATTTCACCAGATCGACCAGCCGCGCCGATATTCCGCCATGCGTCATGATCGCGCCCGCCAGGATGAAGAATGGCACCGCCATCAGCGGAAAGCTGTCCAACCCCGTGAACATCTTCTGCGGGACGACCAGCAGGGGCAGGTTCGACTGGAAATGGATCGCGATGACCGAAGCCAGCCCGATGGAGACCGCCACCGGAACCGACAGGGCAAAGAGCGCGATCAGCGCGGTGGCAAGGGCGGCGTTCATGGCTGCTGCCTTTCCTGGTCCAGATGGTGCAGGATGACGCCCGCGATCGCGGCCATCGCACCGCTTGGGATCGCGGCATAAAAGAGGCTCATCGAGGTGCCCAGCATCGCCACCCGCTGCGCCTGGACGCGCAGGGTCATCGCCCAGCCCTGCCACACAAGGATCGCCAGAAAGACCAGCGTCAGCAGCGTCACCAGCCAGATGACCCAGATCTGAAGCGACGCGGGCAGCAGGCTGCGCAGGAAGTCGATGGGGATCATCGCGCCCAGCCGGAAACCGGCCGCCGCGGCCAGCAGGGTGGACCAGACGATCAGCCCGCGCGCCAGGACCTCGGACCAGCCGGCGGCGTCGCCCAGGACAAAGCGCGTCACGACCCAAAAGAAGACCAGCGCCGTCGCCGCCGCCAGCAGCAGCGCCGAGAGGTTATGCGCAAGCCGGACGATGACCTCGCCCGTGGACCGGATCGGTTTCATGATGGTTCCCCGTGCTGAATGGGTGGACCAAGGTCTGCGCCCCGGCCCGGCCAAGGCTTATTGCTGCGCGCCGCGGATGCGCTGGATCAGTTCGGGCGAATACTGATCGGCATATTGGTCATAGGCGGGCTGGACGGCCTTGACGAAGGCGGCCTTGTCGATGGTCTCGACGACATTCATGCCGTTTTCCTTCATCTGCGCGATGCCTTCGACCTCGTTCTTGGCGACGGTGGCGCGGGATGCTTCGGCGGCTGCATGGGCGGCCTGGCGGAACCAGTCCTGCTGTTCGGGGGTCAGCGCGTCGAAATGGATCGCGGACATGGCAACGACGGCAGGCGAATAGACATGGCCCGTCAGCGTGATGTTATCCTGGATTTCCCACATGTTGTTCGCCGTCACGATGGTGATGGGGTTTTCCTGCCCGTCAATCGTGCCCTGTTGCAGCGATGTCAGGACCTCGGTCCAGCTCATGGGGGTCGGGGCGGCACCGGCGGCCTTGAAGGCGGCGATATGCACCTCGTTCTCCATGGTGCGCAGTTTCAGCCCCTCAAGGTCCTCGGGCGTCTCGATGGGCCTGATCGAGTTTGTCACATGACGAAACCCGTTTTCCGCCCATGCCAGGCCGACCAGCCCGTGATTGCTGAACTGGTCCAGGATCTCCTGCCCGATCTCTCCGTCCAGGACCTGGTGGGCGCTGTCGTAATCCTTGAACAGGAACGGGAAATCCAACGCATAGACGGCTGGCACGAAATTCCCGATGGGTCCCGTGGATGAAATCGTCAGCTCGACGGTGCCGATCTGCAGCCCTTCGATCACGTCGCGTTCGCCCCCCAAGGCGCCTGCGGGACGCAGGGCGATCTCGAATTCGCCATCCGAGAGTTCGGCGATCTTCTCGGCGAAGGCGCGGCCCGCATCGCCGTAATGGCTGTCGGAGGGCGGCGTGAAGGCCATGTTCATCGTGCGCGCCTGCACCCCCAGCGGGATCGCTGTGATCATGGCGGCCATGGCAATGCCGAGGCTGGCGTATCTGGTCATCTTTCTGTTCCTCCCTTGCGTGATGGTGCCGGGCGCCCCCCCTCCGACGACGCCTTGGCGAATGGTCAGGTGATGCGGTGGATGCTGGCCTCGATCTCGTCCCATTCGAAGACGCGCTTCCAGTCGTCGCGAATCAGCATCGGCACGCCGAATTCGATGGCCTTGTTGCAGGCATCCGAAAATGCGCCTTGTCGTTCCTCGAAGATGACCGCGCCCAGGATGTTCATGTGTCCCAATAGAAAGTCGCGGGCGCATTCGTGGCTGACGCCGCTGCGGCGCACGGTTTCGTCCATTGCCTCGCGCATGACGGTCAGCAGCGACGCGCAGACGGTTTCCGACAGGCCCGGTTCCAGCATGGCCATCTGCTTGACGGTGACTTCGTAGGTGCGGGCGACGGGGGCATAGATGGCGCGGGCGATCCGGTCGCCCAGTTCGTAATGTTCGCGCGGGCCTTGCATCAGCGCGCTGACGACGCCCTGTTGCGCCGCGACGCCGCCGAAATGGTCGGCGCGGCCTTCGGGCGTGGATTCGTCGTTGAAGATGGGCGGGTGACAGGGGTGGGTCACGAAATAGGTGATGTCGGCGCGTTCCGGCAGATGGCCCGCAAAGGGCGCTGCCGCGTCCAGCACGACGACCATCGTGCCCGGCGCCAGCACCGGCACCACCTGGGCCGCGACCTTGCCGATCACGGTGTCGGGCACGGCCAGAATCACCACCTCGGCCCCCTGCAGGGCCGCGTCCTGCGCCACGCAATCCAACCCGGTTTCTGATTTCAGGCGATTGCGACCGAACTCGCTCGCCTCGACATGGGCCACTTGGAAATCAGTCCGCGCCAGGTTGGTTGCCAAGCGCACGCCCCTTTTTCCCCCGGCCCCGAACAGCGCCACTTTCGTCATGTCATCCCCCATCGGAATCAGATCTTGCCTTAACTGGTATGATGAGATGATAATGATAGCATCATGTCAAGCATCGCAGGGGGGCTTATGCGAAAAGACACGCCGCTGGTCGCGTGGCTGGGCGACGACTTCACCGGTTCGGCCGCCGTGATGGAGGTGCTGCATTTCGCGGGCATCCCTTCGGTCCTGTTTACCGACGCGCCGTCGCCTGCCTTGCTGGACCGCTTTGCCGATGCGCGGGGGATCGGGATCGCCACCACCGCGCGGGCCCATGATCCGGCATGGATGGCGGACAATCTGCCGCCGCTGTTTCGGGTGCTGGCGGCGCTGAACCCGGCCCTGCTGCATTACAAGATCTGTTCGACCTTCGATTCCTCCCCTGCCCGCGGATCGATCGGTGCGGCCATCGGCGCGGGCCTTCAGGTGCGCCCTGCCCGCGCCGTCCCTCTGCTGACGGCCGCCCCCGCCATGCGCCGCTATCAGGTCTTCGGGCATCTGTTTGCGGGCACCGATCAGGGCGTTTTCCGTCTGGATCGCCACCCCGTCATGGCCCACCACCCCGCCACGCCGATGGGGGAATCGGATCTGCTGCGCCACCTTTCGGCCCAGACCGACCTGCCCGCCGCGCTGATCAACCTTGAGGATCTGGCCGATCCGCAGCCCCGTCTGGAGGCTCTGCTGGATCAGGGCGCGCGCATCCTGTCGATAGACGGCATGAATACTGTCTTCGAAGCCGCCGCCGGGCGCCTGATCTGGGACAATCGCGACAGGCTGGGTCTGGTCGCGGGCAGCCAAGGGGTCGAATACGCGCTGGTGCGCCATTGGCAGGACATCGGGATGATCCCCCCGGGCCCGACCCCCGCTTCGGCGGGCGCGGTCGACCGGATCGCGGCGGTGTCTGGGTCGGTGTCGCCGGTGACGGCGGCGCAGCTGGATTGGGCGGCCGGAAACGGCTTTGCCCTGATCGCCTTCGACGCCCGCGCCGCCTGCGGTTCCGACACCGATCTGCGATCCGAGGAAATCCGCGCCACCCGTGCCGCGCTGGCGGCGGCGGCAGAGGGCCAGTCGCCGCTGGTTCATTCGGCGGCGGGTCACGACGGCCCTCAGGTCACAGCCTTCCGCCAGAGGCTGGCCACCAGCGGCATGGACCCCGAAACCGCCAACAGCCGCATCGGGCAGGCGCTTGGGCGCATCCTGGACGCGACGCTGCGCGGGACGGGCATCCGGCGAGCGGTGATTTCGGGCGGTGACAGCTCGGGTCAAGCGATGCGCCAGCTGGGGCTGTCAGCGCTGGTCGCCAAGGCCCTCACGATTCCCGGCGCGGCCCTGTGCCAGGCCTTCGGCGACGCCCCCCATGACGGGTTGGAGATCGCGCTGAAAGGCGGCCAGATGGGGTCTCAGGATTACTTCGGCTGGATCCGCGACGGCGGCGGCCCCCGCGACACGACCCGAAAGGCACATCCATGACCCAGATGATCCGCGTCACCTATCTGATCGAAACCCCGGACGACCCCCAGGCCGTGGCCGCCAGGATCGCCGCCGATCAATCCACCGGGACCTTCACCGACCTGCCCGGTGAAACCCCCGCCCTGCGTGCCCGACACGCCGCCCGCGTCGAATCGGTGACGCCACTGGATGATCATGCCCTTCCCGCGATCCCGCAGGCACAAGGCGTCACTGGCCCCTTCTACCGCGCCAGCGCCACCATCGCCTATCCGCTGGACTCGATCGGCACCGACATCGCGGCGCTGATGACCGTGACCCTGGGCGGCGTCTTTGCCATGCGCGGTCTCAGCGGCATCCGCGTCACGGGGCTGGACCTGCCCGCCGCCTTCGCCTGCCATCCCGGGCCGCAATTCGGCATCGACGGGTCACGGCGCCTGATGGGCGTGCCTCAAGGCCCGATGATCGCCTCGATCATCAAGCCCTCGCTTGGCCTGTCGCCCCAGGACACGGCAGAGGTCGTGCGGATGCTGTGCGATGCGGGCGTCGATTTCATCAAGGACGATGAAAAGATGATGTCCCCCGCCTATTCCCCTTTGGAGGATCGCGTCCGGGCCGTCATGCCCGTCATCCGCGACCACGCCGAACGGACGGGCAAGACGGTGATGTATGCCTTCGGCATTTCCGCGGCCGATCCCGACCTGATGATGCGCAACCATGATCACGTCCTCCGGCATGGCGGCAATGCGGCGGTCATCAACATCAACTCGGTCGGGCATGGCGGCTTCAGCTTTCTGCGCAAGCGGTCGCAACTGTGCCTGCACGCGCATCGCAACGGCTGGGACCTGCTGACCCGCCATCAGGGGCTGGGATATGATTTCGGCCCCTATCAGCAGATATGGCGGCTGCTGGGGGTGGATCAGTTCCAGATCAACGGCATCGGCGCGAAATACTGGGAGCCCGATGACAGCTTCGTGCAATCCTTTGCCGATGTCAGCCGCCCCATCTTCAGTCCCGCCGACCGTCCCCTGCCGGTCGTTTGTTCGGGGCAATGGGGCGGCCAGGCCTTCGAGACTCGGCGCCGCACCGGACAATCGCTGGACCTGATGTATCTGGGCGGGGGCGGCATCCACGGCCATCCGAACGGTCCCGCGGCCGGCATCCGCGCGATCCGCCATGCCTGGCGGGCCGCCGCGGCGGGGCTGACCATCCAGCAGGCCGCGGCAGAGCATCCGGATTTTCGCGCCGCCTATGAAAAATGGGGCCGCCCCTGAAGGCAGCCCCATGATCCGTGCAGCAACCCCTCGCCCTCAGGCGCGCAGGGTACCGCCTGTGGCCTTCTGGACCTTCTCGATGACCTTGCGGGCGACGGCCTCGATATCGGCATCGGTCAGGGTCTTGTCGCGCGGTTGCAGGCGCACGGTGATGGCGATGGACTTGCGCCCGTCCTCCAGCCCCGGGAACTGATCGAAGACCGACACCGACTGGATCAGCGCCTTGTCGGCACCTGCGGCGGCATTGACCAGGGTCAGCGCCTCGACCTTGGGATCGACGACAAAGGCGAAATCGCGGTCGACGGCCTGCAGGCCCGCCGCATCCAACGCCGGACGCGTTGCGGTCTTGGTCTTGGGGAAGGGCACCGCGGCCAAGTTCACCGTGAAGGCGACGGCCGGTCCCTTGACGCCCATCTCTCGCAGGATCTTGGGGTGGATCTCGCCGAAACTGGCCAGCACGTTCGGCCCCAGCGCGATGTTGCCCGCGCGGCCCGGATGCCACCAACCGTCCAGCTTGCGGTTGATCTGCGCCTTGGCGGGCGCGCCGATGACCTGCAAAATCGCCTCAGCATCGGCCTTGGCGTCATAGAGATCGACCTTGCGGCGGCTGCCATAGGGGTCGCGCGCCGCGCTGTGGCCGATCAGCAAGCCGCTGATGCGGACGGCCTGATCGCCGGGTTCGCCGCCCGAAAAGACCGGCCCCAGCTCGAACAGGGCCAGATCGGCGGCCCCGCGCGCCTGGTTGCGGGCGGCTGCCGCCAGCAGACCGGGCAGCAGGTCGGGACGCAGATGAGACATCTCGCTGCTGATCGGGTTTTCCACCCGCACCGCATCCTGGCCACCGCCGAACAGTGCCGCCGACGCCTGGTCGATGAAGCTGTAGGTCACGCATTCGTTGTAACCCAGGGCCGCGGCCATCCGGCGCGCGGTCTTTTCGCGCATCTGCAAGGGGGTTAGGATCGGCTTGGGGACTCCAGCCTGCGGACGCGACAGCGGCCTGCCCTCCAGCTTCGAAAAGCTGACGATGCGGCCGATCTCCTCGATCAGGTCGGCCTGGCCCAGAACGTCGGGACGCCAGGACGGCACATGCGCCATGTCGCCCTCCAGCCGGAAGCCAAGCGCCTCCAGCGTGCTGCGCTGATCGGCTTCGGGGATGTCCATGCCGATCAGGCGCGTGGTGCGCGCGGGGTCCAGGCGATAGGCGCGCGACGTGTCGGGGATGGCGCCCGCCGTCACCACCGAAGACGCCTCGCCGCCGCACAGGTCCAGCACCATCTGCGTGGCCAGATCCAGCCCCTGCAGTGTGAAGGCCGGGTCGATGCCGCGTTCGAAACGGTATCGCGCATCGCTGTTGATCTTCAGCGCCCGCCCCGTCGTGGCGGTGCTGATCGGATCGAAATAGGCGGATTCGATGAAGACATCGACCGTGTCCTCTTGCGCGCCCGATGCCGCGCCGCCCATCACGCCCGCGATGCTTTCGATGCCGCGATCGTCGCAGATGACGACGGCGCCTTCGGGCATGGCATAGGTCTTGTCGTCCAGCGCGACCAGTTCCTCACCCTCCCGGGCCCCGCGCAGGGTCAGGTCGCCCGTGACCTTGGCCGCATCGAAGACATGTAGGGGACGGTTCAGGTCGAAGGTGAAGAAGTTGGTGATGTCCACCAGCGCGTTGATCGGGCGCAGGCCGATGGCGGTCAGGCGCTTGCGCAGCCATTCCGGGCTGGGCCCGTTCCTGACGCCCCGCACCATGCGGCCTGCGAAGAACGGCGCCTTGTCGGCCACGTCATCGGCGATGGTCACGCCGATCGGACAGTCGAACCCGACAGCGATCTGGGCCGATCCGACCGGCTTCAGCACGCCCAAGCCCCGGGCCGCCAGGTCGCGGGCGATGCCATGGACGCCAAGCGCGTCGGGGCGGTTCGGGGTGATCTTGATATGGATCATCGGGTCGATCTTGTCAGGCGCGTTCTGCGCCAGCCAGTCGACATAGCGCTGCCCGACCTCGCCCGAGGGCAGCTCGATGATGCCATCATGTTCGTCCGACAGCTCCAGCTCGCGCTCGGATGCCATCATGCCGTGGCTCTCGATGCCGCGGATCTTGCCGACGCCCAGGGTGACGTCCAGACCCGGCACGTAATCGCCGGGCTTGGCCAGGACCACAGTGATGCCCGCCCGCGCGTTCGGCGCGCCGCAGACGATCTGCTTTTCGCCCTCGTCGGTCATCACCCGGCAGACGCGCAGGCGGTCGGCATCGGGATGCTGTTCGGCATGGTCCACCCGCGCCAGCGTGAAGCCGCCCAGCCTGGCGGCGGGGTCGGCGATCTCTTCGACCTCCAGCCCCAGGTCGGTCAACGCCTCGGCGATCTGATCGACGGTGGCGGTGGTCTCGAGATGCTCTCTGAGCCAGGACAGGGTGAACTTCATGACTGTGGCTTTCCGGGTTCCGGCCCGCGCAGGCATGTGGCGGGGGTGGGTTTGCAGCCTTGAACCGCGCAAGGGGCCAAGGGTCAAGACGGATCGTGGCTTTTTGCCCCCATCGGCGGGTTTTGCAGCGCGCTGCGACGGCGCGAAACCCCTGGGCCCGGTCTTGCGCGGCGGTGATTTGCCCCTAACTGATGGGAAAGGGTCATGTGCGACCCACCCCTTTGAAAGGCCCAACCACGATGCAGACCGACCGTCAGCTTCTGATCGAACAGCGTGTCGCGAACGAGGCGAAATCGCCCTTCGTGGCCTATCTGCTGCTGATTTTCCTCTGGGGCTTCGGCGTGCATCGCATGTATCTGGGCCGCTGGATCAGCGGGCTGCTGATGCTGGTCGTCTGGGGCCTTGGCTGGCTAATGACGCCGATCCTGATCGGCTGGATCCCGGTGGGTTTCATCGTGCTGTGGTGCGTGATCGACCTGTTCCTGATCCCCGGCATGATCGACCGTGACAAGAACGACATCAGGCGGCGGCTGGCCTGAGGCCACGCCCCTAACCGATGCGTTCGGCCAGGGTTTCGGTCTTGCCCATGCGATAGAGCTTGATCTCACGCCACAGCTTCAGCGTCGGCTTGGCCGCGAACAGGAACGACCCGATGGTGAAGAACCAGGTCGCGGGCGTCTGCCAGTCATCGGAAAAGAACATGATCGATCCGATGATGAAGCACAGCGCCGCCCCGAAATCGACGATGGTGTGGGCGATCTCGAACCGGGCATAGGTGCGGCGCGTGGCATCGGATGCCTCGCGCCGGTGATGCTGGAAGATGCCGCCCCAAAGGCTCATGCAGACAGGCCGCCCGACAGGCTGGGCGTGTCGCCGGCGGCAAAGCCGTAATGGCGCAGCCAGCGCAGGTCGCTTTCGAAGAAGGCGCGCAGATCGGGAATGCCGTATTTCAGCATCGCCAAGCGGTCGATGCCGATGCCGAAGGCAAAGCCTTGCCATTCGTCGGGATCGATCCCACCCGACCGCAGCACATGGGGATGCACCATCCCCGATCCCAGGATTTCCAACCAGGAATTGCCCTGGCCGACCTTCAGCTGGCCGCCTTCCCAGGAACAGCGGATATCCACCTCGGCCGAGGGTTCGGTGAAGGGGAAGTGGCTCGCGCGGAAGCGCAGCTCGACCTGATCGACCTCGAAGAAGGCGCGGCAGAATTCCTCCAGCGTCCATTTCAGCTGGGCCATGCTGATGTCGCGGCCGATGGCCAGACCCTCGATCTGGTGGAACATCGGCGTATGCGTCTGGTCCATGTCCATGCGATAGACGCGGCCCGGCGCGATGACGCGGATCGGCGCGCCCTGATCCTGCATGGCGCGGATCTGCACGGGGGAGGTATGGGTGCGCAGCACATGCGGCGGGCGGTCGTCTCCCGGCGCGCGATGCATGAAGAAAGTGTCGTGTTCCTGGCGCGCAGGGTGTTCGGGCGCGATGTTCAGCGCGTCGAAATTGTACCAGTCGCTTTCGACCTGCGGGCCTTCAGCCACGGCAAAGCCCATATCGGCAAAGATCGCGGTAATCTCCTCGGTCACTTGGGTGATCGGGTGGATCGTGCCGCGGGGGCGCGGACGGCCCGGCAGGGTGACGTCCAGCCATTCCTCGGCCAGGCGCGCCTCCAGCGCGGCATCTTCCAACGACAGTTTGCGCGCGCGCAGGGCGGCGTCGATCTCGTCGCGCAGCTCGTTCAGGCTGCGGCCGATGGTCTGGCGTTCCTCGGGCGTCATCTTGCCCAGTTCGCGCATCTTCAGGCTGATCTCGCCCTTCTTGCCAAGGGCGGCAAGACGCACCTCCTCGATGGCGGCGGGATCGGTGGCAGAGTTGATGCGGTCAAGCCAAAGCTGGCGCAGCGGGGTCAGATCGTCCATCGGGGGCCTCATTCCAGTTGGCCCCGCGTTAGCATGCAGGGCCGCGCGGGGGAAGCCTTGGCCCACCCGCGCGACCCAAGTTCGGTCAGTTCCAGATATCGCCCTTGACGCCCGGCGCGATGCCGGGGTGGTCGGCGATGTGGAATTCGGGCTCCTTGCCGGCTTTGCGCTGACGCAGATAGTCGCGCGTCACATGCGCCACGGTGCCCGACAGCGCGACGATGGCGATCAGGTTGATCGTGGCCATCAGCCCCATGCTGGCATCGGCAAAGTTGAAGACCGTGGTGACGGCCTGCAGCGATCCCCAGATCACCATCGCCAGCGCCGCAAGGCGCAGGATCAGGATGCCGGTCTTTCCCGCGCCCAGGAAGGACAGGGCATTTTCGGCATAGCTGTAATTGCCGATGATCGAGGTGAAGGCGAAGAAGAAGATCGCGACCGCCACGAAGATATGGCCGAAACCGCCGAAATGATCGGCCAGCGCGGCCTGCGTCAGGTTCACGCCCGTCAGCTGGTCCGAGGGCATGACATCGGCCAGAAGGATCATCACCGCCGTGGCCGTGCAGACCAGAATGGTGTCGATGAAGACGCCCAAGGCCTGGACGAAGCCCTGGCTGGATGGGTGATGGGGGGCGGGAACGGCCACGGCCGCGATGTTGGGGGCGGACCCCATGCCGGCCTCGTTCGAGAAGAGGCCCCGCTTGATGCCGTTCAGCGCCGCCGCCATGACACCGCCGGTGACACCGCCGACAGCCTCTTGCAGGCCGAATGCGGATTTGACGATGCCCGTCAGGATGCCCGGCACGGCGGGCAGGTTCATGGCCAGAACGACGATCGCGGTCAGCAGATAGATCCCCGCCATCGGCGGAACCACCATCTGCGCGGTGCGCGCGATCTGGGGAATGCCGCCGAAGATGATGACGCCCGACAGGGCCGCGACGATGACACCGACGATGGCCGGGTTGATGCCGAACGCCACCTCGACCGCCTGCGCGATGGAATTGGCCTGGACCGCGTTGAAGACCAGCCCGAACGAGATGATCAGCGACACCGCGAACAGCCCCGCCAGCCAGTTCATGCGCAACCCGCGCGAGATGTAATAGGCCGGTCCGCCCCGGTACATGCCATCCGTGCCATGCACCTTGTAAAGCTGGGCCAGCGTCGATTCCGCATAGGCCGTGGCCATGCCGACCAGCGCCACCATCCACATCCAGAAGATCGCCCCCGGACCACCAAGCGTCAGCGCGACCGCGACGCCCGCGATGTTGCCGGTGCCCACGCGGCTGGCCAGCGACACCGACAGCGCCTGGAACGGCGAGATGCCGTTGCGGTCGGTTTCGTCCGAACCGCGCACACAGCGCCACATTTCGGCGAAATGCACGAATTGCAGCAGTCCAAGGCGGAAGGTGAAGTAGAGACCGACGGCCAGAAGGCCATAGATCAGCACGTAACCCCAGAAGATGGTGTTCAGAAAGTCGATGATGGCGCTCATCACGGTCCCCAGGCTGCTAAAACTTTGCGCATCCTGTAACACTCATGTGAGCAGACGCAAGGTTCAGGCTGGGCCGCGGCGGGGTTCGACCTCCAGCCAGACGCCGCCTTCGGGGCGCAGGGTCAGGATCATCCGGGGTTGCGGATCGCGGCCGGGAACGGCTTTGAACCGGAAACGGGCCAGCAGTGTGGACAGGATGATCACGGCCTCCTGCAGGGCAAAGCTGGCGCCGATGCAGATGCGCGGCCCCGCCCCAAAGGGCAAAAAGGCATAGCGGTCGGGCGTGGTCAGGAAACGGTCGGGGTCAAAATCGTCGGGCCGGTCCCACAGCAGGTGATGGCGGTGCAGCGCATAGACGGGGATCATCACCGTGTCGCCGGGCTTTACCTGCCGTCCGCAGAGCGTGTCCGGCGCCTGCGCGGTCCGCGACAGGAAGGCGGCAGGTGGATAAAGGCGCAGCGTTTCGTTCACGATGCGCTGGATCAGGGGCAGCTGCCCGTAATCGGCGGCGGTGGCGGCGCGGTCACCCAGAACGGCACGGGCCTCGGCCGCCGCGCGTTCCTGGATGGCAGGGTCAAAGGCCATCAAATACAGCGCCCAGCCCAGGGTCAGCGCGGTGGTTTCATGCCCCGCGACGATGAAGGTCAGCAGGTTGTCGCGCAGCTCGTCGCGGTTCATGGCGCGGCCGGTCTCGGGGTCCTGGGCGTCCAGCAGCAGGTCCAGCAGATCAGGCGCGCCGTCCTTGGGGGCCTTGGCGCGGGCGGCGATGGCCTTGTCGGCAACCGCCTTCATCCGCTTCAGCCCCGGCCCCGCGAACAGACGCCCCGGACGCGGCAGCCATGCGGGCAGCCCCAAGACGTCCATCAGCGACACCTTGGCCGTCTGCGCGATATAGGCGTCGATCGATTTGTGGACATGATCGCGGTCGAACATGCCGTCACCGGAAAATGTCACATCGGAAATGACCTCGAATGTCGCGGCGACGGTTTCCTGAAACAGGTCCACCGGACCCCGCGCGGCGGCCAACCGACGCGACGACGCCTCGGCGGCGGCGGTCATCACGGGGCCAAGCGCCTCGACATGGCGGTGGGCAAAGGCGGGGGCGGCGGCGCGGCGCTGCCAGCGCCAATGGGCGCCTTCGGCCACGAACATGCTGCTGCCGATGGCGGGTTGCAGGATCAGCTTGGTCGTCACCGACTTGGGGTAATCCTCGACCCGGTCCTTCAGGATGTGTCGCAGTGCGCCGGGATCCATGACCATGTGCCAGCGCAGCCCCGTCTTGCCCGACACGATGGGCTGGCGGACCGCGATGCCGGGGATCAGCTCCAACAGGTTGCGGCGCGCGGTCATCACCGTGCCGATCGCCCCCAGAGGTCGGAAGGCCAGCGGCACCTTGACGGGTTCGGTTGTCATCACGGCTCCAGGATCAGGGCCAGATAGGCCAGGAACAGCACCAGATGGACGGCGCCATGCAGAACATTGGTCCGGCGCGCCCCGAAGGTCTGCACGCAGGTCAGCAGCGTCAGCGCCAGCAGCACCTGCATCTGCGGCCCAAGGCCCAGGATCACCCCCTGCCCCGTGGCCATGCCGATGATCAGCACCGCAGGCACCGTCAGCCCGATGGTGGACAACGCCGCCCCCAGGCAGAGGTTCACCGCGCGTTGCAGACGGTTCGACAGGGCGGCACGGACCGCCGACATCCCCTCTGATGCCAGAACGATGGTGGCGATGACAACGCCGCCAAGTGCCGCAGGCAGCGACATGGCATTGATGCCGTGATCGACGAAGCCCGCCATTTTCTTGGACAGCAGCACGATCGGCAGCAGGGTCGCCACCAGCAACAACCCATGTGCCCAGGTGGCATAGCTGGCATCGCCGTGTCGGATGACGGGGGGATCCTCGGGTTCGGTGAAGAAGCCGCGATGGCGCACGGTCTGGATCGACAGGAATACCAGGTAGAGCGCGAAGGTCACGATGGAAAAGAACAGCGCCTGCCCGCCCGTGAAGCTGCCGTCCCTGCTGGAGATGGTGTAATCCGGCAGCACCAGCGCAAAGACCGCCAAGGGTACCAGCACCGTCAGGAAGGACGAGGCGCCCGCGAAATTATAGCTCTGTTCGCCATGCCGCAGCGCCCCCAGCAGCAGCGACAGCCCCACCAGCCCGTTCAGCACGATCATCACCACCGCGAACATCGTGTCGCGCGCCAAGGTCGGGCCGCCATCGCCCGACAACATCACCGACCCGATCAGCGCCACCTCGATGCAGACGACGGCCAAGGTCAGGATCAGCGTGCCGTATGGTTCGCCCAGACGTTCGGCCAGGGCCTCGGCGTGGCGGACGACGGCGGATGCGCCCCAGACCATCACCCCCATCAGCCACAGGAACGACAGCGCGCCGCCGATCCCGGCAGCGGGGGCCAGCGCGCCATGGCCGAACAGGTTGAAGACCGCCAATGTGGCGATCACGGCCAGGATCGCGATTTCCCGCGACAGCTTGTTCAGGGTTCTCATGGGGGCAAGATATGCGGGCGGTCCGACCCCGGCAATCTGCACGGCCCATCACGTTCGCGGCACGAAAAAGGCCCGCCCCCTGCGCGGGAACGGGCCTTTCAATGTCGGCATCTGCCCCGAAGGATCAGGCAGCGGCCTTGGCTTGTGCGACGATGGCACCGAAGGCTTCGGGCTCGTTCACGGCCAGATCGGCCAGGACCTTGCGGTCAACCTCGATGCCGGCTTTCGACAGCAGGTTGATGAAGCGCGAATAGGTCATCTCGGCGTCGACCATGCGGACGGCGGCGTTGATCCGCTGGATCCACAGGGCGCGGAAGTTGCGCTTGCGGTTCTTGCGGTCGCGGGTCGCGTATTGGTTGGCCTTGTCGACGGCCTGGGTGGCGGTGCGGAAGTTGCGCGAACGCGCGCCATAATAGCCCTTGGCTTGATCGAGGACTTTCTTGTGGCGAGCGTGGGTCACCTTGCCGGATTTAACGCGGGACATGTGTGGTTCTCCTGATCAGCGAGCGTAGGGCATGTATTTCTTGACGATCTTGGCGTCTGCATCGCAAAGCACCGTCGTCCCGCGAGCGTCGCGGATGAACTTGGTCGTGCGCTTGATCATGCCGTGGCGTTTGCCGGCCTGACCTGCCTTGACCTTGCCCGAGGCCGTCATCGAGAACCGCTTTTTCGCGGCCGACTTGGTCTTCATCTTCGGCATTTTCGTCTCCTTCGTCAGAGTGATCATGCGACTCGGCAATGCCATGATCGGCCGGCCGCATGTGTAAGGAAGGGCGCCGTATAGGACGGCGCCCCGCAATTGGCAACCCCAATCAGCCGGCCGAACCGATCCCCGTCACGCGATGGAACGCGGATGCCACGTCACTGGGGTGGAAGGGATCGGGATCGACGGATGCGCCGCTCACCAGCACCACGATCCCGGCCATGAAGGTCAGGATCGCGGCACGGGGCGCCTGCGTGCGCGCCAGCTGCACGACGGCCAGCACCAGCGACAGGGCGCAAAGCGCGATGCCGGCCAGCAGCAGAAGATCCGCCGCCAGCATCATTCGGCGTCCGAGGCAAAGATCAGCCGGTCGTCGCAGGGCGCGATCCGGATGATGTTGGTGGTGCCTGCGACGTTGAAGGGCACCCCCGCGATGACCACGACCTGCCGGGTTTCATCGGCGAACTTGTGATCGCGCGCGGCGCGGGTCGCGTTGACCACAGCTTCCTTGAACCGGCTGAGGCGTGGGGTGATGACGCAATGCGTCCCCCAGGTCAGACACAGCCGGCGGGTCACCGATTCCAGCGGGCTGAGCGCGATGATCGGCACGCGGGGGCGTTCGCGCGCCACCAGACTGACCGTCTTGCCCGATTGGGTGAAGGCGCAGATCGCCGCAACATCGGTGGTTTCCGCAATTTCACGCGCGGCGGTGACGATGGCGTCGGGGACCGAGGACAGGCTGGCATTGCGCGCGGCCTCGATGATCGAGCGATAGTTCTTGTCCGCCTCGACCGACTTCGCGACATTGTCCATCGTCTGTACGGCTTCGATCGGGAAGCTGCCGGCGGCGCTTTCGGCCGACAGCATGACGGCATCGGCGCCTTCATAGATGGCGTTGGCGACATCGCTGACCTCCGCCCGGGTGGGCATCGGGCTGTCGATCATCGATTCCAGCATCTGGGTCGCGACGATCACCGGCTTGGCGGCGCTGCGGCACAGGCGCACCAGGCGCTTCTGGATCGGCGGCACGGAATAGACCGGCAATTCCACCCCCAGATCACCACGCGCGACCATGATCCCGTCCGAGACCTTCAGGATCTCGTCGAAGGCGCGCACGGCGGCAGGTTTCTCGATCTTGGACAGCACTGCGGCGCGGCCCTTGGCCAGCGCGATGGCTTCCTCGACATCCTCGGCGCGTTGCACAAAGGACAGGGCCAGCCAGTCGACGCCCAGTTCGCAGGCGAATTCCAGGTCCGCGCGGTCCTTGTCCGACAGGGCGGCCAGCGGCAGCACGACATCGGGGACGTTCACGCCCTTGCGGTCGGAGATGGTGCCCCCGACGGTGACGACGCATTCGGCGAAATCGGCGCCGCAGCTTTCGACCGTCAGGCGGATCTTGCCGTCGTTGACCAGCAGCTCGCTGCCCTCGATCAGGGCAGCGAAGATTTCCGGGTGGGGCAGCTGAACACGGGTCTTGTCGCCCGGCGTGCCATCCAGATCGAAGCGGAACTTGTCGCCGACCTCCAGATCCTGCGGACCCGAACCAAAGGGGCCGACGCGCAGCTTCGGCCCTTGAAGGTCAGCCAGAATGGCGATCGGCCGGCCGGTGTCGGCCTCGATCTCGCGGATGGTGTTGTACCGTTCCCGATGGTCGTCATGGCTGCCATGGCTCATGTTCAGGCGGAACACGTCGGCCCCTGCCTCGAACAGATCGCGGATCACTTCCTTGGTCGAAGATGCCGGACCAAGGGTTGCCACGATCTTCACGTTGCGATGTCGTCTCATCATCCCGCCCTATCTAAGTTTAGCGCTATCTATGCCGCAATTGCAGCGTGTCGGCAACTGGCGTCTGCCGCGCATCCGTCGTAGACAACCTGCAGCAACAGTGATGACCAAACCATGACGCACCCACCCTTCCGGATCGAAGGCGCGACACGCCCCTCCCGCTGGCTGATCACCTGTGATCATGCCGCGAATCACGTGCCCGACTGGGTGTCGGGTGGCGATCTGGGCATCGCGGCTGCCGACATGGCGCGCCATATCGCCTTCGACGTGGGGGCGGCAGGGCTGACGCGGCGCTTGGCGCAGATCATGGATGCCCCCGCGATCCTGTCGCATTTCTCGCGGCTGGTGATCGACCCCAACCGGGGCGAGGACGACCCGACCCTGCTGATGCGGCTTTACGACGGGACGGTCATTCCGGCCAACAAACATGCCGATCAGGCCGAACGCGAACGCCGCCTGGCGCGGCTGCACCGCCCCTATCACGCGGCCTTGGGCGCGTTGGCCGATGGGCATCCAGACCGCTGCATCTGCGCGATCCACAGCTTCACCCCGCAGCTGAAGGGCCGCCCGCCGCGCCCCTGGCAGGTCGGCATTCTCTATTCACACCATGATGCGCGGCTTGGTCCGGCGATGGTGCAGGCCTGCCGCGACCAAGGATGGGTGACGGGGGAAAACCAGCCGTATACCGGACATCTCGACGGCGATTCGATCGACCGCCACGCCCTGTCGCACAACCGTCCCAACATGTTGATCGAAATCCGCAACGACCTGATCGCGACCCCCGAAGGTCAGGTCGAATGGGCCGCCCGGCTGGCGCCGGTCATCGCCGAAACGCTGGCCGCAAGCGGCCTCTGACCCACCATGCAGGGCGCCGCGCGGGGGGGTCCGGGGGGCGGCCAGCCCCCCGGCGTCGCGGGACGCAAATCAGATCACAAATCAGACGGCGGTCTTCATCGTCTCTTCCAGATAGATCTCGCGCAGCCGTGCCGCGACCGGGCCGACCGACCCGTCGCCGACCGTCGCACCGTCGATCTCGACCACCGGCATCACAAAGGCCGAGGCCGAGGTGACAAAGGCCTCGTCCGCGTCCTGCGCCTCGGCAATCGTGAACGACCGCTCCTCGACCTTCATCTGAGCCTCGGCGGCAAAGCGCAGCACGGCGGCGCGGGTGATGCCGTGCAGAATGTCGTGGCTCAGTTCGCGCGTAATGATCGTGCCGTTCTTGACGATATAGGCATTGTTGCTGGTGCCTTCGGTCACGCGGCCGTCCTCGACCATCCAGGCGTCATCGGCACCACGCGCCTTGGCCTCCATCTTGGCCATCGAGGGGTACAGCAGCTGCACTGTCTTGATGTCGCGGCGACCCCAACGCAGATCCTCGACGCTGATCACCTTCCAGCCGGTCTTGGCGGCGGGCGCATGGGCCAAGCCGGGCTTTGATTGCGTGAACATTACCACCGTCGGCACCGTGTCGGCGGGCGGATAGGCGAAATCGCGGTCGCCCGGGTTGCCCCGCGTCACCTGCAGATAGATCATCCCGTCGGTGATGCCGTTTTCCGCGATCAGCCGGCGATGCGCCTCCAGATAGGCGTCGTCATCCAGCGGGTTGGTGATGGCCAGCTCCGACAGCGACCGCTTCAGGCGCACCATGTGACCGTCGAAATCGATCAGCTTGCCGCCCAGCACGCTGACGACCTCATAGACGCCATCGGCCATCAGGAAGCCGCGATCAAAGATCGACACCGTCGCGCGATCCTCGGCCAGGTAATCGCCGTTCACATAAACCGTCCGCGTCATCTGTTCCTCCTGAGGCGTCAAGACATGGCCGTGGTCCTGCGCCCAAACCGCCCCGCCCGTCAAGCGCATCAGTCCGCCTCGCCGCGCTGCAGGAAAGCCCTTGATGCATCCGCAGCGAAAGATTATTACCAAGCCAGTCCCGAATCTTTCCGAACTGGACCCTTGCATGAGCTTTCGTTCCCAACCGCTGCCGCCTGCCCGCCTGAACCGCTGCCAGCTTTTCGGCCCCGGATCGCGCGAGGCCCTGTTCCCGAAGATGGCAAAATCCGAAGCCGACGTGATCAACCTCGACCTCGAGGATTCGGTCGCCCCCGACGACAAGGACCGCGCCCGGTCGAACATCATCCAGGCGATCGGCGACGTGGATTGGGGGACCAAGACGCTGTCGGTGCGCATCAACGGGCTGGATACGCCCTGGTGGTATCGCGACGTGATCGATCTGCTGGAACAGGCGGGTGACCGGCTGGACCAGATCATGATCCCCAAGGTCGGGAACGCCTCCGACATCTATGCCGTCGATGCGCTGGTCACCGCCGTCGAACGCGCCAAGGGCCGGACCAAGCCCATCGCCTTCGAGGTGATCATCGAATCCGCCGCAGGCATCTGCCATGTCGAGGAGATCGCCGCCGCATCCCCGCGCATGCAGGCCATCAGCCTGGGCGCCGCCGATTTCGCGGCATCCATGGGCATGGCCACCACCGGCATCGGCGGCACGCAGGAAAACTACTACATGGTGCGCGACGGGCAGAAATACTGGCCCGATCCCTGGCACTGGGCGCAGACGGCCATCGTGGCGGCCTGCCGGACGCATGGGTTGCTGCCAGTCGACGGCCCCTATGGCGATTTCAGCGATCAGGACGGCTTCATTGCCCAGGCTCGCCGCTCGGCCACGCTTGGCATGGTCGGCAAATGGGCGATCCATCCCAGCCAAGTCGCGCTGTGCAACCAGGTCTTTTCCCCCAACGAGGCCGCCGTCACTGAGGCCCGCGAAATTCTTGCCGCGATGGAGCAGGCAAAGCGAGACGGCGCGGGGGCGACCGTGTACAAGGGACGTCTGGTCGACATCGCCTCGATCAAGCAAGCCGAAGTCATCGTGCGCCAAGCCGAGCTGATTTCAGCCTGAAGGAACACCCCGCGGACCGGACCAGTGGAGGGGTCGGGACCGCACCAAGGGGGAGGAGCAGGCCCTGCGAACCGTCGCAGGGCCTGTCGCATTTCAGGGTCTTCGTTGGGCCCGGTCAAGCGCGCCGCAGCTTGCGGAACCCGGCCGAGGCACCCCAGCCCGCCAGGACTGCCACCGCCAGCGACATCAGCCCGTAGAGAAGCGGCTGGTCGAAGGCCAAGTTATAGAGCCAGCGTTCCAGCCCCACCTTGCGCACCTCGATGGCGGCGCGGTGGACATCGATGACCTGGCCGTCGCGCAGCAGGAAGATCCGGGTCTTGTAATCCCCCTCCAACAGGTTGGCGGGCAACCGGATGTCGGCCCGGAACAGCGTATCCTGCGCCAGCTCGATCCCACCCTCGTCCAGCCGGAAATGGCCGTCATCTTCGCGCAGCCGCACCATGGCCTGCGTGAAGGCCGGGGCATCCGCGACCTCGGGGGCACCCTCGAAGGCCCGCAGCGCCTGCGGCAGCGAAATGCGATAGCGGCTGTCCCATCCGGGCAGCAGAATCTGGTCCAGGGGCCCGGTGCTGGACACGGCATAGTAGCTAGGCGCCGCACCGACCTCGACCCGTTCGGTGTTGACCCAGATGCCAAGGCGCCGCTGCTTGCGCCAGATGGTCATCGGCTGCGAAGGTGCCTCGATGGTGACGATCACGTCCAGCCGGCCTTCGGGGATCGGCGCCTCGCGGCGGATGGCGCCATAGATCAGGATCTCGGACCCGTCGAAGCTGGTGGTGATCGAGACCGAATCATCCGACAGACCCGCCACCACCTGTTCGGCCGGTTTCGGCACGTTTTCGGGGACCGCGCTGCGCGGACGGCCCGGATCGGGAAACAGCGGATAGCCCGCGCCCGTATCGTCTGCGGGCATCAGCGATCCCTGCGACTGCGCGGCAACCACCCCCGGCAGCAGCAGCGCGACGATCAGGGCGATCAGGGGGGCATGTCGGGACATCAGCGCACCCGCGTGACGATGGAATACAGGTCATCGGGCGTCAGGAACAGATCCAGCGCCAGCTTGGCGCAGACTGCCAGCACCAAGAGCGCCAGCAGGATCCGCAGCTGTTCGGCCCGCAGTTTCGCGCCCAGCGTGGTGCCGATCTGCGCCCCGATGACGCCCCCAACAATCAGCAGCAGCGCCAGCATCACGTCCACGGTGTTATAGCTGACGGCATGCATCAGCGTCGTGAAGGCCGTCACAAAGGTGATCTGGAACAGCGATGTCCCCACCACCACCTTGGTCGGCATCCCCAGCAGATAGATCATCGCGGGCACCATGATGAAGCCGCCCCCGACCCCCATGATCGCCGCCAGCACGCCGACCGCCACACCCACCAGCAAGGGCGGGATGACGCTGATATAGAGCCCCGAGGTCCGGAACTTCATCTTGAAGGGCAGGCGGTGGACCCAGTTGTGCTGATGCAGCCGCCGGCGACCGGTCGGATGTCGGGCGCGGCGCAGGGCGCGCAGGCTTTCCTGCAGCATCATCCCGCCGATCAGGCCCAGAAACACGACATAGCACAGCTGCACGACCAGCTCGACCTGGCCCAGCCGCTGCAAGATGTTGAAAACCAGAACGCCCAGACCGGACCCGATCAGCCCGCCCGCCAGCAGCACGCCCCCCATGCGGAAATCGACGGTCTTGCGCTTCATATGCGCCAGAACCCCCGAAACCGAGGACGCCACCACCTGGTTCGCGCCGGTCGCAACGGCGATGGTGGGCGGAATGCCGATGAAAAACAGCAGGGGCGTGATCAGGAAACCGCCGCCGACACCGAAAAGCCCGCTCATGACGCCGACAAGGCCGCCCAAACCCATCAGGGTGAAGGCATTGACCGAGACCTCGGCGATGGGAAGGTATATCTGCATACGCGTCGCGGTCCGTTTCGTTGCGTCAAGGATGCATCGCCCCGCATGTCAGGTCAAACCGCTTTCCGCCCCCCGCCATCACGGTTGCGCATGTTCGGGTTGAAGCGCGACCATGCGACGGCTAAGCAAAGGCAAGGTCACATCCGCGTGCAAAGGCAAAATCCCGCCGGTGCCGGACATGCAGGGCCTGATTACAAGGGGGCAGGATGCGCATTCTCATCACCAATGACGACGGCATCAACGCACCGGGCCTCGAGGTGCTGCACCAGATCGCGACGCAACTTGCCGGCCCCGACGGACAGGTCTGGACCGTGGCCCCCGCGTTCGAGCAATCGGGCGTCGGTCATTGCATCAGCTATTCCCACCCCACCATGGTCGCCGAACTGGCCCCCCGCCGCTTCGCGGCCGAGGGCAGCCCCGCCGATTGCGTGTTGGCGGCCGTCGGCGACATCATGGCCGACGCCCTGCCCGACCTGGTGCTGTCGGGCGTCAACCGCGGCAACAATGCCGGAGAGAACGCGATGTATTCCGGCACCATTGGCGGCGCGATGGAGGCGGCCCTGCAGGGTCTTCCCGCCATCGCCCTGTCGCAATATCTGGGCCCGGAGACCGCCAAGCTGGACGATCCCTTCGAGGCCGCGCGTCTGCACGGTGCAACGGTGATCCGGCGGTTGCTGGATCATGGCGACTGGACATCGGACGCGGATTTCCGGCTGTTCTACAACATCAACTTCCCGCCCGTCGCCGCCGCGGCCGTGCAGGGCATCCGCGTCGCCCGCCAGGGCAAGCGCCACGGCAGCAGCTTCGGCGTCGTGCCGCAGACCGCGCCGAACGGGCGGCGCTTCATGTGGATCGCGGGCGGATCGCAGCAGGCGCCCGCGCAGGACGGCACCGATGTCGCGGTGAACCTGGAGGGTTATGTCTCGGTCACGCCGATGCGCGCCGATCTGACCTGCCATGATTCGCTGGTGGGCCTGGGCCGGGCGCTGAACGACCTGACCCTTCCCGGCGAGGCTGCCGAATGAACGACGAACCCCAGGACAGCCCGGCCGAACGCAAGATGCGCTTTCTGTTCCAACTGCGGTCGCGGGGCGTCACCGATCCCCGCGTGCTGGAAGCGATGGAGGGGATCGACCGCGGGCTGTTCGTACGCGGCCAGTTCGCCGACCGCGCCTATGAGGACACCCCCCTGCCCATCCCCTGCGGCCAGACGATCAGCCAGCCATCCGTGGTCGGCCTGATGACGCAGGCGCTGTCGGTCGGGCCGCGCGACACCGTGCTGGAGGTGGGCACCGGCTCGGGCTATCAGGCGGCGATCCTCTCTGGGCTGTGCCGCCGCGTCTATACCGTCGACCGCCACCGCCGCCTTGTCCAGGAGGCCGAGGCCACCTTCCGTCAACTGGGCCTGCATAATATCATCGCGCAGGTGGGCGACGGATCGCGCGGTTTGCCCGACCAGGCCCCCTTCGACCGCATTCTTGTGACCGCCGCCGCCGAAGATCCGCCCGGCCCCTTGTTGGCACAGCTGAAGATCGGCGGTATCATGGTGGTTCCTGTCGGTCAGTCGGACGCGGTCCAGACCCTGATCCGCGTCAGCCGATCCGAAACCGGGTTCGACTATGACGAGCTGCGACAGGTCCGGTTCGTTCCGCTGGTCGAGGGGTTGGGCCAGACATGACCCCCGGCCGATTACAGGCAGGCTGAGGATATCATCATGAAGAATGGCTCTTGTCGTGTCGCTGGCGTCGTCGTCGCGTCCCTTGCCTTGGCGTCCTGCGGCACCGAGGGCGGCTTCGACCCCGATCTGCGCGGCTGGATGAATGGCGGCCTGGACACCGCCCCGGCCGCGGCGCAGGCAGCACCCCGCCCCCAGCCGGACAACCGTGGCGTGATCACCTTTGCCAACGGCCAGGTGGCGGTCGCGCAGGCGGGCGATACGCCGGCCACCGTCGCAGCCCGGCTGGGGCTGGATGCGGGGCAGCTGGCGTCCCATAACGCCCTGCCCGCCGATGCGCCCCTGCGCAGCGGGGCGGTGCTGGTCCTGCCCACCAAGGTCGCTCAGGGCACCGTGGCACGACCGACCGGCATCGCGGCCATCGTCACCGATCCCTTTGCCAAGGGCACGGGCACCAAAGCCGCGGCCCCCTCTCCGCAGACGCCTTCGGAACATGTCGTGGCTTCGGGCGAAACCGCATGGTCGATCGCCCGCAAATATGACGTGACGGTGCAGGATCTGGCGTCGTGGAACGGCCTGCCCGCGAATATGGACCTGCGGGTCGGACAGCGCCTGATCGTCCCCAGGCCCGGCACGAAACCCGATGTCTTGGCGACCACCGTTCCCGGCACCGGCAGCCCGACCCCCAAGCCGCCTTCTGCCGAGACCCCCCTGCCCGATGAAACCACCGCCCCTGCATCCGAACCGAAGCCGGATGCGCCGACGACGGATCTTGGGGCGACACGGACCGCGGCGTCGGGGGGCGGACCGCTGCGGATGCCGGTTTCGGGGTCGATCATCCGGATCTATGAAAAAGGCAAAAACGACGGCATCGACATTGCCGCCCCTTCCGGGACGCCCGTGACGGCGGCCGGGGCTGGCAGCGTGGCCGCGATCACCCGCGACACGTCCGGCGTCCCGATCATCGTCGTCCGCCACGAAGGCGACCTGATGACGGTCTATACCGGGTTGGACGGGGTGGATGTCGCCAAGGGCGACACCGTCAGCGCGGGACAAAGCCTCGGCAAGGCCGGCAATGACGGTTTCGTCCATTTCGAGGTCCGGCGCGGTTTTGAAAGCGTGGACCCCGAAAAGATGCTGAACTGAAGCCGCCTAAAGGTCGACCAGCCTGTCTTCGACCGCCATGGCGACCTGGGCACGGATCACCGCCCGCAGGTTCGCCGAGAATTTCTGCCCCATCTCGCCCTCCAGCTTTTCATGAACGGCCGAGTGCAGCTGATCCCGCAGGTCGGGATGGGACATGACGATCCGCGCGATGTCCTGCGCCGTGGGGATGGGCGCGGGTTCCGGCTGTTCAACCGGCGGCGCAGGCTGGATGACCGGTTCCGGCACCGTAGGCGCCGGCGGTTCCAGACGGGTCAGGATGCGCGCGCAGCAGGCCTGCCAGATGCGGAACAGCGTCGGGCGCGGTGGAACGACCGACGGTTCGGCAATGCTCAGCACTGTCGGATCCGCGTCAATCATGGTGCGGATGGTGCGGACCGTAGTGCCGATATCGGCCCGCAGGCGCAGGGCGTCCGACGTCACTTGTGCGATCTGGGGGCGGGTGAAGCGGTTGCCGCGGCGCTTGCGGGACAGGCGCAGTGCGGGGGCCGGGGCGGGTTTGCGACGCGGCCTAGCCATGCCGCAAACCACCGGTCAGAGGATCAGTTGCGGCCGATGGCGCGCAGCACGCGGTCCAGGCTTTCGCCCTGCTTGCTGGTGGCCGGCGCATTGCGCACGGCGTTGTAGTATTGCGATGGGTCATAGGTCGGAATTCCCAGTTTCAGGTTTTCTACCGTCAACAGACCCATAGCAGCCAGAAGTTGATAATGCGCTAACTGCAGGTTGGATTCCGCCGTGATGCGATCGGCCCGCGCCTCCAGCAGCGATTGTTCCGCGTCCAGCACGTCCAGCGTCGTCCGCGCGCCCAGCAGGGCTTCCTCGCGCACGCCGTCATAGGCCTGCTGGGCGGCCGAGATCTGCTCGGCGATGGCGGTGATCTGCGCGCGTGCCACGTCGATATTCGCCCATGTCTCGCCGACCGTCTGGCTGACCTGGCGCGCCGTGTTCAACAGCGATGAGCGCACTTGGTCGCGCTGCGCCATGGCCTTGCGATGGGCCGCCGACAGGCGTCCGCCCGAATAGATCGTCTGGTTCAACCGCAGCCCGACCGAGGCATCGTTGGTGCTGCCGTAACCGCCGTTCAGCAGGGCCTGGGGTTGACGGCTGACACCGACGCCCGCCGTTCCCGACAGGGTCGGGTTGCGTTCGGCAGCGGCGGCGGCCACGCCGATTTCGGCGGCCGCGGCGCTGCGCTGCGCCTGCAACACCGAAGGATGGGTGCGCTGCGCGATGGCGCGCGCTTCGTTCAGCGTGGCGGGCAGCTTGGGCAGCGGCGGCGGCGCCGACAGCGACACGGGCAGCTTGCCCGTCACGGCCAGATAGGCCTCGCGCTGGACCTCCAGATCACCATTCGCGGCGGCCAGGCTGGCGCGGGTGGCGGCCAGCTGGGCGTCGGCCAGCGCCACGTCGGTGACGGTGATCTCGCCCACGTCGAAGCGGTCCTGGGCGGCCTGGCGTTCGCGCGACAGCACCTCGACCGAGTTCTGCTGCAGGGCGACCTGCTGGATCGCCTCGCGCACGTTGAAATAGGCCAGCGCCGCATCCAGCAGCACCTGCTGCTCGATCGCCACAAGCGCCTGACGGGTCGCCAGAACCTGTTCCTTGGCGCCGTCGATGGCCAGCTGCGACCGACCGAAATCATAGAGCGTCAGGCTGGCGTTCAGTTCCAGCGAGGTCGAGCGACGCGTCGTGTCCCCTTCGGTCCGCGCGGCGCCATAGCTGGCGACCCATTCCACCACCGGACGCAGCGCCGCCACGGCGGCGGCGACGTCTTCGTCGGCGGCCCGCAGCACGGCCCGGTTCTGTTCGATCAGCGCCGAATGGCGGTAGGCGGCGACCATCGTGTCGGCCAGCGATTCGGCCCGCGCGGGCATGGCGGCGGCCAGCCCCAGCAGCGCAACGCCGGCAAGGCGGGCCAGCGGCCTCACAGAGAGAACCCTCGGGCGCGATCGAAACCCTTCAGCATCGGCGCATTGGCATTGAAGCAATAGCGCCAGCTGACGCGGCCGTTCAGCCGGTGCCCGATGCGGGCGACCCCCAGATTGCCTTCGCGGAACAGGGCCGCGATGCGGCCGCCATCGCGCAGCTGGTCCATGATCGCGGGGGGAACATCCTCGACCGCACCCTCGATCAGGATGACGTCATAGGGGCCCTGCTTGGGGGCGCCTTCGGTCAGCTCGGCCTTCAGGACCGCGACGTTGTGCATGCCGGCATCCGACAGGCGCGTCTCGGCCTCGGCCGCCAGCTCCTCGCTGTCCTCGATGGCGACGACCGCCTCGGCCATGCGCGACATCACCGCGGCCGAATAGCCATAGCCGCAGCCCAGATCCAGAACCAGCTCGTCGGGCTGGATGTCCAGCGCATCGACCAGCTTGGCCAGCGTGCGCGGTTCCAGCAGCACGCGGCCGTTGCCAATGTCCAGATTCTCACCGGAATAGGCGACCGAGCGGCGGCTGGCCGGAACGAAGTCCTCGCGCGGGATGTCCAGCATCGCCTCGATCACCGGGAATTTGGTCACGTCACTGGGGCGGACCTGCGTGTCCACCATCATCGTGCGCCGGGTGGCGAAATCGCTCATGTCGGGGAACCTCTGCTCGACCTCTTTGACCGCTTATTGCCATGTTTGCACGAACTGGGCAACGCCGGACGTGACAGGTCGCGGCATCGGTCAGATCGCGTCTTGCAAGGCGCCGCGCAATCCATTAAGCCATGCCCACTCTCGACGGCGGTGGGTTGGCGGAGAGGTTACGCACCGGATTGCAAATCCGTGAAGACCGGTTCGATTCCGGTACCCACCTCCACTTCGACCCGACGCGAGGGTGACTTTCCCATGATCTATACCGCAACGACCCGCATCGCAGAAGCCGCGCTGCGGCTGCGCGCGGGCCTGGGCGGACCGGCCACCCTGCGCGAGAGGCTGGTTTCCGGCCCGCGACCCGATCCCGCCACGATCTGGGTGCATGGCGCGTCGGTGGGCGAACTGACATCGGCGCGGCAGGTGATCCACCTTCTGGCGCAACGCCATTCCGTGCAGATCACCGCCAACAGCGAAACGGGGCGCGATCTTGCGGCGGGCTGGGGTCTGCCCGCGATGCTGGCCCCCCTGGACCTGCCCGGATCACTGGACCGCTTTCTGGGCGCCTGCCGCCCCCGTCTGGCCGTCAGCATCGAGGCCGAGTTCTGGCCATTGCGGTCGCGCCTGCTGGCCGAACGCGGCGTGGCGCAGGCCCTGATCGGTGCACGGCTGTCGGAACGGTCGGCCGGAACCTGGGGTCGATTCCCGCGCATCATCCGCCCCATGCTGGGCCGAATCGCGGCACTGTCGGCCCAGGACCAGGCCAGCGAGGCCCGCCTGCTGACGCTTGGGCTGCCCAGTTCGGCGCTGTTGCCCCGGCTGGACCTGAAACTGCTGGACCCGGCCTCGGTGCCCGCGCCGCCCGATGCCCCCTTGCGCAACGCGACGCTGCTGGCGGCCTCGACCCATGAGGGCGAGGATGCGCCGATCCTGGATGCCTTCCTGACGGCCCGCGCCGAACGTCCCGAATTGCGCCTGATCCTGGCCCCGCGCCATCCGGACCGTGGCGACGCCATCGCGGCACTGATCGCCGCGCGCGGGATCGCGGTGTCACGCCGCAGCGCCGGGGCCGACCTGCCCCCCGCCGGGGGCGTCCTGCTGGCCGATACCTTGGGCGAGATGCCCCGCTGGTATGCCGCCGCCGGCATCTGCATCATTGGCGGATCGTTCCGCGACCATGGGGGGCACACGCCCTGGGAACCGGCAGCACGGGCCTGCGCGCTGCTGCATGGGCCGCATACCGCCAATTTCGCCGAGGCCTTCGCGGCCCTTCAGGGGGCCGGCGGCGCGCTGCCGGTCACGGCCGAAGACATGGCGTCACATATCCTGCGCCTCGCCGCCGATGCCGACCTGGCACGGCGCATGGGCCACGCCGCGCGGCAGTTGCTGATCGCGCGTGCGGGCGATCCCGCTGCGCTGGTGTCGCGGCTGGACGAACTTGCACAGCGGCCCGCCTGACCCGATATAGACGGGATGACGGAAGGATTTCTGCGATGATCCGCTATGCCCTGCGCTGCGCCAATGGACATGATTTCGACAGCTGGTTCCGGTCCTCGGACGGCTATGACGCCATGCGCGCGGCAGGCCAGGTGTCCTGCGGGACCTGCGGATCGACCGAGGTGCAAAAGGCTCTGATGGCGCCCGCCGTGTCCGAACCGCGCCCGATCACCAAGCCGAAATCGCCGGACGAAACCGCGTTGGACAAGCTTCGCCAGCATGTCGAGAAGACGTCGGACTATGTCGGCAGCAATTTCGTCGCCGAAGCCCGCGCCATGCATCAGGGCAGCCGCCCCGAGCGCGCCATCCACGGAGAGGCCCGTATCGAGGAGGCCCGCAAGCTGATCGAGGACGGCGTCCCGATTGCCCCGCTGCCCTTCCTTCCACGGCAGAAGGCGAACTGATCTTGCGCGAACAGGGCCTTGCCCTTTCGCCTTTCCACCCATACAAGCCCCGCCGACAAACAACCTTTGGCTGGGGGCCCGTATATGCCGCTTCTGGTGATGAAATTCGGCGGCACGTCTGTGGCCGATCTGGACCGGATCAAGAACGCCGCCCTTAAGGTGCAGCGCGAGGTCGAGCGTGGTTATGACGTCATCGTCATCGTCAGCGCGATGTCGGGCAAGACCAACGAACTGGTGGGCTGGGTCGAACAGACCTCTCCGCTGTTCGATGCGCGCGAATACGACGCCATCGTCAGCTCGGGCGAGAACGTCACCGCGGGGCTGATGGCCCTGACCCTGCAGGAACTGGGCGTGCCCGCCCGCAGCTGGCAGGGCTGGCAGGTGCCGATCAACACCACCGCCGCGCATTCCGCCGCCCGCTTCGTGGACATTCCCCGCGCCAACCTGGACCAGAAATTCGCCGAAGGGTTCAAGGTTGCCGTGGTCGCCGGCTTCCAGGGCCTGGCGCCCGACGGACGCATCACCACGCTTGGCCGTGGCGGCAGCGACACGACCGCAGTGGCCTTTGCCGCGGCTTTCGGGGCCGAACGCTGCGACATCTATACCGACGTGGACGGCGTCTATACCACCGACCCGCGCATCACCTCGAAGGCGCGCAAGCTGGACCGCATCGCCTTCGAGGAGATGCTGGAATTGGCCAGCCTGGGTGCCAAGGTGCTGCAGACCCGTTCGGTCGAACTGGCCATGCGTTACAAGGTCCGGCTGCGCGTCCTGTCCTCGTTCGAGGAGACGGACGACAATTCGGGCACGCTGATCTGCGATGAGGATGAAATCATGGAATCGAAAGTCGTTAATGGCATCGCCTCGTCGCGCGACGAAGCCAAGATCACCCTCGTGACGGTCGAGGACCGCCCCGGCATCTCGGCGGCGATCTTCGCGCCCCTGGCCGATGCGGGCGTGAACGTGGACATGATCGTGCAGAACATCTCCGAGAAGGATTACGAGGATCACCCCGGTTCGGTGACCGACATGACCTTCTCGGTGCCGATCAACCAGGTGGAACGCGCCAAAAAGGCCATGGAAGAGGCGCGTGCCGCCGGCACAATCAGCTATGACGACCTGAACATCGACACCGAGGTCGCCAAGGTCAGCGTCGTCGGCATCGGCATGCGCAGCCACACGGGCGTTGCCGCCCGCATGTTCAAGGCCTTGGCCGACGACAACGTCAACATCAAGGTCATCGCCACCAGCGAGATCAAGATTTCGGTGCTGATCGACCGCAAATATATGGAACTGGCCGTGCAGGCACTGCATGATGCCTTTGGATTGGAACAGGCATAAGGCCCGTTCGACAGGGGCCTCGCCCGTTCGGGCGGGGCTGATGCGCAAGGCACAAGGCGGACATGCGATGCAGGATCGCACGGACAGCGACTCGCGCAAGCTGCTGCGGCGGCTGAAGGAAATCCTTGCCGCGGCCGGTGGCGGGCAGGACCGGCTGGATCAGATCACCCATCACATCGCCGATTCGATGGGCACCCAGGTCTGTTCCATCTATCTGTTCCGCGACGCCAGCACGCTGGAACTCTGCGCCACCGAAGGCCTGCGCCCCGAGGCCGTCCACCAGACGCGCCTGCGCCTTGGCGAGGGCCTGGTGGGCCGCGTCGCCCGCACCGGACGCCATGTCAACACCGCCGATGCGCCATCCGAACCCGGCTTCCGCTTCATGCCCGAAACCGGCGAGGAGGTCTTTCCGGCCTTCCTCGGCGTGCCGATCCAGCGCGTGGGCGAACGGCTGGGGGTGCTGGTCGTGCAATGTTCCACCGCCCGCCAGTTCACCGAGGACGAGGTCTATGGCCTCGAGGTCGTGGCCATGGTCCTGGCCGAGATGACCGAGCTGGGCGCCTTTCAGGGCAGCAATGCCGACAGCATGCCGCTGGCCCACCGCTTTCCACTGATGGTCCGCGGCGCCACCGGCCAGGAGGGCGCGGCCGAGGGGCGCGTCTGGCTGCATGAACCGCGTGTCGTCATCGCGAACCCCGTGGGCGACGATCCGGAAACGGAACTGGCCCGCCTGCATGAAGGCGTGGACAAGCTGCGCAGCCGCGTCGATTCGATGGTCGCCGCCGCGGATATGGACGGCGATGGCGAACATGCCGCCGTTCTGGAAACCTATCGCATGTTCGCCCATTCGCGCAGCTGGCTGAAGCGCATGGCCGAGGATATCCGCCTTGGCCTCTCGGCCGAGGCCGCCGTCGAAAAGGAACAATCCTCGGCCCGCGCGCGGCTGGAAATGGCGGCCGATCCCTATCTGCGCGACCGCCTGCACGATCTGGACGACCTGTCGAACCGGCTGCTGCGCATCCTGACCGGTCAGGGCAGCGACACGGGTGCCGAAATGCCGGACAACCCGATCCTTGTCGCGCGCAACATCGGGCCAGCCGAGCTGCTGGAATACGGCCGCCGCCTGAAAGGCGTCGTGCTGGAGGAAGGCTCCGTCGGCAGCCACGCCGCCATCGTGGCCCGGGCGCTGGCCATTCCGCTGGTCATCCACGCCACCCGCATCACCACCGAGGCGCTGAACGGCGACCCGATCCTGATCGACGGCGACCAGGGCATCGTCCACCTGCGCCCCGAGGAAAGCGTCGCCAAGGCCTTTCAGGACAAGATCGCCATGCAGGCCGAGGCGCAGGACCGCTATGCCAGCCTGCGCAACCTGCCCGCCACCGGCACCTGCGGCACCACAATCCAGCTTTACATGAATGCCGGGCTGATGGCCGACCTGCCCTCGCTGGACGGGTCGGGGGCCGAAGGCGTGGGCCTGTTCCGCACCGAATTGCAATTCCTGATCCGCAACCATGTCCCCCGCCGGGCCGAACTGGCAGGCCTTTACGGCCGCGTCATGGACAACGCCCATGGCAAGCCGATCATGTTCCGCACGCTGGACATCGGCTCGGACAAGGTGCTGCCCTACATGAAGCCGCAGGACGAACCGAACCCCGCGATGGGCTGGCGGGCGATCCGCGTGGGCCTGGACAAGCGCGGCGTCTTGCGCATGCAGCTGCAGGCGCTGATCCGTGCGGCGGTAGGGCGGCCCCTGCACGTCATGTTCCCCTTCGTGGCCGATATCACCGAATACGAGGCCGCGCACCGCATCCTGATGCAGGAACTGGCCCGCGAACAGCGCCTCGGCCATCAGATGCCCACCGACGTTCGCGTGGGTGCAATGCTGGAAACGCCGTCGCTGGCCTTTGCGCCCAAGCGTTTCTTCGAGATGTGCGATTTCGTGTCCATCGGCGGCAATGACCTGAAACAGTTCTTCTTTGCGGCGGACCGGGAAAACGAACGCGTGCGGCGGCGCTATGACACGCTGAACGTGTCCTTCCTGGCGCTGCTGCGCCAGATCATCGCGCGATGCGAAGATGCGCGCGTGCCGGTCTCGTTCTGCGGCGAGGATGCGGGCCGGCCGATCGAGGCGCTGACCTTTGCCGCCTTGGGCATCCGGCGCCTGTCGATGCGCCCAGCCTCGATCGGGCCGGTCAAGCACCTGATCCGCCGCGTTTCCATCACCGAACTGCAACAGGTCATTGCCGAGGCAGAAGCCCAAGGATTGAACAGCGTTCGCGGTCCGGTCACGGCCTGGCTGGCAAAACAGTGAACAAAACGGCGGTTTTGCGGGTTGCCGTCACGGCGCGTATCGGTCGATACGTCATGCCGGATTTGCCCATGCTTGCCGCAAACGCGCTTGCGTCCTATGATCACACGGTTTTCTTGAGATATCCCCCGATATGAAGCGTCGTCAATTTCTGAATGCTGCCACCGCGATGGCTGCCGGCGGGTCGCTGATGGCGGTTCCCGCCCAGGCACAGGATCCCCAAGGCGACCCCGAAAAGGACGCCCAGGCCTTCGGCCCCGCCAAGCCCGAAGCTTTCGGCTTCGAAACCGTGGCCAAGATGGCCGAGGATCGCGCCACACGGGTCTATGAACAGCCCATCTCGAAGCTGGTGGGCAGTTTCGCGGATCTGAATTACGACAAGTACCGGGGCATCCGCTTCCGGCGTGATCGCGACCCCTGGGCCGGAAGCGACCGCTTCGGGATCGATCTGCTGGCGCCGGGGATGATCTTTTACGAACCCGTCAACATCAGCCTGGTGCGGGCGGGCATGCCCCAGGCGATTCCCTTCGATCCGTCGATGCTGGAATTCGATCCCGCGCAGTTTCCCGACGGCCCGGACCTGGAGACGGTCGGTGACATGGGCTGGTCCGGCTTTCGGGTCCGCACCTTCCTGAACCGCCCTGGCGTGATGGACGAATTCCTGGTCTTCCAAGGTGCCAGCTATTTCAGGGCCGTGGCGCGCAACACGCTTTACGGCCTGTCGGCGCGCGGCCTGGCCATCAAGACGGGCAGCCCCGATGGCGAGGAATTCCCGCTGTTCACGGATTTCTGGATCCACGAACCCGAAGAACATTCCGACACCGTGCGCATCCATGCCCTGCTGGACAGCAAATCGGCCACCGCCGCCTTCCAGTTCGATGTGACACCGGGCGCCGTGACGATGGTGCGTACGCGCATGGCGCTGTTCCCGCGGGTCGATCTGCGTGAAACCGGGATCGCGCCGCTGACCTCGATGTTCTGGTTCAGCCCGGCCAGCCGTCGTTCGGTCGACGATTACCGCCCGGCCTGCCATGACAGCGACGGCTTGCAGATGCAGACCGGGGCCGACCAGTCGCTGTGGCGCGGCTTGATGTCGCCGCGCACGCTGCAGATTTCGGGCTTTGTCGACAAGGACCCCAAGGGTTTTGGCCTGGTGCAGCGCGCCCGCGATTTCGAAAGCTATCAGGACGCCGAGGCGATGTACCATCTGCGCCCTTCGGCCTGGATTCAGCCCGAAGGCGACTGGGGCGAAGGCGAGGTACGTCTGGTCGAGATCCCGGTCGAAAACGAGTTCAACGACAATATCGTCAGCTATTGGGCGCCCAAGGAACCCCTGGCGCGCGGGCAGCGGCACGAATACCGCTATCGTCTGTCCTTTGCAGCGCTGCCGCCCAGCGACCTGCCCTTGGCCAAGGTGCGTCAGGTCAGGTCGGGCCGATCGATCAACGTCGAGACCACGCGCAGCTTTGTCATCGATTTCGATCTGGGCCTGTTCCGCGAAACCTTGCCGCAGTTCCAGGTCCAAGCCTCGGCCGGGCGGATCGTGCATGCCTATCTGAAGCCCCTGCCCGACCAGAACGCCCTGCGCCTTGCCTTCGAATTCGAACCGGGCCGCGAACAGGTCGCCGAATTGCAGGCCCAACTGACCAACGAGGAGGGCGTCGCCCTCAGCGAGAAATGGTTGACCCGTTGGACGGTGTGAACATGACCCACAGCGCCCCGCCCCTTGCCCCCTTGGCGATGCCCGTGCAGGATTTCGCGGCGATGCCCAAGGGCGGGCCTGCGCGACAGATGAACGACCTGCGCACTTGGATGGCGCGCCTGCTGACCTTCGGGGGCGCCCTGGTCATCGCGATCATTGGTTTTACCCAGATGCTGACGGCCTTTGGCGATGATCCGACGGCCATGCAGATCGCGCTGCTGGTGCTGTTCACGCCGACCTTCGCATGGGTCGGGTTTTCCTTCTGTGGCGTGCTGGCGGGGCTTTTCGCGCCGAACCTGACGACGCCCGACGGCCCGAACGACGCCCGCGTGGTCGTCGTCATGCCCATCTATCACGAAGACGTCGCCGTCAGCACCGGCCTGCTGGTGGCGCTGGCCAACCAGCTGCAGGCCGAGGGCATGGCCGATCGCGCCGAGATTTTCATCCTGTCCGACACCCGCGACCCCGAGATCGCGGTGAACGAAACTTTGGTCGTCCATCAGGCCCGCCAGATATCGCCCCTGCCGATCTGGTATCGCCGCCGCCTGTCGAACGAAGACCGCAAATCCGGCAATGTCGCGGAATTCGTGCGCAACTGGGGCGGACGCTATGACCAGATGGTCGTCTTGGACGCCGACAGCGTCATCTCGGGCGCGACGGTGCGCGAATTGTCGGCCCGCATGAACGCCGATCCCCGCATCGGGCTGATCCAGACCATGCCGATGCTGGTGGGGGGCGAGACCATCTTCGCCCGCCTGACCCAGTTCGCGGGCCGCGTCTATGGTCCGATGATTGCGCGCGGGGTGTCGGCATGGTCGGGCGATACCGGCAATTACTGGGGCCACAACGCGATGATCCGCATCGAGGCCTTCACCCAGGCCTGCGGCCTGCCCCGCCTGTCGGGCAAGCCCCCCTTTGGCGGCACCATCCTGTCGCATGACTTCGTCGAGGCCGCGGCCCTCTGCCGCGCCGGCTGGAAGGTGCGGCTGGACCACGACCTGCGCGGCAGTTTTGAAGGATGCCCCCCGACCCTGCTGGACATGGCGGCACGCGAACGCCGTTGGGCGCAGGGCAACTTGCAGCACAGCCGCCTGTTCGGCATGCGCGGCCTGCGCGGCATCAGCCGGGCGCATTTCTTCATCGGCATCATGGGCTTCCTGATGAGCCCCTTGTGGCTGGCCCTGATCCTGGTCGGACTGGTCCTGTCGGCCACGGTGCTGCTGTCGACGCCGGAATATTTCCCGAACTCCTATCAGCTGTTCCCCGAATGGCCGGTCTTCGACAGCCAGCGCATGCTGTGGCTGTTCGTCGCCGCCATGACGCTGCTGCTGCTGCCCAAGTTCATCGCCACCTTCCGGGCGTTTTCGCGCCCCTTGGCGAAACAGGCGGGCGGGCGCAAGCGGGTGCTGGCCAGTGCGCTGTTCGAAACCATCCTGTCGGCGCTGATCGCGCCCGTGCAGATGCTGGTCCAGACCCGCCAGATCTTCGAGATCCTCAGCGGCCGCGACAGCGGTTGGGACGCGCAGGTCCGCGCCGGCCACATGCCCGGCTGGGGCGTGGTGCTGCGCCATCACTGGGCGCATGTCGCCTTGGGGCTGGGTACGCTGGTGGTTCTGGCGACCTTCTCTCCGGAACAGCTCATCTGGCTGTCGCCGATCCTGGCGGGCCTGATCCTGTCGCCGCTGACCTCGCGCCTGTCGGCCAGCCCGCTCTTCGGTCGTTGGGCACGGATGCGCGGCCTGCTGCTGACCCCCGAGGAACGCAATCCCCCCGCCATCCTGACCGAGGCCGCGGCCATCACCCGCCGCCTGCCCTTGGCCGTCAGCGGCCGCGACAGCCTGCGGCGCCTTGCGACGGACAGGCAGGCCCTCGACAATCACATCGCCATGCTTTCGCCCCTGCCCGAGGACCAGCCACGCGGCCTGCGCCTGGCCCGCATCACTGCCGAGGCCAAGATCGCCCACGCCGCGACACGCAATCAGGCGCTGGACGACATGGACCGCAGCGAAACCGACGCCATGGTCCTGGACCCGGCCCTGCTGACCCGTTGGAGCAGCCTACCCGCATGAAACGCCTGATCACGCTTGATATGCTGCGGGGCTATGCCCTGCTCAGCATCATGGTCAACCACATGCCGCTGTCGGTCATGCGGTCCGTCACTCTGCCCAATTTCTCGATCTTCGACGCGTCTGAGCTGTTCGTCCTGCTGTCGGGTTTTCTGGTCGGAATGGTCTGGCGCAGCGTCGAGGCCAAGGAAGGCCGGCGCACCGCGCAGCGCCGCTTTGCCCGCCGCAGTTTCGAAGTCTGGCGGGCCATGATTCTTGGCGCCTTGGTAATGGCGGGGCTTTCGGCGGCCCTTTGGGCGTCGGGGCGGCCGCACACCGCGATCTGGAACCAATACGCCATCTGGATCGTCGAAAACCCGCTGTTCTACATTGCGGGCGTGGCGTCGATGTGGCTGCAACCCAACATCATCGACGTTCTGGCGGTCTATGTGGTGCTGATCGCGTCCTCGATCGCGGTGGTGCCCCTGATGCTGCGCTGGCCGCTGCTGGTCGCGGTGGGTTCGGTCGTCATGTGGTGGTTCGCACCCCAGCTGAACGCCCCGATCCCCACCTTCGGCAACAGGAACGGGTTCCTGTTCAACCCCTTCGGCTGGCAGATGCTGTTCTTTACCGGCACGGCCATGGGCCTGTTCCGCCAGAGCCTGATGGCGCGTCTGCACCCTTATCGCCATGCCCTGACCGTGATCGCGATTGGCATGTTCGTCTTTGGCTGCACCATCGTCATCGCCGCCCGCATCGGCGAACCGGCCTTGGCCCTGCGCACCGCGATGAAGACGCTTTATGGCGAGGTCGACAAGTGGAACCTGGACGGTACCCGCTATCTGGCCATCGTCGCGGCGGCCTGGCTGGTTGCCGTGCCCTTTTCCCGACCGATGGAGTGGTTCTCGGCCAGCCGGCTTGGCGTCGCCTTCCAGCAGATCGGGCGTGGCGGGCTGTGGTCCTTTGTCATCTGTGTCCTGCTGTCGGTCGCCGGTGACGCGTTCCAGATGAACCCCGAGGGAAAATCCGCCCTGCTGCGGCTGGCCATCGACATCTGGGCATGCGTGACCCTCTGGTGGGCATCGATCATCTGGCTGGAATATGGCGCGCCGTGGCAACGCGCCCGCAAGACGCGGCGCAGCATCGGCACCGCTGCCTGACCGGACAACCTGTCGCCGCGCAGCAGTACTCTCAGGTCTTATGGGCCAGGGCCATGCCGGACGTGGCCTCGGTCATGTCCTGCCGGATTGCCTCGATCATCTCCAGCCCCCACTGATCATTGGCATGGACCAGATCATCGTTCGGGCTCTTGTAATAGCGCGGGTCCAGCAGCATCCGGTCATCCCCGAAGCGGCCACGCAGATCCAGGATGCGGATGCCCATTCCGGTCAGTCGTTCGCTGATCACCCCGTCATACGCCATCCAGATATGGCGATTTTCCGGCAGGAACCGGGTCGGCCCGAAAACGCAGGTCACACGGGGCGCCATGCGCACCAGCGTCTGATAGAACTGCAGATAATCCGCGATGTAATCCTCGGCGGTGGCACGCGCGATCTTGGCCGAAATCAGGGTTCCGTCCTGCCCATTGGCTTGGGCCGCGGTCGTGATGTCCCGGACAAAATGGATCGCCGTCATGCCGACATTGGCATAGATCGGCAGCTTCAGCGCGAAGGCCTGTCGGAACAGGACGTTCAGCTTGGCGGCCTTTCGCGCAAAGCGTTCGGTCCGGTCGGCTCCGTAAAACCCGTCATCCCGGCGCAGTTGCGACAGCTGGAAATCAACCCTGCCATCCTGGCCTGTCACGAACTCCGCACCGACGAAATTGGGCGAGGCGGCAGCGATGGCGCGCTTGAATTCCAGACCGGTGGCCTCGCCGCTTTTGATCATGATCGAGGCGTGGGAATCACCCACCAATGCGGCGTCAATCACGGTCGTCATTGAAGCGGTCCAAGGCGATTTCCTCGCAGATAATGTCATGGTCGTGGGCGGCCTTGGCGACGGCCTTGGCGATCCGGCTGTCCGGGGCAGCGGGCAGTTCATCCCCGGCATCCCCGATCCCCAGCCCCTGAAGGAAATGCCGCATCACGTAATCCACGCCATCGGGCGTCACCGAACGACGGTCATCCTCGAACATCTGCCGATCCAGACCGGGGCTGCTGACGATCTCGTAGGACGGGAAATAGTCCACGTCGGGATGCAGAGATTGGAAATGCCCGGCTGCGGCCCGCAGCACCGACTTGGACTGCGTCGTGGCCGTCAGGACGTGGGCGCCCGGTTGGGCCGTCGCGGCCAGGGGCACCGGCGACACGGTCAGCAGGATCTTGATCGACGGGTTCATCTTGCGCAGCTGAAAGCGGATCTTCTTCAGGTCTGCCAGAATATCGGGATAGTGCAGGTTTTCGAACCGATGCAGGTCGGGGTCGAACGTTCCGCCCATGGTGCCCGGGCAGGCGGAGTAGCGCAGGCCCGTGCGGCTGTTCATCCAGCCCTCGGTCAGGCCAAGGGTAAAGATGAACAGGCTGCTGTCCTGAACGCCGCGACGGATGGCCTGCAGGGTGGCCTTGCGGGCCATGAACAGCTCTTCGACGGTTTCAAAGCCGCCCGGTTCGATCTGCGGGCGAACCGGATCAAGAAAGGCGCCATCTTCGGCCCAGACCTCTTGGTCCTGGCTGTCCGGTTCCAGGGCCCAGCCCAACAGTTGGACCAGCATGCGCGTCGTATAGATATTGCCGGTCCGGAAGGAAAAGATGCCATACCCGAAATCGCGGGCCGTCGCCGCGTTCAAGCCATAGGGCGGGCGTTCGGCCTGCTGCCACGTGAACCCAGCCTGGGCCAGCGCACGGCTGATATGCTGGGCGAAGCAGGAGCCCGTCGTCAGAATCGGGTCGTCGCGCGTCAGCGGGAACTTGGGCGTCCACAGATCGGGCAGGACATCGCCGGACCGCGCGGCACGGGCGACAGAGGTCCGCCAATAGGCCTGACGGGGCAGTTTGCTGTAGGGATGTGCCGAGGACATGCTGCGACCCTTGTCTGGAACCGGCGTGGTCTGATGCTGGCGTCTTAAAAAACCATTCTGCCGGAAGCTTTCCACGCGCGGTGAATTGTTGCAAGTTCTGTACAATTTTTACGCGAGTGGTTGCAAAGCATCTCTGACCCGCTGGCAAAGCCCCGCGAACCTGCCCAATCCATGACCAATCCTTGGGCCCATGCGGATGCGTGGTCATGACCAGTTCGGTCCGCGCCAACGAAAAAGACGCCTGCCGCCATCAGGCGCAGGCGTCTTTTTTCAGCACATGTCACCGAAGGGATATGGCTTGGGATGAAATGGTGCACCCGGAGCGATTCGAACGCCCGACCCCCAGATTCGTAGTCTGGTGCTCTATCCAGCTGAGCTACGGGTGCATCTTGAGAGGGTGAATAGCCTCAGTGTTCGGGGGGTGCAAGGGATGAAAATGAAAAAAACGGTCGTTTTTTCAAAAAACTGTCTTACGCTATCCGGCGCAGTTCGGATCGGGCCGCGCCGCGCGGGATCTGGATGCAGAACTGGCTGCCTTCACCGTCGCTGCGCAGCAGTTCCAGCGTGCCGCCATGACCCCGGACCAGATCGGCCGCGATGGTCAGGCCAAGGCCCGTCCCGCCGCGACGCGTGCTGCCGGTAAAGGGTTTGAACAGGTATTCCTTGGCCTTGTCCGGCAGACCTGGCCCCGTGTCGCCCACCCGGATCCACCATTCGCTGTCCCCTTCGCCCGCGCCCACCTCGACCGTGCCGGGCTTGCCCGTGGCTTCGATCGCCTGACGGGCATTGCGCATCAGATTCGACAGGACGCGGTACAGCTGGTCGCGATCGGCACGGATCGTCAGCGTTGCGGGAATGTCGGACAGAAAGTCGACCTGCCCCGCGGCTTCGGCTGCCAGGACCTCGGCCTCGATCACCTCGGAGGCCAGCTGGTGCAGATTGAAGCGCGACAGGGTGGGCGCCGGTTCCTCGGCCTTGCCGAAGGCCAGCGTGGTCTCGCACAGGTTCACCGCCCGCGTGATCGAGTTCACCAGCTTGGGTGCCGCGCGGCGGACCTTGGGGTCGGCGCTGTCCTCCAGCCGATCGGCAAAGATCTGCGCGGTGGTCAGGATGTTGCGCAGATCGTGGCTGATCTTGGCGACGGCCTGGCCCAGCTGGGCCATCCGCTCCTTCTGCTTCAGCGAAGATGTCACCGTCTGCTGCATCGACCGCAGCGCATCCTCGGCCTCGCGCAGTTCCTCCAGGCGGGCGCCGGGGATGATGATGTGCCGCCCGTCTTCGGGGGCGCTGGCATAGTCGGACATGTGGCTGATGACCCGGCGCATGGGCACCAGGATCAGTCGCTGCGCCGCAAGAAACAGCAGCACCGCCGTCAAAATGGAAAACGCCGCCGATACGCCCAGCAGTCGCAGGCCGTAATCCAGCATCGCCTGCCGCAGGGGGGCGGTCTCCATGGTGATCTCGATCAGCTGGCCGGCCTGGTTCACGGGCGCACCGATCACCCGAACCACGTGATTCTGCCGGGTGACCAAGGTCCCCAGCGAATCGTCGATGGTTCGCAGCACGCCATCCTCGCGCAGGTCATAGGTTGCGGCGATGGGCCCGGGGATGGGCGACGACAAAACCAGCTGCCGGATGTCGTTGCGGCGCAGCACGACGTTGAAGACATCGGCGTTCTGCAACAGCTCGGCCTCCAAGTCCGAGGCCAGCGATTCGTCCGTCGCCAACAGCGCGAGACTTGCGATCTGAGCACGCTCAAGCCGCGATTCCAAGTAATCCAACCTGAAAGAGGCCAATGAAGGCAACAGGATGAACAATTCTGCCAAGATGACGAACATCATCGTCAACGCGGCGAATCGGCCAGAGATCGTGTTCAGTCGCATGGAGTCCGGATATGGTTGTGCCGGTGCAACTTGTCAGCCGACGAAATAAGAATGTGGCGATCAAACGAATGTGATCGTATCATGGTTCCATCTGCGGCGTTCGCGCGAGCATGACGCCGTTTGCTGCCAAGACCGGTTGACGCAGGCGTGCTTGTCCCCTATTCAGCGGGCTTCGAACAACCAGCGCCGTCGCGCGGGGCAGTATCCTGCTACCCTGCCCTGACTTGATGCCACCCGCAAGATACGACCCGGAGACTGATTATGAAGCGCACTTTCCAACCTTCGAACCTCGTTCGTGCGCGCCGTCACGGCTTTCGCGCACGCATGGCCACCAAAGGCGGCCGTCGCATTCTGAACGCACGCCGCGCCAAAGGCCGCAAGAGCCTGTCGGCTTGATAGCGCCCGGCAGCGTCACGCTGCCACATGAAGGCTTTCGACATGCCGCCACTGCCCCATCCCGCTGAGACCCAGCCCCAGGATGCCGGCACGGCGGCATTTCGCGTGGCCGAAGGGTTCAAGATGCCCCCGGTGATCGGCAAGCGCGCCGATTTTCTGGCGGCCGCCAAGGCACGTCGTCAGGCGATGCCCGGATTCCTGCTGCAGGCGCGCCATCGCGATGATGCGGGTCCGGCGCGCATCGGGTTTACCTGTTCCAAGAAGGTCGGCAATGCCGTCGCCCGCAACCGCGCCAAGCGCCGGCTGCGCGAGATTGCCCGCCTGATCATGCCGCAAATTGCGCAGCAGGGCTGGGATTATGTCCTGGTCGGACGCCCCGGCGCCACCGCCAGCTTGGATTTTGCCCAGCTTTGCGACGATTTCGCCCGCGCCATGCGCAAGGTCCACAAGTGAAACCGCTGGCCCGCGTCATGGCGCTGCCGGTCCGCGCCTATCGCCTGGTCGCTTCGCCCTGGGTGGGCCATGGCTGCCGCTTTCAGCCGACCTGTTCGGCCTATGCACTGCAGGCCCTGGACCATCACGGGGTCTTTCGCGGGACTTGGCTGATGCTGCGCCGGATCGGACGGTGCCACCCTTGGGGCGGGTCGGGCTTTGATTCTGTGCCCGGCACCGACACCACCTGCGCCGACAAGACCTGCGACCACCATCACTGAACGGGACCACCATGCTGGACGATCTGGACGACAAGGACATCCACCCGCTTTTCGCAGGCGCGCCCTCATCGACGGAATTTCGCAAGCTTCGCAAGCGGATGGTCCGCGAAACCCGCGCCGCGATCGAGGATTACGGCATGGTCCGTCCCGGCGATCGCTGGCTGGTCTGCCTGTCCGGCGGCAAGGACAGCTATGCCCTGTTGGCCATCCTGCATGAACTGAAATGGCGGGGCCTGTTGCCGGTCGATCTGCTGGCCTGCAATCTTGATCAGGGACAGCCCAATTTTCCCGCCACGGTGCTGCCGGAATTCCTGAAGGCCCGCGGCGTCGAACATCGCATCGAATATCGCGACACCTATTCCATCGTGAAGGACAAGACGCCTGCGGGCCGGACCTATTGCGCGATGTGTTCGCGCCTGCGCCGGGGAAATCTCTATCGCATCGCGCGCGAAGAAGGCTGTTCGGCGGTGGTCCTTGGCCATCACCGCGACGACATTCTGGAAACCTTCTTCATGAACCTGTTCCATGGCGGGCGCCTGGCCACCATGCCACCCAAGCTGCTGAACGAGGAAGGCGACCTGACCCTGCTGCGTCCGCTGGCCTATGTCGCCGAAGCGGATTGCGAGCGGTTTTCCAAGGCGCTGAACTATCCCATCATTCCCTGCGATCTGTGCGGCAGCCAGGAAGGGCTGCAACGCGTTCAGGTCAAACGCCTGCTGGACGAATGGGAAGCACGCACCCCTGGCAGGCGGCAGGTGATGTTCCGGTCGCTGATGAATGTGCGCCCCTCGCATCTTCTGGACCCTGCGCTGTTTGATTTCGCGGCGCTTTTTCCCGCCCAAAACGACTCGGACGGGAATGCCGTGCCGAATCTGCGCGATTCAGAACGGAAACTTTAACGGAACGCAAAGCTTTCGGGATTAGGACTGACCACGGTGATTCCGTGAAAGGTCCGGCATGTCCAAGAATGTTACGCGTTTCCTCGCCCCGATCCGCAAGCTGCTGGGCTGCCCTGCCGAAGCCCGCGACCATTCCCGCAGCGTGCTGCTGTTGCAGTTGGAAAACACCGAGATCCTGGCCCGCACGCTGGACAAGGCCGCCATGAGTCACCTGCTGGTACAGCTGTCGATGACCTTGGGTCGGGCGGTCCGGCCCTATGATCCGGTGCGTGTCCTGTCACCGGGGCTGTTCGCCTTCGTGTTGCGCAACCGCACCGACCGCGACGCGATGCATGTCGCCCACAGGCTGCACCGCCAGGCGCAGGCGCCGATCGCGCTGGCGGGACAAACGCTGACCCCGGTCATCAGCGGTGCCTTGGTGCATGCCGATGGTTCGTCCCTGTCGGGCCCCGATCCGGCTCGGGCGCATCTGCCCGGCCCCGACCTTCCCCCGGTCGAGACCCTGATCGACAATGCAAGGCGCAGGCTGCAGGACACGCCCGACGGAGATCTGGGCCAGCTGCGGCTTTATCCCTACGATACCACGCTGGCAGGTGCCCCGCTGATCGTCACGATCGGCGAAGCGATCAAGGCGGGTCAGGTCGAGGCCTGGTTTCAGCCGCAGATCTGCTGCCATTCGGGCTCGGTCACCGGTTTCGAAGCCTTGGCCCGGTGGAATCACCCCACCCGCGGCATCCTGGCACCAGGTGTCTTCATGCCCCAGATGTCGGATACCGATCACACCGCCCTGACCTATGTCATGCTGCAGCAATCGCTCAGTGCGCTGAAGGAATGGGACGATGCCGGATTTCGCGTGCCGACGGTGTCGGTCAACATCTCGAACCATGAATTGTCAGAACGCGGTTTCGCCGATTGCCTGCTTTGGGAACTGGACCGCCACGAGATCCGCCCCGAACGGCTGGTGATCGAGGTCTTGGAGAGTGTCGGCCCGGTGACCAGCAATGCTGATGCGCGGGTGAACCTGCGCAAGATGTCCAAGGCCGGCTGTCATATCGACCTGGACGATTTCGGCACCGGCTATGCCAGCCTGGACGCCATCCGGCAGTTCGGCATCCACCGCATCAAGCTGGACCGCAGCTTTGTCACCGGCTGCGACATCGATCCGGGGCAGCAGCGAATGATCCTGGCCATTCTGGCACTGGCTGAACGGCTTGGCATCGCCGCCTTGGCCGAGGGGGTCGAAACCCGCGAAGAACATGCCTTCCTGGCCCAGATGGGCTGCGACGAGGTCCAAGGCTATGCCATTGCCCGCCCCATGCCGCTGTCGGCGACCATGGATTTTTTGACCCGTCACAGTGCCGCCGCGGCGGATCTTCCCAGCATCGCGCGCCGCATCTGACCGTCAGCCCGGCCCAAATGGGCCGGATATGACCTATTCCCCAAGCATTCCTGCCCATCCGGCCAAATCCGCTTGACCTTTCGGGGCCCGTTCTGTTGAACCGGCGCGACTGACGCGATGACAGTGGTGAGGGAATGGAAGACAACAACCGCAATCTGATCCTGGCGACGGTCCTGTCGTTTCTGGTGATCCTGGTCTGGTACACGGTCTTCGCTCCGGAACCCGTATCCGACCAACCTTCGGGCCAGCCGCTGGCCGAACAATCGGTGGGCGATCAGCCTCTGACGGCGGATGCCCCCGCAGGCACGACCACCGCCGCCCCGGCCGACCTTGCCGATCAGGCGCAGCCCGCGGGCCGCATCGAGATCCAATCGCCGGCTCTGGAAGGCTCGATCTCGCTGGCGGGCGGGCGCATCGACGACCTGCTGCTGAAACGCTATCAGGAAACGCTGGACGAGGGTTCGCCCGATGTGCGGCTTCTGTCGCCCTCCTCGGCAACGGCCGACGGCAATATCGAAACGGGCGCGACCAAGCCCTATTACACCGTCTATGGCTGGACCCCTGGCCCCGGCACCGATCCCGAACTGGTTCCGAACCCGACCACGGTCTGGACGCAGGAATCGGGCAGCACGCTGGCCCCCGGCCAGCCGGTGAGGCTGGCGTGGGACAACGGCGCAGGCCAGATCTTCCGCCGCACCTTCAGCCTGGACGAGAACTATCTGTTCAGCGTTTCGCAGAGCCTGCAGAACGACGGCGACGCCGATTTCGCGGCCGCCCCCTATGGCATCATCGCGCGCCATGGCCGCCCCGACACGCAGAACTTCTTCGTCCTGCACGAGGGCGTCGTCGGCATGCATGACGGCACGCTGATCGAGGAAAAATACAAGAACATCGCCGATCTGGACCCGATCGCCCGCGAAGGCCGCGCTCAGGTCTATGACGTCAGCGCGGATGGCTGGATCGGTTTCACCGACAAGTACTGGATGACCACGCTGGCCCCGGCCCCCGGGCAAGCCTTTACCGCGGTCGTGAAATACGCCGAGGGTGCCGACATCTATCAGACGGAAGCTCGCTTCCCGATGCAGACCGTCGCACCGGGCACGCAGGTCACCGCCGACAGCTATTTGTTCGCGGGCGCCAAGGTCTGGGAAGTCCTGAAGGGCTATGAGGATGGCGTCGGGATCAAGGGTCTGGTCGATTCGATCGACTGGGGCTGGTTCTATTTCCTGACCAAGCCGATCTTCCAGCTGCTGCATTGGCTGAACGGCATCATCGGCAACATGGGCCTGGCCATCATCGCGCTGACCTTCGTGCTGAAGACGCTGGTCTTCCCGCTGGCGCGCAAATCCTACATCTCGATGGCAAAGATGAAGGAATTGCAGCCGCAGATCCAGGAACTGAAGGAACGCACCGGCGACGACCGCATGAAGTTCCAGAAGGAAACGATGGAGCTGTACAAGCGTGAAAAGGTGAACCCGGCGGCCGGCTGTCTGCCCGTGCTGCTGCAGATTCCGATCTTCTTCTCGCTCTACAAGGTGATCTTCGTCACGATTGAACTGCGCCACGCGCCCTTCTTCGGCTGGATCCGCGACCTTTCCGCGCCCGATCCCTCCAGCCTGCTGAACCTGTTCGGCCTGCTGCCCTATGCGGCACCGGCGCAGGGCACGCTGCTGCACTCGCTGTCGCTGCCCGCGCTGGCGATCCTCTTGGGCATCAGCATGTGGATGCAGCAGCGCCTGAACCCGGCGCCCGCCGATCCCGCGCAGAAGATGATCTTTGCCTGGATGCCGTGGGTCTTCATGTTCATGCTGGGCGGCTTCGCCTCGGGGCTGGTGCTCTACTGGATCACCAACAACACGATTACGATCCTGCAGCAGTACACGATCATGTCGATGCACGGGCACCGTCCCGACATGTTCGGCAACATCAAGTCCTCGATGCCCAAGATCCCTGCCAAGGGCGCCAAGGGCAAAGGAAAGTGACCGCACGTCTGGCCCTGATCCGCCGCCATCCGATCAAATCGGTCGGTGGTGAGGGGCTGGATGGCGTGACCCTGCAGGCGGCCCGCCGCCTGCCCGGCGACCGCAGCTTTGCGATCCTGACCGAAAACGGCGAACGTCATGCGCTGGCCAGCCAATCAATGGGACAGCCGGACCGCTGGCTGCCCAAATCCTGCTTTCTGCGCGGGGCCGTCTGCCCCGATCTGCAGGCCGTCACGGGCGGTTGGGATGTGGACAAGCTGACCCTGTCCCATCCGCGCCAGACATCCATCACCATCGACCCCGAAACCGACAGCGACGCGCTGGTCGCCTGGCTGCGCCCGCTCTGGCCTGCCGATGCCCCGCAGCCGACCCGCCTGGTGCGCGGCGCCGCCATCTGGACCGACCAGAAATGGCCGTGGATCTCGATCCTGTCGCTGGACAGCCTTGCGGACCTGTCGACCAAGGCGGGGCTGGATCTGGGTACCCATCGCTGGCGCGGCAATCTGTGGGTCGAGGGATGGCCCGCCTTCCACGAACGCAGCCTGATCGGCCAGATCATCCGTATCGGAGAGGCCGAGCTGCGCATCACCGACCATATCGGCCGCTGCGCTGCCACCAATGCCGACACAACTACGGGGCGCGTCGATCTTGACATGATCGGCTGTTTGCAGCGCCATTACGGACATACGGATTTCGGCGTCTTTGCCGAAGTCGTCACGGGCGGCGCGATCCGCCTTCAGGACCGGATCACCCCATGAAAGTCAATTTCCCCGTCGCCGCCGCCCCCGACCCCGCCGCAGCCGAGGCCGCGCGCCTGCTGTTCGCCGGTCCCGTCGATTTCCTGAAGGGCGTCGTCCATATGGACGGCCTGCCCCCCGCCACCCGCCCCGAGGTCTGCTTTGCGGGCCGCAGCAACGTGGGCAAGTCCAGCCTGATCAACGCGCTGACCGGTCGCAAGGGGCTGGCGCGCGCGTCGAACACGCCGGGCCGGACGCAGGAAATCAACTATTTCACGCTTGGCGAACATTCCTACCTGGTTGACCTTCCGGGCTATGGCTATGCCAAGGCACCCTTGGCGATCGTGGCCAAATGGCAGACACTGCTGAAGACCTATCTGGCCGGTCGCCAGACGTTGAAGCGCGCCTTCTGCCTGATCGACGCCCGCCACGGCATCAAGGAAGTCGATCACGAGATCATGAAGCTGCTGGACCGTTCGGCCGTGCCCTTCCAGGTCGTGATGACCAAGACCGACAAGCTGGGTCCGAACGCCCTGAAGCCTGTCCTGGCCCAGGTGGCCGAGGAATTGCAGAAGCACCCCGCCGCCTATCCCGAACTGGTCGTGACATCCTCGGAAAAGAACGAGGGCATCGCCACTTTGCGCACCATCATCGCCGGACTGGACTGACCCGGCCTTGCGCCATAGGGTCCGACCGTCGCCCAAGGATCTTGAGGATGAGAAAGCAGAACATGAACCGTGACTGGATCGCCACCGCTCGTACCCTGTCAGAGGCCCTGCCATATTTGCAGCGCTATTCCAATTCGGTCGTCGTGGTCAAATTCGGCGGCAACGCGATGGGCGATGATGATGCGATGGCCGAATTCGCACGAGACATCGTGCTGATGAAGCAGGTCGGCATGAACCCCATCGTCTGCCATGGCGGCGGCCCGATGATCAACAACCTGCTGGACAGGCTGGGCATCGAAAGCCGCTTTGTCCGTGGCAAGCGCGTCACCACCAAGGAAACCGTCGAGGTGGTGGAGATGGTCCTGTCGGGACTGGTCAACAAGCGCATCGTTCAGGCGATCAACGACGCGGGCGGGCGCGCGGTGGGGATTTCCGGCAAGGATGACGACATGATGGTCTGCGAGGTGGACGACCCCGAACTGGGCTTCGTCGGCCGCCCGATCGAGATGAACGTCCAGATCATCCGCGACCTTTACGGCGCCGGCATGATCCCGGTCATCGCGCCCGTCGCGACCGGCATGGCCGATAACGAGACCTTCAACGTCAATGGCGACACGGCCGCAGGCGCCATCGCGGGGGCCCTGCAGGCGGATCGCCTGCTGCTGTTGACCGATGTCGCGGGCGTCAAGGATGCCAGCGGAGAGGTCGTGACCCAGCTGCATCCCGACCAGGTGCGCCAGATGATCGCCGACGGACAGATCGCCGGGGGCATGATTCCCAAGACTGAAACCGCGCTGGAAGCCATCGAAAAGGGCGTGCGGGCCGTCGTCATCCTGGATGGACGGGTGCCCAATGCCTGTCTACTGGAGCTTTTCACCGAACATGGCGCGGGGTCGCTGATCCGCAAGACAGAGCCGCGGGTCGTTCCGCGCGGGTTGCGGCAGGTCGATCCGGGCCTCTAGGCCGCGTGTAAGGCGGGTTGTCGCAGGTTTTCCTCGACGACCTTGATTTGCTTGCCGTATCCACAAATCCTGTGGCAGTCTCCCAAGACACAGAGCATGGCAGAAAGAGGCCGCACCCCATGACCCCCCTTGGACATCGACGCCTGATCCTGACCCGCCATGCCAAATCGGCCTGGGACGATCCCACGCTGGACGATCACGATCGTCCGCTGAACGATCGCGGCCGCCGCTCGGCGCTGGCACTGGGCGACTGGCTGGCCAGCCGTGGCTATGAACCCGAAGAGGTGCTGTGTTCGACCGCCGCACGCACCCAGGAAACCTGGAACGTCATCGCCGCCGCCGCGATCGAGGTACGCCCCCAGGTGCGCTTCGAACAAGCGCTCTACCAGGCAGGTCCGGACAAGATGCTGGCGGTGCTGCGCACGGCGACCCAACCCACGGTGATGATGCTGGGCCACAATCCCGGTATTTCGGAATTTGCTGCGCGACTGCCGGCGCGGGTGCCGATGGACCCCGAGTTCCGCCGCTATGCGACCGCCGCGACGCTGGTCGTCGATTTCCAGGTGGACAGCTGGGACCAGGTCCAGCCCGGCCAAGGCAGCGTGATGGATTTCGTCCGCTTCGACGGGCGCGACTGAGACAAGCCGCGCAATGGAACGGGGGCCGGGGTGATCGCCCCAGCCCCCGCTTCGTTTTAAACCGTTGTCAGTGCCCCAGGATCTGGCTGAGGAACAGCTTGGTCCGTTCCGATTTGGGGTTGTTGAAGAACTCGGACGGGGTGTTCTGTTCGACGATCTGGCCCTGATCCATGAAGATCACCCGGTTCGCCACGGCTTGGGCAAAGCCCATTTCATGGGTCACGCAGATCATCGTCATCCCCTCTTCGGCCAACTGGATCATGGTATCCAAGACCTCCTTGATCATCTCGGGGTCAAGGGCGCTGGTCGGTTCGTCGAACAGCATGATCTTGGGCTGCATGCACAGCGACCGCGCGATGGCGACCCGCTGTTGCTGGCCACCCGACAGTTGACCCGGATATTTATGCGCCTGGTCGGGGATCTTGACCTTTTCCAGGAAATGCATGGCCGTGGCCTCGGCCTCGCGACGGGGAGTCTTGCGTACCCAGATCGGGGCCAGGGTACAGTTCTCCAAAACCGTCAGATGCGGGAACAGGTTGAAGTGCTGGAACACCATCCCAACCTCGGACCGCACCTTGTCGATATTCTTGATGTCGCTGGTCAGCTCGACCCCGTCGACGCTGATATGACCGGCCTGATGTTCCTCAAGCCGGTTGATGCAGCGGATCAGTGTCGATTTTCCCGATCCCGAAGGCCCCGCGATGACGATGCGTTCGCCCTGATAGACGGTCAGGTCGATGTCGCGCAGCACGTGGAAGGTGCCGTACCACTTGTTCATGTTGCGGATGTCGATGGCCACGCGGTCGCTGACCTGCATGTGGCTGTGGTCGACCTGCCGGTTGATCGCTTCACTCATGGATCTGATCCTTACTTGTGGTCACGCTGCAGGCGACGTTCCAGATACATCGAGTACCGGGACATGGCGAAGCAGATGATGAAGAAGATGGCGCCGACAAAGATGAAAGGCTCCCAGTAGATACCCTTCCATTCGATATTGGCGCGAACGGCGTCCGACATGGATTTCAGGGGGTCGTAAAGCCCCACGAAGGTGACCAGCGTCGTGTCCTTGAACATCCCGATGAAGGTCGAGACGATGCCCGGGATGCTGATCTTCAGCGCCTGCGGCAGGATGATCAGGCGCTGCGCCTTCCAGTAATCCAACCCCAGGGCGTCGGCGGCCTCATACTGCCCGCGCGGCAGGGCCGCGAGGCCCCCCCGGATCACCTCGGCCATATAGGCGGCGGCGAACAGGGTCACCATGATGATGACGCGCAGGATGATGTCGAAATTGGTGCCCGGCGGCAGGAAATAATTCAGCAGCAGCGAGGCCACGAACAGCAGCGTGATCAGGGGCACGCCGCGGATGAATTCGATGAAGACCACCGACAGCGACTTGATCAGGAACATGTCCGACTGTCGCGACAGGGCCAAGACGATGCCAAGCGGTAACGACAGCGCGATGCCCGCCACGCCGATCGTGACCGACAGAAGGAAGCCGCCGAACCGGTCCGAACGCACGGCCTCGATCCCCATCGGCAACAGGCGCTGTGCGTCTTCGGCCGCCGATCCCGACAGGAACAGCCAGAACAGCAGCGTCACGACGACGCCGGCCAGCACTGCGATCACCGGCATGCGCCCGGCCAGGATGCGCCATGCGATCCAGCCCAGCACGGGCCCGACCAGCACGAAGACAGGTCCCCAGACGCTGCCGCCCCACAGGAACCAGACCCCCATCAGCGGATAGAGCATCGAAAACGGCAACAGCCAGCCCAGGTTGCGTTCCGATGCGACAAAGCCCCCGGCCAGAACGAGCGTGGCAAAGGCCAGCCAGATGACGGGCGATCCAAGCGCGATCATCGAGGTCAGCGTCGCGATGGCCGTGATGACCAGCACCGCCCGACGAATGGTCAGCGAGGCCGAGAACAGCACCGGCACCAGCGCCACGATCAGCAGGCCGAAGGTCATGGTGGGGCGCCAATAGAGTTCGGGCGGATAGAAGCCGAAGACATACTGGTTCCAGCGTTCGCGTATCACCGCAAAGCAGGCGCCGCGGGCACCTTCGCCCCAGGTATCGATGATGATCTGGCGGCATTCGTTAAGGCTGTTCGCGTTCCAGACGGAATGGGCGAACCAGTCCCAGTAATGCGAGACAAGGAACCAGATGATCAGCAGGCCGATGATGGTCAGGACCGTGTTGACCGGGCCCGAAAACAGGTTTTCGCGCAGCCAGCGCACGGCACCGGCCTGGGTGGCGGGCGGCGGGGCCGCCGGCAGCATCGTGTCGCGCACGAAGGGCACGGTTTGGGCATGGGTATCGCTCATCCTTACCGTTCCTTCAGTTTGACGCGGGAATTGAAGATGTTCATGCCCGCCGAGATGATCAGGCTGAGGGCAAGATAGATCAGCATCATCAGGACGATGGCTTCCAGCTCTCGGCCGGTCTGGTTCAGCGTCGTCCCGCCAAGCGTGCCGCGCAGATCCATGTAGCCCACGGCGATCGCCAGCGAGCTGTTCTTGGTCAGGTTCAAATACTGGGAAATCAGCGGCGGAATGATCACCCGCAGCGCCTGCGGCAGGATCACCAGGTTCATCGTGCGCTTGGGGCGCAGACCCAAGGCGAAGGCGGCCTCGGACTGGCCGCGGCTGACGGCCAGGATGCCGGCGCGCACGATTTCCGCGATGAAGGCGGCGGTATAGAGCGTCAGCGCCAGCCACAGCACCACCAGCGAGTTCGTGATGTTCAGCCCGCCCGTGAAGTTGAAGCCCTGAAGCGATGGCGCCAGCAGGTGCAGCCCGAAGTACCAGATCAGGAACAGCGACGGCAGGATCATGACCGCCAGGTTCTTCCACAGCGTCGCAGGGCGGATGCCGGTGCGGTCCTGAACCTTTTGGGCATGCGCGTTGATCGCCCGACGGATGAACCAGCCGCCGACCAGTGCCACGACGAAGGCGATGGTCGCCCAGTTGACGGTGACGCGGGCGCCCAGGTCCAGGCTGCCGGGATCATTGTCCATGCCAAGCGTCGGGATCGCGGTATAGCGGTTGGTCAGCGCGACATGGTCGAACAGGATCATCGACCAGGCGGGGCTCTCTCCGCGATAGGCGTTGGGGGCGGGCAGGATCTCGGTGAAGACGGCATAGATGACCAGGATCCACAAAAGCAGGGGAATATTGCGAAAGATCTCGACATAGACCGTCATCAGCCGGGCAAAGAGCCAGTTCTTGGACAGGCGTGCCACGCCGACCGCGACCCCCAGGATCGTGGCCGCGATGCAACCCAGTATCGACACGATCAAGGTGTTCAGCAGGCCGACCATCGTCGCGCGCAGGTGGGAATCATTGCCCGTGTAAGGGATGGGCGTCCCGGAGATGTCGTATCCCGCGCGCTGGAACAGGAAGCCGAAATCGAAGCTCTTGCCCATGGCGTTCAGGTTGCTGATGGTGTTCCCGATCAGCCACCACAAGGCGGCCATGACCAGTATGAACACGATGACCTGAAAGGTCAGGGACCGATAGCGCCGATCATATATCAGCATGCTGGGCCGGAACGACGCATGCGCCGATGCCGAGACGTCCGTCATCTTGTTTTACCCCTGTGGCCCGCCGGTACGGCTTTGCGCCGTTTATGTCGGTGGCGGGTTTGTCGTTGTTGGAAGGGCCCCGAAGGGTGCGGACCGGGCCCAGCAGGGGCCCGGTCCCTTAGTCCGTCCGGATCAGCGGAACGGAGGTGCGTAAAGCAGCCCGCCCTGTGTCCACTGGGCGTTCAAGCCGCGGGCCAGGCCGATCGGGGTCTGTTCGCCGATATTGGCGGCGAAGATCTCGCCATAGTTGCCGCTGGCCAGGATGGCGCGCTTGGCCCAATCGGCATCAAGCCCCATCATGGCGCCCAGTTCGTCAGTCGTGCCCAGAAGGCGCTGGACCTCGGGGTTTTCCGAAGACCGGACCAGTTCCTCGATGTTGCGCGAGGTGACGCCATATTCCTCGGCGGCGATCAGGGCGTTCAGCGTCCAGCGGACGATGTCGCCCCAGTTGTTGTCGCCATGGCGAACGGCCGGCCCAAGCGGTTCCTTCGAGATGATCTCGGGCAGGATGATGTGGTTCTCGGGGTTGGCGAAGGCGGCGCGGGTCGCGGCAAGGCCGGATGCGTCGGTGGTATAGGCATCGCAGGCTCCAGCCATGTACTGCTGTTCACCCTCGGCGTTGCTGTCAATGTTGACGGGCGTGTATTCCATCTGGTTGGCGCGGAAGTAATCGGCCAAGTTCAGCTCGGTCGTGGTGCCGGTCTGGATGCAGATCGTCGCGCCGTCCAGTTCCTTGGCCGATGTGACGCCCAGTTCCTTGTTCACCATGAAGCCTTGGCCGTCGTAATAGTTGACGCCCACGAAATCCAGCTTCAGGTCGGTGTCGCGCGAATAGGTCCAGGTCGAGTTGCGGGCCAGGACATCCACCTCGCCCGAGCTGACGGCCGTGAAGCGCGTCTGGCCGGTGGTTGGGACGAACTTGACCTTGGATGCATCACCCAGGACCGCCGCAGCGACCGCGCGGCACAGCGCCACGTCGAAGCCTGCCCAGTTGCCGTTCGCATCGGGGGCGGCAAAGCCCACCAGGCCGGTGTTGACGCCGCAGTTCAGCTCGCCGCGTTCCTTGACCTGGGCCAGGGTCGAACCTTCTTGGGCCATGCCCATGCCGGCGATCAACGTCGCTGCGGCCACTGTTCCCAGGAAAACCGATTTTGTCATTGCTACCTCTGTGTTGGAGCGCCGGGACCGACAGGATCGGCCTGACGCGGGATGGACCGAATTTCCGGTCCTTGTTCTTTTTCTCGGCGCAGTTTCGTTGCCCCAATAGGCGACATTGTGCCGATACAAAGCCCCGCGTCAAGAACCGCAGGCCAACCGCGAAGCGCTTTCAACCCCGGCGCGACAGATGCCACAGGCGCTCTGCCTGTTTCATCGCCAGCAAACGCGCGGCCGCAGCCTGCTGGGCATCCTCATCCTCGCCCCAATTGGCGATCTGGAACTCCTCGTCGACGCGCGACAGGCGGAAGGATTCCGTTGCGTCAATCCGGCCTTGGACGACGGCCAGCCCCAGGACCAGAGACCCCGGAATCGTCACCAGGTCATGCAGCGCCGTCAGTCCATACAGGTCCAGCCCCGCCACCTGGCCATGCAGACGCATCAGCGATTCGGCCGGCTGGTCGACTGGAATGACGCCATGGGTGACGTGCAGCGGGGCCTCGTGACAGGTGGCCGCCCATTCGATCAGCGGGTCCCAAGCCTCGGCCTGAAGGCGGATCAGCGGCTGGGGCTCGGTTGCCCGATAACACAGCAGATCGGTGCCGCCATATTCGGCAAGCATGGTCGCAACCCCTTGGAACTGGGGGGCCACCTTTTCGACGGCCGAATTGGCGGCTCGCGTCAGGGGCATGGTGTCGGGGCGGATGATGTCGTCCTGCGCGTCCCATTCCTGCGCCACCGCAAGCGCCAGGTCCTGGGTCGGCAGGATCAGGGGCTTCTTGCCGGGCGTGCGCAGGGGGTGGTCGTCCAAAGCGATCTCCCATCCGTCGCCGACGGGGCGGGTTGCGGCGGCTTTCCAGAACCGGCGTGCTTTCCATTCGGTCATGCCGACCACTCCTCGATGGCTTGGGTGAGGGATGCGAAATCGTCGAAGATGCGCGACGCCCCGGTCTGCAACAGCGCATCGCGGGTGTGATACCCCCATGCGACGCCAAAGCCCGCCATGCCGGCATTCCGTGCCATTTGCATGTCGAAGCTGGTGTCGCCGATCATCACCGCATCGGCGGGACCGACCCCGGCATCCGACATCGCGGCATGCAGCATCGAGGGATGCGGCTTGGACGGATGCCCATCCGCAGTCTGCAGGCTGATGAAGCGGCCCCGCCAGCCATGGCCCGCTATAACCGCGTCCAGACCCCGGCGCGACTTGCCCGTAGCCACCGCCAACAGCAGGTCGTCGCGCGCCGAAAGCCGGTCCAGACATGCGGCCACGCCCGGATACAGCGGCGCGGCCTGCGCGGCACGGGCGGCGGCATAGGCGGTCTTGTAACCTTCGACCACCCGGTCCTGCTGATCGGGCAAGGCACCGGGCAGCAGATGCGCGACGGCCACCGGCAGGGACAGCCCGACGATGGACAGGACCTGTTCGCGCGGCAAAGGCGCCAACCCCGCCCCCGCGAAGGCGCTGTCCATGGCCGTCAGAATCAGCCCCTGGCTGTCGACCAACGTGCCATCGACATCGAAGACGACAAGCCTCATTCGTCCTCCGCGAAGGGATCGGCGGGCACGTCGTTTTCATGCCAGCCAAGCGATTTCCACGTGCGGGACATGTGTTCGGCCAACGGCGCGGTCAAGGTGATGCGCTTTTTGGTGATCGGATGATCGAAGGTCAGGCTGCGGGCGTGCAGATGCAGCTTCTTGCTGATCTCTCCGCCCAGCTGCGCGCCCCAGCCATCGCCCAGGTTTTCCTGGCCCGAGCCGCCATATTTGCCGTCGCCGACGATGGGATGGCCCAGTTCGGCCATATGCGCCCGCAGTTGGTGAGTACGGCCGGTGATCGGCACCAGCGCGCACCAGCTGGTGCGCGTGCCAAGGGCGTCCAGCACGGCGTAATCGGTGGTGGCGCGCTTGGCGCCTTCGGTCTTGTCGATGTCGCGGGGATGGACGGCGATCATCTTCTCATCCCCGCCGCGATGGCCGCCCTTGACCAGGCCATAGCGGATCGTGCCCATCCGGGGATGGGGCACGCCCGCGACGGCCGCCCAATAGATCTTGCGCGTGCTGCGCAGGCGGAAGGCCTCGGACAGGGCGCGGGCGATCCGGTCGGTGCGCGCCAGCAGCAGGATCCCCGAAGTATCCTTGTCCAGCCGGTGCACTAGCTTGGGACGTTCCTTGTAGCCGAACATCAGCGCGGTGGTCAGCCCATCCACATGGCGACCGCCAAGACCGCTGCCGCCTTGGCTGGGCAGGCCCGGCGGCTTGTTCAGCGCGATGATATGGTCGTCCTTCCACAGGACGGCCTCCTGAATCATCTGCTCGTCGGCATGGTTGACCTGCGGTCCCAGGGGGCGTTCGCTGCGTTCGCGCGCCGGCCCCGGTTCGGGCATGGGCGGAATGCGGATCTCCTGGCCGGGCTGCACGCGGGTGGCGCCCTTGACGCGGCCGCCATCGACCCGCAGCTGGCCCGTGCGGCACAGCTTTTCGATGGCCACCTGCGACACATGCGGGAAACGCTTGCGCAACCAGCGGTCCAGCCGCTGTTCGCCGTCCTCTTCGGTGACCTGGATTGTCTGTACGCCGCTCATGCCCATATTCCTCGACCCAAGGCCAGCCCCGCCATGACGGCCGCCAGCGACAGCAGGACCGTGCCCGCCACATATGCCAGGGCAATCGCGCCTTGGCCCCGTTCCCACATCGTCAGCACATCCAGCGAAAAGGCCGAAAACGTCGTGAACCCCCCCAAAAACCCCGTCAGCAGCAAGGGCGCATAGGCGTTTCCAAGACGATGCGCGAACAGCGCCGCCAGCAGCCCCATCAGGAACGACCCGACAATGTTCACCACACCCGTCGCAAGGCCAAGCCCGGCCCAATGAGGCGGGATCATCCGGTAAACGGCAAAACGACCGGTGGCGCCAAGCGCACCGCCGATCGCGACTTGAAGAAAGGGATTCATCATCGCGCGGGTGTGTCGCCAGCAGCGGACAAAGTCAACCGCCGCGCTTCAGGCGCTGTGCCACGAACCAGTCCAGGCGGCGTTTCAATTCCCGCTCGAACCCCCGCTCGACCGGGTTATAGAGCACGGGCCGCTTCATGCCGTCAGGGAAATAGTTCTGCCCGCTGAAGCCATCCTCCTCATTGTGGTCATAGGCATATCCGGCGCCATAGCCCTGCTCCTTCATCATCTTGGTGGGGGCGTTCAGGATGTGGGCAGGTGGCGTCAGGCTGCCGGTGCGCCGTGCCTCGGCGCGGGCATTCTTGTAGGCGGCGTAACCTGCGTTCGATTTCGGGGCCAGTGCCAGATACAGCACCGCCTGAGCCAGTGAGAGTTCCCCTTCGGGGCTGCCAAGGCGTTCATACATCGACCAGGCATCCAGGCAGTGACGCGCCGCGGCGGGATCGGCCAGGCCAATATCCTCGACCGCCATGCGGGTGATGCGCCGCGCCAGGTATCGGGGGTCCTCGCCGCCCTCCAGCATGCGCGCAAACCAGTAAAGCGCCGCGTCGGGATCGCTGCCCCGCACGGATTTGTGCAGCGCCGAAATCAGGTTGTAATGTTCATCCCCCGACTTGTCGTATTTCGCCGCCCGCTTCATCAGGCGCTGCGCCAAGGCATCGCGATCGATCTTGCCGTCGGTCTTCCACGCCGCCACCTGCTCGATCAGGTTCAGCGCCGCGCGGCCGTCACCATCCGCCATCTCCAGCAGGGCGTCGCGCGCCTCGGCGGTCAGCGGCAGCTTACGACCGATCTCGCGCTCGGCGCGTTGGGCCATCAGTTCCAGGTCGGCCAGCGACAGACGCTCCAGCACGATGACCTGCGCCCGCGACATGACGGCGGCGTTCAACTCGAAGCTGGGGTTCTCTGTCGTCGCCCCGACCAGCAGAATTGTGCCGTCTTCCATATGCGGCAGGAAACTGTCCTGCTGCGCCTTGTTGAATCGGTGGATCTCGTCGACGAAAAGCAGCGTTCCACGCCCTTGACTGGCCCGCAGCCGGGCCGCATCGAAGACCTTCCGCAAATCAGGGACACCGGTGAAGATTGCGCTGATCTGGACAAAGGCCAGATCGGTTTCGTCCGCCAGCAGGCGGGCGATGGTCGTCTTGCCGACGCCGGGCGGGCCCCACAGGATCAGCGAAGACAGGCTGTTCGCCGCCAGCATGCTGCCAAGCGGGCCGTCGGGTCCCAGCACCTTGCCTTGCCCGATCACCTCGGACAGGCGAGAGGGACGGATGCGGTCCGCCAGCGGCCTTGGACCGCTGCCAGCCGCGGGGTTCGGGGTCGGAGTCGGGGACGTATCGAACAGGTCAGCCATGATGGCGCAGTCTAGGGCCGTCGCACCGCATGCAACAGCCCCCATTCGCGACCGTCAGTGCATCTTGGACGCCAGATCGATGGCCACGCATTGAAAATGACCGTCGTCGATCCACATCTCGCGGCCCAAGGCTTCGGCGGTCAGTCCGCAGCGGCCGTACCAGCGTGGCCAGTTGGCCCCGGTCAGCGCGATCAGCTTGGTGGCGCCAAGGTCGCGGGCCGAGGATGTCATCGCCTCGACCATCTTGAAATGCACCTTGCGACGATACATCTGCGGGATCGAATGGCTGACGAAGACCCGCGAACATTCCCACACATGCGGATCGACCGGCGCCTTCTGATCCAGCAGATCCTGCGGGATCGATCCGCCAAGGATGCCTTCCTGCGCGTCCCGGATCATGTAGGAATAGATGCCGCAGCGGGCCGTGGTCGGCGTCAGGCGGATGCCTGCCAGAACCTCGCCCATGTCGTGGATGGCGATCCAGCGGCTCTGGGGGGTGTCATACTGGTCGAACTCCATATCGTCCGATTCTGGAAGATCCCAGTTCTTGTGAACGATAAAGCTCTGCTTTCTGGCCCGGAAAAGATTGGCGAACAATTCACCGTGGTTATGAAGGTTTGAAAAGGACAGGGTCGTGATCTGCATTCGATGCTCCTGGGGTGTAAGGGCCCCCTTCCCTGCCATGCGGACCCCAAGGTGACATTTACAGCAAACGGTATTCCTTGGCCCGTTGCAGCGCCTCGGCGGTCGTTCTCGCCTTCAGCCGTTCACGGACTGAAATAAGCCTCGCCTTGAATGCGCTTTCGGTAATTCCAAGCTTTGCAGCCGCCGCCGCGTGACGGTCACCCTGTGCAATGCAGCGAAGGGCTTCTTTCTGAGCTTTTGTCAGGCTCGCAGGCGGCTCTGTGATTTCATGAAGCCGCTTTATCGTGACCGAGATCTGCTCGATCTCGTCATCGGTGAATTCGCGGTCGGCCCGCCCGAAGGAGGCGATCGTCCGCGACGAGATGGGTCCGTTCGACACCGTCAGACCATAGGTGAGGCCGTGATTCGCAGCCTCGCGCAGGATGTTGAAGGGGTCGGGAATTGGCAGCGCCGACCAGCGGCACGCGCCGGTCGTCGAAAAGCCCCAAGCGATCGTGGGATCCCGCAGAGCATAGCCGTTTTGCGAATAGAATTCCGACCATTCCTCGGAATAGGTCTGAAACTGCATCAACGGCGCCGCAAAGCGGATGTGCAGACCGACAAAATACCCCGAGTGGGCAAGCTTGCCCAGCTTCGCGAGTCCGGCGTTTATATCTGCACGAGATGACATGGTTTTTTGTACAAGTTGCAAGGAGAGGGAAGAATCTTCATGGTCAGCTTGCGGTGATATAGTTTCCCGCAAGTTAATGGGCGTAAGAATTCCGCCTGATACATCGAATTTCCTCCTTGAAAGTCATGGGGCGCGCGCAGCCACATTGCGCAAGCCTACTTCAAGCATCGGGTTGCGTGGAAGTTTCACGTGCAAAGATTGCGTAACGTCACGTCATGCAAGTGGTGAAAAAACCCCGCCATGCGGCTGCACGACGGGGTTGATTCAACCTGACGGTGATCCGGGGATCATTCTTCGGCGGCGAACTCTGCTTCCAGACGTGCGCGGTCCGCAGCACCCTTGGCCGAGGTATCGCGGTCGACCAGCTCGATGATGGCCATCGGTGCCATGTCGCCGTAACGGAAACCGGCCTTCAGGATGCGGGCATAGCCACCTTGGCGATCCTTGTAACGCTCACCCAGAACGTCGAACAGCTTGGCGACATGCATGTCCTGCTTCAGCTGCGACGCGGCTTGGCGGCGTGCGTGCAGGTCGCCGCGCTTTGCCAGCGTGATCAGCTTTTCGATGATCGGACGCAGTTCCTTGGCTTTCGGCAAGGTGGTCTTGATCTGCTCGTGCTCGATCAGCGAGCCGGACATGTTGGCGAACAGCGCCTTGCGGTGTTCGTGGGTACGGTTGAGGCGGCGATAGCCACGTGCGTGACGCATGATATTCTCCTAAAACGTCTTTTGCTTTGTCCGGCGGCCCATGCGTAGCGGACCGCTCTCCTTGGGGCTTGCGCCCATCGTGTGGCAAGGCGCCCATCAGGCGCCCCGCCGCAATCTCAGAACTGGTCGTCGAAACGCTTTGCCAGGTCTTCGATGTTCTCCGGCGGCCAATCGACCACATCCATGCCCAGATGCAGACCCATGCCCGACAGCACTTCCTTGATCTCGTTCAAGGACTTGCGGCCGAAGTTCGGGGTGCGCAGCATCTCGGCTTCGGTCTTCTGAATCAGGTCGCCGATATAGACGATGTTGTCGTTCTTCAGGCAGTTCGCCGAACGGACCGACAACTCCAGCTCGTCGACCTTCTTCAGCAGACGCGGATCGAATTCCAGACCCTCGTCGCTGTCCTGACGGCTGGCGGCTTCCGGCTCGTCGAAGTTGACGAAGACCGAGAGCTGATCCTGGACGATGCGCGCGGCATAGGCCACGGCGTCTTCCGGGGTCAGCGACCCGTCGGTGTCGATCTTCATGGTCAGCTTGTCATAATCCAGTACCTGACCTTCGCGGGTCGGGGTGACTTCATAGCTGACGCGCTTGACCGGCGAGAAGATCGCGTCGATCGGGATCAGGCCGATGGGGGCATCTTCGGGACGGTTCTTGTCGGCCGCGACATAGCCCTTGCCCGTCTGCACGGTCAGTTCCATGTTCAGGTCGGCGCCGTCATCCAGGTGACAGATAACATGGTCGCGGTTCAGGATGGTGATCCCGGCCGTTTCCTGGATGTCGCTTGCCTTGACCTCGCCCGGACCCTTGGCCGACAGCGTCAGACGCTTGGGGCCTTCGACGTCCATCTTCAGCGTGACGCCCTTGAGGTTCAGGACGATGTCGGTGACATCCTCGCGAACACCGGCGACGCTGCTGAATTCATGCAGGACGTTGTCGATCTGGACCGAGGTGATGGCCGCGCCTTGCAGCGACGACATCAGGACACGGCGCAGCGCGTTGCCAAGCGTCAGGCCGAAGCCGCGCTCCAGCGGTTCGGCGACCACGGTCGCCGTGCGGGTCGCGTCTGCGCCCGGCTTGACGGCCAACTGAGTCGGCTTGATCAGTTCGGCCCAATTCTTGTGGATCATGGGTTTGCCTCCATACCTGTCCCCGTCTCATGACCAAAGTCGGAAACGCCCGAGGTGAAATGCGAAAATCCGGACCGCGCGGAATACGTGCGGTCCGGTCGTTGATGATCCGAAATCAGACGCGGCGACGCTTCGGAGGACGGCAGCCGTTATGGGCGATCGGCGTCACGTCACGGATTGCCGTGATGTTGAAGCCTGCAGCAGCCAGCGCGCGCAGGGCCGATTCACGGCCCGAACCGGGGCCCTGAACTTCGACGTCCAGCGTGCGAACGCCGTGTTCCTGCGCCTTGCGGCCGGCATCTTCGGCAGCCATCTGAGCGGCGTAGGGGGTCGATTTGCGCGAACCCTTGAAGCCCATCGTGCCGGCCGAGGACCACGCAATCGCGTTGCCCTGAACGTCCGAGATCAGGATCTTGGTGTTGTTGAAGCTGGAGTTCACATGAGCAACGCCGGTGGCGATGTTCTTGCGCTCTTTACGCTTCATGCGAGTTTTATCACGTGCCATGTCGCTACCCCTTATTTCTTCTTGCCGGCAATGGCTTTTGCCGGGCCTTTACGGGTGCGCGCATTGGTGTGCGTGCGCTGACCGCGGACCGGAAGGCCGCGACGGTGGCGAAGACCGCGATAGGAGCCCAGATCCATCATGCGCTTGACGTTCATCTGAACTTCGCGGCGCAGGTCGCCTTCGACGGTCAGGTTCGCGTCGATGTATTCGCGGATCGACAGGACTTCGGCATCCGACAGTTCATTGACGCGGCGGGTCAGGTCGATCCCGGTCGCTTCGCAGATCTGCTTGGCAAACATGTCGCCAATGCCGTGGATATAGGTCAGTGCGATGGGGACGCGTTTCCCCGTCGGAATGTTGACGCCAGCAATACGAGCCACGCGTTTTCCTTTTCAGTTGCGGTTCCGTAGCACCGGAACCTTTTTTCACAACGCAAGGCCCGAAAGCCATGCCTTCGGGCCAAATCGATGACCACCCGTTGCCGGGCGATTCTCTTACGAGATGCCGTGATTTATCGACAGAGCGGGACCGGGTCAAGCCCGGTTCCGCATCGCTTTGGCTCAGGCCTCCAGGGCCCCGGCGATATCCGCGCCGACCTGATCCATGGGTGCCAGCCCATCGACCTGAGCCAGCTTGTCCTTGGCATAGTAATAGCCGATCAGCGGCGACGTCTTCTTGTAATATTCCAGCAGCCGGGTCTTCAGGCTGTCTTCGTTGTCGTCGGCGCGACGCTTGAGATCGGTCGACCCGCAGACATCACAGACACCTGCCTGGGCGGTGGGCTTGGTCTCGTCGTGATAGACCTCGCCGCAATTGCCGCAGGTGAAGCGGCCGGTGATGCGACGCACCAGCGCCTCGTCGTCGACCTGCATCTCGATGACGGCATCCAGCGACATGCCGGTATCGGCCAGCAGATCCCCAAGCGCGTCGGCCTGCGCCAGAGTGCGGGGGAAGCCGTCGAAGATGAAGCCGTTTCCACCCTTGGCCAGCTGTTCGCGGATCAGGCCGATCACGATCTCATCGGTGACCAGCTGGCCACGGTCCATGACCTCGGCGACGCGCTGGCCCATCTCGGTGCCCGAGCTGCGTGCGGCCCGCAGCATGTCGCCGGTAGACAACTGGACCAAGCCCCGTTCCTCGACCAGGCGGCGGGCCTGAGTGCCTTTGCCGGCACCCGGAGGCCCCAGCAGGATGATGTTGATGGTCATGGCGTGTCCCCCTCAGGCTGGCCTGTCTTGGGCCATTTTTCGCGTCATGTTTAAGGCGTCGTCCGCCTGGTCAGCGGCGCGACGGTGCGCGGCGCGGCTTGGCGGTTCCCGGCTTACGCTTACCGCGCAACTGGGATTTCTCAATCAGCCCTTCGTATTGGTGGGCCAGCAGATGGCTCTGGACCTGGTTGATCGTGTCCATCGTCACCGAAACCACGATCAGCACCGAGGTGCCGCCCAGATAGACCGGGATCGAGAACTGCGTGCGCAGGATTTCAGGCATCAGGCAGACCAGCGCCAGATAGGCCGAACCGATGACCAGGACGCGGTTCACGACATAGTCCAGATATTCCTGCGTGCGCTTGCCGGGCCGGATGCCCGGAATGAAGCCGCCCTGATTCTTCAGGTTGTCGGCAACATCATCGGTCTTGAACGACACGTTCTGCGTGTAGAAATACGTGAAGAACACGATCATCGACGCGAAGAACAGCAGGTACAGGGGCTGGCCGGGGCCGAAATAGGCCAGGATCGTCGACATGATCGGGCCGGATTCGTTGCCCGAGAAGGTCGAGATCGTGATCGGCAGCAGCAGAAGAGAGCTGGCGAAGATGGCCGGGATGACGCCTGCGGGGTTCACCTTGACGGGCAGATGGCTGGACTGGCCGTCATAGACCTTCATGCCGACCTGGCGCCGGGGATACTGAATGCGGATCTTGCGAAGCGCCCGCTCCATGAAGACCACGAAGGCGATGACGGCGATCAGCATCACGATCACGAACAGGATCACCGGGGTCGAGATCGCGCCCGAACGCCCTTGGGCAAAGAAGTTCGCCAGCGCCGCCGGGATCTCGGCCAGGATGCCGACAAAGATGATCAGCGAGATGCCGTTGCCGATGCCGCGCGCGGTGATCTGTTCACCCAGCCACATCAGGAACATGGTGCCGCCGACCAGCGTGATAACGACGGAGGCCTGGAAGAACAGGCCTGCTTCATGCGCCAGCCCCCCCGCTTCCAGGCTGCGTGCCAGACCGTAGGCCTGGAACAGCGCAAGGGCGACGGTGCCATAGCGCGTGTATTGGTTGATCTTCTTGCGGCCCTGCTCGCCTTCCTTCTTCAATTGTTCCAGCGAGGGAACCATCGAAGTCAGAAGCTGCACGATGATCGAGGCCGAGATATAGGGCATGATGCCAAGGGCGAAGACGCCCATGCGGCCCAATGCGCCACCCGTGAACATCGACAGCATGCCGCCGATCCCGGACTGGGCCTGATCCATGAAGTTGCGCAAGGCGGCCCCGTCGATCCCCGGCACGGGGATATAGGTGCCGATGCGATACATGATCAGGACACCGATCGTGAACCAGATCCGTTGGCGAAGTTCCGTGGCCCTTCCAAGCTGACCCCATGAGAGGTTCGCGGCCATCTGTTCTGCGGCTGACGCCATGTGTGTCCGTCCCGTGTCATGACAGCGCCGCCGACCCGTATTCCGGGGACCGGCGGCGCCTGAAAACCTAGATGCTATCTAGGGGGCGCGAAACCCCCGATCAACAGCTTATTCAGCAGCCGCGGCCTGAGCGGGCAACGTAACCTTGCCGCCGGCCTTCTCGACAGCCTCGATGGCGGCCTTCGATGCACCGGTGACGACGATGGTCAGGCCGGCCTTCAGCTCACCCTTGGCCAGCAGACGGATACCGTCCAGCTTGCGGCGAACCAGACCCGACGCGACCAGCGCGTCTTCGGTCAGCTCGGCCTTGCCGTCGATCTTGCCCGCGTCGATGAAGCCCTGGATCTGGCCCAGGTTCACGACGGCAAACGATTTCGCGTTCGGCGCGGTGAAGCCACGCTTGGGCAGACGACGATAGAGCGGCATCTGGCCGCCTTCGTAACCACCCAGGGCGACGCCCGAACGCGACTTCTGGCCCTTGATACCACGGCCGGCCATCTTGCCCTTGCCCGAACCGGGACCACGCGCAACGCGCTTCTTGGAACGGTTCGCGCCTTCGTTGTCGCGGATTTCATGCAGTTTCATGTCGCTTCTCCTTCGCCGGACACACCCCAGAAGCGATACAGGGGGACACGGCATGTCATTTCGTGAATCGTGGCGCCCGTCAGGGCACCGGGGGCCTATACGCCCAATCGATCGGGCATTCAAGCGATCTGGCTGCCACAGCCGCGGGCTTTCGGACATCGCCCACGCCCTTGTGTCTTGAGCGCGGCACGACCTGCGCTAGTCCTGGGAAAGACCAGAACCGAAAGACCCCGACATGCGCATCCTTCTGGCCGTCCTGGCCCTGCCCTTCCTGTCGACCATGGCCCCGGCGGCCGAACCGACCATCTGCAACACCCGCATCAACGGCAAGGATGTCATCCTTGGCTATGACCGCGAGGAAGCCGGGATGGTCGCTGACTATTCGCGTCGGGAACGGCTGGCGGCGCGGATCGGCCAGCATGACTGTCCCAGCTATGTCGTGCTGCGCAGCCTGACGCCGGAACTCAGCGACGACCAGCGGCAGCCCTTCTGTCTGCGCCACGATGCGCAGACCGATTCGGTGGCGGGCTATGACCTGGGCGAACGCGACGCCTGGGGCCGGTGCAAGGTTGCGTCGGCGACCCTCTGCAACCGGGTGAACCAGGTCAGCGGCGGCGCGGCGGCGATTGGATCGGCCGCGGCGCGCAAATCCGTCCAAGGCCTGCGGGCCTTGCCCGACGGTTCGGGCGCGGTGATCGTCTCGGGCACCGGCAGCGCCATTTCCGGGGCGCTGGCATCGCTTGGCGGCGCGGCGGCGGCTGTCGCGGCATCGCCCGTCCTGCTGACGGGGGCGGCGGTGTCCGTGGTGGCGGTGGGCGGCACCGTCTATGCCTGCCACAAGGCGGACTAGGCGCTGCGCAATAAAAAACGCCCCGCTTTCGCGGGGCGCCTTTCTTGGCCGATCCTGATGGATCAGGCTTTTTCTTCGATGATCACCACCATGTGGGGGATCTTCGCGACCATGCCGCGGATCGCCGGGGTATCTTCCAGCTCGCGGGTGCGGTTCATCTTGTTCAGGCCCAGACCCTTCAGCGTGGCACGCTGAATGGCGGGACGACGGATCGGGGATCCGATCTGCTTGACGACGATGGTTGCCATGTGCCTCGCTCCTTACGCTTCGACAGCGGCGTCAGCCGGCTTGTCGTTCGAGGGCAGGATGTCAGCCACTTTCTTGCCGCGACGCTGCGCGACCGAACGGGGGCTGGATTCCTTTTTCAGGCCATCCAGGGTTGCGCGGATCATGTTGTAGGGGTTCTGCGAACCCTGCGACTTGGCCACGACGTCCTGGACACCCAGCATTTCGAAAACGGCACGCATCGGACCGCCGGCGATGATGCCGGTACCCGGAACGGCGGTGCGCATGATCACCTTGCCGGCACCATGACGCCCTTCGATATCGTGGTGCAGCGTACGACCGTCGCGCAGCGGCACGCGGATCAGACCACGCTTGGCCTGCTCGGTCGCCTTGCGGATGGCTTCCGGAACTTCCTTGGCCTTGCCCTTGCCGAAACCAACGCGGCCGCGCTGATCGCCGACAACGACCAGTGCAGCAAAGCCGAAGCGCTTACCACCCTTGACGGTTTTCGACACGCGGTTGATCGCGACCAGGCGATCCTGGAATTCCGGGTTTTCTTCGCGGTCGTTGCGACCGCCCCGGCGATTGTCACGTTCTGCCATGAGGCATTCCTTTTACGGTGGCGCGCAAATCGCGCCGTGTTGACCGATCCAAGTGGATGAAGCATCCCCGGATCATCGGGACGGCGCGTATCCAAAAAGGACACGCGCCGACCGCAATATCAGAACTTCAGACCACCTTCGCGGGCGGCTTCGGCCAGAGCCTTGACCTTGCCGTGGAAGATGAAACCACCGCGGTCGAAGACGACTTCTTCCACGCCGGCTGCCTTTGCGCGCTCGGCAATTGCCGCGCCGATCTTGGCAGCCGCTTCGACATTGTTCTTGCCGACCAGGCCGAAATCCTTCTCCAGCGTGCTGGCCGAAGCCAGGGTCACGCCCTTCAGATCGTCGATGACCTGAACCGAGATGTTCTTGGACGAGCGATGGATCGACAGGCGCGGACGCCCGTTCGACATTGCCCGCAGTTTGTTCCGCACGCGCAAGCGACGCTTCTGGAACAGCTCTTGCTTCTTCAGTGCCATTTCATGCGCCCCTTACTTCTTCTTGCCTTCCTTGCGGAAAACATACTCGCCCTTGTAGCGGATTCCCTTGCCCTTGTAGGGCTCGGGCTTGCGCCACTCGCGAATGTTCGCCGCAACCTGGCCGACCAGTTGCTGGTCGATGCCTTCGACAACAATCTCGGTCTGCTTCGGAGCCGTGATGGTCACGCCTTCGGGCACATCGAAATTCACGTCGTGCGAATAACCCAGAGCCAGCTTCAGGACATTGCCCTGCATCGTTGCGCGGTAACCCACGCCCTGGATCTCGAGTTCTTTCTTGAAGCCCGTGGACACACCGATCGTCAGGTTCTCGACCATCGAGCGGGTCAGACCCCACTGCTGGCGAGCACGTTTGGTGTTGTTGCGGGGCTCAACGCTGACGAGGTTGTCGTCAAGCGTGATGTTCACTTCATCGGTCGCGGTGAAGCTGCGGGTGCCTTTCGGCCCCTTCACTTCGATCTGCTGACCTTTGATCTCGGCCGTCACGCCCTTGGGCAGTTCGACCGGTTTTTTACCAATCCGAGACATCTGCTGCCCTCCTTAGAACACGGTGCAGAGAACTTCGCCGCCAACATTGGCACTGCGAGCCGCTGCATCCGACATGACGCCCTTCGGAGTCGAGACGATCGAGACGCCCAGACCCTGACGAACCTGCGGGATAGCCTTGGCACCGGTATAGACGCGGCGGCCAGGCTTGGAGACACGCGCCACTTCACGGATAACCGGAACGCCGTCGTGATATTTCAGGCCGATTTCCAGCTCGTTATGGCCGGCGGCATTGGTCACTTCCTCGTATCCGCGGATGTAACCTTCGTTCTTCAGCACATCCAGAACCCAAGCACGCAGCTTGGAGGCAGGGGTGCGAACGGTCGATTTGCCACGCATCTGCGCATTGCGGATGCGGGTCAGCATATCGCCGAGAGGATCGTTCATCATTCTGTGTTCCCCCTTACCAGCTGGACTTGACCAGGCCGGGGATCAGTCCGTTCGAGCCCAGCTCGCGCAGCATGATCCGCGACAGTTTCAATTTGCGGTAATACGCATGCGGACGACCGGTCAGTTGGCACCGGTTGTGCAGACGCGTAGCCGAGGAGTTGCGCGGCAGTTCGGCCAGCTTCAGCGTGGCCTTGAAGCGCTCTTCCATCGGGCGGGATTGGTCATGAACGATCTCGTTCAGTTCGGCACGCTTTGCGGCGTATTTCTGAACCAGACGCTCGCGCTTCTTCTCGCGCTCGACCATGGATTTCTTTGCCATATCTTCTTTCCCTCCGCGACTCAGCTGGTGAACGGCATGTTGAAATGCTTCAACAGCGACTTCGCTTCCGCGTCGGTCTTCGCGGTGGTGCAGATGATGATGTCCATGCCCAGAACTTCGTCGACCTTGTCGAAGTTGATTTCCGGGAAGACGATATGTTCCTTCAGGCCCATCGCATAGTTGCCACGACCGTCGAACGAGGTCGGCTTCACGCCGCGGAAGTCGCGGACGCGCGGCAGCGCGATGTTGATCAGGCGGTCCAGGAAGTCGTACATGCGGTCACCGCGCAGGGTCACCTTGCAGCCAAGCGGCATCTCTTCACGCACGCGGAAGCCGGCGATCGACTTCTTGGCATAGGTGATGACAGCCTTCTGACCGGCGATCAGCGACAGCTCTTCAGCGGCCTGCTTGACCTTCTTGGTGTCCTTGACAGCTTCGCCGACACCCATGTTCAGGACGATCTTGTCCAGACGGGGCAGCTGCATGTCGCTCTTGTAGCCGAATTCTTCCTTCAGGGCAGCACGAATCGAATCGTTGAACTGCGCGCGAAGACGCGGCGTGTACTTGGTTGCGTCCAGCATCAGATCACGTCTCCCGTGGTCTTGGCGAAACGGACCTTCTTGCCGTCTTCCTCGCGGAAGCCGACGCGGGTCGCTTTGCCGTCCTTGTCCATCAGCGCCAGGTTCGACAGGTCGATCGGCATGGCCTTCGACACGCGTCCGCCCTGGCTGGTCTGCGACTGCCGGGTGTGGCGGATGGCGACGTTCACGCCGTCCACGATGGCCTTGTTGTCCTTGGGCATGACAGCGGTGATTTCACCCTGCTTGCCCTTGTCCTTGCCGGCCAGCACGACAACCTTGTCGCCTTTTTTAAGCTTGGCAGCCATTACAGCACCTCCGGCGCAAGCGAGATGATCTTCATGAAGCTCTTGGCGCGAAGTTCACGAACGACCGGTCCGAAGATACGCGTACCGACCGGCTCACCCTGGTTGTTCAGGATGACGGCAGCATTGCGGTCAAAACGGATCGAGGTGCCGTCTTCACGGTTCACTTCTTTTGCGGTGCGGACGACGACGGCCTTGCGGACATCGCCTTTCTTGACCCGGCCCCGCGGGATGGCTTCCTTGACGGACACGACAATGATGTCGCCCACCGACGCATAGCGACGGTGCGAACCACCCAGAACCTTGATGCACTGAACCCGGCGAGCGCCCGAGTTGTCAGCAACATCCAGATTGGTCTGCATCTGGATCATTTGGTTTCTCCCGACCTTTGGAGACCGGATCGTCCGGCCCCAGGGTTTCGATCATTTCTGATCTGTGATGATGGACTTATGCCGAAGCGGTTTCGTCCAACAGGACAGTCCAGCGTTTCGTCTTCGAGATGGGCGCACATTCCGTGATACGGACGATATCGCCGACCTTGAACTGGTTTTCCGCGTCATGGGCGCGGTATTTCTTGGACGACCGAACGGTCTTGTGCAGCAGCGGATGCTTGAAGCGGCGCTCGACCAAGACGGTGACGGTCTGTTCGTTCTTGTCGCTGGTGACGCGGCCTTGCAGGATGCGTTTGGGCATGTGCCGGGCTCCTTAGTTAGAGGCCGCGGCTTCCGCCGCTTTCTGGTTCAAAATCGTCTTCACGCGGGCGACGTCACGACGGACTTCGCGCATGCGCGCAGTGCTTGCAAGCTGGCCGGTGGCCTGCTGGAAGCGCAGGTTGAAGGCTTCTTTCTTCAGCGCAACCAGCTGGTCTTTCAGCTGGTCAGGCGTGTTATTCCTGAGTTCATTCGCGTCCATGACGCCTCTTCCTTTCAACATCACCGGAGGGCCCCTGACATCCAGGGCCACCCTGATTCCGGTGGAGTTTCGTGATGAAGGCCTGCGCATACAGGCGATTCCGTCTTTATGCAACCCTTTATCCCGGCGTGTCTGGGAAAAGGGAAACCCCGCCGGTTTCCCGGCGGGGTCAGGGCATCGTCAAGGGCGCGTCAGGCGCGCCGCCGACTTACCAGTCTTCGCGCTGGACGATCCGGGTCAGGACCGGCAGCTTCATCGCGCCAAGGCGCAGGGCCTCGCGGGCGATGGTGTCGTTGACGCCGTCGATTTCGAACATGATCCGGCCCGGATGGACGCGGGCAGCCCAGAAATCAACCGAGCCCTTACCCTTACCCATACGGACTTCGGTCGGCTTCGACGAAACCGGGACGTCCGGGAAAATACGGATCCAGACACGACCCTGACGCTTCATGTGACGCGTGATCGCGCGGCGTGCCGCTTCGATCTGGCGCGCGGTCACACGCTCGGGTTCGACGGCCTTCAGTGCAAACGAGCCGAAGTTCAGGTCGAAACCACCCTTCGCATCACCGTGGATACGGCCCTTGTGCTGTTTGCGGTACTTAGTGCGTTTCGGTTGCAGCATTTTGGTTACTCCTTACCGAGCGTCGCGGCGCGGACCACGGGGTGCCGGACCTTCCTGGGCCTCGGCAGCGCGGCGATCGCGGGCTTGGGGATCATGTTCCATGATCTCGCCCTTGAAGATCCACACCTTGACGCCGATGATCCCGTAGGGGGTCGTGGCTTCGCAGAGCGCATAGTCGATGTCCGCACGCAGGGTATGCAGCGGCACGCGGCCTTCGCGATACCATTCGGTACGGGCGATCTCGGCGCCGCCAAGACGGCCGGCGACGTTCACGCGGATACCCAAGGCACCCTGACGCATCGAATTCTGCACCGAACGCTTCATGGCGCGACGGAACGACACGCGGCGCTCCAGCTGCTGGGCGATCGATTCGGCGACCAGCGCCGCGTCGATGTCGGGCTTGCGCACTTCGACGATGTTCAGGTGCAATTCGCTGTCGGTGAAGTTCGCCAGCTTCTTGCGCAGGACCTCGATGTCCGCACCCTTCTTGCCGATGATGACACCGGGACGCGCTGCGTGAATGGTCACGCGGCACTTCTTGTGGGGACGCTCGATGATGACGCGGCTGATGCCGGCCTGCTTGGCTTCCGTCTTGATGAAGTCCCGGATCTTCAGGTCTTCAAGCAGAAGGTTGCCATATTCCTTGTCGTCGGCGTACCAGCGGCTGTCCCAGGTGCGGTTGACCTGGAGACGCATGCCGATCGGATTGACCTTCTGACCCATTACGCTTGCTCCTCGACTTGGCGCACCTTGATGGTGATTTCCGAAAACGGCTTCATGATCTTGCCGAAACGACCACGTGCCCGCGGACGGCCACGCTTCATCACCAGGTTCTTGCCAACCCAGGCTTCGGCAACGATCAGGTTGTCGACGTCCAGGCCGTGGTTGTTCTCAGCGTTGGCAATTGCCGACTGAAGACATTTCTTCACGTCGCCAGCGACCCGCTTGTGCGAGAAGGTCAAGTCGGCCAAGGCCTTGTCGACTTTCTTGCCGCGGATCAGTTGCGCGACCAGGTTCAGCTTCTGCGGCGAGGTGCGAAGCATCTTCGTCTTTGCGAAGGCCTCGTTCTCCGCCACGCGGCGCGGATTGTTTTCCTTACCCATGACGATTACTTCCTCTTGGCTTTCTTGTCCGCAGCGTGACCGTAATAGGTGCGCGTGGGCGAATATTCACCGAATTTCTGGCCGATCATGTCTTCGCTGACGGCAACGGGGATGTGCTTGTGCCCGTTGTAGACCGCGAAGGTCAGACCCACGAATTGCGGCAGGATGGTCGAACGACGCGACCAGATCTTGATGACGTCGGATTTTCCCGCGTCACGGGCCTTTTCCGCTTTCTTGAGCACATAGGCGTCAACAAAGGGGCCCTTCCAAACAGAACGTGCCATGGATCAACGCCCCTTCTTTTTCGCGTGGCGCGAACGCAAGATATACTTGTCGGTCGCCTTGTTGCTGCGGGTCTTCTTGCCCTTGGTGTCTTTACCCCAGGGCGTGACCGGCGTGCGGCCACCCGACGTGCGACCTTCACCACCACCATGCGGGTGGTCGATCGGGTTCATGGCAACACCGCGAACCGAAGGACGGATGCCCTTGTGGCGGTTGCGACCTGCTTTACCCAGGTTCTGGTTCGAGTGGTCGGCGTTCGACACGGCACCGATGGTGGCCATGCATTCCTGACGGACCAGGCGCAGTTCACCCGAGGACAGGCGGATCTGTGCATAGCCGCCGTCGCGACCGACGAACTGGGCATAGGTGCCGGCCGAACGTGCGATCTGGCCGCCCTTGCCGGGCTTCAGCTCGACGTTGTGGACGATCGTACCGATCGGCATGCCGCTGAAGGGCATGGCGTTGCCCGGCTTTACGTCGACTTTCTTGCCGGCGAAGATCTTGTCGCCAATGGCCAGACGCTGCGGGGCCAGGATATAGGCCTGCTCGCCGTCTTCGTACTTGACCAGTGCGATGAATGCCGTGCGGTTGGGATCGTATTCGATGCGTTCGACAACAGCCGCCACGTCGAATTTCGTCCGCTTGAAATCGACGATGCGATACAGGCGCTTTGCACCGCCGCCTTGGCGACGCATGGTGATCCGTCCGGTGTTGTTCCGGCCGCCTTTCTTGGTCAGACCCTCAGTGAGGGTTTTGACCGGGCGACCTTTCCAAAGCTCCGAACGGTCGATCAGAACCAGCCCACGCTGGCCAGGCGTCGTCGGTTTATACGACTTCAATGCCATCTTTCTGTCTTCCGTTGCTTTGGACCGAGGTGGTCCGTTTCAGTCGATGCGGCCCCGGGACACGCCCGTGGCCGCAGAATCGTGCTCTGCTATCAGAGACCGGTCGACACGTCGATAGTGTTGCCGGCTTCCAGCGTGACATAGGCTTTCTTGACGTCGACCCGACGGCCAAGTTGACCCTTGAAACGCTTGGTCTTGCCTTTGGTGATGGTGGTGTTGACCGCCTTCACCTTGACGCCGAACAGGGCTTCGACGGCCTGCTTGATCTGCGGCTTGGTCGAATCCTTGCTCACCTGGAACACGACGCCGTTGTTGTCGGCGGTCATGGTCGCTTTTTCGGTGATGATCGGCTTGACGATCACGTCGTAATGTTCAGCTTTCGCGCTCATTTCAGACGAGCCTCCAGAGCTTCGACACCAGCGCGCGTGATCACCAGCGTGTCACGCTTGAGGATGTCATACACGTTGGCACCCATCGACGGCAGGATATCCACGCCTTCGAGGTTGCGGGCGGCACGGGCGAAGTTCTCGTTCACTTCGGAACCGTCGATCACCAGCACGCGCTTCCAACCGTTTTCCTTGACGGCCTTCGCGACTGCCGAGGTCTTGGCGTTGTCGAGGTTCAGATCCTCAATGATCACCAGTTCACCAGCAGTTGCTTTTGCCGACAGGGCATGACGCAGACCCAGGGCCCGCACCTTCTTGGGCAGGTCGAAAGCGTGCGACCGCGGGGTCGGACCCTTGTAGACACCACCGTGACGGAAGGTCGGCGCCTTGCGGGAACCGTGACGTGCGCCGCCGGTGCCCTTCTGGCGATAGATCTTCTTGGTCGAGTAGCTGACGTCGGACTTGCCCAGCACCGAGTGGGTGCCTGCCTGTGCCTTCGCACGCTGCCAGCGCACGACACGCTGCAGGAGGTCGCCACGCGGCACCAACCCGAAGATATCGTCGGCCAGCTCGATCGACCCGGCTTTGCCGGCGTCCAGCTTGATCACATCGAGTTTCATCACTTGTCTCCTTCCGGCGCGGCTTCGCCGTTGTCGGACTCGGTCGATGCCTCGGCTTCCTTCAGCGCAGCTTCCTGTTCGGCGGCTGCAGCTTCCTCGGCGGCGGCGCGTGCTGCTTCTTCCTCGGCTGCAGCGGCATTCGCTGCTTCCTCGGCCAGACGCTTGGCTTCCTCGGCTGCCGACTTCAGCGCGGCGGGATAGATGACGTTCTCGGGCGTGGCCTTCTTGACCGCATCCTTGATCGTGACCCAGCCACCCTTGGAACCGGGAACCGAACCCTTGACCATGATCAGGCCACGGTCGGCATCGGTACGGACGACCTGCAGGTTCTGGGTGGTGACGCGAACCGCACCCAGGTGACCGGCCATCTTCTTACCCTTGAAGACCTTGCCGGGATCCTGACACTGACCGGTCGAACCATGCGAACGGTGGCTGACCGACACGCCGTGCGACGCGCGAAGACCACCGAAGTTGTGACGCTTCATCGCGCCCGCAAAGCCCTTACCGATCGAGATGCCGGCGATATCGACGTACTGACCGGCGAAGTAGTGGTCAGCCGTGATTTCCTCACCGACATTGATCAGGTTTTCTTCGGCGACGCGGAATTCCGCGATCTTGCGCTTGGGCGCGACCGAAGCTTTAGCAAAGTGACCGCGCATGGCAGCGGTGGTCCGCTTGGCCTTGGCAGTGCCTGCACCCAGCTGAACAGCCGTATAGCCGTCGCGGTCAGCGGTACGCTGAGCGACGACCTGAAGGCCGTCCATTTGAAGAACAGTGACGGGAACCTGACGGCCATCTTCCAGGAAGAGACGCGTCATGCCCAGTTTCTTGGCGATAACACCAGTACGCAACATGATCTGCCTCCTCAGACTTTGATCTCGACATCCACGCCGGCGGCGAGGTCGAGCTTCATGAGGGCGTCAACGGTCTGCGGAGTCGGGTCGACGATGTCCAGCAGACGCTTGTGCGTGCGGATTTCCCACTGGTCGCGCGACTTCTTGTCGATGTGCGGACCACGGAGAACCGTGAATTTTTCGATCTTGTTCGGCAGCGGGATCGGGCCGCGAACGGTCGCGCCGGTGCGCTTGGCCGTATTGACGATCTCCTGCGTGCTGGCGTCCAGCACACGATAGTCAAAGGCTTTCAGCCGGATCCGGATATTCTGGCTTTGCATTGCACTTCCCTTGGTGGGGAGTTCCAGTCGAGAGGCTGACATCGCACCGCGCGGCGCCAGCATCGGACCGTATGAAATAGTAGAGGCCGCCCTTGCAAAGGCGGCCCTACGGGCTGCAGCCGATTCTGTCGGAAAAGCGACAGTCCCGACGGCGATGCCGCCATCTGCCCGATATGGTCGCTTGCGTCAAGAGGGCTTGGCCCCATGGCGGCCCCGCACATAAAAAAAGGCCGCCCGAAGGCGGCCTTTCGCGTCCCGATCCAAAAAGGATCAGGCGATGATTTTGGAGACGACGCCTGCGCCGACGGTGCGGCCGCCTTCGCGGATAGCAAAGC
>NZ_QJPK01000010.1 GCF_003259195.1 Paracoccus sediminilitoris
TGGTCGTATCGCGTCGCGACGCGCCGCCAGTCCTTGAGGCGGCCGAACATGATCTCGATGCGGTTACGCCGTTTGTAGCGCCGCTTGTCGTATTTCACCGCCTCCTTGCGAGACTTCCGGCCCGGAATGCAGACTGTTATCCCCTTGTCCTTCAAAGCTTCTCTGAACCAATCGGCATTATAGCCTCTGTCGGCCAGCAACCACCCCGCGTTCGGCAGGCTGTCCAGCAGAGCGGCCGCACCGGTATAATCGCTGACCTGGCCTGCGGACATGAAGAACCCGATCGGGCGTCCGCTGGCATCGGCGGCGGCGTGCAGCTTGGTGTTCATGCCCCCTTTGGTGCGCCCGATCTGGCGCCCGCGCCCCCCCCCTTTTTTATCCCGAGGCTTGATGTCGTGCGGTGTGCCTTGAGGTACCTGCGCAGGCTCACTCGAACGCATGGCGTTCGCCTGCTCACATCGATCATGATTGTCTTGTGCTCGGCGCTTTCGGCAGCCAGGCCGACCATAATCCGGGCGAAGACACCGTGTTCGTGGCTACACTCGGACCAGTGGCGTTTGCCACTCACCTTCAGCGCTTCCAACGGTTGTAAAGCGTCTTGGCGGGGCCGTATTCCTTCGGCGCGTCGCACCACCGCAAGCCATTGCAATTGATAAGGATTATGCCGCTGAGGACACGACGGTCATCGACGCGGGGCTTGCCGTGGCTCTTGGGAAAGAATGGCTTCAGACGCTCCATCTGGGCGTCGCTTAGCGAGTAAAGATTGCTCATCATCGGATCTCCTTGCGGGAGCCTGAATCATCCTAACTGCCTAAAATCAACGGGTCTGAAGCCTAATGTGCTTTGCACCTAGCGTCCGTTACTTCCCTCACCTACCACTCTGTTCCATCTGACTATGTGGGAAGAAATGTGGGGTAAATGTCTTAAGAAGACTGTTTTAAAAAGAAAAATTGCGTTAATTTGGTGCACCCGACAGGATTCGAACCTGTGACCTCTGCCTTCGGAGGGCAGCGCTCTATCCAGCTGAGCTACGGGTGCCTTGCCGCCTGATTACCGATCCCGGTCAGGCGACGCAATGGTGAAAATGCCTCAGGCGGCAGCCAGCGCTGCGATGATGGGGGCGAAATCCTCGGCCTTCAGGCTGGCGCCTCCCACCAGCGCGCCGTTCACGTCGGCAATGGCAAAGATCTGCGCTGCATTGGCCGCCTTGACGCTGCCGCCATAAAGCAGCGCCATGTCTGCCCCATCGGCAAAGCGTTTGGACAGGTCGGCGCGGATACGGGCGTGGACTTCGGCGATCTGGTCATCGGTGGGGGTACGACCGGTGCCGATGGCCCAGACAGGTTCATAGGCGATCACGGTGTTCTCCGCCGTCGCACAATCGGGCACCGATCCGGCCAGCTGTTGCGAGATGACCTGCAAGGTATCTCCGCCATCGCGCTGGCCTTCGGTTTCACCCACGCAGATGATGGTGACCAGACCTGCCTGATGGGCGGCGACGGCCTTGGCGCTGACATCCGCATCGGTTTCGCCGTGATCGGCGCGGCGTTCGGAATGGCCCAAGATCACATGGGTCGCGCCCGCGTCGCGCAGCTGTGCGGCCGCCAGATCGCCGGTATTGGCGCCGCTGGCCTTGGCATGGCAATCCTGCCCGCCGACCTCGATGCCGGGCACGGATTTCGACGACATCGGGTGGATCAGCAGGGCGGGGGGGCAGATGACGACTTGGCACCTGCCGTCGACCGCACCAGCCAAGGCGTCCAGCTGCGCCAAGGCTGCCAGATCGCCATTCATCTTCCAATTGCCTGCAGCGATTTTGCGCGGTGCCATAGATGTCTCCTTCTCCTGCCGGGAAAGCTAGTCACGGGGCGGCACCGGCGCAATATGCAAAGGGGCGTCAGCTTTGGGCGCGGCTGCCTTCCAGCGGCTCGAACCGGACGGATTCGCCACAACCGCAGGCATCGGTCACGTTCGGGTTGCGGAACCGGAAACCGGATTCCAGCAGGCCGGTCTCATAGTCGATCTCGGTCCCGAACAGGAACATCTGCGCCATCGGCGCGATGATGACGCGGGCGCCGTCCTTTTCGACGACCTCCTCGTTGGCATCGGGGGTCTGGGCCAGTTCCATGGTGTATTCCATGCCCGCGCAGCCGCCTTTCTTCAGGCCGATCCGCAGGCCAAAGGCGTCCTTGCCGGCCATCAGGCGCGCGATCTGCGCGGCGGCCTGGGCGGTGATGGTGACGGGGGCGGTGCCGGGTATGGCGAACATGGCGGGATCCTTATGCTGACCCTCAAGATAGTGATCCGGCCCGCGACGCTTCAACCCCGCAGGCCGTGAAAGCTTACATGAAGCCCAGTTCCAGCCGGGCCTCGTCGGACATCATGTCCATGCCCCATTGCGGCTGGAAGGTCATTTCGACATCGACCTGCTTGACGCCGGGCAGGGGTTCGATCGCATCCGCGACCCAGCCGGGCATCTCGCCGGCGACGGGACAGCCGGGGGCCGTCAGGGTCATGGTCACGCGCACCTCGTTCTGTTCGTTCGCCTCGATCGTGTAGATCAGGCCCAGATCATAGATGTTGACCGGAATTTCCGGGTCATACACCGTCTTGCACGCCTCGACGATCGCCTCGTAGAGCGGATGGTCCGTGGTCGAGGGCGCGATCAGCGGCGCGCCTTCCATCAGGGGTTCGGTCATCACATCATCCTTCAATTCCGACCAATTATATAGGACACGCCAAGGCCGCGGTCCAGTGGTGGCCCGGCATTGCGCCCAAAGGACGCTGCGGTTAGATACGTCCGGTTCCAGCGACAGGCAGCATGATGACGAAACGCATCTCTTTCACCCTTCACGCGACGGATGGCGCGGCCCGCACGGGCGTCATCGACACGCCGCGCGGCGAAATCCGTACCCCGGCCTTCATGCCTGTGGGAACGGCCGCGACCGTCAAGGCGATGCTGCCCGGATCGGTGCGTGAAACGGGGGCCGACATCCTATTGGGCAACACCTATCACCTGATGCTGCGCCCCGGTGCCGAACGCGTCGCGCGCCTTGGCGGGTTGCATCAGTTCATGAACTGGGAGCGGCCCATCCTGACGGATTCGGGCGGCTTTCAGGTCATGTCGCTGGCCGGCCTGCGCAAGCTGACCGAAGAGGGCGTGACATTCTCCAGCCATGTCGACGGGTCCAAGCATCACCTGACCCCCGAACGCAGCATGGAGATCCAGCGCCTGTTGGGGTCCGACATCGTCATGGCCTTCGACGAATGCCCCGCGCTGCCCGCGACCGAGGACGAGGTCGCGAAATCCATGCGCCTGTCGATGCGGTGGGCGCAGCGGTCGCGCGATGCCTTTGGCGACCGCCCCGGACATGCGCTGTTCGGTATCATGCAGGGCGGCGTGACCCGCGACCTGCGCGAGGAATCGGCGAAGGCCCTGACCGATATCGGCTTTGACGGATATGCCGTCGGCGGTCTTGCCGTGGGAGAGGGACAGGAGGCGATGTTCGGCGTGCTGGATTACGCCCCCGGTTTCCTGCCCGCAGACAAGCCGCGCTATCTGATGGGGGTGGGCAAACCCGACGACATTGTGGGCGCGGTGCAGCGCGGCATCGACATGATGGATTGCGTGCTGCCCTCGCGGTCGGGGCGCACGGGGCAGGCCTGGACGCATCGCGGTCAGGTCAACATCAAGAACGCGCGCCACCAGGACGATCCGCGCCCGCTGGACGAAACCTGCACCTGTCCGGCCTGCACCGGCTACAGCCGCGCCTATCTGCACCATGTCTTCCGGTCGGGCGAAATGATCAGCGGCATGCTGCTGACTTGGCACAACCTGCATTATTACCAACGGCTTATGGGCGGTCTGCGGGACGCCATCGCGGCCGGGACGCTGGATGCCTTCGTGGCGCGGTTCCACGCCGATCGCGCGCAGGGTGATATCGAACCGCTTTGATGCGTTTTTGCGCCGCGTCACCCTTGCGCGGCGCAAACGGGACGTTATGTTCGAATTGTTCTCAGGGCGGGGTGCAATTCCCCACCGGCGGTGACAGCCCGCGAGCGCCCCTTCTTAGGAAGGGGGTCAGCAGATCCGGTGAAATTCCGGGGCCGACGGTATAGTCCGGATGGAAGAGAACCGTGTCAGATCCTGTCCCCGGGGTCCGTCATGGCTCGTGCTCTGGGACCTGACGCAAGCAACGTAAGGTTCCTGATAAGATGACCAACCAATCCCCCCGTATCGCCTTCATCAAGGCCCGCTGGCACGCCGATGTCGTGGACCGCGCCCATGACGGTTTCGTCGATGCCGCCGAAGGCCTGATCCCCAATGCCCGCATCGACGCGTATGACGTCCCCGGCGCGTTCGAGATGCCGCTTTTGGCCAAGAAGCTGGCCCAGACCGGCAAATACGACGCCGTCGTCGCCGCGGCGCTGGTCGTCGATGGCGGCATCTATCGTCATGATTTCGTGGCCCAGGCCGTGGTGTCGGGCCTGATGCAGGCCGGCATGGAAACGGGCGTGCCCTGTTTCTCGGTCTCGCTGACGCCGCATAACTATCAGGAAACCGACCTGCACACGGCCTTCTTCACCGACCATTTCGTCAAAAAGGGCGCCGAGGCAGCCGAAGCCGTCCGCCAGATCCTGGCTCTGGACGTTCAGCTGGCCGCCTTGGATCAGGCCTCGGCCGCCTGATCCAGTCTCAGGCGATGCCGGGACACCAGCATCGCCCGGGTCTGTTCCAGTTCCGATGCGGTGCGGTCGGGTAACCATCCCAAAGCCGTGCCGCAAATCCCCGCGATGCAATCCAGATCGCGCGCCGACAGCTGACCCGTGACGGCCAGCGCGGTCCGCCGCATCACCAGGTCGGGCAGGTGGACCACCTGTTCATGGGTGATCAGCCAGGTCAGTTCGGCATGGCTGTAATCGGCATCGCGCAGCATCTGCGGACCTGTTCCTTCGACCTGCAAGATCCCGGTCGCGGTCGTGCCGTATCGCGCCAGCAGGGTCGCGGCCCGCGCAGGGGACGCGCCACTGGCCCTCGCCGCATCGCGCGCCCATGCTGCCGCATCGGTGGGATAATCCCGACCGCCACCGATCGGCGCGTTTTGGGTGTCGCGCAGGCGTGTCCGGTCCAGACGCGACAGGACCGTGTCGGCGACTTCGGCGGCAAAACCGCGGAAGGTCGTCCATTTGCCGCCCACCAGACAGATCACCGGCCAGCGGCGGTCGCCCGCGGGCTCCAGCACCGGTGCGGAATGATCGCGGCTGATCAGCCCCGGATTGTCGGCATCCGACGCGGGCAGCGGCCTGATGCCGGAATAGGCATAGACGATCTGGTTGCGGTCAAATTCCAGCCCCGGCAGCAGGCCGCGCAGGGCCGACAGGAAATAGTCGATCTCGGGGTCTTCGCAGGTGACGGTGTCGGGGTTGTCGGCGCGGATGTCGGTCGACCCGACCAGCGCCCGCCCCAGATAGTCGAAGACCAGACAGATGCGCCCGTCATCGGCCTCGAAATAGATCATGCGCCCGTTCAGCGCCTGCAGCAGCGCGGGATGATCCAGCAGGATATGCGATCCCTTGGTGCCGCCGATCATCGCGGTCGTCATTCCCAGCTGTTCGTTGACCCTGTCGATCCAAGGCCCCGCGGCGTTGACGACGATGCGCGGGCGCAGCGTCAGCGGCCCTTCCGCAGTGGTCAGCGTGACCCCATCGCCGTCGCTGCCCGTCAGGGCGGCATGGTTCAGCGCGCGGGACGATGGCTGCGCCCGCATCCCGTCGGCCAGCAATTCCCAGACCAGCCGTTCGGGCATGCTGACCGTGGCGTCATAGTAATGACCGGCGGCCACGATGCGCGGCGTCAGCGGCGGGATTTCCCGCAGCGCGCGCGCCTTTGACCACATCTGGTGGCGCGGCATCACACGGTGTCGGCGGCCATAGAAATCATACATCGCCAGCCCGACCTTCATCAGGGCAGCACCGCGATTGCGCGGCGCGGTGGTCGATCCCATCAGCGTGCGCAGGGCCGCGCCCACGCCCTTGAACCACGAAAAGATCGGGATGACGGTCGCCAGCGGCTTGACCAGATGCGGCGCGTTCTTCAGCAGCAGGTTGCGTTCCAGCGTCGATTGCGCGACCAGACCCAGCTCGGCCGTTTCCAGATACTTGATGCCGCCATGGATCAGCCGCGATGGCGCGGCCGATGTGCCGCCCCCGAAATCGCCCTTGTCGGCGATGACGCAGGTCAGTCCTTGTTCGCACAGGTCGCGGAACAGGCCCGCCCCGTTGATCCCGGCACCCAGGATCAGCACGTCGATGTCTTGCGGTCGGGTCATCTTGGGCCTTGCAGCGCCTCGAGGCGCGGCCAGATCGGCCGCAGGGCGTCGTTCAATTCGGTGAAGACCGCATAGCGTTCAGCCATCTGCGCGCTGCGGTCGGGGTCGGGCGAAAAGCGGGTCGTGACGGCGTCCAGATCACGCGGATCATGGCGGGGGGATGCAAACAGTCCCACGCCCGACCCGGCACAGAGGGCGGCACCCCATGCGGCAGCCTCGTCGGTGGCGGTGACGGTGACGGGCATGGCCAGCACATCGGCAAACAGCTGGGCAAAGACCGGGCTGCGCGAAATGCCCCCTGTCAGCCGCGCCACCTGCGGCTGGAACCCGTGGCGCAAGGCATCGACATGGTGGCGGTGGTTGAAGGCGATGCCCTCGATCACGGCGCGCAGCATGTGGCCGCGATCCTGCCAGCCGCGCAGGCCGAAGAACGCGCCGCTGGCGGTCGGACCATGCGGCGATCCGAACAGGTAGGGGTGGAAGATGGCGGATGACGGCTGGGCCAGGGCGGCCTCGATCTCGGGGATGATCTCGGCGTGCAGCGCGCCGCCCCGGTCCTGCGCCTGCCGTCCTTCGACCGCGCAGAGCGTGTCGAGGAACCAGTCGTAATTCGCCGCCGATGCGGGCGAAATCGACATGGCGTTCCATTCCCCCATGCTGATGCCATTGCGGCAGAACCAGCGCGGATCGGACAGCGGCTGGGCCGTCACCGTTTCATTGATGGAATAGGTGCCCGCCACGATCGCCACGGTCCCCGCACCATAGCCGCCCGACCCAAGCGCCGAGGCCGTCACATCATGCAGCCCGGCCACGACCGGCGTGCCCTCGGACAGCCCCGTCAGGCGGGCGGCTGCATCGGTCACATGCCCCACCACCTGATCGGGCAGGGCAATCTCGGGCAGGGGGATGGTCACGCCGAAAATGGCGGGGATGTCGGGCGCAAAGCCTTGGGTCCGGACGTCGGTGAACGAGGTGCTGGCCTCGGTCAGGTCGGTGCCGATGCGGCCCGACAGGCGGAATGTCAGCCAGTCCTTGCAGGCCAGAACATGGCCGATGCGGGCAAAGCGTTCGGGTTCATGGTTGCGGATCCAGGCCAGGATGGCCGATGGCGCGGATGCATGCGGCATCTGCCCCGTGCGATCCAGCGCCCGCTGCGCAGTACCGTCATCCTGCCAGCCCTGGGCGATGTCGCCCGCGCGGCTGTCCAGCGACAGGATGCCCGGCCCCAGTGGACGCGCATCGCCGTCCAGCAGATAGAGACCGTCGCCATGGGCCGTGGCGGCGACGGCGGCGATGTCGCCCGCGGGCCGGCCGCATCCGGCAACGGCTTCGGCAATGGCGGCTGCGGTCTGCGCCCACAGGTCGTCCATGTCGCGTTCGACATGGCGGGGCCGGGGCATCGATTGCGCCACCCGCCGGCGCGCCGTGGACAGGACGTGGCCCCCTTCGTCAAAGATCACCGCCTTGGTGACGGTCAAACCGTTATCGATGCCAAGGATCAGCGCCATGGAGGGGGACTTTCGGAGAGGAAAGGGGCGCGCGGTCAGGCGCGCCCCGATGCGGTGTCACTGGTCCAAAACGAAGGGCGCGCTGTAGCTGTCGACATTGTCGGCGGTGATCAGCAGACAATCGAACAGCTGCTTTTCGACATCGACGCCGGTTTCGCCGGTCTTGATGAAATTGTCGGCCTGGCGCACGGCCTCTTCGGCGAAGATGGCGACGGGCTGCAGGACGGTATAGGCCATTTCACCCGCCTTCACGGCGTCGACCGCATCGGGCGATCCGTCGAAACCGCCGACGACGACGCCGTCCAGCTTGCCAGCCTCTTTCAGGGCGGCGATGGCGCCCAGGGCCATTTCGTCATTCCCCGAGATCACGCCGTTCATGTCCGGGTTCGCCTGCAGCAGTGACTGCATGCGCTGATAGCCTTGGGTGCGGTCCCAGTTGGCGACTTCCTGGCCGACCTTCTCGAATTCGGGATACTGGCTCAGCACGGTCTCGAAGCCGTTGGACCGGGTCTGGGCGTTGTTGTCGGAAGGCGCGCCGAACAGTTCGACATAGGTGCCGCCATCCTCGCCCATCGCCTCGACCCAGGCCTGCGCGCCAAGGGCCGCGCCTTGGGCGTTGTTCGACACCAACTGCGCCTTGGCCAGACCTTCCTGGTTGATCTCGGCATTGACCAGGAAGACGGGGATGCCCGCGTCGACGGCCTTCTGGACCGCACCGACCGAACCGTCGGCATTGGCCGGGTCCAGCACGATTGCCACCGATTTGTTGGTGATGGCCGTGTCGATCAGCGTGCTTTCGGTGTTGGTGTCGCCGCGATGGGCGGCCACATTGGCGGTATAGCCCAGTTCCTCGGCGGTGGCCTTGGCGACCTCGCCCTCGGTGAACCAATAGGGGTTGGCCGGATCGTTCACGATCACGGTGATCAGTCCTTCGGCCCAGGCCGATCCGGCCATCAGCGGCACGGTGGCCACGGCGGCCATCAGCATGCGGCGTGTCATCTTCATCATCTCTACTCTCCCTGTAAAAAAACACTGTATGCCGTGAGTGGCGATCTTTCCGCCCGCATGTCTTCTCTGCGGGCGGGGAAGGGGGGACGGGGGTCAGCCCTTGCGGGCGCCGCTGCCGTATTGAAGCGAGTTCATCAGGACGGCCAGCACGATCACCGCACCGGTAAAGACCGTCTGCCAATAGGAACTGACGCCGATGATCACCAGCCCTGCCGACAGGAAGCCGATGACGAAGGCGCCCAGCATCGTGCCGCGCACATTGCCGCGCCCGCCGGTCAGGGCCGCGCCGCCGATGACGACCGCGGCGATGGCGGTCAGTTCATAGGTCGTGCCTGCCGTGGGACCGGCCGAGGTCAGCTGCGATGCCAGGACCAGCCCCGCGACGGCCGCCAGCATGCCCGACACCATATAGACGGTGATCTTGACCCGTTTGACGGGAACGCCCGACAGTTCGGCGGCGCGTTCATTGCCGCCCGATGCGTAAAGCCAGCGCCCGAAGGCCGAGCGGCCCAGCATCAGCCCCGCCAGGATGGCGATGGTGCCCAGCACGATGACCGAGATGGGAATGCCCGCCAGCCGGTTGAAGCCCAGCCAGTTGAAGCCCGTGTTGCCCAAGGCTTCGGACCCGCGAAGGTTGTTGTAGGTCAGGCCGTTCGTCATCAAGAGCGCGACGCCGCGGGCGACATACATGACGCCAAGCGTGGCCACGAAGGGCGGCACCTTGAAGACGGCGATCAGCACGCCGTTGACCGCGCCCACGGCGGCGCCGACGCACAAGGTCAGCACCACCACCGCCCAGACCGGCGGATAGAGGATGACCCCCAGGCTGTTCAGTTCGACGCCTTGCATCATGGCGCCCGCCACGACCCCCGACAGCGCCAGGATCGACCCCACCGACAGGTCGATGCCTCCGTTCAGGATCACCAGCAGCATGCCGATGGACAGGATGCCATAGATGGCCACCTGGCTGGACATGATCAGGAAGTTGCCGACCGAGAAATAGTTGGGCGACATCAGCGAAAAGACCACGATAATGGCGATCAGCGCGAAGAAGGCGCGGCCCTCCAGCAGCAGGCGGCCGATATTCATCTGGCGGCCTTTCGCGGGGGTGGCGGTGGTTGTTGCGGACATGGTTTCCTCCCTCGCGCTCAGGCAGCCACGGACTCGCCCGAGGCGGCCATGATCTTTTCCTTCGAGACGCTGCTGTCGAATTCGGCCGTGATGCGGCCCTTGTGCATGACGATGATCCGATGCGCGATGGACAGGCATTCGCTGACTTCGGATGTCGAATAGATCACGGCCAGGCCGCTTTTCGCACCCTCGGCCAGCAGGCGAAAGACCTCGGCCTTGGCGCCGATGTCGATGCCGCGCGAGGGTTCGTCCAGCATGATGACGCGGGGCCGGGTGGCCAGCATCTTGCCGATGACGACCTTCTGCTGATTGCCGCCCGACAGCGACCCGATGCCGGCATTGCCGCCCGATGTCTTGACCGTCACCTGACGGATGCTGTCATCGACCAGCTTGCGTTCGTCGCGGCTGCTGGTGAACAGCCCGCGCGTGAACCGCGCGATGGATGCCAGGGACAGGTTCTGCCCCACGGTCATGGTCTGGACCAAGCCATCGCGCTGGCGGTCCTCGGGGACCAGGGCCAGGCCGCGGGCGATGCGTTCCGCGATGGACAGATGAGAGATTTCCTGGCCTTCCAGCACCACATGGCCACCGGACGCCTTCAGGCGACCTGCCACCGTTTCCAACAGCTCGGTCCGGCCCGCGCCCATCAGGCCATAGATGCAGACGATCTCTCCGGCGCGGACATCCAGCGACAGCTGGTCCACCAGGTCAAAGCCCGCGGGGTCGGGGACCGACAGGTCGCGGATCGACAGGGCGACCTCGCCCTTGTCGCTGTCCGGCGGGCTGCCCAGGTCGTAATTCTCTCCGACCATGTTGCGCACGATCCATTCCAGGTCGATTTCGGCGCGGGGGGCATAGGCGGTCATGGTGCCGTCGCGCAGCACGACCGCATGATCGGTGATGGTCAGCGCCTCTTCCAGGTGGTGCGAGATATAGACGATGCTGACGCCCTTGGCGGTCAGGTCGCGGATGACCTTGAACAGCACCTCGACCTCGGTGGCCGACAGCGCGCTGGTCGGTTCGTCCATGATCAGGATGCGGCTGTCCACCGACAGGGCACGGGCGATTTCGACGATCTGCTGCTGGCCAAGGCGCAGTTCCTCGACCGGCGTGGCGGGGTCGATCTCTTCCTCCAGCTCGGCCATCAGGGCGCGGACCTGGCGGTCCTCCTCGGCGAAATTGACGCCGGTCGGGCCCTTGATCTCGCGGCCCATGAAGATGTTGTCGCGCACCGACAGGTTGGGGGCCAGCGACAGTTCCTGGTGGATGATGGAAATGCCGCGGTCGCGCGCGTCATTGGCATTGGCAAAGCTGACCGGCTGGCCGTCCAGCACGATCTCCCCGGATGTGGGCTGGATGACGCCCGAGAGGATCTTCATCAGCGTCGATTTCCCGGCGCCGTTTTCCCCGAACAGCGTCGTCACCTGACCCCGGCTGATGTCGAAGTTCACGCCCTTCAGGGCATGGACCTGGCCATAGGACTTGGCGACGTTGCGGGCGGCCAGAACCGTTTCCTCGGTCATTGGACCTCCAGCGAGACGGGGGTGATCAGCCAGTTGGCAGGGTTGATCAGGCGGAAGGCACCGGTGACGGTGACGGTCTTGCCGGTCAGGTTGGCGGTGTCGACGGGTTCCAGCACCTGGGCTGCCATGGCGCGGTTGATGCCCGCGCCCGCGTCCTGGTATTCGATCTGGTTCTTGAAGCCACCAAAGGCGATGTCGCCCGGTGCGTCGCGCAGGTCGGTGCCGTTAATGGCGGGGCCGGTCTGGACGCGGACCTTCTGGTCTTCGGACAGGCCTTCGACGCTCAGGGGATAGACGCCCGCGCGCGGTTCGCCCGCCACGCCGGTGACGGTGACCATCATGATCGCGCCGGTGGATGCGGGGGTGCCGTATTCGGCGATGGCCGCATCCTTGTCGGCGGCGATGGCCTGGGCCAGCGTCACCGCATCGACCGCGCGTTCCTGGATGACGGACTGGATGCGCGGGAATTCGGTGGTGCCATAGGTATCGGCGGAAAACGCCTGCTGGCGGGCGTCGGCCTCGGACCCGACCTGCACGACGGTCGTGTCCAGCGCGATGGCCGCCAGAACGGCGACGCCAAGCGCCAGCGACAGGTAAAGGCCGCGGCGCGGGGCGGCGGGCGCCTTGGGTGCGGTGGATGTGCTGGTCATGTCATGGCCCCGGTCTGATCAAGAAAACGGCCGCGGAACGCTGCGCGGCCCTGGCGGGGGCATGGACGGATCTGTGGCGATGAATGCATGCGACCGGCCTCCCCTCCGGTGGTTTGCTGTTGCGGGGTCAGGGTGACCCGGCGATTCCATCCTGTCACCGTGGCTTTTGGCACAGGATGACTGTGACCCTATATGAAAAAAATTACGCTGTCCGTAAAAAAATACGTTTCGTGAAAGATGGCATTCCTATAAGACTGGGGCAAGCCGCGCCGACAGGTCCGAACCCGTCCCCGCGGAGGGAGAGTGATTATGACCAGCATCAGCAGCATCGCCGGGTCCCATGTCCGGGCCTGACATCCTTGTCGGAATCGACGCGGGAACCTCGGTCATCAAGGCCGTGGCCTTCGACCTGGCGGGGCGCCAGCTTGGCGCGTCGTCGGTTCCCAACACCTATCTGACGGGGCAGGGCGGGTCCGCGACGCAGGCGATGGGGCGCACATGGGATGATTGCGCGACCGCCCTGCGCGGCTTGGGCGACCGCATCCCCGATCTGGCGCGCCGCACCGCCGCGCTGTCGGTAACGGCGCAGGGGGATGGAACCTGGCTGGTCGGGCAGGACGGCCCGGTGGGGGATGCATGGCTGTGGCTGGACGCCCGCGCCGCGCCTACCGTCGACCGCCTTGCCGCCGGCCCGATGAACCGCCGACGGTTCGAGGCGACGGGCACCGGCCTGAACACCTGCCAGCAGGGCGCGCAGATGGCGCATATGGATGCCCACGCGCCCGATCTGCTGGACCGCGCCCAGGTCGCGCTGCATTGCAAGGACTGGCTTTACCTGAACCTGACGGGCATCCGCGCCACCGACCCGTCCGAGGCCAGCTTCACCTTCGGCAATTTCCGCACCCGCGCCTATGACAACGACGTCATCGCGGCGCTGGGGCTGGAACGCCGCCGCCATTTGCTGCCGCCGATCATCGACGGCACGCAGGTCACCCATCCGCTGACGGCGGATGCCGCGCGCCGCACCGGTCTGCTGGCGGGGACGCCGGTGTCGCTGGGCTATGTGGACATGGTGATGACGGCGCTGGGCGCCGGCGTGCGGGGCGGGGCGGGCGACGTGGCCTGTTCGACGGTCGGCTCGACCGGGGTACATCTGCGCGCGGTCGATGCGGGGCAGGTGGTCCTGAACGATCACGGCACCGGCTATGTCATCTGCCTGCCGATCCCGGGCGTCGTCACGCAGGTCCAGACCAACATGGCCGCGACGCTGAACCTGGACTGGGTGCTGTCGGTCGCGGCGGGGATCATGTCGGACCTGGGGCATTCGATCAGCCACCGCGATTTGGTCGTCCATCTGGAGGGCTGGCTGGCGCGGTCGCAACCCGGACAGATCCTGTACCACCCCTATATTTCCGATGCCGGGGAACGCGGGCCCTTCGTCAGCGCCGATGCACGGGCGGGGTTCGTCGGGCTGTCGGCGGGGCATCGGTATCCGGACCTGGTGCGGGCCGTGGCCGAGGGGTTGGGGATGGCCATGCGCGACTGTTACGCCGCGATGGGGCCGCTGCCCTCCGAACTGCGCCTGACGGGCGGGGCCTCGCGTTCGGCCAGCCTGCGCGCGATCCTCTCGGCCTCGCTGAACGCCCCGGTGCGCGTGTCGCAACGCGACGAGGCGGGCGCCGCCGGGGCCGCGATGATGGCCGCTGTCGCCATCGGCGCCTATCCCGACATGGATGCCTGCATCGCCGAATGGGTCACGCCGCTGCTCGATGCGCCCGAGCCCCCCGATCCGGCCCTGGCGCAAACCTATGACCGGCTGTTCCCGGCCTTTGCCGCCGCCCGCGCGGCGCTGCCGCCGACATGGACCGCCCTTGCCGCCAACCGCGCGGCCCAGACAGGAGTTTCCGATGACCAGCACCAGTGACATGATTGATCTTTTCGTGATCGGCGGCGGCATCAACGGGGCCGGCGTCGCGCGCGATGCGGCGGGCCGTGGCCTGTCGGTGGTCCTGTGCGAAAAGGACGACCTGGCGCAGGGAACGTCGTCACGGTCGGGCAAGCTGGTCCATGGCGGGCTGCGCTATCTGGAATATTACGAATTTCGCCTGGTCCGCGAGGCCCTGATCGAGCGCGAGGTCCTGCTGGCCGCCGCCCCGCACATCATCTGGCCGATGCGCTTCGTGCTGCCCCACAGCCCCGATGACCGGCCTGCCTGGCTGGTCCGGCTGGGGCTGTTCCTGTACGACAACCTGGGCGGGCGCAGGAAATTGCCCGGCACCCGCACGCTGGATTTGCGCCGCGCACCCGAAGGCGCAGCCCTGCTGGACAGCTATCACAAGGGGTTCGAATACAGCGACTGCTGGGTCGATGACGCGCGTCTGGTGGTTCTGAACGCGGTTGGTGCCGCCGAAAAGGGCGCGACCGTGCTGACCCGCACCGCCGTCACCCAGGTCCGCCGCGAGGATGGCGCGTGGACCGTTACCACCACCGATGCCGCCAGCGGGGAAACCCGCAGCTTCCGCGCTCGCTGCCTGGTCAATTGCGCCGGCCCTTGGGTCAGCGATTTCATCACCCGTGTCGCGGGGTCGAATTCGGCCCGCAACGTGCGGTTGGTCAAGGGCAGCCATATCATCGTGCCGAAATGGTGGGCGGGCAGCCAAGCCTACCTGGTCCAGAACCACGACAAGCGGGTGATCTTCATCAACCCATACGAAGGTGACAAGGCGCTGATCGGCACGACCGACATCGCCTATGACGGTCGCGCCGAGGATGTGACCGCCGATGCGTCCGAGATCGACTATCTGCTGGCCGCCGTGAACCGATACTTCAAGGAAAAACTGCGCCCCGATGACGTGTTGCACAGCTTTTCGGGCGTTCGGCCGCTGTTCGACGACGGGCAGGGCAACCCGTCCGCCGTCACCCGCGATTACGTCTTCGACCTGGACCAGACGGGCGGCGCGCCGATCTTGAACGTGTTCGGCGGCAAGATCACCACCTTCCGCGAACTGGCCGAACGCGGCATGCACAAGCTGCGCGACATCTTTCCCGACATGGGCGGCGACTGGACCGAAACCGCGCCCCTGCCCGGCGGGGACATGGCCAACGCCGATTACGAAAGCTATGCCAACCTGCTGCGCGAACTGAACCCCTGGATGCCGCGCGGCCTGGTCCACCATTATGGCCGCCTTTACGGCACGCGCACCCGCGATGTGGTGGCGGGGGCGGCCAGCCTGGCCGATCTGGGCACCCATTTCGGCGGAAATCTGTACGAGGCCGAGGCGCGATACCTGGTCGCCCATGAATGGGCGCAGACACCCGAAGACATCCTGACCCGCCGCACCAAGCATTACCTGCACCTGACGCCCGACCAGCAGGCGGCGTTCAAGGACTGGTTCGCGGCATCCGATCTGGCCCGGAAGGGGGACTGACGCCATGGCGCTGACGCTGTCGCTGAACACCAATCCGCTGGTCAACCGCTTTGCCGAAGCCGATGACCTGATCGACACCGTGGCGCGCGACCTGCGCATCCGCGACCTGCAACTGACGCATGAATTCATCAATCCCGGCTGGCCTGCGCCGCTGATCCGCCGTCTGACCCGGCAGATGCGCGCCGCGCTGGACCGGACCGGGGTGCGGGTGACCAGTGGCATGACCGGCCCCTATGGACGCCTGAACCATTTCGGCCATCCCGATGCCGATGTGCGGCGATATTATGTCGACTGGTTCAAGACCTTTGCCGACATCACCGCCGATCTGGGCGGCACCAGCATCGGCACGCAATTCGCCATCATGACCTATCGCGATTTCGACGATGCGGCGCGGCGCGAGGATCTGATCCGCATCGCGCTGGATTGCTGGGCCGAGGTCGCCGAACATGCCAAGGCGGCAGGCCTGGACTATCTGTTCTGGGAACCCATGAGCGTGGGCCGCGAATTCGGCGACACCATCGCCAGCGCCATGGCCCTGCAGGACCGCATCACAGACCGCGGCATGGCGATCCCGATGTGGATGATGGCTGATATCGATCATGGCGATGTCACCAGCGACAATCCCGACGATTTCGACCCCTATGCCTGGGCGCGGGCGGTGCCGCGGGTCAGCCCCATCATCCATATCAAGCAGTCGTTGATGGACAAGGGCGGCCACCGGCCCTTCACCGCCGAATTCAACGCCCGGGGCCGTATCCAGCCTGCGGTCCTGCTGCGCGCCTTTGACCAGGGCGGCGCGCTCGACAACGAGATCTGCCTGGAGCTGAGTTTCAAGGAACGCGACCCCAATGACCGGCAGGTCATCGCCCAGATCGCCGAAAGCGTTGCATTCTGGGCGCCGCATATCGACACCGGCGCCGATAAGCTGAATATCTGAGAGCGTTTTCACCACAGGACCCGTCGATGCCCCAGCCCTTCGCCTTTGCCACCGCCACGGAAATCCTGTTCGGCCGGGGGCAGGCGGCCCATGCAGCAGGTCGTGCGGCGGCACTGGGCCGCGATGTCCTGCTGGTCCACGGACGTGATGCGGCGCGCAGTGCCTGGCTGGCCGATGCCCTTGCGGCGAAGGGATGCCGCGTCACGGGGTTCGCCGTGGGCCGCGAACCCGACATGGCGCTGGTCCAGGCCGGGGTCGATGCGGCCTGGACCGCGCAGGTGGTGATCGCCATCGGCGGCGGCGCGGTCATCGACGCCGGCAAGGCCATCGCAGCGCTGGTGCCCGCCACCCGCCCCATGCTGGATCATCTGGAGGTCGTGGGCCATGGCCTGCCGCTGGATCACCCGCCCTTGCCCTTCATCGCGATGCCCACCACCGCCGGGACCGGGGCCGAGGTGACGCGCAACGCCGTCATCGGCGTGCCCGAACACGCCCGCAAGGTCAGCCTGCGCGACCCCATGATGCTGCCACGCCTGGCGATCGTCGATCCGGCGCTGACGGATGGATGCCCGCGCGTGGTGACGCTGGCATCCGGGCTGGACGCCATCACGCAGGTGATCGAGCCGTTCGTCTGCACCCGCGCCAATCCGCTGACCGACGCGCTGTGCCGCGACGCCATCCCGCGTGGTCTGGCCGCCCTGATGTGTTTGATGCGGGTCGAAGACCCCGCCGCCCGCGATGACATGGCATGGGTCAGCCTGTCTGGCGGGCTGGCGCTGGCCAATGCGGGCCTGGGCGCGGTTCATGGGCTGGCGGGACCGCTTGGCGGGCTGACGGGCGCGGCGCATGGCGCGATCTGCGGGGCGCTGCTGCCGCATGTGCTGCGGGCCAATCGCCGTGCGGTCCGGGATGCGGGCCTGGCCGCCCGTCTGGATCATGTGGGGGCGTGGATCGGTGCGGCCTTTGGCAAAGCGGATGCCGATGTCGATCGCGCCGCAGACCTGCTGGCGGATTGGGCGCGCAATGCCGGGCTGCCCGGCCTGACGGCGCAGGGCGTGGGTGCCGATGCCATGGCGCAGGCCGCGACGTCGGCCGCCAGTTCGTCATCCATGAAGGCGAACCCGGCGATGCTGGACGCCGATGCCTTGAGCGGCATCATGCGGGCGGCGCGCTGATGGCGCGGCGCGACCCTTCGGACCCCGATCAAAGCCTGGCGATCCGCGCGGCCTGGCTGCATTACGCGGGCGGGCTGACGCAGGCGGCGGTGGCCAAGCGGCTTGGCGTGCCGGGGGTCAAGGCGCATCGTTTGATCGCGCGGGCGGTGGCCGACGGCGTGGTCAAGGTCAGCATCGACGGCGAGATCGTCGAGTGCGTCCAGCTGGAGGATCAGCTCTGCACCCGCTTTGGCCTGGCCCATTGCGAGGTGGCCCCAGATCTGGGCGAGGAGGGGATCCCCTTTCGCGCCCTGGGTCTTGCCGGGGCCGCGTTCCTGCGGCGCGAGATCGAGCGCGGCGACCATCCCGTCATTGGGCTGGGCCATGGCCGGACCCTGTCGGCGGCCGTCGCCCAACTGCCCCGGTTCGAGGCGAGGGGCGTTGATTTCGTGTCATTGCTGGGCGGATTGACCCGCAACTATGCCGCCAACCCGCATGACGTGATGCACAGCCTGGCCGGAAAGACCGGCTCCAGCGCCTATGTGCTGCCGGTGCCGTTCTTTGCCAATTCCGAAAGCGATCGCGCGATCCTGCTGGCCCAGCCCGGCGTGCGCGAGATCTTCGACCTGTCCAGTCGCGCGACGCTGAAGCTGGTAGGGATGGGCACGGTCACCGCAGGCGCGCAGCTTGTCGCATCGGGCATGATCGAACCGCATGAGATCGCCGAAATCCATGCGGGCGGCGCCATCGGCGAGATGATGGGACATTTCTTCGACGAAAGCGGCAGCGTGCTGGAAACGACGCTAAGCGCGCGCACCCTGTCGGTCGATCTGTCGGGCACCGGCAATGACGGCATCGTCGTCATCGCAGGGGGGGCGGAAAAGGTGCGGGCCATCCGCGCCGTCCTTAACAGCGGTCGCCTGACCGGGCTGATCACGGACGAGGCGACGGCCCGCCATTTGGTAGCTTAGGGCGCGCCCGGTCGAAACCGGACGCGCCGCCGATCATGACTGATCCAGCGTCGGATAGTCGGTGTAACCCTTGGCACCGCCACCATAGAAGGTATCGGGGTCGGGTTCTTTATAGGGACCGTCCTGTGCGATGCGGGCGGGCAGGTCCGGGTTGGCGATGAAGTCGCGGCCAAAGGTGATGGCGTCGGCCTTGCCGTTCTTGACCCATTCCTCGGCCTCGGCGGCGGTGAATTCGCCATTGGCGATGAACACCCCGCCAAAGGCCGCCTTCATCCTGGTCATCAGGTCGGCTGCCTGATCCTTGCCCTTGCCATCGCCGGTATGGTCGTTGGGACGGACGACGTGCAGATAGGCCAGACCCTTGCCCGACAGCGCCTTGGCGGCGGCGGTGTACAGCGTTTCGGGATCGTCGTCATGGCTGCCGCCCGGGCCGCCCTGGGGCGACAGGCGGACGCCGACCCGGCCCGGACCCCAGGCTTCGGCGGCGGCATCGACGGCCTCGACCAGCAGGCGGACGCGGTTTTCGACCGAACCGCCATAGGCGTCGGTGCGCTTGTTCACTGACGACCGCAGGAACTGGTCGATCAGGTATCCGTTCGCGCCATGGACCTCGACCCCGTCAAAGCCTGCGCGGCGGGCGCATTCCGAGGCGTGGCGGTAATCGTTCAGCAGGCGCGGGATCTCGTCCGTTTCCAGCGCGCGGGCCTGGGGGTGGGGCACGGTCGGGCCTTCTGGCAGCAGATCACCCACGAAAGCCTCGCCCTTGGGGGTCCATTCACTGGCCGAGACGGGCGCCGCGCCGTCATGGAAGACGTTGTGGCTGATGGCACCCACATGCCACAGCTGGCAGACGATCTTGCCGCCCTTTGCATGGACCGCGTCGGTGACCTTCTTCCAGCTTTCGACCTGCGCCTCGGAATAGATGCCGGGGGTCCAGGCATAGCCCTGGCCTTCGGTGCTGATCTGCGTGGCTTCGCTGACGATCAGCCCGGCACCGGCGCGCTGGCTGTAATAGGTGGCGTGCAGGTCGGTCTGGGCCAGTTCATCCGGCGTCGACCGCGAGCGGGTCAGCGGAGCCATCAGAATGCGGTTCGCGGCGTTGATGTCGCCGATGGACAGCGGTTCGAAAAGCGGTGCGTGAGCGGGCATGTGTCATCCTTCGATATCGATTGGATTGTTGGCGGCGTAACGACAGCCGTGGTCGAAGGTTCCAGCCGATGAACGGGCAGTTGCCCGCCCATGCGGCGTTTGTAACATTTTTAAATCACAAAATAACATTTCAGGGCATTGATAGTCCCAATCTTGATGTTATGAAGCATCAGACGGCTTACGAAGGATTCGGTTTTGAAACGCGACGAACGCAGACAGGCGATCATGGATCTGCTGGTGGAAACGCGCGCCGTGGACCTGGACGAATTGGCCGAACGCTTTTCCGTGTCCAAGATGACGATCCACCGCGACCTGGACGATCTGGATCAGGCGGGGCTGCTGCGGAAGGTGCGCGGCGGGGCGACAATCGACGCGGGCACCCAGTTCGAAAGCGATTTCCGCATCCGCGAGACGCAGGACGCCGAGGCCAAGGCCCGCATGTCCCGCGCCGCGCTGGAGCTGGTCGAGCCGGGCATGACCGTGATGGTCAATGACGGTTCGATGGCGGCGCTGCTGGGCGGCAGCCTGGTGGAAAAGGGACCTCTGACGGTCATCACCAACAATGCCGCCGTGATCGACCGCCTGAAGGGCGCGCCGCGCATCACGCTGATCGCGCTTGGCGGCGTCTTCAGCGCGAAGTTCAACGGCTTCTTCGGCATGGTGACCGAGGATTCGCTGTCGCGGCTGCGCGCCGATATCGCCTTCATCTCGGCCCCCGCGGTGCTGGGACTGCAGGCGTTTCACATGGACGACAATGCCGTGCGGACCAAGCGGGCGATGATGGCAGTGGCGGACCGCCGCGTCCTGCTGGTCAACCACCAGCGGTTCGGGCGTTCGGCGCTGCAGTCGCTGGCCCGCCTGACCGATTTCGACACGATCATCACCGATGCCATGCCCGCATCCGATGCCTTGGTGCATCTGGACCGCGCGGGCATTGGCCTGACCATTGCCAAGGACTGACGACATGACGGATTTCTGGATCGGCACCAGCTGGAAGATGAACAAGACCCTGCCCGAGGCGCGCGAATTTGCCACTGCCCTTGCCGCGGCGGATGCGGACCGCGACCCGCGCATCCAGCGCTTTGTGATCCCGCCCTTCACCGCCTGCCGCGAGGTCGCGCAGATCCTGTCGGAGACCAGCGTCAAGGTCGGCGCCCAGAACATGCACTGGGCCGACCAGGGCGCCTGGACCGGAGAGATCAGCGCGCCCTTGCTGACCGATTGCGGGCTGGACATCGTCGAGCTGGGTCACAGCGAACGGCGCGAACATTTCGGCGAAACGGATGACACCGTCGGCCTCAAGGTCGAGGCCGCCGTCCGTCACGGGCTGATCCCGCTGATCTGCATCGGCGAGACGCTGGAGGAACGCCAGGCGGGCCGCGCGACCGAGGTGCTGTCGGCGCAGGTGCGCGGCGCCCTGGGGCGGCTGTCGGACGACCAGAAGGCCGCGACGATCCTGCTGGCCTATGAGCCGGTCTGGGCGATCGGGGAAAACGGCATTCCCGCCACTTCGGATTATGCCGATGCCCGCCAGGCCGAAATCATCGCCACCGCGCAGCATGTGTTGGGGCGGCGGGTGCCTTGTCTTTATGGCGGCTCGGTCAATCCCGACAACTGCCAGGAGCTGATCGCCTGCCCGCATATCGACGGGCTGTTCATCGGCCGGTCGGCTTGGGCGGTCGAGGGTTACTTGGATATTCTGGCGCGCTGCGCCGCAACCGTGTGAGAAAAGGGGAAACAGGATGAAACTGGCAATTGCAGGCGACAGCGCGGGCGAGGGACTGGCCCTGATCCTGGCCGAACATCTGAAGGACAAGCACGAGGTGTCCCAGGTCAGCCGCACCGATGCGGGCGCGGACGCCTTTTATGCGGACCTGTCGGACCGCGTCGCGTCGGGCGTGAAGGACGGCACCTATGACCGCGCCATCCTGGTCTGCGGCACCGGCATCGGGGTCTGCATTTCGGCCAACAAGGTGCCGGGCATCCGCGCGGCCCTGACCCATGACACCTATTCCGCCGAACGCGCCGCGCTGTCCAACAATGCGCAGATCATCACCATGGGCGCCCGCGTCATCGGCCCCGAACTGGCCAAGGCCATCGCCGATGCTTGGCTGGCCGAAACCATGAATTTCGACGCCGAAGGGCGTTCGGCCGGCAATGTGAACGCCATCGACGCGGTCGATGCCAAGTACAACAAGGGCTGATCATGCTGCATCTTCCCAATGACAGCGCGCCGACCGGCCCCCTGCTGTCCGACATGCTGTCGGGCACCGGGGCCGAAGGCGTGGTGCTGACCATCGCACAGGCGCTGCCGCCCCTGGCGCAGCGGCTGGCGGCGGGGCGTCTGCATGGCGACCCCGATGCGATCGTCGGCACGAATGACAGCGGCGACAAGCAGAAGGCGCTGGACGTCGCGGCCCATGACCACATGATCGCGGCCCTGCGCGCCGCAGGGGTCCGTCAGGTCCTGTCCGAGGAAGCCGAACAGGTCGTCGCCCTGAACCCCGACGGCGCCTTTGACGTCGCCATCGACCCCATCGACGGGTCGGGCAGCATCGGCATCGGCGCGCCCCTGGGCCTGCTGTTCACGGTCCTGCCTGCGGCGCCCGAGGGCTTTTTGCGCCGCGGCCGCGACATCGTGGCGGCGGGCTATGCCTCCTTCGGGCATTCGGTCGATTTCGGCTGGTCGGTGGGGCAGGGCGTCCATGTCGCCACCTTCGATGCGGAAGTGGACGCCTTCCGCATCGCACGCCAGAACCTGCGCCTGCCCGCCAAGGCCAAGACCTTCGCCTGGAACGCGTCGAACGAACGCCACTGGTCGGCGCCGCTGCAGAAATGGGTCGCCGATCTGCGTTTGGGCCGCGACGGCCCGCAGGAGCGCGACGTCAACATGCGCTGGCTGGCGGCGGCAGTGGGCGACATGCACCGCATCCTGATGCAGGGCGGCGTGTTCCTCTATCCCGCCGATGCACGCCCCGGATATGAAAACGGCCGTCTGCGGCTGATCTATGAATGCGTGCCCATGGCCTATCTCGCCGAACAGGCGGGCGGACGCGCCACCAATGGCGAAACCGACATCCTGGACCTGGTGCCAGACGAATTGCACCAGATGTCCGCCATCTTCTTCGGGACCGGTTCCGAGATCGACCTGATTCATTCCTATCTGTCAGCCAACAAGGACTAAGCCAACATGGCGATGATCACCCTGCGTCAGCTTTTGGACCACGCAGCCGAGAATGGCTATGCCGTGCCGGCCTTCAACATCAACAACATGGAACAGGGCCTGTCGGTCATGCAGGCGGCGCAGGCGACTAGGTCGCCCGTGATCCTGCAGGCCAGCCGCGGCGCGCGCGCCTATGCCAACGACCTTGTGCTGGCCGGCCTGATCGGCGGCCTGTCGCGCGCCTTCCCCGACATTCCGATCTGCATGCATCTGGACCACGGCAACGGGCTGGAAACCTGCGCGACCGCGATCCAGAACGGTTTCACCAGCGTCATGATGGACGGCTCGCTGAAGTCGGACGGCACGACGCCCGCCGACTACGCCTATAACGCCGACATCACCCGCCGCGTGACCCAGATGGCCCATGCCTGCGGCGTGTCCGTCGAGGGCGAACTGGGCGTCCTGGGCAGCCTGGAAACCGGCATGGGTGATCAGGAGGACGGCCACGGCGCGACCGAGAAGCTGTCCCATGACCAGCTTCTGACCGACCCCGACGAGGCCGTGCGCTTTGTCCAGGATACCGGCGTCGACGCGCTGGCCATCGCCATGGGCACCAGCCACGGCGCCTACAAGTTCACGAGGAAGCCCGATGGCGACATCCTGGCGATGAACGTGATCGAGGAGATCCACCGCCGCCTGCCCAACACCCACCTGGTGATGCACGGCTCCTCCTCGGTCCCCGAGGATCTGCAGGAGATCATCAACAGCTATGGCGGCGACATCCGCCCGACCTGGGGTGTGCCGGTCGAGGAGATCCAGCGCGGCATCAAGCACGGCGTGCGCAAGGTCAATATCGACACCGACAACCGCCTGGCCATGACCGCCGCGATCCGCAAGACCTTTGCCGAAGACCCGGCCGAGTTCGATCCGCGCAAATACCTCAAGCCCGCGATGGCGATGATGGCGCAGGTCTGCAAGGACCGGTTCGAAGCCTTCGGCACCGCCGGCAATGCCGACAAGCTGCAGCCGCTGCCGCTGGCGGCGATGGCCGCGCGCTACTGATCTGTGACACCTTGATGACGGGTGCGGGGATCGGCCCCCGCACCCGTTTCCATGTCTTGCCCCGCCCTGTCAATTCCAATATGCATGAAATATGGATTTGACAGGAAAGGTTCCGACATGACCCGCATCGCGCTGAACGGACTTGGCCGCATCGGCAAGCTGGTGCTGCGCGACCTCATGGCATCGGGGGCGGGGGGCGACCTGGTCCTGCTGAACGATGCGCAAGGCACGCCCGAACAGCATGCGACATGGCTGGAATTCGACAGCATCCATGGCCGCTGGCGGGCGGACATCACCCATGCCGCCGACAGCCTGACCATCGATGGCCGGCAGATGGCCCTGACCCGCGCCGCCCGGATCGAGGATCTGCCGCTGGAGGCGATGGGCATCGACGTGGTCATCGACTGCACGGGGGTCTTCAAGACCGCCGCCGCGCTGCAGCCCTATTACGATGCGGGGGTCAAGCGGGTGGTCGTGTCCGCGCCGGTCAAGGATGGCGGCGCGCTGAACCTGGTCTATGGCATCAATCACGGCGATTACGATCCCGCGCAGCACCGCCTGGTGACGGCGGCCAGCTGCACGACGAACTGCCTGGCCCCGGTGGTCAAGGTCATCCACGAAGCCTTGGGCATCCGTCATGGGGCCATCACCACCATCCATGACGTGACGAACACGCAGACCATCGTCGATCGCCCGGCCAAGGATGCCCGCCGCGCCCGGTCGGCGCTGGCGAACCTGATCCCCACCACGACCGGTTCGGCCACGGCCATCACGCTGATCTATCCCGAACTGGCCGGTCGCCTGAACGGCCACGCCGTGCGGGTGCCGCTGCTGAACGCCTCTCTGACCGATTGCGTCTTCGAGGTCGAGCGCCCCACCACCGCCGAGGAGGTCAACGCCCTCTTCGCCGCTGCTGCCCGCGGCCCGCTGAAGGGCATCTTGGGGTATGAGGAGCGGCCGCTGGTGTCGTCCGATTACCTGAACGATCCGCGTTCGGCGATCATCGACGCGAGCTCGACGATGGTGATCGACGGGACACAGGTCAAGATCTATGCCTGGTACGACAACGAATGGGGCTATGCCTGCCGCCTGGCCGATATTGTGCGGATGGTGGCGGCGTCATGAACGCGATGCGCGCCTATATGGCGGTGACGGCCGCGTATTGGGCCTTTATGCTGTCGGACGGGGCCTTGCGGATGCTGGTCCTCTTGCATTTCAACGGGCTTGGCTTCTCGCCCGTGCAGCTGGCCTATCTGTTCCTCCTCTATGAGGTCGCGGGCATCGTGACCAACATGGCGGCGGGCTGGATCGCGGCCCGGTACGGGCTGGCCAGCACGCTTTATGCGGGGCTGGGGTTGCAGATTGCGGCACTTGTGCCACTGGCCCAGCTGGACCCGGCCTGGAGCGTGGGATCTTCGGTCCTCTTCATCATGGCGGTCCAGGGGGCCAGCGGCGTTGCCAAGGATCTGGCCAAGATGTCGTCGAAATCGGCGGTGAAGGTGCTGGCGCCCGAAGGCGACGGGACGCTGTTCCGGTGGGTCGCCGCGCTGACAGGATCGAAGAATGCGGTCAAGGGGCTGGGCTTCTTCCTGGGGGCCGCAATGCTGGGGCTGGCGGGGTTTCAGGCTGCCATCTGGCTGATGGCGGCGGTGCTGGCGGCGATCCTGCTGGCCATCATCCTGTTCTTGCCTGCGGGTCTGCCCAAGGGGCGAAAGGACAGCAAGCTGGCCGCCATCTGGTCCCGCGATCCCCAGATCAACCGGCTGTCGCTGGCGCGGATGTTCCTGTTCGGCGCGCGCGATGTCTGGTTCGTGGTGGGCATCCCCGTCTATTTCCAGTCGGTGCTGTCGGATGGCACGCCGGACGGCCGTCGCGCGGCATTCTTCGTGATCGGCGCCTTCATGGCGGTCTGGATCATCGGCTATGGCGCGGTCCAGGCGGCAGCCCCGCGCCTGCTGGCCGCGCGGGGCAGGCCGCTGGAGGCGATTACCGACAAGGCCATCACCTGGGCCGGGCGTCTTGTGCCGATCCCCTTTCTGCTGGCCGGGCTGGTGCTGTTGTCGGATGGGTCTGCGGCTTGGCTGACGGCATCGCTTGTCGCGGGGCTGCTGCTGTTCGGAGTGGTCTTCGCGCTGAATTCGGCCGTGCATTCCTATCTGATCCTAGCCTTTGCCAAGGCCGAGCGTGTGACCATGGATGTCGGTTTCTATTACATGGCGAATGCGGCGGGAAGGCTCTTGGGGACGTTGCTGTCGGGGCTCAGCTATCAGGTCGGAGGGCTGGCATTGTGCCTGGCGACGGCGGGGCTGATGGCGCTGGCATCCTGGCTGTGCGCGGGGCGCCTGCGCCGACCCCTGTGATGCGCTCAAGGGTCCGGCGGATGCACCGACCTGTCCGGGGCGCGGTGCCGGATGGGAATAATTATTTGCGACAGGGGGCTAGACAATCGGTCTAGCGACATTACCTGTCCTGCCATGACAGACGCACGCACCCATATCCTAGACACCGGACGCCGCCTTGTGGCGCAGCGTGGCTATACCGCCGTCGGTCTTGGCCAGCTGCTGGCCGAGGCGCAGGTGCCCAAGGGATCGTTCTATCACTACTTCGCCTCGAAGGAGGGATATGGCTGTGCGCTGCTGGACCGCTATGTCCGGACCTATGAATGCGATCTGGCGGCGACGTTGGACAACGACGCCTTGACCGGACGCGACAAGGTGCTGGCCTATTTCGCGGATTGGCAGGCTCGGCAAGGCGGCAGCGATGCCGAAAGCAAATGCCTGATCGTCAAGCTGGCCGCCGAGATCAGCGACCTGTCACCCGGCATGCGCACCATCCTGCAGGACGGTGTCACCGCCATCATCGGCAAGCTGTCGCGGGCGCTGGACGCCGCGGGCAGGGACGGTTCGATGCGGGCGCTGGACGATCCGGACGCCATGGCCACGTCGCTGTACCAGCTGTGGCTGGGGGCCAGCCTGATGGCGCATCTATCCCATGACGGGACGCCTTTGGGCGACGCCATGGCTCGGACCCGTGCCCTGCTGCCGCAATCCTGAAAATACATGCCAATATTCGATCAGCCGATCGGGAAAGGGACATCATGACCCAATCACAGACCCAAAACCGCCGCCACATCCTGGCCGAACGCCCCAAGGGCGAGCCGACCGAAAACACGCTGCGCATGGAAACCTCTGACGTGCCAACCCCCGGCAAGGGTCAGATGCTGCTGCGCAACGAATACCTGTCGCTGGACCCTTATATGCGCGGCCGGATGAGCGATGCGCCCTCCTATGCCGCGCCGGTCGAGGTCGGCCAGGTGATGGTCGGCGGGACCGTGTCGCAGGTCGTGTCGTCGGATGTCGACGGCTTTGCCGAAGGGGATTGGGTCGTGGCCTTTGGCGGCTGGCAGGATTACGCCCTGTCGGACGGCACGGGCGTCATCAACATGGGCAAGAACCCTGAAAACCCGTCCTGGGCGCTTGGCGTTCTTGGCATGCCCGGCCTGACCGCATGGGCGGGCCTGACCCAGATCGGCCAGCCAAAGGCCGGCGAGACGCTGGTCGTCGCCGGTGCCAGCGGCCCGGTGGGCGCGACGGTGGGCCAGATCGGCAAGATCCTGGGCCTGCGCGTGATCGGCATCGCCGGCGGTGCGGACAAGTGCAGCCATGTGGTCGACACCTTGGGCTTCGACGCCTGTGTCGATTACAAGGCCGACAGCTTTGCCGATGACCTGAAGGCACAGGCGACCGACGGCATCGACATCTATTTCGAAAACGTGGGCGGCGCGGTCTTCGACGCGGTGTTGCCGCTGCTGAACCCTTCGGCCCGGATTCCGGTCTGCGGGCTGATTTCCCAGTATAACGCGACCGCGCTGCCCGACGGCCCGGACCGCATGAACTACCTGATGGGTCAGATCCTGCGCAAGCGGATGACCATGCGCGGCTTCATCGTCTTCGACGACTTCGGCCATCTCTATCCCGAATTTGCCGAACAGGTCGGCGGTTGGGTCCGGGACGGCAAGATCAAGTACCGCGAGGAAATGATCGAAGGACTGGAACAAGCCCCCCGCGCGTTCATTGGACTGCTGCGCGGCGAAGCCTTCGGCAAGCGCGTCATCCACCTGTCTGCCTGATCCCACATCATCCCCAAGGAGATATCGACATGAAGATCCTCATGGTTCTGACTTCGCACGACAAGCTGGGCGATACCGGCAACAAGACCGGCTTCTGGCTGGAGGAGTTCGCCGCCCCCTATTACGTCTTCAAGGATGCGGGGGCCGATGTCGTCCTGGCCTCGCCCAAGGGTGGTCAGCCGCCGCTGGACCCCAGCAGCGACGCACCCGATGCCCAGACCGAGGCGACCGAACGCTTCAAGAAGGATGACGCCGCACAGGCCGCCTTGGCCGATACCAAAGTGCTGGCAGACATTCAGGTCGATGGTTTCGACGCCATCTTCTATCCCGGCGGCCACGGCCCCTTGTGGGATCTGGCCGAAGATGCCGACAGTCGCCGCCTGATCGAGGGCTTTACCGCCAAGGATCTGCCGGTCGGTGCGGTCTGCCACGCGCCGGGCGTCTTCCGCCACACCAAGGGCACGGACGGCAAGCCGCTGGTCGAGGGCAAGCGCGTCACCGGCTTTACCAACACCGAGGAAGAGGCCGTTGGCCTGACCAAGGTCGTCCCCTTCCTGGTCGAGGACATGCTGAAGGCCAATGGCGGCCAGTATGACAAGGGCGAGGATTGGGGCGTCTTCGTCCTGGTCGACGGCAAGCTGGTGACGGGCCAGAACCCTGCCTCCTCGGAAGAGGCCGCCCGGAAATTGCTGTCCCTGATCTGAGGGGACGGCCACACGAAATGATTGGCAACCCGGCCGGAAGCGGCCGGGTTAACATTTGTAAACTATCGGCGGAACTTTGCCGATCAAGCCATGAGATACCCAGGGAAACGGATCGATGTTCAAGAAGATCTGCCTAGGCATTCTGGCCATCGCAGCGATCGGCGCTGTGGGCTTTGGTGTCTATGCGTACAAACCCGCGATGCAGCCGATCACGGCGGCAGATCACGCGACCTTCCCGCCTGAACAGGTGGAAAAGGGCAGGGTACTGGCCGGTGCCGGCTATTGCGCCACCTGCCACACGGCCAAGGGTGGCGAACCCTATGCCGGCAATTACGCGATGGAGACGGGCTTTGGCACCATCTATGCCACGAACCTGACCCCCGACATGGAAACCGGCATCGGCGCCTATTCGCAGGAGGCCTTCCGCCGGGCCATGCATGAAGGCGTGGCGCGCGATGGGCGTCACCTGTTCCCGGCCTTTCCCTATGACCACTTCACCAAGATGAGCGATGAGGACGTGGACGCGATCTATGCCTTCATCATGTCCGAGGTGGCGCCCGTCCGCAGCGTCCAGAAGGAAAACGAGCTGCCCTTCCCGTTGAACCTGCGCTTTCTTCAGGCAGGCTGGAAGATGCTGTTCGTCGATTTTGGCCAGTATGAAACGGTTACCGACAAGTCGCCTGAATGGAACCGCGGTGCCTATCTGGCCGAGGGCGTGACCCATTGCGGCGCCTGCCACACCCCGCGCAACATCCTGGGCGCCGAAAAGTCCGGCGAGCAATATGCGGGCGCCGAGATCGATCGCTGGCAGGCCCCGGCGCTGACGGCGGCCAATGCCTCTGCCGTGCCGTGGAACGCTGCCGAATTCCGCGAGTATCTGGTCAAGGGTTCGTCCACCTATCACGGCATCGCAGCCGGTCCGATGGGCCCGGTGGTCCACGCCGGGGTGCGCGAACTGCCCGATAACGACCTGACCGCCATCAGCGTCTATCTGGCCGACAAGGTCGGTGGCGACGGCCTGGACCCGGCTGACAGCGATATCGTCCGGGCCAGCCTTGAACGTAACGCACCCGACCGCCGCTATCGCCAGGCCGAGGGCGAGCGGCTTTACACCACCGCCTGCGCCGCCTGCCATTACAACGCCCAGCAGATCCGGGCGGGTCGCCCCGATCTGGGGATCAACTCTTCGGTCAACCAGGATGATCCCAGCAACCTGATCCAGGTGATCCTCTATGGCGTCACCAGCCATCAGGGCACCAAGGGCGTGGTCATGCCCGGCTTTCGCCAGGCGCTGAGCGACGATCAGGTGGCCCAGATCGCCGCCTATCTGCGCGCCGATCGCGCCCAGAAGCCCGCGTGGGAAAACCTGCGCGAAGAGGTCACCCAGCTGCGCGCCCGCGGCCCCGGATCCCACTGAATTCACGAAGGAAACACCTGATGGTAAATTTCAAGATCAACGGGCGCGAGGTCAGCGTCGACGCCGATCCCGACACGCCCCTTCTGTGGGCCATCCGCGACGAGATCGGCCTGACCGGCACCAAGTTCGGTTGCGGCATCGGCATGTGCGGGGCCTGCACCGTCCATGTCGGCGGACAGGCCACGCGGTCCTGCATCACCCTGTTGGGCGATGTCGAAGGTGCCGACGTCACCACGATCGAGGGGCTGGACGCCAATGACAACCACCCCGTCCAAGAGGCATGGCGCAACCTGCGGGTTCCGCAATGCGGCTATTGCCAGTCCGGCCAGATCATGCAGGCAGCCGCCCTGCTGACCGACATCCCGGACCCGAGCGACGACGACATCGACGCGGTGATGACCGGCAATCTGTGCCGCTGCATGACCTATCCGCGCATCCGCCAGGCGGTCCGTGACGCCGCGTCGGCAAACAGGGGGCAAACCCAGAATGGCTAAGAACAAGATCCTATCCCGCCTTGGCGTGGGCATCCCGGCAACGGCGCTCAGCCGTCGCGAATTCCTGATCTCGATGACGGCGGCGGGGGTGGCCTTCGGCTTTCCGCGCGATGCCATGGCCGCGATGGACCCGCAGGCCGCAGACGGCATGCCGATCGAGGCCGTGGGTGACCGGTTCGAACCGACCATGTGGTACTGGATCGACACCGAGGGCCGCGTCAACGTCAACATCATCCGCGCCGAGATGGGCCAGCATGTCGGCACCGCCATCGCCCGCATCCTGGCCGATGAACTGGACGTGTCGTGGGACGATGTGCGCATCACCCATGTCGACTCGGCCGAGAAATGGGGCACCATGGTCACCGGCGGCAGCTGGTCGGTCTGGCAAAGCTGGCCCGTCTATCGCCAGGCGGGCGCCGCCGGCCGCACCGCGCTGATCGAGGCTGCGGCCGCGCAATGGGGCGTGGATCCCGCCACCTGCACCGCGCGTGACGGCACCGTCACCGGCGGTGGCAAGTCGATTACGTATGCCGAACTGGTCAAGGCGGGCATCAACCGCAGCTTTACCGAGGACGAATTGGCCGCCCTGTCGCTGAAGTCGCATTCCGACCTGCGCCTGGTCGGCAAGGACGTCACCGCGCTGGATATCGGCAACAAGATCAACGGCAAGACCATCTATGGCTTGGATGCCAAGATCGACGGCATGGTCTATGGCATCCCGATGCTGCCGCCGACGCGGCTGGGGTCCTCGGTCGCATCGGTCGATGACAGTGCCGCCAAGGACATCAAGGGCTATCTGCAGACACTGACGCTCGACGATCCCTCCGGCACGGTGCCGGGCTGGGTCGTGGTTCTGGGCGAGACGCTGTTTGCAGCGAAATCGGCCGCCGACCTGATCAGCGTCGAATGGAACGCGGGCGAAACCGCCGTCGTCTCCGAGGCCGACATCCAGGCGCGGTCGCGCGAACTGATCGCGGATGCGGCCAGTGGCGCGATCCTGCCCACGGAAACGCCCGACACCACGCAGGCCTTCCAGGATGCGGCGGACACGCTGGAGGCGGAATACACCACCGCGACCGTGCTGCATTTCCAGATGGAGCCGCTGAACGCCACCGTCTTCCGCAATGCGGACGGCATCTGGGAAACCCATGCGGGCAACCAGTGGCAATCGCTGATCCTGCCGACCCTGTCGGCGGCACTGGAGGTCGAACCCGACAAGATCGTCATGCGCAGCTATATGCTGGGCGGTGGTTTCGGGCGTCGCCTGAACGGCGATTACATCGTGCCCGCCGCGCTGGCCTCGAAACAGCTGGACGGCAAGCCGGTCAAGCTGGTCTTCATGCGCGAACATGACGTCCAGTTCGACAGCGTCCGGTCGCCCAGTGTGCAGCGCTTGCGCATGGCCTTCGACGCCGACAACCAGGTCATCGGCATGAATCACGATGCCGCCGCCGGTTGGCCCACGGGTGTCATGGCGCCGTCCTTCATGCCCAAGGGCGTAAACGACCAGCCCTATGATGTCTTTGCCATCGACGGAGCCGATCACTGGTATTCAGTCGGCGCGCATAAGGTCCGCGCGATCGAAAACGAACTGGCCAACCAGACCTTCCGCCCCGGCTGGTTGCGGTCCGTCGGTCCGGGCTGGACCAACTTCGCCGTCGAAAGCTTCATGGACGAAGCCGCGGCCAAAGTCGGGGTCGATCCGCTGGAATTCCGGCTGAAGCACCTGATCGCCGAAGGTTATAACGCCGGCACCGCGCCGGATTCGGTCGGCGGCGCGTCGCGTCAGGCGGCGGTTCTGGAACGCGTGGCGCAAATGTCGGGCTATGGCAGTGCCGACCTGCCTGCCGATACGGCCATCGGCATCGCCACCACCTTCGGTCAAAGCCGCCAGATGCCCACCTGGACCGCAGGGGCCGTTCAGGTTCATGTGGACCGCGAAACCGGCACGGTCGAGGTTCAGAAGATGTGGCTGGCCTTCGATTGCGGCACCGTCGTCGATCCCGACAGCGCCCGCGCGCAATGCGAAGGGGCCGCACTTTGGGGTCTGTCCATGGCGCTTTACGAAGGCACCGAGTTCGAGAACGGCAATGTCCGCGACCTGAACCTGGGCGGCTATACCCCCCTGCGGATGATCGACACGCCGCCGATGGAGATCGAGTTCATCGACAGCACCGAGGTTCCGGTGGGCTTGGGCGAACCCGGCACCACGGTCGTGGCCCCGGCCATCGCCAACGCCATCCAGGCGGCGGTCGGCGTGCGTCTGCGCCACCTGCCGATGCGCCCCGACGACGTCTTGGCTGCGCTGAAGGCCTGAAACTCTGCGGGCGCCCCGGCATCCGGGGCGCCTGCATCACAGCTGTTGACACCGTCCCCCGAAATCGCGAACCTGCTCCCACGTCAGGGGAGTCCCGCCTTAAGGGGACTGAGAGGCTGAGTGGGGACGACCCCGGTGAAGCGACCCTTTGAACCTGACCCAGTTGACACTGGCGTAGGAAGACCAAAGGCAGCTTCCCCCATCTACGGGGCCGTCCTTTGGGCCGCAAGGTCCGTCATCGGGCCCGTGTGGCCCCTTCATCGCTTGTCTTATCCGGGTCGCCCATTTCGAACGGGAGACACTGATGAAACCGAACCCCCAGATCACCACCGGCCCCATGCCCGCATCCAGCAAGCTGTATGTGCCGGGGAGTCTGCACGACATCCGCGTGCCGATGCGCCGGATCGCCCTGACGGGCGAAGGCCCTTTGACGGTCTATGACAGTTCCGGCCCCTATACCGACCCTGCCGCGCAGATCGACATCAGGGGCGGGTTGCCTGCGGTGCGCGGGGCGTGGCTGACGGGCAGGGGCGATGCCGAACCCTATCTTGGGCGTCCGCTGACCGCCGCCGATAATGGCTTTGTCGATGGCAAGCGTCTGACCCCGGCCTTTCCGCATCAGCGCGATCCGCTGCGCGCCACGAAAGGCGCCGTGACCCAGCTGGCCTATGCCCGCGCCGGTATCATCACGCCGGAAATGGAATATGTCGCCATCCGTGAAAACGAAGGCCGCACCGCTGCCTATACCCGCGACGGAGAGGATTTCGGGGCATCCATCCCCGATCTGGTAACCCCGGAATTCGTGCGGTCGGAAATTGCGCGGGGGCGGGCGGTGATCCCCGCCAACATCAACCACCCCGAACTTGAACCCATGATCATCGGCCGCAATTTCCTGGTCAAGATCAACGCCAATATCGGCAATTCCGCCGTGACCTCGTCGATGGAGGAGGAGGTCGACAAGATGGTCTGGGCGATCCGCTGGGGGGCCGACACCGTCATGGATCTGTCAACGGGCCGCAACATCCACAACATCCGCGACTGGATCATCCGCAATGCGCCCGTGCCCATCGGAACGGTTCCACTGTATCAGGCGCTGGAAAAGGTCGGCGGTATCGCCGAGGACCTGACATGGGAGATCTATCGCGACACGCTGATCGAGCAGGCCGAGCAGGGCGTGGATTACTTCACCATCCATGCGGGCGTGCGGCTGCACATGATCCCGATGACGGCAAGGCGGGTGACGGGCATCGTCAGCCGGGGCGGATCGATCATGGCGAAATGGTGCCTGCACCATCACCGCGAGAGCTTCCTCTACGACCGTTTCGACGAAATCTGCGAGATCATGCGCGCCTATGACGTGACCTTCAGCCTGGGCGACGGCTTGCGGCCCGGCTCCATCGCCGATGCCAACGATCAGGCGCAGTTTGCGGAACTGGAGACCCTTGGGGAACTGACCAAGCGTGCCTGGGCGCGCGACTGCCAAGTCTTCATCGAAGGGCCGGGTCATGTGCCGATGCACAAGTTGAAGGCCAATATGGACAAACAGTTGGAGCATTGCCACGAGGCGCCCTTCTATACCCTGGGGCCGCTGACCACCGATATCGCGCCGGGTTACGACCACATCACCAGCGCCATAGGGGCGGCGATGATCGGTTGGTTCGGAACGGCGATGCTGTGCTATGTCACGCCCAAGGAACATCTGGGCCTGCCCGACCGGGACGACGTCAAGACCGGCGTCATCACCTACAAGCTGGCGGCCCATGCGGCGGACCTGGCCAAGGGTCATCCGGGGGCGCAGATGCGCGACGATGCCCTGTCGCGCGCACGCTTCGATTTCCGTTGGCAGGACCAGTTCAACCTGGGCCTGGACCCCGACACCGCGCGCGAGATGCATGACGAGACCATGCCCGCCGACGCCCATAAGGTCGCGCATTTCTGTTCGATGTGCGGGCCGAAATTCTGTTCGATGAAGATCTCGCACGATATTCGCGCGACGGCTGAAAAGCAGCAGGGGATGGAGCGGATGGCCGATCTGTTCCGCGAAAAGGGGCAGCTTTACGTTCCCGCCGACGGCTGACCGGGCGGGGTCACGCAGCGGCGCCCGTGTTCAGCGGGCGTCGCGCCGCAAGGCCATCGACAGGGCGCCCGTGACGGGGGCGTCATCGCCAAAGCGGATGCCCGCTTCGATATGGCGCAGGTGCTGGTCCAGCAAGTCCTGGGCCGCGTCCATGTCCCGCGCCTCGATGGCGTCGGTGATGCGCGTGTGTTCGTCATCGGCACAAAGCGTGCCGTGGCCGGTCGCGTAAAGTCCGATGATCAGCGAACTGCGCATGGTCAGTTCTTCCAGATAGCGCAGCAGGACGGGATTGCGCCCGATCCGTCCCAGCAGCAGGTGAAACCCCCGCGACAGGCGCACGGCGGCGGACCGGTCGCCGCCGCCGCGTGCCAGGGCCTCCTGCGCCAGATGGACGCGCAGGGCGGCGATATCTTCGGACGTGGCCTGTCGCACGGCATTGCGGCAGATCACCGTTTCGATGGCGCGACGCGCCTGAAAGACGTCGCGGGCATCCTGGGGTGTCGGCGTGGCAACATAGGCGCCGCGGTTTGGCAGGTGATCGACCACATGATAGGCGGTCAGCGTCCCAAGCGCGCGCCGGACATGGGCGCGATTGCAACCGAACAGGTCCGACAGCGCCTGTTCGCCCAGCTTGGTGCCCGCATGCAGGCGCTGGTCGGCGATGGCATCAAGGATGCTGTCCACGATGATGGTTTCAAGCGGCTTTTCCATCGTCGACAGATTGCACAGCCAACGGTCACGCGCAAGAAACATGCGCCCGAATTGCAGGCAGATAAAATATTATCTGATTGTTAACAATCCGTGTTATCAATCGTGCGACTCGGAAGAAGGAAGACCCATGAAACTGGTTGTCATCAACCCCAACTCGACCAGCTCGATGACGGACAAGATCACCGCATCGGCCCGCGCGGTGGCGGGGCCGCAGGTCGATGTGATCGGGCGCACCGCCCATGGTGCCCCCGCCAGCATCGAGGGCCATCACGACGAGGTCATGGCCGCCCCCCATCTGCTGCGCGAGGTCGCGCAGGCCGAGGCCGAGGGCGCGGATGCCATCGTCATCGCCTGTTTCGACGACCCCGCGATCGGCGCCTGCCGCGAGATCGCGACCGGCCCCGTCATCGCCATCTGCGAGGCGGGGATGACGGCGGCCAGCATGGTCGCGACCACGTTTTCCATCGTCACGACGCTGCCCCGCTCGGTCCCGGTGATCGAGGAGCTGGTCCGCAAATACGGCCAAGATCACAAATGCCGCCGGGTCCGTTCCGCCGCGATCCCGGTCCTGGCGCTGGAGGAACCGGGATCGGATGCCCGCGACCGCGTTCGCGCCGAAATCATGCGCGCCATCGACGAGGACGGTTGCGAGGCCGTGCTGCTGGGCTGCGCGGGCATGTCCGACCTGACCGCATGGCTGACCACGGAAACCGGCATCCCGGTCATCGACGGCGTGTCCGTCGCCACGAAACTGGCCGAGGCGCTTGTGGGCGCCGGGCTGAAGACCAGCAAGATCGGCGCCTATGCGGTGCCCAACAAGAAATAAGACGACCTCAACCTCCGACAGGGAAACATCACATGACTCAGATCGACATGGCGGGCGTCGCACCGCCCGACGCACATGACGGCCCACGCGCGACCGACAAGGGCGTGGGCCAGGAAAGCCTGGCCCCGCAGCAGACGCGCATCATGGGGTCCTGGTCCTATCTGTTCGCCTGGCTGGGCGGTTGCGTGTCCATCGGCACCTTCACCATCGGGTCGGGGCTGGTGGGCACGCTGAACCTGCTGCAGACGGTCGTGGCCATCGCGATCGGCTGCACCGTCATCGGCATCGCGCTGATGATCAACGGGCAGGCGGGGCACAGATACGGCATTCCCTTCATGGTGCAGGCACGCCCGGCCTTCGGGTTTGCGGGAACGCGGCTGCCGGCGCTGGTGCGGTCGGTGCCCGCCCTGGTCTGGTTCGGCTTTCAAAGCTGGATCGGCGCCGGCGCGCTGAACCTGGTGTCCGAAACGATGTTCGGCTTTTCCAACATCTGGGTCTTCTTCATCGGCTTCCAGGCCCTGCAGATCGGCCTGTCGGTGCTGGGCTTTCACGGCATCAAGTGGCTGGAAAACATCGGATCGGTCTTCATCATCGGGGCGCTGGTCTATATGTTCTTCAGCGTCATCGACAAATACGGCAGCCAGATCAGCGCCAACCTGGTCAATGTCGAAGGCACCTGGGGGGCACCGTTCTGGGGCGCCACGATGCTGTTTCTGGGCATCTATTCGACGATGATGCTGAACGTGTCCGATTACAGCCGAGAGCTGGACGGACAGGTGGGGCGCGGGCGGCAGGTGGCGATCTATGCCAACTCGATCCTTCCCGCGACGCTGTTTATGGGGCTGATCGGTCTGATGGTCTCGGGCGCCACCGGCGAGGTCGATCCGATCAAGGTCTTTGCCAGCGCCGTGGACAACAAGCTGCTGTTGGTGACGACGCTGCTGTTCATCGCCTTTGCGCAGGTGACGACGAACATCCTCAACAACGTCGTGCCGCCCGCCTATGCGCTGATGGATGTCTTCAAGCTGCGCTTCAAGACGGCGGCGGTGCTGGTCGGTCTTCTGGCTTTCGCCACCTTCCCCTGGCTGCTGGTCAAGGATGAAAGCGCCGCGGGGCTGAACCTGTTCATCCAGACCTACAGCGCCTTCCTGGGCCCGATCTTCGCCATCCTGGTGGTGGATTACTATGTGATCCGCAAGCAGCGGCTGAACATGGACTATCTCTACGATCCCGCGGGGCCTTATCGCGGCATGAACCCTGCCGCGCTGGCCGCGACGGTCGTCGGGGTGGTCTTTGCGCTGATCTTTTCGGGCGTCAGCTGGTATGCCAGTCTGCTGCCGGCGGGGATCAGCTATTACCTGCTGATGAAGACGCTGCCCGCCGCCCGCCGCTTTGCCCAATAGGGGTTGCCGACGCGTGGGCAGGGTGCCTTGCCCGCGCGTTCAGATGGCGAAAACCACCCCCTGCGCCAGGGGAAGGTCGCGCGAATAGTTGATGGTGTTGGTGGCGCGGCGCATATAGGCCTTCCACGCGTCCGACCCACTTTCGCGACCGCCGCCGGTTTCCTTTTCGCCCCCGAAGGCCCCGCCGATCTCGGCGCCCGAAGTGCCGATATTGACGTTGGCGATGCCGCAATCGGAACCGCGCGATGACAGAAAGATCTCCATCTCGCGCAGGTCGGTGGTGAAGATGGCCGATGACAGGCCCGCGCCGACGGCATTGTGGTCCTCCAGCATGGCATCGAAATCGTCATAGGTCATGACATAAAGGATGGGCGCGAAAGTCTCGGTCATGACCGGCCCCGTCTGGGACGGCATCAGGACCAGCGCGGGACGGACATAGAAGGCATCCGCGTCGCCCGTATCCTGGCGTTCGCCGCCATGCACGATCCCGCCCGCATCGCGTGCCGCGGTCAGTGCCTGCTGCATCATGTCATAGGCGGCCTTGTCGATCAGCGGACCAACCAGCGCGTCGGTGGTCAGCGGGTTGCCGATGGTGACGGTTTCAAAGGCCTTGATCAGGCGCGGCATCAGATCGTCATGGACGTCCCTGTGCACGAACAGTCGCCGCATCGTCGTGCAGCGCTGGCCCGCCGTGCCCATCGCGCCGAAGGCCACCGCCCGCAGCGCCATGTCCAGATCGGCCGACGGGCAGACGATGCCCGCATTGTTGCCGCCCAGTTCCAGGATGGACCGTCCGAACCGTTCCGCCACCTTGGGGCCGACCATGCGGCCCATCCGGGTCGATCCTGTGGCCGAAACCAGCGCCACCTTGGGGTTTTCAACCAGCGCCGCGCCTACATCCGCACCGCCGATCAGGACTTGCGACAGGTTCGCGGGCGCGTCTCCGAAGCGGGCGATGGCGCGGTTCAGGATGGCCTGGCAGGCAAGGGCCGTCAGCGGCGTCTTTTCCGACGGCTTCCAGACGACGCTGTCACCGCAGACCAGCGCCAGCGCGGTGTTCCACGACCAGACGGCGACCGGAAAGTTGAAGGCACTGATGATGCCTACGACGCCAAGCGGGTGCCACGTCTCCATCATGCGGTGGCCGGGGCGTTCGGTGGCGATCGTCAGTCCGTAAAGCTGGCGCGACAGGCCGACGGCGAAATCGCAGATGTCGATCATCTCCTGCACCTCGCCCAAGCCTTCGGACGTGACCTTGCCTGCCTCGATCGAGACCAGCCTGCCAAGCGCGTCCTTGTGGCTGCGCAGCTCCTCGCCCAGCAGGCGGACCAGTTCGCCGCGCCGGGGGGCGGGCACCATGCGCCAGGCGCGGAAGGCAGCCTCGGCGCGGTCGATGGCTGCGGCGGTCGTGGCGGCATCATCGGAGGCAAGGGTCGCGATCTGCTGGCCGTCAAGCGGACTGCGGCAGGGCAGGTTGCCCGCGTCCAGCAGGGCGGCATCGACACCCAGATCGGTCATCAGAGATTGCACATCGGCTTTCAGGTCCATCGGGGGTCGGCCTTTCGTTCATCTGTCTTGGAATTGCTAAGGGCATGCGCGGGCTTTGTCGGCCATGTCGCCTGAACCTGCGGAGGGCATGCCCGCAACCGGCCCATCAGCGCCTCATCACCCTTGCCGCCCAGGTCAGGATGCCGATTGGAATGCTCGGATGACGACCGTTGGCGGATGTCGTCAGGCTGCGTGCAATCTGAACTGGCGGTTGTCATCGCGCCCCTTTTGTTGATCCGGACCGGAATGGCCGCACCATCAGGAAAAGAGTTTTGGGCTTTGGCCGCAACCCCTGTATATGGTTTTCAGGGTTCAGTGCCATTCCCCGGAATGGTCGCGAACATCAACAACCGCGCTCGGAACAGGGCCGGGCCGATCAGGGGTTCGTCGTCCTATGCGTCATGTCTTTCTGCTGATTGGCACCTGCCTGTGGGTGACTGTTGCGGCCGGCGCGGCGGGGGCGCAGGTTCTTTGTCGGCAATCGGCAGGCGTCGACCCCGCCCATGCCGAGGCCCTGTGCAAGGCCCTGCGGGGGACCGACGCGCCGGATGGTCTGCAGCTGCGGGTGCTGGCGACGACGCCTGTTTCGGTGACCGCAATGGTGGTCCGGCCCGACGGACGCGCGCGTCGCCCCATGCGGCTGAATGTCAGCGACCGCGACCTGACCGATGCCGATTTCGCAGGCTTCGCGCGTGATCTGCTGCGATCCGGCCTTGCCGACTGACAGGCGCCAGCATTCGGGAAGCGTTGCTTCGACGGGCTGACCCTATTTTGTATTTAAGGAAGCCACGAACGCGACTGGGATCGGGCGGACCAAGCGGCGCAGCTTGGCAGGCGTATCCAGCCCTGCGGAGTTTTTGCCAGAATGCCAAAAGCGAACAGTTTTGCTGCAAGAAAAGGGGAAAATTGACTGGCGTTCTGTACCGGGCTTTGCTGCCTTGACGGTCACACGGATGCCAGAAACGACAAAATCCGCCAGAGGCGGATTGTCGTAGCTTTGCAATCTCACTTGAGATTTATGGCTCCGGCGGTAGGGATCGAACCTACGACCAATTGATTAACAGTCAACTGCTCTACCGCTGAGCTACGCCGGAACACGAGGCGGATATAGCAACGTGTTCCGGGGGCGTCCAGAGCCTTTTTCCACTTTTCGTTATGAAATCGAAAAAAAGCTGTTGGCGGTCAAATCTCCTTGAAAATCAATGGCGCCAAGCTGAGAGAGCGCGATCAGGTGGGACAGGACGTTGCGCTCGGCCGCGGGGATAAGCGGTTCGGGAATGTCATAAAGGCGACGTGCCAGGCCCGCCGCATTGTCTGGCGAATGGCGCAGCGCGGCCATGATCTGCGCCGTCCGGTCGCGCCTGTGACGCGCCAGTTCGGCGATACGGGGCAGGGGGTCTTCGATGGGGGCGCCATGCGCGGGCAGCAGGCGCGCGGGGGCCAGATGCACCAGCCGGTCCAGCGACCGGAAGTAATCTGCCAGATCCCCGTCGGGGGGCGAGATCAGCGTCGAGGACCAGTCCATCACCAGATCGCCGCAAAAGATCGTGTCGCCCCATTCAAGGCACAGATGCCCTGCCGCGTGACCGGGGGTGTGAAGGGCGCGAAGGCTCCAGTCGGGGGTTTGGACCTGCTGGCTGTCATGCAGGCTGATATCGGGGGCGAAATCCATGTCCAGGCCCTCGCCGCCATGGATCATGCCCGACGCCGCAAGACGGGTGTTGATGGCGGACCGGCCTTCAGTCGCGGTGCCGAAGGCCAGGATCGGGGCGCCCGTCAGGCGCGACAGGCGGGGCGCGCCTTGGCTGTGGTCAAGATGCGCGTGAGTGACGAAAATATGGCTGATCCGGCCGCGTCCCGCGTCGATGATGGCGCCAAGATGGGCATCGTCATCGGGGCCGGGGTCGATGACGGCGACATGTTCCTGCCCGATCAGGAAGGTCGTCGTACCCGGACCCGTCAGGGGCGAGGGATTGGGCGCCAGGATGCGCAGCGGCTCTTTCGCGGGGGCATGCATGGGGATAGCCTTGCAGGGAAGAGGAAGGGGTGTCCATGTCAAACCATATCCAGGGGCCCATCGCCAGAACGTTGCTGCCGCGCGGGCTTTACGCGCGGGCGGCGCTGATCCTGTTCCTGCCGGTCGTGGCGGTGACGCTGGTCGTGGGCGTCATGTTCCTTCAGCGCCATTTCGAGGGCGTGACGCGGCAAATGACGTCCAGCATGGCGCATGAGCTGGATTTCGTCGCCCGCCGGATCGAGCTGGCCCGCGATGCCGAAGATGCCCGCGCCCAGGCCGAGGCCATTGCCGGACCGCTGGACCTGGATTTCCGCATGCCGGTGACGCCCGCGCCCCAGGATCGGCGGGTCTGGTACGATTTCTCGGGGCGGGTCGTCGCCGAGGTGCTGCGGGACACGGTGCCGCGTGTCGTGTCGATCGATCTGGCGACCGATGAAAAGCGTGTCGATGTGGCGTTGATGGGGCCGTTCGGGCCCTATGGCCTGGGCTTTGACCGGCGGCGGGTCAGTGCCTCGAACCCGCATCAGCTGCTGGTACTGATGGTCTTCACCTCGCTGTTGATGAGCGGGATCGCCACGGTCTTTTTACGCAACCAGTTGCGGCCCATTCGTCGTCTGGCCTTTGCCGCCGAGGAATACGGCAAGGGTCGCATGGTGCCCTATCGCCCCTCGGGCGCGGTCGAGGTGCGCAGCGCCGGCACGGCATTCCTGGACATGCGCAACCGGCTGGAACGCCAGAACGAACAGCGCAAGCTGATGATGTCGGGCATCAGCCACGACCTGCGCACGCCCCTGACCCGCCTGCGCCTTGGACTGTCGATGATCGGACCCGACATGCCCCCCGATGCCGAGGATGTCACCGCGATGGAGGCCGACATTGCCGAGATGAACCGCATGGTCGACGGCTTTCTGGACTATGCGCGCGACGAGGCGCAGGACCGCCCCCCCGAAACGCTGGCCGCGGGTTCGTTTCTGGAAACCGTGGTGGCGGATGCGCAGCGGGCCGGTCAGGCGGTCCAGCTGACGGGGTTCGGGGGCGATCCGGAAGGCCTGGCGACCTTCCGCCCCGACATGCTGCGCCGCGCGTTGGAGAACCTGATCGGCAATGCGGTGCGCTATGGCTCGCGCGCGGAAATGGACGCGGCGCTTGGGCCCCGCAGCCTGCGCATCGGCATCGAGGATGACGGTCCCGGCATCCCCGAAGACAGCCTGGAGGCCGCGATGCGCCCCTTCACCCGCCTTGATCCCGCCCGCAGGCGCAACAGCGCGCAGGGGGCCGGGTTGGGCCTGGCGATCGTCAACGACGTGGTGCGCGCGCATGGCGGACAGCTGCGCCTGGGACGTGGGGACAGACTGGGCGGATTGCGTGCCGAAATCGTGATCCCGCGCTGAGCCGGTTTGCCGCCAGGATGGGGCCAAAAATAGGTCGTATTCTTCGGGTCATATTGAACGGCGGGGGTGCTGGCCCTAGATTGACGCGATGCAGGGGCCGTGCGTCGCCATGACGGGGCCACGGCTTCGGGCAGAAAGGACAAGACATGACGGAATTCGCCAAAACTACCTACCCGGTGCTGCCCTTGCGGGATATCGTCGTATTCCCGCACATGATCGTGCCGCTGTTCGTCGGCCGAGAAAAATCGGTGCGCGCACTGGAAGCTGTGATGGAATCGGACAGCCCGATCCTGCTGGCCGCGCAGATCGACGCCTCGGTCGATGAACCCACCGAAGACGGGATCTATCGCACCGGCGTGCTGGCCAATGTCCTGCAGCTGCTGAAATTGCCGGACGGGACCGTCAAGGTCCTGGTCGAAGGCCGCGAGCGTGTGCGCATCACCAATTTCGTCCCCAATGACGATCACTTCCAGGCCTCGGCCAGCCAGCTGGAGGAGACGCCCGGAGATGCCGACACCGTCACAGCGCTGGTCCGCACCGTGACCGAGGAGTTCGAGCGTTACGTCAAGGTGCGCAAGAACATCCCCGAAGAGGTCGTGACCGCCGTGTCCGAGGCCGAAGAGCCCGGCAAGCTGGCTGATCTGGTCGCAGGTCACATGGGGATCGAACTGGACCGCAAGCAGGACCTGCTGGACACGCTGGAAGTTTCCGAGCGCCTCGAGAAGGTCTATGGCCACATGCAGGGCGAGATGTCGGTCCTGCAGGTCGAAAAGAAGATCAAGTCGCGCGTCAAGACCCAGATGGAGAAGACGCAGCGCGAATACTATCTGAATGAGCAGATGAAGGCCATTCAGAAGGAGCTTGGCGACGGCGAGGATGGCCAGAACGAACTGGCCGAGCTGGAAGAAAAGATCGCAAAGACCAAGTTCAGCAAGGAGGCCCGCGAAAAGGCCGATTCCGAGCTGAAAAAGCTGAAATCCATGTCGCCCATGTCGGCAGAGGCGACGGTCAGCCGCAACTATCTGGACTGGCTGCTGGCACTGCCATGGGGCGTGAAGTCGCGCACCAAAAAGGACTTGGGAAAGGCCGAGGCGGTTCTGGACGCGGACCATTACGGTCTGGACAAGGTCAAGGAACGCATCGTCGAATATCTGGCCGTGCAGGCGCGCAGTCAGAAGCTGAAAGGTCCGATCCTGACGCTGGTCGGTCCTCCGGGTGTGGGCAAGACCTCGCTTGGGCGCTCGATTGCCAAGGCGACGGGGCGTGAGTTCATCCGCATCAGCCTTGGTGGCGTGCGCGACGAGAGCGAGATCCGCGGTCACCGCCGGACCTATATCGGGTCGATGCCGGGCAAGATCATTCAGGCTTTGAAGAAGGCCAAGACGACGAACCCGCTGATCCTGCTGGATGAAATCGACAAGATGGGCCAGGATTTCCGGGGCGATCCTGCATCCGCCATGCTGGAGGTGCTGGACCCTGAGCAGAACTCGACCTTCGTGGACCACTATCTTGAGGTGGAATACGACCTGTCGAACGTGATGTTCGTGACCACGGCCAACAGCTACAACATGCCGGGCCCGCTTCTGGACCGGATGGAGATCATCAGCCTGTCGGGCTATACCGAGGATGAAAAGCGCGAGATCGCCAAGGGCCATCTGCTGTCCAAGCAGATCGCCGCCAACGGTCTGCGCAAGGGTGAGTTCAGCGTCACGGACGCGGCGCTGACCCACATGATCCGGTATTACACCCGCGAAGCCGGTGTCCGTTCGCTGGAGCGCGAGATCGCCAAACTGGCCCGCAAGGCCGTGACCGAGATCATGAAGACCAAGGTCAAGTCGATCGAGGTCACGCCGGAGAAGGTCGAGGAATATCTGGGCGTCCGGCGCCACCGCTATGGTCTGGCTGAGAAGGAGGATCAGGTCGGTGTCGTCACCGGTCTTGCCTGGACCTCGGTCGGGGGCGACCTGTTGCAGATCGAGGCGCTTCGTCTGCCCGGCAAGGGTCGGATGAAGACCACGGGCAAGCTGGGCGACGTGATGAAGGAATCGATCGACGCGGCCTCCAGCTTCGTGCGCTCGGTTTCGCCCGAGATCGGGGTCAAGCCGCCGGAATTCGACAAGCGTGACATCCACGTTCACGTTCCCGAAGGCGCGACGCCCAAGGATGGGCCGTCGGCGGGCATCGCGATGGTGACGTCGGTCGTGTCGGTGATGACGGGCATTCCCGTCCGCAAGGATGTCGCCATGACCGGCGAGGTGACCTTGCGCGGCAACGTGCTGGCCATCGGCGGGCTGAAGGAGAAGCTGTTGGCAGCTCTTCGCGGCGGCATCACCACGGTGATGATCCCGCAGGACAATGAAAAGGATCTGATCGAGATCCCGGACAACGTCAAAGAGGGGCTGACCATCATCCCGGTCAGCAATGTCCGCGAGGTCCTGCGCCACGCCCTGGTGCGCCAGCCGGTCCCCGTCGAATGGGACGAGGCCGCGGAAGAGGCGGCCGAGGCTGCCCGTCTTGACGCCCGCCGGGGCGATGACGGCAAGGGCAGCGCCGTCGCCCACTAAGGGCCGGTGGTCGATCTTTGGCCGGGGACGTTTCGCGTCCCCGGCCTTTTCATGTCTCGAAAAGATTGACGCAACGTCACAGCGCGTTAGGCTGAACCTCGACTTTCATCGGTTGGGGGGCCAGACATGCCAGAGACCTCTGTCGAGCAGGCGGGTGAACCCCCTGCCATCATCCTGCAGGATCCACGCAATGCCGCCGTGGTGCACAAGCGCGACTTCATAGACCGCGTCATTGCCGCCACCGGTGCCCGCAAGGCCGATGCCCGGCCCGTGATCGAGGCGACCCTGGCCGAACTGGGCCGCGTGCTTGCCGCCGGGCAGACCCTTGCCGTGCCACCCCTTGGGCGGGCCAGGATCAGCTGCGAAAAGGATGCGCGCGGTGGCGATGTCATCACCCTGCGGCTGCGCCGGCGTCCGGCCAAACCGAACTGATCGGGCCAGGCGCAGAAATGCGCCAAGACCTCTTGCATGCGGGAACGACTGGCGCTAGAAGCCAGCGCGACGGGTGATTAGCTCAGTGGTAGAGCGCTTCGTTCACATCGAAGATGTCAGGGGTTCAAATCCCTTATCACCCACCATTTCCCTTCTTGCGGATCTGAACGCGGCGCCTGCGCCGCGATGTCCGCATCGCCTGCCACGCATGACCGGCGCCAGCAGAACAAGAGGTCCCGATGGAAACCCCGAACGACGCAGGCCAGACCCGGACGCGCCGCGCCGCCCGCCTTTCGGTCGCTCCGATGATGGATTGGACGGACCGCAACTGTCGCCGTTTCCACCGGATGATGTCGCGCAATGCGCTGCTCTACACCGAAATGGTAACGGCCCCCGCCGTCATCCACGGCGACCGCGCGCGGCTGCTGGATTACGATGCCGCCGAACACCCCGTGGCGTTACAGCTGGGCGGATCGGACCCGCAGGAGCTGCGTCAGGCCACCCGCATTGCCCAGGATTGGGGCTATGACGAGATCAACCTGAATGTCGGCTGCCCCAGTGACCGCGTGCAGTCGGGCGCCTTTGGCGCAGTGTTGATGAAATCGCCGGACCTTGTGGCCGAATGCGTGCAGGCCATGCAGGCCGAAACCGCGACCGAGGTGACGGTGAAATGCCGGATCGGTGTCGATGATCAGGTCGCCGCCGACATCCTGCCGGATTTCCTGGACCGCATGCGGCAGGCGGGCGTCCGCCGCATCACGATCCACGCGCGCAAGGCTTGGCTGCAGGGTCTCAGCCCGCGCGAGAACCGCGAGATCCCGCCGCTGGACTATCCCCTGGTCCACATGATGAAAACGCAATTTCCCGATCTGCACCTTTCGATCAATGGGGGCATCGCGGATGCGGATGCTATCCGCGAACAGCTGACGGTCATGGATGGGGTGATGGTGGGGCGCGCGGCTTATCACGAACCGTGGAAGATCCTGGGGCAGGCGGATCGGCTGTGGGGCGGGGAACCGCCATTTGCCTCGCCGCTGGATGTCGCCGCCGAAATGCGCCCGATCATTGTCGATCACATCACGCAGGGCGGCAGGCTGCATCAGTTCACGCGCCACATGCTGGGGCTGTTTCACAGCATGCCCGGCGCGCGCGCCTGGAAGCGGACCCTGTCCGAGGGCGCATCAAAAGGCGGGATCGAAGTCTATGACGCCGCCCTGATGCAGGTGGCCGAACCGGCCTGAACCCAAGGGTTCAAGCCGGAAAGCGTCGCCGAAAGGGGGTCAGACGCCTTGCGCCTCTGCCTTTTCCGCGGCCTTGGCCTTGTCCCACAGACGGTCCATTTCGGTCAGGTCGCTGTCTTCGGGGCGACGGCCATCGGCGGCAAGATCGGTCTCGATGCTGGCAAAGCGGCGGGTGAATTTGGTGTTCGCACGACGCAGCGCCAGTTCCGGGTCGATCTTCAGATGTCGCGCCAGATTGGCCATCACGAACATCAGGTCGCCGAATTCTTCCTCCAGCGCGTCTTGGCCAAGCGTGTCGCGGGCCTCGACCAGTTCGGCGGTTTCCTCGGTGATCTTGTCCAGCACGCCCTCCACGCCGGGCCAGTCAAAGCCCACGCGGGCGGCGCGGTTCTGCAACTTGACCGCGCGTGTCAGCGCGGGCAGCCCAAGCGCCACGCCGTCCAGCGTTCCGCGTTCCGCCTTGCCCGCGCGTTCGACGGCCTTGATCGCCTCCCAGTCCTTGACCTGCTGTTCAGCGGATTTGTCGCGGCTTTCATCGCCGAAGACATGGGGGTGGCGGAAGATCAGCTTGTCGCTGATGGCGGCGGCGCAATCGGCGAAATCGAACATGCGGGCCTCGGAGGCCATCTGCGCGTGAAACACCACCTGCAGCAGCAGATCGCCCAGTTCGCCCGGCAATTCGTCCCAGGCCTGACGCTGGATGGCGTCCTCGACCTCGTGGGCTTCCTCGATGGTATAGGGGGCGATCGAGGCGAAATCCTGTTCGATGTCCCAAGGACAGCCGGTCCTGGGATCGCGCAGCGCCGCCATGATGCCCAGAAGGCGCTGGATTTCCGCCGCCGGATCGCGCGGTGCGGTATCGTCGGTCGGTTTCTGGTCGGCCATTGCAATTCCCCTCGGGACACGGAAGATGCCCCCTCGACTGCCACAGCCAAAGGCCCAAGTCCACATGCCCGTCCTGAACCGCATCGCCGATTTCACCGACCAGATGACCGCATGGCGCCGCCACCTGCATCAGCATCCCGAACTGGGCTTCGACTGCCACCAGACGGCGGCCTTCGTGGCTGAACGCCTGCGCGATTTTGGGATCGACCAGATCCATGAAGGTATCGGGCGCACGGGTATCGTCGCCATCATCGACGGTCAGGGCGACGGCCCCACCATCGGGCTGCGCGCCGACATGGACGCGCTGCCGCTGGATGAAGTGACGGGGGCGGAATGGGCCTCGACGGTGCCGGGGCGCATGCATGCCTGCGGGCATGACGGCCATACCACCATGCTGCTGGGTGCGGCGAAATACCTGTCCGAGACGCGCAATTTCGCCGGCCGCGTCGCGCTGATCTTTCAACCAGCCGAGGAAAACGGCGGTGGCGCAAATATCATGGTGCGCGAAGACATCATGGGCCGTTTCAACATCGCGCGGGTCTTCGCCATGCACAACAATCCCGGCCAGCCGGTCGGCAGCCTGTGGACCACGCCCGGCCCCATCATGGCCGCTGTCGACACGTTCGAGATCCACGTGCAGGGTCGCGGCGGTCATGGTGCCATGCCGCATCTGACGACCGATCCCATCGTCGCGGCGGTGGGCATCGTCGGCGCCATCCAGACGATCAGCAGCCGCAACCATGATACGGCCGAGGATCTGGCGATTTCCGTCACGCAGATCCATTCGGGCAGCGCCGACAACATCGTGCCCGACACGGCCTATATCTGCGGCACGGTCCGGACCTTTGCGCCCCATGTGCGTCAGATGGTCCGCGACCGGATGACGCGGATCTGCGAGGGGCAGGGGGCCAGCTATGAGGTCAAGGTCATGCTGGACTATCAGGAAGGGTACCCGGCGACCGTCAACGACCCCGACCAGACCGCCTTTGCCGCCGCGACCGCGCGCGAGATCGTGGGCGACGCCAATGTCGCCGATGACAAGGGCCGCGAGATGGGGGCCGAGGATTTCAGCTATATGCTGAACGAACGCCCCGGCTGCTATCTGTTCCTGGGGCAGGGCGAAGGGCCGGGGCTGCACAATCCCGGTTACGATTTCAACGATGAGATCGCCCCCATCGGCGCCAGCTTTCTTGCGCGGCTGGTCGAACGCGCCCAACCCCGCAGGGCTTAACGGGCGTTCACGCAGGCGTTTGCCGCCCAGCCCCGCACGGGGGCGGGCGCTTTCTTGCCAAGCGTCGGTCGCGCCGCTAGGTTGCGCGCCAATCAAGCCACGGTTTGCGGGCTTTTCCGCGGCCCCGTTTCTCGAAAGGACCATGAATGTTCGTGACCCCAGCTTATGCCCAGGCCGCCGGTGGCGCAGGTGGTGGTGCAGCCTTTGCACAGTTCATCCCGCTGATCCTGATCTTCCTGATCATGTATTTCCTGATGATCCGCCCCCAGCAGAAGCGTGCCAAGCAGCACCGCGAGATGGTCTCGAACGTCAAGAAGGGCGATACCGTCATCACCCAGGGCGGCATCCTGGCCAAGGTCGCCTCGGTCCGCGACGACGAACTGGAAGTCGAGATTGCCCAGGGCGTGCGCATCCGCGTCGTTCGCAGCACCATCGCGCAGGTCGTCAACAAGACCGAACCTGTCGCCGCCAACAACTGAAAGGCGTAAGCCAAAATGCTGCAGATTGACCGCTGGAAGCGCGTCCTGATCATCGGGATCTGCCTTCTCGGGCTGCTCTTCGCGTTGCCCAATGCCTTCTACAAGCGGGTCGAGGCGCATAACGACGCCGTGTCCCAGATCGAGGCCACCGGCGTCGAGACGCCCGAACTGATCGCGGCCCGCGACGCCTGGCCGTCCTGGCTGCCAAGCAATCTGGTCAATCTGGGCCTGGACCTGCGCGGAGGCGCCCATCTGCTGGGCGAAGTGCAGGTCGAGCAGGTCTATAAAAGCCGCATGGACGCCATCTGGCCCGAACTGCGCCGCGCCATGGCCGCCGAACGCGACACCATCGGCGCCATCCGCCGCGTGCAGTCCCCCGACGGTCAGCTGGCCGTCGAGATCGGCAATGCCGACCAGATGGCCCGCGCCGTGGAAATCGCCCGCGGATTTTCCGACCCCGTCACGACCCTGACGGGCGCGGGTCAGCAGTCGCTGGCCATCAGCACCCAAGGGTCGCGGCTGACCATCCAGCTGTCGGATGCCGAAAAGGCCGTCACCGATGACCGCACCATCCAGCAATCGCTGGAGATCGTGCGCCGTCGCGTGGACGAGGTCGGCACCCGCGAACCCACCATCATGCGCCAGGGCGAGGATCGCATCCTGATCCAGGTCCCCGGCATCGGCTCGGCCGCCGAACTGAAGGAGCTGATCGGCACGACCGCACAGCTGACCTTCAACCCGGTCGTCGGCACCACCGGCGACGGCGAAAGCGATCCCGGCATCGGGCAGTTCATCGCACCCTCGGTCGATCAGCAGGGCGTCTTCTACATCCTGGAAGACACCCCCGTCGTCACCGGCGAGGATCTGGTCGATGCCATGACCGCCAGCGATGAAAACGGCCTGCCCTCGGTCAACTTCCGTTTCAACCCATCGGGCGCGCGGGCCTTCGGGGCCTATACCTCGGCCAATATCGGTCAGCCCTTCGCGATCGTTCTGGACAATGAGGTCATCTCGGCCCCGGTCATCCGTTCGGCCATCACGACGGGTTCGGGCCAGATCTCGGGCTCGATGGGCTTCGAGGAGGCGAACCGCCTGGCCGTCCTGCTGCGCGCCGGTGCCTTGCCCGCGGAAATGACCTTCCTGGAGGAACGCACCGTCGGTCCCGAACTGGGACAGGACAGCATCGATGCGGGCAAGATCGCGGCAGGCGTGGGCTTTGCCGCCGTCGTCGCGCTGATGATCCTGTCCTATGGCCGCTTCGGCGTCTTTGCCACTGTGGCCCTGGCCTTCAACATGCTGTTGCTGTTTGCAGTGCTGTCGGTGATCGGCGCGACGCTGACCTTGCCGGGCATCGCCGGGATCGTGCTGACCATCGGCATGGCGGTCGATGCCAACGTGCTGGTCTTTGAACGCATCCGCGAGGAACTGAAGACCGCCCGCGGCCCCGCCCGCGCCATCGAGACGGGCTATGAAAAGGCGATGTCGGCCATCGTGGACGCCAACATCACCACCCTGATCGTGGCCGCCATCCTGTTCGTGCTGGGCTCGGGCCCGGTCAAGGGGTTCGCGGTGACGCTGACCATCGGGATCGTGACTTCGGTCTTTACCGCGCTGTTCGTGACACGCCTGATTACCGTCATGTGGTTCGAGCGTGCGCGCCCCAAGCAGATCGAGGTGTGATATGGCCTTCCGTTTGAAACTTGTCCCCGACGACACCAGGATCGACTTCTTCCGCCTGCAGAAGGTGACCTTCGGGCTGTCGGCGCTGCTGATGGTGCTGTCGGTCGTGGTTCTGCTGGTGAATGGTCTGAACTTCGGCATCGATTTCCGGGGCGGGACGACCATCCGCACGGAATCCTCGCAGCCGGTCGATATCGGCGCCTATCGCGATGCGCTGCAGCCCCTGGATCTGGGGGACGTGGCCATCACGCAGGTCTTCGACCCCAGCTTCCGCGACGATCAGCATGTCGCGCAGGTGCGCATCAGCGCGCAGGACGGCGTCGAGGCCGTCACCCCCGAGCTGATCACTGCCGTCGAGGGGGCGCTGCAGACGGTCGATCCGTCGATCAGCTTCCCGTCGGTGGAATCGGTCGGGCCCAAGGTCTCGGGTGAATTGATCCAGACCGCCATCTATTCGGTTCTGGCGGCCTTGGCGGCGATCTCGGTCTATATCTGGCTGCGGTTCGAATGGCAGTTCGCCGTGGGGGCGATCGTGTCGCTGTTCCACGACGTGCTGCTGACCATGGGGCTGTTCGCGGCCTTCCAGATCCGCTTTGACCTGACCACCATCGCGGCGTTGCTGACCATCGTCGGCTATTCGATCAACGACACGGTCGTGGTCTTTGACCGGCTTCGTGAAAATCTGATGAAGTTCAAGCAGACGCCTCTGCGAGACCTGATGAACCTCTCGGTGAACGAGACGCTGTCGCGGACCATCATGACCTCGGGGACGACGCTGGTGGCGCTGATCGCGCTGCTGGTCCTGGGTGGCGACGTGATCCGGGGCTTTGTCTTCGCGATCACCTTCGGTATCTTCGTGGGCACCTATTCGTCGATCTATGTGGCGAAGAACTTCGTTCTGTGGCTGGGCGTCCGGCGGGACTGGGGCAAGCCCGATCCCAAGGACCCGAACGCCAAACCGCGCAAACCCGTGTCGCCCTTCGAGGGCGCCGAGGAGGGTTGATGATCCTGAACCCCACCGATTTCGAAGGCGCGAATGCCGTGGACAGCTATGGCCCCGGCTTCTTCCGGGTGGCTGGTAAGGTGCATCAGGGGGCCATCGTCGTGGAAAGCGACCGCGTGGCATCCTGGGGCGGCCTGTCGGACCTGGCCGCGCTGACGGAACTGGCGGGGCGGATCGACGTCCTGTTCCTGGGCATGGGCGACCAGATCGCCTATGCCCCCCGCGACATCGTCGCCGCGATGGAGGCCGCCGGCATCCGTGTCGAGGCGATGAATTCGCCCACTGCAGCGCGCACCTATAACGTGACCCTGTCGGAAGGTCGCCGCGTCGCCTGCGCCCTTCTGCCCCTGTGAGCCTGCTGACGGTCCACGACCTGACCGTCGCGCGCGGCGGGCTGCGGGCCGTCGAGGGCGTCAGCTTTTCCCTGAACTCCGGACAGGCGCTGATCCTGAAAGGCCCGAACGGCATCGGCAAGACCACCCTGCTGCGGACCGTTGCGGGCCTGCAGCGCCCCGTTACGGGAACGGTCGCCATGGCCGAGGATGCCGTCGCCTATGCCGCCCATTCCGACGGGTTGAAATCATCCCTGACCGCCCGTGAAAATCTTGGCTTCTGGGCGCGTGTCTTTGGTGGCGGCGGGATCGACGCCGCGCTGGCCGCGGTGGATCTAGCCGCCTTGGCAGACCGGCCCGCAGGCGCGCTGTCGGCGGGTCAGAAGCGGCGTCTGGGGCTGGCGCGGCTGATCGTCAGCGGTCGGCCGCTTTGGGTGCTGGACGAACCGACGGTGTCACTGGATGCGGCATCGGTTGCGCGTTTCGCACAGGTGGTCGGCACGCATCTGGTGGCGGGCGGGGCGGCGCTGATAGCCACCCATATCGACCTTGGGCTGCCCGACGCGCAGATGCTGGACCTGACGCCCTTCCGCGCCCGACCCGGACCCGTCACCCGCCCGTCCGGCTTCAACGAGGCTTTCGCATGATCGCGCTGCTGCTGCGCGACCTGCGCCTTGCCACGCGGGCAGGGGGCGGTTTCGGCCTGGGCGTCGCCTTTTTCCTGATCCTCTCGGCGCTGGTGCCCTTCGGCATCGGTCCCGACCGGGCGGCGCTGGCACCTGTCGCGCCGGGCATCCTGTGGGTGGGGGCGCTTCTGTCCTGCCTGTTGTCGCTGGACCGCATCTTTGCGCTGGACCACGAAGACGGCAGCTTGGACCTGTTGGCCACCGCCCCGATTCCGCTGGAAGGCGCCGTCGCTGTCAAGGCGCTGGCCCATTGGATCACCACCGGCCTGCCGCTGATCTTGGCGGCCCCGGTCTTTGCCATCCTGCTGCAATTGCCGGTCCGGGCCATGCCGATGCTGATCCTGTCGCTGCTGATCGGCACGCCCGCGCTGTCGATGCTGGGCGCGTTCGGCGCGGCGGTCACCGTCGGGCTGCGGCGCGGTGGGTTGCTGCTGTCGCTTCTGGTGCTGCCACTTTACATCCCCACCCTGATCTTCGGGGCCGAGATCACCCGCAGGGGCGCGGAAGACCTGCCCGTCACCACGCCCCTTGTGTTCCTGGGTGCGGTGACGCTGATGGTGCTGGCGCTGATCCCCTTTGCCGCGGCGGCGGCCTTGCGGGTCAATCTGCGGTGAACCCGTCCCAAAGGGCTTGAGCGGCCCGCCACAGGACAGATAAGGAAGAGCCATGTCGATCTGGGAATATGCAAATCCGGCCAAGTTCATGCGCACCACCGACAGGGTCCTGCCCTGGCTGGTGGTCGGTGCCGCGATCTGCGTGACGGGTGGCCTTGTCTGGGGCTTTCTGACGCCCGACGATTACCGCCAGGGATCGACCGTCAAGATCGTCTTCCTGCATGTGCCTGCAGCCCTGATGGCGATCAACATCTGGGTGATGATGCTGGTCGCCTCGCTGATCTGGATCATCCGGCGCCACCATGTCAGCGCGTTGGCTGCCAAGGCCGCGGCGCCCATCGGCGCGGTGATGACGCTGATCGCACTGATCACCGGCGCGATCTGGGGCCAGCCGATGTGGGGGACATGGTGGGAATGGGACCCGCGGCTGACATCCTTCCTGATCCTGTTCCTGTTCTATGTCGGCTATATCGCGCTTTGGTCGGCGATCGAGGATCCCGACAGCGCCGCCGACCTGACCGGCGTCGTTTGCCTGGTGGGGTCGGTCTTTGCCCTTCTGTCGCGCTATGCGGTGCTGTTCTGGAACCAGGGCCTGCATCAGGGCGCGTCCCTGTCGGTTCAGTCCGGCGAAAGGATGAGCGCGGTCTATCGCCACCCTCTCTATCTGTCGATGATCGGCTTCGGGCTTCTGTTCCTGGCGCTGGTCGTGATCCGCACCCGTACTGAAATCCGCAAGCGGCGTCTGGCCGCATTGCAAGCCCAAGAGGCCCGTGCATGATCGATCTTGGACGTTATGCCGGAACGGTTCTGGCCGCCTATGGCGTCTCGCTGCTGTTGTTGGCCGGTCTGGTCTGGCACAGCGTCGCTGCCAATGCCCGCGCCCGCCGCAACCTGGAAAAGCACAAGACCGATGCCTAGGATTTCCCCCCTGATGCTGCTGCCCCCGGCGATCTTCGTGGCTTTGGCCGCGACCTTTCTGTGGGGGATGAACCGCGAAGATCCGGGCAACCTGCCTTCGACCATGATCGGCCGGCAGGCCCCCGCCATTCCCCAGACGACCCTGCCGGGCAAGCAGCAGCTGACCGATGCCATGCTGCGCGAACCGGGCGTCAAGCTGGTCAATTTCTGGGCCAGCTGGTGCCCGCCCTGCCGCGCCGAGCACCCGACCCTGACCGAATTGTCGGCCCGCCTGCCGGTCTATGGCGTCGACCTGAAGGACCCCGAAGGCGCAGCCTTGTCCTTCCTGGCCGACGACGGCGATCCCTTTGCAGCCATCGCGACCGATCCCCGCGGGCGCACCGCCATCGACTGGGGCGTCACCGCCCCGCCCGAGACCTTCATCATCGACGGCGATGGCAACGTCCTCTATCGCCACGCTGGCCCCCTGATCCGCGAAGATTACACCAACCGGTTTCTGCCCCAGCTTGAAAAGGCCCTTGCCGCACAAGACTAGGTTGCGCCCCTGCGTCAACTTGATCACACTGACCCGATCAAGCCGATATCAGGGAGAAGTGCGATGACGCGAACAGGTCTGGCCCTTGCATTGCTGCTGGGCAGTGCATCCTTGGCGGGGGCCCAACAGGCCACCGATGCGATTTCCCCCGAAGCCGCATCCGCCACCGACATCACGACCGAAGGGTTCGGCGATCTGGACCAGCCTGCCCGCGACGGTCTGACGGCCAAATCCGAAGGACGCCCGGTCACATCGCAGAACTGGATGGTCACCGCCGCCCACCCGCTGGCAGTCCAGGCCGGCGCCCGCGTGCTGGAGGCCGGTGGCAGCGCCGCCGATGCCATGGTCGCCGTCCAATCCGTCCTGGGGCTGGTCGAACCGCAAAGCTCGGGCCTTGGGGGCGGCGCCTTCCTGGTCTGGTATGACGCCGAAAGCGGTGAACTGACCACGCTGGACGGCCGCGAGACCGCACCCATGGATGTGACGCCGACCCTGTTCCAGGATGAGAACGGCGAACCGCTGGAGTTCATGGATGCCGTCATCGGTGGACGTTCCGTCGGCACGCCCGGCACGCCGCGCCTTCTGGAAACCGCCCATCGCAAATGGGGCAAGTCGAACTGGTCCACCCTGTTCCAGGACGCGATCACCCTAGCCGATCAGGGCTTCACCGTGTCGCCCCGTCTGGCCGAACTGGTCGCGGGGGAAGGTGATGACCTGTCGCGCTATCCCGCGACCAAGGATTATTTCTTTCCCGATGGCCAGCCCGTCGCCCAAGGCAGCACGCTGAAGAACCCGGCCTATGCCGACACCCTGCGCGCCATCGCCAAGGACGGCGCCGATGCCTTCTATCAGGGGCCGATCGCCGAACAGATCACCGCGGCCGTGCGGGGGGCGACCGACAACCCGGGCTATCTGTCGGCGTCCGACCTGGAACATTACCAGGTCATCGAACGCCCCGCCGTCTGCGCCGAATATCGCGACCATGACGTCTGCGGCATGGGGCCGCCATCGTCAGGGGGGCTGACCCTGGGGCAGATTCTGGGCATGCTGGACAATCACGATCTGTCGGCGGGACCCGAGGATGCCGACAACTGGCGCATGATCGGCGATGCGTCGCGGCTGGCCTTCGCGGATCGCGGCCGCTACATGGCCGACAGCGATTTCGTTCCCATGCCTACCGAAGGGCTGATCGACCCGGAATACCTGGCCAAGCGGGCCGAATTGCTGGCCGGTGATGACAGCCTGCCCGAGGTTGCGCCGGGCAGCCCCGGTTGGTCGCATGCGATGCTGTGGGGACAGGACAGCGCGCTGGAACTGCCTTCGACCACGCATATCTCGATCGTCGATGCGGATGGCAACGCCCTGTCGATGACCACCACGATCGAGAACGGCTTCGGGTCCCGGCTGATGGCGGGCGGTTTCCTTCTGAACAACGAACTGACCGATTTCAGCTTCGAAACCCATGACGATGCGGGCTATCCCATCGCCAATGCCATCGCACCGGGCAAAAGGCCCCGTTCGTCCATGGCACCGACCATTGTGATGAAGGATGACGCACCCGTCATGGTGATCGGATCGCCGGGCGGCAGCCGCATCATCGGCTATGTTGCCAAGGCGATCATCGCGCATCTGGATTGGGGCATGGATATCCAACAGGCCGTGGCGTCGCCCAACATCCTGAACCGCTTCGGCACGATGGACGTGGAACCCGGCCTGCCTGCCGCCCTGACCGAAGGCCTGACCGCGATGGGGTTCGAACTGTCCGAAACGGACCTGACTTCGGGCCTGCAGGGCATTGTCCTGTCGCCCGACGGGCTGGAGGGTGGCGTCGATCCGCGGCGCGAAGGCGTGGCGATCGGCGGCTAACAGGGGGCAACCCCCGCTCCGACAGGCTCGTCACAAAGCTGTCCGGCTTCTTCTTTGTCCAAATACCCACTGGACGACCGCGCAGCAAAAAGCCCCCGACCGATGGCCGGGGGCTTTCGCATTTTTTAGATGGCGCGATCAGGACGCAGCAAGGTCGCGCAGCACATAATGCAGCACGCCGCCGTTCTTCAGATAGTCGATCTCGACCTCCGTATCGACGCGGGCCTTCAGCTGGATCGTCTTCTGCGTGCCGTCCTTGTAGGTGATGGTGCAGGGCACCAACGACAGCGGCTTGAATTCGCCCGACAACCCGTCGATCGTGATGGTCTCGTCACCGGTCAGCTTCAGCGAATGGCGGGTGTCGCCTTCGGTGAATTCGAACGGGATGACGCCCATGCCGACCAGGTTCGAACGGTGGATACGTTCGAAGCTCTCGGCGATGACCGCCTTGACGCCCAGCAGATTGGTGCCCTTGGCCGCCCAGTCACGCGACGAACCCGCGCCGTATTCGATGCCGCCGATCACGACCAGGGGCGTGCCCTGTTCGACATAGGACATGGCGGCGTCATAGATCGCAGCTTCGTTGCCGTCGGCATCCTTCGAGTAGCCACCCTCGACGCCGTCCAGCATCTCGTTCTTGATACGGATGTTGGCGAAGGTGCCGCGCATCATGATCTCGTGGTTGCCGCGACGCGAGCCATAGCTGTTGAAGTCGCGGACCGGGACCTGACGCTCGGTCAGGTACTGGCCGGCGGGCGTCGTCGGCTTGAACGAACCGGCCGGGCTGATGTGGTCGGTCGTGATCATGTCGCCCAGCAGCGCCAGGATGCGGGCACCCTTGACGTCGCTGATCGTGCCCGGTTCCTGGGACATGCCTTGGAAATAGGGCGGGTTCTGGATGTAGGTCGAGTTCGCCGGCCAGTCATAGGTTTCGCTGTCGGTGACCTCGACGCCCTGCCAGCGCTCGTCGCCCTTGAAGACGTCGGCGTATTTCGCCTGGAACATCTCACGCGTGACGACGCTGTCGACCAGGTCCGACACTTCTTTCGAAGTCGGCCAGACATCCTTCAGATAAACGTCCTGCCCATCCTTGCCTTTGCCCAAGGGCTCGGTCGTCAAGTCGATGTTCATGTCACCGGCCAGCGCATAGGCCACGACCAGCGGGGGCGAGGCCAGATAGTTGGCGCGGACATCGGGGCTGATGCGGCCTTCGAAGTTGCGGTTGCCCGACAGGACCGAGACGGCGACCAGATCGTTGTCGTTGACCGATTTCGAGATCTCGGGCTGCAAGGGACCCGAGTTGCCGATGCAGGTGGTGCAACCGTAACCGACCAAGTCGAAACCGATGGCGTCCAAGTCTTCCTGCAGACCGGCCGATTCCAAGTATTCGGACACGACCTGCGAACCGGGTGCCAGCGAGGTCTTGACCCAAGGCTTGCGGGTCAGGCCCAATTCGCGCGCTTTGCGGGCGACCAGACCGGCGGCCATCATCACATAGGGGTTCGAGGTGTTCGTGCACGACGTGATCGAGGCGATCACGATCGAGCCGTCGCGCAGGGTGTAATCCTCGCCCTCGACGGTGCCGGATTTCAGGTGGCCATGGCTGTCGCCGGGAATGTCGCTCGGTGCGGGCTGGCCGCCTTCTTCCGCCCAGTCACCCTTTTCCTCGGCGGGAACCGAAGGTGCTTTGCGCAGGCCCTTGATGTAATCGCTGAACGCGGTCGCGGATTCGGTCAGCGCGACGTGATCCTGCGGACGCTTGGGGCCCGAGATGGCCGGAACGACGGTCGACTGGTCCAGCTTCAGCGTCGACGAATAGACCGGCGCGTAATCGGCGGTGCGCCAGAAGCCGTTTTCCTTGGCATAGGCTTCGACCAGCGCGATGCGGTCTTCCTCGCGGCCCGTCTGACGCAGATAGCGCAGGGTCTCATCGTCGATGGGGAAGAAGCCGCAGGTGGCACCGTATTCGGGGGCCATGTTGGCGATGGTGGCGCGATCGGCCAGCGGCATGTTGTCTAGGCCTTCGCCATAGAATTCGACGAACTTGCCGACGACGCCATGCTTGCGCAGCATCTGCACGACGCGCAGCACCAGGTCGGTGGCGGTCACGCCCTCGGCCAGTGCGCCGGTGACCTCGAAGCCCACGACCTCGGGGATCAGCATCGAGATTGGCTGGCCCAGCATCGCGGCCTCGGCCTCGATGCCGCCCACGCCCCAGCCCAGCACGGCCAGGCCGTTGACCATGGTGGTATGGCTGTCGGTGCCGACCAGCGTGTCTGGATAGGCGACTTCGTTGCCGTTCTGGTCCTTGTCGGTCCAGACGGTCTGGGCCAGATATTCCAGGTTCACCTGGTGGCAGATGCCGGTTCCGGGGGGAACAACGCGGAAGTTGTTGAAGGCTTTCTGGCCCCATTTCAGGAACGTGTACCGCTCCATGTTGCGCTCGTATTCCAGCTCGACGTTGCGCTGGAAGGCGCGGGGGGTGCCGAATTCATCGATCATGACCGAATGGTCGATGACCAGGTCGACCGGGTTCAGCGGGTTGATCTTCTGGGCGTCGCCGCCCAGGGCCTTGATGCCGTCGCGCATGGCGGCCAGGTCGACCACGGCGGGAACGCCGGTAAAGTCCTGCATCAGCACGCGGGCAGGGCGATAGGCGATCTCGCGCGGGTTCTTGCCGCCAAGGGTCGCCCATTCGGCGAAGGCCTTGATGTCGTCGACCGACACGGTGTGGCCGCCATCCTCGAAGCGGAGCATGTTTTCCAGCACGACCTTCAGCGCGGCCGGCAGTTTCGAGAAATCGCCAAGGCCTGCCTCGGTGGCGGCGGCGATCGAGTAATAGTCGACCTTGCTGTCGCCGACCGCAAGCGTGCGGCGGGTCTTGGCGGTATCGGTTCCGGTGGTGATCGGCATCAGGGCCTCCCTGTCTGGAAGTATGGATGGGTCTGGCATGCGTATCCCTGCTTTGCCCCATCGGGGGGTGTATCGCAAGGGCGCTGTCGAAAGATTGTATGCAATCGCATACCATACTTGGCTCTGTTGCTCAAGGGGCACGCCGCGGAAAGCGGCGCCCCGCTGACGAAGCCTTGATTTGGCCTTTACGGGTCGGGGTCGCTATCAGTGTTGCCAAGATGAAGATCAAGGAACTGCAGATGTTGTCTGTGTCGGGCTGGTGCCGGACCCGAAACCGAAACCGCCACTGGCTGGCGGGTGTCTTCGTGGCTGCTGTCCTGTCGGGGGGCGGGCCCGCCGTCGCGCAGCCGATCATTTTGGCGCCCGACGATCCGGGCCGCATCGTCCCGTCGCTGTCCGAGGCGCTGGAAAACGGGGGGTTCAGCAATTTCTCGGCGTCGGACGTCGCGCCCCCGACCGCGGACCTGCCGGATGCGACGCAGCCGGTGGTGGTCGAGCTGTTCACCTCTCAGGGCTGTTCATCCTGTCCGCCGGCCGATGCGATGCTGTCGCGGCTGGCGCGGCAGAGCGACGTCCTGCCGTTGTCCTATCATGTCGATTACTGGGATTACCTTGGCTGGGCCGACAGCTTTGCCCAGCCCGAATTCACCGAACGCCAGGAAGCCTATGCCAGGGCTGCGGGCGAAAGATCGGTCTATACGCCGCAGATAATTGTGGGCGGCAGCGAAACCGCCGTGGCGCCGGGCCCCACCCAGCTGATGGGCCTGATCGACGGTCGGCGCTTTGCCGCCACCACCGTCAGCGTCATGCGCGAACCGAACGACACCGGCGAGACAATCGAGATGTCCCCCCTGTCCGACCTGGGCGACCAGATCGACATCGTGCTGGTCCGCTATGCCCCTGAACGCCAAGTCGCCCTGACCGAGGGAGAGAACCGCGGCCGCAGCATCACCTATACCAATGTCGTGCTGGCGATGCAGAAGCTGACGACCTGGGACGGCACGACGACGCTGCGGCTGAACGTGCATCCCGAACAGTTCAGCGACGAACGCTTTGGCCCCGATACCCGCCATGTGGTGCTGGTCCAGCAGATGATCGGCAAGCATCGCCTGCCGGGAACCATCCTGACTGCGATCCGCCTGGACTAGGGTGCGTGCGGATCAAGGCGGCAAGGCCCTTGCGGCGGAATGCGGCGCGGGCGACAAGATCGCCAAATGGAATGGGTCATGCGCAGGATGACCAAGGAAACAAGCGGATAGCCCGATGACGAACAACAAAGCCTGGATCAAGCCCGTGCTGGAATTTGGTCCCCTGATCCTGTTTTTCGGGGTCTTCATGCTGTACCGGGGCCGCGAGGTGACGCTGTGGGGCGAAACCTACAGCGGTTTCATCGTGGCCACGCTGGCCTTCATTCCCGCCATGATCCTGTCGACGCTGATCCAGTGGCGCATCACCGGCAAGCTGGCACCGATGCAGGTGGCGACGCTGGTTCTGGTCATCGTCTTCGGGGGCATGTCGGTCTGGCTGAACGATCCGGCTTTCTTCAAGTTCAAGCCGACGCTGATCTATCTGCTGTTCGCGGCGATCCTTGGGACGGGGCTGGTGCTGCGGCGCAACTGGCTGGGCGCCGTCATGTCCGAGGCCCTGCCCATGGACGAGGCCGGATGGCGCAAGCTGACCTTCCGCATGGCGCTGTTCTTCCTGGCGCTGGCCGTCGCCAACGAGCTGATCTGGCGCAACATGTCCGAAACCACCTGGGTCTATTTCAAGACCTTCGGCCTGCCGGTGCTGATCTTTGTCTTCCTGCTGGGCAATGCGCGGCTCTATCGCGATCACGCCCTGCCTGAAAAGGACGTCTAGGCCCGCATCGCGCCCAAGGCTGCCGGTGCCGCCAGCAGGCGCGACCAGCGCGGATGCGGGCGCACCGGCAGGTGATGGCGCAGCAGCCCAAGTGGCAGCGCCCAAGGGTGGCACAGCGCCGCACGATAGAAATCGAACAGCCCGCCCCGCAGATAGGGCGTCCAATGCGACAGGCGGCGGGCGCCCCGCTCGGTCGGAAAGCCCAGATCGGCCAGCGCGTCCAGCGTTGCGCCATCGTCGATCTGCAGGTCGACCCAATTGGACCTGCTCCGCTCCAGCCCGAAACCCAGGGCGCGTCGCCGGCCGCGCGCCAGCAATTGTTCAAGGATGAAATCGAAGGGGTCGTTCTCGCGGGCGGTGACGTTGATGATCTCGGCCTGACGTCCTGCAGGGTGTGACAGGGCGGCTGCGGCCGTGTCGCGGAATTCGGCCGCGTTCAGCAGGATGACGCGGCCGACGCTGCCTGCATTCGCCCCCTGAAGGGTTTGCAGCGCCACCCGCCCGCCAAGCGAATGGCCGATCAGCCCCACCGGCCGCCCCGACAACTGCGCAAGTTGCGACAGGGTGTCGGCCAAGGCCTGGCCTGCCGCCCCGGCGCGGTCATAGGCGGCGCGCAGAGTGCCGCGCGCCTCCCACCCGAAACCGATGGCCAGCCCGTGATCGGGGCCGCCATCCAGTCCTAGGGCACAGGGCCATGACGTCGTGTGTCGCAGCGGCACGGGGGACAGGATATGGCGATGGGGATCGTGGGCAGGATGGGCGGGGGAATAGCGATAGCCGTGCAGCATGACCAGGATCGGTGCGCCATCGGGCAGGGCGCGTGCCGCCCGTTGCAGGTCCGGCGTCATTCCCTGTTCGGCATTCAGCTGGATCACCGCCATCCCGACCTCCGATGCTGCCCTGTGCGGGACCGTTTCTGGGCCAAGGGTGCGACAAAGGCGTGAACAAGGCGTTAAACCTGCGTGACGCCCGTTGCGTCAGAACAGCGGCATCTGCGGGTCCGTATGGGAGGGCTGATCGCCGTCATGGTTCAGGCCGACGCCCTGCTGGTGGATGGTCATCTCGTCGGCGGGATAGGGTTCCAGCAGCTGAAAGGCCTCGTCCTCGGACCCCAGCAGCCATTGGTCATAGGCGTCGGGCCGCAGGATCACGGGCATGCGGTCGGGGTGGATCGGCGCGACCAGCGCATTCGGCCGGGTGGTGATCATCGAACTGGTCAGCAACGCCCGCCGTTCTTCGCCATAGGGGCCGTCGTAATCCTGCCAGATGCCCGCCAGCGCAAAGGGTGTGCGGTCCTGGGGACCGGTCACGCCGAACCACACATGGGTGGCGGGGTTGCGACCGGTCATCTCGCAGAAGCTGCTGGCGGGGATCAGGCAACGCCTGTGGCGGAATGCACCGCGCCAGAAGGGCGACACGCGCAGCTTGTCGTCGCGGGCATTGTTGACGGCCTTGGGCTGGATCGGCCTGCCGGTGCGGGTCGAGGTTTGCGGCAGAACAAAGCCCCAATGGCTGTAATCCAGCCGCCGCGCGCCCTGCGCGTCCAGCCGGACGATGGCCGCATCGCCCTTGGGAAAGATTGCCGCTTGCGGGGCCGCATTGCCCAGATGGTCGTTTTCGGGGGCGACCGAAAAGACCCGGCGCATCGCCTCGACCGCCGTCGTGTTCGAGAAAAGGTTGCACATCGTGCCAGCCTAGCACCGCCACCGCGGGCCGGAAATCGCCTTAGGGCGGGGTATCGCGTTTTCTGCATTGAATTTTCCCTGCCTGAGCCTCTATGGTGGGGCCATGTGCAATGCGACCTCAACCAGGGGTTGCCAAGCACCGACAGTTTCGCAGCGGGGCACCTCTGGATCCGATCAAGACGACGGAGCAGCCATGTACCCCGCGGAAAACCCGCCCTCCGGTCGCGCCAACCGCGCACGGGGGTGATGAACACAGTGGCCCGGTCGGCCTGACAAGCACCGGGTCTTTCGAAGGAACAGACGCGATGACGCGCGCTTTGGACGGCAGATTTCAGGATGGGCGGGCCGCTGGCCGCGCCGGTCCGAACGCCGTCGCCGAAGACGCCCCCGCGTCCTCATCACACCGCAGCCGCATTCCGGGGATGCCACTGGCACCGCCCGTCACGCGCCTGCGCGAAAGACATATCAATGGCAAACAAGATGCTGATAGACGCGACCCACGCCGAGGAAACTCGGGTGGTCGTGGTGGATGGAACCAAGGTTGAGGAATTCGATTTCGAGACCGTCAACAAGCGTCAGCTGTCAGGTAACATCTACCTGGCAAAGGTGACGCGGGTCGAGCCTTCGCTGCAGGCGGCCTTCGTGGATTACGGCGGAAACCGCCACGGTTTCCTGGCCTTCGCGGAAATTCATCCCGATTATTACCAGATCCCTGCGGCCGATCGCGATGCGCTGCTGGCCGAGGAAAACGACCCGGCCGACGACGAGCCCGAGGAAGCCCCCCGCAAGACGCGGTCGGCATCCCAGGATGATGACGCGACCACCGAGGAGGATGGCGACGACGGCATCGAATCCGTCGCCGAGGAGGACGTGACCGAAGAAGTCCGCGCCCCCCGCAAGCCCCGCGCCCGCCGCTACAAGATCCAGGAAGTCGTCAAGGTCCGCCAGATCATGCTGGTGCAGGTGGTCAAGGAGGAACGCGGCAACAAAGGTGCCGCGCTGACGACCTATCTGTCGCTTCCGGGCCGATACTGCGTCCTGATGCCCAACACGGCGCGTGGTGGCGGCATCAGCCGCAAGATCACCAATGCCGCCGACCGCAAGAAGCTGAAGGACATCGCGGCCGATCTGGACGTCCCGCAGGGCGCGGGCCTGATCATCCGCACCGCCGGCAGCCAGCGCACCCGGACCGAGATCCACCGCGATTACGAATACCTGCTGCGCCTGTGGGAACAGATCCGCGACCTGACCTTCAAATCGGTGGCCCCGGCCGCGATCTATGAGGAAGGCGACATCATCAAGCGCAACATCCGCGACCTCTATAGCGCGGATATCGACGAGGTGCTGGTCGAGGGCGAGCGCGGTTACCGCCTGGCCAAGGACTTCATGAACATGATCATGCCGTCCCATTCCGACAGCGTGAAGCATTACACCGACCAGATGCCGCTTTTTGCCCGTTACCAGGTCGAGAGCTATCTGGCGGGCATGTTCAACCCGGTTGTGCAGCTGAAATCGGGCGGTTACATCGTCATCGGTGTGACCGAGGCGCTGGTCGCCATCGACGTCAACTCGGGGCGGGCCACCAAGGAAGGCTCGATCGAGGACACGGCCGTCAAGACCAACCTGGAGGCCGCCGACGAGGTCGCCCGCCAGCTGCGCCTGCGCGACCTGGCCGGTCTGATCGTCATCGACTTCATCGACATGGACGAGCGCAAGAACAACGCCGCCGTAGAGAAGCGGATGAAGGACAAGCTGAAATCCGATCGCGCCCGCATCCAGGTGGGCCGCATCTCGGGCTTTGGCCTGATGGAGATGTCGCGCCAGCGCCTGCGTCCGGGCATGCTGGAAAGCACGACCCAGCCTTGCGCCCATTGCCACGGCACCGGCCTGATCCGCAGCGATGACAGCCTGGCGCTGACCATTCTGCGCGCGATCGAGGAAGAGGGCACCCGCAAGCGGTCGCGCGAGGTTCTGGTCAAGGCGCCCATCGCGGTCGCCAACTTCCTGATGAACCAGAAGCGCGAGCATATCGCGGGCATCGAGGCGCGTTACGGCATGTCCGTGCGGGTCGAGGCCGATCCGGCGATCACCTCGCCTGATTTCGCCATTGAGAAGTTCAAGACGGCCACCCGCGTGGTTCCCGAACCCTCGCAGGTGCCACTGGGCGTGAATGCCGACCTGATGGCCAGCATCGACCACGAGGAGATCGAGGCCCCCGAGCGCGAGCCCGAGCCCGAGATCGTCCCGGTCGTGGAAATCGCGCAGGTCCCCGTAGCCGCCGAGGCTGAAAAGCCCGAGGAGGCATCTGCCGAGGATGAGGGCGAGGGCGGGCGCTCCCGTCGCCGCCGCCGTCGTCGTCGTCGCAAGACGGGCGATCGCCCCGAAAGTGAGAACGACGACAGCGCCGAAGGCGCGAATGACGCCGAACCCGAGGTCGAGGCCCCTGCCATGACGGCCAAAACCGGAGAAGCGGACGCGCCCGAAGCGGAAGCGGAGACAGAGACAGCCTCGTCGGGTCGCCGCCGGTCGCGCTCGCGGTCGCGCACCCGCAAGCCCGTCGAGAGCGAAGCCCTGCCCGAGGTGGTGGATCTGTCGGGCGAGGCCGATGGCGGTCGCGCCGCGGCCTTCCCGACGGCGGTCGAAGCCCCCGAAGCCCCTGCGGAAGCGGTTCAGGCCCAGCCCCCCGCACCCGAGGCGATCCCCGCAGAGGCCGTGGCCGAAGCACTGGTCGAAACCGCATCCGAACCTGCCGCCGCACCGGCCCAGGCCCCGGTGGCGGCCAACCAGCCCGAACCCGCGTCCGACGATGCGCCGCGCAAGCGTCGTGGTTGGTGGTCGGGCCGCTAAGCGCGCCAACAGCTGACAAGACAGGGGCGCTGCAGCCATGCCGCGCCCCTTTTTCGTGCCGGTCACGGGCCTTCCCACGAAGCCGTGACGCAATGCCCTCTGTCCTTCTGCGCAATGACCGGTAAGGTGCCGGACATGTTGGGAATCGAACTCGCCTCTGCCGCTTTCCTGCCTGCCGCCTTCGTGGCGCTGCTGGCGGGTATTCTGTCCTTCCTGTCGCCCTGCGTGCTGCCCATCGTGCCACCTTACCTGGCCTATATGACCGGGGTCGGGGTGAACGGGCTCAAGACGCGCGAACGCAGTGCCGTGGTCCCGGCGCTGTTCTTCGTGATGGGGCTGTCGACGGTCTTTCTGATCATGGGTTTCGCGGCTTCGGCATTTGGCCGGGCTTTCCTGCAATATCAGGATCTTCTGGCACGAATTGCAGGTGTCATGGTGATCATCATGGGCCTGCATTTCCTGCATGTCTTCCGCATCCCCCTGCTGGATCAGGAAGCGCGAGTGAACGCCGGCAAGCAGGATGGCGGTGCCTTGGGGGCCTATGCCCTGGGCCTTGCCTTCGCCTTTGGCTGGACGCCTTGCATCGGTCCGCAGCTGGGCATGATCCTGTCGCTGGCCGCCACCGGGGGAGAACTGTCGCGCGGCACGGCGCTGCTGGCGGTCTATGCTTTGGGTCTTGGCATTCCCTTCCTGCTGGCGGCGATCTTCATCAACCGCGCCATCGGCCTGATGAACCGGATCAAGCCCTATCTGAAGACGATCGAGCGGATCATGGGCGCGCTGCTGGTCGTGGTCGGGGTGATGTTGCTGACCGGGGCCTTCTCGGCCTTCAGTTTCTGGCTGCTGGAGGCATTCCCTGCGCTGGCAACGCTTGGCTGACACGAAAAGGGGATCGCCGTGAAGCCTGACCATCCCGAACATGCCGCGCCGGCCGACGCCGACGCCCGCCGCGCGGTGGAACCCGTCATCTGCTATCCGGTCGATGCCCTGCCGCGGCCTGATCTGACCGCCTATCGCGCCGCCCGGACCGGCTGGCAGCAGACGGCCCAGATCGTGGTGCCGCCGCGCGATGCCGCCTGTTTCGATGTGCCCGCCGGGCATTTCTTCCGCATCCTCAGCGTCGAGGGGCCTCAGGTCGGCGATCTGAACCTGTGGGCTGCGGACCTGTCGGCGCGCTTCTATTCGGGCAAGACGCGCGCGCTGCATGGGACGCATCTGTCCACGGGCGACCGGCTGTGGTCGAACCTGCCCGACCTGCGCCCTCTGGCCACCATCACAGATGACACACTGGACTGGTACGGCTTCGACCACTTTGGCGGCAGCGTCCATGACGTAATCGGGACGCGTTGCGATCCTTATACCCACAACCTGCTGTCGGGCGGGGCGCAGTATCACCATTGCTGCCATTCCAACCTGACGCGGGCCTTGGCGGATGCGCGCGGCATGACGCTGGATCAGGCAGAAACACATGTCCATGACGTATTGAACGTCTTCATGTGCACGGGCTTTACCCGCGACACCGGCCAGTATTTCATGAAGGCCAGCCCGGTCCGTCCCGGCGACTATCTGGAATTCATGGCCGAGACCGATCTGCTGGGCGCGCTGTCGGCCTGTCCGGGTGGTGATTGCGGCGGAGAGCATTCGTCCGACACCGCGCAATGCCATCCGCTGGTCGTGCAGGTCTTTGCACCCGTGCGGCCCCCCGAAGGCTGGGCGCCATCGCAATCGGGCGGTTATGATCGCAGCCACGGTCGGCGCTAAGTTCACGATCCCGCGCCTCCACAATCTATAGTGGCGCGGCCCCCGCAATCGCGCTATCCTTCTGCGCAGATCCGGGAAAACCGGACAGGACAGAGGCAGTGACGGCGGTATTTCCATGACCGATATGGTTTTTGGCACGGCGCCCGCACGGGCGGGTGATCCCATTCTTCCGCGTTGGTGGCGGACAGTGGACAGGTGGGCGCTGTTCTGCGTGCTGTCCCTGTTCGCGATCGGGCTTTTGCTGGGGCTTGCGGCCTCGGTTCCGCTGGCGGAGAAGAACAACCTGCCACGGTTCTATTATGTCCAGCGGCAGGCTGTCTTCGGCGGCCTGGCCCTGGGGGTGATGCTGGTGATCTCGATGATGTCGCCGCGCCAGATCCGTCGCATTGGGGTGCTAGGCTTCGCGGTGGCCTTCACGGCCATTCTGTTGCTGCCCTTCATCGGCACGGATTTCGGCAAGGGGGCGACGCGCTGGCTCAGCCTTGGTTTCGTGTCGATCCAGCCGTCGGAATTCCTCAAGCCGGGATTCGTGGCGCTCTGCGCCTGGTTCATGGCCGCCTCGATGGAGATCGGCGGCCCGCCGGGCAAGCTCTACTCTTTCATCGCGGCGGCGACGGTGGTGATCCTGCTGGCGCTGCAGCCCGATTTCGGACAGGCCTCGCTGGTGCTGTTTTCCTGGCTGGTGATGTATTTCGTCGCCGGTGCGCCCATGATCCTGCTGCTGGGCGTGGCGGGCATGGCGCTGATGGGCGGGGTCTTCGCCTATGGCGCATCCGAACACTTTGCCCGGCGCATCAACGGCTTTCTGTCGCCCGACATCGATCCGCGCACCCAGATCGGCTATGCCACCAATGCCATCCAAGAGGGCGGCTTCTTCGGTGTCGGCGTGGGCGAGGGGACGGTGAAATGGTCGCTGCCCGATGCCCATACCGACTTCATCATCGCCGTCGCCGCCGAGGAATACGGCCTGATCATGGTCCTGACCGTGATCACGCTCTACATGACCATCGTCGTGCGGTCGCTGCTGCGCCTGCTGAAGGAGCGTGATCCCTTCGCCCGCATCGCCGGCACGGGGCTGGCCTGCGCCTTTGGCGTTCAGGCGCTGATCAACATGGGTGTTGCCGTCCGACTGCTGCCCGCCAAGGGCATGACCTTGCCCTTCGTCAGCTATGGCGGCTCCTCGGTGATCGCCTCGGGGATCGCGGCGGGGATGCTGCTGGCGCTGACCCGCACCCGCCCCCAGGGCGAGATCGCCGAAATCCTGCGCCGAGGCCGCTGATGTCCGAACCCCTTGCCCTGATCGCTGCCGGTGGAACCGGTGGCCACATGTTCCCCGCCCAATCCCTGGCCGAGATGCTGCTGGCCAATGGCTGGCGGGTCCGCCTGTCCACCGACGAACGCGGCGCGCGCTATGCGGGTGGCTTTCCCGACGCGGTCGAACGCCAGATCGTCAGGTCCGCCACCACCGCGCGCGGCGGTGTCGCGGGCAAGCTGGCGGCGCCCTTCAAGATCGGGTCCGGCATCTGGGCCGCACGTCGCGCGTTCCGCCGTGACCGGCCCGACGTGGTGGTGGGATTTGGCGGCTATCCGACCATCCCGGCGTTGTCGGCTGCCTGGTCATTGGGCCTGCCGCGGATGATCCATGAACAGAACGGCGTCATGGGGCGGGTGAACCGGCTGTTTGCTGGCCGCGTCCACCGGGTCGCCTGCGGCATCTGGCCGACCGATCTGCCACCGGGCGTCAGCGGCTTGCATGTGGGCAATCCCGTCCGCGCCGCGGTGCTGGATCATGCCGCCGCGCCCTATGTCGCGCCGGGGCAGGGGGATCTGCACCTGCTGGTGATCGGCGGCAGCCAAGGCGCACGCGTGCTGTCGGACCTGGTGCCCGCGGCGCTGGCTGCGCTGCCCGACGACATGCGCGCCCGCCTGATCGTCAGCCACCAGGCCCGCGCCGAAGATGCCGACCGCGTGATCGCCACCTATGCCGATGCAGGCATCCGGGCCGAGGTTCATGCCTTTTTCTCGGACGTTCCGGAACGTCTGGCGCAGGCGCAGCTGGTCATCAGCCGGTCGGGCGCATCGTCGCTGGCCGACATCACAGTCATCGGCCGGCCTTCGATCCTGATCCCCTTCGCGGCGGCGACGGGCGATCACCAGACCGCCAATGCGCAGGCTTTGGCCGAAAGCGGTGCCGCGCTGGTCCATCCGGAATCGCTGCTTGACGTCGAAAGCCTCACGCGCGACATCCGCGCGATCCTGAATGATCCCGCGCAGGCCACGGCCATGGCCCAGGCTGCGCTGTCCCTTGCCCGTCCCGATGCGGCGCGGCGCCTTTACGACCTCGTCACGGAGATTGTGCGATGAATGCGGCGACGAAACTGCCCGGCGAACTTGGGCCCATCCATTTTGTGGGGATCGGCGGCATCGGCATGTCCGGCATTGCCGAAGTGCTGCTGACCCTTGGCTATCGCGTGCAGGGCAGTGATTTGAAGACATCGAAGATCACCGACCGGCTGGTCAGCTTGGGCGCGCAGGTATTCGAAGGCCAGCGGGCCGAGAACGTGGAAGGGGCGGGCGTCATCGTCGTCTCGACCGCGATCAAGAAGGGCAACCCCGAGCTGGAGGAAGCCCGCCGCCGCGGTCTGCCCATCGTGCGCCGCGCCGAGATGCTGGCCGAGCTGATGCGGATGAAGTCGAACATCGCCATCGCCGGCACCCATGGCAAGACCACGACCACCACGATGGTCGCCACGCTGCTGGATGCGGGCGGCGTCGATCCGACCGTCATCAATGGCGGCGTGATCCATGCCTATGGGTCGAACGCGCGGGCCGGTGCCGGCGAATGGATGGTGGTCGAGGCTGATGAAAGCGACGGGAGCTTCAACCGCCTGCCGGCCGATATTGCCATCATCACCAATATCGACCCCGAGCATATGGAGCATTGGGGCAGCTTCGATGCGCTGCGCCAAGGCTTCTACAACTTCGCGTCCGGCATTCCCTTCTATGGTCTGGCCGTCTGCTGCACCGACCACCCCGAGGTTCAGTCCTTGGTCGGCAAGCTGACCGATCGCCGTGTCGTCACCTTCGGCTTCAACGCACAGGCGGATGTCCGGGCCGTGAACCTGCGCTATGACAAGGGCATCGCCCATTTCGATATTGCCTTGCAGGGCGAAACGCCCGACAACGCGTTGACCCCCGTCATGATCGAAGGCTGCACCTTGCCGATGCCGGGCGATCACAACGTGTCGAACTGCTTGGCTGCCGTGGCCGTCGCCCGTCACCTTGGCATCAAGAAGTCGGAAATCCGCGAGGCCCTGGCCAAGTTCGGCGGCGTCGGTCGGCGTTTCACCCGCGTGGGAGAGATCGGCGGCGTGACCATCATCGACGATTACGGGCACCACCCGGTCGAAATCGCCGCCGTCCTGAAGGCCGCGCGCCAGGCGACCACGGGCCGGGTCATCGCCGTTCATCAGCCGCACCGCTATTCCCGCCTGTCGACGTTGTTCGACGATTTCTGCACCTGTTTCAACGAAGCCGATGTCGTGGCCATCGCCGATGTCTATGCCGCCGGAGAGGACCCGATCCCTGGTGCTGGGCGCGACGATCTTGTTGCGGGCCTGATCGCCCATGGTCACCGCCATGCCCGCGCCATCCTGTCCGAGGATGATCTGGAACGGCTGGTTCGGGAACAGGCACGGCCGGGCGACATGGTCGTCTGTCTTGGGGCGGGGACGATCTCGGCCTGGGCCAACAATTTGCCGGCACGGCTGCAGGGACAGGCTGCATGACGGGCATCGCGCTGCCGCCATTCCCGGTGATCGCCCTTGCGTTGACCGGGATATGGCTGCTGGCCGCCTGTCTGGTGCCCCTTTTGCCAAACCGTTTGCGGCCCGCTGCGATCGTGATCCTGATCGTGCTGGGCGTTCCGAGCCTGGGTTGGCTGACGCTGCTTTGGGGGCCGGGGATCGGCGTGGCCAGCCTGGCGCTTGGGCTGCTGGCGCTGATCGTGCGGCCCCTGGGGCGCCGCCGCGCCGCGATACCGCCCGCGATCGATGGCGGGCAGCATCCGTGAACCCCTGGATCATTGCCGCGCTTTGCCTGGCCGGATCCGGCTTCATCGCCTGGGGCAGTGCAAGGCTGAAGCTGCGCTGGCCACTGGTGGTGCTGGCCCTGCTGCTGATGGCCATCGCCTTTCAGCTGCTTCATGCTGCGCGGGGGCGCGACGGGTTCCGCGATCTGGCGGCCATCGTGGCCCAGGCCTTTACCGTTCTGCCCGCCCTGCTGGGGATGGCGGTGGGTCTGGCCATCGCCCATGTCCGGCACCACAAGGTCAGATGGCGCCGTTGGGCGGGTCTGGTCACGGCGGGGGCATCCCTGACGGCGCTTGGTGCAGCGGTGGCGACTTTCCTGATCTGACCTTCGGGCGCTGTTGACGCGCCGCGCGCCGCTGGCTACCACCTGACGCATGAGCTTTGACCTTCCCACGCCGCGCGGCACCCTGATCCCCGACCGTCCCCTGAACAGCCTGACATGGCTTCGCGTCGGAGGACCGGCCGATTGGCTGTTCCAGCCCGCCGACGCCGATGATCTGGCCGAATTCCTGGCGGCGCTGGACCCCGCGATCCCGGTCTTTCCGATGGGCGTGGGCAGCAACCTGATCGTGCGCGACGGTGGCATCCGTGGTGTGGTCGTGCGTCTTGGCCGCGCCTTCAACGCGGTCTCGGTCGAGGATGGCGTGATCACCGCAGGAGCCGCGTCGCTGGATGCGCAGGTCGCGCGTCGCGCCGCAGAAGCGGGGCTGGACCTGACCTTCCTGCGCACCATTCCCGGCAGCATCGGCGGTGCTGTGCGGATGAACGCCGGCTGCTACGGCAGCTATGTTTCCGATCACCTGGTCGAAATCCAGGTCGTGACGCGGCAGGGTGAACAGATCACCATGCCTGCTGCCGAACTGGGTTTTGGTTACCGCCATTCCGACATTCCCGCCGACTGGATCATCACGCAGGCGGTCTTTGCGGCGACGCCGGGCGATCCCGACGCGCTGCATGTCAAGATGGCCGACCAGCTGGCCCGTCGCGACGAAAGCCAGCCAACAGGCGAACGCAGCGCCGGATCGACCTTCCGCAACCCGGCGGGGTTCAGTTCGACGGGCCAAGCGGATGACACCCATGACCTTAAGGCGTGGTCGCTTATCGATCGCGCGGGCTTGCGCGGTCACAGCTGGGGTGGAGCGCAGATGTCGGAAAAACATCCCAATTTTCTGCTGAATACCGGTGCAGCCACCGCGGCCGAGCTGGAAGCCTTGGGTGAGCTGGTGCGTCGCCGCGTCATGGAAGACAGCGGACATGACCTGCAATGGGAGGTCATCCGCATCGGCGACCCGCTGCCCGAAGGCGAATAGGCGCGCAGCGTCGCCAAAGGCGCGTTAACGGAAAATTCAGTCTTTTGCGATACCCGCTTTGCATGTAACCTTGGGGGGCACGCGACACCCGGAACGGGTGCGAAGTGATGAATCTTAAGCCCGGATCAACCGGGCGCGAAAGGCGATAACGTGACGGGCAGGTCGAGCAGGACAGCCCACTCGGTCGCGATCCTGATGGGTGGCCCCTCGGCCGAGCGAGAGGTGTCGCTGTCATCGGGTCGCGAATGCGCGGCTGCGCTGCGGGTGGCGGGATATCAGGTAACCGAAATCGTGCTGGACGATGCCTTGGGCGACCAGGTCGTCCGGGCGCTGACCGAATGCCGGCCCGACGTCGTCTTCAACGCCCTGCACGGCAAATGGGGCGAAGATGGCTGCGTGCAAGGCCTGCTGGAATGGCTGGGGCTGCCCTATACCCATTCGGGCGTGTTGGCCTCGGCGTTGGCGATGGATAAGACGCGCGCCAAGGACGCCTTTCGTGCGGCGAACCTGCCCATCGTCGAAAGCGTGATCGCCGACGCCGATGAGGTCCGGCGCCGCCATGTCATTCCCGCCCCCTATGTGGTCAAGCCCAATGACGAAGGCTCCTCGGTGGGGGTCTATATCGTCCATGACGGCGCCAACCAGCCACCGCAGCTGTCAAAGGACATGCCCGCGCGGGTGATGGTGGAAACCTATGCGCCCGGTCGCGAGCTGACGACCACAGTGATGGGCGATCGCGCGCTGGAGGTGACCGAGATCATCACCGACGGCTGGTACGACTATGCCGCGAAATACACGGTCGGCGGATCACGCCACGTGATTCCCGCCCAGATCCCCGACGACATCCGCGATGCCTGCCTGTCGCTGGCGCGCCGGGCCCATGACGCCCTTGGTTGCACCGGCCTGACGCGGACCGATTTCCGGTGGGACGACACGCGCGGCGCCGACGGTCTGATCATCCTGGAAGTCAACACCCAGCCCGGCATGACGCCGACCTCGCTGGCGCCGGAACAGGCAGCCCATGTCGGCATGGATTTTCCCGCCCTGATGCGGTGGATGGTGGAGGATGCGATGTGCCGCTCGTGATCGATCATCGCCCCGGAAAGCAGGTCACCCCCGAACCTCCGCGCCAGCGGCGCGATCCCGCACCATCGCGGCTGAAATATCGCCTCGAACGGATGTGGCTGACGCCGCTTTACCGTCGCATGGTCCGGGTGGGCGTACCCGCCTTCCTGATCGCCATGATCGCGGGGCTGTGGCTGGCCGACGAGGATCGGCGCGCGCTGCTGAAAGGGGGCATCGCCTCGGTCGTCGACACGATCCAGAGCCGAGAGGAATTCCAGGTCCGCACCATGACGATCGAGGGGGCGTCCCCGGTCGTCGAACGCGCCTTGCGGGCGATGCTGCCGGTTGACCTGCCGGCCTCGAGCTTCGATATCGACCTGCCGGCGCTGCGCATCCAGGTGATGCAGCTGGACGCGGTCGAAAGCATCGACCTGCGCGTCAAGCCGGGCGGCATCCTGTCGGCGGTGGTCAAGGAACGCGAACCCGCCATCCTCTGGCGTCGTGCCCGCGGGATCGAGATTCTGGATCGTGGCGGCCACCGCGTTGCCAGCGTCACCTCGCGCGAGGTGCGCCCCGAGCTGCCGCTGATCTCGGGCGAGGGGGCGGATGTGATGACCGCCGAGGCGCTGAACCTGTTCGACGCGGCCGGTCCGATCCTGCCGCGGGTGCGCGGATTGGTGCGCCGGGGCGAACGGCGGTGGGACCTGGTGCTGGATCACGGTCAGCGGATCATGCTGCCCGCGCATGGCGCGGTCGTCGCGCTGGAGGCCGCCATCGCCCTTGACCGGGCCGAGGATCTGCTGGCGCGCGATGTCATGATCGTGGATCTGCGCGACCCGCAGCGTCCGGTCCTGCGTCTTGGCCTTGATGCCCGCAACACGATCCGCGGCGCGCGCGGCCTGACCCTGCTGGGGCCGGACGGGGCGCCGCTGCAAGAAGACGAAAAGAAAAGCTGAAAATCAGCACGAAGGGGGGACGAAGCGAATGGCGGAATTGTACCAGACACAGCGCGCGATGCGGAACATGCGCCGGGCAGCCCTTCAAAGGGGCGTGATCGGCATCCTGGATATCGGCACATCGAAGATCGCCTGCCTGGTGCTGCGTTTCGACGGCACCGGCACCTTTCGCGAAACCGACGGCGTCGGGCCGATGGCGGGGCAGGTGAATTTCCGCGTCATCGGTGCGGCTTCGACCCGGTCGCGCGGCATGCGTCGCGGCCAGATCGAGACCATGGCCGAAACCGAGCGCGCCATCCGCACTGTCGTCGCCGCCGCGCAGAAACTGGCCGGCGTGCGGATCGACCATGTGATCGCCTGCCTGTCGGGCGGCTCGCCTGCTTCATACGGATTGGCGGGAGAGATCACCTTGGCGGCGGGCAAGGTTGCCGAACATGACGTCGCCTCGGTCATGGCTGCCTGCGAGGTGCCCGATTTCGGTCGGGGCCGCGAGGTTCTGCACGCCCAACCGGTGAATTTCGCCGTCGACAACCGCTCCAGCCTGGCCGATCCGCGCGATCATGTCGGCAACAAGCTGTTCTGCGACATGCATGTGCTGACACTGGACGGCGATGTGATGGGCAACCTGGTGCAGTGTATTCGCCGCTGCGACCTGGAACTGGCGGGCATCGCATCGGCGCCCTATGCCTCGGCCCGGGCCAGCCTGGTCGAGGATGAGCAGGAACTAGGCGCCGCCTGCATCGATTTCGGGGGCGGCGGAACGGGCGTTTCGATCTTCATCAAGAAGCACATGATTTTTTCCGATCACGTGCCGATCGGGGGCAACCTGATCACCCAGGACATCGCGCAGGGCCTGCGCGTGCCGCTGCCCGTGGCCGAACGTCTGAAGACCCTGGACGGCGGGGTCGAGGCGACCGGTCAGGATGATCGCGAAATGATCGATGTCGGCGGCAATACCGGGGATTGGGAAACCGACCGGCGCACCGTCAGCCGGGCCGACGTGATCGGCGTCATGCGCCCGCGTGTCGAGGAAATTCTGGAAAACGTGCGCGGCGTTCTGGATGCGGCGGGCTTCGACTATATGCCCAGCCAGCAGATCGTCCTGACGGGTGGCGGCAGCCAGATCCCTGGTCTGGACGGGCTGGCGACACGCATCCTGGGGCCGAACGTCCGTTGCGGCAGGCCGCTGCGGATCGACGGATTGGCGCATGAACTGACCGATCCCAGCTTTTCCAGTGCGGTCGGTCTGGCGCTTTTCGCGGCCCATCCGCAGGATGAATGGTGGGACTTTGAAATGCCCGCCGACAATTACCCCGGACGCAGTTTCCGGCGCGCCTATCGGTGGTTCAAGAACAACTGGTAAGGGCCTGCAAGACACAGAAAATATGGAGGTCGCATGATGTGGCCACCATATTCGGGCATTGTGGCAAGATACCGCCGAAACCATCCCTGAACATGGCCATATTTTGAATGGCGACTGTGTTTTTTGGGTGACGCTTGGCGAGGGAATGTTTACGATAGTCAGTAAATACGGGGATTCGAGCGGGCAGCCCGCGCCCGATAACGAAGCAGCGATTACAGGCGGACAGCATGAACCTCAATCTGATGATGAATGACGAAGAAGAGCTGAAGCCACGCATCACCGTGTTCGGTGTGGGCGGGGCAGGCGGCAACGCGGTCAACAACATGATCCAGAAGCAGCTTGATGGTGTCGAGTTCGTGGTCGCGAATACCGATGCGCAGGCGCTGCAGCAATCTCTGGCCACCAGCCGCGTGCAGATGGGTCCGAAAGTGACCGAAGGTCTGGGTGCTGGTGCCAAGCCCACCATTGGCGCAAAAGCCGCCGAAGAGACGATCGAGGATATCGTCGATCATCTGATGGGCGCGCATATGTGCTTCATCACCGCCGGAATGGGCGGCGGCACCGGCACCGGTGCGGCGCCGATCATCGCCCAAGCCGCGCGCGAGATGGGCATTCTGACCGTCGGCGTTGTGACCAAGCCCTTCCAGTTCGAAGGCACGAAGCGGATGCGCCAGGCCGAGGAAGGCGTTGAGGCCCTGCAGAAGGTCGTGGACACGCTGATCATTATTCCGAACCAGAACCTGTTCCGCCTGGCCAACGAAAAGACCACCTTTACCGAGGCCTTCGCGATGGCCGACGACGTGCTGTACCAGGGCGTCAAGGGTGTGACCGACCTGATGGTCCGTCCCGGTCTGATCAACCTGGACTTTGCCGACGTTCGCGCCGTGATGGACGAAATGGGCAAGGCCATGATGGGCACCGGCGAAGCGACGGGCGAAAACCGTGCGCAGGAAGCCGCCGAACGCGCCATCGCCAACCCGCTGCTGGACGAGATCAGCCTGAACGGCGCCCGCGGCGTGCTGATCAACATCACCGGCGGCTATGACATGACTCTGTTCGAGCTGGACGAGGCCGCTAATGTCATTCGCGACAAGGTCGACAGCGATGCCAACATCATCGTCGGTTCGACCCTGGACCCCGACATGGACGGCAACATCCGCGTGTCGGTCGTAGCGACCGGTATCGATGCCGCCGTTGCCGTGGCCGAAGTTCCTTCGCCTCGTCGCAGCATGGCCGCTCCGCTGACCCAGAACCCCGTGGTTGGTTCGCAGGCGGAAGCCGAAACCCAGATGCCGCAGCGCCGCGTGACGTCCTCTGTCGCTCAGCAGCCCGAACAGGCGGCCCCGCAGGCCCCTGCTGCCCGAACCGAGGAAGATATGCCGCAGCCGGCCTATCAGCCTAAGGACAATGCGCGTCAGGCCCCGGCCGCCCGCATCGACGACGATGCCTCGGCCTTTGTGGCACCCCGTGCGCCCCAGCCCGCGCGGGCCGGTCAACCCGCCCCCGAGGTGATGGATCGCCTGCGTCGCGCCGTGGACAACCACAACCAGACGGGCAGTGCCTCCGGCGCCCCCAAGCAGCAGCCCGCACAGGGTACCGCCGCCCAAAGCCGGATGAGCGGTCTTGGTCGGATGCTGGAGCGGATGGCTGGTCATGGCGATCAGTCGACCGCGCAAAAGCCGTCCTCGTCGTCCATCGCAGAGCGTGTGAATGAACGCGTGGCGACCCGTGCCCGTCAGCAGGATACCGATTTCGACGATCTGGCCAGCCCCGACAGCAGTCAGGACAATGTCGAGATCCCGGCTTTCCTGCGTCGTCAGGCCAACTGAGCCCGATCACGAAACTGACATATGTTGAATGGACGGGGCTGCCTTTGGCGGCCCTTTTCCATTGCATATCCATGCATTTGACAAGATAGCCCGCCCTGTCGCCGCAGGGCGGGGCGCAAGTGTTTCACTCCGTTACAATTCGTTAATTGAATGCTTTGACGTCTGATCCTAGCTGAACTGACACAGGCCGCGATGGCCGTGACCAAAAGAACGAAGGCAGGCATGTCATGCAGGCGACATTGAAAGACAAGGTGGCATTTTCGGGCGTCGGGCTTCACTCGGGCGCCTCGGCGCAGCTGGTGATCCATCCTGCACCCGTCGGTCATGGCATTGTCTTTCGCCGGATCGACCTGACGCCTGCCGTGGATATTCCCGCCATCTGGAGCCAGGTGACCCCGTCTCCGTTGTGCACGCTGATGGATAATGGCGCGGGCGTCACCCTGTCGACCGTCGAACACGTGATGGCCGCCCTTTCCGGGACCGGCATTCACAATGCCTTGGTCACCGTGGACGGACCCGAAGTTCCGATTCTGGATGGATCCTCCGCCGTGTTCGTCGATGCGATTCTGGAAACCGGCATCGAACGCCAGAACGCCCCCTTGCGGGCGATCCGCGTTCTGCGCACCGTCGAGGTTCGTCGCGGCGACGCCTTTGCCCGTCTGAGCCCGGCCGATCACCTTGAGATCGATTTTCAGATCGATTTCGATGATGCCGCCATCGGGCATCAGGAAAAGCGGTTGGACATGGCCAATGGGGCCTTCCTGCGTGAATTAGCCGACAGCCGGACCTTTTGCCGCGCCTCTGATGTCGAGACGATGCGTCAAAACGGTTTGGCCCTTGGCGGCACCTATCTGAACGCCGTCGTCGTCGATGGCGCGCAGGTTCTGTCGCCCGGCGGTCTGCGTCATCAGGACGAGGCCGTGCGCCACAAGATGCTGGATGCGACCGGCGATCTGGCACTGGCCGGTGCGCCGTTGCTGGCCCGCTATACCGGTCATCGTGCCGGTCATGCGATGACGAACCACCTGCTGCGCGCGCTGTTCGCCGATCCGACGGCCTGGACCTGGGAAACCTGTTCGGCCGATCTGGAAGACCGTCTTCCGGGTGCCCGGATCACGGAACATGCCGCAGTTCAGGCAGACATGGCCGCCTTTTCTTTTGCGGCTGAATGAAAGCGCCCCCGTGGCGGGTGCCGGGGCTGTCGCCATCGACGCCGCGCGAAAGCCACGCGGAATTCAACGGATTGCCATTTTGCGCCCCCTGATGTTCTGTGCTAGGAGGTGCCGGCAGCGCAGCCTTTCAGGGGCGGCCGCACGGCAGAATCGTAGGGCAGGGTGAAGATGGCGGGCTCGAAAATTTCGGCTTCGGTGATGGCTGTATTGCTGTCGGGCTTGGTTCTTGCGGGTTGCGCCGACAGTCGCGACACGGCGCGCAAGGAAAATCTTGACCGATTCACCGCGGAAGAAATCTATAAGCGCGGTGAGTTCGAGTTGGAGAATAGCGGCGAACCCGAAGAGGCCGTCTTCTATTTCAGCGAGATCGAACGTCTTTACCCCTATTCCGAATGGGCCAAGCGCGCCCTGATCATGCAGGCCTATGGCAACCACAAGGCCAAGAATTACGAAGAGGCGCGCGGCGCGGCACAGCGTTTCCTGGACACCTATCCGGGTGATGAGGATGCAGCCTATGCACAGTATTTGCTGGCACTGTCCTATTACGATCAGATCGACGATGTGGGCCGCGATCAAGGCCTGACCTTCCAGGCGCTGCAGGGGCTGCGTACCGTGATCGAGCAATATCCCGACAGCGAATATGCCCGCAGCGCCATCCTGAAATTTGATCTGGCTTTCGATCACCTTGCCGCCAAGGAAATGGAGATCGGGCGCTATTATCTGAAGCGCGGGCATTACGCGGCTGCGGTCAACCGCTTCCGCGTCGTGGTCGAGGAATTCCAGACGACGACCCAGACCCCCGAAGCGCTGCTGCGCCTGGTCGAGGCCTATATCGCCCTTGGCCTGCTGGACGAGGCGCAGACCGCCGGCGCCATCCTGGGCCACAACTTCCAGTCCTCGCCCTTCTACGAAGACGCCTTCCGCCAGCTGCGCGGTCGCGGCCTGTCGGCCGAGGCGAAGGGGGACAGCTGGCTGACCAACGTTTATCGCCAAACCATTGAAGGAAGATGGCTGTAGCCTTCCGCCCCACAGGCCAAGGTCTCGGTCCGACATCGCATGCTCCGATCGCTTGATATCCGCGACATGCTGCTGATCGAGCGGCTGGATCTGGGGTTCGGTCCCGGATTGAACGTCCTGACGGGTGAAACCGGCGCGGGCAAGTCGATCCTGTTGGATTGTCTGGGCTTTGTGCTGGGCTGGCGCAGCCGTGCCGACCTGGTCCGTCAGGGGGCGCAACAGGGCGAGGTCCAGGCCGTCTTCGATCTTCCCCCCGACCACCCCGCCCGCGCGGTCCTGTCCGACGCGGGCATCAGCGTCGAGGAAGACGAGCTGATCCTGCGCCGGGTCAACGGCCTTGATGGCCGCAAGACGGGCTGGGTCAACGACCGCCGCGTTTCGGGCGAAGTGTTGCGCAAGCTGTCGGAAACCTTGGTCGAACTGCATGGTCAGCATGATGACCGGGGGCTGCTGAACCCGCGCGGTCACCGCGCCTTGCTGGATGCTTTCGGCGTCATCGACACCAGGACCGTCCGGACCGCCTGGAATGCCCGCCGCGAGGCTGCGCAATTGCTGGCGCAGGCCGAAGCCGCGCTGGAAGCCGCCCGCCAGGAAGAAGAATTCCTGCGCCATGCCGTCGATGAGATCGACAAGCTGGCCCCCGAACCCGGCGAGGAGCAGAGCCTGGACATTGCCCGGCGGCAGATGCAGGGGGCTGAACGCATCCGCGACGACGTCGCCCGAGCTTTGCAGCTGTTGGGGGGCGACGGGGCGGAAAAGGCAATGGTCGATGCCGGGCGCTGGCTTGAAGGCGTTTCGGATCAGGCCGAAGGTCGGCTTGATCCGCCCCTGGCTGCCTTGTCGCGCGCCTTGATCGAATTGGGCGAAGCGACCCGCGGTGTCGAGGACACGCTGAGTGCTCTTGATTTTGACCCCTATGCGCTTGAGTCGACGGAAGAAAGGCTGTTCGCGCTGCGCGCCTTGGCGCGCAAGCATGGCGTGATGGCCGATGACCTGGCGGCTTTGGGTCATGAATTGCGTGAAAGGCTGGGTCGTATCGACGCCGGAGAGGCACAGATCGGCACATTGCGCGCCGAAGCTGTGGCTGCCCAGCAAGCCTATGACAATGCCGCCGCGACTTTGACAGCCGAACGCACGCGCCATGCCCAGCAGCTGGACCGCGCCGTCACTGCCGAACTGGTCCCTCTGAAGATGGATCGTGCCGTCTTCGAAACGCGCATCAGCGAAGGTGAACCGGGACCCGAAGGGCGCGACATCGTAGCCTTCACGGTGGCCACCAACCCCGGCGCGCCCTCGGGGCCGCTGGACAAGATCGCGTCGGGCGGGGAATTGTCACGGTTCCTGCTGGCGCTGAAGGTCTGTCTGGCGCGGGGCAATGACGCCCTGGTGATGATCTTCGACGAGATTGACCGGGGTGTCGGCGGGGCGACCGCCGATGCGGTTGGCCGCAGGCTGCAGGCGCTGGCGCAGGGGTCGCAAGTTTTGGTGATCACGCATTCGCCGCAGGTCGCGGCTTTGGGCGCGGTGCATTTCCGGGTGGCCAAATCGGTGACGGATGGAATGACGACATCGAACGTGGTGGCCCTGGATCAACAGGAACGCACTGCGGAAATCGCGCGCATGCTGTCGGGGGACCGGATTACCGATGCGGCGACCGATGCCGCCAAGGCGCTGCTGGCGGGCTAGTTGCGCGATTTGGGAACGGGGCGCAGGATCGAGATGATGCGCCCCGTCTTCGCATCCAGCCGGACCAGATGTCCCGAAACAATGGCATAAATACTGCCGGCGATATCGTTGCCCAAGCCGTAATTGCCGGGGTTCCTGATGCGCTGAACCTGCCCCTTGCTGGGAACAGTTCCCATAATCGGGCGTTCGGCGGCTTCTTTCGCGGCGACACTGGCGACGCGCAGGGGATCGGGCGCATAAGGCGTCAGAGAGCCGAGGCCAAGCCCCGTCATCAAAGTTGCCACTATGATCGTCTGCGCGTTCATCGATTGCGGTTCCTGCGTCCAAGTCTGATATCCCAACCAGCCTTTTGACGCAGAGTTCCGCCCTGTCCATCGTGCAAAGGCCGGATTCAGCGCCCTCGGGACGTGAATCTTGGCAACATGGCAGAAAAGTCACGGCCACGGCCGTCCTCATCCTCGACAAAGCGCTGATAGAGCTGCTGGGCCAGTTGGCCCATGGGCGTGTCCGCATCGGCGGATGTGGCAGCCTGCTGGGACAGGTTCAGATCCTTCAGCATCAGTTCGGCGGCAAAGCCGGGCTTGTAATCATTGTCGGCGGGCGAATTCGGCCCGATCCCCGGCGCGGGGCAATAGCTGTTCATCGACCAGCTGCTGCCCGAACTGGTCGAGACGACGTCGAACATCTTGCCGCGATCAAGGCCCAGCTTGTCGGCAAGGGCAAAGGCCTCGCAGGTGGCGATCATGGTGACGCCCAGAATCATGTTGTTGCAGATCTTGGCCGATTGCCCCGCGCCGCTGTCGCCGCAATGGACGGTTTTCTGGCCCATGATCGCCAGCAGCGGTTCGACTGTGTCGAAGGCGGTCTGTTCACCGCCCACCATGAAGGTCAGCGTGCCATTCTGCGCGCCACCGATGCCGCCCGAGACCGGCGCATCCAAGGCGGCCAGACCGGCTGCGCGCGCCTGTCCGGCCACCGCCCTGGCGCTGTCCACGTCAACGGTCGAACAATCGCAGAGCACCGCGCCAGCCTGCATGACGGGGATGACGCTGTCGGCCACGGTCCGCAGGATCTGTCCGTTGGGCAGCATGGTGATGACGACTTCGGCGCCTTGGGCTGCGGCTTGGGCGCTGTCTGCGGCCGTAACGCCTGACGGCATGGGGGCTGCGGTGTCAAAGCCCGTCACCTGATGGCCGGCCTTGGCCAGGTTTGCGGCCATGGGCGCGCCCATGTTGCCCAATCCGATGAAACCGATCTTCATTCAGCAGTCTCCCATGTCATGTCGTTGCTGCCCAAGGGGGCAAGCAGGGCCTGAACGGCCACTGGCGATGCGTCTGCGGCCCATTTCGGGCTGCGGTCCTTGTCGATGATCTGGGCGCGTACACCCTCCAGAAAATCGGTGCTTTCGGTCGCGCGGGCAGTGAAGCGGTATTCCCGGCCAAGCGATTCCTGGATGCGCCGATCGCCCCGCGCCGCCCGCACCATGGCAAGCCCCGCTGCCATCGACAGGGGCGAGTTGCGCCGCATTGCCGTCATGCTGTCATCGTCGCCCGCGGCCGTGACGGCATCCAAGATAGCGGTGACGTGGCGCCCGCCAAAGGCGGACAGATCGCGATCGGCCAGCGGCGCAGCGGGCGGTTTCGCGCCCTTGATCCGATGGATGTCGCCGGTGTCCTCCAGCGCTGCGATCAGGGCGGGCCATTCGGCTTCGGGCAGATAGGTGTCGGCAAAGCCCGCGTGGATGGCATCGCCCGGACCCATCCGCGCGCCCGTCAGTGCCAGATATTCGCCGATCCGCCCCGGCGCGCGACCCAAGAGCCAGGTGCCGCCGACATCCGGGATCAGTCCGATGCCGCTTTCGGGCATGGCGATGCGGGTCGTGTCCCCGACGATGCGGTGGCTGGCATGTCCGCCCAGTCCCACCCCGCCGCCCATGACGAAGCCTTGCATGAAGGCCACCACCGGCTTGGGGAAATCCGCGATTGCGACATTCATCCGGTATTCGTCGCGAAAGAAATCGCGCCCGACCTGATGATCGCCCGCCCGCCCTGCGTGATAGACTGCGGCGATATCGCCCCCCGCGCAAAAGGCCCGGTCTCCGGCAGCGTCCATGATGACCAGATCGACCGACGGATCGTCGCACCAGTTGCTCAGCGCGGCAAGCACCGCCAGCGCCATGTCGTGGTTCAGCGCGTTCAGCGCCTTTTCCCGCGTCAGGGTGATGCGCCCCGCGCGGCCTTCGATGCGAATGTTCAGGTCTTCCAAAGCCTTACCCCCGTTCGGCCAGCAGCGCCCGAGAGATGATCAGACGCATGATCTCATTCGTGCCCTCCAGGATCTGATGCACGCGCAGGTCGCGGACGATCTTCTCGATCCCGTAATCGGCCAGATAACCATAGCCACCATGCAGTTGCAGGCATTGGTTGGCCACCTCGAATGCGCGGTCGGTCACGTGCAGCTTGGCCATGGCGCAGAACTTGCTGGCGTCCGGTGTGCCGTGATCCAGCTTCCATGCGGCTTGGCGCAGGAATATACGACTGGATTGCAGGGCAGTCTCCATGTCCGCCAAACGGAACTGCAGGGCTTGGAACTGGTCCAGCGATTTTCCAAAGGCGTGGCGCTCGCCCATATAAGCCAGCGTCGCGTTCAGCGCCGATTGCGCACCGCCCAAGGCCGCCGCCGCGATGTTCAGGCGCCCCCCGTCCAGACCCGCCATGGCATAGCTGAAGCCGCGCCCTTCCTGACCCAGCAGGTTGTCGGCCGGGATAGCGCAATCGTCGAACTGGACCTGCGCGGTGGGTTGGGACCGCCAGCCCATCTTGTCCTCGGGCGCGCCGAAGGACAGGCCGGGGGTGCCGTCTTCGACCAGGACCGTGCTGATACCCTTGGGACCGTCATCGCCGGTGCGGACCATGGCGATGTAGACATCGGAATAGCCACCGCCGGAAATGAAGGCCTTGGTGCCGTTCAGCACCCAGCCTTCATCGGTTGTCTTGGCCGTGGTGCGCAGGGCCGCCGCATCCGAGCCGCTACCCGGTTCGGTCAGGCAATAGCTGAAGATCCGCTTCATCGCACAGAGGTCGGGCAGCCAGCGGCTCTTGGCCTCATCGCTGCCGAACTTGTCGATCATGCCGCCGCACATGTTGTGGATGGACAGGAAGGACGCGACCGAAGGGCAGGCCATCGACAGCGCCTCGAAGACCAACGTCCCGTCCAAGCGCGACAGGCCCGTCCCGCCATGATCGTCCGACACATAGAGCCCCCCCAGGCCCAATTCGGCGACATCGGCCCACAGGTCGCGGGGAATGGTCCCCTGGGCCTCCCATTCGCGGGCAAAGGGGGCGATGCGGGATTGGCCGAAATCCCGTGCCATGTCGAAGATGGCCTGCTGTTCCTCGGTCAAAGCGAAATTCATGCGGCATCCCTCCCCAGATGTGCTGAATTGAACAGGTGTTTAATTGCCAGATGTTGCCAGAATATTGCAAGGCCCGGCGGTCACAGGTCGCATGTGAACTGATCCATCAGGTGTTTCGTGATGGCGCGCATCACCTCGGGCGGGGTTGCGCCGGCGTTGCGGGCGCGGGCGGCGACGTTGCGCTGTGCCTGCGCGGCCGTGCCCCGTGCCACCATGTCACGCAGGCGGGCGACCTGTGGCTGGCTGTCCAGCGCATCGGCATCCTGCGCGATCAGGGCCAGCCAATCCTCGGCGATCTGGTCGAAGGGGACGATCTGACGGGCGCCGAAATCGATCAGCCCTTCGGACGTGCCATAGCGCATGGCCCGCCAGCGGTTTTCGCCAAGCAGGAAATTGTCGTATTCCCGCCAGCGGATGTTGCTGCGCGACAGCCGCCACAGCATCCGCAGCGTCGCCTGGATCAGGGCCGCCAGCGTCACGGCATCCTCGATCCGGGGGCAGGCGTCGCAGATGCGGGTTTCCAGCGTCTGGAACTTGTTGCTGGGGCGCAGGTCCCACCAGATCTTGCTGCTGTCCTCGATCACCTCCAGATCGGTCAGAGCCTTGATGGACCGTTCGTATTCGTCCCAGCTGCGCATCAGCGGCGGCAGGCCTGTGCGTGGCATCCCCCCGAAAACCGTCGTGCGATAGGATGCCAGCCCCGTATCCTGCCCCTGCCAGAACGGGCTGGAGGCCGACAGCGCCAGCAGATGCGGCAGGAAATAGGACAGCTGGTTCATCAGGTCGATGCGCTGCGCCTTGTCGGGAATGCCGACATGGACATGCATCCCGCAGATGACCATGCGCTGCGCCACGCTGCCCAGATTGCGCGACAGCTGGTTATAGCGGTCCTTGTCGGTGTGGTCCTGATCGCGCCAATCGGCAAGCGGATGGCAGGATGCGGAAATCGGCGCCAGCCCGTGATCGGCGGCATGGCGCGCCACGCAGGCGCGAAGGCGGCGCAGGTGGTCGCGGGCCTCGGTCACGTTGGCGCTGACGGGGGTCCCAATCTCGATCTGGCAGCGCAGGAATTCGGGGCTGACCTGATCGCCCAGATCGGCGGTACAGGCATCCATCAGGGCCTGCGGGGCAGGGGCCAGGTCGCCGGTATCGGCATCGACCAGAAGATATTCTTCCTCGATGCCCAGGGTAAAGTCGGGTTGGGTGGTCATGGACGGTTCCATTCGTGGAAAGCCCGTGTTCGCAACGAACCGGAGGCAGGCGCCCCCGGTCCGTCCGGATCGTTCAGGTCATGGCCGCGGACTAGTCCATGGCCTTGAAGTTGAACTCTCCGCCTTCCTTGATGCCCGAGGGCCAGCGTGCGGTCACGGTCTTGGTGCGCGTGTAAAAGCGGAACGCGTCCGGGCCGTGCTGGTTCAGGTCGCCAAAGCCCGATTTCTTCCAGCCGCCGAAGGTGTGATAGGCCAGCGGAACCGGGATCGGGACGTTGATGCCGACCATGCCGATGTTGATGCGGCTGGCGAAATCGCGTGCCGTGTCGCCGTCGCGGGTATAGATGGCCGTGCCGTTGCCGTATTCATGGTCCATGGCCAGCTTGATCGCCTCTTCATAGCTGCCAGCGCGGACGGTCGACAGCACGGGGCCGAAGATTTCCTGGGTGTAGATGTCCATGTCGGGGGTGACGCGGTCGAACAGGTGCGGGCCGACGAAGAAGCCGTCCTCGTATCCCTGCAGGTTGAAGTCGCGGCCATCGACGACCAGTTCGGCACCCTGGTCGACACCGGACTGGACCAGCCGCAGGATGTTTTCCTTGGCGGCCTTGGTGACGACGGGGCCGTAATCGACATCATCGCCCGCGGTCCAGGGACCGACCTTCAGCTTCTCGATCCGCGGGACCAGCTTTTCGATCAGCGCATCGGCGGTCTTCTCGCCCACCGGCACCGCAACCGAGATCGCCATGCAGCGTTCGCCGGCCGCGCCGTAACCGGCCCCGATCAGCGCGTCGGCGGCCTGATCCAGATCGGCGTCGGGCATGATGATCATGTGGTTCTTGGCACCGCCAAAGCACTGCGCGCGCTTGCCGTTGGCCGAGGCGCGTTCATAGATATACTGCGCGATCGGGGTCGAGCCGACAAAGCCCACGGCCTGGATGGTCTCGTTGTCCAAAATCGCGTCGACGGTTTCCTTGTCGCCGTTGACGACCTGCAGGACGCCGTCGGGCAGGCCCGCCTCCTGCAGCAGCTTGGCCAGCATCAGCGGCACCGACGGGTCGCGTTCGGACGGCTTCAGGATCATCGCGTTGCCGCAGACCAGCGCCGGGCCCATCTTCCACAGCGGGATCATGGCGGGGAAGTTGAAGGGGGTAATACCCGCCACGACGCCAAGCGGCTGGCGCATGGAATACATGTCGATGCCGGGGCCGGCGCTGTCGGTAAATTCACCCTTCAGCAAATGCGGCGCGCCAATGCAGAATTCGATGACTTCCAGACCGCGCTGGACGTCGCCCTTGGCGTCGGGGAAGGTCTTGCCGTGTTCGGCCGACAGGGCCTCGGCCAGCTTGTCCATGTCGCGGTTGATCAGGTCTACGAATTTCATCATCACGCGGGCGCGGCGCTGCGGGTTGGTGGCACCCCATGCGACCTGCGCCTTGGCGGCGCTTGCGACGGCGTCGTCCAGCTCGGCCTTGGTGGCCAGCGACAGGCGGGCCTGAACCTCGCCGGTGGCGGGGTTGAAGACGTCGGAAAAGCGACCCGAGCCGCCCTTGGTTTCCTTGCCGTCGATCCAGTGATGAATCTCTTTCATGCTGTCCTCCTGTCTGATGTTGCGGGGACGATAGCCTTGCGGAAATGCCGGATAAAGGGGAATGGTGGCAAAAGGGTTTTGCGTTTTTGCAAAGGTATCGGCATGGACTGGGACGACCTGCGGATATTTCTGGCCGTGGCGCGGACGGAAAGCCTGTCCTCGGCAGGGCGGCGGCTGGCCATGGATGCATCGACCGTCGGGCGCCGCATCGCGCGGCTGGAGGCGGCGGTGGGCGCGGCGCTGTTCGTGAAAACGCCGCAGGGTTACGCCCTGACCGCCGAAGGCGCGCGCCTGATCGCCCCCGCCGAGGCCGCCGAACAGGCCGCCGCCGCCGCGGTCGAGGGCGTGCGCCGCGACGCGGGTCTGACGGGACAACTGCGCATCGGGGCGCCCGACGGTTGCGCCAATTACCTGCTGCCGCAGGTGGCGCGCGATCTGTGCGACGCCCATCCGGGGCTGGAGATCCAGATCGTCGCGCTGCCGCGCGTGGTGAACCTGACCAAGCGAGAGGCCGACATGGCCATTGCCGTTTCGCCCCCCGATACCGGCCGCCTGGTCGTGCAGCGGCTGACCGACTATCATCTGCATCTGGCGGCGCATCGCGATTATCTGGACTACCACCCGCCGGTCCAAACGCTGCAGGATCTGCGCGGGCATCGGATCATCAGCTATATCCCCGACATGATCTTTGATCGCGAACTGGACTACCTGTCCGCGACGGGGCTGGAAACGGCGCAGATCAGCTCGAACTCGGTCGCGGTGCAGATGCAGGCGGTCCGGGCGGGGGCGGGGCTGGGGATCGTGCATGATTTCGCCATCCCCTTCGCGCCGGGCGTTACGCGCGTGCTGACGGAAGACATCAGCCTGCGCCGCAGCTTCTGGCTGATCCGGCATGCCGATGACCGCGCGTCGCGTCGCCTGACCCTTCTGGCCGAGGCGTTGGCCGCAGGCATCCGCGCCGAGGTCGCGCGGCTGGAAGGGCAGTTGACCGCCGGCGGCGATGGTCCCACTTGACGCGGGGCGATTGTGCGATTTTGATAAGGATAACCAAGCCGAAAAGGGGGCGTCTGATGCTGGTCAAGCAACTGCTGTCGATGAAATCGGATACGGACAAGCCGTGGATCGAAGCCGGATTGATCGTGACGATCAAGCCAGATGCCACCCTGGCCGAGGCTGCCACCCTGCTGGCCGAACAGCGGATCGGGGCAGTGGTCGTGTCATCGAACGGGCGCACGCCCGAAGGCATCTTGTCGGAACGCGACATCGTGCGGCAACTGGGCAAGCATGGCCCGTCGGTGCTGTCCACCCCCATCAGCGGCGTGATGACCAAGGCCGTCCAGACCTGCAAGCCGGGCGACGAGGGCATGGCCGTCCTGCAAAGGATGAGCGAGGGCCGCTTCCGTCACATGCCCGTCGTCGATCCCAACGGCGACATGCTGGGCGTGGTGTCCATCGGGGATGCCGTCAGCGGCCGCCTGAAGGAACTGGCGGCCGAAAAGGACGCGCTGACTGGGATGATCATGGGCAGCTGACGCAACGCCCCCGGCATCACGAACTTGCAATCCGGGGGCAAATGCGGTTTGCCTGAAGGCCGATACCTTGAAACAGGACGTCAGCCTCATGCGCATCGGCCTCTACCCCGGCACTTTCGATCCGATCACACTGGGTCACATCGACATCATGCAACGTGCCATGGTGATGGTCGACCGGCTTGTGATCGGCGTCGCCATCAACCGTGACAAGGGACCGCTGTTCAACCTGGAAGAACGGGTCGCGATGGTGCAGGCGGAATGCGATGCCATCGCCGCCAAGACGGGTGGCGAAATCATCGTGCATCCGTTCGAGAACCTGCTGATCGATTGCGCCCGCGATGTCGGCGCGACCATGATCGTGCGCGGCCTGCGCGCGGTGGCCGATTTCGAATACGAATTCCAGATGGTCGGCATGAACCGCGCCTTGGACCACGAAATCGAGACCGTCTTCCTGATGGCCGACGCGCGCCGCCAAGCGATCGCCTCGAAGCTGGTCAAGGAGATCGCCCGGCTTGGCGGCGACGTGTCGAAATTCGTCACGCCGCCGGTCTGTCAGGCGCTGATGGCGCGCTTTGACCAGCGCTAGCCGCGAACCCGCTGGCGCTGTTCACCCAGACCGTCGATCCCCAGACGCATGACCTGCCCGTCGCGCAGATAGACGGGCGGCTTTTGCCCCATGCCGACGCCCGGCGGCGTGCCCGTCGTGATGATGTCGCCCGGATGCAGCGTCGCCAGACGCGAGCAATAGGCAACCAGTTCGGCCACGCCGAAAACCATGGTGCGGGTATTGCCGTCCTGCTGCATGACGCCGTCGATCTCCAGCCACAGGCGCAGGGCCTGCGGGTCGGAAATCTCGTCGCGGGTGACCATCCAGGGGCCGATGGGGCCAAAGCCGTCATAGCCCTTGCCCTTGTCCCAGGTCGGGCCGTGATTGATCTGCCAATCGCGCTCGCTGATGTCGTTGACCACGCAATAGCCCGCGACATGGTCCAGCGCGTCTTCGGGTCGGATGTCGCGGCCCGCATCGCCGATGACGACGCCCAGCTCGACCTCCCAATCGGTGTGCTGCGATCCTTTGGGCAGATGCAGGTCGTCATCGGGGCCGGCGATGCAGCTGTTCCACTTGGTGAAGACGATGGGCTCCGAGGGCACGTCCATCCCGGATTCGGCCGCGTGATCGGCATAGTTCAGCCCGATGGCGATGAACTTGCCCACACCCGCCACACAGGCGCCCAAACGCAGGTCCTGCCCATCGACCAGCGGCAGGCTGGCCGGGTCCAGATCGCGCAGATGCTGCAGCGATGCCGCCGTCAGGACGGACCCCGAAATGTCGTCGACATGGCCCGACAGGTCGCGGACCCTTCCCGCATCATCCAGCATTCCCGGCTTTTCGGCCCCGCTTGGCCCATAACGCAGCAGCTTCATGTGATCGTCCCCCCATTGGTCAGCTTGTGACGGGACTGTGGCACCCCGGGGCGCAATGTGGAATAGCCCATGAAAAAGACCCGCCGAAGCGGGCCTTGATGGTCATGTCGGGGCAATCACTCTGCCGGCGGGGCCAGCTTCTTTGTGCCGCCATTGGCCAGCGGGTCTTCCTGGCGCTGGACCGACCCTTCGAAATGGGCGCCCGATTCGATGGCGATGGTCTTGTGGATGATGTCGCCCTCAACGCGGGCCGAGGCGGTCAGACGTACCTTCAGGCCGCGGACGCGCCCGATGACGCGGCCATGCACGATGACGTCGTCGCCCACAATCTCGCCCTTGATGGTGGCCGATTCACCGACCGTCAGCTGATGGGCGCGAATGTCACCTTCGACCGTGCCCTCGATCTGGATATCGCCCTGGGTCTTGATGTTGCCGACCACCGTCAGGTCCGAGGACAGGACTGAAGGCGTCGTGCGGGCGCGCGGTGCGCTTGCCGGGGCGGCAGTGGCCTCGGGGGTGCGCTCGGGCGTGGCGGGGGCGGCTGCCTCGGGGGCAGGCTGCGGGCCCGAGGACTGCTGGGGGCGGGTATTTTCGGTTACGCGGGTCTTAGAAAACATTGTCTGCTGCCTTGATGAAGCTCATCGGGTCCACGGCACGACCTTTCATGCGCACTTCGTAATGAAGATGCGGGCCGGTCGAACGTCCAGTGTTTCCCATATCACCGATGAGGTCGCCTTGCGACACCTTATCACCCACCTTGACGCGGATACGGCTCAGGTGGCCATAGCGGGTCTCGGTGCCCAACTCGTGCTGGATCTTGATCAGGTTGCCGTAACCGCTGGCACGACCGGCCTGGATCACGACGCCGTCGCCGGTGGCATAGATGGGGGTGCCCACGGGGCCCGCCATGTCGATGCCTTCATGCATCCGGCCCCACCGGCGCCCGAAGCCCGAAGTATAGCGGAAACTGTCGCGCACGGGCATGGCCAAGGGCAGCTTTTCAATCGCGATGCGATAGGTGTTCATCTGGTCCAGCGTGACGATGATCTGCCGGGCCTTGGTTTCCCCTTGGCTCAGCGCCGCGTTGCCGCGGGTCGAATAGGACATCGGCGTCAGCGGGCCGCCCTGACCGGAATAACCGCGGCGAATTGTGCTCAGAACGTCGTCGGGGTTCATGCCCACCGACCGGAAGACATCGTCCAGCGGCTTGACCGACACGGAAACGGCGTCCTCCAGCTGGGTCAGGATCTCGTCGTTGCGGGCCAGGATCTGGTCGCGCTCGACGGCCAGTTCCTGCGCGGTCAGCTGGGCTTCGGCGGCTTCCAGTTCGGCCGAGGCGCGCTGGTCGGCGGCGCTGCGCAATTCGTTCGACAGGATGTCCAACGCTACCGAGAATTCGCCGCTGCGATCGGGTGCGGCCTGATCGTTCGCTTCGGCGGTGACGATGGCCTTGGCCTCGTCGCGTTCGCTGATCGCGTCGCGCAGCGTGGTCTGGACGGCATCAAGCCCGGTTTCGACCTCGCGGCGCTGCTGTTCGGATGTCAGCAGTTGGCTCTGCATCTTCGAGACTTGGTCCAGTGCGACCGTGAAACGGTTCTGCGCGGCCAGCGCCTCGGCGGCGCGGGCGTCGCGTTCGGCGGACAGCTGGTCCAGACGTTCCTCGAAGGCCGATTGCGCGCGCAGCATCTGGTCGCGCGAATTCCCCGAACTGACCGCATCGATCACCAGGAAGGAACTGGCGACCAACGTCCAGCCGAAGACCACGGTGATGCCGCTGATGCCGACAAGCTGGGTCACGGGGCGCAGGCGGACGAAACGCGTGGTGTCATCTGACCGCAGGAACAGACGCTGCTCGGGCAGCCATTTTTCCAGCGACGCGTTCAGTCGATCCATAACTGCCATTCTGACACTGTCCCTCGAATGCGCGCCTTTGATGAAGCATCTGACGCGTCGGTTCCGTTCAGCGTCGGGTAAATAGCACCTGTGCCTTCTTGGCAACAGGGTCCCGCCAATGGGTTCCCAAAATTGGCGGATCTCTGCTGCCGTCGGCAGGAACTCGCCTAATGGTTGCGGAGACCGTTGATTCCTCAGGCTATTTCATACGGCAGCGGTCCGTCCCGATCGGCCGGGATTCGCAGGGCGCGGTCCATCGGTGGCACCGAACGCTGATGACAATCGCGGCGGGGACAGATGCGGCACGAAATGCCGATCGGATCGAAAACCCGCGGCTTGGTCAGGTCCAGCCCGTCGGCATAGACCATCCCCTCGGCCTGGGTGACCTCGCATCCCAGACCGATAGCAAAACGGCGCACCGGCGCGTTGAAGGCGCCGGCATGTTTCGACACGTCGCGTGACAACAGCAGATAGCGGACCCCGTCCGGCGTCTCGGCCAGTTGCCGCAGAAAGCGGCCCGGCTGTTCGAATGCCTGATGCACGTTCCACAAGGGGCAGGCCCCGCCGAAACGGGCAAATTGCAGCCGGGTCGCCGAATGGCGCTTGGTGATGGTGCCTGCCTGATCGACGCGGACAAAGAAGAAGGGCACCCCCTTGGCGCCGGGACGCTGCAGCGTTGACAGCCGATGCGCCACCTGCTCCAGCGACGCGCCGAACAGGTGGGACAGGCGTTCCAGGTCGTGACGCTCGGCCTTGGCGGCGGCCATGAAGGCGCGATAGGGCATCAGCGCGGCCCCGGCGAAATAATTCGCCATGCCGACCCGCGCGATTTCGCGCGCCGTATCGCTGCGGAAACGGGCCAGGTCCAGCGTCGCCTCCAGAAGGTCGTTCTGGCGTTCCAAGGCCACCAGGTGCAGCAGCTGGAACAAGCGCGTGGCAGGTTCGGATGCGGCATTCACCAGGATCTGGTCGCCCTGCCTGCGAAAGACGGAATTGGCAGGCATTTCGGCCAGTTGGACGCGGATGTTACGCTTGGCCAAGGCTGTGACCGCCAGCTGCCACGGGTCCTGTCGCACGCCATCGGGACAGGCGAAATGTTCGGCGGCGCGGTCCACGGCATCGATATAGTTGTCGCAGTAATGGAAGAAGTCGCGGACCTCCTCCCACGGCGTGGACAGGCTGTTGCGTCCGTCGGCCCCGATCGCCTGATCCATCGCCGCCAGCCGTTCCTGTCCCTGCCGATGCGCGCGATAAAGGTCCAGAAAGGCCCGCGCAAGCACCGGCGCATTCGTCGCCGCCAGCCGCAGATCGGCTAGGGGGGGCGTGGCGTCGAACAGGGGGTCGGCCAGCGCCTCCTGCATGTCGATGACCATGCGTTCGGCGTCGCCCGCCGCCAGCGTGGTCAGATCAACGCCGAATTCCTGCGCCAGCCGCAGCAGCGCACCGGCCGAGATGGGCCTGTGATTGTTCTCCATCTGGGACAGATAGGGCAGGGACACGCCAAGCGTCTCTGCAAAGCGCTTCTGGGTCAGGCCGGCACGGGCGCGCGTTTCGCGCAGCGCACTGCCGGCATAGATCTTTTGCGTGGCCATGCTGTCCCCACCGTTGCAAAGCCAGTGTTAGCCTTTGCAAAGGCGGCGCGGCAAGTCCTCCGTGGCGGGGGTCAGGCGGGCTGCATGATGCGGCGTTCGCGGTGAAAGACCCAGGCAATGGCCATAAGCGATCCGAAGGCCGAACAGCACATGATCGTCAGCAAGGGCGTCGCTCCGCTGCCCGGTTGCAGCAGCGCCCCGGCCAGCGCCGAGAGCGCCGCGCCCCCCGCCACGGCCAGAGCGCCGCCCAGACCCGACGCGGTTCCGGCCAATTCGGGGCGGATGCTCATCATCCCGGCATTGGCATTGGGCAGGACCATGCCGTTGCCAAGGCCCATCGTGGCGATGGCGCCAAAGAAGATCAGCGGACGCACATGGCCCGCCAGATCGGCCAGCAGGCCCACGGTCAGCGCCACAAGGCAGGTGATCGCCCCGATCAGGATCATCCGGTTCAGCCCCAGCCGAGGCGAATTGCGGGCCGAGATGAAGTTGCCGGTGATATAGCCGATGCTGGGCGCGGCGAACCAATATCCCACCTGTGCCGGCGTCAGCCCGAAGACCTGGTCGCCCACGAATGGCGCCCCGCCCAGATAGGCGAAGAATGCCCCCGAAGACAGCGTCGCCGCAAGGCAGTATCCCCAGAACCGGTGCGATCGGAACAGGATCGGATAATTCGCCATCTGTCGGCGCAGCGACATGCCGCCGTCGCGGACCGTTTCGCCCATGTCGCGCCAGGCGATGGCCAGGACGATCAGCGCCAACAGCCCCATGACGGCGAAATTGGCCTGCCAGCCGAACAGTTCGTCCAGGACGCCACCGAAGACCGGGGCCATCATCGGCACGACCGCCATGCCCATGGTGACATAGCCCAGCATCGAGGCCGCCCGATCCCCGTCATAGAGATCGCGCACCACCGCGCGGGGCACCAGCATGCAGACGGTGATGACCGATTGCAGCAGGCGGAAGATCAGGAAGGTGGTGATGTCGCCCGCCAGCATGGTACCGATCGTGGCCAGCAGGAACAGCACCAGCGACCACAGCACCACCGGCCTGCGCCCGAAGCGGTCGCTGATCGGCCCGCCCAGCAGCTGCAGCACCGCGCTGGCCCCGATATAGGCCGACACCGACAGCTGCATGACCCCGTAATCCACGTCGAAATCCCGTGCCATCCCGGGCAGGGACGGCAGGAAGACATTCATCGACAATGCCGAGACGCCCGACAGGACGACAAGGGTCAGCAGGTGGGGGGCGGTTCGCGTTCGTGACATCGGCTTTCCTGGTCGCTCCGGTGCGGGCGCGACAGCTTCCACCGATTATGCAGATCGTGCAAGACTAGTGATTGACGAAAGGTGCGGCATTCCCCCACAGGTCCCTGACCCGCTGATCGCGCCCGCAGGAATCACGATAGAGCTTGTAGGCCGAGGCCTTGGACCGGGGGCCGAAACGCGTCAGGATCAGGTCGCCCTGCTTGTAGTAATCCTGGTGATAGGCATCGGCGTCATAAAAGGGCCCGGCGTCCAGGATTGGGGTCACGATCTTCTGGCCCAGATCGGCGGCCGCCTGCGCCTTGGCGCGTTCGGCCGAACGGCGTTCGGCGGCATTGCGCACGAAGATGGCGGTGCGATAGCTGTCGCCCCGGTCGCAGAACTGTCCGCCGGGATCGGTGGGGTTCACCGATCGGAAGAACGCATACATCAGCTGGTCATAGCTGACCTTGGCGGGGTCATAGATAATGCGGGCGGCTTCGTAATGGCCGGTGCCGCCGTCGGTCACCTGTTCATAGCTGGGATTGGCCACGGTGCCGCCGGTAAAGCCGGAATAGACCTCGGCGACGCCGGCCATCTTTTCGAAATCGGCCTCGACGCACCAGAAGCAGCCCCCCGCCACGATGGCGGTGTCCTGCGCCTGGCTGAGCGCGGGGCCGGCGGCGAAACCAAGGGCTGCCGACGCCGCCAGCGCAAGGCGAAAGGAATGGGTCATGGGACCTCCTGTGGTTCCCGCCATCGTGCGGGTAGGGGGCTAACCGATCAAGTCAAGCGCGCGTGATGGCGGTCAGTCCCACTGCGTCTGACGGTCGCGGGCCAGGTTGCCAAAGCGGGTGAACTGGCCTTCGAAGGACAGTTCGACCGTGCCGATGGGACCGTGGCGCTGCTTGCCCAGAATGACCTCGGCCTTGCCATGGACGTTTTCCATGATCTGCTGCCACTTGGCCATGGCGTCCAGATCGGCATCCGAGGGCTTTTCGCGTTCCTTGTAATATTCCTCGCGGAAAACGAACATCACGATGTCGGCGTCCTGTTCGATCGAACCAGATTCGCGCAGATCGGACAGTTGCGGGCGTTTGTCCTCGCGGTTCTCGACCTGACGCGACAGCTGCGACAGGGCGATGACGGGGATGTTCAATTCCTTGGCGACGGCTTTCAGCCCCTGCGTGATCTCCGACACCTCGTTCACGCGGCTGTCCTTGGCGGATGCGGCCTTCAGCAGCTGAAGATAATCGACCATCAGCACGTCCAGACCATGCGTCCGCTTCAGCTTGCGTGCGCGGGCAGCCAGCTGGTTGATGGGCAGGGCGGGCGTGTCGTCGATGAACAGCGGGCAGTTCTGCAACGCATGGGCGGCCTCGACGAAGCGGCGGAACTCGGCCTCGTCCATGTTGCCTGAACGGATGCGTTCCGAGGGCACCTCGGCGGCCTCGGACAGGATGCGGGCGGCCAGCTGTTCGGCCGACATCTCCAAGCTGAAAAAGCCCACGACCCCGCCTTCGACCGTGCCATGGGTGCCATCGGGCTTTTCGCCCATCTTGTGGGCCTTGGCGATGTTGAAGGCGATGTTGGTGGCCAGCGAGGTCTTCCCCATCGACGGGCGACCGGCCAGGATGATCAGGTCCGAATTGTTCAGCCCGCCCATCTTGCCGTCCAGATCGACCAGCCCGGTCGAGATCCCCGACAGTTTCCCGTCGCGCTGATAGGCGGCGTTTGCGACCTGAACGGCCCCGGTGACGGCCTTGAGGAAGCTTTGGAAGCCGCGTTCCGCGACGCCCTGTTCGCCCAGCTTGTAGAGCGTCTGTTCGGCGGCCTTGATCTGTTCCTCGGCCTCGTCACCGACCTCGACCATGGAGGCGCGGGCGGTGATGTCCTGGCCCAGCTGCATTAGTTCGCGCCGCAGGGCGAATTCGCGGATCATCTGGGCGTAATCGCGCGCGGCATAGGCGCTGATCGCGGCGCTGGCCATGCGCGCCAGATAGGCGGGGCCGCCCAGCTCCTTCAGGCCCTCGTCGTTTTCCAGAAAGGCCTTGATGGTGACGGGGCTGGCCAACGCGTTCTTGCGGATGCGTTCGCCGCAGATGTCGAAGATGCGGGCATGGACGGGGTGATAGAAATGGTCGCCCTTGATGATCTGGCTGACCCGGTCGAACACGTCGTTATTGGTCAGCAGTGCGCCCAGCAGCTGCTGTTCCGCCTCGAGCGAATAGGGGATCGATGTCTTTTCGCCCTCGTCGCTGTCCTGACCCGGGGTGATGACGCGTAGTCCGGTCATGTCCATGCCGCCTTCCTGATGTTCGAAGCTGCGAGTCTAACGCAAGACGGGGGCCGATGACACGACCCCCGCCAAGATTTCGGTTGATGGTTCTGTGGATAGCCTGTGGACAAACGGGTCCTCAGGCGTTGGCTTCCTGCCATTGACGGGGATTGGTCAGGAAGGTTTGGACCTCGGTCAGGGTGGCCTCGTCGAAGGACTGCTGTTCGCGGGCTTCGGCCAGCACGTCCCACCAGGTGCACAGGTGATGCAGCTGCACCCCGTGATCGGCCAGCCGCTGTGTGGTTTCCGGGAAGATGCCGTAGTAGAAGATCACCGCCGTATGCGCGCAAGTCGCGCCGGTTTCGCGGATCGCATCCACGAAGGACAGCTTCGAGCCGCCGTCGGTGGTCAGATCCTCGACCAGCAGCACGCGCTGGCCTTCGGTCATCACGCCTTCGATGCGGGCGTTGCGGCCATAGCCCTTGGGCTTCTTGCGCACATAGGTCATGGGCAGGGACAGGCGTTCGGCCACCATCGCGCCGAAGGGAATGCCCGCGGTCTCACCGCCTGCGACATTGTCGAAGGCCTCGAAGCCCGCGTCGCGCATGACGGTCGCGGCCATGAAATCCATCAGCGTGGCGCGGACGCGCGGAAAGCTGATGATGCGGCGGCAATCGACATAGGTCGGCCCCTTCAGGCCGGACGCATAGGTGAAGGGCGTTTCGGCGTTGAAATCGACGGCCTTGATTTCCAACAGCATCCGGGCGGTCAGGCGGGCGATTTCTTCGCGGGTGGGGAAGGTCAGGCTCATGCGGTCTCCGGGTGCCAGTAGAGGGGGAAGCCGGGGTCGAAGACGGTGACCTCTTCGTCTCCGGCGGAAATGGTGGCGGGATAGGGGGCGGGGGTGTCGCGGCGGACCAGCGTGATGCGATCATCAGACGGTGCCATGCGATAGAAGGCCGCCCCGTTCAAGCTGGTGAAGGCCTCCAGCCGGTCCAGCGCGCCGTCGTCCTGAAAGACCTGCGCCAGGATCGACATGGTGTTCGGTGCGGTAAAGCAACCCGCGCATCCGCAGGGTTGCAGCTTGGCGCTGTCGGGATGCGGCGCGCTGTCGGTGCCCAGGAAAAAACGACCCTCGCCGCTGGTGGCGGCCTGGCGCAGCGCCAGACGGTGGCTTTCGCGCTTGGCAACTGGCAGGCAATAGTAATGCGGCCGGATGCCGCCTGCCAGAATGGCGTTGCGGTTGATGACCAGATGGTGCGTCGTGATCGTCGCGGCCAGATTATTCCCGCCCGAACGCGCGTAATCCACCCCGTCCGAGGTGGTAATATGTTCCATCACCACCCGCAGCCCCGGCACCTTGCGGCGGATCGGGTCCAGCACGCGGTCGATGAACACCGCCTCGCGGTCGAATATGTCGATGGCGGGGTCGGTGACCTCTCCGTGGACGCAGAGGGTGATGCCGGCTTCCGCCATCGCCTCCAGCACCGGGCGGACGCGGTCCATGTCGGTCACGCCGCTGTCGGAATTTGTCGTGGCACCGGCCGGATAAAGTTTGACCGCGCGGATGATGCCGGCCTTGAAGGCCGCGACCACATCGGCAGGATCGGTCGCGTCGGTCAGATACAGCGTCATCTGCGGCTGCAGCGCCGCGCCTGCGGGCAGGGCCGCCATGATCCGGTCGCGATAGGCCGATGCCTGTGCGCCCGTCACCACCGGGGGCACCAGGTTCGGCATGATGATCGCGCGGCCAAAGCCTGCGGAATGGGGGGCCACGGCCTTCAGCATCGCGCCATCGCGCAGATGCAAGTGCCAGTCGTCGGGGCGGCGAAGCGTCAGCGTCTGTGTCATGGATGTGCCTTTTACATTGTCATGGCGTCTTGCCAAGCGTCAGCTGCATGTTTCTTGGAACCTTCCGCCCTTGGTCGCGGTTGCCCCTGACGATCTGAGCAGGCACCCTGGATCATCCGATCCCGCCGGTGCCGTCGCAACACGGAAAGATCCGTATATGAACATGATGATGCCCATGGTGCTGCCAGCCGCGCAAATGCGCCTTGTCACCCAGTTTTCCCGCATGGCGATCGAATCGCAGCTGATCATCGGCATGCGGATGGCCGGCATGATGGGCCTGATGCCCCAAGCTCCGGGCGAGAATTTCCGCATGATCGCCGAAAAGCAGGCCGCCGCGTCCGAGGCGATGTTCGCCGTCGCCAAGGCGGGCATGATCGGCGCCAGCCCCGAACGCATGATGTCGGCTGCGCTTCGCCCCTATGGCAAGCGCACCCGCGCCAACAGCCGCCGCCTGACCGCCAAGAAGGGCTGAAGGGGAACGGTCTTCGCCCCGCATGGTTGTCTCGATGACAACGAAGCAAAGGGGGCGGGATGAAGACGGCATTGATCACGGGCGGCGCGCAGGGAATCGGCAAGGGCATCGTCGCAAGGCTGCGACAGGACGGCTGGCGCGTCGCGGCGATGGATCTGGACGAAGAGGCTCTGTCCGAGCTGGCCGAGGAAGACAGCCACATCCTGACTCTGACAGCCGATGTCGGCGACGAGGCTCAGGTCGCGTCGGCGTTTGATCAGATGCAGGAATGGCTGGACGGGCAGGGTCTGGACCTGCTGGTCTGCAACGCCGGCATCGCCGACCCTGTTTGCGGACCGATCGAGGATCTTTCGCTGAGTGACTGGCGGCGTTGGCAGGACAGCCATGTAACGGGGGCATTCCTGTGCACGCGCGCCGCCGTTCCGATGCTGCGCAAGGCGGGCGGCAGCATCGTGATGATGTCATCGACCCGCGCCCAGCAATCCGAACCGCAGACCGAGGCCTATTCCGCCGCCAAGGGGGCGCTGACGGCCTTTACCCGGGCGCTGTCGGTCAGCCTGGGTCCCGATATTCGCGCCAATTGCATCTTGCCCGGCTGGATTGAAACTGCGCCTTGGCAAAAGCGCGCGAACCGCAAATGCCCCGAACATTCACATGCCGACATGGCGCAGCATCCTGCAGGGCGGGTGGGCAGACCTGCGGACGTGGCGGCGTTGGTTGCCTGGCTTGCCTCGGACGAAGCGGGCTTCATCACGGGGCAGGATTTCGTGGTCGATGGCGGCATGAGCGTCAAGATGATCTATGCCGAATGAAAAGGGCGGCGGGATGAACCCGCCGCCCTTTCGCCGTCAGATTGAGATCGTTCAGATCAGCTTGCCCATCGCGACCGCGGTGTCGGACATGCGGTTCGAGAAGCCCCATTCATTGTCGTACCAGGTCAGGATGCGGACCATCCGGCCTTCCATGACCTTGGTCTGATCCATGTGGAAGATCGACGAATGGGGGTCATGGTTGAAGTCGGAGGACACCAGCGGCTCTTCGGTATAGCCCAGAACGCCCTTCAGCGGACCGTCGGCCGCGGCCTTGATGGCGGCGTTGATTTCTTCGACCGTGGTGTCGCGGCTGGCTTCGAAGGTCAGGTCGACGACGGAAACGTTCGGCGTCGGCACGCGGATGGCGACGCCGTCCAGCTTGCCCTTCAGTTCCGGCAGCACCAGGCCCACGGCCTTGGCCGCACCGGTCGAGGTGGGGATCATCGACAGCGCCGCGGCGCGGGCGCGGTACAGGTCCTTGTGCATCGTGTCCAGCGTCGGCTGGTCGCCGGTATAGCTGTGGATGGTGGTCATGAAACCGCGATCGATGCCGATCGTGTCGTTCAGGACCTTGACCACCGGGGACAGGCAGTTGGTGGTGCAGCTGGCGTTCGAGACGACGATGTCGTCGGCGGTCAGCGTGTCGTCGTTGACGCCGAATACGATGGTCTTGTCGGCATTTTCGCCGGGTGCCGAGATCAGGACGCGCTTGGCACCGGTCTGCAAGTGCGGCTGAACCTTTTCCTTCGAGGTGAAGATGCCGGTGCATTCCATGATGACATCGACATCGCCCCAAGGCAGTTCGGCTGGGTTGCGGATGGCGGTCACCTTGATCGGGCCGCGGCCCACGTCGATCGAGGAACCATCCACGGTGACCGTTGCCGGAAAGCGGCCATGCACGCTGTCATAGCGCAGCAGGTGGGCGTTCGTTTCGACCGGGCCCAGATCGTTGATGGCGACAACCTCGATATCGGTGCGTCCCGATTCGATGATTGCGCGCAGGACGTTGCGACCGATACGGCCGAAGCCATTGATGGCGACCTTGACTGCCATGGGTACCCCTCTTGAGCAGGTGACGGTTGCACATCCTCTAACGTGACGGCAACCCTGATGCAAACGCGACAATGGCGCAGATGACGACCTAGCGCCAGAAGGCGCAATATTCGATGAACCGATCCATCGTCTTGCCGACGAACAGCGGCAGATCCCCCCCCAGCCAGACTTGATCGACAAGAAAGGCGGCGGCGATCAGCAGCAGCAGGGCGATTGCGATTTGGTTGGTCATCTGCGCCTCCGATCGGTGGTTTATCACGCGGCGCGCCTTCGGGGGCAAGACGCTTTCACGCGGTCCTATTCATCGTCCTGCGGCATGCGCAGCGTGATCTGGCCCTCCTCCTGCAGGCGGCGGATCGTGGCGACGACCTCGGTCTTGGCGTCTTCGACATCCTTGGCACGGGGCCTGCCAAGCGCCTCGCGTTCCTCGCGCAGGCCGTCGGCCATGCGTTGCGACAGGTTAGACAGGATGAATTCCGCCGCCGCCTGATCGGCGGGCTCGGTCGCCGCCAGTGCCCGGATCAGGGCCGCCTGATCGACATCGCGCACGATGCGCGGCACCTCGCGCGGCTCGACGCGGGTGGGGATATGGCCAAAGATGAAGATCGCCTTGCGCACCCCTTCGGCAAAGCCCGTGTCGCGTTCCTCCAGCACCTGCAGCACGTCATCGCGCAGATCGGCGGTGGCAAAGTTCAGGATGGCGCCCATGCGGTCGGCGGCAGGCGTGGCAATGGCGGGTTTGGGCAGGGCATCGGCGGCTTGCAGCAGCACTAGCCCCACGCGTTTCAACGCATCAGGCGTGACCGCGGCCGTCATCGACATCGCTTGGGCCACCGACCGCGCCCGGTCCCGCGACAGTGCCAGAAAGGTGGCCGAGGCCGCCTCGACCGGCAGCTTGGACATCATCAGGGCAACCAGTTCGACCGATTCCGCCTGGGCCAGCTTGATCAGCACGTCATTGGGCAGCGCGCAGATGCGCCCCCACGGGTCACCCCGCCCCGAAATGGCATCCGCCTGCCGCACCCGGTCGCTGCTGGCATCCGAAATGCGCGCCCCCAGCATCGCCAGCGTGCCGTCCATGTCGCCCGGAAAGGTGACGCCCACCGATTCAAGCCGGTCGCAGAATTCGGTGATCACGGCATCGCGCGTCTGCCGGTCGATCAGCTGCATCCCGGCCATTTCCTGCGCCAGAAGCGTCTGCGCGTCGCTGTTCAGCCGGTCCAGTCCCGCGACCTGATCGTCGTCCAGCAGAAGGCGCACGATGACCGCCGCCTTCTGCCTTTGGCTAAGCCCGATCTGCGTTGTCATCACTGCCCCCACGGTGGTCATCATCCTGACCGCCACATTGGCAGAACAACCCTAACGCAAGGTTATCAGGCGGGCGCTTTTACAGGGGCGCCTGTTCGAAAACCCGCTTGAAGATCGTGTCGACATGCTTGGTGTGATAGCCAAGGTCGAACTTCTCCTCGATCTGGGCGGGCGACAGGGCGGCGGTAACGTCGGCATCACCCAGCAGCTCGGTCTTGAAGTCGGCGCCTTTTTCCCAGACTTTCATGGCGTTGCGCTGAACCAGGCGATAGCTGTCCTCGCGGCTGACACCGGCCTGCGTCAGGGCCAGCAGCACCCGCTGCGACATGACCAGCCCCTTGAACTGGTTCATGTTGCGCAGCATGTTTTCGGGATAGATGACCAGCTTGTCGACGACGCCCGCCAGGCGGTTCAGCGCGAAATCCAGCGTGATGGTCGCATCGGGGGCGATGCCGCGCTCGACCGAGGAATGGCTAATGTCGCGTTCATGCCATAGCGCCACGTTCTCCATCGCAGGGATGACGGCCATGCGGACCAGGCGCGCCAGACCGGTCAGGTTTTCCGTCAGGACCGGGTTGCGCTTGTGGGGCATCGCGGACGATCCCTTCTGGCCGGCGCTGAAGAACTCCTCGGCTTCCAGAACCTCGGTCCGCTGCATGTGGCGGATCTCGATGGCGACGTTCTCGATGCTGCTGGCGATGACGCCCAGCACGGCAAAGAACATCGCGTGGCGGTCGCGCGGAATGACCTGGGTGCTGATGGGTTCGGGGCGCAGGCCCAGTTTCGCGCAGACATGCTCCTCGACCGCGGGGTCGATATTGGCGAAGGTGCCGACGGCGCCGCTGATCGCGCCGGTGGCGATTTCGTCGCGCGCGGCCAGCAGGCGGGCGCGACCGCGGGCCATTTCGGCATAGAACCGCGCGAAGGTCAGGCCCATCGTGGTCGGTTCGGCGTGGATGCCATGGCTGCGGCCGATGCGGACCGTGTCCTTATGTTCATAGGCGCGGCGCTTCAGCGCCTCCAGCAGCTTGTCCATGTCGGCCAGCAGGATATCGGCGGCGCGCACCAGCTGGACGTTCAGCGTCGTGTCCAGCACGTCGCTGCTGGTCATGCCCTGGTGCACGAAACGCGCCTGATCGCTGCCCACATGTTCGGCCAGATGGGTCAGGAAGGCAATGACGTCATGCTTGGTGACGGCTTCAATCTCATCGATGCGAGCGACGTCGAATTCGACATCCTTGGCCTTCCAGACCGCATCCGCGTTTTCGCGCGGGATCACGCCCAGATCGGCCTGAGCATCGCAGGCATGGGCTTCGATCTCGTACCAGATGCGGAACTTGGTTTCGGGGGACCAGATGGCGACCATTTCGGGGCGGGAATAACGGGGGATCATGGGGGCTCCTTTCGGTTGTCGTGGGCATAGCCCCGACGTGCCGCAGGGGCAAGTTTTCATCACGCCCGCGTGCATTCGCGCGGAACATTCCGCCCCGATGGCGGGTTCGGTCCACAAGAACCGACATTCAAGACGAGGTACGCCATGCGCCGCCCCCACGACCCCCATCCCGAGTTGACCGAAGCCGATCAAACCAGCCAGACACGCTTTGGCCCCCGCCCCGTTCCCGAAGGCCACAAGACGGGCAGCCCCTATCCCCACCGCCCGATGCGGTCCACCAAGGTGCCGCCTTCGGGACGTGTGTCGCCCGACGGGCGCCAGGCGTGGCCCGAACCCTCGCTGACCGCCAAGATCATCGTCTGGGGCGGCATGGCCTTAGGTGTGGCCGGGATCACGGCAGCAACCTCGATCGCGGCGCGTAAGCTGGTCGCCAGCGAACGCCCCGAACCGCCGCGTCTGACAGGTTCCGCCCCCGTCGCCCCCCGCTTTGCCCAGCTGGAGGAAGACGACCGCGAGGCCATGCGCCGTCGCGTCCGTGCCCAGGCCCGCGACGATGCAGCCCACAAGGCGCGTCTGCGGTCCAAGGCAGGGCAGGGCCGCGACCGGGGCAATTTCGCCAAGGACCTGACGCGCACCGCGACCGAACTGACCGATGGCCTGAATGGCGTCGCCCAATCGCTGGTCACGGCCTTTGACAGCTTCCGCGGCGTGTCCCGTCAGGCCACCACGATCGTGGCCGATTTCGTGGCTGCCGCCGATCAGCTGAAATCCATGGTGAATGGCGCACCGGGCCCGGCACCTGCTCCGCGCAGCGCGCCCGCAGAACGCGAGGCCGCCGCCCCGCAGGCACCTTCGGATCGTGCGCAGTCTGTGGATGAACACCGCATCAACCGGTTGTAAGGCTGGCGCAAAGCATGAAGGAACAGATGATGCAGGACAGGCCGGGCGTACTCAGCGCGATCTTCGACCCCTTGGACGATCAGACCCGCAGCCGGTTCGGCCTGGCCGAGAGCAAGGCGGAAAAACCCGCCTTGCAGCCCGATTCCCTGCCCAAGGGCCGCATGCCGCGCCTGCGGGACCTTGGGTTTCGCGACATCGTAGCCTTGTGCAAATCCATCTTCACCCAGATCGGAGAGGATCGCGTCACGTCGGTTGCTGGAGGCGTGACCTTTTTCGGTTTGTTGTCGCTGTTCCCCGCCATCACCGCTTTCGTGTCGCTCTATGGGCTTCTGGCGGACCCCTCGACCATCCAATCGCATTTGGAAATGCTGCAGAGCTTTCTGCCCTCCAGTTCGCTTGACATCATCCGCGAACAGGTCTCGTCAATCACTTCTGCATCTTCGGGTGCCTTGTCACTGGCGGGGATCGCCGCACTGCTGGTGGCCTTCTGGTCAGCCAATGGCGGCATGAAGGCGCTGCTGTCGGCGCTGAACGTCGCCTTCTTTCAGCGTGAAACGCGCAGCTTCCTGCGCCTGAACATCGTCGCGATGGCCTTTACCATCGGGGGACTGTTGCTGATTGCCATGATGCTGGTCGTGATCGCGGTGGTTCCCATCATCCTTGGGTATCTGCCCCTTGGTCTGGGCAGCGAAACCTTCGTCGCTATGATCCGCTGGCCCATCATGTTCAGCGTGCTGGTTCTGGCCTTGGCGGCAGTCTATCGTTGGGGGCCCGCCATGCCCGATGCGCGCTGGCGCTGGATTTCGCCGGGCGCAGTGTTCGCGGCGGTGGTGCTGGTGGCGACCTCGATGCTGTTTTCATGGTATGCGGCCAATTTTGCCGATTACAACGAAACCTACGGTTCCTTGGGGGCGGTCGTCGCGCTGATGACATGGCTGTGGCTGAACGCAACCATCGTGCTGGTCGGCGCCGAGATCAATTCCGAGCTGGATCGCCATCTGCGCAAGATGGCCGGTCTGAAACCCTTGGCACCATCTGGTCAGAACGCATCTTGATGGCTTCACCCTATATCCCGCTGATCACCGCCATCGTGCTCGAGGTGCTGGGTACCTCGATGCTGCAACGATCGGCACAGTTCACCCGGCTGTGGCCGACATTGGCGATGGCTCTTTGCTATCTGGCCAGCTTCTATCTGCTGTCGGTCAGTCTGAAGGTTCTGCCCTTGGGCGTCGCCTATGCCATCTGGAGCGCTTGCGGAGTCGCCTTGGTGGCCGTCATCGGTCTTGTCGTCTTCGGCCAAAGGCTGGATATGCCCGCCGTGCTGGGGCTGACGCTGATCGTGGCCGGGGTAGTGGTGATCAACGTCTTTTCCAACACCGTCGGGCATTAACGTTCGGTCAGCTTCAATTCGATCCGGCGGTTCAGGGCGCGGTCCTCGGGGGTGTCCTGCGGCGCTATGGGGCGCGTGTCGGCAAATCCCGTGGGGGCCAGACGGTTCGCGGGAAAGCCCAGTTCGTCCGTCAGATAGCGCACCACAGCCAAGGCGCGACCTTGGCTCAGTTCCCAGTTGTCACGATACCGCCCGGTGCCCGACAGGGGCAGATTGTCGGTATGGCCGTCGACGCGAATGATCCAGTCGATCTCGGGGGGGATCTCATCCGAGATCTCGGTCAGCAGGACGGCCAAGCTTGCAATCTGGTCGCGACCTGCGGGCGAGAGTGTCGCCTCACCCGGATCGAACAGCACTTCCGACTGAAAAACGAAGCGATCGCCCACGACCTTGACGCCGTCGCGCCCCGACAGGATCTGCGACAGCCGGCCAAAGAATTCCGACCGATAACGGGAAAGGTCCTGCGCCTCCGCCTCGGCGGCCTGGCGGGCCTCCTCCTCCAGCGCCAGCCGCCTGCGCGATTCGTCGGCGGCCCGCAGCAGGGCGGCATTCAGCTGCTGGCCCAGTTCGGCCACCTGCAACTCGGCCTGGTCCTGTTCCTCTCCGGCGGTCTGCAGCAGGGCTTGCAGCGATCCCATTTGGGCCGTCAACTGGGCGACCTGTTCGTTCAGCAGGGCAACGCGGCGCTGGCTGTCCTCGGTCAGGTCATCCTGCTGGGCCAGTTCCTGGCGCGCGGTGGCCAGCAATGCGGCCTGGCGTTCGGCCTCGTCCATTCGGCGCGCGGCCTCAAGGTCGGCCTCGTCCTTGGCAGCATTTGCGGCGGCCAGCAGGGTCAGCGTGTCTTCGGCCTGCCGGCGCTGCTCCTCCAAGGCCAGGGTCATCGCGGTCAACTCGCTGTCGGCGCTTTCCAGCCGGTCCCGCAGCAGACGCGCGGCCTCGGCCTCGGCCAGGCGGGCCTGCTCGGCCTGGCTCAGGTTCCCCTGCACGCTGGCCAGTGTCTGATCGGTCTCGGCATTGCGGGCCCGCAGTTCGGCGACCAGCGCCTGCAGCGCATCACGCCGGGCTGCGGCCAGTCGGGCGGTTTCCGCCGCCTCATCGGTTTCCTGACGCGCGGCTGCCACGGCCATCTCCGCCGCCGAGGCGCGTTCTTCAGCCGCGCTCACCTCCGATTGCAGCTGCTCGACACGCGCCGCATCGGACGCACGGGCGGCCAGCAGGGTGGCGACCTCGGCCTCGAAATCGGTCAGCCGTGATTGCGCGGTTTCCAGTTCCTGTCGGCCTTGGTCCAGCTGGCTGCGCAGGCGCGTGATGCGGGCGGCGCGTTCGCGGGCGGCGGCTTCGGCATCGGCGGCACGTTCGGTCTGGGCCTGCAGATCGCTGGCCAGCGTGTCGCGTTCGTCATTGGCGGCACCAAGCGCGCGGTTCAGCGATGCCACCTGCTGGCCCAGCCCCTCCAGTTGCTGCTGCTGTTCCGAGATGACCCGCCCCTGGTCGCTGATCGTGCCGTCCTGGGTGGTGATCTGTTCGCGCAGCACCGATTGCACCACCATGAAGATGGTCAGCACGAACATCAGAACCATCAACAGCGCCGTCATCGCATCCACGAAACCCGGCCAGATCGTGGCCGAGAAACGCTGTGCCGAAGAACCCCGGGCCAGACGCATCGCCTATGCCCCCCGATGCGGGATCAGCGGATCGTCCGGCAGCCGGTCGTCCCGGAAGGGGTCGCCGAAGCGCGCGGCCCGCACGGCGCGTGTCAGGACCAGAATGTCGGAACGCAGTTCGGCCACCATTTCGTCGCGGCCTTCGTTCAGCTGGGCCGTCATGCTGGCCAGCGCATCCTCCAGCCGCGACAGGTCGGGGGCGGTCTGGGGGCGGTCGGCCAGGGCCGTCAGCAGCCTGTCCTGCCCGTCGGCCAGCCGGTTCAGGCTGTCGATCAGCGTGGCGTTGCCGTCATCGGGGCGCTGGACCAGCGCCTCGATCGCCTGCGCCATGACGACGACGCGTTCGTCGGCCATCAGGGCGGCTTCCTCGCGCATGGTGTCGCGGTCGGCGTGATAGTTTTGCAGGCGGTCCATCTGCCCGGCCATCTGTTCCAGGAAACCCGCCAGGGCGGCCTGATCGACGCCGTCGCCTTCGCTGCCAGCCAAGCTGATGCGGGTAAAGCCCGACATCCACTCCTCCAGCTCGCGATAGAAACGGTTCTGGCCATGGGTCACGAACAGCTCCAGCAGCCCCACAACCAGCGACCCCGCCAGACCCAGCAAGGATGACGAGAACGCCGTCGCCATGCCCCCCAGCTGCGCCTCGAGGCCGGTCATCAGCTTGTCAAAGACATCAAGCCCGGTTTCGCCATCCTGCGGCGCCAGCGCCCGGATCGTTTCCACGACGGCGGGCACTGTGGTCGCCAGACCATAGAACGTGCCCAGCAGGCCAAGAAAGATCAGCAGGTTGGCCAGGTATCGTGTAATGTCGCGCAATTCGTCGATGCGCGTCGCCACCGAATCCAAGATCGATCGCGCCGATCCCGTCGAGATCACACCGCCCGCGGGACCCCGCGCACCCAGCAGCGCGGCCAGCGGTGCCAGCAGACGTGGTGCCTGGGCATCGGGCGCGGCGGTTTCCGCGCCACGGCGGCGCGCGGCAAAGCCTTCGATCCAGCTGACCGATCGGACCAGCTGCGCCAGCTGCCAGAAACAGGCCAGCACGCCCACCCCGAAGACCGCCAGGATCAGCCCGTTCAGCCAAGTGTTCGCCATGAAGATCGGCAGGATGCGCCCATAGGTCAGCCAACCCCCGATCATCACCAGCGCCAGCACGCTGAGCATCAGCAGGATCTGGCGCACCGGCTGCGAAAAGCGCGGCGCACCGGCGCCCATCAGGGCCTGGTCGCGCGTCGCGGTGATGCGGCGTTCGCCAAGGGTCAGCCGCCCGGGGGCGCGGGGGTCGCCAGATGTCGGATCACTCACGTAAATACCCGTCCCTTCGATGCTTTTCGGCCAAGTGTAGGGAAGCCCCCGTCACTTGCCAAGCATTCCGAAGGGCTGGGCGCTCAGGGCCGGGGCATGGACGCCTGAAGGGCACGCACCGCCTGGGACAGGCGGTCCAGTTCGTCATCGGCCATGCCGATATCGGCCAGATGGGATGCGGTGTTGTGCAGGTAATCGGCGTTTGGACCACGCCCGCCATGGGCGGCGGCGATAATGCGCGCCTGTTCGTCATGCGGCAGCCCGCCCGCATATTGCCAATGATCGCGCCGCATCACATAGGCCAGCGCATGGACGTGGCGCCCGTCCTCCAGCTGCAATGGCAGGATTTCCTCGCGATAGGCTTCGGTCACCAGTTCACGGGCGCGCAGATAGGCCAGGACGCTGTCATGGTCCTGGGGTGCGATGCGCAAGGCCACGCCGCGGCAGGCGGCCTGCGGGTCCTCGTCAAGGCCCAGCACCAGCCCAGGCAATTCACGCGTGCCGCGATGCTCGATCGAGCGCAGGCAGAAGCTGCGCGCAAAGCCTGCCAGTCGCGCAGGGGCGATTTCGAGGGGGGTAAAGCCGGGGTTCCAGATCAGCGAACCATAACCGAAGACCCATTCGATCTTATGCGTTGTCGTTTTTTCCATTGTCGGCAAAGGTAAGCCACCAGACGGGCAGAAAAAAGAGGCGGGTCGCATGTTCAGGGCTTTCATCGGCATAGGGCTTGTCGCCGCGGCGGTGGTCGGCCTGTGGGCGGGGGGCGAGACCCTGGCAAGCCGGCGCGTGGCCGAACTGATCGCGGGCGATCCGGCGTTGCAGGCGACCACGGTCCGGCCCCTGCGCCAGCCGCCGCAATTCGGCATGCGGATCGAACAGCCGGCCTTCGCCGATCCGGCGGGCGGGATCACCCTGCCATGGGCCGAGGTGCAGATATCGCCGCAATCGCCGACCACCGCGCGGTTGATCCTGCCCCGGGAAGGGCAGGTGACCATCGCCGGGCAAACCTATGCGCTTGGGCTGGACGACCCGCATGCGACCATCCGGCTGGCCCCTTTGAAGCGCTTGGCGCCCGACCACATCGCGGTGACGGCCGAACAAGTGTCGCTGGATGGCGCGCCGGTGATCGAAGGCCTGGACCTGGACATGCAGATGACGCGCCTTGGGCCGGACGCGCCCTTGGCGGCGCGCGCGGCCTATCAGGCACGCCTGGGACTGGGGGCGGTCCAGACGCGGCTGCTGTCGCAGATGGGGATTGATCTGAACGGCATTCCCGACCCGGTCAGTCTTGGCGGCGACCTGCTGCTGTGGCTGGACGGGACGCCATCGGTCCGGGGGCAGGCGACGCCTTCGGTGGTCGGCTGGCAGACCGAAGGGCTGACCATCGGCGCAGGTCCGCTGTCGCTGCGCGTGGTGGGGCGGATCGTGCGCGATCCGAACGGTCTGACCGAGGGGCAGGTCGCCCTCTATACCGCCGACGCCCGGCAGATGATCGACCAGGCATCGCAGATGGGGCTGATCCCCGGCCCGGCCCGCATGCTGCTGAGCGCAGGGTTGGAGCAGTTGGCCAGGACCGCGATCGACGCCGACCTGCCCGGTCCCGATTTTCCCGAACCCGCCCAAGGCCAGGTCCGCCTGCCCGTGCAGCTGAGCGGCGGCCAGATCCTGTTGGGCGGCATTCCCATCGGCGCCGCCCCGCCCTTCGGCGCGATCTGACCCTTACTGCGAGGGTTTGGCCCCCGGCGTGCGTCCGAAATCGGGCGCACCCGTGTCTTGGCCCGCGTCGATGATGCTGCGACGGATCGCCCGCGTGCGGGTGAAGTAATCGTGCAACTGCTGGCCGTCGCCCATGCGGATGGCGCGCTGCAGGACGAACAGCTCCTCGGTGAAGCGGCCCAGGATGTCCAGCGTGGCATCCTTGTTGTGCAGAAAGACATCGCGCCACATGGTCGGGTCGCTGGCGGCGATGCGGGTGAAGTCGCGGAAACCGGCGGCGGAATACTGGATGACCTCCTCGCCGGAAACGCGGCGCAGGTGATCGGCGACGCCCACCATCGTATAGGCGATCAGGTGCGGGGCATGGCTGGTCACGGCCAGCACCAGGTCGTGATGGGCCGCGTCCATCACGTCGGTCTTGGCCCCTATCGCGGTGATCAGGCGGTCCAGCCGCGCCGTGGCGTCCGGATCGCTGTCGGGCAGGGGGGTCAGCAGCCACCAGCGATTCGCGAACAGCGTCGCAAAGCCAGAGGTCGGCCCCGAATGTTCGGTCCCCGCCAGCGGGTGCCCCGGCACGAAATGAACCCCTTGGGGCAGATGCGGCAGGACGGCCTCGATCACGGATTGCTTGACCGAACCGACATCGGTCACCGTCGCGCCCGGCGCCAGATGCGGGGCGATCTGTTCCATCACCTCGCCCATGGCACCCACCGGAACGGCCAAGACCACCAGATCGGCGCCGCGCACGGCATCGGCGATGTCGTCATGGACGCTGTCGCAAAGATCGATCTCGCGCGCGGTCTGGCGGGTCTTTTCGCTGCGCGCATAGCCCGCGACGTGGCCGGCAAGCCCGCCCGCGCGGATGGCATGCGACATCGACCCCGCGATCAGTCCCAGACCGATCAGCGCGACGCGGTCATAGGCACGGGTCATGCGGGCCTCCGCGCGGCCATGAAGCTGCCAAGGGTGGCGATGACGCGGCGGCATCCGTCCTCATCGCCCACCGTGATGCGCAGGGCGGCGGGCAGGCCATAGCCGCCAACGCGGCGCACCAGGATGCCATCCTGGCGCAGGGCGGCATCGGCGGCGGCGGCGGTGTCCGCGCTGTCAAAGCGGGCCAGCACGAAATTCGCAAAGCTTTCGTCGCAATCGATGCCCATCTGGATCATCGACTGGCGCAACCAGTCGCGCATCCGTCCGTTCAGATCCGCGCAGTTTGCGGTGAAGCCGGTGTCGCGGATCGCGGCCTCGGCGGCGGCCATCTGGGCGTTGGACAGGTTGAAGGGCTGGCGCACGCGGTTCAGCACGTCGATGATCTGGCGCGCGGCATAGCCCCAACCGATCCGCAACCCGCCCAGCCCGTGGATCTTGGAGAAGGTGCGCGTCATGATGACATTCGGATGACGATCCACCAGCGACGCACCCCCGTCGAAGCCCGCGGCGAATTCCGTATAGGCGCCGTCATGAACCAGGATCACGCGGTCGGGGAGGCCATCGACCAGCTGCTGCAGCTCGTCAGCGTCCAACATCGTGCCGGTGGGGTTGGCAGGATTGGCAATGAAGACGATCCGCGTGCGGTCGGTGACGGCATCCAGGATCGCCCGGACATCGACGCGGCGTTCGCGTTCGGGAACCGTCACGGGCACCGCGCCGACCATGCGGGCCAGGATCGGATACATGGAAAAGCCGTGCTCGGTGGTGATGATCTCATCGCCATTGCCGGCATAGGCATGGGTGATGAACTGCAGGACCTCGTCGGAACCGACGCCGCAGATGATCCGGTCGGGGTCCAAGTCGCAGATCTGGCCGATGGCCGCGCGCAGCGATTTGTGATCGGTGTTCGGATATCGATGCAGATCCGCCGAGGCCGCCGCAAAGGCCGCCTGCGCCGCGGGGCTGCAGCCCAACGGGTTTTCGTTCGAGGACAGTTTCAACACGTCCGCGCGCCCCTGCAGCGTGCTTTCGCCGCTGACATAAAGCGCGATGTCCATGATGCCGGGCTGCACGGGTATCTGGGTCATGGGTCCATCCTTTGTCCCGCCCCGTCTAATCTGCCGATCCGCGTTATGAAAGACCCCAACAGGGCTGATATGAAAAAGGGCCGCATCCCGAGGATGCGACCCTTTGCAGCAGTCGATATGGGCGAAGATCAGTTCTTCGCGTAGAATTCGACGACCAGGTTCGGTTCCATCTGCACGGCGTAGGGGATGTCGCCCAGGGCCGGGGTGCGCACGAAGGTCGCGGTCATCTTGTTGTGGTCCGCTTCGATATAGTCGGGAACGTCACGCTCGGTCAGGGCGACGGCTTCCAGCACGACGGCCAGCTGGCGCGAACGCTCGCGGATCGAGATGACATCGCCTTCCTTGACGCGATAGGACGGGATGTTGACGCGCTGGCCGTTCACTTCCACGTGGCCGTGGTTCACGAACTGGCGTGCAGCAAAGATCGTGGCGACGAACTTGGCGCGATAGACGATCGCGTCCAGGCGGCGCTCCAGCAGACCTACCAGGTTCTCACCGGTGTCGCCCTTGACGCGTTCGGCTTCGCCGAAGATGCGACGGAATTGCTTTTCGGTCAGATCGCCGTAATAGCCCTTGAGCTTCTGCTTGGCGCGCAGCTGGGTGCCGAAGTCCGACAGCTTGTTCTTGCGGCGCTGACCGTGCTGGCCGGGGCCGTATTCGCGACGGTTGACCGGCGACTTGGCGCGGCCCCAGATGTTTTCGCCCATGCGGCGGTCGATTTTGTACTTGGCAGACGTGCGTTTGGTCACGGCTGATCTCCTTCTGGTCGTTACGAAGGGCGTTGTCCTCTGGCTTGCGCCTGACAGGGTTCCCCTTGCAGGGTCCACCAACACCAATGAAGTCGCGGCTTATACAGGGGTTCGCGTCCGCGTCAACCGCAAAGCCCCTCAATTCAGGCCAAGGTGCCGTCGGGCTGGAAGAAATGCGACAGGGGCAGGGCCGCCGCCCCCAAAATCCGGGCGCTGCGGCCCAAAGTGCCTTCGATCACCTGGGGCAGGTCGATGCCGGCGGCAGGTTCCTGCGACAGCGCATGGCGGGTGGCCTGGGCCAGGCGTGTCCGCGTGGCCGAAGGCAGCGCGCCGTCGATCACCACCAGCGGCAGGTCGGCCAGCGCGACCGCCGACAGGGCGACAAAGGCCAGGGCCTTGCCAGCCCGTTCGGCCCATTCGATTTCTTGCTGCAAGGGAACGTTCCAGCCCGAATCGTCGGGGGGCAGCACATGGCCGATATCACGTTCCAGCGCCGCGACCGAGGCGACGTCGAGCAACTGGCCACCGCCCGGAATGGGCATCGATCCCAAGGCTGCGGCATTTCGCTGTGGCCCATGGCGCAGGGCGCCGTCCAGCACGATGCCGCCGCCCGCGAAATGGGCGACATAGGCGTGCAGGAAATCGGGGGGCAGCGGCTGGCCGCCAAAGATCAACTGGGCCGCGCAGGCGGTGGTGGCGTCGTTTTCCAGAAAGACCGGGAAGGGCATCTCGGCCTCCAGGATGCGATGCAGATCGACATTCAGCCATGCTTCCATGTCGCTGCCCCAGTCCCACAGCCGATAGGGTGCGGCGATGCCCAGACCCATCAGGCGGCGCATTTCATCGGCGCGCAGAGAGTTCAGAATGGTGGCCAGCCCATGGCGGGCAAAGGCCAGGACGCGTTCGGGATCGGGAAAGGCATAGACCTCCTGGCGGTGCATGCGGACCTGGCCGGTGAAATCCACCAGGGCCAGTTCGGCCAGCCGGCGCCCGATCTTCAGTCCCAGGAACAGCGCGCCGCCGGGCGCCAGCGCCAAGGGGGTCGAGGGCTGGCCGACCTTGCCCCTGACCGCGGCCTCGGCCTCCAAGAGGCCCGCCTGGATCAGCTTGCGCGTCAGGTTGGTGACCGACTGCGCCGACAGGTCGATATGCTGCGACAGGGCGGCACGCGACAGGGGGCCGTGGCGTCGTATCAGCGACAGCACGAGCCTTTCGTTCCGGCTGATCCGGCCGGGGTCGACACGATCAGTTGGCATGCGGTTCTCCTCCGAAATCGCATTAATCAACATGATTGATTTATTGACAAGTGCTATTTCTTGATGCTTTCTATCTTCAAGGCGGCCGAGGAACCGCCATGCTGGAGGAGATTTGTAAAGTGACCATGAAGACTGTTTTCCGCGCGTCCGTCGCCTTGTCGGTGCTTGCCTTTTCGGCAGGTTTTGCCCAAGCGCAGGACACCACCAAAGCCTGTCTGATCACCAAGACCGACATCAACCCGTTCTTCGTTAAGATGAAGGAAGGCGCGACCGAGAAGGCCAATGAGCTTGGGATCGAGCTGATGACCTTTGCCGGCAAGGTCGATGGTGACCACGAAACCCAGCAGCAGGCCGTCGAAAGCTGCATCGCGGCGGGTGCCAAGGGCATCCTGATCGCCGCATCCGACACCAAGGCCATCGTCGATTCGCTGAGCCAGGCCCGTGACAACGGCATGCTGGTCATCGCACTGGACACGCCGCTGGACCCGATCGACGCGGCCGATGCGACCTTTGCCACCGACAACCGTGAAGCCGGTCGCCTGATCGGCGCATGGGCCGCGGGCAAGATGGGTGATGCGGCTGCCGATGCCAAGATCGCCATGCTGGACCTGTCGGCCGCATCGCCGTCGGTTGACGTGCTGCGCGACCAGGGCTTCCTGGAAGGCTTCGGCATCGACGTCAAGGATGAGAACCAGATCGGTGACGAGGATGACGCGCGCATCGTCGGCCACGACGTCACCTCGGGAAACGAGGAAGGCGGCCGCGAGGCGATGGAAGCCCTGCTGCAGAAGGACCCGGGCATCAACCTGGTCTATACCATCAACGAACCCGCCGCGGCCGGTGCCTATGAGGCGCTGAAGTCGTTCGGCAAGGAAAGCGACGTGCTGATCGTTTCGGTCGATGGTGGTTGCCCGGGTGTGACCAACGTCCAGGAAGGCGTCATCGGCGCCACCTCGCAGCAGTATCCGCTGCTGATGGCATCCATGGGCGTCGAGGCCATCGCAGCCTTTGCCAAGGACGGCACCAAGCCCGAGACCAGCGAAGGTCTGGACTTCACCAATACCGGCGTCAACCTGGTCACGGATGAAGCCGTCGAAGGCGTCGAGTCGATCAGCGTCGAAGAAGGCCTGGAGCGTTGCTGGGGCTGATCCCCGCCCGACCAGCACCCCGACCATGACAATGTGACCGCACGGCGGCGACCCCTGTCGCCGCCGTGCCCCTTCGGTCAAACCCACGGAGACATTGATGTCCGATTCCCCAGATCCCGTGGTCCAGCGAAATGCCGGCGAGACGGTTGCACAGTTCGATCACCACTCGCGCAGCCTTCTGGACCGGACGCAGCATTTCCTGCACCAATATCCCACCATGGTACCGGTCATCGTGCTGGTGCTGTCGCTGATCGCCTTCGGGCTGATCTCTCCCAATTTCTTCTCGGCCTTCAACCTGTCGCTGATCCTGCAGCAGGTGGCGGTCGTGGGCACGCTGGCAGCGGCGCAGTCGCTGGTGATCCTGACGGCGGGGATCGACCTGTCGGTCGGCGCGGTCATGGTGCTGATTTCGGTGATCATGGGCAATCTGGCGGTGAATTTCGGCATTCCGGTGCCGATCGCCATCGTCATCGGCCTGGCCTGCGGGGCGGGCACAGGTGCGCTGAACGGTCTGCTGATCACGCGGCTAAAGCTGCCGCCCTTCATCACCACGCTTGGCACTTGGAACATCTTCCTGGCGCTGAACTATTACTTGTCGGGTCGGGAAACGATCCGAAGCCAGACGCTGGACGCCGAGGCGCCGCTGCTGAAATTCTTTGGCACCCGCTTCAACCTTGGCGGCGCGGTGCTGACCTATGGCGTGATCCTGATGATCATCGTTTTCGCGGTGCTTTACTATGCGCTCTACAAGACCGCATGGGGTCGCCGGGTCTATGCGGTGGGTGACGATCCGGAATCGGCGGCGCTGGCGGGTATCCAGACCAAGAAGATCCTGATGTCGGTCTATGTCGTCGCCGGCGTGATCTGCGGTCTGGCCGCGTGGTCGTCCATCGGCCGCGTCGGTTCGATCAGCCCGACCTCGTTCTTCGAGGCCAACCTGGAATCCATCACGGCCGTGGTGATCGGCGGGATTTCCCTCTTCGGTGGACGCGGATCGATCCTGGGGCCGCTGATCGGTGCGCTGATCGTGGGCGTCTTCAACTCGGGGCTGCGCCTGGCGGGTGTGGACGTGCTGTGGCAGCTGTTCGCGACCGGCTGGCTGATCATCTTCGCCGTCGCCATCGACCAATGGATCAGAAAGGTGTCGTCATGACCGAGCCGCTTCTTTCCGCCCGCAACCTGGTCAAGCGCTATGGTCGCGTGACAGCCATGGACCATGCGGATTTCGACCTCTATCCCGGCGAGATCCTGGCCGTGATCGGCGATAACGGCGCCGGCAAGTCCAGCCTGATCAAGGCCCTGTCGGGCGCCGTGCGTCCCGATGAGGGCGAGATCCGGCTGAACGGCAAGCCGATCAGCTTCGACAGCCCGCTGGATGCCCGCAAGGCCGGCATCGAGACGGTCTATCAGACGCTGGCGCTGTCACCTGCGCTGTCCATCTCGGACAACATGTTCATGGGCCGCGAGATCGTCCGCAAGGATTTCATGGGCAAGTATTTCGGCATGCTGGACAAGCCAGCCATGGATCAGTTCGCCCGCGAAAAACTGTCCGAGCTGGGGCTGATGACCATCCAGAACATCAGCCAGCCCGTCGAGACCCTGTCGGGCGGTCAGCGTCAGGGCGTGGCCGTGGCCCGTGCCGCCGCCTTCGGCAGCCGCGTCATCATCCTGGACGAGCCGACGGCGGCGCTTGGCGTCAAGGAAAGCCGTCGCGTGCTGGACCTGATCCAGGACGTCCGGTCGCGTGGCATCCCGATCGTCCTGATCAGCCACAACATGCCCCATGTCTTCGAGGTGGCCGACCGCATCCACATCCACCGTCTGGGCAAGCGCCTCTGCGTCATCAACCCCAAGGACCATTCGATGTCGGATGCCGTGGCCTACATGACCGGCGCCAAGGTCCCTGAGGAAGTGGCCGCCTGAAGCAAGGCGCAGAGACAAAACTGAAAAGGGCGGGACGAGATGTCCCGCCCTTTGTTATGTCAGTCGCCCAATCGGCGGATCAGGATCCAGGCCAAGGCCGAACAGATCAGCGTCGTGGTGATCGCGGGCATCGCCGTCCCGTCGTAAAGCAGGCCCACCGGCGCCGCGATCAGCACCGCCGAAAGCGTCGAGATCGCCGCCACGATCGAGGCCGCCATCCCCGCAATATGGCCCATATGCTGCAGCGCCAAAGCGTTCAAGTTGCCGAAGGTGACGCCCGCCATAAAGAAGACGCTGGTCGCCCAGAAGAAGAAGACTGGGAATTGCAGCGATGCGGGGATCACGTCGGCCAGCATCAGCACCATCATCGTCCCCGACACGACGGTCTGCATGACATAGGCCCATTTCGCCATCCGTCGCATCCCGAAGCGCATCACGAAACTGGCGTTCAGCACCGTGCCCGATCCCGACAGCAGCGCCATAAGCGCGAACCAGAGGTGGAAATTCTCGCCCTTGTCATAGGTTTCGCCGAACAGCTGTTGCGCCGAGGAAAGCAGCCCGAACATCTGCCCGAAGCCCAGGGTCAGGATCACGGTGGCCAGCATGACCTGGCGGTTCGACAGGACCTCGCGCGCGGCCGAGACCAGGGTGCCGATGCGCAGGGGGCGGCGTTCGGGCGGGGGCAGGGTCTCGGCCTGGCGGATGTTCAGCCAGCTGGCGCCGATCAGGGCGAAGACGATGAAGGCGATGAAGACCCCGTGCCAGTCCGACAGGCTGATGATGCCCGCACCCAGGGTCGGCGCGATGGCCGGCACCGTGATGAAGATCATCATGACAAAGCTGGTGATGCGGGCCATCTCGCGGCCTTGGTACAGGTCGCGGACCAGCGCCAGGCCCACGATGCGCGGACCGGCCGCGCCGATGCCCTGGACAAAGCGGGCAAGCAGCAGCAGTTCCAGCGAATCTGCATAAAGCGCCGCGATGGTCGCCAGGATATAGATACCAAAGCCAAGTGTGATGGTCCGCTTGCGTCCAAGTGCATCCGACAGCGGACCTGCAAACAGCGTCCCCAACCCCATGCCCGCCACGAAGCTGGTCAGGATCAGCTGGGCGCGGTTGACATTGTCCGGGGTCAGGTCCGCCGCGATCCGGGGCAGGGCCGGCAGCATGGCGTCCATCGAGAAAGCGATGGTGGCAAAGAGAAACGCCAGCATCGCAATGAATTCGGGCAGGGGCAGGCGACGCTGCTGCGTCGTGCCGGTCATGGTCGTGTCGGTCATGGGGATCACCTGTCGGTTCAGACCCGGCAGATAGACCCATTTTGCAGACTATGCAATATTATTGAGGCTGCCGGCCGGTCAATTCATCGATGACCCCTTCCCACAGCGCTGCAGGTTGGGCGCCGCTGACCGCATGTGTGTCGGCGACGATGAAGGTCGGGACCGAATTGATGCCGCGCTGTCGGGCATGAGCTTCGCGGCTGGCGACCTCGTCACGATCCGCGTCGCCGGCCAGCAGCCGCGCCGTCGTCGCGATGTCCATGCCCGCGGCGGCGGCGATGCGGGTCAGGGTTTCATGGTCGCCGATATCGGCGGCCTCCAGCCAATGGGCGCGCAGAAGGCCGGTCATCACCGCATCCTGAAAGCCCTCGAGGCCCGCCCAATGCATCAGGCGGTGGGCGTCAGTGGTGTCTGGTTCGCGTGGGGACGGGTTCAGCGTCACGCCCAGATCGGCGGCGCGTTTGGCGACGGCCTCTTCGGCGGCCTGCGCGTCTTCGCCCAGCTTGGCGGTCAGGTATTCGGCGCGGTCCATGCCCTGGGGCGGCATCTGCGGGTTCAGGCGAAAGGGGTGCCAGGTGATCGCGAAGGGATGGTCGGGGCGGTTGACCAGCGCGGCATCCAGTTCCAGCTTGCCGATCAGGCACCAGGGGCAGACGGGGTCGGCGAAGATATCAAGGCGGGTCATGATCGGTCCTTGCAGTAAGCCTTGCGCAGGGCGCGGCGGTTGATCTTGCCGGTGGGCGTGCGGGGCAGGTCCGGCAGTTCGATGAAATTGCGGGGCTGCTTGTAGCGTGCCAACCCTTTGGCGGCCAGAGCCTGCAATTCACCGGCCGTGGCCGTCCAGAAGGCCACGTGACGGATGCGCGCATGGCTTCGTGCAGGTCCGTCCCGATGCGGGCCTGCCACGCGCGGCGCAATGTGGGATCAAGCCGTTCCCCCGCCGCCAATCCATGGCGCAAGTTTGCGATAAGCTGCCAAGACGCACGCAGCAGACGGCGAAAGACGCCCGGCGCCGCCGCCAGCAGGGCCGCGCCGTGGCGCAAGGCGAGTTGCGGGATCTGTTCGATCGCGGTGCCTTGGGCCGGGATGATCGCCGTCGCGCCCACCGTCCACGGGTCCAGCAGGCTCGTCCCAAGGGTGAACCTCCAGTTGAAGGCCCCGGCATGCAGCATTCGGTCCGTGGGGTTCAGGTCGTACCAGCCCTGGAACATCATGCGTCGGGCCGAGATGCGCGATGGTATGCATCACGGCGCGCGGCCGGCCCGAACAGTCCGAGGTGAAGATGATATAGGCCAGCCGGTCCGGATCACCCTGCACGAAATCGGCGGGTGGCAGGTCGGCCATGGCGGTCAGCTTCGCCTCGGACAAGACGGGCGCAGGGTGGTCGGGAAGGGCGATCTCGGGACCGGCCATCGCAGGGCCGATCTGCGCGGCCATGCGGGTGATTTCGGGACCGCTCAGCTGGGCCGATGTCGGCACCGCGACGATGCCCGCCGCGATCGCCCCTAGATAGGCGATGGGAAAGGACGGCCGATTCCCAGCCGCATCAGCAGCCGGTCGTCGGGACGCAAACCCGCCGTTGCAATCCGGTGGCCGTGCCGCGGACCGCTTGCGACAAGCGCGAAAACGACCAGTGATCAGCGTCCGACAGGCCCACAACCGAAAGGGCCGGTTTGTCGGGCGCGGTTTGGGCCGCAGTCAGAACATGTTCGGCAAGGTTCATGGCAGGGCGTTCCGCAAGGATCGGAAGACCTTTCAGCCAAAGAAAAACGGCCCGCGCAAACGGGCCGTCAGGACACGCCGAAAGCGCGTCTTAGAGCAGTTGCAGATCGCTGGCCGATGCACGGCCATCACGGCCCGACTGCAATTCGTAGCTGATCTTCTGGTTGTCCTGCAGACCCGTCAGTCCGGCGCGTTCCACGGCCGAAATATGGACGAAGACATCCTTGTCGCCATCATCGGGTGCAATAAAGCCAAAGCCCTTGGTGGCGTTGAACCACTTTACCGTTCCGGTCGCCATAACCGTTCTCTCCTTCAAGTCATCCCGGCGCAGGGATTGCGCCAGGCCGTGCAGCCCGCTTTCGGTCTTCCGGCTGCCCGTAAAGGGAGCGGTAGAAAGTCTTTGCTCACGCAAATGAAAGGATGAACGAATCGTGTTAAAACGCAAGCCTGTTTTACGCGCAGGCCGGCGCCCGCGCGTGAAGCTTGTGTGACGGCACGTCGATTCAGCGCAGGTCCGGGGCGGTCGCCTCGGCGGTCAGCATGTCGATGGCCTCGGACAGGGCCAGGGTGCGGCTGCCTTGTGCATCCAGGCGGCGCAAGGACACGGTGCGGTCCTCGACCTCCTTCATGCCGATGGCCATGATCGCGGGGACCTTGGCCACGGAATGTTCGCGGACCTTGTAGTTGATCTTTTCGTTGCGGGTGTCGGCCTCGGCGCGGATGCCGGCCGCGCGCAGTGCGACGACGACCTCGTGGACGTAATCGTCGGCATCCGACACGATCGAAGCGACCACGACCTGGCGCGGGGCCAGCCACAGCGGCAGCTTGCCCGCATGGCTTTCAATCAGGATGCCGATGAACCGCTCGAAACTGCCCAGCACGGCGCGGTGCAGCATGATGGGACGGTGCTTGTGACCGTCGGCGCCGACATATTCCGCGTCCAGCCGTTCCGGCAGGTTCGGGTCCACCTGCAGCGTGCCGCATTGCCAGTCGCGCCCGATCGCGTCGGTCAGCACGAATTCCAGCTTGGGACCATAGAAGGCGCCTTCGCCCGGGAAGATGGTGTAGTCATAGCCCGCCGCTTGGCAGGCATTGCCCAAGGCCGACTCGACCCGATCCCAGCTTTCGTCCGACCCGATGCGCTTTTCGGGGCGCGTCGACAGCTTGATCCGCCAGCCGGTAAAGCCCAGATCGGCATAGATGCCCGCCAGGAAATCGATGAATTTCTTGGTCTCGACCTCGATCTGGTCTTCGGTGCAGAAGATATGCGCGTCGTCCTGGGTAAAGCCGCGGACCCGCATGATGCCGTGCAGCGCCCCCGAGGGTTCATAGCGGTTGCACGAGCCGAACTCGGCCATGCGCAGCGGCAGGTCGCGATAGGATTTCAGGCCGTGGTTGAAGATCTGCACGTGGCAGGGGCAGTTCATCGGCTTCAACGCGTTGATGGTCTTGGTCTTGGCATGTTCCTCGTCGACCTCGACGATGAACATGTTGTCCTGATAGTTTTCCCAATGGCCGGATTCCTCCCACAGCTTGCGGCTGACGACCTGCGGGGTGTTGACCTCGACATAGCCGTCGGCGCGCTGCTTGCGGCGCATGTAATCCTGCAGCGTGGTATAGATGTTCCAGCCGTTCGGATGCCAGAAGATCTGGCCCGGCGCCTCCTCCTGCATGTGGAACAGGTCCATCTCGCGGCCCAGCTTGCGGTGGTCGCGCTTGGCGGCTTCCTCCAGCATGGTCATATGCGCCTTGAGGTCGTCGCGGTTGCGGAAGGCCACGCCATAGATGCGCTGCAGCTGCGGGCGCGTCGCATCGCCCAGCCAATAGGCCCCGGCGATATGGGTCAGCTTGAAGGCGTCCGCGGGCAGTTGGCCGGTGTTCTGCAAATGCGGGCCGCGGCACAGGTCCTGCCAGTCGCCGTGCCAGTACATCCGCAGGTCCTCGTCCCCTGGGATGCGGTCTATCAGCTCCAGCTTGAAGGGTTCGTTCGCGGCCTTGTAATGGGCGATGGCGCGGTCGCGGTCCCAGACCTCGGTGCGGACGGGGTCGCGGGCGCCGATGATCTTCTTCATCTCGGCTTCGATCACCGCCAGATCTTCGGGGGTGAAGGGCTCGGCGCGGTCGAAATCATAGAACCAGCCGTGATCGCGGACCGGGCCGATGGTGACCTTGACGTCGGGCCAGATCGACTGGACGGCGCGGGCCATGACATGGGCGAAATCGTGGCGGATCAGTTCCAGCGCCTGATCCTCGTCCTTCATCGAATGGATGGCGATCTGACCGCTGGAAGTGATGGGCCATGCCAGGTCGATGTGGCGACCGTCCAGGCTGGCGCTGATGGCGCGCTTGGCCAGGCTGGGGGCGATGCTCTCGGCCACTTCGGCGGCGGTGACGCCGGCATCGTAGTCGCGCGAATTGCCATCGGGGAAGGTGAGGGAAATCTGGGACATAGGTCCTCCTCGTCGGTTTGGCGCCCACGGAACGCCCGGTTGCGGGTTATGGTCGGCGGCAGGAATGGACCCCCGCGCAAAAACTGTCAAGATAAGTGGTCGCAGCAATCAGGATGACCCGATGAAAGACATAGAGGAACAGCTGTTCGAGGCCTTGGTCGATGACCCCGAACCCGATGGCGGGCTGGATGGCGACCAGAAACAGGCCGAGCCGCGCAATTTCCTGCGCCATGTCGCGGCGCTGTCGGGGTCCAAGCTGGGCGATGGGCTGGTCGATGCCAAGCTGGTGCTCTCCTGGCTGCTGACGCATCTGGGTGCGGGGTCGGTCTTCATCGGCCTTCTGGTCCCGGTGCGCGAGGCGGGGTCCCTGCTGCCGCAGCTGTTCACCGCAGGTGCCATCGGCGCGCTGCCGCGCCGCAAATGGGTCTGGGCGGTGGGCAGCATCGTGCAGGGGCTGGCCGCGCTTGGGATCGCCTTGGCGGCGATGGTGATGCAGGGGGCGGCGGCGGGGCTTGCCATTGTCGGGCTGCTGGCAGTGCTGGCGCTGGCACGGTCGGCCTGTTCGGCCAGCTACAAGGACGTGCTGGGCAAGACGGTGGGCAAGTCGCGGCGCGGATCGGCCACCGGGCTTGCCAGCAGCATCGGGGCGGCAGGCGTCATCATCTTTGCCTTGCTGCTGCTCTGGGGGCCGGTGGACCGGGCGCCGCTGGTCATCGGGGCGATCCTGCTGGCAGGGGCGGCCTGGATAATGGGCGGCGCGGCGTTCGCCACGCTGGACGAAAGGCCCCAACCGCGCGAGGACATGCTGAGTCTGCGGCAATCGCTGGCCCAGCTGTCGCTGCTGCGGCGTGACGGACAGCTGGCGCGTTTCGTGCTGGCGCGGTCGCTGCTGGTCGGGACGGCCCTTGCGCCGCCCTATCTGCTGGTGCTGGCGGCGGGTCAGGATGCGGATGACCGTCAGCTGGGCCTGCTGGTGCTGGCATCGGCGCTGGCATCGCTGCTGTCCTCCTGGGTCTGGGGACGGATGTCGGACCGTTCGGCGCGCCGGGTGCTGATCTGGTCGGGGACGGCGGCCTCGGTCGCCTTGGCAATGGCCATCGGGCTGAGGGTCGCGGGACTGGCGGGGTATGCCGCAGCGATCGCGGTGGTTTTGTTCGGGCTGATGATCGCCTATCACGGTGTCAGGCAGGGGCGGTCGACCTATCTGGTGGACATGGCGCCCGATGATCAGCGGGCGGCCTATACCGCCGTGTCGAACCTGGTCGTCGGCGTGGTGATTCTGGTGGCAGGCGCGGCATCGGCGGCGCTGGCGGCCTTGGGCGCCCCTTGGGTCATCGCGGTCTTTGCCGTGGCATCCGTTGCCGGGGCATGGGTCGCCTATGGATTGGACGAGGTTGGATGATGAATGACTATCTGGATACGCCTTCGGGGCGGCGCATCGCCTATCGGCGGACCAAGGGGCAGGGGCCCGGCATCGTGTTCTTGGGCGGATTCAAATCCGACATGACCGGCACCAAGGCCGTGCATCTGGAGGAATGGGCCCGCGCGCAGGGCCGCGCCTTCCTGCGTTTCGATTACTCCGGTCATGGTGACAGCAGCGAAGCCTTCGAGGACGGCTGCATCGGCGATTGGGCCGAGGACGCGTTTCATGCGATCACTTCCCTGACCGAAGGGCCACAAGTGCTGGTCGGGTCATCGATGGGTGGCTGGATCAGCCTGCTGGTGGCGCGCCGCATGCCTGAACGCGTGGCGGGTCTGGTGACCATCGCCGCCGCTCCCGATTTTACCGAACGCGGCTTCTGGCCCGGCTTTTCCGACGATCAGCGTGCAACCCTGATGCGCGATGGCAGACTGGAACTGCCAAGCGATTATGCCGACCAGCCCTATATCATCACCCGCCGCCTGATCGAGGATGGGCGTCATCAACAGGTCATGAACCAGCCCTTGGACCTGCCATTCCCCGTCCGCCTGCTGCAGGGGACCGCCGACACGGATGTGCCGATGCAATGGGCGCTGGACCTGATGGCGCATGCCGCGTCGCCAGACCTGCGGCTGACAATGGTCAAGGGCGCCGATCATCGCTTCTCGACGCCCGAATGTCTGGATCTGGTGACCGGCACGATCGTGGATCTGCCGGTCTGATGGCCCCTACAACGGCAGGGTGTAATGTTCGCCCATGTCGGGCTTGTCGCCGGTTACCTTGGACTTGGCGATCTGGAACAGAAAGCTGACGCTGCCGCCGGTGGCCCAGACTTCGGCCTCGGACAGGGTCATGCGCATCAGCTGGACGTCGGGATCGTCTTTGCCGCCCTCGAACCAGCTGGAGGCGACGGCATTCCAGATCTCGTCCAGTTTGGCGCGGTCATCGGACAGCGACAGGCTGCCATGGATGCGAGTGTAAAGACCTTCGCCAGCATCGGTGACCACGTGGATGGCATCCTTGGGACCACCAACCAAGGTTTCGGCAAGGTCGGTGCCCTTGGCGCCGATGAACCACAGCGTGGACTGGTCGCGGTCGGCGTAATGCGACATGGGCACCAGCCGAGGGTCCTCGGTGGTGCCCAGCATGCCTGCATTCACGTCATCCAGACGGTTCCAGAACTGGTCGGCGCGCTTGTCGTGATCGGTCATCTGCATTCCCCTTGGGCCGCGCCATGCGGCCGTTCGGGACTATAACGATGCCGCGAAGCGCGGGTTCCGATGCCCTCAGACGGCCATCTTGCCGTTGTCCATCGTGTCGACGGCACCGCAATCGGGGTTCTTGGCGCCTTCCCTGCGGCGGCGTTTCGGCTTGATCGAATCCGGCAGGGCCGCATTGTCGTCGATGAAGTCCAGAACCAGCGGACGGATGTTCAGCCGCCAGGATTTGCCAGCAAAGATGCCGTAATGGCCTGCGCCCGGTTCCAGATGCTGGACCTTCTTTTCGGCGGGAACGCCGCTGCACAGATCCAGCGCGGCCACGCATTGGCCGGGGGCCGAGATGTCGTCATTGCCGCCTTCGACGGTCATGACGGCCACGTCTGTGATTTTGCTGATGTCGACTGGGGTTCCGTTCACGGTAAAGCGGTTCTGGGCGATTTCCAGGTTCTTGAAGATGCGTTCGACCGTCGACAGATAGAATTCCGCCGTCATATCCATCACGGCTAAATATTCATCATAGAACTTGTTGTGCTTGTCGGCGTCCGATGCGGTGCCGCGTGCCTCGGCGAAGATCTGGTTGATGAAGGCGCGGCTGTGAGATTCCGCGTTCATCGCGATGAAGCTGCCCAGCTGTGCCAGACCCGGATAGACCATCCGGCCCGCGCCGCGATACTTGAAGCCCACCGACTGGATGACCAGATGCTCCAGCTCGCCCATGGTGATGCGGTTGCCGAAATCAGTCACCTCGGTCGCGGCGGCGTCGGGATCGACCGGGCCGCCGATGAGGGTCAGCGTGCGGGGCTGGGCATTGGGGTCTTCGGCGGCCAGGATCGCGGTTGCGGCCAAGGCCAGCGGTGCGGGTTGGCAAACGGCGATGACATTGGTGTCGGGACCCAGATGCCGGATGAAATCGACCAGATAGCTGGTGTAATCCTCGATGTCGAACTTGCCTTCGCTGACGGGAATGTCGCGGGCATTGTGCCAATCGGTGACGTAGACCTCGCAATCGGGCAGAAGCGAGATGACGGTGGACCGCATCAGCGTCGCGTAATGGCCCGACATGGGCGCGACCAGCAGCACCTTGCGCGGCATCGGTTCGCGGCGCGCCACGCGGAAATGGATCAGGTCGCCGAAGGGCTTGCGCAGTTCGGGTTCGACATAGACGATGTGGTCCTGACCTTCTTCGCCGACGATGCTGGGGATTTCCCAATCGGGCTTCAAGACCATGCGGCCAAAGCTGCGTTCCGTGACGCGGCCCCAGGCGCTGAGCACACGGAAGGCCGGGTTCGGCACCAGCGCGAAGGCGGGATAGGATCCCATGGCGCGCGCCGTGGCGCCCAGCCATTCATTCGTGTTTCTGATCGTTTCCATCGCGTCATAGGACACGATGCCCTTGAGACCCTTGACCGGCATGTCATCCACCATTTTGCTGCGCTGCGGCATCAGTTTCTTCGCGGTAGAGGCGTGCCGAATTTTCGGTCACAAGCCGGGTTTACGCCTTGCCTGCCCTGCGCGTATCATTCCAATATTATTAGGGGGGAATGTTTCATATGGCAAGCCAGCCAAGGAAAACGGACAAAGAAGTTACCGCGGCAGGGCGCAGCAGGTCGTCCAAGGCAAAAGCACGCGCCAAGACCCCGGCCGCCGAAGGGGGGCAGGATGATGCTGCGGTGCAGCAAGAAAAGTCCCCGGCGAAGCCCCCCCATAAGACGGTACGCAAACCGTCCGCGAAGGCCACCCCCAAGGCGGCCGCCAAGCCAGATCCCGTTCAGGCTGATCCTGAGCCCACCGCGCAGGCACCCAAAGATCCGGCGCAGGCCGATCCTGCCCGGACCATGCGGGAAACCCAGCAGGAGGCTGCCCGCATGCTGTCCCGCATGGCCGGTCACGGCCACGGGCCGACCGCCAAGAAGCTGGCGCAGAACATCGAGCGGATCGAGGATCTGGGCCAGCGCCTGATGCAGGCCTTCAGCGCGCGCAGCCTGCCCAACCCGGGTGTCGAAGGGCCGGGGGCCGATCTGTTCATGACGGCGACGGGTGCGTTCATGAAAACGCTGACCGAGCATCCGGCGCGCATGCTGGAAACGCAGGTCTCCTATTGGGCGGAAACGCTGACGAATTACTCCCGCGCGCAGCAGGCCTTGGCCAAGGGCCAGCTTTCCGCCCCCGAAGGCGATGAACCCGGCGACAAGCGTTTCGCCAACCCGTTGTGGCAGAGCCATCCCTATTTCAACCTGATCAAGAAGCAGTACCTGACCAATGCCCGCGCGCTGCGCGAGGCGGCCAGCGAGCTGGAGCTGCCCGATCAGGTGGCCCGCCGGCGCGTCGACTGGCTGACCAACCAGATCGTCGACATGATGGCGCCCACGAACTTCTTGGCGACGAATCCCGACGCGCTGGAAAAGGCCATCGAGACCGAGGGTGAAAGCCTGGTGCGCGGGCTGGAGAACCTGGTCCGCGACGTCGAGCTGAACGGTGGCGAAATGGTGGTTTCGCTGGCCGATCGCAATGCCTTTGCGGTGGGCGACAATATCGGCACTGCCCCCGGTTCCGTGGTCCATCGCGCCCCTCTGTACGAACTGATCCAGTACGGCCCCAGCACCGGCAAGGTCCATGCTCTTCCGCTGATGATCTTTCCGCCCTGGATCAACAAGTTCTATATCCTGGACCTCAAGCCGCAGAACAGCATGATCCGCTGGCTGCTGGATCAGGGACACACCCTGTTCATCGTCAGCTGGAAGAACCCCGGTCCCGAACTGTCGGAAACCGGGATGGAGGATTACATCGCCGCCTATCTGGAGGCGATGGACAAGGTTCGCGACCTGACCGACCAGAAACAATTGAATGCCGTCGGTTACTGCATCGCTGGTACGACGCTGGCGCTGGCACTGGCATTGCTGGAAAAGCGCGGTGACAATCGGGTCAATTCGGCGACATTCTTCACCACCCTGACCGATTTTTCCGACCAGGGCGAGTTCACCAGTTTCCTGCAGGATGATTTCGTGTCCGGCATCGCCGAGGAGGTCAAGCGTCACGGCCTGCTGCGGTCCCATCTGATGTCGCGCACCATGAGCTTCCTGCGCGCCAATGACCTGGTCTGGGGGCCGGCGATCCGCAGCTATATGATGGGCGAAGCGCCGCCGGCCTTTGACCTGCTGTTCTGGAACGGAGACAGCACGAACCTGCCGGGACGCATGGCGATGCAATATCTGCATGGGCTGTGCCAGAAGAACGCCTTTGCAGGCGACGGGTTCGAGATCATGGGCCAGCGCTTGCATCTGTCGGACGTCAAGGTGCCGCTATGCGCCATCGCCTGCGAGACCGACCATATTGCGCCCTGGAAGGACAGCTGGCGCGGCATCGCGGCAATGGGTGCCAAGGACAAGACCTTCATCCTGTCCCAATCCGGCCATATCGCAGGCATCGTGAACCCGCCGTCCAAGAAGAAATACGGCCATTATCTCAGCGACGACGATTTCGCCAACGGTCACGAAACCTGGAAGGAATCGGCCAGCTTTCATGAGGGCAGCTGGTGGCCGCGCTGGGGCGAATGGCTGGCGGAACGGGCAGGGGCGATGGTCGATGCCCGAACCCCCGAGGAAGGGCTGGAACCCGCTCCGGGCAGCTATGTCCACGAGCGTGTCGGCTGATCCGGGAATGCAGCGCAGGGCGGATCAAGGGGTTGGCCCAAAGTGCCGAATCCGTCTCATTTTGCCGCGCTGCAGAACAAACCCCTTGAAATGCTGCACTGCAGCATGCATATTGGGGCCATGGAATAGAAGCGACGATCGTTCCCTTTCAGTCTCTCTGTCGTCGCAGTTACAGGAGTTTATGTTATGGCCAAGACCCCCGATTTTGCGAAGACGATGCAGGACATGATGGCGAACTTTCCGATCGATACCAGCTCGATGCAGGAAGCCATGAAGTCCCAGAGCATGCTGGGCGAAAAGCTGGCGAAGGTCGCTCTGACCGCTGCCGAACGCTCGACCGAGATCTCGGCCCAGTGGGCCAAGGATTCGATCGCCCGCATGGGTGAGATGGCCTCCAAGAAGGAAGAGCCTGCCGATTACGCCAAGGCCATGAGCGATTTCGCATCTTCGTCGGCCGAAATGGCTGCCGAGCACATGGCCGCCTATGCCGAAGTCGCCAAGAAGGTGCAGATGGATACCGTCGACCTGATGCTGACCGCCGGCAAGGATATGGCATCGGACGCCCAGAAAGTCGCCGAAAAAGCGACCCGCGACACGCAGGCTGCCGCCAAGAAGGCCGCCAGCGCCACCGCAACCGCCAAGTAATCAGTTCGACCGACGTGGTCACGAAGGGGCAGCTTCGGCTGCCCTTTTTCATGCGCGCCGTGGCACGGGTCTTTTTCCTTTGCCTTTTGGATGTGCAGCTTTCATCATGGCCGAAACGACCCCAAGGAAGCCCTGATGGCCGCATCATCTGCGCCCCTGCTGATCAAGCGTTACGCAAGCCGCCGCCTGTACAACACCGAGACCAGCGATTACGTGACCCTCGAAGACATTGCCGCGTTCATCCGCGAAGGCCGCGAGGTGAAGATTGTCGATCTGAAATCGGGCGACGATCTGACCCGTCAATATATGCTGCAGATCATTGCCGAACATGAAAGCCGCGGCGAAAGCGTGCTGCCGCTGGACGTGCTGACCGACCTGGTGCGCAGTTACACGACCAACGCCCAATCCGTCGTCCCCCAGTTCCTGGCCGCCAGCTTCGAAATGCTGCGCGACGGCCAGTCCAAGGTGATGGAGAACATGGCATCGATGTCGAACCCGATGTCATCGATGCCCGGCTTCGAGGCGCTTCAGCGCCAACAGCAGATGTTCCTGAAGACCATGATGGGTGGCTGGCGTGGCGGCGCCTCGGGCCCTGAACCCGAAGACGACGCCCCAGATGCACCGTCGCAATCCCGCGATGATGCCAAGGACATGGCCGAGATCAGACGCCAATTGGCCGAGCTGCAAAACCGTGTCTCCAAGCTCTGACATCGGGCTTGCAGATCCCTGCGTCACAGGCTAGACCCCATCCCACGGAGCGGTGGCCGAGTGGTCGAAGGCGCACGCCTGGAAAGTGTGTAGGCGGGGAACCGTCTCGAGGGTTCGAATCCCTCTCGCTCCGCCACTTGCCCCTGCGAAAGCATTCTCCCGATCCGGCTGCGGCCGGATTTTTCCGTTATTTTCGAGGGTTATGCGGGATTGGCTGAGCACTTGTCGCAGCGCCAAGCAGCTCGGAAGCGGTCTCTCTCGGTCAACATTCTACGGACCTCATGACTGCGCCAATTTGGTGAATTTCTAGCAAGCAACTGAAAGCGAATAACTTTTTGAGTGCGTCCGCGAAGCGGTTCGACGTGGGTGGCGTCAGCGAGATGGAACAGAAATCCAACTTGCTACCGCACTAGGGGCCTCACTCGGAGGCGCAATCTTACATGCCTTAAGAGGCTTCCCAGTCGGCGTAATTGCGTCCGTCCGGGAGCTTCCAGAGGATCCGGCCATTGGCGCTCGCACCAATGACCGCCGCAGCTGCGGCAGAGGCAGACGTGAAACTGTAGGCGCTTGTGAAGACAAGAAAATCGCCTTCCTCGCGGAGGACACCCTTCTCGACAAGGGTGTTCCGGAGCGTGACCGTACCTCTAGGTATCGTTCGCGTCGTCCGGACCCTTGCCCTCGAACCTGCTGTGACGACGAAATCCCCGGAGGGCCCAATCTCCATCTCTGCCGCGAAGCCCTCGCCTCGGAAGAAGAACCGAGGGCTTTCATGGATTTCAGCCTCTGGCAGTTCTCGCCCTGCGATATGCTCCGGCGCACGACCGCGGACTTCTCGGAAGAGATCCCAGCCGAGGGCTCCAACCAGCGTTTTTGTCTGATCCACGAACTCGTCCATGGCTGCGCGGTCGGGGAGTGGAAGCTTGCCCGCGTCGTCTGACGGCGTGCGCGTGTTGGGCAGGGTCCAGCGGGGATTGCTAACGACGCCCCGGATCAGGCAGGCTTCCACATAACGCGCGTGGCTTTTGGTCAGGTTCTCGTCCTTGCTGATCAGCACGACCGTGTCGGTCCAGAAGCCTTTGGCATCACGACCGGCTTCATTCGAGTTGTGATATGACAGGCGAGCGCCGACGCCTTCGGACTCGCCGATGTATGCGAGCTGCCGGTCCTGCGCGTCTTCATCGGCACCGATGAGGATGTAGACGCCTGGCCGTTCGATCTCGGGAAAAGCCTCCCGCACCCGACGTAGCTGATTGCGTCGAAAGGCAATGGCCTGGATCGTCGACATCGAGATCTGTGCCACCCGAATGCCGTTCGGATCGCCGTCGAGAAGGAAAATGTTGATCGAACGGGGCTTCATGAAGGTGACCAAACGATTGAATTATGCCGCCAATTTAGAAGGGGCGTCAAAGAACGCAAGATTGAGTACCAATGTGTTCAAAGATCACCACCTTTCTGCTTCAGCCAAGCTTTACGACTTTCATAGTCGGGCATGACCGAACCGAGCGTTTTCCAGAATTTTTCTGAATGGTCTGGAACCTTGATGTGCACCAGCTCGTGCACGACGACATATTCGATGATTCTGGGTGGTAGCTGCATTACCCGCCAGTGGAAGTTCAATGTCCCATCTGCGCTGCATGAGCCCCACCTGTATCCAAGATCCATTACCTAGACGAAGCGCCCGGGCTCAGCGCCAACGATTCTCTTCCACCTCTGAACGGTCTCATTCAGGTAGGGATGTGCCGCTCTAGTATAGTATTCTTCAATCCTCTTGCCCCCCGAGGCAGCTTGCTCTCGCCGCAACAGAAGCCGATCGCCCTCGAACCTGACGCTCGGCACACCGGTCACATTCTTGGGAACATCGACGAGTTTGAGGCGATAGTGCTTCCCAAGTAGATGGAAGCCTTCGCCATCCACAAACTCCGCGACCCGAAAAACGTCCTCGCGCGCACTTTCGCCCTGCTCAGCGAGCTTTTGATGAACCCATAATAGCTTTGAGGCTATAAGCTTTGTCGCCTCTTCTAGCGTTACTTCCTGCGGGAGATGAGCAAGGAGAGATTTGTCTCGTTCGACCGTAACACCGACCGTTCTCCGCTTTGTGCTTCGTTTGACTGAAAAGACGAGCTCGTCGATCTCGATCGTTTCGCTCATGACGTGAATGCCGCTCGGTTTGCCCTCGCTACCCCCATGCAGTCGGACGAAATCGCGTCCAAGTCACCGAAATCGAAGATGCTGCTATTATCGAGATGTTGAAAAATCCAGCGTCTGGCCTCCTCTTGGCTTACCGGATTATCCCAGAACCCTGAGACCGCGCTTTCTTCTCGCAAGTGCTGGACGATCCTGGCCGAAAGCTCTGCCAAGTCCGCATCTCGATCATCATGGCCATAGCGCAGGCGGAGGATTCCGAAGATCGGAGCTTCCGTGTGAGGTTCCAGACCATGGGCCGTGAAGCCGCCACCGGAGCGAGCGACAGCGTCATCGATCAGCGCCTGAAGTTGTAGGGCAATCTCATCCCAGTCCTCATGGTGGCTCTTGAGGATGCCATCAAGGCGATCGCTGAGCGTCTTGTACTTCGCAGGGTCCTTATCGAAGGAAATCGAAATGTGGTGGCGAAGAGCGTTTTCCATTTCCGACGCCTTCGCCCGCCCGCTCGGCTTCCGTGCCACCTCGGCGGCAAAGTTCGGGTCCAGGATCTCGATAGGAGGTACCTTCGGATCGATGCCCTGCGCGTTGATGAAGGCATCGAGCATGGCTTGAACCTTATGGGCGACCCCTCGGACGTCGAGACAACGATCTCGGTAGAGGTGGGCAGCAGCTTTGGCGATGAACGCATAGATCTTAACGTCACGCGTGAACGGTCGTGCCTCGGGGCGCGGCATGAGAGCATCGAACAAGCCGACGAGTTTCTTGACGAGAACGAGGAACTGAGCCCGGAACTTCTGGTCCTTCAGCTTGGTCACGCAGGCGTCGACGTAGGCTTGCAAGTCGGACCCGAGGGTTATTCCGACATCGGTGAAGTGTTTGACCACTGCGTCACGCGCTTGCCGCAGCTCCGGCAAGAGGTCTTCAGGCTTTCCAATGCCGCCGGTCAGATCGCTTTGGTCTTCCGCGTCGTAGATCGCCAAAGCGTCCGCGAGGTTCTTTCCGACACCGTAGTAGTCGACGACGATACCGAAGCGCTTGGCCTCCCCCGCCGTCCGGTTGGTGCGAGCGATGGCCTGCAGCAGCTCGGCGCCCGATATGGCCCGGTCGAGATACATCGCCTGTTCGACCTTGGCGTCAAAGCCGGTGAGCAGCTTGCTTTTCACCACGAGGATTGCGAGCGCGTCCTGAGACAGCGGCTTCTTGAAGCGTTCGATCCGCTGCTTCGTCTCCGAAACGCCGCCCCATGCCTTCAGATGTGGCAGGTCGTTGTGGTCCACGGATATGACCGCCGCGAACTCGAGAGCCTTAATCGTGTCGAGATAGGGCAGCGCTGTGGAGAGGAACGCCACGTCGCCTCCCGCGTCCTGCGCGTCCTCCGGAGCGATATCCTTCAGGATGTCCGCAGCGCCCTCGATGGCGGCAACGATCTCGTCGCGGGCGTCGTTCAAGGCGTCGACGTACTGGACCGCCAGCTCCCTGCTCGCTGCGACGAGCTGCGCCTTCAGGTCGTTGGGGAGAATGTTGACGATGTAGTGCCGGAGCACATCGATCGCTTTGGCCTTCAGCGGGTCAGCCGCGTTGAGGACACGCGCACGCGTTGCGTAGCGGTCCTTGATCGCCTCGCGCTCGTCGGCCGACTTTCCGGCAAAGGTGGCGTCGAACAAGCCGTCCAGCGTGCCCTTGTCCGTGACGTCGGCCTTCAGCTCCCGCCCCTCGTAGAGGATTTTCACGATGGCGCCGTCGGTCTCTGCGTCCCGAAGGAGATAGCGGTCGATGTAGGCTCCGAAGATCTCCCGCGTCTTCTTCTTGTTCTTCTCTTCGATCGGCGTCCCGGTGAATCCGATGCGCGCAGCGTTGGGCAACGCATCGAGCAGGTTCTGGTGAAGTCCACTGGTGTGCGAGCGGTGCGCCTCGTCGATGAGAACGAGCACGTCCTCGCTTTCGTTCAGAACGGGGAATGCCTTTCGCTCGCCGATCTTCGCGACCAACTTGCCGGAACGCAGCTCGCCGGTCTTGGCTGGCAGCAGGTTCTCGCCCTTGGCGTCGAGCTGCTCCTCGTTCTCGCCCGCGAACACGATCTCCTGCTCGTCTCCTTCGCCGTTCCGCTCCTTCAGCTTCTGGATCATCACGAACACGAGGTCCGGTTCCTGCCGGCCCAGATGCGTCTTCGCGCCATCGGCATTCCGCGCGACCCGCATGACCTGGCCGGCTAGTTTCGCCGTCTTCGACAGCTGATCCTCGAGGTCGGTCCGATCGGTGACCACGACCACCTTGAACCGGCGGAGCGCGGGGATCGTCCGCAGCTTCCTGACCAAGAAAACCATCGTCAGGCTCTTTCCCGAGCCCTGGGTGTGCCAGATGATGCCGCCCCGGCGGTCGCTCATGCCATCCTGACGGCGGGTCTTGCCCTCCTGCAGGCGCTGCAGCGCGATGTGCACTGAACGGAACTGTTGATAGCGCGGCACCACCTTGATGCGCACGCCGTCGTCCGTCGTCATGTAGACGGTGAAGGAGCGCAGCGCATCGAGCAGGTACTGCGGCCGCAGCAGGCCTGCCGCCATCACCTCTTGCTGCACCAGTTCCGTGCCCGGCGCCTTACCAAGCTCGCCGCACACCTCGTCCATGGCGGCGCGCGTCTGCTCGATGCCGACCGGTTTGACCGAGCGCCAGGGGAGGAAGTCGTCCGGCCGGGCGGTGACCGAGCCGACGCGGGCGTCGTAGTAGTCGGTGGCGACCAGCAGGTGGTTCGTCCAGAACAGCCGCTCCGCGCCTTCATTCTTTTCCGGCACGCGGCGGTTGGCGTAGCGGCGCATCTGGTCGATGGCAGTCGCGATGGGGTCGGTGACGGCCGGGCTCTTGGCCTCGACCACCACCAGCGGCAGGCCGTTCACGAACAGCACGATGTCCGGCACTATGAACCCACGGTCGCCGACAGCGCCGGGCGGGTCCACGCGGAACTGGTTGACCGCGACGAACTCGTCCTCGTCGCCCGGCTCGAAGCCGATGAAGCGCACGCGGCGTTCGTGCTCTCCATCGGGGCCAGAGACATTGACGTCGCGCACGATCTTGTCGTGCAGTTCCTCGTTGATCGCGATGAAGTCCCGCGAGGTCGGCCGCTCGAGCTGCGAGATCGCTTGGTTAATGCGGCGCTCGTCCAGCCATTCGGATCCATCTTCGTTGCGGTTCAGCCGGCGCAGCGCGGCCTCGAGCTGGTCGCGCTGCAGCGTCTGCTGGAAGGTGTCGCGGCCGAGCAGGTGATAGTCCTTGCGGCCGGTGCTCGGGTCCTCGTCGGCACCCTCGACATGGGTCCATCCCATGACGCCCAGCTGGCGCAGCAGGGGGCGTTCGACGACGTTCAGTTCGTCCAGACGGTCCTGCTGGCTCATTCGGCAGCCTGTCTATGTCCTTCGACAGTAACCCGCCCTGTTAGAAGGTCATCCCGAAGATTTTCTCGAAGAGCGTTGATTTTCTCCGCTTCTTCTCTGAGAAACCTCAGTCTTTTTTGAAGCGCCTCTAGTCTATCAGCGATCATCTCTTGTTCTGAGAGCGTTGGTACTGCTACCAAATATCCCTCTAGGTCGCTTCTTTTTACGTGGACGAGACCAGATCCGCCATGCGCCATCTTTTCCGCCCGCACCCGAACTTCGTCGAGCGCGAAATACAGCCAGCGTGCCGATACTCCCTCTTTTACAATTATCTTGAAAATATGTTGGTTTAAATACCCATAGGGTCCCTTCCAGACGAATGGCCCAAACGAGGTTCCGCGGTTGCCGGACCAGGAAAACAGCAAGTCACCGTAGTTAACATGGTATTTCTCGGGAACAGTGATTTTTGTATAATTGAAATCCTGTCCACCATTGAGATTTTGAATTCTGATGATCGGGGTGCCATCATTGAGCCAGTCATTTGGCTTGAATGCGAAGCCGTTGATAAGGTCTACTAGAGCGCCTAGCGGCCTAAGCGGCCATTTCAGTTCGCCATTCGTGTCACCCGTTATGTCTCCGATGCGAGCGCTAGTTCCACCGCTGTATCCAAGCTCAGCCATGAAGTCGCCAAACACCGAAGTTGCTTCCGCCCGATCATTCTCAATTTCGTCCAAGCTAGTGCGGTATTTGTCCCAAAGGCACTCAATACGGACGATAAACGCGCTAACACGCCTGATGCGGGCTGCTTCCAATCGGTCGAGCAGCCGCTCGCGGTCGATGTCGAGCACCAGTTCGCGGCAATCATCGTCGTCCAGTTCGGCCCGTGCGGCCGTCAGCCGCTCGACGAACGCCGCCTTGAGCCGCCGCAGGGTGGCGCGCGCCTCCTTCAGCTCCTCCTTGATCGCCTCGTAGGGTGCGAGCATGGCGTCGATGGTCTCGGCCTCCTCGACCAGCGGCGCGAGGCGGCGTTCGATGGCTGCCAGTTCGGCTTCGAACTCCCGCACATCCATGCCCTGCGCGCGCATCCAGTCGATGGAGCCCTTGGACGGCTTGCCGGTGCCTGTGGTTTTCACCAGCTCCTTCCGGCGCTTGTCGTCGTCCTTCATTTCGGCGCGCAGTTCCTTGCGCCGCTTTTCCAGCTCCTTGGCGAGGTTGCTGCCTTCCTCCGCCCCGTCCAGCCAGTCCTCGGCGCCCTCGACCCCGTCGCCCGTCTCCCAGGCTTCCTTCTCGGCCTTGATCCGCTCCACCTCGGCCTGCGCGGCGGACAGCTCGGTGACGTAGTCCGCCATGCGATGGCGCACGAAGGGATGGGCCAGCAGCTCCTCCAGCGTGACCTTCACGGTCTTCTTGGCGTCGCTGTCCTCGTCGTCGTCCGCGTCTTCATCCTCGAGCGCCGAACGCAGTGTCTCGACCCAGCCGTCGACCAGTTCGGCGAACCCGTTCTCGACGATGACGCGCAGCTCGTAGCGGATTTCGTCCCACCAACCCGCGATGGAGCCCATCAGCGCATAGCGGTCGAGGCAGCCGACCGGCAGCATGGCGGGCTCGAAGCTGTCGAGCATCTCGCGGCGCAGCGGCATCAGGCGCTTGCTTTCGGGAAGCTCGGCCAACCCGGACCGCGCCGACGACCACCAGGCATCGAAGGCCGCGACCATCTCACCTTGCCGCGTCGCAACGCCGGGGTTTGACTCGACCTGGGCCCTGATATCGGCACGCTTCTCGACGGCATCAGCGAACTCGGCGTAGTCCGCATCGCGGTCGACGAATGGCGTCTCGACGTCGAAGCCCTGTGCCTGCGCATGCGGGCGGATGGTCTCGATCTCCCGCTTCGGCACGCCGCCATGGAGGTGGGCGCGCACGTCGTGGGGCTCGGGCGGCGGGCTGCTGTCGGCATAGCGCCGGATGTTCAGGTTGCCGGCTTCGTCCTTGATAATGGCGGTGTTGTCGATGACCGCCGCGAAGCCGGGCACGTCAGCGAACGCGTCGTAGGCGCTGACGATCTTCTCGATGTGCTCCGGGTCGATGAAGTTCTGCGCGCGCCCCTCGCGATACTCGCGGTCCGCGTTGATGAAGAGCACCTTGCCTTTGCGCTCGTCGGGCTTCCCGTCCGGGTGGCGCATCACAAGGATGCAGGCCGGGATGCCGGTTCCGTAGAAGAGGTTCTGCGGCAGGCCGATCACGGCCTCGATGCAGTCCTCCTTGGGCAGTGCGAGCCGGATCTTCTTCTCTTCGCCGCCACGGAACAGCACGCCGTGCGGCATCACCACAGCCATCTTTCCGGTCTGCTTGAGGCTGGCCAACATGTGCTGGGCGAACATCAGGTCGGCCTTCTTGCCCGTCGTAGGGCACTAACCAAAGCGGAAGCGGTCGCCAAACTGGATGCCGCGCTTGGTGTAGTTCTGGCTGAAGGGCGGATTCGCGATCACCCTGTCGAACCGCATGAGGCGGCCGTCCTCGATGTGCTTCGGATCGACGAGTGTATCGCCATTCCGGATGTCGGCGTCAGGGATGCCGTGGAGTAGCAGGTTCATCCGGCAGATGGCCCAGACCGCGCCGTTGTCCTCCTGGCCATATAGGCTCAAGCGCCGACCGTCGTGCTGCAGGGCGTATTCGTAACCCTGGTTCAGCATGCCGCCGCTGCCGCAGGTGGGGTCGTAGAGCGATGTGCCGCCCTGCGGATCAAGGATGCGGACCATCAGTTGCACCACGCCGCGCGGCGTATAGAACTCGCCGGCCTTCTTGCCGGCGGAGTCCGCGAACTCGCTGATGAGGTATTCGTAGGCTGCGCCGAGGAGGTCGGGAAACTCGAAATCCTCGTCGAGCAGGCGATACTTGTTGAAGTGGCTGATGAGACGGCGAAGCCGCTCGTCGGGGATCTCCGAATCGCCAACCTTCCGGGCGAAATTGATGTGCCCCAGCACGCCCCTCAAGGCGTTGTGGTTCGCGTTCTCGAGCCCCTCGAGAGCCTTGTTCAACTAGTTGGCGACGTTGGCGTGGACATCGTTCAAGAGTCGATCCCAGCGGGCTACTGGAGGAACGAAGAAGGTTTTGGTGTAGGAGGACGGATGATCTGCGCGCTGCAGGGCTTCCTTTTCGGACCGTCCAAGCGCGCGCTGTTCCTTCAGAATCTTCTCGCGCTGCTGCTCGAATACGTCTGAGCATCGCTTCAGGAACAGTATTCCGAAAATGTACTCCTTGAACTCCGAAGCATCCATCTTGCCGCGAAGGATGTCGGCGGCCGCGAACAGGTGGCGTTCAAGTTTTTCGAGAGTTAGTTTTGCCAATGTCGCCCCGGTCATGGAATGAATGTGAGGGGCTTCGCACGCCTTGCTGGTTGCCCCAAACCTCCGATTTTAATAGCCGATTGAACCGCGCGAGGAAAGGACAGGCTTGTCGTCCTGGTTCGATGATGCCGCTCCAACCGCGTCAAGCTGGCCGCTCCAGTCAAGCGGGAACGGCCGAAGAACGCTACCTAGCGTCACGTTCGGCCCCTGCTTGCCGTCCAGGATCGCTTCAACAATGTCGGGCGCGAGCAAGGTTAGACTCAGGACGCGTGTCATGTAGGAGGATGCGATGCGCTTGCGTTCGGCCAGTTCGGCGACCGTTGGGTACTCGCTCGACTCCAGCATGCGCTTCCAGCGGAACGCGCGCGCCAGTGCCTTGACGAGTGTGTTGTCAGTCCGCCGCGGTTGCGCGGCGCTGTCCGGCAATTGCATCTCCTTCCGCCCGCCGCGTTTCACGACGCGGAACGGGATGTGGAGCGTGACAGTCTCGGGGATCGGCATGCCGCGTGTCATGCGGCTTCTCCGATCCCGCCGGACAGCATTTCGCGCACGAGGCCGCTCAGCCCATCGACGCGCAGCCGGACGTTCAACCCGTCTGTGCGCATGTCGACGCGCTCAACCAGCAACGTCACGATGCGTGCCTGCTCGGCGGGGAACAGTTCGTCCCACAGCGGATCGAACTGCTGCAGTGCCGCGCTGGCGTCGGATTCGGTGATGCCGTCGGCGTGGACGCGTGCAGCTTTCCACGTCCCCGCCACGATCTCCGGCTGGCGGAATACTGCACGGAGTTGGTCGATGACGGCCGCCTCGATCTCGCCCGCGGGCACGCGGCCGACCGGGCACGACCCGGCACCATGCTTCAGCACTCTCTGGCTGACGTAGTAGCGGTAGAGCCTGTCGCCCTTGCGAGTATGGGTCGGCGAGAACGCGGCGCCATCGGGACCGAAGAGTAGTCCCTTCAGCAGCGCGGGCGTGTCGGCGCGAGTCCGGGCGGCGCGCTTGCGGGGACTTTCCTGCAGGATGGCGTGGACGCGGTCCCATGTCTCGCGGTCGATGATCGCGTCATGCTCGCCGGGATAGCTGTCGCCCTTGTGGACCGCCTCGCCGAGGTAGGCGCGGTTGCTGAGCATCCGGTAGATGTATTTCTTGTCGATTCGGTTGCCGCGCGGCGTCTGGATTCCGCGCGTGCCAACCTCCCGCGCCAGTTCCGTGCAGGACCCGATCTCGAGGAAGCGGGCGAAGATCCAGCGCACATGCGCGGCGGCGGTCTCGTCAACCAGCAGCTTCCGGTTTTCCACCCGGTAACCGAAGGGCGGCACCCCGCCCATCCACATACCCTTTTTCCGGCTGGCGGCGACCTTGTCGCGGATGCGTTCGGCGGTGACCTCACGCTCGAACTGGGCGAAGGAGAGCAGGATGTTCAGCGTCAGGCGTCCCATCGACGTGGTCGTGTTGAAGCTCTGCGTCACCGAGACGAACGTCACGCCGTTCCGATCGAACACCTCGACCAGCTTGGCGAAGTCGGCCAGCGAGCGGCTGAGGCGGTCGATCTTGTAGACCACGACCACATCGACCAGCCCGTCCTCGATGTCGGCGATCAGTCGCTTCAGACCGGGGCGTTCCAGCGTGCCGCCCGAGATGCCGCCATCGGCATACTGATCGCGGACCAGCACCCAGCCCTCGGAGCGCTGGCTGGCTATATACGCCTCGCAAGCCTCGCGCTGGGCGTGCAGGCTGTTGAATTCCTGCTCCAGCCCTTCCTCGGAGGACTTCCGAGTGTAGACTGCGCAGCGTAGCTTGCGAACGACAGTTTTCGTCATGTCCGCCCCCTGTGGTTCTTGAGCCCGAAGAAGACCCAGCCGTTCCAGCGGGTGCCGGTGATGGCCCGCGCGATGGCAGATAGCGACTTGTAAGGCCGCCCCTGCCATTCGAAGCCATCGGCCGTCACCGTGACGACATACTCGACGCCCTTCCATTCGCGCAGGAGGCGCGTGCCGGTGATGGGGCGGTCCCGGTCGAGGCGCATTCCGCGCTTCTTCTTATCGCCGCCGTCCAGTTCCTCGCCCAGCCGTTCCAGCCGCCGGATCGTCTCGGGCTTCAAGCCGCCATAGGCGAGTTCCTGGATGCGGTAGGCGATACGGCTTTCGAGATAGCGCCGGTTGAACGGCGGCGGTTCGCTGTCGAACAGATCGCGCCACTGCCTTTTCAGGTCAGGCGTCGGTGTGGTCTTCAGCGCCGCCAGGCGCGCGGGGATGGGGTCGTGCGTCGTCATGCTTTCTCCGTTGGCTTCCGGGTTGCATGACGGCATTGGTCGGCCTGATAGTGTAGGCGAATTTCTCCAGTATCGTCAGAAGGTTCGCCCCGGTTGCGCCGCATCAGGCGGACCAGCCCGAGGGCGAGCAGGCCACACAGCTGAGTGCGGCGTTCGGCGGGCGTCATCTGGGCGGGAGGCAGTGGATTGGGGCGTTTCATGCGGGGATCGGCCGTATTCGGTAGAGTTGCTACCGATCAAAAGCCATCCGGCCGATGGAGACGGGACATCACAGCGCCACGAGCTTCCTCGATGCGAACAGGTTAAGAACATCGGGTCTTGCAGGGTGCGGTTTTGTCCACGATTATCGGAAGTTGAATCAATCAAGAGAATGTATTCGTTTAGGTGGTTTCATGGCGCGAAAGGCATCCCAGGTTGGCCCGCACATCCATAGCCTGATCGAGGATGCCCGCATTGACCTCGTCCGGGCTGTCCTCGCGGTGCGAGAGGGCGACAACGAACCCGATTTCGGCCTGCCCACTGCTATTCCAGATCCCTCGGACGAGGAAATGGCACACAGGTTTCGGCAAAACCTGTTGCAGATCCTGTCGAAATTCGATGCAGACGAGTTGCGGCCCGCCGAGCAGAGATCACGCCGCGTGCTGGCACTCGCCGAAGGCAAGGGTATCGATTCGCTCACGGCAATCACCGAGCAACAACTCGACGATGAGCAAACGCTCGAGTTCGATCGACAACCCGATCCGCTCTGCAAGAGCATCTGGGCATTTCTGAATGCCCGCCAGACATTCGAGGACGCCGAGAGTTTCCGCTTCGCTCGAAAATTCAGGGACTATGGCAAGCTCTACGATGCCTTCGAGGTGGAACTCGAAAAAGCGGTCAACCTTAATTCGGGGTCGATCGACGAAGCGGCTCTGGCCGCGAAGATCACGTCGGTGCTGCAACTCAAGACCGCCTGCACGGTGAAGGCCCTGGATCTTCCCGCCACTGCCGCGCACCCAGCGTCGATCATGCTGATCGTTCGTCATGGCGGCCCGCTGTCGAGCGTCCATGACCATCGTGACGACGGGCGCCGGGGCACGATCTATTATCGCCCGCCGAACGAGGCCACTCTCATCTACACGCCCGCCATCCGACAGATCGAGGTCTGCGCAGACAGCCCGGTCGTGCGGCAGGGCGTTGCCGGGTCGTTCGCTGAGGAGGCGCTGGGGCACGACGTTTCGCAGAAGCCGCTGACCTGGAAGCGCTACAACCTTTCGCGTTTCCGCAGTTCGCTGCGGCTCGATCTGGCGCGTATCTCTGGATACGAGATCACAGACGCGCGCGTCCTCGAGGCTGAAATCCGCCTTGGCTCATGGAGCCGGAAACTTCTTCTGAAGGTGGCGGCCGACGACGACATCGAGGAGGTCGCCGACCGCTATTTGAAGCCCAACAACATCTTCCGCCGCGCCGATGGCTTCAGCCGCGTGGGGATCGCCGTCACCTACAACCGCGTCGGTGACGACAAGGTACGCACGCTCAACATTACCATTTCCGGCTCGAAGAGCTGCAACCTCCAGAGCAACAAGGATCCGGATGAACGCAACCTTGGGTTTGCGCTTCTCGATGCCTGGGGCATTCTCAGCGCCTTCAAACAGATCGAGCCCACCGACCTGCGCGGGATTTTCCCGCAACTGGTCATGCTTCACGACCGGACCGAGGACGATGTCAGCGGCGAGTATCTGCGCGAGCTCGGTCTCGATCCGGACCGCATGATCCAAGGCGGTCTTCTCGACCGGCGGGGGCGCCAAGACATTGTGCTTATCGACGATGATGACCTGGGGGGAGAAGCCGAGGTCAAGCCATCCGGCATCGAAGGCATGTCGCGTGTTGTCGGTGCCTTCGGAAAAGATGGGGGCCTGAGGCCGACTTCGGATCTTGAGATGTACGAGATCAACCGCGAGTGGCTGCACGAAACCGTGGTTGGGCTTTTGAAGCCGATGCTGAACAAGCTCGCGGCGCAGGTGCTGGATCCGGACCTGTCGCTGCTCGGCTCCATGCGGATCGACGGTGCCGATGTTTCGATCTACTTCGCCCGCCGCCTTCACGACCTCAAGACGATTTTGCGCCTAGATCAGCTGATGCGCGCGCGCAACGCGGCAGGCGTCGGAATCGTGCTGTCGGCCAGCACTGAAGGTCCCGGATACCTGGGACCGAACCTCGTCGTCCCCGTTTCTGGTTGCATCTCAACCGGCACAGACGATCTTCTTCTCTCCCGAGATGCGCTCGAACTCGCCTACCGAACCAATCGTTCGCTGGCGCGGGGTGGTGCGACACCGCAGGTCCTGCGATCGGGCACGCAATCGGCGACGTTGCACATTCCTGGCAAGACATCGCTCGTGCTGACGGGTGCGGATCAGATCACGATCTTCGAACGACTGGTTGCGGCCGAGAAGGCTGGCTGCCCCGATGTCCAGGTCAAGCAGCTGATGGACGGACTTGGGTCGCGCAGTCCGCAGCAGGCCTTCCGGCAAGATGCCTGGGACAGCATCCGCGACGTCTACATCGGCGCGGGCGCGAAACGGGGATACTGGCGCCTTCTCGTTGAAGCACAGCCAGCCGAAGACGTAGCCGAAGCCCCGGTCGAGGAACCCGTCTAACAACGGTCTAACATGCGACGGAGGACGGTCTAACGAACCGCTGATTATTGGAAGGGCTCCACATAGAGGAGCTTTTTCATGCCGACTCCCTTCCCCCCTCGCCAGGCAGCCCCAACGAGCTGGTCCGGCGCCGCGAAGACCAAGCCCACCTCCCACAATTCGGAATGGCGCTGCACGCGTTGTGACAAGCTGCTCGGCGTCTGCCGGGACAGCCGCATGCACCTGCGCTTCGCGCGGGGGCACGAGTATCTCGTGGGCTTTCCGGTTCAGGCCACCTGCCGCGGCTGCGGCACGCTGAACCACGCGCCCGCGCGCTGACGCGCACCTTCACCCAACCCCCTGAAATCGCAGAGACGCGCGACGTCCTGACCTAGCCACGAGAAGGCGCCGGACGCCTGGCCGCAAGGCAGGCGTCCGATGTCCTTCGCGTGGCACGAGATCCGTGATCACCTCATGCATTCATCCTCCAACCTTCACTTCCAGCGCAGTTTCGACGCCGTCAGGCGCGCGCAGGTCGCCCTCGCTCCGTTCCGGGATCCGGCGGCCCTGCTGGACGGGCTGCACCGCACGCCCGGCGATCAGAGCCAGAAGAACCTGATCCTCTCTCTGCGCTCGTCAGCGCGGCTCAGGACGACGGGCCCGCGTCGGACTGCGCCTTGACGGTGTTGTTGCTGGCGCTCTGGCCCGGCCTCGACGCCATCCGGCGCCGGTCGCTCTGGCGCAGGCTCGGCACCGCCGACGAGGTCGCGTCCGACGTACTGGCGCGCACCACCGAGGCGGTCCGCGGCCTCGACCTCGGGCGCGTCAACTGGATCGCGGCGACGGTGCTGCGCAACGTCGAGCGCGACATGATCCGCGTGCGCCAGCGCGACCAGGCACGCGAACTGGACTTGCCCGGCTTTTGTGGAGAGCGTTTAGCTCACTTCCCGTGCCTTTCGCTCGAAGGCGATG
>NZ_QJPK01000011.1 GCF_003259195.1 Paracoccus sediminilitoris
GTGAAGCGGTGTTTAGGCAAACCAACAAACAGACGCAAGCAGGTTTTTGAAAGTTTCATGAAATGAAACCAGACGATCACCGCAATCACCTGAAATCAAACAAAGAATTCATGCAAAAATCTGAAAAACAACAACGCAGACGTACAAGAAATAACGAATCACGCCTCTGATTCACCAAAGAGTTCGGTGGTGATCCCGTCATACCAGGATTCGGCTTCGACCGCGGTGGCCTTTCGACGGTCGTCATCCTCGGACGGTTGGCTGACAAAGTTCTCCGTCGCCACGATCCGCCCATTTTGGGCCACGTATCTTGCCCCGACCCGCACTGCGTCCCCGGGCGCCAGCAGTGACCAGCAGATATTGGCATAGGTCGGCGCGAAAGACGGTGCATCGGTCAACTGGGCTGCAATGCTGTCGGCGACGACCCGCGCCTGTGAATTCGCGGCATAGGCCGATTTCGGCATGTCACCCTGATCTGCGCTGTCACCCAGCACATGGATGTTGGGGTCCGCTAGGGCCGTCATGGTGGTACCGTCAACGGGCGCCCAACCCGTGTCGTTCGTCAACCCTGCAAGATCGGCGATCATGCCCGCCTTTTGTGCCGGGATGACATTGCACAGATCGACTGCTTGCGCCTGTCCATCCACAATGACCTGGCGGTCGGCGGGGCGCAGCTGCAGGTCGGCCCCGCCGAAATCGGGGCCGATGCGTTCAACCATTCCGGGATAATGATGCTGCCAGCCCTCCATGAACAGGGCCTGCTTGGCAAAGGCGGGCTTGGGGTCGAAGATCAGGATCTTGGCCGTCGGATTGTGGCGCGCGAACAGATGGGCGACCATGCTGACCCTTTCATAGGGTCCGGGCGGACAGCGATAGGGATTGGGGGGCGCGACCATCGCGAAAAGGCCACCATGTGGCATGTCGCGAAGCAGGCGCGCCAACAGCTGGGTCTGAGGCCCCGCCCGATAGGCATGTGGCATCGTCTGCGCGTCGTCCATCGTCCAGCCCGGAACCGACCCTTCGACGAAATCGATCCCCGGCGACAAGACCAGCCGGTCATAGGAAAGCCGGGCGCCCCCGGCCAGTGCAAGGACGCGCCGGTCGCGATCGACGGCAATGGCGCGGTCGTGGATCACCTGAACCCCTGCGCCCGACATGCGGTCGTATCCGAACTGCAGGCTGTCGAAGCTGCGCAACCCGCCCAGATAGAGGTTTGAGAAGAAGCAGGTGGTGTAGACCGGCTTCGCCTCGACCAGGGTCACCTGAATGCCGGGGGCGGGGGCCAGCATCCGTGCGACCGAAGCCCCCCCTGCCCCGCCGCCCACGATCACCACCCTGGCGGTCCCTTTCGCAAGCACGGCCGGGGCGGCCAGCAGCGTCGCGGCGCCGGTGGCAAGAAACAGGCGTCGCGATACCGGAACGGCCCTTTGGATCATGTCATATCACCTTCAGATGACGACTGGCACTGTGAACCTCGCCGGATTCGTCATGCCAGTGAAACTGCAGCACGCCCGAACGTTCGGCCACGGCGTCGAATTCGACAAAGGGATCGGCTGAAATCGCAGGCTCGAACGCGATGTCGATGACGGGAATGTCGTCGAGGGTGCAGACAAAGCGGTGGATGATGCGGCGAGGCACTGTCAGGCCTGTCCGATCGAGGCGCAGGCCGGTTTCCATCGGATGGGTGATCAGCGCGCGGATCGTGAAGGCTTGTCCCGCCGGGACAAGATCCGGCATGCGGATGCGGATCCGTGTCATCCCGCGCACCCTGCGACCAGAACCGCGACCGGCGCTGTCGCCTGCATGACCGTCCCGTCGGGGTGGCGGGCCAGCGCCATGATGTCTTGGCTCTCTGCAAGGCGGATGCGCGTTGCCAGACGGGCCGTCCCGCTGGCGGGGCCGAAATCAGCCGTCGCGACCAGAGGCGATTTGCGTGCCAAAGCCAGCAGCATGATGCGAGTCGCCCCTTCGGCCTGGACCTGGACCGGCACCGCGAACCCGTCTGGCGCCTCGGCGGGCAGGGTCAGCAAGATCCCCCGATCGACGGGCACCGCCCCCTGCGCAAAGGCAGTGATCAGATCCTCGACCGACCCCGCCATCACCTGCCCCGGCAGGACCGATGCGACACATCCGGTCAGACCCAACCACAAGGCATCACGGCGCGACAAGGTCACGGTCATGGCTGTCCCTCCTCTGAAGGAAAGCGTAGCGCCCTGTTCCCGCGTCGCGCAACATCCCTGAGGCCGGACCCATCCAAAGGCCGCAGATCGCAACCGCGATCCACGCCCCCCGGACTGGCGCGTCAGTTCCCGAACATCGCCAGCAGCACCAGATAGAAGACCGACGGGCCCATCAGGCAGCCAAGCCCGGTATAGAAGGTCGCCGTCATCGCGCCATAGGGCACCAGACGCTTGTCGGTGGCAGCCAAGCCACCGGCAACCCCGCTGGTCGTGCCCATCAGACCGCCATAGGCCATGGCGGATTTGGCATTGTTCAGCCCGATATAGGGCGCCACGAAGGGCGTGCCGATCATCACCAGAACCGCCTTCAACAGGCCTGCGGCGACCGACAGCGCAATCACCTCGGAACTGGCGCCAAGGGCCGTGCCGGTGACCGGACCCACGATATAGGTCGCGGCCCCGCCGCCGATCGTCGCCATGCTGATCGCATCGGTATAGCCGAAGGCAGCGGCAACCAGCGCACCCACAACGAAGGACACGATGATGCCAAGCGCCAGCGCGGTCGCGCCGGCAAGACCCGCCTTGCGGATCTCTCGCATGTCGACGCCGTAAGCGGTCGAGACGATGGCCAGGTCGCGCAGCATGGAGCCGCCCATCAACCCGATGCCCGAAAACAGCGTCAGATCCGCCAGTCCCTTGGACCCGCCGCTGATCGTGCCGCCCAGCCATGCCAGGAGCAGGCCGATGATGATGGCAATGGCGGACCCATGCAGCCGCCCTGCCGACAGCTTGTCCGACAGCTGATAGGACACCCACATCACCAAGCCGATGACGACGAAGGCAAAGACCAGACCGTTCTTCTCCAGGATTTCGACGATCTCCATGGCTCAGGTCTCCTGCGCGGTCAGGGGCGGCAGGGCTTCGTCCTGTCCGCCGATCCGGGCGACGACGGGAACCAGCGCCATGCAGGCGACGGTCGCACCGACACCGGCGATGATGGCGATGGGCCCGCCGGCCAAGGCAGCGACGACATTCTGCTGGGCTGCCATGGCCACGACGATGGGGATGTACATCGCGCTCCAGAACAGGATGCCCTGTTCGCTGATGGCGGGCAGGCGCCCGGTTCGGCGCATCCAGTCGGTGGCGAAGATCAGCAGCAGCATGGCAAAACCCACGCCGCCGACATTGGACTGGACGCCCAGAAGACTGCCCAGCAGGTCGCCCAGGATGACGCCTGCCAGATGGCAGGCGGCCAGGGCCGCGACTCCGAAGATGATCATGTTTCCTCCCATGTGATCTGTCCCCCCGTCCCGCACCCTCCTCCGGCGCGGGCGGGGGGCTGTAAGTCAGGCGTAGGTGTCGGCGTATTCCTTGCGCAGCTGTGCCTTTTGAACCTTGCCCATGACGTTGCGCGGCAAGGCGTCCGCGACGAAGACGCGCTTGGGCTGCTTGAAGCGGGCCAGGCCGTCGGCCAGCAGGGCGCGGATCGCGTCGGGATCGACGGTCGCACCGGCACGGGGCACGACGATGGCGGTCACGGCCTCGCCCAGATCCGGATGGGGCAGGCCGATCACGGCGCTTTCCAAGACGCCGGGAAGGGCATCGATCGCCTCCTCGACCTCCTTGGGATAGACGTTGTAGCCGCCCGAGATGACCAGATCCTTGTCCCGCCCCACGATGCGCAGATAGCCGTCATCGCCGATCTCCCCCAGATCGCCGGTGATGAAGAAGCCGTCATCGCGGAATTCGGAGGCAGTCTTTTCGGGCATGTTCCAATAGCCTTCGAAGACATTCGGGCCCTTGACCTCGATCAGGCCGATCTGACCCTTCGGCAGGACCGCCCCGCTGTCGCGATCCGCGATGCGTAGCGTGATGCCGGGCAGCGCCATGCCCACGGCGCCGGGAATGCGGTCGCCGTCATAGGGGTTCGACGCGATCATGCAGGTTTCCGTCATGCCATAGCGTTCCAGGATCGCCATGCCGGTGCGTTCCTGGAAGGCACGATGATCCTCGGCCAGCAGCGGTGCCGATCCCGACACGAACAGCCGCATGTTCGCTGTCGCCTGTTCGGTCAGACGGTCCGATTTCAGCAGGCGGGTATAGAAGGTCGGCACCCCCATCAGCACCGTCGCATCCGCCATCAGGTCGATCACCTCGTCGGCGTCGAACCGGGTCAGGAAGATCATCGTGGCGCCGGCCGTCAGCGCCATGTTGGCCGCGACGAACAGACCGTGAGTGTGGAAGATCGGCAGGGCGTGGATCAGCCGGTCGTTTTCAGTGAAGCGCCAGTGGTCCAACAGCGCCTCGGTGTTCGACACCAGGTTGCCGTGGGTCAGGACCGCTCCCTTGGATCGGCCCGTCGTTCCCGAGGTATAGAGGATCGCCGCGCGGTCATCGGGCCCTGCGATATGGCTGTCCGCGCGGGGTGCGGCGCCGGCCGCCTTGTCCATCAATGTGCCGTCACCCGCCGCCCCAAGCGTCTGCACCGTCAGCGCGTCCCCCGCACGATGGGCATGGGTCTGTTCCTGCGCAGGGTCGCAGACGAACAGGCGCGGCGCGGCGTCACCGATGAAATAGTCGATTTCGGGGCCGGTATATGCGGTGTTCAGCGGCAGGAAGATTGCCCCCACCCTCAGCACCGCCAGATAGAGCGCGATGGCCTCGGGCGATTTTTCGACCTGGACGGCCACGCGGTCGCCAGGGGCGACGTCGAGGTCGCCCAAGACCGTGGCCAGTCGCCCGACCAGATCCTGCATGGCGGCAAAGCTGATGTCGGGTTGGCCGGGCCTTATGAAAAGCGGCTTGTCGCCATGCGTGGCAGCGGCCTTGGTGAAATTCTGTTCTATGGTCTGCATCGTCAGGTGCCTTTCCTTCAGCTTTTCAACGCATCGGCCAGCTGGTCGCCATGGGCCACGGTCTGGTCGCGGACGAACGCCTCGTGTCGCGCCTCGATCTGCGTCACTTCGTAAAGATAGTTGATCATCAAGCCATGCGCCGCCTTCATGGCCGAAGGGGCCATGTCACCCGGCCAGTTCAGGCGATGGGCGGATGCGCCGTTGCCAAGGTGGAAGCGGGCCACCGGATCGGCGGGCATGCCCCCCCTGCCCCGCTCGACCACGATATAGCGGGCGGCAAGCGCCAGCACCTCGGGGCGCAAAGCCTCGATCCGGTCGGGATCGTGCTGCCAGTCCGCTGCCTGCAGAGCCTGCGACAGCACGCGGGCGCGTTCGTCGTCTTGCGCCGCCAGCCAGCGGGCAAAGCCCGGCACCGGGGACAGCGTGACGAAGGTCTTCAGCTGCGGCAGCTCGGCCGACAGTTCGGCGACCACCTGCTTGATCAGGAAATTGCCGAAGGACACGCCCTTCAGGCCTGCCAAGCTGTTGTTGATGGAATAGAAGACCGCCGTATCGGCCTGCGCCTGCGCCTCACCCTCGGGTGCGGTCAAGATGGGGGCGATGGCATCGGGAATGCCACGGGTCAATGCGACTTCGACAAAAATCAGCGGCACGTCACCCGTCGCCGGATGAAAGAAGGCGTAAAGTCTGCGATCCGCCGGTGCCAGACGCCGTTTCAGGTCATCCCAACCCTGCATTCGGTGCACGCTTTCATAGCGCATGATTTGTTCCAGGATCGCCGCAGGCGCATTCCAGTCGATCCGTCGCATCGACAGGAACCCGCGATTGAACCACGAGGCCAGCAGATGCGCGAAATCCTGATCGATGGCGGCAAGCGAGGCGTCTTGTTCGATCGCCTGCAACAGGTCGCGACGCATGGCCACCAGTTGTGGCGTGGCACCGGGGGCCAGGTTCAGGCGGCGCAGCAATGTCTGGCGGGCGGGCTCGACCACGCGAAACAGATCGGCCACGGCGGCGGCATCGGGGTTGGCATCCCATGCACCATAGGCTTGGCGGATGCTGTCTGCATCGACACCGTAATCATCGCGAAGCCGCTGGAAGAAACGCAGCTTTTCGTCGGCCTGCAATTCCGCATAGGCCCGCAGCGCCTGTTCCGCGACCGCCACCCGCGCGGCGTCCCCGATGCGACCCATCAGCACCGAACAGGCGGCGGCGATACGTTCGGATGCCGGGCGCGCCAAGGCCTTCAACGTATCGGCCTCATCGCCCGAATTGCGACCGCGGCGGGTCACTGCCTCGACGAAATCGGTCAAAAATGCCAGACGCTGTTTCACCATGTTCCGATCCTCCCCCTCGGTTGATATACACGGTACATGAGTTGATGTATATAACAAGCTGATTGGTGGACTTTTGCTGCGGCGAAGCGTGCAATCGCCGCAGGGAACGGGACGGACACATGACACTTCCGACTGCGGTACGGATCAGGCTGGCCTTGGAAAACGCTATCGTCGACGGGGAATATCACCCCGGTGACCGGATCGACCCCGACCGTATCGCGGCCGATTACGGGTGTTCCCGCACGCCCGTGCGCGAGGCGTTGCAGGCGCTGGAAACGTCGGGCCTGTTGGTCGTCCAACCCAAGCGCGGCACTTTCGTCACCAAGCTCACCGTGACCGAGCTGATGCACCGTTTCGAAGTGATGGCCCAGCAGGAGGCATTCTGTGCAGCTCTTGCCTGTCGCCGCGCCGATGCGGATGATCTTCAAGCCATCCGTACAAGCCTGCAGGCCTGCGAAGAGGCGGCGCAGGCGGGGGACAGCGACGCTTATTACGCGCGGAACACGCAGTTTCACCAAGCCATCTATGCGGCCGCCCACAATCCCTTCCTCAGGGCCGAAACGCTGCGCCTGCAGGCGATGCTGCAGCCTTACCGTCGGCGTCAACTGCAGGCGCGCGGTCGCGTGCAGAGGTCGATGGCCGAACATCGCTCCATTGCCGATGCCATCAGGACGGGCGACAGCGCCGCGGCATCACAGGCGATGACTGATCACGTCCTTGTCCAAGGAGAGAGGTTTCGCGACTTGGTGGCCATGCTGGACAGCCTGTCCTCGCGGCAGGCGGGCTGACCCCCCTGCCCTATCCCGGCGGCGTGCCGGCGCGACGTTGGCGTGTCCGTTCAAGCCCCAGCTTATGTTCACGCCAGATGATCAGAATGCCGGCCAAGATCACCACCGAAGCGCCCCCCAGAACCGTGCTGGACGGCATTTCCCCAAACACCGTCCAGCCTATCAGCACCGCCAGGATCATCGAGGCATAGTCGAAGGGCGCCACCACCGAGGCATCGGCAAACCGATAGGACGATGTCAGCAGGATCTGCCCCAGACCGCCCAGCACCCCGGTCAGGACCAGCATCGCCAGCGTTCCGCCTGTGGGCATCACCCACCCGAAGGGCAATGTGATCAGCGAAAGCAGGGTTGAGGTGATCGAGAACCAGAAGACGATCGCCGAAGTCCGTTCCTGCTGGACCAGCTTGCGCACGAAGATCTGCGCCAGTGCCGCGCATGACGCCCCCATCAGTGCCACTACTGCGCCCAACATATGGGCAGGATCAGACGGCCCTACGCCGGTCAGTTGTGGTGACAGGACAATCAACACGCCCGCCAGCCCCAACGCGACCATTCCAAGTCGGAATGCGCGGACGTCTTCGCCCAGAAACATCCCCGCAAAGATCACCACCAGCAAGGGCGCTGCATAGCCGATCGCCGTCGCTTCGGGGAAGGCCAGCAGGGATAGCGCCCAGAAGTTGAAGCCCATGGCCGCCGTGCCGACGATACCACGATAGAAGTGGCCCATCGGACGAGAGGTGGTCAGCCCGACCCGAAGTTCGGATCGGAAGACCAACCACAGCAGGATGACGGGCAGCGCAAAAAACGAACGAAAGAACACCTGTTGACCGGGCGGAACGGGCACATCCTCGATCGAGGTCGCCTTGACCAGCGCCGCCATGACCGTGAAGACGCTGACACTGGCGCATTTCAGGACGATACCCCGCAAAGGGGCCGCGTTTGTCTGGATCATGGAAATGCCTTTGCTGGGTCGCAGAATTGCTAACGCCAGTTTGCACGATGTGCAACTGCTATCTCGCAGATTCAGGCACGCTCAGCATCGCTATGTTATTGAAATAAATCGTCTATTTTTTTCGCGACACTGGCTCTGTCAAGCGGATCTTCCCCGTGGGGAAGACCGCTACTCTAATTGGTCCAGCATGGATGCCACGGCAATTTCCAGTTTGCGGCGGTCAACGGCAGAGAAATCACGCGGCAAACGGATCTCCAATCGCCCGTTGGCGGCTGTGCACTTGGCGCTGCCCTGGGGTCGCTGCAACTGGAAAGTTGTCTTGGCCTTGGCAGCGGGTGCAGGCCTCTCGAAGCCGGGATCCCGGCTTGGCGCAATTGCATCTTCAGAACCCTGCCCCGCATAGCGGCGCAGCAAATCAACCTCATCCTTGGCGCTTCGCTTATCCCAGCTTTTCAACTCGGCCTTGATGGCCGCGGCTATTCCCGGCACATCTTGAAGGCGCTGCGCCAAGGCGAGACCCAAAGCACGGGATATTTCCTGCGGAAACATCAAGACATCGCCCAGATGCTGAACCAATGGGATAAAATTGCGGATATAGCTACGCTTCTGATATCCTGCCGACTTGAACAGAATTGCGACAGCCTTTTCGGCGTCAGGCTCGGCAGTCTGCGGATCCTGCGCATAACGCAGGGCCAGCTGCGCCATTTCCGCGAACGAGATATCCTTGCGGATCAGGTTCTCGTCGACCATCCGGCGGTACAGCTGTTCCAGCTGGTCGCCGCGAGCAGAGATGCCGGCCGGAATGCGTCCCCATTTATCCACCTGCCCTGACTCATCGCGTAGTTTGCGATAGGCCGACAAACGGCGATACCCTTGGATCAGCTGATATCGTCCGTCACCCGATGGTTCGACCTGAATGGGATTTGACAGCCCGATATCGCGGATCGATGCCATCAGTTCCACCAGTTCAAGATCAGCCTCCGGCTTGCGGTCGCGCACCAGCTTCGAACTGTCGATCAAGTCGAGCTCAATCATGTCGGTGATCAGCCCAGCCCGCTTCAGCCGGACATGCTCCTGCGCAAGCGCATCGTTTTCCGCTCTGATCTGGGCTTCGATGGCGGCGCGATCACGGGTCGATTCAGCAGTCTCAACGATGGCAGTTGCCATGGGCCCCCGGCGCTGGTCGGCCTTTTCCATCTTCCCCGCGGGGAAGTCTGCGTTGTCGTCCTCGGGGATATCGATGTCGAACATGCGGCGTTTGCGGCTCATGCGTTATCCTCCAGCTGATCCCAAGCGGTCAGGACGTGACCCCTGAACTCCTCATAGGCCTGATCGAATGTTGCCCGTGCGCGTCGCCAGGTTCCCCGGGTCATCTCTCGATAGTCGATTTCATAAATTGATGACAGGAAACGACCCGATTGTTCAACCGCCCGCGTCAGTTCAATGGGGTGTTCGGCCATGCGCTCGCCAAAGACCTGTCGGAAAGCGCCCAGCATCGCTTGGTGCAGCTCATTCGACGGTTCGTACCGGGTCATCAGGAAACGAATGTCCGTGAAGGTCTTGGGCAACGTGATCTTCCCCGTGGGGAAGTTTTCGAACCCGTGCGACAAATCCTCGAGCGCCTCGGACAGCTGGCCGATGAAGCTGGTCGTACTGTCATACTCCCAGTATCCGGGGCCGGAGGGCACGTAGAGCATATCGGCCGCAAAGACCGCGTTCATGGATTGGTAGCCAATGGCCGGCGGACAATCGAACAGGATCAGGTCATAGGCATCATCTGCCAGGCTATCCAAAAAGCGCGACACGGCACCAAAGAAAGTCCATTCTGGATTGAGGTGGCGATATTGGGCGCTGGCAAACTCCACGAAGGCGGCATTCGCGCAGCTGGGTACGATGTCGATCGTGGGCCAAGCGGTAGGCTTGATAAAGTCGGCCGGGCGCAGAGTTCCCAATCCCATGTCGCGAATCGAGGCCGGCAACTTTCGTTGGGGCAGGGCGGTCCCTGACTCGGCACCGGCGCTGGCGACGTTCATGCGATCCGTCTCGCGTTCCAGATCGCGGGCCATGATGCCCCAAACCGTGTGATCCTCGCCCACATCCGACAGGCCCATGGAATGCGACAGCGTGGCTTGGGGATCGAAATCGACGACCAGCACGCGATAGCCGTCCAAGGCCGCAGCATGGGCGAAATGCAATGCGACGGTCGATTTGCCCGCGCCGCCCTTGAAATTGGCGATGGCGGCGCGGAAGGCACGCTTGCCCTCGGGGCGCGGGGGCATGAGACTTTTCTTGTTAATCCTGACACGGCGACGCAGTTCGTTCACCTCTTCCAGGCTGAACCAGCGTTGACGACCGTCTTCCTCGACTTCCCCGAGGGGAAGGTTCGGGTCCGCGGCTAACTTGCCTCGGAAGGTCGACTGGTTGATTCGGAAGATCAGTTCGGCGACCTCCCAGCTAGAAAAACGGCGCAACGTCTTCTCATTGGCCGGGCTGAAGGTCTGACGACGGATCCAGCCTTGCATCTTCAAGGATTGCGCTTGCAACCGGGCGAGGTCTTCGTGGGTATACATATTGTGCCTGTCTTCAAGAACGCTAAATGTCTTCATTTCCGCTTTTACGCTTGATTTGCTTTTTTGGCAAAAGACAACTTCACTCAAAGCAGGAAAAAGCGAACTTCAAGCTGGACTGACCGAATCGCCCCAGAAAACGGGAATCGCTAAAAGAACCAGACCCTGCCAGAAGTGGGGGACAGCTTATGGTCGAATGCGCCGAAATAGGGGACATTCGTACCCCAAAAGGGGACACTTACCTTGTCCCCCTATACCATTGAAACCTGTTTTTATCTTGATCAGAAGGCAGCCAGAAAGAACCAGTGACCTACCTGCTTGACAGAATCGTGCTTTAGGACGCAAATGCGGTGAGGATGCGGAAAAACGTTGGGGCGCCCCAAGAACCCGGCCCGCATCCAAGCAGTCAGCCGAGCAATCCGGCAGCAGGAGCGACGATGCAGGTGAACAAACCCGTCGGCCGAGAGGCGGCGGCGCGGAAATACGACATCCTGTCGGCGCTGACGGCGCATGGGCTTGCGGGCGACCAGAACCGGCAACGGCTGGTGCTGCGGCTGATATCGCTGATCACCACCCGCTACAACTGGCAACGCAACGAACTGACTATGGGTCAAAAAGAGATCGCGCGGCTTTGGTGCGTGGATGAGCGCACCGTCAAGCGCGACATGGCGCGGCTGCGCGCGCTTGATTGGATCACCGTCAAGCGCCAAGGTGCACGCGGACGCGTCTCGGTCCTGGGGCTGGACCTGGAACGCATCCTCCTGGATACGCGTCCGGCATGGAAGAATATCGGCGAAGACTATGTCAGCCGCATGACGGATCAACCGGCATCGCCGACAGTGGCCAATGTCGTGCCATTTCGACGCGCCGAGATCGGACCCGCTGAAGGCTGCTGGGCCAAGATGCGTATTTTACTGCAGGCCGAAGACCCTTCGATCTTCGATGCATGGCTGGCGCCCCTGACCGAAGCCGGCCAGGAAAACGACATCCTGCACCTGACCGCCCCGACGAGATTCCACGCGGCCTATGTCCGTTCGCATTTCATGGCTCGGCTGACCGTTGCCGCCAACCGTTCCGAGCCCGGTCTGCGCGGGGTAAGACTTCTGCCATAGCCGCCGACGGCCCAAGGGGAACCGGACAGGACCGAGAGTTCAAGAGAGGAGGGGCCGTCATGGATTTCACCATCACGCCGCAATTGGACGATCTTCGCAGGCGCATCGCCGCCTTTGTCGAAACGCGCATCATTCCGCATGAAGGCGACCGGGCCGCCTATGACGGCCATGGGAATATCAGCGACACGCTGCTGCAGGACCTGCGCATCCAGGCCAAAGCGGCAGGATTGTGGTGCCTGCAACTTCCCGAACGCGATGGCGGGCTGGGGGTCGGCATCCAGGGCATGGCCGTCTGCTATGAAGAAATGAACCGATCGATCTTCGGGCCGGTGGTCTTCAATTCCGCCGCGCCCGATGACGGAAACATGATGGTCCTGTCGAAACTGGCCAGCCCCGAACAGCGCGCCCGCTGGCTGGCGCCCATCGCGGACGGCCGGGTCAGATCGGCCTTCGCCATGACCGAACCTGCACCCGGCGGGGGATCGGACCCGTCGATGATCCGCACCCGTGCGGTGCGGCAGGGCGATCATTATGTCGTCACCGGACGCAAATGGTTCATCACCGGGGCGGAGGGCGCGCAGCACTTCATGCTGCTGGCCCGGACTTCGGACGGACCCAGGGATGCCCTGACGGCGATGATGTTCGACGCCGACCAGCCGGGTTGGCGCATCCTGCGCCGCATCGGCATCATGGGCCCCGAAGAACATGGCGGCCATTGCGAACTGGAATTCGACGGCCTGCAAATCCCTGTTGAAAACGTCATCCTGGCCGAGGGTAAAGGCATGCGCGTGACCCAGACCCGGCTTGCCCCTGCCAGGCTGACCCATTGCATGCGCTGGCTGGGTCTTGCCAAGCGGTGCATGCAGATTGCCCAGGACTATGCCGAAACCCGCGAAGGCTTCGGGATCCGGCTGGCGGATCGCGAAACCGTGCAGGTCGCGACCGGTGATCTGGCCATGCGGATCGAGATCGGCCGCCTGCTGGTCATGCGCGCCGCATGGGAACTGGATCAGGGACGGCGGGCGGGGCCACAAATTTCGATGGCCAAGATCCACGTGGCCAACCTTCTGCACGACGCCGCCGACAGGGCGATCCAGGTGAATGGGGCGCGCGGCTACTCGACCGATACCGTACTCGAATGGATCTATCGCTATGCACGCCAGGCCCGCCTGGTCGACGGCGCGGACGAGGTTCACAAGATGGTGTTGTCCCGTGCCTATGCGGGGCAGGGGGGTGATTTTTGGTCCTGGCCGGTCGCGGGGGCGGATCATGACGTCTGAGAACCGTTTTTCGGGGCTGCAGCCTTGGCTCCACGCGAGGTTCGGTCCTGCAAACTACGACCTGCGCCCAATCGCGGGGGGGCAGTCGAATCCCACCTGCATGGTCGACCACGGTGACAGGCGGATGGTCCTGCGCACGCAGCCCTTGGGTCCGATCCTGAAAGGCGCCCATGCGATCGACCGTGAATATCGCGTCCTGCAGGCCTTGCAGGGGCAGGGCGTGCCGGTTCCCGAGCCGATCCTCTATTGCGCGGATGACGGAGTTATCGGGCGCCCCTTCTATCTGATGCAGCGGTTGGACGGGCGGGTGTTTCACGACAATTCCCTGCCGGGGATCGCGCCTTCCGAACGCGGTGAAATCTTCGCCGAGATGGCCCGCGTGATGGCCGCGCTCCATGCCGTCAACCCGATGCAGGTGGGGCTGGGTGATTTCGGCCGCCCCGAAGGGTATTACCCCCGACAGATCGCACGTTGGTGGCAGCAATGCCAGGATTCGCAGCTTCTGCGGCATGACCCCATCACGGCCTTGGCGCCCTTGCATGACTGGCTGTCGGAAAACCTGCCCGATCAGGACGAACGCGTGTCCATCGCGCATGGCGATTTTCGTCTTGGCAACCTGATCTTCGCCCCCGACGCCCCCCGCGTGATCGGTATTCTGGACTGGGAGCTGTCGACCCTTGGCCCGGCACTGGCCGATCTGGGCTTCGCCTGCATGGCATGGCGTACAAGGCCGGACCAGTTCGGGGGCATCGCCGGCCTGGATCTAAATGCGATGGGGATCCCCGACAGGTACAGCTTCGTGGCGCATTATTACGACCACGCAGCCCCGACGCCCCCGTTGCAGCCCTTCCACGAGGCTTTTGCCCTTTTCCGCTTTGCCGCCATCTTCGTGGGCATCGCCGACCGGGCTGCGGCTGGAAATGCGGCGGGGCAGGGGGCCAGCAATCTTGCGCCCTTGGCCGCGACATTTGCCGAACGGGGCCTGCAGATCGCGACGCAGGCCTGAAAGGGAACCGCTACGCAAGCATGGCGTTTTACCCATGATTCACAAGGAAGGTTCCGCCATGTCCCGCCCGTTCTTTCAGTCTGCAATCGGCATCACGGCCCTGATGATCGGCCTCTCGGGGCCGGTGCTTGCGCAGGACAATCCGGGCAAACCGTCGGCTGTCTCCTCAGTAGCGACGAATGACAGCGCCGAACCCGCCTGCACCGACGAATCCGGCCAGGCCGAACCCGCCACCAATCCCGCCCCCTCCGAGGACGGCACTGCCCCGGAAAACACCGGCACCACGGGTTGGAGCGGCGGCACCGGCGGATCGCAGTTGGGCACGAACACCCAAGGGGCGGTCGAACGGTCGCCCACCTGGCAGCCCCCGACCGCCCGTGGCCTCGATCTGAAGGGTCAGCCCGAAGATACGCAGACCTGCTAAGCGTCGTCGAGGCGCAGGCGCAGACCGTCGCGGTTCAGGAATTCCCCGTCGCGGATCAGGGTCCGATCAGCGTGCATGGCCTTGACCAAGGCGTCCAGCCGGGTCTTGGCCACGTCATCGGCTACGATCCCTTCGCGCCCCGCCCGGAACAAGGCAACCGCATCCCAGGAAACGCCGGCACAGTCCAGGTGCTGCGCCAAGACGGGCCAAGCCAGTTCATCGCCGATGACGTGCAGATGCGCCGACCGTAGCAACGACACCCGCCCATCCGACAATCCGATCAGCACCACGAGCATGGTGAAGCCATCGGAATCGGCCATTGATTTGGCCAGCCATTCGTCGAAATCGGTCGCGTGATCTGTCATGTTTCCCGGCATCGGTCGGATTGGCGGAGAGGAATGGGAGTCGAACCCACCCGGGACAGGCTCGCTGCCCCAACCGGATTTGAAGTCCGGCCGCCCCACCAGAGACGATTCCCCTCCGAAGCCGATCTGATGCACGGCCCGCCCCACATTTGGACCGGGCCGCCCGCCTTGGCAAGGGGAGCATAGGCTCAGCTGGCCAGCAACGCGGCGTTACCACCGGCAGCCGTGGTGTCGACGCAAAGATGCCGTTCATGGCAGACATGGGCGCGGTCTGGCATCGCCGTGATCAGCGCCACGATGGGCCCCTTGCGTTCGGCCAAGGCTTGCGCTTGGGCACGCCCTGTCTCCTCGTCACCCCACCACAGCACTGCCGCCAGATCATCCCTGTGCGTCAGGGCCTCGGCGTCGCCGGTGACGGGCATGCCGCCCAATGCCTCGACGGCAGCCATCTGGTCTTGGACATCCTGTTCACTGGGGCCCAGGCACAGAACCGGACCGCGTGGAAGGATGCTCAGCCGGTTCAACTCGCCCGTCGGGCCGGGCATCAGCTGATCGGTGACCGGCACCGGGATCGAGGCGATATGACCGCGCCCGGCAGGCACGAAGAAGCGGGGCAGATACAGCGGACCGCCCGCCTTGGGACCGGTCCCCGACAGACCCTCGCCGCCAAAGGGCTGGCTGCCGACCGTGGCGCCCACCTGGTTGCGATTGACGTAGATGTTGCCGACATGGATCTTTGCGGTGACCTGTTCGACCCGACTGTCGATGCGGGTGTGCAGCCCAAAGGTCAGGCCATAGCCACGGTCGTTGATCGTCTGCACGACCTTATCCAGATCGCGTGCCTTGTAGGTCGCGACATGCAGGACAGGGCCAAAGATCTCGCGATCCATCTCCTCGATCCCCTTGACGCGCAGCAGGGTGGGGGCGACGAAATGGCCGCCTTCGGGGACGTCCAGACGATGCAGCACCCGGTCGCGATGGGATTCCAGATAGGCGTCGATCTGGTCGCGGGCATCCTGGTCAATGACCGGGCCGACATCGGTGGACAGGTCCCACGGGTCGCCCATCTTCAGCAGGACCATGGCGCCCTTGATCATGCGGATGATCTGGGGTGCAACGTCTTCCTGCACGTAAAGACAGCGCAGGGCCGAACACCGCTGCCCCGCCGACCGGAAGCTGGAGGCGATGATGTCTCGCACGGCCTGTTCCGGCAACGCGCTGCTGTCCACGATCATGGCGTTGAGACCACCCGTTTCGGCCACAAGGGGCGTGCCGGGGGACATGTGCTTGGCCATGCTGGCGGCGATCAGCTGTGCCGTCTCGGTCGAGCCGGTGAAGACCACGCCCGCCACATCGGCGCTGCGCGTTAGGGCCGCCCCGACCGTTCCGCCGTCTCCGGGCAACAGCTGCAGCGCCGATTGCGGTACGCCCGCCTGCAACAGCAGGCGCGTCGCATGGACGGCGATCAGCGAGGTCTGCTCGGCAGGCTTGGCCAACACCGCGTTGCCGGCCATCAGCGCCGCCGCGACCTGGCCCGTGAAAATCGCCAACGGAAAGTTCCACGGGCTGATCGCCACGATGGTGCCGCGCGCCGCATCGGTGCGGCCTTCGCCTTGCTGGGCGTAATAGCGCAGGAAATCGACCGCCTCGCGCAGCTCGGCCACGGCATCGTTCAGCGTCTTGCCCGCCTCGCGGGCCAGCATGCCGAAGAAGGGACCGAACTCGGCCTCGTAAAGGTCGGCGGCGCGGCGCAGCACCGCCGCACGTTCCGCCGCGGGCGCGTCCCATGTCCGGGCATCGGACAGGGCGCGAGCGACGGTGTCCTCATCGGCCATCGTGATCCGGGCCAGCACATCGCCGGTGGCGGGGTTCACCACGGGATGGGCCGTGCCGGTGGGCGGGCTGACCGTCAGGGGGCCGGCATCGGCGATGGCGTCGTCGCGTTCTTGCGCGATGCGTTCCAGCACGTCGCGGGCATTCAGGTCGAAGCCGCGCGAATTGACCCGGCCCGCGCCATAGATCGCCTCGGGCGCCACCAAAGATGCGGGCGGTGTCTCGGTCTTCACCGCATCAAAGGGGTCGTGGGCGACCTCGGCGGGGGTCACGTCCTCATCGACGATCTGGTTTACAAAGCTGCTGTTTGCGCCGTTTTCGAGCAGGCGGCGCACCAGATAGGCCAGCAGATCGTGATGCGCGCCCACGGGGGCATAGATGCGACAGGCGGTGCCATGATCGCGCAGCACGATGTCATGCAGGCGTTCGCCCATGCCGTGCAGGCGCTGGAATTCAAAGGAATGTCCCGCTGCCATGTCCAGAACAGCGGCCACGGAATGCGCGTTATGAGTGGCGAATTGCGGATAGATGCGGTCGTTCATGCCCAAAAGCTTGCGTGCCAGCGCGATATAGCTGACGTCGGTGGCCGATTTGCGCGTGAACAGCGGGAAATCCTCGAACCCCTCGACCTGGGCGCGCTTGATCTCGGTATCCCAATAGGCGCCTTTCACCAGGCGCACCATGATGCGGCGATCCAGCTCGGTCGCCTGCGCGTATAGCCAGTCGATGGCGGCACCGGCGCGCTTGCCATAGGCCTGCACCACCACGCCGAAACCGTCCCATCCCGAAAGCGACGGATCGGCCAGAACCGCGCGGATCACCCGCAGCGACAGCGCCAGCCGGTCCTGTTCTTCGGCGTCGATGTTCAATCCCATTCCGGCAGCCTTGGCGCGCTGCGCCAGATCCAGCACCACCGGGACCAGTTCAGCCATGACACGGCCGGTCTGCGCGACCTCATAGCGGGGATGCAGCGCGGACAGTTTGATCGAGATGCCGGGGTTCTTGCGCACCGAACCCTTGTCGCAGGCGCCTGCGATGGCTTCGATGGCCTTGCGGTATTCGCCAGCATAACGGTCGGCATCGGCCTGCGTCATCGCAGCCTCGCCCAGCATGTCATAGCTGTAGGAATAGCCCTTCTTTTCCTGCCCCTTGGCGCGGGACAGGGCATCGGAAATGGTCTGACCCAGAACGAACTGACGGCCCATCTCGCGCATGGCGCGGGTGACGGCGGTGCGGATGACCGGTTCGCCCACCCGCCGGATCGCGCCGCGCAGCGTGCCCGCAAGGCCCGGCTGTTCGTCATCCAGCACCTTGCCCGTCAGCATCAGCGCCCAAGTCGAGGCGTTCACCATGCTGGACGATGATTCCCCAAGATGGCGCCCCCAATCGGACGGCGCGATCTTGTCCTCGATCAGCGCGTCGATGGTGGCGCGGTCGGGCACGCGCAGCATCGCCTCGGCCAGGCACATCAGGGCGACGCCTTCCTGCGTGGACAGCCCGTATTCCGCCAGCATCAGCTCCATCATCGTGGGATCGGATTCATTGCGGATGCGGGTCACCAGCCGGGCCGCATTCTGGCTGATCCGTACGCGGTCCGCGGCTGACAGCGCCGCCGTGGCGGTCAGCTGTTCCAGAAGCGGGGCTTCCTGTTGGAACTTGGCGGTGGAATCGAATGCGGACAGATCAATCATGGCAGCCCCCTTGGCATTTCACGCATGATACCGTCTCGTGTATGGACGATGTGTCCAAAGGTTGATCAGAACGTGGGCGAGATGACCATAATTAACGGGAAAACAGAACAATGTCCGATCTTCTGGACCCCACGAATCAGCGCATCCTGCGCGAGTTGCTGGCCGACGCCCGCATTCCCATGACCGAACTGGCGCGCAAGGTGGGCCTGTCCAAGACCCCCGTCGCCCTGCGTGTCCGCCAGCTGGAGGATGCGGGCCTGATCACCGGCTATCGCGCCATCCTGTCGCCGCTGAAGCTGGGCCTGAGCCATGTGACCTATATCGAGGTTCGCGTCACCGACACCCGGCAGAAGGCGCTGGAAGCCTTTAACACTGCCGTCCGCGCCATCCCCGAGGTCGAGGAATGCTACATGATCGCCGGCGGCTTCGACTATCTGCTGAAGGTGCGTTCGCGCGACATGGCCCATTACCGCCAGATCATGGCCGAGAGCATCTCGTCGCTGCCCTATGTCCATGCTACCTCCAGCCATGTCGCGATGGAGGCGGTGATCGAACAGGGCGGCGCGACGATCTAGCCGAACAGGTCCAGCCGATGGGGGTTCAGTCGCCGAAGATCGCCCCGCCGCAGCGTGACGCCGTGGCGGTCGAAGAAATCCAGGATCTCGATGGCGACCTTGCGGCCGTTCTGGACGCGGTCACGAAAATCGGCCGCCGTGAACCACCCGTCGGCGGATTGCGCGTCGACGTCGCGCAGGATGGTGACCATTTCCGACGTGGTGCTGCGCGCAAAGAAGTGGTCATGCGCGATCTGATCGGTTCGCCCCAGCTTCTGCGTCAGTTTCAGGACGCGCCGGACCTCCTTTTCATCCACGCCGAAATCGGTGGCGAAATCGCGAACGCGGGGCGGTCGGAATCTCAGAGGGCCCGTCAGTGACGGCGCGATGCGGTCCCACAGCGCCTGATCCTGATCGGTCAGGCGCACCTCGTGTCCCGGCTGGCGAATGAAGGCCCCGTCCAGAACGATGCGCCCGGCCTGCGCCTCGGATTGCAGCAGGACCAGATAGGCTTCCTTGGGCAGGCGCGGCGTCAGCGCCAGTCGCAATTTTTCGCGCCCCAATCCGGCCAGGTCGGGGTTTTCCTCGTGGAATTGCGACAGTTGGACCTGCATGCCATCGCGAAGGGACCCCAGATGCGCCTGTGACAGGGCCATGGCCCCGATGGCGTGCCCCTGGGCATCGTCCAATGCCTGCCGCGCGGTCGCGTCCGCCAGACCACGATCGCGCGCGAAGACCGTCAATTCGACGGGGGCAACCGACAGCATCGCCCGCAGGGCCCGCGCCGGATCGGCATGGCGGGCGGCTTCGATCAGCGCCAGTCGTTCGGGCGCGCGGCGCTTGCGGGCCGGGGGACGCAGATCCAGGAACCGCCCCCCTCCAATGGTCCGCATGGCCGACACGTCGCGCAGGATGAAGCGATCCCCGATCCCCGCCGCGACGGGGCGGTCCAGCACGATCTGCACCGGCCCCTGGGACCCGGGCGCGATCGGATCGCCTAGTGGCACGATGCGGGCACCCAGTTCGGCGGCATGGCTGTGCAGGCGGGCGGGAAACCAGGTGCCGATGGGGGTGGGTTCTGATGGCAGCACGCTGAGCATCGCGTCGATGCGTGTGGTCGGCGCGTGCAGGGCAGGGGCCATGACGACATCGCCGCGATGGATGGCATCCTTGGCGATCTGGTCGCCCGCCAGGTTAAGGGCGCATCGCTGTCCGGCCAGCCCTTGGGTCGCCGCGCGGTTTTGGGCATGAATGCCGCGCACGCGCGCGCTCAGGCCGGACGGTCCGACCATCACCTGATCGCCGACGGCCACTTGGCCCGCGATGATCGTTCCCGTCACCACCGTTCCGGTGCCCGACAGGGTAAAGCTGCGATCCACGGTCATGCGCAGGGGGCCATCGGCATGTCGGGCGGCTGTTTCGGCCTCGGCCTGCGACAGGGCGGCACGCAGGTCGGCGATCCCTTCGCCGGTCACGGTCGATGCCATCAGCACCGGCGCATCGCGCAGCCCCGTCAGAGCGATCAGCTCGCGTATCTGGGCCGCGACGGCGTCGCGCCGCGTCTGATCCGCCAGATCGCATTTGGTCATCACGATCAGCCCGCGTTCCATGCCCAACAGGTCAAGGATCGCCATGTGCTCACGGGTCTGGGGCATCACCCCGTCATCGGCGGCAACCACCAGCAGCGCCATGTCGATGCCGCCCGCGCCCGCCAGCATCGTGTGGATCAGGCGTTCATGCCCCGGAACGTCGACAAATCCGGTGATCTGTCCGCTTCCCAGATCGGCATAGGCGAATCCCAAGTCGATGGTGATGCCACGGGCCTTTTCCTCGGCCAGGCGGTCGGCATCCGTGCCGGTCAGCGCCTTGACCAAGGCGGTCTTGCCGTGGTCGATATGCCCCGCAGTGCCAACGATCATAGGCCGGCCAGCGCCCGCATCAGCGCATCGTCATCATCCAGACAACGCATATCGAGGATCAGCGCACCGTCCCGGATATGCCCGATGATCGGGCGGGGCAGGGCGCGCAGCAGTGACGCCAGCCGGTCCGGCGCATCGCCGCCCGGTCCGGTCAGCCGCAACCCCGCCGAGGGGATGGTGTCGGTCGGCAAGGCCCCCGATCCAATCTGGCTGGCGCAATCAGTCACCGCCGCGTCGAAGCCAAGCGGTGCCAGTCGCGCCCCGACCTGCGGGGCCAGCCGCTGTGCCTGTGCCGCGATCTGGTCGCGCGGACGCGACAGCATGCGCAGAACGGGCATGCGCGCGGTCAGCCTGTCGGGGTCGCGATACAGCCGCAAGGTCGCCTGCAGTGCCGCGATGCGGATCTTGTCCAAACGCAAGGCGCGTTTCAGCGGGTTCCTGTTGATCCGTTCGATCAGGTCGCGCCGCCCGACGATGAAGCCGGCCTGCGGCCCCCCCAACAGCTTGTCGCCCGAAAAGGTGATCAGATCGGCGCCTTCGGCCACGGCCTCGGCCACGGTGGGTTCGCGACGCAGACCGAAATGCGACAGATCGACCAGCGATCCCGCGCCAAGGTCGTTCATCAGCACCACCCCGGCATCGCGCGCGATTTGCGACAGATCCGCTGCGCCAACCTCGGCGGTAAAGCCCTCGATCCGATAATTCGAGGTATGCACCTTGAGTATCAGGGCAGTATCCTCGGTCATGGCGTCTAGATAATCATGGGAATGGGTGCGGTTCGTGGTCCCGACCTCGACCAGGCGCGTGCCTGCGCGCGACATGATGTCGGGCATGCGGAAGGCGCCGCCGATCTCGATCAGTTCCCCACGGGATACGATGGATTCGCGCCCTTGGCCAAGGCTGTTCAGCGCGATCAGCACGGCGGCGGCGTTGTTGTTGACGACGGTCGCGTCTTCTGCACCCGTCAGTTCGCACAACAGTCCGCGCAGATGATCGTCGCGCTGCCCGCGCCCGCCCGTGGTCAGATCGAATTCCAGCGCCAGCGGCGAGGCCATGGCATCGGTCGCCGCCGCAATCGCCTCATCGGACAGGATCGCGCGGCCAAGGTTGGTGTGCAGCACCGTCCCCGTCAGGTTCAGAATCGGGCGCAGGTCGGTCTGCGCCATCCCCGCCAGATCCGCCGCCAGCAGATGCGGCAGCCGCGCGGCCTGCACCGCGCCATCCGCCCCATTCCGAATGGCCGCCCGCGCAGCATCCAGCGCGGCGCGCGCCGTCGCTGTCACCAGCTGTCGGCCATGCGCATCGATCAGCTGAGCGACGCTGTCCGTCTGCAGCAGCTGATCGACCGAGGGGAGGGCGCGGAAGCCGTTCATCAATAGCCGATCAGGAAGGGGTTGAAGCCGCCGCGCGTCTTGTCGGTGTCCTTCATCATCAGGTCCAGCCCCAGGCTGGCGACATCATCGGCGATGGGTTCAAGGCTGTGGTTCCTGTTCTGGTACAGCACCTTGACCCAGTAATCGCATTCCGAACAGACCTCGGCGCGGACGGTGGCCTCGATCGTCTCGACGCTGCGATAGCTGATGCCCTTGGTCGACCCGCAGCACAGGCAGGTCAGGCGCACCTCGTTCCATTGCGTGGTGCAGCAGGAACAGGTGGCATAGCGCGCCCCGTCCAGCGCCCCGATGCCGACGACGCTGGAGGTCGCGGGCCGCCCCCCGCAGGACGGGCAGATGCCGGTCCGGATCGGAACCAGCTTGTCGGCGGGCAGCGTCGCGGCGATGCGCGACAGATGCAGTTGGACGGCGGCTGCGACAAACAGATGGGCGGCGGCGCTGTCATCGGGAATGCGGTCGGCCAGCACATTCTCCAGCAGCCAGTGGCGATCCGCGATGGGTGCGGCCTTGACGGCCTGCAAGGCGATGCGGGCGGGTTCGGGCATCTCGATCTGAGCGGCCAAGTCCAGGAACCTGTCCAGCGTCGCGTAAAGCCCGGCATCCGTGGCCATCTCGGCCCGGTCGATGGGGGGCATGCGGTGCGCGCGGGCGGTTTCGATGCGGTCGGCGGGCAGGGGATCGGCCGCGGGCAATTCACCCGCCAGCCGCGCCTGGATCCCCGTCAGCGCCCCAAGAAAGCGCAGATAAGGCGCGACGTTGCCGCCGTGATCGGCCAGGAAATCGAACCGCTCGGCCCGGGTCGCGAACAGTTTCGCGGGGCTGGGCAAAAAGGCAAGCGGCGCCTTGGGGACGCCGCCGATGGCCGATGGATCGGGTTGGATCTGAGTGTTCATTGTCTTCTCCGGGCCGACCGGCCACAGGGGGTCGGCGATGAAGCCTCGGCAGATTACTCTGCCGGGCCTTTTGTGTCGCGGCTGGCGATCTCGCGCAACCATTTCCGGTGGTGACGCCATGCCCAGCCACCTGTGACGGTGCCGCGGGTCATGGCGCGCAGGGTGCCACGGGTCCAAACCGCCGCATAGACATGCAGGATGAAGACCAGCAGGATCGCCACGGCCGCCAGCGCATGCAGAAGAACCGCGATGCGGCGCATGGGAACCGGAACGTAATGGGCAAAGAATTGCTGCCAGATCATCACGCCGGTGACGATCAACAACAGGATCAGCCCGGTCATCGCCCAGAAGACGAATTTCTGCCCGGCATTGTACTTGCCAAGTTCGGGCAGTTTGTCCTCATTGCCCTTGACCACGTCGCCGATGCGGGTGGTCCAGGTGACATCCTCGGGCTTGGGCATGTTCAGGCGCCACAGCTGCACGAACATCAGCAGGAAGCTGAAGAACAGCACAACACCCATGATCGGGTGCAGCCAGCGCGTGATCTGACCGCCGCCGAACAATCCCGTCAGGAAATAGAGCGAGGGGTGGAACAGGGCCAGACCCGAAATCGCCAGCAGAATCAGCGTCGCCGCCGTGATCCAGTGGTTGATGCGGGTGAACCCCCGGTAACGGCTGACCGTCACCGGGGTCTTGCTGTCGATATGATCGCCGCGTTCGGAATAATAGGGACGTGGCGCCATCAGACATGACCTCCGTTTTCAGGGTCGCGATGTTCGACAACCAGCGTCTTGGCGGCCTCGTCGTCATGATCGTCGGGGCGGTTGCCCCGACTGAACAGGCCGTGCAGCGTCGCCCCAAGGGCCGCAAGCCCCACGACCGCCAGACCGGCGGTCTTGGTCACACCCTTCCAACCTTCCACCAGCGGAGAGATCCGCGGGTTTTCCGCAAGGTTGTTGTAGATGCCCGGCTTGTCGGCGTGGTGCAGCACATACATCACATGCGTGCCGCCGACGCCCTGCGGATCGTAAAGTCCGGCATTGTCATAGCCGCGCGACTTCAGATCCTCGATCCGGGTTGCGGCATGGGCCTTCATGTCTTCCTTGGTGCCAAAGACGATGGCCTGGGTGGGACATGCCTTGGCGCAGGCCGGGCCCTGGCCCACGGCGATCCGGTCGGAACACAGGGTGCATTTATAGCTCTTGTGATCGACCTGGCTGATCCGCGGGATGTTGAACGGACAGCCGGTGACGCAATAACCGCAGCCGATGCAGTTGTCGTGGATGAAATCGACGATGCCGTTGGAATATTGCACGATCGCGCCGGGCGCCGGGCAGGCCTTCAGGCAGCCCGGATCCTCGCAATGCATGCAGCCGTCCTTGCGGATCAGCCATTCCAGGTTGTCGGTCTCGGGGTTCTCCCATTCGCTGAAGCGCATCAGGGTGAACATGTTCGGGGTCAAGTCGTGGGGGTTTTCATAGACCCCCACGTTCTCCTCGATCTCGGGCTTGGTGTCGTTCCACTCGATGCAGGCGGATTGGCAGGCCTTGCAACCGATGCATTTGGACACATCGATCAGCTTGGCCAGCTTTTCCAGCTGGCGATCGGGTTGCGGAACGTCCCGCGTGGCCGAGATGCGGACGATGTCGGACGTATCGAAATACGCCTTCATCGGCTGCACGGGCGGGTTCGACACCGCGGTGGTGGGGCCGGCGACTGTATCCTTCATGCGACCGGCTCCTCTGCTGCGGGTTCGATGTTGACAAGGAAGGCCTTGAATTCGGGCGTATCCGTATTGGCGTCACCGACGAACGGCGTCAGGCTGTTCGGCCCGAAACCCTTCTTGGCGGCCCCCATGAAGCCCCAATGCAGCGGAATGCCCACCACATGGACCTGCTTGCCGTCGCAGATCAAGGGACGCAGGCGCTTGGTCACGACGGCTTTCGCCCAGACCTCGCCCCGTTTGCCCCAGACCCGTACGCGGCCACCCTTCTTGATGCCCCGTTCGGCGGCCAGTTCCTCGCTGATCTCCACGAAGAACTCGGGCTGCAGCGCGGCGTTCACCACGTTGTGCTTGGTCCAATAGTGGAAATGCTCGGTCAGGCGGTACGAGGTCGCCACGAAGGGGAACTCGTCGCTGGTGCCAAGACGCGCGGCATCGCTTTCGAAGATGCGCGCCACCGGATTGCCGCGCATCTTCGGGTTGAAGACGTTGGCCATAGGGCTTTCGAACGGCTCCATATGCGTCGGGAAAGGCCCGTCGCGCATCATGCCCCGGGTGAACAGGCGCGACACGCCTTCCTGGTTCATGATGAAGGGGCCGACCTCGGAGGGTTTGGCAGTGGGCGAGATGTCGGGCACGTCGTATCCCACCCATTTCTCGCCGTTCCACTCGATCAGCTTGCGGGACGGATCCCACGGCTTGCCCTCCATGTCGGCCGAGGCGCGGTTATACAGGATCCGCCGATTGGCCGGCCATGCGAAGGACCAGTTCAGGAACATACCGGTATCGTCGGGATCGGAATTGTCCCGCCGCGCCATCATGTTGCCTTCCTCGGTCCAGCTGCCGGAATAGATCCAGCAACCCGCCATGGTCGATCCGTCATCCCGAAGCTGGCCAAAGCCCGAAAGCTGCTTGCCGGCCTCGGCCACCACCTTGGTATCGTCGGCGGGATCATAGACGGCGGACAGGGCCTTGCCGTTCATTTCCCGTGCCAGTTCCTCGGGGGTGGGTTCGTTCGGATCGGCATAGTTCCAGGTCAGGTTCAGGATCGGATCGGCAAAAGCGCCGCCCTCCTCCTGATACAGATTGCGCACCCGCTGGAAGATCTGCGCCATGATCCAGGTGTCGTGCTTGGCCTGACCCGGAGGCGTCGCCCCCGCCCAGTGCCATTGCAGCCAGCGTCCCGAATTGACCAGCGCGCCTTCGTCTTCGGCAAAGCAGGTCGTGGGCAGTTGATAGACCTGGGTCTGGATGGACGCGGTATCCACGTCGTTGTGGATGCCGTGGTTCTGCCAGAAATTGGAGGTTTCCGTTTCCAGCGGGTCCATGACGACCAGCGTCTTCAGCTTGGACAGCGCCGTCGTGATCTTGCCCCGGTGGGGAAAGGACAGCATCGGGTTGAAGCCCTGGCAGAAATACAGGTTCACCCGGCCCTGGTCCATCAGCTCGAACATGCGCAGGATGTCGTATGACGGCACGTCCAGCTTGGGCAGATATTGGAAGGCCCAATCGTTTTCCGGCGTCGCGGCATCACCCCACATCGCCTTCATGAAGCTGACCATGAACTTGGAATAGTTCTGCCAGTAGCTTGTCTGACCCGGCTGCAACGGCTTGAAGTTGCGCGTCGACATGTAGGTCTGCCAGTCGGGCTCCTTTTCCGTCGGGATGTTCAGATATCCCGGGATCAGGTTCGACATCAGGCCCAGATCGGTCAGGCCCTGGATGTTGGAATGCCCGCGAAGCGCGTTCATGCCGCCACCGCGCACGCCGATATTGCCCAGGATCAGCTGAAGCATCGCCATGCCGCGGATGTTTTGGCCACCCTTGGAATGCTGGGTCCAGCCAAGCGCGTACATCGAGGTCATCGTCCGGTCGGGCGCGCTGCATTCGCCGATCATCTGGCAGATGGTCAGGAACTTGTCGCGCGGCGTGCCGGTGATGTTTTCCACGAATTCGGGCGTATAGACGTCAACATGCTTCTTCAGCATCTGCCAGACGCAGCGGGGGTCCTGCAGGGTCGGGTCGGTCAGCGCAAAGCCGTCCTCGCCAATCTGGTAATCCCAGCTGGACTTGTCGTAATCGCGCTTTTCCTCGTCATAGCCGGTGAAAAGACCGTCGTTCCAGCCGAATTCATCCTTTACCAGGAATGCGGCGTTGGTGAAGTTCTTGACGTATTCCCACTGGACCTTGTCGTTTTCCATGCACCAGCGGATCGCACCCATCAGGAACGCGATGTCGCTGCCCGGACGGATGGGCGCATAATAATCCGCGACCGAGGCGGTGCGCGTATAGCGCGGGTCGACCACGATCAGCTTGGCACCCCGATGCGCTTTGGCTTCGGTCACCCATTTGAAGCCGCACGGATGCGCTTCGGCGGCATTGCCGCCCATCACGACCACAAGGTCGGTATTCTTAATGTCGGTCCACGCGTTGGTCATCGCGCCACGGCCAAATGTTGGGCCCAAACTGGACACCGTAGGGCCGTGTCAGACGCGTGCCTGATTATCGAAGCCGACTATCCCCATGGACCGGACCGTCTTGTAGGTCAGCCATGCGGTTTCATTGGTGGTTGCGGAGGCGGCCAGGAAACCTGCGGTCGTCCAGCGGTTGACGGTGACGCCTGCATCGTTCGTGGCGATGAAGTTCTGGTCACGGTCGTCCTTGATCGCGCGTGCGATGCCGTCCAGCGCCTCTTCCCAAGAAATCTCCTCGAACCGGTCGGAACCGGGACGGCGGACGCGGGGCTGCGTCAGGCGGGTCGGTGCCAGGACGAAATCCTTCAGCGCCGCGCCCTTGGGGCACAGCGTTCCGCGGTTCGTCGGATGGTCGACATCGCCTTCGATATGCAGAAGCTCGGCTGTTTCGCCGGCCTTCACGTCGCCTTTGGAATACATGATGATCCCGCAGGCCACCGAGCAGTAGGGGCAGGTGTTGCGCGTTTCAGTTGTCGTGGCCAGCTTGAAGGCGCGCACATGCGCGGCCTCGGCTGCCTCGGCTTCGCCGAAGCCCAAGGCTCCTAGCGACGTTGCCGCAACCCCCGCACCCGCCAGCCTCAGAAAGCCGCGGCGCGAAAGGTCAATGTTCATGGGACCCTCCATCTGCCTGTCATCATTGATAGGTACCCTTTTATTGTCCGCCCCGGTTGCACCCAAGTCAAGGGGAGTTGACCTGCGCGTGAGGTCGCAGGGGGGCTGTTCACGATCTCTTGCGCCGGGACGGGCGGACTTGCTAAGAGGGCGCTGGAAAGCCAATGCGCCGTGTGCGCTTGGGCCCTGTGGCTTCACCGCGTGGCGGTGGCTTGACGACACGGTGCGCGACCCGGCCAGCCATTGCGCGAGGGTCCGCCGTTTATCCCCCCTTTCGCCGTGTTTCGCCACCCGCAGTCCCCTGCCACCCTGAGGATTTCCGCCCATGTTCCTGTCGCGCCTGACCGCCCTGGCCGTCACCGCCTGCCTGTCGCTTGCCGGCATCGCCCATGCCAAGGACACGCTCTATTTCTCGGCCATTCCCGACGATGATGAAACGCGCCTTGCCGAGCGCTTTGGCGCGGTCGCCGATTATCTGTCGCAGGAACTGGACGTGCCGGTCGAATTCGTCCCGGTGAAATCCTATCCGGCCGCCGTCACGGCCTTTCGCAACGATCAGGTCCAACTGGCCTGGTTCGGCGGCCTTTCGGGCGTGCAGGCGCGGCTGCTGGTTCCCGATGCCCGCGCCATCGCGCAGGGCGACGAGGATCAGAGCTTCGTCACCTATTTCATCGCCAACACCGAAACCGGCCTGACCGAATCCGAAGGTTTCCCCGAAGAGGCCCGCGGCATGTCCTTCACCTTCGGTGCCAAGACCTCGACCTCGGGGCGGTTGATGCCAGAATACCAGATCCGCGAACAGACCGGCGAGGCCCCCGAGGAGTTCTTCGGTCGCGTCGGGTTCTCGGGCGATCACGCGCAGACCCTGCGTCTGGTCGCATCGGGCGCCTGGCAGGTCGGTGCGCTGAACTTCACGGTCTATGACCAGGCCGTGACCGAAGGCGCCCCCGAGGTCGAGACCGCCAAGGTCATCTGGAAGACGCCGCCCTATCCGGATTACAACTGGACCATCCGCGGCGATGTCGATGCCCGTTGGGGCGAGGGTTTCGCCGACCGCGTCCAGGCCGCCCTGGTCGGCATGACCGACCCGGCGCTGCTGGCCGCCTTCCCGCGCAACGCCTTCGTGCCCGCCGCCAACGAGGATTACGCCCCGATCGAAACGGTCGGACGCCAGCTGGACCTGCTGGAGTAATCGCTTGCAATTGCTGGACGGGGTCGATCTCGGCTATGACGGCGCCCCGGTGCTGCGCGACCTGCGCCTGGCCATCACCCCCGGCCAGCGGGTCGCGCTGCTGGGGCGCAGCGGGTCGGGAAAATCCACGCTGCTGAGCGCGCTGCGCGACAGCCTGCTGGCCCGCGACCTGCGGGTGGCGCTGGTCCCCCAGGATCACGCGCTGGTCCCTCAGCTTTCGGCCCTGCGCAACGTGCTGATGGGGCGGCTGGACGATCACGGCGCGCTGCGCAACCTGCGCACGCTGATCCGCCCGTCGCGCACCGACCGCGCCGCGGCCCTGTCCGATTTGTCCCGCGTCGGCCTGTCCGATCTGGCCGATCGCGCGGTCGAGACCCTGTCGGGCGGCCAGCAGCAGCGCGTCGCACTTGCGCGTGCGCTGCATCGCGGCGGCGACGTGATCGTCGGGGATGAACCGCTGTCCGCCGTGGATCCGCGTCAGGCGCTGGCCTTGGCGCACCAGATCCGCGATGCCTTTCCGACCGCCATCCTGGCCCTGCATGACGTGGCCATCGCCCGCGCCTTCGCGACCCGCATCATCGGGTTGAAGGATGGCCGGGTTCTGTTCGACCTGCCCGCCGATCGGCTGGACCCTGCCCTGACCGAGGCGCTCTATGCCCGCTAGCGTGTCGCGTGGCGGTGTCGTGGCTCTGTTTCTGGGCCTTGCCCTGATCTGCCTGCCCTTCGCCGATTTCGCCACCGCCGGCCATGACCCCTGGGCCGAGCTGGGCCGCATGGCCCGTGGTTTCCTGGCCCCCGATTTCACGGCGGTCGAACAGATCGGATGGGCGGTCGCGCTGACCATCGCCTTCGCCGTGGCGGGGGTGGCGCTTGGCGGTGCGGCGGGGCTGGTCTTGGCGCCCTTCTATCGGCTGCGGCCGGTGCGCTGGCTGGCCATCGCCCTAAGGTCCGTGCACGAACTGTTCTGGGCGCTTCTGCTGCTGCAGGTCTTCGGCATCAGCGTCTGGTCTGGCCTTCTGGCCATCGCGCTGCCCTATGCGGGGATCTTCTCCAAGGTCCTGTCCGAGATTCTGGACGAGGCCGATCCCCGGCCCTCGCGCTGGCTGGGGGCAGGGATCGATCCGCTGACGCGGTTCCTCTGGGCGCGCGCGCCCTTGGCGCGGCCGCAGATGGTCAGCTATGCGCTTTATCGGCTGGAATGCGGGCTGCGGTCTTCGGCGGTCTTGGGCTTCGTGGGGCTGCCGACGCTTGGCTATCAGTTGGACAGCTTTTTCAAGCAGGGCGATTACGGCGCGGCGGGTGCGGTCATGGCGATCTATATCCTGCTGATCGCGACCGTGCGGCAATGGATGCGCCCGCGACTGGCGCTGGCCTGGCTGTCGCTGGCGGTCGGAGTGCTGACGCAGGTCTCATCACCCCCGATGGGGCAGGGCGCGCTGCGGCGGTTCCTGAGCCAGGACATCATTCCGGCCCCCTTGCGCGCGGGTGATCCGGCGGGGCTGTGGCCTTGGCTCTGGGACCTGGCCACGGGGTCGATCCTGCCGGGGCTGGGGGCGACGCTGGTCGTCGCGCAGCTGTCGCTGATCCTGGCGGGGGGGCTGGCCTTCGTGGGCCAGGCGCTGATCGTGCCGCGCGTCAGCGGGCGGGTCGGAGCCTGGCTGGGGCATCTGGTGCTGGTGCTGCTGCGGTCCTTTCCCGAATACATGCTGGCCTATCTGTTCCTGCAGGTCTTCGGGCCATCCATGCTGCCCGCCGTCCTGGCGCTTGGGCTGCATAACGGGGCGATCATCGGCCATCTGCTGGGACGGCAGGCGCGCGACCTGACCTTGCGTCCTGACGCGGCGCGGGGTCTGACGCTGTGGGGGTGGGAAATCGTGCCGCGCCTGTTCGGCAGCTTCGTCGCGCTCTGCCTCTATCGGTGGGAGATCATCATCCGCGAAAGCGCCATCCTGGGTCTTCTGGGGGTGGCGACGCTTGGGTTCTATCTGGACGACGCCATCGTCGCGCTGCGCATGGACCGCGCAGTCGTCATCCTGGTCGCCACCGCGCTGGTGACGATCCTGATCGATGCCCTGTCGCGGGGCATCCGTGCCCGCATCGGGGCGGGGTCCTTGCGTCGCAGAGACGCCTTGCCGGGCCGACCGGCCCGGCAGGCGAGCTGACCTTAGACGGTCATTGCCGCCGCAGGGCCGCGCACGGCGCAGGCGAAGGCCAGGAACTTGCCATCGTCATTCGACACCAGATCCCCCATCGGGCGCGGGGTCCAGCCAAGCCGCGCGGCCATGCGCAGGAAGGCAGGCGGCCCCAGGAACAGGCAATCGCTGGCGCCCACCGCGTGAAGATGCGTGTTCGCAGCCTCCAGGATGCTCTCCGCAAGGCCGGGCAGGGGCAGGGCCGCAAAGCGCGTCAGCTCCCACGCTCCGGCATCGACAGGGGGGTCTTCGTGGCACAGGTTGGTGGGCATGCCGGGCAGAAGACCCAGATGGGCGTCGCGGATCATGTAGGAATAGACAACCTTGCCCGCGCCGAAACTGGTGTCGGTGCGCTTCAGCCTGGCACCGCCCACGGCCTGCCCATCGCGATGGGCGATGACATAGACGGTGTCGAAGGTGTCGTATTGCTCGAACTCGATCCCTTCGGCGTGGTGCAGGGGCCAGGCCATCCGGTCCACGAAGATCTGCTTGCGCAGCTTGAAGAAGCTGGTGACCAGATCGAACCGCGCCATGTCGCGCGGCAGGCAGATCAGTTCAACGGTGATGTCGGCGGCGGGGGTGCGTGTCATGGTCATGCCCCCCCCTTACTGCCGGATGCCGTCGGGCAGCTTGGCAAGCCCCAGGAACTGGCGCCCGCCCGTCACCTTGTTGGGCAGCCACAACCCCCACGAGGTCACTTCGACCTGCAGCACGCCGCCATCGGCATAGGCGTCGAAATAGGTCAGCATGGTCTCGACCATGTCGCGGCTGAACTCGGCGGTGGCCAGTTTGGGTTCCTTGATATGTGCCATCATCGCATGTCTCCTTTTGGGCGTGATCAACGCCGGAAAGGGTGCGCGTCAAAGATGTGTCTGTCTTGTGAAAACAGCACGACCTGCCTTTTCAGTATGTCCGAAAAGGCATATCCTGCAGGTCACGCAACTTGGGCATGCCATGCTGAACGACCTGATACCGAATTTCGACGATGAGATCGCCCAGATGCACGCGCTGGCGCCAAGCGGCTGGATCATGGGTTTCAATTTGACCTATCGGGGGCCGGAACATCTGTTCAACGCCTATCCGGACGCCTGGCGCAAGATATACGAGGACCGCAACTATTTCTTCGGCGATCCGATCGCGATGTGGACGATGACCCACGACGGCGCCGCCCGCTGGTCCGAGGTGCGCATCCCCGACCTGCGCGGCGTCATGTCGGCGGCCAAGAAGTTCAGGCTGAATCACGGCGTGGCGATTTCCCGCAAGGTGGCCGGCAAGCGGTCATTCCTGACCCTGTCCCATCCCGAACGCGAATTCAGCGATGACGAGATCGCGCGCTGTTCGGCCAAGTTCCACCTGTGGACGGACATGGTGCTGAACCGCGCCGCGCTGACCACGGCGGAACTGGACGTGCTGCGCTGTTTTCGCGACGGTCAGGGCCAGCAGGAAACGGCGGCGCTGCTGGGGATCGCGGAATCCACCGTCAAGCAGCGCGCCTTGAAGGCCTGCGCCAAGCTGGGTGCGAAAAGCCGCACCCAGGCCGTGGCCATCGCGGTGGCGCGCAATTACCTCTGAGCGGTCAGGATCGCCGGATAGGCGGCCCGAAAGCCCTGATAGGCATCGTCGAAGGCCCCGCGCAGGGCGGGGTCGGGCGCCACGCGGTCGGTGATCTGCGGGGGCGTCATCACCTGCGCCACATCGCCCGCGCCCGATGCGACCATCGCCAGCCGGGCCGCCCCCAGGGCCGCGCCGAATTCCCCGCCCGCGGGCAGGTCCAGCGTGACATCCAGCGCGGTCGCGATCACCTGCAACCAGTAACGCGACCGTGCGCCGCCGCCGATCGCCATCAGGCTGTCGGGACGGGCGCCCGTGGCGCGCAGGGCCTCGAGGCTGTCGCGCAGGCCGAAGGCCACACCCTCCAGCACGGCGCGGGTCATGTCGTCGCGGTCGGTGGCCAAAGCCAGGCCGGTAAAGCTGCCCCTGATGCGCGGATCATTGTGGGGCGTCCTTTCGCCCGACAGATAGGGCAGGAATCGCACCGGGCCCGGCGCCCGCAGATCGCCCAGTCCGGCGGTCAGGTCGGCCGGCGTCGCGCCGGTGATGCGGGCCAGCCAGTTCAGGCAATCGGTGGCCGATAGCATGACGCCCATCTGGTACCAGGTGTCCGGAACCGCGTGGCAGAAGCTGTGCAGCGCGGTTTCGGGCGCGGGGCGATAGCCGTCGCGGGCCATCAGCAACACCCCCGAAGTGCCAAGCGACACGAACCCCGCGCCTTCGGTCATGGCCCCGATCCCGCAGGCGGCGGCGGCATTGTCGCCCGCGCCGCCTGCCACCGTCACGGGGTTGCGCAGTCCCCATTCGGCGGCAAGCTCTGCGCGCAGCTGGCCGGCGGGTTCGCTGCCCTCGACCAGACGGGGCATCTCGGTGCGGTCCAGGCCCGTACGGCCCAGCAGGTCGTCCGACCAGTCGCGCGCGGCCGTGTCCAGCCAGCTGGTGCCCGAGGCGTCCGACAGATCACCGACATGGTCCCCTGTCAGCCACAGGTTCAGATAAGCGGCCGGCAGCAGCACATGGGCAACCTTGGCGCGCAATTCGGGTTCCTGGGCGGCCATCCAGTCCAGCTTGGGCGCGGTAAAGCCTGGAAAGACGATGTTGCCGGTCAGGGCGCGAAACTCGGGCTGCGCGTCTAGCGATGCAGCTTGGACGTGGCTGCGCGTGTCGTTCCACAGAATGCAGGGCCGCAGCACCTGATCATCGGCCCCCAGAACCGTGGCCCCGTGCATGTGACCCGCGACCGCGATGCCGCGCAGGTCGCTGAATTCGGGGTGACGGTCGCGCAATTGGCCGACCGCGTCGCGAAAGGCCGTGATCCAATCCGCAGGGTCCTGTTCTGACCAGCCAGGATGGGGGTTGCGCGCGTGGTAATGGCTTTCGGCCGCGCCCACGGGCTGGCCGTCATCACCGACCAGCAGGGCCCGCAGTCCGGATGTGCCCAGATCGATTCCAAGATAGCTCATGTCGTCATTCCCCCCAGATCGACCTTTGTGCCGTTTGTGGCCCAGCACCTGCCCCGCGTCAAACCGGGTGGGCGATATTTTCCGACAAAGGGAAAAAACTGCACCGCCGCGCGTCAGAAATCGCCGTCCACTTGGGATGCGCCGCGGGCGCGCAGCTGGGCGGTCTGTTCCTCCATCAGCTCGCGCGCGCGTTTCAGATAGGCGGCGTTGTGCTGGGGCGGGGTGTCGGGGTCGTGCAGCTCGGCCAGTTCACGGATGGTGCGCTGGTTGTGCGCGACAAAGCTGCGGGCGGTCTGTTCGGCCTGATCCTTGGGGACGCCAAGCGCCTCATAGACGGAACGGCCCGCGCGCACGGCGCTGTCGAACGTCTCGCGGATGACATCGCGGCATCCTGCGGCCCACAACTCATAGACATGGCTCTGGTCGCGGGCGCGGGCGGTGATGTGGACATGGGGATAGGTTTGGCGGACATAGCGGACCATCTCGGTCACCTGGTCGCGGTTGTCGATGGCGATGACCAGCACGGTCGCCGTTTCCAACCCTGCCGCGCGCAGCAGGTCGGGACGGGTGGCGTCGCCGTAAAAGGCCCGCACCCCGAAGGCGCGCAGCATTTCCAGCTGGGCCGAGGAATGGTCCAGCACCGTCGTTTCATGGCCCGCGCTCAGCAGCATGCGGTTGATGATGCCGCCGAAACGCCCGTGCCCGGCGATGATGATATGGCTGGGCGCGGTGATCCGGTCGGCCTCGGTAGGTTCGGCAAAGCGGTATCGGGGCAGGATGACCCGGTCATAGAGGATGAACATCAGCGGCGTCAGCATCATCGACAGCGTCACGATCAGCGTCAGGCGCGGCGCGATGGAGTCGGGCAGGACCGCGTTGGCCGTCGCGAAGGAGATCAGGACGAAGCCGAATTCCCCCGCCTGCGCCAGCCCGATGCCGAACAGCCAGCCCTGTTCGTCACGCACCCCGAAAAGCCGCGCCAAGGCCAGCAGCACCGCCGCTTTGACGGCCATGACGCCAAGTGCCAGCCCGATGATGACCAGGGGTTCGCGGGCCAGCAGGCCGAAATCGATGGCCGCGCCGACGGTCATGAAGAACAGCCCCAGCAGCAGCCCGCGGAAGGGGTCGATATCGCTTTCCAATTCGTGCCGGTATTCGCTGTTGGCCAGCACCACCCCGGCCAGGAAGGTGCCAAGCGCCGGCGACAGGCCGACCAGCGACATCAGAAGTGCCGTGCCGATCACGAAGGTCAGGGCGGCGGCAATGAAGATCTCGCGCAGGTTGGCCTGGGCGATGAAGCGGAAGGCGGGGCGCGTCAGGTAGGTGCCGCCCAGGATCACCAGGCCGATGGCCAGCAGCGTGACGATGCCGGTTTGCCACCCCTCCAGCCCCGCGACCAGCGAGATGCCGCCCTCGTGACCCGCATCCGGCGCATGATCGCCGCCACCGGAAACCGCCAGCAGCGGCAGCAGGGCCAGCATCGGGATGACGGCGATGTCCTGGAACAGCAGCACCGAAAACCCCGCCTGCCCGCCATCGCTTTTCATCAGCCCCTTTTCGGTCAGCGTCTGCAGCACGATCGCGGTCGATGACAGCGCAAAGATCAGCCCGACCGCCAGCGCCGTGGGCCAAGCCAGCCCCAGAAGGATCCCGGCCCCCGCGATCAGGCCGGCGCTGAGCGTGACCTGCAGCCCGCCCAGACCCAGCAGGCGCATCCGCATGTCCCACAGCAGCTTCGGCTCCAGTTCCAGCCCGACCAGGAACAGCATCATCACGACGCCGAATTCCGCGAAATGCTGGATCGACAGGACGTCCACATTCAGCCCCGCCAAGACCGGGCTGAGGATGATCCCCGCGATCAGGTAACCCAGCACCGATCCGAGCCCAAGCCGCGACGCGATGGGCACCGACACCACGCCCGCGATCAGGAACAGGAAGGCCAGAAGCAGCACGTCCGTCATGGGTCAGGCCTTTGTCAGCGGGGCAGGTCTTGGGACAATCGGCCCGGGCCGCGGCGATTGTCCAGCCCCTTGCGGCTCTGGCGCGCCTCTTTGCGCCTGCGCCGCCATGCGCCTGCGCGTTCGGCCAGCATCAGCATGGCGGGCGTCACGATCAGCGTCAGGGCGGTGGCCACCATCAGCCCCCCTGCGATCGCGGCGCTGAGTTCCGTCCACCATTGTGTCGAGGGCGCGCCATAGATGATCTCGCGCCGGAAGAAATCGATGCTGACGCCGATGACCATGGGCATCAGACCAAGGGCCGTCGTGACCGATGTCAGCATGACGGGGCGCAGGCGTTGGGCGCCGGTGCGCAATGCGGCCTCGGGCGGGGACATGCCCGTCTTGCGCAGGTCGTTATAGGTGTCGATCAACACGATGTTGTTGTTCACCACGATCCCCGCCAGCGCGATGACCCCGATGCCGCCCATGACGATACCGAAGGGTCGCCCGGTGATCAGCAGGCCCAGCAGCACCCCAGCCACCGAAAAGATGATCGCCGTCATGACGACGAAGGCCTGGAAGAAGCTGTTGAACTGCACCACCAGGATCACGATCATCATGCCGATGGCCGCCGCGAAGGCCCCCACCAGAAAGATCATCGCGTCCTGCTGATCCTCGGCCTCGCCGGCAAAGGACCAAGTGACGCCATCGGGCAGGTCCATCTGCGTCAGCGCCGTGCGCAGGGCCACAATCTGATCGTTCACCAGCAGGCCCGGCGCGACATTGGCGGCGATGGTCGTCACGCGCCGTTCATCGACCCGCTTGATGGTGCCGCTGCGCGGGGCGGGGCTGAAGGTGACGAAATTGGTGACCGGCACCAGCCCCGAGCTGGTCGGCACGCGCAGGCTTTCCAGTTCCGCCAGCGTGCGGTCGCCCGCCGGGAAACGGACGCGGATGTCGACGGTGCCCTCGGCATCGTCGGGACGGTATTCGGCCACCGTGATGCCTTGGGTCAGCAGTTGAACGGCCTGGCCCAGCAGGGCGACGTCGGCGCCAAAGCGCGCGGCCTCGGACCGATCCAGCGTGATCGCCCATTCGACGCCGGGCAGGGGGCGCGTGTCGGTGACGTCGGTGAAGCCGCCGATCCGGTCCATGCGGTCGCGGATGGCGGTGACCGCCTGCGCCTGCAGGTCGCGGTCGCGCGCGGCGATCTCCAGGCTGATGGGCTTGCCTGCGGCGGGGCCGCCCGATTGTGTCTGGACCTGGACGTCGATGCCGGGGATCTGCGCCATGTCGCGCCGGATGCGGTCGGCGATCTGTTCGGCGGGAGGGCGGGTGTCCCATTCGGTCAGTTCCAGCTGGATGGTGCCGATGACCTCCTCATCGGCCTGCTGGCTGGATCCGCTGCGCGCATAGACGCTGTGGATGGCGTCATAGGACAGCAGGCGGTCCTCGACCCGCCTGACCAGGGCGTCCTTTTCATAGATCGAGAAATTGTCGCGCGCCCGCACCTCGACCTGCGCGAAATCGGGTTCGATCGAGGGAAAGAAGTTGATGCCGTTGCCGAACTGCCCGTAGGCCAGAAACGCACCCACCAGCAGCATCACCGAAAACGCCAGCGTCCGCCCCGGACGCAGGATGGCCCATTCCAGTGCGCGGACATAGGCCCCCGCGGCCCCCGTCATGTCGCGCGGATCGCCGGTTTCGGCGGCGGTGATCTGGCGCTTCTGGCGGGCCGATTGCGGCTGGCGGCGGCCGATGACGCCGCCCACGGCGGGGATGAAGATCAGCGCCATGAAAAGCGATGCCGTCAGGGTCAGGATCACGGTGATGGGCAGGAACTTCATGAATTCGCCCACCGTCCCCGACCAGAACAGCAGCGGAAAGAACACGCTGAGCGTCGTCGCGGTGGATGCGATGATGGGCCAGGACATGCGCTTGGCGGCGCGGGCATAGGCGGCCTTGGGCGACAGGCCCTCGTGCAGCAGCCGGTCGGCCAGTTCCACCGTGACGATCGCGCCGTCGACCAGCATTCCCACCACCAGGATCAGGCTGAACAGCACCACGATGTTCATGGTCAGCCCCATGAAGTAAAGCGCCGAGACCCCCGCAAGGAAAGCCCCCGGAATGGCGAGGCCCACCAGGATCGAGGATCGCAGCCCAAGCGCCCAGACAATCACGATCATCACCAGCAGCACGGCGGCGATGACGTTGGATTCCAGGTCCGACAGCATGGTCTGGACCTGTTCGCTTTCGTCCTGCATGTCGTTGATGCGCACGCTGTCGGGCCATTCGGCCTGCGCGGCTTCGATTTCGGTGCGGATGGCGGCGACGGTTTCGATGATGTTCGCACCGACGCGCTTCTTGATTTCCAGCGCCAGGGCGGGCTGGCCGTTGATGCGGGCAAAACCCGACGGATCCTCATAGGTGCGCCTGACGGTGGCCACATCGGCAAAGGTCACGACCGTGTCGCCACGCACCTTGACGGGCAGTTCCATCAGATCGGTCAGGTCCTCGATCAGGCCGGGCACCTTCAGCACGATGCGGCCCGCGCCGTTTTCGATGGCGCCCGCCGCGATCAGGCGGTTGTTGCGGTTGATCTGGCCGATCAGTTCGTCGAACGAGATGTCATAGGTCTCGAAGACGGTGGGGTCGATCAGCACTTCCAACAGCTCGACCCTTTCGCCGCCGATATCGACCTCGAGGACGCCGGGAACGCCTTCCAGCCGGTCCTTCAGATCATCGGCCAGCGCGTTCAGCGTGCGTTCGGGGACGGGGCCGGACAGGATGGTGGTCAGGATCGGGAAGAGGGCGGTGTTGATTTCCGTGACGACGGGATCGGTCGCATCTTCGGGCAGTTCGTTGCTGGCGCGGTCGACGGCCTCGCGGACCTTGTCCAAGGCCGCATCGGCATCGAAGCCCGGCTCGAATTCCAATTGTACGCTGGCATAGCCTTCGGCGGCGGTGGCAGTGATCCCTTCAAGCCCGGTCAGGGCCGAGAGTTCGGTTTCCAGCGGTTCCACCAGCAGGCGTTCGGCATCCTCGGGGGCGATGCCCTCCAACGAGGTCGAGACATAGACGGTGGGGATCGGGATCTCGGGCGAGCTTTCCTTGGGGATCGCCACATAGGTCAGCGCGCCGACCGCCAGGATCAGCACCAGAGCCATGACGACCACCCGCGCGCGGTCGAAGGCGGCGTCGATCAACCCGTTCATCCGGCGTCCCCTTCGGCGTCCTCGGGGGTGGGCACGACCGGTTCGCCGGCGCTGACGAAGCCCTGCCCGATGGTGATGATCCGCGCCTGTTCCGGCAGGCCGCTGACCCAGACCCCGTCGGTCTGCGCCTGTTCGACCACCACCGGATGAAACGCCACCGTGTCGTCATCCTGAACCGTCTTGACGCCCAGCTGCCCATCCGTCCCAAGCGACAGGATCGCCGGAGAGATGAAATGCGCCGACATCTGGCCCGTGGGGATCGTCACCGTCACCGACAGCCCCGAGGCGATCCTGCCATCGGGGTTCGGGACGCGGATCTCGGCGCGGAAGGTACGGGTTTCGGTGACGGCATCCTTGCTGACATATTCGACGGTTCCTTCGATTTCCTGCCCGGTGATGAACCGGACCGTCGCGCTGCCGCCTTCGCGGATGCGCGACAGGGCCTGCTGGGGAACCTGGATGACGATCTTGAGCGGGTCGATGTCCAGCATCGTGCCGATCTCGGTCCCGGCGGGGACATAGGCGCCTTCCTCCAGGTCCAGCGCGTCAAGCCGTCCGTCGAAGGGCGCGCGGATGACGGCGGCATCGATCCCTTCTTCGGCCCGCGTCAGTTCCGATTGCGCCCGCGCCAGCGCCGCTCGCGCCTGCGACACGCGGTCGGTGGTGGCCACCCCGCGTTCCAGCAGCGTCTCGGCATTGTCGAAATCGCGCTGCGCGGCCGCCAGTTCCTGCCGGGCGCGATCCACGTCGGCCTCCTGCTCGCGGGTGCCAAGGCGGGCGATGATGTCGCCTTGCGCCAGGTATTTCCCACGGCGCGCCGACAGCACCGCGACGTCGCCGTCGATTTCGGCCCGCAGGATCGACCGGCGGTCGGGCTGTGCCTGGCCTTCGGCGGTGAAGACCTGGGTCACGTCCTCGGCGCGGCTGTCGCGCACGGCCACGGTGATCGCCTCGACCCGGTCCACGGGGGCATCGGTCTCCTGCGGCGGGGCGGGCAGGATAAAGCCGCTGCCCATCCACGCCGTCAGCACCAGCGCCAGGATGCCCGCCACCCATTTGGACCGCGACGCCCCCTTTTCATCCGCGAAATGCAGGGGCTGGGGGGAATGGGGATCACGAAGTTCGTTCATCGGTCACTGGGTCCTTGGGGCGGCTGCGGGCGCGCGCATGGGCGACGGTCTTGGGCAAGGGTGCCGCGTGCCACCTTGCGACATTCCGCCCCTGCGGCCAAGCGCGCAAGGCCCGACGATCCCGACCTTGCGCCAATAGGTCGCGATGGGCGGGTTGGCGCACGGAACGATGGGCGCTGGTGTCGGTTGGGTCGGGTAGCGACCATTGCGGGAAAGGACCCCGGCATGAGCGATCCGATATTCTTTGACAACTGGTCCGGGCTTTGGCGCGTGCTGATCGTGGGCATCTTCGCCTATGTCGGGCTGGTAGTGATGCTGCGCGTGTCGGGCAAACGCACCCTCAGCAAGATGAACGCCTTCGACCTGGTAGTGACGGTGGCCTTGGGGTCCACCTTGGCGACAGTCCTTCTCAGTGACAGCGTCGCCTTGGCCGAGGGAATGGTGGCCTTGGCGCTGCTGATCTGCATGCAATACCTGATCACAGTGGTCTCGGTTCGGTCGCAGCGCTTCCGCGACCTGATCAAGTCGGAACCCTCTCTGCTGGTCCATCGCGGCCAATACCTCGAGGCAACCATGCGCCGTCAACGCATATCCCCCGAGGAGGTCCGGTCCGCCCTGCGCCAGGCGGGCCATGACGACGAGGCTTGGGTTCAGGCGGTGGTTCTGGAAACCGACGGATCGCTCTCTGTCGTGGCATGACCGTCATGGCGCGGCCAGCCCGTGACGGGACCGCGCCATGCCTCGAAGGCGCGGGCAAGGGCCATCACCCTCAGGTCGTGGAACCGAGGCGCGACGATCTGAAGCCCGATGGGAATCCCGGTCGTCGACAGGCCGCAATGGATCGAACAGGCAGGCTGTTCGCCCATGTTCCACGGCACGGTAAAACAGATATGTTCAAAGGGTCGCGCGGGATCGTTCGTCGGTGAGGCCTGATCCGCCGGATAGGAAATGTCGGGGTTGACCGGCGACAGGATCGCATCGACCTGTTGAAAGGCCTGCGCCGTGGCGCGCCGCATCGCAAAGATCTGGTCAAAGCCTCGGGCTACCTGCTGGGGCGTCGCCAGCGCCCCTTTTGCCGCCCAATCATGGATATAGGGTAGGATCACCGCGCGCCTGTCCTCTGGCAAAGCCTCGATCATCGACCAGAACCGCGCACGCCAGGCATGGTCCAACCCGTCCAGCATCTGCCGGGTCAGCACCGGGGCGATCGGGATGACCGTCGCGCCGTGATCCTGGAACAGGCTGGCGGCGCGGCTGACGGCTTGGACGACCTGCGGATCGGGTGCATTGCCGCAGCCCGCATCCAGCATCAGCCCGATGCGCATTCCGCGAATGTCCGCGGGCGGGACATCCCAGTCCAGCGCCTGATAGGGCAGGGCCGTCGCATCGCGCCAGTCGGGGCGGGTGATCGTGTGCATCAGCAGCGCCGCATCATCGACGGTGGGCGTCATCGGTCCGGCGCAGCGCCCGGTATAGTAAGGATCGATCGGCACCCGCCCCTGCGTCGGTTTGAACCCGAACAGCCCTGTCCACCCTGCCGGCAGGCGGACCGATCCGCCGATATCGGTGCCCACATGCAGCGGTCCATAGCCCGCGGCCCCGGCCGCCGCCGCCCCGGCGCTGGACCCGCCGGGGTTCTGCGAAAGGTCCCAGGGGTTACGCGTCAGAGGGTGAAAGGACGACAGGCCCGAAGACAGCATGCCGTAATCGGGGCAGGTCGTCTTGGCAAAGATGATGGCGCCGTCCTCGTGCAGGCGGGCGGCGGTGGGGGCGTTTTCGGGGGCGGGAACCAGGTCGATGGCGGCGGTTCCCATGGGCACCGGGTCGCCCTTGGTAGCAATCAGTTCCTTGACCGTCACGGGCATCCCGTCCAGCGGCCCCATCGGCGCGCCCTTGGCATAGCGCTCCTGCGCCGCCCGTGCCTGTTGCAGGGCGCGTTCGGGGCGGAACAGGTACAGCGCGCCCACCTTCTGCTCCGACGCCTCGACCCGCGCGATCAGGGCCGTCATATAATCGACCGGCGACAGGCTGCGGTTGCGGAAATCGGTCAGGATGCTGCGGGCGGGGCGGTCCAGCATGTCGGATTGCCTGGTGAATAGGGGCATGGGACTGACCTTTCCGGGTTGACGGAGTTCACGATGGCTTGGGGCGTACCTTGCGCCCGATCACGTCCAGGCGCGGCTCGGCCTCCAGCAGGCGGCGGGTATAGGGTTCGGCGGGGTGGTCCATGACCTGGCGCATCGGCCCGCTTTCCACGATGCGACCGTCTTTCATGACCGCGACGCTGTCGCAGATCTGGTCCACGACGCCCAGATTGTGGGTGATGAACAGGACCCCGATGCCATGTTCGTCGCGCAGGTCCAGGATTAGCCGCAGGATCTGTTTCTGCACTGTCAGGTCCAGCGCCGAGGTCGCCTCGTCCGCGACCAGCAGGCGCGGCTTGGTGATCAGGGCGCGGGCGATGGCAATGCGCTGGCGCTGTCCGCCGCTGAATTCATGCGGAAAGCGGTCCTGATCGGCCGCGTCCAGACCCACGTCCCGCAGCAATCGGCCGACCAGGTCGCGTCGGTCGCGGCCCTTGGGGGCGGTGGTGTCCAGATGCAAAGGCTCGGCGATGATGCGGCCCACGCGGTGGCGCGGGTCCAGCGAGCCATAGGGGTCCTGGAACACCATCTGAAAATCCCGCCGCGCCTGACGCAGGTGCCGCGGCGACAGGGCGAAGATATCCCGCCCCGCGATCCGCACGCTGCCCGATGTCGGGCGGTCCAGCCCCATGACAATCCGCGCAAGCGTCGATTTTCCCGACCCCGATTCCCCCACCACCCCCAGGATCTGCTCCGGCATCAGGGTCAGCGACACGTCGTCCAGCGCCCTGACCATGCCCTGACCCAAAGGGAAATGCCGCGACAGGCGGCTGACCTGCAACAAGGGCTGCGTCATGGGGCGTCCCTCAGCGTGGCACGGACGCGTGGGGGCAGCGCGTCCAGCAACGTGCGGGTATAGTCGTGACCGGGGCGGCGCAGGACGCGTTCGGTCGGGCCCTGTTCGATCAGCGTCCCGCGATACAGGACCAGCGTGTCATCCGCGATCCGCGCGATCACCCCCAGATCATGCGAGATCAGCATCAGCGCGATACCAAGTTCGGCAACCAGATCGTCCAGAATGTCCAAAATCTGGGCCTGGACGGTGACATCCAGCGCCGTGGTGGGTTCATCCGCGATCAGCAGGTCGGGCGTCAGCGCCAGCGCAATGGCGATCCCCACGCGCTGGCGTTGCCCGCCTGACAGTTCATGCGGGAAACTGTCGATGCGTTCGGCGGCGCGCGGGATGCGGACCATGTCCAGCAGATGCATCACCTTGGCGCGGGCGTCGCGGCGCGACAGTCCCTGGTGCAGGATCAGCCCTTCGGCGATCTGCGCCCCGATCCGCATCGCGGGGTTCAAAGCGGTCATCGGTTCCTGAAAGATCATCCCGATCCGGTTGCCGCGCAGCGCGCACAGGTCGCGTTCGGGCATGGTCAGGATGTCGCGCCCGTCAAAGCCGATGCGCCCCGTGGCGCGGGCGGTCCGGGGCAGCAGGCCCATCACGGCCAAGGCCATCACGGATTTCCCCGACCCGGATTCGCCCACGACCCCAAGCGTCCGGCCGCGTGCCAGCGACAGGTCGATGCCGTTCAGCGCCGGCCTTTCGCCGAAGGTTACGCGCAGATTGCGGATACTCAGCATCATCCGGCCTGCCCCCGTCGCGGATCGGTCAGGTCGCGCAGCCCGTCACCCAAAAGGTTCAGCCCCAGCACCGTGACCGCAATGGCCAGCCCCGGCGCCAGCACCAGATGCGGCGCCGCGGCCAGATAGGTCTGGCTTTCCGACAGCATCCGGCCCCAGCTGGGGGTGGGGGGCGACACACCCATGCCCAGGAAGGACAGGCCCGCCTCGGACAGGATGGCAAGACCGGTCTGGATGGCCAGCTGCACGATGATCTGCGGCAGGATGTTCGGCAGCACATGTTCCGCCGTGATGCGTATGTCGTTCTTGCCGGCCATGCGGGCGGCGCTGATATAATCGCGCGCCCAGATCTGGATCGCGGCGGCGCGGCTGATGCGGGCAAAGACCGGCACCATGAAGACCCCGATCGCGGTGATCGCGGTCACCGCGCCCGGTCCCATCAGCGCCCCCAGAAGGATCGCCGACAGGATCGGCGGAAAGGCGAACAGCACGCCGTTGAAACCCATGACCAGCCGTTCCGCCCGCCCGCCCCTGGCCGCCGCCGTCACCCCCAGCAGCGTGCCCGCCGCGCCGCCGATGGCCGTTGCCAGCATCGCGATGCCAAGCGACGTCCAGGCCCCCGCCATGATGATCGACAGGACGTCGCGGCCGATCGGGTCGGTCCCGAACCAATGCGCCGCATCCGGGGCCTGCAGGCGGGCCACGATGTTCATCGCCGTGGGGTCGGCGGGCGTCCAGACGCGGCTCAGCACCGCCGCCCCCACCATGATGGCGGTGATCGCCGCGCCCAGGATCAGCGATTTCGGCAGGCGCATCACTGGCGCGCCTTCAGCCGGGGGTCCAGCCGGGCATAAAGCGCGTCGGTCCCGGCATTGACCGCCAGGACGATCGCCGCGAACAGCAGCACGACATTCTGAACCACGATCAGGTCGCGTTGCGAGAGGGCCTGATAGGCCAGCGTGCCGATGCCCGGCAGGCTGAAGACGTTTTCCACCAGCACCGCGCCGGAAATCAGGAAGGGGATCTGCAGGCCCAGCATCGTCACCACCGGCAGCAGGGCATTGGGCACCGTGTGACGCCACAGCGCGCGGTGGCGCGACAGGCCCTTGGCGCGGGCGGTGCGGATGAAATCCTCGGCCGCGACATCAAGGACCGCGGCGCGGGTGACGCGGGTCAGGACCGCCGCCTGCGGGATGGCCAGCGCCACGGCGGGCAGGATCAGCGCCGATATCGCCCCCCAACCCGCGTCGCCCCAACCCGCGTCGCCCCAGCCCGGAAACCCGCCCACCGGAAACCAGCCCAGCTTCAGCGCGAAGACCAGGATCAGCAGCAGACCGATCCAGAAATTCGGCACCGCGATCCCCATCTGGGCAAAGACCGTGGCCAGCCCGTCGCCCGCCCGGCCCTGACGCGCCGCCGCCATCACCCCAAGCGGAACCGACACGCCCACCGCCAGCAGCGTCGCCATCAGCGTCAGCGGCAGCGTGACCAGCATGCGTTCCGCGATCAGCCCCGCGACCGGCACGCCATAGGTATAGGACTGTCCCATATTCCCGGTGACCACGCCGCCCAGCCAGGCCAGGTATCGCACCATCAGTGGGCGATCCAGGCCCAGCTGGTCGCGCAGGGCGGCCAGCGTATCCGCCTGCGCCGAGGTGCCCAGCATGATCTCGGCCGGATCGCCAGGCGCGGCCTCGATCAGCAGGAAGATCACCAGCGAGGTGACCAGCAGCATCAGCGCGGCCCCCGCCAGCCGGCGGATGCGGGAAGGGGACGGGGTCATCGGCGGATCACTGGGACCAGCGGATATCGGTCATGTCATTGGCGGGCACCGGCCCGTTTTCCCAGACACCCTCCAGGCCCGCCTTCCAGACGCCCAGCTTGGGATAGGAAAACAGGAACAGCGCGGGCAGATCGCGGGCCAGCATGTCCTGCGCGGCCTGATAGCCCGCCGCCCGCTCTTCCTCAGAGGTGGCGGCGGCGATGGTGGCCATCTGGTCGCGGAAGGCGGGGCTGTCATAGTTGAAGTAATAGGGATCGCGGGCATAGATGCCGATATCCAGCGGCTCGGCATGGCCGATGATGGTCATGTCGTAATTCCTGTCCGTGAACACGTCCTGGATCCAGGCGGCCGGAAAATCCGAGGTCTGGATATTGGCCGTCACGCCCACCTGCGCAAAGAAGGCCTGCAGGATCTCGGCCGAGCGTTGGGCATAGTCGCGGTTTGGCACCTTGAAATCAAAGCTGAAGCCCTCGGCATGCCCCGCCTCGGCCAGCAGCGCCTTGGCCTTTTCGGGGTCATAGGGAAACAGCGCGGTCAGGTCTTGGTAGAACGGGTTGGCGGGCGAAAAATGCGACCCGATCGGCGTGCCCTGGCCGGCGCTGACGACCTGGACCAAGTCGGGCCGGTCGATGGCCATCATCAACGCCTGACGGACGCGCGGATCGTCAAAGGGGGGGCGGTCGTTGTTCATGCCGGCCACCACCTCCATCTCTCCGGCGCCCGCGACGGCGGTGAAGGCGGGGTCGGTCGTGAACTGGTCGAAGAGTTCGGGCGCGCTGAGGTCGCCGACGATGTCCACCTGCCCCGATTGCAGGGCCGCCGCCTGCGCCTGCGCATCTCCGATGAAACGGGCCGTCACCCGCGATATCGCCGGTGCTTCGCCCCAGTAACCGTCCCATGCCGACATGATGACCCGGTCGCCCTTGCGCCATTCATCGACCTTGAAGGGACCGGTGCCGACGGGGGCGGTTCCGTTCGTTTCGGCGCTGGAGGGTTCGACCATGACGGCGGCCGGATGGCCCAGCCAATAAAGCAGGTCGGCATTGCGTTCCGACAGCGTCAGGATCAACGTCGCCGGATCGGGGGCCTGCACATCGGCGATGGCGGTGTAATTGGCCTTCTGGCCGTTGGTCGAGGTTTCGGACAGGATGCGCTCGATGGTGAATTTCGCGGTGGCGCTGTCGAAGGCCTTGCCGTTCTGGAAGATGACGCCGTCGCGCAGCGTGAAGGTATAGGTCAGCCCGTCATCCGCGATGGCCCATTCCGTGGCCAGTTGCGGCACGATCCGGCCGTCACGGTCCATGGCGACCAGCCCCTCGAAGACGTTCTGCCAAGTGACCTGCCCCGCCGCCACCGGCGATGAAACCGTCGGGTCCAGACCCTGAGGTTCGACCGATTGGGCGAATGTCACCGCATCCGCGTCCTGCGCCCTGGCGGGCGCGGTGGCCGACAGAATGATGGCAAGGCAGGCGCCGGCCAGCGGTCGATGGGGTATGGTCATCATGTTATCCCTGTCCGAGGACACGAAGGGTCCGCTTCGGTTCGTTCCAATGTGACCAAACTGGACATGCAGGCAACCGTCTTGTGGAACGGCATGCGCGGTCACGGTGCTGCGAAAACCCTGACATCGCCACAAGGCGCGTGCAACCGCAAGCATCCGACCGAACCCGGGGACCGTGCTATCGACGTCGCCGCATCTTGGCGCGGTGGGTCTGCCGGTCGCCGTCATGTCCCACCGCCCACGCGACAAGAGACTTGCCGACACAACGGGCAGTTGACCATCCTTCGGACATTTTTTCGTCAAAATGCCGTTACGAAACTTCGTTAACCATGTTGGCAAAAGCTGGCCCGGCCAGTGCCATCGTCTTTCCGCTGATGTCTGCGGGGCCCTGCGATCAGGCGTCCTGCGGCATGCCTGCCCCATCACAGTAAGGCTCTCCGATGACCGCGATCTTCATCAACGAATTCCACTATGACAATGCCGGCGCCGACGAGGGAGAGTTCATCGAGATCGCAGGACCCGCGGGCACCGACCTGACGGGGTGGAGCGTCGCTCTCTATAACGGCAACAACGGCGCGATGTATGGCACGCTGCCGCTGTCGGGCGTGCTGTCGGATATGGGGCAGGGTTATGGCACGCTGACGGTCGCAGCGCCGGGCATCCAGAACGGATCGCCCGATGCCATTGCGCTGGTCGATGGCGCGGGCGCGGTCGTGCAGTTCCTGGGATATGAAGGCATCATGACGGCGGTGGACGGCCCCGCGATGGGCATGACCTCGGTCGATGTGGGCGTGGCCGAGGATGGCGGCACGGGCATCGGCATGTCGCTGCAGCTGACCGGGTCGGGTTCGCAGGCAAGCGATTTCACCTGGGCGGCCTCGGCGGATGCGACCCCCGGTGCGGCCAATGCGGGGCAGGATTTCGTGTCGGGTCCCTCCGTCACCACCTATGCCATTGCAGACGTGCAGATTGCCGAGGGTGACGACGGCATCGCCCAGATGGTCTTCACCGTCACCCGCAGCGACGGCGCGGGCGCCGCCAGCCTTGATTTCGCGACCGCGGACGGCACCGCCACCGCAGGCAGTGACTATGCCGCCGCGTCGGGCACGGTCGATTTCGCCGATGGCCAGACCAGCGCCACCATCCAGATCGCCATCACCGGCGATACCGATCCCGAATTGCCCGAAACCTTCAGCGTCACCCTGACCGACCCCACCGGCACCCTGTCGATCACCCAGGCCACCGCCCTAGGTACGATCCTGAATGACGAGGTCACGTTGATTTCCACCATCCAAGGGAATGCCGAAACACAGGGCGCGAACCCGGCTGGCGCATATGACAACCAAGATGCCAGCCCGCTGGTCGGGCAGGTCGTGACCGTCGATGCCATCGTCGTGGGTGATTTCCAAGATGGCGACGGCGACCAGGGGCGCAGCTTGGGCGGTTTCTATCTGCAGGAACAGGATGCGGATGCCGACGGCGATGCGGGGACGTCCGAAGGGATCTTCGTCTTCGACGGCGGCTTTGGCACCGATGTTCAGATCGGTGACCGCGTGCGCGTCACCGGCACGGTCGGCGAATATTTCGGCCAGACCCAGATCGGCAGCGTCACCGACGTGCAGGTCCTGTCGCAGGGCAACCCGATGCCGACGGCGGCGGTGCTGCAACTGGGCGGCGATGTCTCGCGCGATCAGTCGGGTGGCTATCAGGCCGATCTGGAGGCGCATGAGGGGATGTTGGTCACCGTGCCCGACACGCTGACCATCACCGAACAGTTCCAGCTGGACCGCTTCAACGAGATCACGCTGTTCGACACCAACGGCTTTGAGCAGACCGGCCCGGGCGATACGACCATCACCGGCGAACGCCCCTTCACCTACAGCCAGTTCAATACCCCCGATGCCGCCGGGAACGACGCCTATCTGCAGGAGGTCGGCAGCCGTCAGGTCGTCTATGATGACGGTCTGAACCAGCAGAACCAGCCGATCGGCAATCTGGACGGGTTCCAGGGATATTCCGACGCGACCGCACCCTCGATGGGTGACACGGTCACGAACCTGACGGGCGTTCTGGATTACCAATGGGCGGGCAGCGCAACCTCGGGGGCGACCTGGCGCATCCGGGCGACGCAGGACGGGCAGAACACGTTCGAGGACACGAACCCCCGTCCCGACGCCATCGCCGAGGTGGCAGGCGACATCAAGATCGCCAGCATGAACGTGCTGAACTTCTTCACCTCGATCGATGGGTCGGGCAACGAAGGCGTGGGGCCGGGTCTTGACCAGCAGGGTCGCGGCGCCGACAGCGTCGAGGAATACGACCGCCAGCTGGACAAGCTGACCACCGCCATCGAGGGCACGGGCGCCCATGTCATCGGGCTGGTCGAACTGGAAAACGATTTCCTTGACCCCGGCATGGCCCCGGGGGCGAACGGCGCGCAGGGCGACCGGGGCCTGCCCATCGCGGCCATCGTCGCATCGCTGAACGAAAGCGCTGGCGCACAGATCTGGGCCTGGGTCGATCCGGGCAGCGAATTCGTGGGCGACGACGCCATCGCCGGCGGCCTGATCTATCGCGCCGACATGGTGCAGGTGGCACCGGGCACCGCGCCCGCCTTCCTGACCGACGCGCAGGTCGATCCGGCGCTGCTGGCGCAGAGCAGCACGGGCAGCATCTTCGACGGTCCCTCGACCAGCCGCGCGTCGCTGGCGACCACTTTCGAGACGCTGTCGGGCGGCGACCAGATGACCGTCGTGGTCAACCATTTCAAATCCAAGGGCGGCACCGGCGACGGCGCGGATGCCGATGCGGGCGACGGTGCGGGCAACTTCAACAACCAGCGCCTGCTGGCCGCGCAGGCGCTGGACGACTGGCTGGGGACGAACCCGACCGGGTCCGACACGCCGAACATGCTGTTGCTGGGCGACCTGAATTCCTATGCGTCCGAAGATCCGCTGGCCTATCTGATAGACACGGCGGGCTTCGTCGATCTGGCCGCCGAATTCGTGGAACTGGGCTATTCCTACCTGTTCGACGCGATGCTGGGGGGGCTGGACTATGCCCTGGCCTCGCTCGAGATGTTCAACCACATCGTCGATGCGATCGAATGGAACATCAATTCGGACGAAGCCGACGCGCTGGATTACAACCTTGATTTCGGTCGCGATCCTTCGATTTTTGACGGCGACACGCCCTATCGCGCCTCGGACCACGACCCGATCGTGGTGGGCATCGATTTCGACCAGGATGACAGCCCCGTCACGCCCGAAATCTATGACGGCGCAACCTTCGAAGGCGATACCGCCCCCACCGGCGCGCTGACCCTGGATCACAAGGGGTCCTTCGACCTGGCCGGGGCCGAGATCGCCGCCCATACGGGCGGGCGTCTTTACGTGACCGCATCCTCAGGCCTGCAGATCGTGGACATCACCGACCCCGTGGCCCCGGTTCTGGCCAAGTCCATCGACTTCACTGGGACGGATTACGGGTTCGCGACGACCGACATCACCTCGGTCGCGACGAACGGCAACCTTGTGGCGGTGGCGCTGCCCGCCGACCCCAAGACCGATCCCGGGCAGGTGGTCATCCTGGATCTGGACGGCAATCTAGTCACCAGCTTCGACGTCGGCGCGCTGCCCGACATGCTGACCTTCACCCCCGACGGCACCAAGCTGCTGGTCGCCAATGAAGGCGAGCCCACCGACCTGTCGCTGTCGAACCCCAAGGGTGGCGTTTCCGTTATCGACCTTGCGACGGGCACCGTCACCCAGGTCGACTTCACCGCCTTCGATGGTCAGGAAAATGCCCTGCGCCAAGCCGGCGTGCGGATTTTCGACGGCCAAAGCGTATCCGACGATCTGGAACCGGAATATATCGCCGTTTCTGCCGACGGGCTGACCGCGATGGTCACCCTGCAAGAGGCGAATGCCGTCGCGGTCCTGGACCTGACCACCAACAGCTTCGACCGCATCGTGCCGCTTGGCGGCAAGGATTTCGCGGGGCTCCTGGCCGATTTCTCGGACCGTGACGACGGGATCAACCTGACGACCGGCAATCCGGTGATCGGGCAGTTCATGCCGGACGCGATCTCCTCCTATACCGGTGCGGATGGGCGCGACTATTATGTCATCGCCAATGAAGGCGACGACCGCGACGATTTCGTCCCCGAAGGCGACAGCACGCGCCTGCAGGACGTCGTCCTTGACCCGACCGCATTCCCCGATGCTGAAAGCCTGCAGGCCGACGGCAATCTGGGTCGTCTGAACGTGTCGGGATCGTCGCTGCTGGACGGCGACATCGACGGCGATGGCGATATTGACCAGATCCTGACCTATGGCGGGCGGTCCTTCTCGATCCTGGATCTGGACGGCCGGATGGTCTTTGACAGCGGCGATGCGCTGGAACGCATCCTGGCCGAACAGTATCCCGATCTGTGGGATGACGGTCGGTCGGACAACAAGGGGCCAGAACCCGAAGGCGTGACCATCGGCCAGATCGGCGACAGCACCTATGCCTTCGTCGGGCTGGAACGCGCCAACACCACGATGATCTTTGACATCACCGATACCGCCAATGTCAGCTTTGTCACCGCAGCCGGACAGGCCGGCGATACCGCCCCCGAAGGCACGCTGTTCATCCCCGCCGAGGACAGCCCGACCGGCGAGGCGCTGTATATCGTCACGAACGAGGGTTCCGCGACGATCGGCATCTATGGGGTCGAGGAGACGCAGGCCCCGGTTTCGGAAACCTTCACGCTGGAACTGCTGCATTTCTCGGACCAGGAGGGATCGACCGGCGCGCTGGCCGACGCCCCGAACCTGTCGGCGGTGCTGAACGGGCTGCGCGGCCAGGATCTGGGCGGCGACGGCATTGCCGACAACACGCTGACACTGTCCTCGGGCGATGCCTTCATTGGCTCGCCCTTCTATGACGCATCGCAGGCGGTTTTCGGGTCCAAGGGCATCGGCGACATCCAGATCCAGAACGAACTGGGCGTGCAGGCCATGTCGCTTGGCAATCATGAATTCGATTTCGGCACCGCCAACCTGGCGGGCCTGATCAGCGGCGATGCACCGGGCGACATTCTGGGCGCGGATTTTGCGGGCGCGATGTTCCCCTATCTGTCGGCGAACCTGGATTTCTCGACCGATCCCAACCTTGCGGGGCTGGAGGTCGCGGGCGGTCAGGCGCCGCAGGCGGGCACCATCACCTCGTCGGTCGTGATGTCGATGGACAGCGAACAGACCGGCCAGACGGAACTGGTGGGCATCGTCGGGGCCACCACGCCCACCTTGGCGCGGATCGCGTCCTCGGGGTCGGTGGGCATTGCGCCGGGTGCGTTCGACAACAACCCGACCCCCGAGCAGCTGGACGCTTTGGCCGCTGAAATCCAGGCCGAGGTCGACGCCCTGCTGGCTGCCAATCCCGGCATGGACAAAGTCATCCTGCTGGCCCACATGCAGGTCCTGGGCATCGAGGAACAGCTGGCGCCGCGCCTGTCGGGCGTCGATGTCATCGTGGCGGGCGGTTCGAACACCCGCCTTCTGGACGAGGATGACCGCCCGCGCGACGGCGACAGCGTGCAGGGCCGGTACCCGATCTTCACCACCGATGCCGATGGCAACCCGATCGCAGTCGTGAACACCGATGGCAGCTATAAATATGTCGGCCGGCTGGTCGTCGATTTCGACGCTGACGGGCATATCATTCCCGAAAGCTATGACGCGGCAGTGTCGGGTGCCTATGCGACCGACAACCAGAGCGTCGCCGATCTGGGCGCCGAGGATCTGGTCGATCCCGAGATCCAGGCGATCGTCGATCAGCTGGAGGATCAGATCGTCGCCACCCAGTCCAACGTCTTCGGCTATTCCAACGTCTTCCTGAACGGCAACCGCACGGGCACCGCGATAGCGACCGATCCGGACGGTGTGCGCACGCAGGAAACCAACCTGGGCAACCTGACCGCGATGGCCAACCTGGATTACGCCAGGGATTATGACAGCAGCGTCATGGTCTCGATCAAGAATGGCGGCGGGATCCGCGCCTCGATCGGCGAAACGGTAGTGCCCGCCGGTGCCACGGCGCCCATCCGCCTGCCCAATGGCGAACTGATCGATGGCGAGGGCAACGTGATCAAGCCTGCGGGTGCGATCTCGCAGAACGACATCGCTTCGGCGCTGGCCTTCAACAACGGGCTGTCGTTGGTCACCATGTCCCCGGCCGAACTGCTGCAGGTTCTGGAACATGCGGCAGCCTCGGCGGGGGGCGGCGCCTTCGGGCAATTCGCGGGCATCAGCTTCAGCTTCGATCCCGACCTGCCTGCCGGGGAGCGCGTGACGCAGGCCGATATCGTCGATGAAAACGGCGCCTCGGTCCTGGCGCTGGTGCGCAACGGCGATCTGGTCGCCAACCCCGATCTTGCGATCCGCACCGTGACGCTGAACTTCCTGATCCCGAATGGCGACGGTTATCCCTTCGATCTGGCCAATCCCGATCGGGTGGACCTGTTCGATCTGGACAATGACGGCACCTCCGACGGGCTGCGCGAAGGGGTGGCCGATTTCGCCGATAACGGCACCGAGCAGGATGCCTTCGCGGAATATCTGGCGGCCAAACATGGCACCGCGCAGACGGCCTATGCCGAGGCCGACACGGGCCGCGACCAGGATCTTGGCATCACCAATCTGGACTTCGTCACCCAGATGGTGCGCATGGATCAGGCCGGGACGGCGGACTGGTCGCAGATCACCCGGACCTTCGACGGAAACGGCACGCTGCGCGAACGTGTCATCGACGGCGATGATGGCACGATCACGACGCTCCGCTATGCCGCCGATGGGACCAAGCTGACCGTCACCACCGCCGATGCCGCCGACCTGACGCCGCGCGCCACCAGCACCGATATCTTCGATGCCGAGGGCAACCTGTCGCGCCGCGAGGTCCTGCTGGATGACGGCCGCACCAAGACAGCCATCTTCGAGGGCGGAGAGCGGATCGGCCAGCTGATCGAGGATGCGGACGGGTCCTCGATCGCCCGCAGCTTCCAGGACGGCGTCCTGACCCAGACCCGCTGGACGGCTGCCGATGGCGACCAGAACGTCCGTGCCGAAGCCGGCGATGACATCGTCTTCGGTGGCATGGGCGATGACAAGCTGACTGGCGGCGCCGGGGACGACACCTTCGTCTTCTTCGAAGCGGGCTTTGGACAGGATCGCATCGCGGATTTCGACCTGGGCGGCGACGACCTGCTGGACCTGACCGGTCTGGGCATCCAGTCGCTGGCCGATCTGCAGGCCCTTGGAACGGTCCGCCAGCAGGGTGCGGATGTCGTCATCCAGTTCGACGAAGACAGCATCACGCTGACGGGCAACCAGCTGAGCGATCTGAACGATCAGGACTTCTTCGTGCTGAACCTGGCCTGATCCCCTGTCCCTTGCTGGATGCGTAACCCGCGCCCGCAGCCCCCTGAAAGGGCTGCGGGCGTTCTATTGTCCGTCGATGCGCGCAAAAGCGGCCATGACCACCCGTTCCGACTGGTCCAAATAGGTCGCCAGCCGTTCGCTGGCAGCCTGGGGCTGGCCCTGTTGCAGCAGATCGACGATCTGCCGGTTGGCCTCGATGAAGGGGGCGTGCAGCAATTCGGGCGTGTCCATCAACCCGAAGGCCAGGCGCAGTTCGGCGGTGATCTGGGCAAAGAACCCCGCCAGCCGGGGGCTGTCGGTCAGATCCACGATTGCCGCGTGAAAGGCCATGTTCGCGCTGCCGACGCCCAGCCAGTCGTCGCGGTCGCGGCATTGCAGCGCCTCCGCCACGGCCTGCGCCATCCGGCCTACCGCGGCATGGCGGGGCCAGGCCTGGGCCAGTGCCGGGATCTCGATCAGGCGGCGGATGCGATAGATGTCCAGGATCGTCCCCATCGACGGCACCGCCACCGACATGCCGCGATTGGGCAGATGGGTCAGCAGCCCTTCGCGGGTCAGCAGGCGAAAGACCTCGCGCAGAGTGTTGCGCGACACCTCCAGCTCGGCTGCCAGCCGGGCCTCCGACAGGCGCTCGCCGGGGTGCAACTTACCCGATACCAGTCTGGCGCGCAGTCGGCTGGCTGTTTCCTCGGCCAATCCCGGAGTGGTTGTCTGGCTTGTCATGGTCTGTCCCTGTTTGCGCCCCAGATTGATCGAATCGCCGCCCAATGAACAAGAGCCGAGGACGGAATGCCTGATTTATCGGCAATGATGCGGCGAAAGAGGACTTATTGTTCAACAAAGCACTGCATATCGTCATAAAAAAGTTGACCGATCATGGGTGCGGCGGGCAGCCTGTGAGCAATCAAGACATCAGATCCAGGGAGGATCCCGCCCATGCACGTTTCCGAACGGCCCGACACTGCAGCCCTGCGCGGAGGCCTGATCGCCGCGATCTTCCTGATGGCGACATCGGCCATCGGGCCGGGTTTCATCACCCAGACCGCCACCTTCACGGCCCGCATGGGATCGGCCTTCGCCTTTGCGATCCTGGTGTCGGTGATCATCGATTTCGTGGTCCAGCTGAACATCTGGCGCATCACCGCGCTGACCGGGCGGCGGGCCTCGCAGACGGCGAACATGGCGATCCCCGGGGCGGGCTTCCTGCTTGCGGTGCTGGTCATCATCGGCGGTCTGGCCTTCAACGTCGGCAACATCGCGGGCGCGGGCCTTGGCCTGAACGCGATGCTGGGGCTGGACCCCAAGATCGGCGGCGCCCTGTCGGCGGTGCTGGCCATCGCCATCTTCCTGTCGCACCGCGCGGGCCTGCTGCTGGACCGGATGATCGTGGGGCTGGGGCTGGTGATGATCGTGTTGACGATCTTTGTCGCGCTGGTGTCGAACCCGCCCGTCGGCGAGGCGCTGCGTCAGGCGGTCTTCCCGGACTTCATCGATTTCGCCACCATCACCACCATCGTCGGCGGCACGGTCGGCGGCTATATCACCTATTCCGGCGCGCATCGCCTGCTGGACAAAGGCCTGACCGGGCCCGAGAACCTGTCCGCCGTGACCCGCGCCGCCCTGACCGGCATCGCGGTGACGGGCGTCATGCGCTTCATCCTGTTCCTGGCCATCCTGGGCGTGGTCGCATCCGGCGTGACGCTGGACCTGTCGGGCCAGGCGGCCAATCCGGCTGCACAGGCCTTTTCGGTCGCGGCGGGCGAATGGGGCATGCGCGTCTTTGGCATCGTCTTGTGGGCGGCGGCGCTGACCTCGGTCATCGGGGCGGCCTATACCTCGGTCAGCTTTCTCGACGTCTTCGGCGTTCGGTCCGAACGCGCGCGCAGCTTGGCCACCGTCGCCTTCATCGCCTTTTCGCTGGCAGTCTATGTCGCGATGGGGACGGCACCGGCGGCGATCCTGGTCTTCGTCGGTGGCTTCAACGGGTTGATCCTGCCCATCGGTCTGACGATCTTTACCTATATCGGCTTCGCACGCAGCGACCTGATGGGCGGGCACCGTTACAACCGCATCCTGCTGTGGGCCAGCGCCATCACCTGCGCGTTGACTTGGTACATGGGGGCGGTTTCGGTCAGCAGCATCTTTGCCTTCCTGGGCCAATAAGGGGGAACACCATGACGACGATCGACCTGAACAGCGACCTTGGCGAAGGCTATGGCGCCTGGCAGATGGGCGATGACGCCGCGATGCTGGACATCGTCAGTTCGGCCAACGTGGCCTGCGGGTTTCACGCGGGCGATCCGCGAGGGCTGATGGCGACGCTGGAACAGGCCGCCGCGCGCGGTGTGGCGGTGGGGGCGCATGTCTCCTATCCCGACCGCGTGGGGTTCGGTCGTCGCAACATGGATGTGGCCCCCGTCGAGCTGTGCGCCGATGTGATCTATCAGATCGGCGCGCTGCAGGGCTTGGCGCGGGCGGCGGGCACGCGCGTCACCTATGTCAAGCCGCATGGTGCGCTCTATAACACCATCGCGCAGGATGCGGGGCAGGGGGACGCGGTCATCGCGGCGATCCGCGCCATCGACCCGGATCTGGTGCTGATGGGCTTGGCCGGCGCGCCGATCCTGGACCGCGCCCGCGCCGCCGGTCTGCGCGTCGTGGCCGAGGCTTTTGCCGACCGCGCCTATACGCCCGAAGGGGCGCTGGTCTCGCGCCGCCAGCCCGGCGCCGTGCTGCATGATCCCGAAACCGTCGCCGCGCGCATGGTTCAGCTGGCGACCACCGGGGTCATCCAGGCCGTGGACGGGTCGGACCTGCATCTGCAGGCCGACAGCATCTGCGTGCATGGCGACAGCCGGGGCGCGGTGCAGATGGCGGCGCAGATCCGTCAGGCGCTGTTGGCGCAGGGCGTGACCATCGCAGCCTTCGCAGGTGCCGCATGACCCCGGCCGAGGCACGGGCCATCTGCCGCAACGGCCCCCCGCGCCCGACCGCCGGAATGGCGCGCGGGTTCACCCAATGCAACATGATATCTCTGCCGCGGGATTGGGCCTGGGATTTTCTGCTGTTCGCGCAGCGCAACCCCAAGCCCTGCCCGGTTCTGGATGTCACCGACCCCGGCAGCCATGTGACCGCACTGGCCCCCGATGCCGATCTGCGCCGGGACATTCCGCTCTATCGCATCTGGCGCGACGGCGTGCTGGCGCAGGAAACGCCCGATGCGACCGATGCGTGGGCCGAACACCCCGATCTGGTCAGCTTCCTGATCGGCTGTTCCTTCACCTTCGAGGCAGGTCTGCTGGCGGCGGGCATTCCCGTCGCCCATGTCGAACAGGGCTGCAACGTGCCGATGTATCTGACCGACCGCGAATGCCGCCCCGCGGGTCGGCTGTCGGGGCGGATGGTGGTGTCCATGCGACCCATCCCGGCCGATCGCGTGTCCGAGGCCGTGATGATCTCGGGGCGGATGCCTGCGGTGCATGGGGCACCGGTGCATGTAGGCGACCCAGCCACACTGGGCATCACCGATCTGTCGCGGCCCGATTTCGGCGATCCGGTGGCGATCGAACCGGGACAGGTGCCGGTCTTCTGGGCCTGCGGGGTGACGCCGCAGGCGGCGGTCATGGCATCGCGTCCGCCCTTTGCCATCACCCATGCACCGGGGCACATGTTCATCACCGACACGCCCGACACGCGGTGGCAGACATGACCGCGCGTTTCCTGCCCGTCGGCCCCCGCTGCCTGCTGGTCGAGCTGGCCGATCTGGATGCGACCCTGGCCCTGTTCGACGCGCTGCGGGCCGATCCCGTTCCCGGCGTGGCCGAGATCGTCCCCGCAGCCCGCACGCTGATGATCACCACGGGTCCCGGGGTGGCAGCTGATGCGACGTTGGCAGGGGCCATCGCCCATCGCCAGCCCGCCCCCGGCACGGTCCCTGCGCCGCGCAGCACCGAGACGGTGGAAATCCCCGTCACCTATGACGGCGAGGATCTGCGTGACGTGGCCGACCATATGGGCCTGACCACCGATCAGGTCATCGCCGCCCACCAGGAGGTGCTGTGGCAGGTGGCCTTTTGCGGCTTTGCACCCGGTTTTGCCTATATGACCTGCGACGATGCCCGCTTTGACCTGCCGCGCCGTTCCGCGCCGCGCACCCGCATCCCGGCAGGGTCGGTCGCGCTGGCGGGCCGGTTCTGCGGCGTTTATCCGCAGGAAACGCCCGGTGGCTGGCAGTTGATCGGCCGGACCGAGCTGCCGATGTTCGACCTGACCCGCGACCCTTCGGCCTTGCTGCGTCCCGGTGTGCGGGCGCGCTTTGTCGAAGGGGCTGCCAAAGTTCATGTCGTGCCAACACCCGCGCCCGCGACAACCCAGACCGGCTTGGCCGTGGTCCAGACCGCCTTTCCGATTCTGGTGCAGGATGCAGGGCGGATGGGGCAGGCGGGGCAGGGGGTCTCGGCCTCGGGGGCGTTGGATCTGGGGGCGCTGCGGCGCGCGAACCGCGCGGTGGGCAATCCTGCAAACGACCCGGCGCTGGAAATCACCCTTGGTCCTGTCCGCCTGCGCGCCGATTGCGCCATGACTTTGGCCTTGGCCGGCGCGGGGCAGGCGTTGGTGATCCATCCGCAGGGCCGCACGACCGTTGCGCCGGGCGCAGCCTTTGCGCTGGATGCGGGCGATGAGGTCCAGATCGATCCGCCCGCGCGCGGCATGCGCAGCTATCTGGCGCTGCGCGGTGGGTTCGATGTGACGCCGGTTCTGGGGTCCGCCGCGACGGACACGCTGGCCCATGTCGGCCCGCCCGCGCTGACATCCGGCGACGCCATCGCGCCTGCCGGACGTCCCGCCGGCGCGGTGGCGGATCCGCAACCCGCCCCCATCCTGCCCGCCGGCGATCAGGTCGTCGAACTGCCCGTGACGCTTGGACCGCGCACGGATTGGTTCAGCGCCGAGATGGTCGCACGGTTCCTGGATCAGGACTGGCAGGTGACGGCCCAATCCTCGCGCGTGGGGATACGGCTGTCGGGTGATGCGCTGAGCCGCGATGCCAACGAACTGCCGTCCGAGGGCACGGCCACCGGTGCCATCCAGATCCCGCATTCCGGTCAGCCGGTGCTGTTTCTGGCCGATCACCCGCTGACCGGCGGCTATCCCGTCATCGCCACGGTCCAGCCGCAGGCGCTGGATCTGGCCGGTCAGATCCCGCCCGGCGCGCGCATCCGCTTCGTCACCGACGCTCCCTTCGCCCCCATCACCCCGGAAGGCCAACCATGACCCTGTTCCATGACAGCGCCGATCTGCGCCCCATCGACCGCCTGCTGATCGCCAATCGCGGCGAAATCGCTCTGCGCGTGATCCGCGCCTGCCGCGATATGGGGATCGAAACCATCGCCGTCTATGCCGATCCCGACCGGGATGCACCCTTCGTGCGCATGGCCGACCACGCCTATGCGCTGGACGGGTTCCGACCAGGCGACACCTATCTGGATCAAGGCAAGATCCTGAAGATCGCGGCACGCGCGGGCGCCGACGCGATCCATCCGGGCTATGGCTTCCTGTCGGAAAACGCTGATTTCGCCCGCGCCGTGCAGGATGCGGGCCTGATCTGGGTCGGGCCCGATCCAGATGTCATCGACGCACTTGGCGACAAGATCCGTGCGCGCGAGATCGCGCAGGCGGTCGGGGCGCCTCTGGTTGCGGGCAGTCCGGGTCCGGTGGACAGCGGCGCGGATGCGCTGGCCTTTGCGCGCGAATACGGGCTGCCCATCGCCATCAAGGCGGCCTTCGGCGGCGGCGGTCGCGGCATGAAGGTCGCGTGGGATCTGGACGAGGTCGAAGAGCTGTTCGACAGCGCGGTGCGCGAGGCCGTGACGGCCTTTGGTCGCGGCGAATGCTTCATCGAGCAGTTCCTGGACCGCCCCCGCCATATCGAGGCGCAGGTCTTGGGCGACCGCCACGGCACGGTCAAGGTCCTGGGCACCCGCGATTGTTCGCTGCAACGGCGCAACCAGAAGCTGGTCGAGGAAGCGCCCACCCCTTTCCTGACCGACGAACAGCGCGGCCGCATCCATGATTCCGCCCGAGCAATCTGCGCCTATGCGGGTTACAGCGGTGCCGGTACCGTCGAATTCCTGCTGTCGGCCAATGGCACGATCTCGTTTCTTGAGGTGAACACCCGATTGCAGGTCGAACATCCGGTGACCGAGGAAACGACCGGCATCGACCTGGTCGCCGCGATGATCCGCGTGGCGCAGGGTGCCGCGATTGCCGATGACAGCGTGCCCACCCCCCGCGGCCATGCGATCGAGTTCCGCATCAATGCCGAGGATCCGGGCCGCGGCTTTCTGCCGACCCCCGGCCCCATCGACCTGTGGCAGCCGCCGGGTGGTCCCGGCATCCGCTTGGACAGCGGTGTCGAACAGGGCGGGCAGGTCGCCGGCAGCTTTGACAGCATGATGGCCAAGCTGATCGTGACGGGGGCGGATCGCCGGCAGGCCTTGGCCCGTGCGGTGCGCGCGCTGGACGAATTCCGGATCGGGGGCGTGGCCTCGGTCCTGCCCTTCCATCGCGCGGTCGTCATGGCGCCCGAGTTTCGGGCCGAGGATGGCGATTTCGGCGTTCACTGTCGCTGGATCGAAACCGATTTCGCCGAACGGCTGGCGGCCGCCGTCGCGCCTGCCGACCGTGTGACACCCGCCCCCGAAACCCCCATGCTGCGGCTGTCCATCGAGATCGACGGCAAGCGCCATAACCTGTCCCTGCCGCAGGGCATCCTGTCCGCCGCCCCACCGTCGGGCGGGCCTGAAAAGGCTGAAACCGCGCCCGAACCGGGCGCCGTCACCGCCCCCGTAGCCGGCATCCTGTCCCTGTGGCAGGCCGAGGACGGGGCCCAGATCACCGAAGGCCAGGTCATCGCGGTGATCGAGGCGATGAAGATGGAAACGCGAATTGAAGCCCCCCGCGCGGGCCGACTGACGCACAAGGCCAGGCAGGGCGAGACCTTGGCCCATGGCGCGCCGATCGCGGTGATCGAGGCCTGACGACCCTAGTCCTGCCCATGAAACCGGGCAGGACCCTTGGTCGGGGGTGCAGGACGTGCAGATTTATGCGCGCGATCCCGCCCAAGCGATACCGACTTGTGGCTTCATGCGCTTTGTATTGCTAGCTTTAACTTTTAAGCGTTGCGATTTTACGAGGCCATGATGACCCAGACCGTCGACATGATAGGCCACGATTCCCCATCCTTGGTGGGTCGGGCGGATTTCACCCTGGAGATGATCCGAAATCTGCTTGTCGTGGCCGAAGCGACCGGAGAGGGGCGGCCGATCACGGTCGAATTCCGCAGTTTCGGCATCTGGGCCCTGACCCCCGAAGGACACAGGCTGTTTGTCGGCCATGTCGAACGCACGCATCCCGACACGGCCGAACCGCCTCAGCCCGCCACATAGGCCGCAAGCGTCGGCGCGACCCCCTTTTCGTGCAGCCCGCGAAGCTGCGCGGCAAAGGCCTGTTGCAGGGACGCGTCGTCCGAAAGATTTCCGAAGATCGCGGCATTGGCCAGGAAGGCGGCCGGATCATTCCGGGCGGCCAGCGCATTGGCCTTCAGCTGTTCATGCTGGGCGTCGTTCGGTGCGATTGGCGCGCCGTCCTGCGTCGTGCCCTCGCAGTAACGGCACCACAGGGCCAGTTCCAGGGCCAGCCCGTCGATGGAGGCATCCGCCGCCAACCTGTCGCGCAGTGTCGGCAGGATGAATTTGGGCTGGCGGTTCGACCCGTCCAGGCAAAGCCGCGGAATGGTGTCGCCGATGCGCGGGTTCGAGAAACGCTGCAGGATCAGCTGCAGGTAATCGTCATAGCTGACGCCGGGAATGGGATGCAGGGTGGGGATCACCTCGCGCGTTTCAAGAGCGGTCAGCCAGTCGACGATGCGCGCGTCGGCCATGGCGTCATGCACAAAATGATGCCCCAGCAGCGCCCCGGCATAAGCAATGGCCGCGTGGCCGCCATTCAGGATGCGCAGCTTCATCAGCTCATGGCGGCTGACGTCCTGGACAAATTCGGCGCCCACCTGTTCCAGCGCAGGACGGCCTTGCGGGAAATTGTCCTCCAGCACCCATTGGCGGAACGGCTCGCAGACGACGGGGGCGGCATCGGTGATGCCGAAGCGGTCGCGCACCAGGTCGCGTTCCCGGTCCGAGGTCGCGGGCGTGATGCAATCGACCATCGAATTGGGAAAGGCGATGTTGGCGGCGATCCAGTCGGCCAGATCGGGGTCGGACAAAGCCGCAAGCCCGCGCAGGGTGCGCGCGCAGACATGGCCGTTCTCTGGCAGGTTGTCGCAGGACAGCACGGTGAAGGGCGCGTGACCGGCATCGCGGCGGGCGCGGATCGCGGCCAGCATCATCCCGAAGACGCTGCGCGGGGTATCGGGATGGGCCGCGTCATGGACCATGTCGGCATGGGACGCATCGAAACCGTCGGTCTTGGCATCGACATAATAGCCGCCCTCGGTAATCGTCAGCGACACGATCCTGATGGCCGGATCGGACATGGCCGAAATGACCGCCTTGGGGTCGATCGGCAGAAAGTCGATCATCGACCCCAACACCCGGGCGGACAGCCCCTCCGGATCAAGTTCGACTAGGGTGCTCAGCCAATCCTGGGCAGCCAGGCGGTCGCGCATGTCGGCATCGCCGGGACGGACGCCAGCGCCCACCAGGGCCCAGTCATGGTCGCAACCGGTCGCGAAAAGCCGGTCAAGATACCATGCCATGTGGGCGCGGTGGAAATTGCCCACCCCGACATGCAGGATGCCCGCCCGCAGCGCGCTGCGGTCATAGTCCGGGCGGCCCACATCCGCGGGCAGATCGGAAAGGGTGGATTGGCTCAGGGCAGTGGTCATGGTCGGACCTTTCGTCAAGGCGACCCATGCCGCGATACGTGATGCATGCGCGGGGGTCGGCAGATCATGGGGCGGGCTGGGGCATCAGGCGATGCGGTCGCCCTTGTCGTCAAAGCGGTGCATTTCGGCGGTGTCGGGCGTCAGCCAGACCGTGTCGCCGTGATGCAGGTCGATATTGCCGCCCGAACGGACGGTGATCGTCTCGGCCAGGCCGGTATCCTCGACATAGAGGAAGGTGTCGCTGCCCAGATGTTCGCTGACGCCGATGCGGCCCTTCCACTTGCCCTCGGTCGCCGAGACCGAGATGTGTTCGGGACGAATACCGATGGTGGTGGCGCCGAATTCGGCAGCGGCGGGGCCGCCGATCAGGTTCATCTTGGGGCTGCCGATGAAGCCCGCAACGAACAGGTTCTTGGGCGCGCGATAAAGATCCATCGGGCTGCCCACCTGTTCGATCCGCCCCGCATGCAGCACGACGATCTTGTCGGCCATGGTCATCGCCTCGACCTGGTCATGGGTCACATAGACCATGGTCGTGCGCAGGCGGTTGTGCAGTTCGCTGATCTCAAGGCGCATGCCGACGCGCAGGGCGGCATCCAGATTGGACAGCGGCTCGTCGAACAGGAACGCTGCCGGTTCGCGCACGATGGCGCGGCCGATGGCCACGCGCTGGCGCTGGCCGCCCGACAGCTGGCCCGGCTTGCGGTCCAGATAGTCGGTCAGGTTCAGCGCCTTGGCGGCGGCGCCGATGCGGCGGGTCTGCTCATCCTCGGGGATGCCGGCCATGCGCATCGGGAAGGCGATGTTCTTCCTGACCGACATGTGCGGATAAAGCGCATAGGACTGGAACACCATCGCCAAGCCGCGCTTGGCGGGGGGCGTGTCGGTGGCGTCCTTGCCGTCGATCAGGATGCGCCCGCCGGATGTATCCTCCAGCCCCGCGATCAGGCGCAGCAGGGTCGACTTGCCGCAGCCCGACGGGCCCACGAAGACCACGAATTCGCCGTCATTGATGTCCAGATCCAGTGGCGGGATGACTTCGACGTCGCCGAACCGCTTGGTCACGTTCTCCAAGGTGATGCGTCCCATGGTCGTCCCCTTATTTCACCGCGCCGAAGGTCAGGCCGCGGACAAGTTGTTTCTGGCTGAACCAGCCCATGATCAGGATCGGCGCGATGGCCATGACGGATGCCGCCGACAGTTTCGCCCAGAACAGCCCCTGCGGGCTGGAGAAGCTGGCGATGAAGGCCGAGAGCGGTGCCGCGTTGGTGGTGGTCAGCTGGATCGTCCAGAACGCCTCGTTCCAGGCCAGGATGACGTTCAGCAGCATGGTCGACGCGATGCCCGGCACCGCCATGGGCGTCAGCACGTACAGGATCTCGTCCTTGAGCGTGGCGCCGTCCATGCGCGCGGCCTCCAGGATCTCTCCGGGGATCTCGCGGAAATAGGTGTACAGCATCCAGACCACAATCGGCAGGTTGATCAGCATCAGCATGACCGTCAGGCCGATCCGCGTGTCCATCAGACCGGTGCGCAGAAAGATCAGATAGATCGGCACCAGCACCGCGACGGCGGGCATCATCTTGGTCGACAGCATCCACATCAGGATGTTCTTGGTGTTCTTGGTGGGCGAAAAGGCCATCGCCCAGGCCGCCGGGATTGCCACGATCAGGGCCAGGATGGTCGAGCCGACCGCCAGAATCACCGAGTTGGTGAACGGCTTCCAATAGTTGTTCTGGCTCTGCACCGCCTCGAAGCTGGACAGGGTGAAGGACGGGATCAGGTCGAAGCCCGAGATCGCCTCCTGTTCCGTCTTGAGGCTGGTGATGATCGCGTAGAGGATCGGGAAGAAGATCAGCAGGGCCACGATCCAGGCCGCGGCGGTATAGCCGATCCTGGTGCGGGTCGAGACTGCACGTGCCATGAGATGCTCCTCAGTCCAGGTTCTTGCCGACGGCGCGCATCAGGAAGACGGCGACGATATTGGCCAGGATGACGGCGATGATGCCCCCGGCAGCGGCGCCGCCGATGTCGAAGTTCAGTCGGGCCGCGCGATAGATCAGATAGGTCAGGTTCGTGCTGGCATTGCCGGGGCCGCCATTGGTGGTCACCAGGATCTCGGCATAGATGCCCAGAAGGAAGATGGTCTGGATCAGGATCACCACCGTGATCGCGCGCGCCATATGCGGCAGCGTCAGGTGGATGAACCGGCTGAACGCGCCGGCGCCGTCCATCTCGGCGGCCTCCATCTGTTCGCCGTCCAGCGATTGCAGCGCCGTCAGCAGGATCAGCGTGGCAAAGGGCAGCCATTGCCATGCCACGATGATGATGATCGAGGTCAGCGGAAACTGCGCGAACCAGTCCACCGGCTGCGCCCCGAAGAACCGGGCGATATCGGCAAAGACGCCATAGGACGGATGCATGATCATGTTCTTCCAGATCAGCGCCGCCACCGGCGGCATGACGAAGAACGGAGAGATGATCAGGATCCGCACGATCCCCTGCCCGAAGATCGGCTTGTCGATCAGCAGCGCGATGGCGATGCCGCCGACAACGGTGATCGCCAGCACGCCCAGCACCAGAACCAGCGTATTCCAGATCGCGTCGAAGAAGGCGGGATCGGAATAGAAATACTGATAGTTGAACCAGCCGGCCCAACTGGTCCCGGTCGGGTTCAGCAAGTTGTAGTTCAGGAATGAATAATACAGCGTCATCCCCAACGGGACGATCATCCAGATCAGCAGCAGGATGATGGCGGGTGCGCGCATCAGGCGCGCAAGACTCGCGGTCTGGCGGGTGGCCATGGCTTGCGTCCTTCGGGGGATGGGTGGTGCGCCGCCCCGTCGATGGGGGCGGCGCGGATCGTCTTACTTGGGATAGCCGGCGCGGGTCATCTCACGCGCGGTCGTGGACTGTGCCGCGGCCAGCGCGTCCTCGGCCGACATCTGGCCTGCCAGCGCCGCCGAGAAGGTCTGCCCGACCGCCGTGCCGATGCCCTGGAATTCCGGGATCGCGACGAACTGGCCGCCGGTATACGGAATGTCCTGAACCGACGATTTCTGCGTGTCGGCGGCGTTGATCGATTCCAGCGTCATCGCGGCGAAGGGTGCGGCTTCCTGGTATTCGGTGTTCTCATAGAGCGAGGTCCGCGTGCCCGGAGGTGCGGCGCGCCAGCCTTCGGCCTCGGCCACCATGTTGGTGTATTCCTTGCTGGTCGCCCAAGCCACGAAGGTCTTGGCCGCGTCCTGCTTCTGGCTGGATGCCGGGATGGCTAGGTTCCACGCCCACAGCCAGTTGCCATGGTTGTCAACGCCTTCCTTGTTGGGGAACTGGGCAAAGCCCACGCTGTCGGCGACGGTCGAATCCTCGGGGTCGGTCACGAAGCTGGCGGCGACGGTCGCGTCGATCCACATGCCGCATTTGCCCTGCTGGAACAGCGACAGGTTTTCGTTGAAGCCGTTCGACGACGCACCCGGAGGTCCGTATTCGTTCATCAGCGTCAGATAGTCGGTCAGCGTCGCCTGCCATTCGGGGCTGTCGAACTGGGGCGCCCATTCGGTGTCGAACCAGCGCGCGCCATAGCTGTTGGCCATGGCGGTCAGGAAGGCCATGTTCTCGCCCCAGCCCGGCTTGCCGCGCAGGCAGATGCCATAGACCTCGTTGTCCTTGTCCGTCATCGCCTTGGCGGCGGCGGTGATGTCGGTCCAGGTCGGATTGTCGGGGATGGTCACGCCGGCGGCTTCGGCCAGATCGGTGCGGTACATCACCATTGCCGATTCCGCATAGAAGGGCGCGGCATAGAGCGTGTCGTCGACCGACAGCGCCTGACGGACGGCCGGGACCAGATCGTCGACGTCATAGCCTTCGGGAAGGTCGTTCAGCGGCGTCAGCCATTCCTGATTGGCCCAGATCGGAACCTCGTAGGTGCCGATGGTCAGCACGTCGTACTGGCCGCCATTGGTGGCGATGTCGGTGGTGACGCGCTCGCGCAGGATGTTTTCTTCCAGCGTGACCCATTCCAGCTCGATGTCCGGGTTCGCTTCGGTGAAATCCGAGGTCAGCGACTGCATACGGATCATGTCACCGTTGTTGACGGTCGCGATGGTCAGGGTCGTCTTGTCCTGTGCAATGGCGGCACCGCCAATGGCACATAGGGCCGTAGCGCCCAGAAGGGCGCGCAATGTGGTGTTCATGAAGTCCTCCCTTGCCGGATGGGCATTTGCCCGACCGATGGGCATATCTTCGGCGGCAAAGGGGATTCTGTCAATGACCCATGTAAAATCCGCTGGAAAAATCCCGCAAGTCCTTGGCAGCGCGAAAAACTAATCGGGTGGATATCAGGCCAGAAGACGCTCGGCGGTCGCTTCGGAGGTGATCAGGCCGCTGATCAGTCGGCCCTTCAGCGCGGCTCTGATCGCGGGCAACTTGGACTGCCCCGAAGCCAGCGCCACGACCGGTTTGTCGGGATCCGAGGGCAGAGGGGCAGAGGCGACCCGGCGGTTGAAGGCGCAGTCCATGATCCGGCCCTCGCCGTCATAGACCCAACTGGTGATTTCGCCTGCAGCCCCGTCCGCGATCAGCGCGCGGATCTCGGCATCCGACAGGAAGCCGTCCACATGCAGCGGGGCGGTCATGTCCATCTGCCCGATCCCCACCAGCGAGATATCCGCCTGGCTGCACAGGTTGATGGTGTTGCGGGCGCCCAGCTGCTGCTGCATGGCGCGCAGTTCCTCGGGGCTGGGGGCCAGAACCGGCAGCGGATAGGGGAAATGCGGCGCACCCACGCGTTCCGCCAGGCGGATGGTGGCGTTATAAGGGGTCGCCGATCCGTCCTCCATCATGTTGCCAAGGCGGGACACGATGACATGCTGGGGGCAGGACATCCGCGGCAGTTGTTCGACCACCGCCCGCAGGGTCCGTCCGGTGCCCAGGCTGATGATCCGACGTTCGGGCGATTTCAGCACGCGCTCCAGCTCGGCGGCGGCGGCGATGGCGATGCCGGCCAGCAGGTCCGGCGCGTCGGGGTCCGAGGGCGCGACCTCACAGATGACCAGCCCGAAACGCGCGCGCAGCGCCGCCGCCAGGTCCATGCAGCGCCCGATCGGGTGATCCAGCCGCACCTTGACCAGGCGTTCGCTGATGGCCATCGCCACCAGCCGTTGCGCGGTCTGGCGGCTGACGCCCAGCTTGCGTGCGATCTCGTCCTGCGTGTTGCCGGCGACGTAATAGAGCCAGCCCGCCCGGGCGGCGTCGTCGAGGCGCGACGATTCGGGGCTGAAATGTCCGTTTGTCATCTGCGCCCCCCCGCCGGGGGCAGATCGGCGATGCGGTCGGGCAGCTGAGACCAGTCGTCAAAGCTTTCGACGCCCTGATGGGCGGGTTGGTCGCGCAGATGCGCGCCGCCGGTGTAATGCAGCACGCGGATATCGGCCGCTTGAGCGGCCTGGATTCCGGGGGCGCTGTCTTCGATGACGATCGCCCGGTCGGGGGCGCAGCCCATCTGATCGGCCGCGAACAGGAACAGGTCGGGGGCGGGCTTTCCGCGTGCGACTTGGCTGGCGGTAAAGACATGCGCGCCGAAGCGATCGGTCAGCCCCAGAACCTTCAGCGTATGGGCCACGCGCGGCGGGCTGGACGATGTGGCCACGCAAATGCGCCGGTCGCCTAGGGATGACAGCATTGCATTGAAACCCGGGGTCGGCTTCAGGTCGGTGTCGAAGCGCTGCAGCAGGCGGGCGCGATAGGTCGCCTCGAAATCGGGCGGCAGGGTCAGGTCGAAGCGGCTGCGAATGGTTGCCGCGACGGTGGGAAAGCTGCGCCCCAGGAAATCGCGGCGCACGTCCTGCATGGTGATCGGCACCCCCAGCTGCGCCAGCTGGTCGATCAGCACGCTTGCGGACAAAAGCTCGCTGTCTGCGATCACGCCGTCGCAGTCGAAGATGATCAGATCGATCTGCATTCGGCCTTCCCTTCCGGTTTTCTGCCGCAGACATAGTCGCAAAGCGCTGGTCAGGAAATAGGGGAACTGCCATGTCCCGTTCGCGCCATCACGCGCGCCCCCAGCACAGCACTGGCCTCGCCCGCCCGATCTGGGTCAGCCGAATGCCTGCCAGGGCCCGACGCGCGCATCTGTTCGCCAAATCCAGCCCGAGCCCATGTTCAACAATCTTGTCGTTCGTTGAACATGGGTGTATTCAACAATCGAAAGGTTTGTTGAACATGTCGGCTGCACCCCATTCCGCCCTGGCCCATGCGGCCTATCACGATCTGCTGCGGTCGCTGCGCGACGAAGGTCTGCGCGACCTGCGCGGGACGCCAAGCCTGGTGACGCGCAACGGGCGCGGATACTGGTATGACAGCTTTCGCGTGGGGGTCGACGTCCGCAAGCGCTATATCGGCGAGGACAGCCCCGATCTGGCCGCCCGCATGGAACGCGCCCGCGCCGATCGCGCACCGGCCGATCAGCGCCGCCGCGACCGGTCGCGTCTTGTGCGCCTGTTGCGGGCCGAGGGGTTTCTGGGTCTTGATCCCACCACCGGCAGCCTGATGGCGGCGCTTGCGGGGGCGGGGGTGTTCCGGCTTGGCGGCACCGTCGTCGGCACCCATGCCTTCCGCCTTTATGAGGGAGAGCTGAACCTGCGTCTTGGGTTGGATCAGGTGGCGCAGACCGATGATCTGGACATCGCCAGCTTTGAACGCCTATCGCTGGCGCTCGAGGATGCCGCCGCCCCTCCGGTCCAGCAGGTGCTGGCCGATTTCGACTTCGACCCCGCGCCCAGCATCGAGCCCGGTCGCGCATGGCGCTGGCGTCAGACTGCCGGCAATGCGCTGGTCGAGTTCCTGACCCCGGCCTTCGACCAAGAGGGTCTGCGCGACCTGCCCGCGCTTGGCGTGCAGGCGCAGGCGCTGCGGCACCTGAACTATCTCATCGCCGAACCCATCCACGCCGCCATCCCCTATCGCAGCGGCGTTCTGGTGCAGATCCCCCGCCCCGAGCGTTTCGCCATCCACAAGCTGATCGTGGCCGACCGCCGCCGCGATCAGGACCGCCTGAAATCGGCCAAGGATCGCGCGCAGGCGGCCTTGCTGATCGAAACCCTGGCCCGCGACCGCCCCGACGACCTTGCCGAGGCGCATGAGGATGCCCTGTCGCGCGGCCCCCGATGGCGGGACCAGATCGCCGCCAGCCTGGCGCGCATGCCCGACACGGCCGCAGTCCTGGCTACGCTCTAATCCGTGACGACGATGCGGGTCTGCCAATCCTGGCAGGCCTGGGTCAGATCGCGGGGCAGGGCCTTGTCGGTGAACAGGCAGTTGACCTGCGACAGGCTGGCGATCCGGGCGGGCGCGCTGCGGGTCAGCTTGGAATGGTCGGCCACCAGGAAGGTACGGCGCGACTGGCGCAGGATGGTCTGGCTGACGCCGACCTCCTGGATGTCGAAATCCAGCATATCGCCATCGCGGTCCAATGCCGAACAGCCGATCACCGCCAGGTCGAACTTGAACTGCTGGATGGTCTGCGCGGCCAGCGATCCGACCAGCCCGCCATCGGACCGCCGCAGGCTGCCACCCGTGACGATGACGTCACAATCGGGGTTGGCGGCCAGAATATTGGCGACGTTGATGTTGTTCGTGACCACCAGCATGTTGCGATGGCCCAGCAATTCACGGGCCACGGCTTCGGTGCTGGTGCCGATGTTCAAAAACAGCGAGATGTTTTCAGGCACCTCGGCGGCGCAGGCGCGGGCGATGCGGGTCTTGGCATCCTGATGCAGCGCGCGGCGATCCTCATAGCCGATATTGGCCACCCCCGAGGACAGGATCGCACCGCCATGCACGCGTTCCAGGCGTCCGGTATCGGCCAGTTCCGACAGGTCGCGTCGGATGGTCTGCAGCGTGACGCCGAAATGATCGGCCAAACCCTCGACCGTGACCTTGCCGTCGCGGCGCGCAATTTCGAGGATCTGGGGCTGGCGAAAACTCTGCGACATCCTGCGTCCTTTTTTCAAAGATGTGCCATGCGCGCATCGATCAGACAAGATGTTCGTTTTCTTGCGCTTTGTGCAATATGGCAAGGGGGTCACAGGTGATATCGGGCACTGGGTGGACGAATAAACGGCATATGCTGTGACCTAACCAGTGCAAAATATTGAAAAAGTGAACTATTCCTAAATGAAAAGAAACGAAAATTAGGGGCTTTCTTTTTTGTGCGCTTCGGTTCAGAACTTGGGGGACGCAAGACGTGGAAAGGAATGCCCCTTGTCCGACAGCAGCACCCCGGATCTTGTCGATCTGTTCGTGATCGGCGGCGGCATCAACGGCTGTGGCATTGCACGCGATGCGGCCGGGCGCGGTCTGTCTGTGACCTTGGCCGAGATGGGCGATCTGGCGCAGGCGACGTCGTCATCCTCGACCAAGCTGTTCCACGGCGGGCTGCGCTATCTGGAATATTTCGAGTTCCGCCTGGTCCGCGAGGCGCTGATCGAGCGCGAGGTCCTGCTGCAGGCCATGCCCCATATCAGCTGGCCGATGCGCTTCGTGCTGCCCTGGCATCCCGACATGCGCTTCGAATCCGATACGCCGACCTCGAAGCTGCTGGGGATGGTGATGCCCTGGATGAAGGGTCGCCGGCCGTCCTGGCTGATCCGTCTGGGGCTGTTCATGTATGACAACCTGGGCGGTCGCAAGATCCTGCCCGGCACGCGGACCCTGTCGCTGGACGGCACGCCCGAGGGCGCTCCGCTGCAGGACCGCTTTCACCACGCCTATGAATATTCCGATTGCTGGGTCGAGGATTCGCGCCTGGTCGTCCTGAACGCCCGCGACGCCGAGGCGCGCGGCGCCTGGATCATGACGCGGACCAAGGTCGTGTCCGCCGACCGTCATGCCGATCATTGGGTGGTCACCGTCGAGGGTCCCGACGGGCAGCGCCGGACCCATTGCGCCCGGATGCTCATCAATGCGGGCGGGCCTTGGGTCGGCGACATCATCCAAGGCAAGATCCGCCTGAATTCCTCCGAGGGGGTGCGCCTGGTGCGCGGGTCCCATATCGTGACGCGCAAGCTCTATGATCACGACAAATGCTATTTCTTCCAGGGAACGGATGGCCGGATCATCTTTGCCATCCCCTATGAAACCGACTTCACGCTGATCGGCACCACCGATGCCGAACATCACGACCCGTCGGTCAAGCCCGAATGCACCCCTGAGGAGCGCGACTATCTGCTGAACTTCGCCAACCAGTATTTCCGCCGGCAGCTGTCGGCGGATGACGTGGTCTGGTCCTATTCGGGGGTCCGTCCGCTCTATGACGACGGCGCGCAAAGCGCGACGGCGGCCACGCGGGACTATACGCTGAAGGTGGACAGCGACGGCGGCGCGCCGGTGCTGAACGTGTTCGGAGGCAAGATCACCACCTATCGCCGCCTGGCGGAATCGGCGCTGGAAAAGATCGGCGGGCATTTCGACGGATTGTCAGGCCCCTGGACGCGGGGCGTCGCCCTGCCGGGGGGCGATTTTCCGGTGGATGGGGTCGCCGATCTGGTGGCCTCGCTGCGCCGGGCGCATCCGTTCCTGACGGATCGTTGGGCGCTGCGTCTGGTCCGCGCCTATGGCCGCGAGGCGTCCGAGATCCTGAACGGTGCCATCACCGCCGCGGATCTGGGCGTCGATTTCGGCGCGACCCTGACCGAGGCCGAAGTGATCTGGCTGATGGACCGCGAATATGCCACCTGCGCCGCCGACGTGATCTGGCGCCGCAGCAAGCTGGGCCTGCACATGTCCGAGGCGCAGGTCCGGATACTGGATGAATGGATAAGAGCCCGCACGGGCCACATGGTCGCCGCCGCACCATAAGCGACGCGTCCTTGGGAGGGGAACAAGACATGACTTTGGAACTGAAAGGCGTCAGCAAGATCGTCGAGGGGCAGGTGCATATCCACCCCACCGATCTGACGCTGGAACGCGGCACCATGAACGTGCTCTTGGGACCGACGCTATCGGGCAAGACCTCGCTGATGCGCCTGATGGCCGGGCTGGACAAGCCGGCCGCGGGGCGCATCTTCTGGAACGACAAGGATGTCACCGGCATGCGGGTGCAGGATCGCCAGGTGGCGATGGTGTATCAGCAATTCGTCAACTATCCGGCGATGACGGTCTTCGACAACATCGCCTCGCCCCTGCGGCTGATGGGTGTGGACGCGGCCCAGATCGACGTCCGCGTGCGCGAAACCGCCGATATGATGAAACTGACGCCGATGCTGCAGCGCAAGCCGCTGGAACTGTCGGGTGGCCAGCAGCAGCGCTGCGCCCTGGCGCGGGCGCTGGTCAAGAATGCCGGGCTGGTCCTGCTGGACGAACCGCTGGCGAACCTGGACTACAAGCTGCGTGAGGAGTTGCGCGTCGAGATCCCGCGCATCTTCGAGGCCTCGGGTGCGATCTTCGTCTATGCCACGACCGAACCCGAAGAAGCCCTGCTGCTGGGCGGCAACACCGCCACCCTGTGGGAAGGCCGCGTCACGCAATTCGGGCCGACGCCCCATGTCTATCGCCAGCCGTCATCGGCGACGACGGCGCGGGTGTTTTCCGATCCGCCGATGAATTTCGTCGGCATGGACAAGCGCGGCGGCCGTCTTTCCTTTGATGGCGAGCAGGCTGCCGATGCGGGGGTGCTGTCGGGCCTGTCCGACGGGCGATATCAGGCGGGCTTCCGGCCCAACCACCTGCATTTGTCCCAGCCTTCGGATGATGCGCTGCGCTTTGACGCCACGCTGGTCGTGACCGAGCTGACCGGGTCCGAGACCTTTGTCCACCTGCACCACCACGGGCAGCGGTGGGTCGGCCTGATCCATGGCATCCACGACCTGCCCCTGGGCCGGACCCTGCCTGTCTGGCTGGACCCCCGCCATGTCTATGTCTTCGCCGAGGATGGCCGCCTGGTCACCCCCGCCGCCTATGCAACCGCAGCCTGAGGGGGGACCGCGACGATGGCCAAGATCACGCTTGAAAACCTGGCGCATTCCTATCTGCCGAACCCGCAGTCGGAAGACGATTACGCATTGAAACAGCTGGACCATGACTGGGATGACGGGGCGGCCTATGCGCTGCTGGGGTCGTCGGGTTGCGGGAAATCGACGCTGCTGAACATCATTTCGGGGCTGCTGATCCCCAGCCAGGGTCGCATCCTGTTCGACGGTCAGGACGTGACCCGCGCCCCCACGGCGGAACGCAACATTGCGCAGGTCTTTCAGTTTCCGGTCGTCTACGACACCATGACCGTGCGCGACAACTTGGCCTTCCCGCTGCGCAACCGCGGCCGGGACGAGGCCTATGTCGCCGAACGCGTGAACGAGATCGCCCGCATGATCGGCATGGAGCACATGCTGTCGCGCAAGGCCCAGGGCCTGACCGCCGATGCCAAGCAGAAGATCAGCCTGGGGCGCGGCATGGTCCGCAAGGACGTGAACGCGCTGCTGTTCGACGAACCGCTGACGGTGATCGACCCGCACATGAAGTGGGAGCTGCGCACCCAGCTGAAGAAGCTGCACCATGATTTCGGTCACACGATGATTTATGTCACCCATGACCAGACCGAGGCGCTGACCTTCGCCGACAAGGTCGTGGTCATGTATGACGGCCGCGTCGTCCAGATCGGCACCCCCGAGGAACTGTTCGAACGTCCCGAACACACTTTCGTCGGCTATTTCATCGGATCGCCCGGCATGAACCTGCTGCCTGCCAAGATCGACGGCCGGCAGGCGCTGGTGCCGGGCGGCACGACACCCCTGGTGCAGGGCTACGGCCCCGTCTCCGGGAACGTCCAGCTGGGCATCCGCCCCGAACATATCCGCCTGTCGTCGGATCAAGGGCTGCCCGTCACCATCCGCCGGATCGAGGATGTGGGCCGCCACAAGATCATCCGCGCCGATCTGATGGGCCACGAGATCAACATCATCGCCCCCGAGGACCAGCCGATCGGGCCGGACATGACCCGCGCGGTCTTTGATCCGGCGCATGTCAATATCTACGCCGACGACTGGCGCGTCGCGCCCCTCTAGGGGCCGGCAAGGGGAGGGGAAAGAAAAATGGACAAGACAGTCAACAACAAGGCATGGTTCCTGGTCCTGCCGGTGCTGGTTCTGGTCGCCTTCTCGGCGGTGATCCCGCTGATGACGGTGGTCAACTACTCGGTTCAGGACACGTTCGGGAACAACGTCTTCTTCTGGGCCGGGCTGGACTGGTTCAGAGACCTGCTGGCGTCGGACCGGATGTGGAACGCCCTGGGCCGCCAGCTGGCGTTTTCCGCCATCATCATCGCGATCGAGATCCCGCTTGGCATCTTCGTGGCGCTGAACATGCCCAAGCGCGGCTTCTGGGCCAGCGTCGTGCTGGTGCTGATGTCGCTGCCGCTCTTGATCCCGTGGAACGTCGTCGGCACCATCTGGCAGATCTTCGGGCGCGTCGATATCGGCCTGCTGGGCTATACGCTGGATGCTCTTGGCATCGACTACAACTATACCCAGAACACCGTTCATGCCTGGGCCACGGTCATCGTGATGGATGTCTGGCACTGGACGTCGCTGGTGGCACTTCTGGCCTATGCGGGCCTGCAATCGATCCCCGACGCCTATTACCAGGCCGCCAAGATCGACCAGGCCAGCCGCTGGAAGGTCTTCCGCTATATCGAGCTGCCCAAGATGGCGGGCGTCCTGATGATCGCCATCCTGCTGCGCTTCATGGACAGCTTCATGATCTATACCGAGCCCTTCGTCGTCACCGGCGGCGGTCCGGGCAACGCGACGACCTTCCTGTCGATCGACCTGGTCAAGATGGCGCTCGGGCAGTTCGACCTGGGTCCGGCCGCGGCCTTCTCGCTGATGTATTTCCTGGTCATCCTGCTGATATCGTGGGTGTTCTATACCGTGATGACCAATCTGGACAAAAGGGGCTGACCCATGGGCAAGCGCATCAACGGCAGCGCCGTCGTCATGATCCTCTATCTTATGTTCCTGATGCTGCCGATCTATTGGCTGATCAACATGAGCCTGAAGACCAATGCCGAGATCACCGGCACCTTCAGCCTGTGGCCACAGAACCTGACATTCGCCAATTACGCGACCATCCTGACCGACCCCGCCTGGTACATGGGTTACGTGAACAGCCTGATCTATGTGGTGATGAACACGGTGATTTCCGTCGCCGTGGCACTGCCGGCGGCCTATGCTTTCAGCCGCTATCACTTCATGGGCGACAAGCACCTGTTCTTCTGGCTGCTGACCAACCGCATGGCGCCGCCCGCGGTCTTTGCGCTGCCCTTCTTCCAACTCTATTCCTCGGTTGGCCTCTTCGACACCCATATCGCCGTGGCGCTGGCGCATTGCCTGTTCAACGTGCCGCTGGCCGTCTGGATCCTGGAAGGCTTCATGCGCGGCGTCCCAAAGGAAATCGACGAAACCGCCTATATCGACGGCTACAGCTTCGGGCGGTTCTTCGTGAAGATCTTCATGCCGCTGATCTCATCCGGCATCGGCGTGGCCGCCTTCTTCTGCTTCATGTTCAGCTGGGTCGAGCTGCTGCTGTCGCGCACGCTGACCTCGGTGGCCGCCAAGCCTATTGCGGCGACGATGACGCGGACGCAAGGTGCTTCGGGGGTGGATTGGGGCGTGCTGGCCGCGGCCGGCGTGCTGACCATCGTGCCGGGTGCCTTGGTCATCTGGTTCGTCCGAAACTATATTGCCAAGGGCTTTGCCCTGGGCCGCGTGTAAGGGGGGAATTGCATCATGTCCTGGATGGCCTGGACCATGCCGACGGCGCTCTTCTTCGCCACCATCGCGGTGTTGCTGATCGTCTTCACGATCCTTGCGGTCCGATACCCCGAAACGCCGCGCACCGGCGTCCTGGGGATCGAGACGACGCGCGGCGACCGACTGTTCATCACGCTTCTGGGCTCGGCCTTCATCAACCTGGCATGGCTGGGTCTGGTGGGGCTGGCACAGCCTTGGGCGTTGCTGGTCTGCCTGATCTATGCGGCTGCCGTCTTTCGGTGGGTGTGATCGCGCAGGGCCTGCGGGGGTAAGGATCCCGCCGGTCGACGACAAGAAACTGACAATATCCCAGGGAGGGAAAACACATGAACAGAAGATTGCTATCCACCACTGCCGTGCTGATGGCGCTGACCGGACCAGCATTCGCGGATATGGCAGCCGCCACCAAGTTCCTTGACGCCGAGATCGGCGACCAGTCGGTCCTGTCGCGTGAAGATCAGGAAGCCGAGATGCAGTGGTTCATCGATGCGGCAGAGCCCCTGAAGGGCATGTCTATCAACGTGGTTTCGGAAACGATCACTACCCACGAATATGAAAGCCGCGTCCTGGCGCCCGCCTTCACCGCCATCACCGGCATCGAGGTCACCCACGACCTGATCGGCGAGGGCGACGTCGTCGAAAAGCTGCAGACCCAGATGCAGACCGGCGAGAACGTCTATGACATGTATATCAACGATGCCGACCTGATCGGGACGCATTGGCGCTATCAGCAGGCCCGCAACATCACCGACTGGATGGCCGAAGAGGGCAAGGACTTCACCAACCCCGATCTGGATCTGGACGATTTCATCGGTCTGGCATCGGCGACCGGCCCCGACGACAAGCTGTACCAGTTGCCCGTCCAGCAGTTCGCGAACCTCTACTGGTTCCGCCACGATTGGTTCACCGATCCCGACATCATGGCCGAATTCCGCGCCGAATACGGCTACGACCTGGGCGTTCCGGTCAACTGGTCGGCCTATGAGGACATCGCCAAGTTCTTCACCGGCCGCGAGATCGACGGCCAGGAAGTCTTCGGCAACATGGACTACGGCAAGAAGGATCCGTCGCTCGGCTGGCGCTTCACCGATGCGTGGATGTCCATGGCCGGGATGGGCGACAAGGGTGAACCCAACGGCTTCCCGGTCGATGAATGGGGCATCCGCGTCAATGAAAACTATCAGCCCGTGGGATCGTGCATGGCGCGTGGCGGTGCCACGAACAGCCCCGCCGCCGTCTATGCCATCGAGAAATACATCGACTGGCTGAAGAACTACACGCCCCCCGCCGCGGCCGGCATGACCTTCAGCGAGGCCGGTCCCGTCCCCGCGCAGGGCAACATCGCCCAGCAGATGTTCTGGTACACTGCCTTCACCGCCGACATGGTCAAGGAAGGTCTGCCCGTCATGAACGAGGACGGCACGCCGAAATGGCGCATGGCTCCGTCCCCCTATGGCGCCTATTGGGAAGAGGGCATGAAGGTCGGCTATCAGGATGTGGGTGCCGCCACGCTGATGAAATCGACCCCGGTGGATCGTGCGCAGGCTGCATGGCTCTACGCCCAGTTCATCGTGTCCAAGACTGTCGACACCAAGAAAAGCCATGTCGGTCTGACCTTCGTGCGTGACAGCACCGTCCGCCACGAGAGCTTCACCGAACGTGCGCCGCAACTGGGTGGCCTGGTCGAGTTCTATCGCTCGCCCGACCGCACGCGTTGGTCGGATACCGGTCTGAACGTGCCGGATTATCCGCGCCTGGCGCAGCTGTGGTGGCAGAACATCGGCGATGCATCCTCGGGTGCCAAGACCGCGCAGGAAGCTCTGGACGCACTTTGCGAACAGCAGGAATCCGTGCTGGAGCGTCTGGAGCGTTCGGGCGTTCAGGGCGATCTGGGACCGAAGCTGAACGAGCCGCAGGACCCGCAGGTCTGGCTGGATCAGGAAGGCGCCCCCAAGCCCAAGCTGGAGAACGAAAAGCCCGCTCCGGTCACCATCGCCTATGAAGACCTGATCAAGCGCTGGCAGGAATAAGCCCGCGCCATGCGAAACGGGGGGCGCGGGCAGCCGCGCCCCCTTTTGACACGCCTGACAGGATGAATTGCCATGACCCATATCCTTGCCATCGATCAGGGCACGACCTCGTCCCGCGCCATCGTCTTTGACGGCAAGATGGCCATCACCGCCAGCGCGCAAGAGGAATTTCCCCAGCATTTCCCGCAATCGGGTTGGGTGGAACACGACCCCGCCGACCTGTGGGCCAGCGTCGCCGCCACCTGCCGCGCCGCCATCGAGAAGGCGGGCAACCCCACCATCGCCGCCATCGGCATCACCAACCAGCGCGAAACCACGCTGGTCTGGGACCGCCAGACCGGCAAGCCCATCCACAATGCCATCGTCTGGCAGGACCGCCGCACCGCTGATTTCTGCCGCGAGCTTGAGGCCGCCGGCCACGCGCCGATGATCACCGAGCGCACCGGCCTGCTGGTCGATCCCTATTTCTCGGCCACCAAGCTGAAGTGGATATTGGACCATGTCGACGGCGCCCGCGAGCGCGCCGAGGCGGGTGAGCTGCTATTCGGCACCGTCGACAGCTGGCTGATCTGGAACCTGACGGGCGGTCAGGTCCATGCGACCGATGCCACCAACGCCGCCCGCACCATGCTCTATGACATCCACAAGGGCCGCTGGAGCCGCACGATCAGCGATCTGTTCGGCATCCCGCTCAAGATGCTGCCCGACGTGCGCGATTGTTCCGACGATTTCGGCACCACGCGGCCCGATCTGTTCGGGCGTCCCATCCCGATCACTGGCGTCGCGGGCGATCAGCAGGCCGCGACCGTGGGCCAGGCCTGCTTCAAGCCCGGCATGATGAAATCGACCTATGGCACCGGCTGCTTTGCGCTGCTGAATACCGGCGACACGCCCGTTACCTCGACCAAGCGGCTGCTGACGACCATCGCCTATCAGCTGGACGGCAAGCCGACCTATGCGCTGGAGGGGTCGATCTTCATCGCGGGCGCGGTCGTGCAGTGGCTGCGCGACGGGTTGCAGATCATCCGCAATGCCGCAGAGACCCAGCCTTTGGCCGAGAAGGCCGATCCGGGGCAGCAGGTGATCCTGGTCCCGGCCTTCACCGGCCTTGGTGCGCCCTATTGGCAGCCCGATTGCCGCGGCGCCATCTATGGGCTGACCCGCAATTCCGGTCCCGCCGAATTCGCCCGCGCCGCATTGGAGAGCGTCGGTTTTCAGACCCGCGACCTGCTCGAGGCGATGAAGGCCGACTGGCAGGCCAAGGGCGAAACCGCCCTGCGCGTCGATGGCGGGATGAGCGCGTCCGATTGGGCCATGCAGTTCCTGTCCGACATCCTGGGCGCACAGGTCGACCGTCCCCGCGTGACCGAAACCACCGCGCTTGGCGCGGCTTGGCTGGCGGGGCAGAAATGCGGGATCTATCCCGACGCCCAGGGCTTTGCCGATGAATGGCGGCTGGACCGTAGCTTTACACCGCAGATGGACGAACAGGACCGCGAAGCCCGCTATGCGGCCTGGGGCCGGGCGGTCAAGGCGACGATGACGCTCTAGCCTGCTTGTCGCGCTTGCCAAGGGGGGCGTTCGTGCGCAACCCTTGGCATGTGGCGACATGGCAGGACCCAAGATGCAGGATGCACCCCGGATATTGCTGATCGGCGCGGGCCACGCCCATTTGGTCGCCCTTGCCACGATCAGGCGCCAGATGCCCGATGCGCAGGTCACCCTGATCGACCCGTCCCCCTTTGCCGCCTATTCCGCGATGCTGCCGGGGGTCATCGCGGGACATTATAAGGCCGCTGATGCGCGCTTTGACCTGGCCCGGATCGCTGCACGGCACGGGGTTCGCCTGGTCACAGGCAAGGTCGACGGCATCGACCCCTTGCATCGGCAGGCCACGACGACCGCGGGAAGGATGGGTTTCGACATCGCCTCGATCGATATTGGCATCCAGGGCGCGCTGTCTCAGATCCCCGGTTTCGCCGAACATGCCGTGGCGGTCAAACCCCTGTCGGCCTTTGCCGATCGTTGGGCGCGCTTTCTGGACAATCCCGGTCCCGTCGCCATCATCGGCGGCGGCGTGGCCGGGGTCGAGCTGGCCTTGGCCGCGGCCTATCGCATCGGTCCCCATGTCACGCTGATCGAATCCGGGCCGCGAATCCTTGGTGAACTGCCGCCCGCGTCACGCCGCATGCTGCTGGAAACGCTGGCCGACCGGCAGGTGACGGTCCACATCAAATCCCAGGTCGCCTGCATCCTGCCCGAGGATGTGATCCTGACCGACCGCACCCGCATCGCCAGCGACCTGACCATCGCGGCGGCGGGGGGGCGGCCCGCTCCGTGGCTTGCGCGCTGCCTGCCCTGCGATGCCAAGGGCTTCGTCTCCGTCGGACCGGACCTGCAGGTTCAGGGTCACGCGGGCATCTTCGCGGTCGGCGACTGCGCCGTCATCATCGATGCACCACGTCCTAGGGCAGGTGTTCACGCGGTCCGGCAAGGGCCTGTTCTGGCCCAGAACATCCTGGCCCTGCTGTTGGACAAGCCGCTGCTGGCGCACAAGCCGCAGCGACATCACCTGAAGATCGTCTCGCTTGGCGGCAAGTCGGGGCTGGCCCTGTGGCGCGGTCTGCATGTCGCGGGGCCTTGGGTCTGGCGGTGGAAGGACCGGATCGACCGCCGCTTCATGGCGCGCACCGGCCGCTAGGACCCGCAGCGGCCCGCGCCGGGGATGATCTGCGACAGGATCGGATAGTGATCGCTTGGCCATTCCCCCGCGAAACGCTTGCGGATCGCGACGGGTCGCGCCGGCATGGCCGTTCCGCAATCATGCATGACGTGATCGATCGCGCCGAAAAGGTTCAGCCCCCGGTTCAGGTGATAGGTCGCCCCCCGGACAGGCGTCAGGGCCAGCCCGGCCTGTTTCAGGATGTCGACGGTCTGCGACCCGGCCATGGCGTTCAGATCACCTGCCAGCACGACATGTTCGCCCGCCCCGGTCCAGGCCGCGACCCTGTCGCGGACCAGCTGCGCCGAACGCAGGCGGTTCTGCCCGCTGCCATAGTCGAAATGCACATTCACCACCCGCAGATCCCGTCCGCTGCGTCGGTCGTTGAACCGCGCCCACGAGGCAAAGGCCGGATAGGACCCGTTGAAGGTGCGCGAATAGATCACCTCGGGCGTTTCGGAAAAGAAGAACCAGCCCTGGTCCATCAGCTCCAGACGCTTTGGACGATAAAAGATCGGTTGCGTCGACGGAAAGCTGCGCGAGTCGCCGGTCGCGGCGGCGCGATAATCCGGCATGGCATCCAGCAGGGCATCGCGCGCCAGGTTCAGCGCCCCGTCATCGCCGTGGCGAAAGCTTTCCATTTCCTGAAAGGCGATGATGTCCGCACCAAGGCTGGCCAGCGCCTGGATCATGGCAGGCTTGCGGCGGTCCCAATCGGCCACCGACCAGGCGCCGTCGGGCTTGTCCAGCAGGATGTAATGCACGTTGAAGCTGGCCAGCCGCAGATCCTGCGGCCCCGCTTCACCAAGCGCCTGCGCCCCCGATCCGCGCCCGTTCCACAGATGCACGGCCCCGACCGCCAGCACCAGCAGCAGCATGACCAGTCCTGCAATTCGTCCTGCCTTGCGCATTCGCGTCGTCCCGGCCCTGCCATCAGGGCGTGCGGGTGGTTGACCCTGCCGGACAGCAGGTTAAAGCAACCGCTTCTTCATGATAGGCAGGAACGGAACATGGGCAAGCACAAGGTCATCTTTGACACCGATCCCGGCGTGGACGACGCGCTTGCCCTCTGCTACCTGGTGCGGCATCCGCAGGTGCAGCTGGTGGGCGTGACGACGGTGTTTGGCAACGCCCCCGTGGCGGTCACGACGCGAAACGCGCGGTTCCTGTTGCGGTCCTGGGGCGTGACGGTCCCGGTCCATGCGGGTGCCGCCCAATCACTGACCCCCGACATGCCGACCGCGGATTTTCCCGTCCACATTCACGGGCAGAACGGTCTGGGGAATATCGACATTGCCGAACAGCCCGTCGATGAACCCGACAGCGCCGCGCAGTTCATCATCGACCAGGTTCGCGCCGATCCCGGCAATATCCGCATCCTGGCCGTCGGTCGGATGACCAACCTGGCGCGTGCACTGCAGATGGCCCCCGATATTGCCGACCTGGTGGGCGACGTGGTCATCATGGGCGGTGCCTTCCGCGTCCCCGGCGACATCACCCCCGCCGCCGAGGCCAATATCTGGGGCGACCCGCTGGCCGCCGACATGGTCTTCGGGGCCGACTGGCATGTCACGGCGATCCCGCTGGACCTGACCACGCGGACTCTGATCACGCGGCGCGAGTTGCAGGCCATTGCGGCCAGGGGTGGGGAGGGCATGCAGCTGGTGGCGGACCTGTCGCAGGACTATATCGGGTTCTACGGTCAGGCGGGTTATGACGGTATGGTCATCCATGACTGCTGCGCCGCGGTCTTTCTGACCGACCCCGATCTTTTCCGCCTGATCCACGGACAGGTCAGGGTGCTGTGGCAGGGGATCGGTCTTGGCCTGACCATCATGAACCCGCGCGACCGTAAAGGCCCGGATGCCGAATGGGCGGGTCTGCCGCTGCAGGCCTATGGCGCAGATGGCGACACGGACGCGATCCTGTCGCGCATTGCGCAGATCTGCGGCGGCAATTAATACCGCTCAGGTGAACGATGGTGCGCGATTATACCGCCATATCGAACACAGAAGGCGATAATTTGTGACTAATCAATGACGGTCGAGGCTCTTATCTGACAGTCATCGAAACGGCGCAGTCGTTTCCCTGACATTCACATACGGAGACTGAAACCATGAAAACCATCATGATCGCAATGACCGCCCTGACCCTGGCAACCGGCGCAGCAGGTGCCGCAGTCAGCGCCCGCAACGAACGCCCCGACGCCATCAACACCGTCGTCGCCGTCGAAACCATGGACGTCCGTGCAGATTCGGTGATGACCTCGGCCGAACTGGCCCGCGCCAACCTGAACGGCGATGAAATCCTGACCGTCACCGCCTTCCCGACCAGCACGAAAGTTGCAACCGACAACCAGGACCGCTAATGGTTCAGAAGCTGGTCGGTTCCGTCACGGAACCCTCCGACCGTCATGTCCAGTTCGGGCATGGCGGTCTTTCTTTATCTGGCACCGGGCCTGCGGGCGTCTTGGCTGAACGCGACGGGTCCCTGTTGGACATCGGCATGGATATCAAGGTTCTCCGCAGCTTTGCGGCCATCATCGACGAGGGAAGCTTTGCCAATGCCGCGCGCAAGGTCGGCATTTCCAAAAGCATGTGCAGCAAGCTGATCTCTGATCTCGAGGCGGATCTGGGAACGCGGCTGCTGACGCGCACCACGCGGGCGGTCAAGCCGACGGCCATCGGACTCAGCTTTTATGCCGAAATCAGTGACATCCTGGCCCGGCTGGACGCCGCGACCGAGGCCGTGCGCGCGGCTTCGCAGCGCCCATCGGGGCCCCTGAAGCTGGCCAGTCCGGTGCAATACACGCTGAAGGTCTTTCAGCCGCATCTGGTCCGCTTCATGGAGGAACATCCCGACATCCAGCTGGACGTGACGCTGGACGACGGGCGATCGGACATGACGCGCGACGGGTTCGACGCGGTCATCCGGATCGGCAACCTGGAGGACAGTACCCTTCATGCCCGCAAGCTGCATGATGCGCGGATCATGCTGGTCGCTTCGCCCGAGTACATCGCCGCCAAGGGCAGCCCGGACAGTCCCGCCCAGCTGCGCGATCATCAATGCCTGCATTACACCAACCTGCGCGGTCCCAGCACATGGCCCCTGCGCCATGAAAACGAGGTGATCTATCAAAAGATCACCCCGGCCTTTTCGTCGAATAACGGGGAATTGCTGCGGTCGCTGGCCGTGGCCGGCAAGGGCATCGCGCTGGCACCGGAATTTCAGGTCGCCGATGACCTGGCGCAGGGGCGGCTGGTGCCGGTCATGCCCGACTATGCCCTGCCCGGCGTGCCGGTCCATGTGCTCTATTCCAGCCGCAAGCTGGTGACGGCCGCGCTGGCCAGTTTCCTGGATTTTGTGGGTCACCTGAACCTGGACTGACGGGCTGGTGACAAATCGCCGCCTTGCACCGGTCGGCCCGACCTGCCCTGATGGGGCGTGCGGCACAAGGCAGGGGGCCATTCATGACCGATCAGGTGACCATCATCGGCGCGGGCATCACCGGCATTGCCTGTGCAAGGCTGCTGCACCGGGCCGGCCTTTTCGTGCGTGTCTTCGACAAGGGACGGGGCATCGGCGGACGAATGGCCACGCGGCGCGGCCCCCAAGGGATGCAATTCGATCACGGCGCCCAGGATCTGCCGGTGTCCGACCCGCAATTCCTGGCGATGCTGCAGGGGCTTGGCGATGCGGTGGCGCCGTGGGGTGATCGCGGGTGGGTCGGACGCCCCGGCATGTCCGATGTCGTGCGGGCCATGGCCGCCGGTCTGGATGTGACCCAAAGCGCGATGGTTGCCGGGCTGCGTCGCGATGGGGCGGGCTGGCAGATTGCCATCGACGACCGCTGGCAGGATGCGGGCCGGGTGGTTCTGGCCATTCCCGCGCCCCAAGCCCGCGACCTGTTGGGCTGCGATCATCCCTTTGCGGCGGCGCTGGATCAAGTGACCTATGACCCCTGCGTCACGATGATGGCAGGCCTGTCGCCCGATGCGCCCCGGCCCTTTGCCTGGGCCGAGGGATCGGGGGCCGCCGCCTGGATCGCCCATGACGGCGCCAAGCCGGGGCGCCAAGGCCAGCCGCTGGCGACATGGGTCATGCAGGCCGATCCGGAATACAGCGCCCGCCATATCGATCTGGCCTTCGACGATCTGGCGGCGATGATGGCCCCGGTTCTGCTGGACCATCTGGGAGCGGAACCGCGTCATCTGCAGCACAGTGCGGCGCATCGCTGGCTTTATGCCCGTGCCTCCCGCCCGCTTGGAGAGGCTTTCCTGGCCGATATGGATGCGGGTCTGCTGGTCGGCGGCGATTGGGCGCTTGGGCCGACCGCGCGGGACGGATGGTCCAGCGGCACCGCCATGGCGGCCCAGATACTGCGCCATGGATAGGCGCCCGCCCCGGCCCCTTGCCGTCCCCTCGGGTCGGTTGACGCGGCTGATGCGGATCGGGGGGCTGGCCACCGGCATCGGCAGTCGGGCCATCGCGCAGGGCTTGGGTCAGTTGGCGACCGGTCGTCGCCCCGATGCCCGCGAATTGCTGATGACGCCGGCGAATGCCGCCCGTCTTGCCGCGCAGCTGTCGCGGATGCGCGGTGCGGCGATGAAGGTGGGCCAGCTGGTCTCGATGGAGACGGGCCAGTTCCTGCCCCCGCAACTGGCCGTGACCTTGGAAGGATTGCAGGCCGGTTCCGATCATATGCCCGAACGCCAGCTGAGAACCGTGCTGACCCGGGCCTGGGGCGATGATTGGCAAATCCGCTTTTTCCGGTTCGACATGACGCCGACCGCGGCGGCCTCGATCGGACAGGTGCATCGGGCGGTGACGCGGGACGGGCGCACTCTGGCGGTCAAGGTTCAGTATCCGGGCGTCCGGGCCAGCATCGACAGCGACGTAGACAATTTGGGGATGCTGCTGCGCCTGTCAGGATTGCTGCCCCAGGGTCTGGACATCGCGCCCATGCTGACCGAGGCCCGCCAGCAGTTGCATGCCGAAGCTGATTATCTCGCCGAGGCCGCCAACATGACGGCCTATGGCAAGGTGTTGGGTGACCGTCCGGGCATCGTCATGCCGGCACCAGATATGGCTCTGACCTCGGATCAGGTCCTGGCGATGGATTTCATCGACAGCCAGCCGATCGACAGCCTTGTGACCGCCCCCGCCGAGACGCGCGACCGGGTGGGGCAGGACCTGATCGATCTGGCCATGGATGAATTGTTCACGTTCAACCTGATGCAGACTGATCCGAACTTCGCCAATTACCGCTGGCAGGGGGACAGCGGTCGCATCGTGCTGTTGGATTTCGGCGCCCTGCGCGGCTTTTCCACCGATCTGGCACCGAAATACAAGGCGCTGCTCCGGGCGGGACTGGCGAATGACCAAGCGGCTTTGCAAAAGGCTGCCATCAACATCGGCTATCTGGCGCCAAATGCCGGTGACGAACAGCGGGTCGCAGTGCTGCAGATGCTGGACCTGGCCTTCGCGCCATTGCGTCGGGGCGGGATCTTTGATGCCGCGGAAACCCTGATCCCGCAGCAGATCGCCGATATCGCCCTGCGCCTGTCCAAGTCCCCCCGCGCGGCGTATATGCCACCGCCAGAGGTCATGTTCCTGCATCGCAAGCTGGGAGGCATGTTCCTGCTGATGGCGCGCCTTCGGGTGCGGATTGACTTTGAACGGTTGCTGGCAAGGCTGAACGTCAGCTAGATCGTTCGGCCATGCTGTCGCCTGCCAAGGTGGCGATACGGGAGAATTCATCGGCCATGGCCAGCTCCAGCGCGCTTCCCTCTGTGGGGACGGCACCCGGATCTTCTTGTCCGTCCCGCATCACCTCGCGGTTGTCCATCCAGTCCATCATGGCGGTCCGATCGGCCTCGGGCAGGGCGGCGATCAGGCGAGCCAAGATGCGGCGATGGGCCAGCATGCGACCCTCGAATGCGCTTGGGGTGGGTTCGGTCATGGCAATTTCCTTTCGCGGACTGGGGTTGAACCCGCGCCCGTGCCACGAAGTTCCTAAGGTGGAACAACCACGCCATGCGCGTGTTGGGACCCGCAAACCGTGCAAGGGGTCAGGCGGGGGAAATGCCATGTGGGACTAGGTGTCCGAAAACAGCGGGATCGTCCAGGCGGGAATGGCGACCGTCACGGCGATGGTCTGGATGGTCTATCTGCACATCATCGTGTCCGGGCTGCGGCGACAGCGTCGGACCGAAATCTTGGTGCATCTGGGCGGCGCACGCGACCTGTCGGCTCGCATCTTGGTCAGCAATTTGGGGTTCGAGCCGATCTATGTATTGGAAATCATGCTGTCGGTGCGCACGGCGCAGGGCGAACGCATCTCCTCGGTCGCCGACCGGACCGAGATCGCGCGCGAACAGCACAGGACCCCGCGCGAGGCGACCCTGCAGGGGCCGCTGAAATCGGGCGATTCCGTGGATATCGGCAGCGTCACCGACCTTCTGGACCGCGCCCGCCACAACAGTTTCGACAATATCGACATCGAGGACATCACCGAGGTCGAGGTGACGGTCGCTGCGCTGACATCCGCCGACAGCCGCGTCGCCGCCGCCACCCGCCGTTTCCTGTTGAAGCATAACGAGGAAACGATCTGCCTGCTGCCCAGAAACCTGTACGCCAAGCAGATCAGATCGCGCTGGCGCCGCCGCCAGATCGAACAGCAACTGCGCCAGATGCTGTGACGGTCAGTCCGCCCCGAACAGGTCGCGAGTATAGATGCGGTCGCGGACATCATGCAGGTCCTGGGTCACGCGGTTGGCGACGATCAGGTCGGCGCGTGCCTTGAACTGGTCCAGATCCGCGACGACATCGGATCCGAAGAAGCTGTCCTCGGTCATCGCGGGTTCATAGACGATGACTTCCAGCCCCTTGGCCTTCAGCCGCTTCATGATGCCCTGAACGGCGCTTTGGCGGAAATTATCCGAACCGGCCTTCATGACCAGACGATAGATGCCGACGACCTTGGGGTTTCGCGCCAGGATTGCCTCAGAAATGGTGTCCTTGCGGGTGCGGTTTGCGTCGACGACGGCGGCGATCAGGTTCTGCGGCACATCGCGGTAATTGGCCAGCAACTGCTTGCTGTCCTTGGGCAGGCAATAACCGCCATAACCGAAGGACGGGTTGTTGTAATGGGTCCCGATCCGCGGATCGAGGCCCACGCCTTCGATGATCTGGCGGCTGTCCAGGCCTTGAGCCATGGCATAGCTGTCCAATTCGTTGAAATAGGCGACCCGCAGCGCAAGATAGGTGTTGGCGAACAGCTTGATCGCCTCGGCTTCGGTCGATCCGGTCAGCAGGATCGGCACGTCGTCGTCCAGCGCCGCCTCGGCCAGCAGGTCGGCAAAAGCGCGCCCGCGGGGGCTGTCCTCGCCCACCACGATCCGCGACGGGTGCAGGTTGTCATGCAGCGCCAGCCCCTCGCGCAGGAATTCCGGGCTGAAGATGACCTGGTCTGTTCCCATCTTGTCGCGCACCTGGCGGGTGAAACCCACGGGAACCGTCGATTTCACCACGATCAGCGCCTGCGGGGCCAACCGGATCACGTCTGCGATGACCGCTTCGACGCTGGAGGTGTCGAAATAATTCGTCACCGGATCGTAATTCGTGGGCGTGGCGACGATCACCACGTCGGCGTCGCGATAGGCCTCGGCGGGGTCGGTCGTCGCCGTCAGGTCCAGCTTGCGATGGGCCAGATGATCCGAGATGTCGTCGTCGACGATGGGACATTTCCGCCCGTTCAGCATCGCGACGCGGCTTTCATCCACATCCAGCGCGCGGACGCTGTTTCGTTCGGCCAGCAGGACGGCGTTCGACAGACCGACATAGCCGATCCCGGCCACCGCAATTCGTTTTCCCGCCATATGCCGTTCCAAGCCCCGCTGATATTTGCCGAACCAGCTTAGCAGGTGGCGCGGGCGCCGCAATGGCGCCCGCATTCACCTTTCGGAGGAGAGATCAGGCAGCCCGCTTGGCCTTGGCCCGCCATGCGTGCAGAGCCGGTTCGGTATAGCCCGAGGGCTGGTCCGCGCCGGTCAGGATCAACTCCCGGGCCGCGTTGAAGGCGGGCCCGTCGAAATCCGGTGCCATCGGGCGATAGGCGGGATCGCCTGCGTTCTGGTCATCGACCTTGGCGGCCATGCGGCGCAGGGCTTCCTCGACCTGATCCCGCGTGATCAGCCCGTGTTCCAGCCAATTGGCCAGGTATTGCGCGCTGATCCGGCAGGTGGCGCGGTCTTCCATCAGCTGCACGTCGTCGATGTCGGGCACCTTGGAACAGCCGATGCCCTGGTCGACCCACCGCACGACATAACCCAGGATCCCTTGCGCGCTGTTGTCCAGTTCGCGCATTACCTGGTCCTGCTGGATCGGGCCATCGGCCAGCGCCGGCGTCAGCAGCAGGTCTAGGCCTGGCAGGGGCTCGTCCTTCAGGTCTTCCTGACGCGCGGCGACATCGACCTGATGATAGTGCAGCGCATGCAGGACGGCTGCGGTGGGGCTGGGCACCCATGCCGTCGTGGCGCCCGATTTCGGGTGGCCGATCTTGACCTCCAGCATCTCGGCCATGGCGTCGGGCTTGGCCCACATGCCCTTACCGATCTGTCCCCGCCCCTTCATGCCCGCGGCCAACCCGATCAGCACGTTGCGATCCTCGTAGGCCTTCAGCCAGGTCGAGGTCTTCATGCCGTCGCGCCCGACGAAGGGGCCCGCCTGCATCGAGGTGTGTATTTCATCGCCCGTGCGGTCCAGGAAGCCGGTGTTGATAAAGACGATGCGGTTGCGAATCGCATGGATGCAGGCGGCCAGGTTCGCACTGGTGCGGCGTTCCTCATCCATCAGGCCCAGCTTGACGGTGTTGGGCGCAAGCCTCAGAACCTTTTCGACATGGGTAAAGACTTCATCGGCGAATGCCGCTTCGTCGGGGCCGTGCATCTTGGGTTTCACGACATAGATCGCGCCCGCCCGGCTGTTGCCCAGACCTTCGGTCCGTTTCAGATCGTGGATGGCGCAGGCGGTGGTGACCATCGCATCCATCAGGCCCTCGGGGGTCGGCTGACCGTCGATCCGCACGGCATCGGTGGTCATCAGGTGACCCACATTGCGCACCAGCAGCAACGCGCGACCGGGCAGGGTCAGCGTGCTGCCGTCGGGGCGGGTGATCTGGCGGTCATCGGCCAGGCGGCGGGTCATGGTCTTGCCGCCCTTCTCGAAGCTCTCGGTCAGGTCGCCCTTCATCAGGCCCAGCCAATTGCCATAGACGGCCACCTTGTCGGCGGCATCGACAGCGGCGACGCTGTCCTCGCAATCCTGGATGGCGGTCAGGGCCGCCTCGATCACGATGTCGCGCAACCCGCTGGCGGATGCCGCGCCGATGGGGTGGTCGGGGTTCAGAACCAGTTCGACATGCAGCCCGTGGTGACGCAAAACCAGCGCCGTATCCGCGCCGTCCGTGCGGGTGCCGACGAAGGCCGCCGGATCGGCCAGGGCCACGTCCTGACCGTCGACCGTCGCGCGCAGACCTGCCGCGTCGGCGGCATAGGCCGTCACATCGGCATGGCTGCCTTGGGTCAGCGGAAAGCTGTCGTCCAGGAATTGCGCCGCCCTTGCCACCACCGCATCACGGCGCGCCGTGTCGAACCCGCCCGAAGGCACCGGCCCCATCACGTCCGATCCGTATAGCGCATCGTAAAGCGATCCCCACCGCGCATTCGCCGCGTTCAGGGCAAAGCGGGCATTGCTGACCGGCACGACCAGTTGCGGACCGGCCAAGGTCGCGATCTCGGGGTCGACACTGCCGTTTTCGACGCTGAAAGGCGCAGGTTCCGGCACCAGATAGCCGATTTGGGTCAGGAATGCGCGATAGGCCGCAGGGTCCATATCGGGATTGGCACGGTGCCAGTCGTCGATCTGCCCCTGCAGCGCGGCGCGCTGATCCAGCAGCGCCCGGTTCCGTCCGGCGAATTCCGACAGCAGATCGGCATAGCCCTTCCAGAAATCATCCGGCTGCACGTCGGTGCCCGGCAGCACCTGCGTGTCGATGAAATCCGCAAGCCGGCCGTCGATCTGAAGGCCGTGGCGATGGGTGGTGCTGTCGGTCATGCTGTTCCTCCGGATTGCGGTGGAATCGGGTGCCACCGCCTGATGCGTCAGCTTGGCATACGACAGCGCGGGCGCTTTGCCAAGTATTTTGAAAAATCCTTCCATTAAATTGCAAAAGCCGGGCCGTGCTTTTTGTCAAAATTAGTTGACAAAATTTGTGGGGAATATCACACCTTCTGCAAAGGAAAGGTTTCGCCATGTCGCTCATGTCCAGCCACCGCCGTGTCGGCGTCATTCCTCGGGCCTCGGGGGCTGCGGCGGCGGCGTTGAAGGCCCGGGCCAGCGCGTGGGAGGCGCCGCTGACCGAAACGCCCGGTGTGCTCAGCCTGTTCGTCTGGGGCTGCGAATTGCGGCTGACCGCCGAATCCGACAGCGCCCGGGTCGAATTGCTGGCCCCCGAACTGCGTCTGATCGGCAATCTTCAGGACAGCGCATCCGAGATCTTTGCCGAAGCAGGGCTTGAGGTCGCATGGGATCATGTCGACGAAGGCGCGCTGGCCCCCGGCCTGTCGCCGATGCGGGTGGCGGGCGTCAGCCATCCCAGCCCCGGCTTTCTGCGGGTCCGCCTGACCGGACCCGATGCCGAGCGTTTCGGCCGCGACAGCCTGCATTTCCGCCTGCTGCTGCCCGCGACGGGACGCGATCCGGTCTGGCCGCGGGTCGGGGCCAAGGGGCGCACGATCTGGCCCGAGGGCGATGATTCCCTGCACCGTCCCGTCTATACCGTGGCGGCACAGGGGCAGGATTGGCTGGATTTCGACATCTTCCGCCATGACGGCAGCCCGACCTGCGCATGGGCCGAAACCGTCCGGGCCGGTACGCAGGTGGGCATCATCGGACCGGGCGGGGGGTGGTGTCCGCAGGTGCCGGCGCTGACCCTTATCGGCGATCAGACCGCCTTGCCGGCCATCGCGCGGATGCTGCACCTGTCGCGCGACCTGGTCCCGGGGCCGGTCCGGGCAATCGTCGATGCCGATCCCTCCGATCTTGGCAGCCTGGCCGATGACCCCCGCGTCTGCATCCGGCACGACCTGCTGACGGCGCTGTCGCAGGCCGATCTGCCCCAGGACGGGTTTGTCTGGTTCGCAGGGCGTGTGCCCGATGCCCGCGCTGCGCGCAAGATGCTCTTGGATCGGGGCGTGGCCAAGCGCGACTTCATGGCCGCCGCCTATTGGGACTGAGGCGAGGCGGGCTGTTGCCTGACCATTCGCCCGCGGGCATGCTGCAATCGGACAGACATCACAGGCCCGACCCATGATCCGCGCCCATCTGGCGACCTTTCCCCCGCGCGCGGGGATTCTGATGCAGACCGTCGCCTCGATCCTGCCGCAGGTGGACCGGTTGTGCATCTGCCTGAACGGGTATGATCGCATTCCCGACGCGCTGGCCGCCGATGACCGGATCGAGGCGATGATTCCCGACCGCGACCTGAAGGATGCCGGCAAGTTCGCTTTTCGGCCCGCAGATGACAACATGGTCTTCACCATCGACGACGACATCTTCTATCCGCCCGATTACGTCAGCCGGACGATGGCCTTTTTTGACGATCTGCCTGCCGATCGGAACGTGCTGGGCTTTCTTGGCAATGCCTGGGTTGCCAAAGACGACAAGGGGCAGCATGGGTGGAAGAACTGGATGTTCCACAAGCGTGCGCCCCATATGGTCAAGGTCGATATCCTGGGCACCGGCACCACCTGCCAACTGGGGCGCAACATGCCCCGCCTGGACCAGATCGAGGATGCCAAGGGCTTCGTCGATCTGCGCCACGCCCGCCATCATGCGCAGGCGGGCCGATGGATGTGGGTCGTGCCGCGACAGAACGGTTATCTGACCAGCACCATGACCGGCGATCTGGAAAAGACCGGCCTGTTCCACACCGTGAACCTGGCCCGCCCCCCGGCCATGGTCGCCGAACTGCGCGCCCTGATGGCGGAACTGGGCCCCCATTCGGGCGAACAGCTGGCCCGTCTGCGCGCGGCAGGGCTGGTGGCATCGTAAATTGCATCGCGTGTCTGTTTCCGCGGTCCGAATGTCGCAAATCTGCCACGTCGGATCGCGGCGCGCTTCTAGGTTCGGGTCACTGCCACCGCCAAGCGCCTAGGGAACGATCTGCGCCATGACATATGCCCCTTCGACTGCTCAGCTGATTGCCGAACGCCTTCCCGACCACGCCTTGCCGCGCGATCTTTATTGCGGAGAACAGGCCTATCGCGACGATCTGGACCAGATCTGGTACCGCGAATGGCTGTTCGTGGGGCCGTCCTGCGAATTGCCCAAGACGGGCAGCTTCGTCACCATGCAGGTGGGCGAATGCCCCGTTGTCGTCACCCGCGGCGATGACGGTCGGCTGCGCGCCTTTCACAACGTCTGCCGCCATCGCGGCCAACGGCTCTGCGCCAAATCCAGCGGCAGCAATCCCAAGCTGGTCTGCCCCTATCACCAATGGACCTATGACCTGACGGGCAAGCTGGTCTTTGCCCGCGACATGGGGCCTGATTTCGATGCGTCGAAATACGGGCTGAAGCCGGTCCATTGCGTCGATCTGGCGGGGATGGTGTTCATCTGCTTGGCCGATGTTCCGCCGGCGATCAGCGATTTCGCGCAGAACGTGATGCGCTATGCCGCGCCCTCGGGGCTGGCGGATGCCAAGATCGCCCATTCCAGCACCATCGCCGAACAGGGCAACTGGAAGCTGGTGATGGAGAACAACCGCGAATGCTATCACTGCGGCGGTTCGCATCCCTCGCTCTGCCGGACCTATTCCGACGATCCGCTGATGACGGTGATGGAAGGGCCGAACGCCGCCAGCCCCGAGATCCTGGACCATTGGTCCCGCTGCGACGCCGCAAACCTGCCGTCGCGCTTCGTCAATGATGCGCGGATGCAGTGGCGCATGGCCCGCGTGCCGCTGATGGACAATCAGGAAAGCTTTACCATGTCCGGCAAGGCTGCCGTCACGCGGCGCATGGGCAACATCCCGTGGAACGATGCGGGCAGCCTGATGCTCTACCACTTCCCCTCGACCTGGAACCATTTCCTGCCCGACCACGCCATCGTGTTCCGCGTCCTGCCGATCAGCCCCACCCAAACGCAGGTCACCACCCACTGGCTGGTCCACAAGGACGCGGTCGAGGGTGTGGATTACGACATCGAGACCCTGACCCGAGTCTGGCTGAACACCAATGACGAGGATCGCCAAGTGGTCGAGGAAAACCAGAAGGGCATCCTGTCGCCCGCCTATCAGCCCGGCCCCTATTCCCCCACCCAGGAAGCGGGCGTCATCCACTTCGTCGATTGGTATTGCGGCCTGATGTCCGCCCGCCTTGGAATGCAGCACGCCGCAGAGTGATCCGATGAAAAAGCCCCGCCTGAACTGGAACGTCGAACCCTGGTCCGACGACGAGCACCTGGAATGCGTCATGGTCGTGCCGGAAACGCGCGACACGACCACCTTCATCTTCCGGGCACCTTCGGGCGCATGGTTCGATTACCAACCGGGACAGTTCGTGACGCTGGACCTGCCGGTTCCGGGGGGCAACGTCCAGCGCACCTACACGATCTCGTCCTCGCCCTCGCGGCCGCTGTCGATCTCGGTGACGGCCAAGGCGCAGGCGGATTCGATCGGCACGCGCTGGATGATGGACCATCTGAAGCCGGGCATGCGGCTGAAGGCCTATGGGCCGGGCGGCATCTTCAGCTTCCACCGGCACATGGCGCCGAAATACCTGTTCATCTCGGCGGGGTCGGGGATCACGCCGATGATGTCGATGACGACATGGGCCTGGGACCAGGCGCAGAATGCCGACATCACCTTCGTCCATGCGGCCCGGCGGCCTTCGGACATCATCTTCCGTGAACGGCTGGAACAATTCGCGGCCCGCGTGCCGGGCGTCCAGCTGCGCTTCACCATCGAAGAACCCGAGCCCTATATCACCTGGACCGGATACCAAGGGCGTTTGAACCAGCTGATGCTGGGCCTGATGGCGCCCGATTACCTGGAACGCGAGGTCTTCTGCTGCGGGCCAGAACCCTTCATGCAGGCGGTGCGCGACATGCTGATCGCGCTTGGCTATGACATGGACCGATATCACCAGGAAAGCTTCGGTGCCCCCGTCGCCACCGAGGCCGAAGCCCCTGTCATCGAGGATATCGCCCCCGACGAGGATGCCCGCGCCCAGATCACCTTCGCCGCCAGCGGCGTGACGGCCGCCTGCGCGGAAACGGACACCGTGCTGGCCGTGGCCAAGCGCTCGGGTCTGAACATCCCCTCGGGCTGCACCTTCGGGCTGTGCGGAACCTGCAAGATCCGCAAGACCGCGGGCGATGTACACATGGTCCACAATGGCGGGATCAGCGATGACGACATCGCCGAGGGCTGGATCCTGGCCTGCTGTTCCAACCCGATGGGCCCCGTCACGGTCGAGGTCTGAGCGCATCCGGCAAGGGCCCCCTTATCAGCGTGATCATGTGCGGGTGGGCCTGAACAGTCGCTGCACATGCTTCGCCACCCCGGACTGGTCGGGAATTCGGGGTGAGATGCGCCTGAGTTTCCAAACGCCCTGAACGATACGCCTTCAGTCGTTGGCCTGGGGATGACGAAAAACGGGCGGCACCAAGCGATGCCGCCCGTTCCATATGTCATCGACCGGGGCTCAGATGAATTCGATGTGCGCGGCCAAGCCGGACAGGTCGGTCATGTTCTGGAAGATGATCATGTCTCCATCACCAAAATCCAGAGCGGCCACGCCGTCCACCGTCGTGCCATACATGTCGATGACGTCCTGGGCGCTCATCGGGGTGTCGAACAGCTTGCTACTCAGCTGCAGGACATCGCTGTCGCCACCGGTGGTGAAGTCGACAAAGCTGTCGCGGCCATCACCGTCCTGAAAGATGAAGGTGTCGGACCCCGCACCGCCGGTCAGCATGTCCGCTCCGGCACCGCCATCCAGGATGTCCTTGCCCTGGCCGCCGTTCAGCTCATCGCCGCCGCCGCCGCCGCTAAGGCGATCATCGCCATCACCGCCTTCAAGGCGGTCGGCCCGTCGCCTCCGAACATCTTGTCATTGCCGGCGCCACCGTCCAGCACGTCATTGCCAACGCCCCCGGACAGGTTGTCATTGCCGTCATTGCCGTCATTGCCGCGGATGGACTCGTCGCCCATCACGGTATCACGGCTCGCGCCGCCTTCGACCGGATCACCCCCTGCGCCGCCGTTGATGATATCGTCACCGGCATCGCCCTTCAGGTGATCGCTGCCCCCGCCTCTTTCGATGAGGTCATCGCCGTCACCACCGTTGATGATGTCCGCACCATCGGTGCCCATCAGATCGCCGTGATTCACCGTTCCATCGATCGTAGCCATGTCTTCCTCCATCGTAAAAAAGATACTCGTTTAAAAGCCGGCGCCGACATGACCCGGCGACTTCAAGGCCAGCCCACCCGGGCCGACCTGCAGTCGAACTGTCAGATTAAAGATTGCGATCTCCGACATTCCCCATGATCAAGGCGAAAGGAATCACCTTACGCCCCGGCGCCACATGGGCCAGTTGGAAACATTATCTTTATCCGACATGCGCTTGGCTTGGCAGCCTTGCGGGCAATCCGGTTCCTGGACGGTACCAGATCATCAGAAGACAAGGTGAAAAGCCTTATTCTTTCTACGCTCTATACTAATAAATAGCTAAAATCATAACGATAGTAAAATTCTTTAAATCGAATAAATTTATTCAGTTGTTATTTTGTTTTAATGCCATCGCAAGAGTTGTTTTAAAGCGTTTTGGGACTGATCAGGATCAATCAAGCAATTTGAACAGATAGGCGCCGTATCCGGTTTTCCGGAAAGTCCTGGCCTGGCGGACCAGGTCCTCGCGGCTGATCCACCCCGATTCGAAAGCGATTTCCTCGGGGCAGCCGGATTGCAGGCCTTGGCGGTTTTCCAGCGTCCGGACGAAATTCCCCGCGTCCAGCAGGCTTTGATGGGTTCCGGTGTCCAGCCAGGCAAAGCCGCGCCCCATCCGGTCGACATGCAGCTGCCCGTCATCCAGATAGGACTGAAGCAATGTGGTGATCTCAAGCTCTCCACGCGCCGACGGAGTTACCTTGGCCGCCCGATCCGGGGCCGTGCCGTCAAGAAAATACAGCCCCGTCACCGCAAATGAGGAGGGCGGCACGGACGGCTTTTCGACAATCGCCCGCACACCGCCCTGTTAATCGAAATCGATGACGCCATAGCGTTCAGGATCGCGTACGTGAAAGCCAAAGACCATTCCACCCGTCTGTCGCCCATCGGCGGCCAACAGCATTGGGGGCAACCCGTGCCCGGAGAAGATGTTGTTACCCAAAACCATCGCCGACGACGCCCCGTCCAGAAACCCGGCGGCCAACAGATAGGCCTGTGCCAGACCGTCGGGGCGGGGCTGCGCGATATAGGTGAAGCGTAGCCCCCATTGTCCGCCATCGCCCAGCAGCCGTTGGAACTGGGACTGGTCCTCGGGGGTGGTGATGATGGCGATCTCGCGGATGCCTGACAGCATCAGCACCGTGATCGGGTAGTAGATCATCGGCTTGTCGTAGAGCGGCAGCAGCTGCTTGGAGACGGCCAGCGTGATCGGATAGAGGCGTGTTCCACTGCCACCGGCCAGGATGATGCCCTTGCGGTCGGTCATGGCTGCCTTTCGCCGTTCAGGATGCGCCCCAAGGCCTGGCGTCAGTCGGGCCGCTCGATGCCGAAGGCTCGCCGGATGCGGCTGCACTCCAGCCGCGAGTTCAGCGGCCGAGGCGCGGGAGTGGGGTAAACTGCGGTCGGGATCGGATCGACCCGGCAGGACAGCCCCGCGTCGTGAAAGATCTGCGTGGCGAAACCCGCCCATGAAATGTCTGGCGCGCCCGACAGGTGAAAGATGCCACCCTTGCTAGGATCGTCGCGCATAGCTGCGGCCATCGTCAGAAGGGCGGCGGCAATGTCGGCGGCCGGGGTTGGACCACCCACCTGATCGTCCACGACCGAGAGGCTGTCGCGCGACGCCCCCAAGCGCAGCATGGTCGTCACGATATTCCGCACATGCCCCGAAAACACCCATGATGTCTGCAGGATCGCCGATTGCCCGCCCTGTTCCATCACCGCCCGTTCACCCGCCAGCTTTGACGCCCCATAGACGTTCAGGGGGGTCGGTGGCTGCGTCTTCGGCACGCGGCGCTTCCTTGGCCCGAAAAGACATAGTCCGAGGAGATGTGCAGAAAGGGAATGTCGCGCATCCGGCACGCCAATGCGATGGCGGCGGGCGCATCGGCATTGATCCGGTGGGCCATCTTCGGATCGCTCTGGGCCTGATCCACGGCGGTATAGGCGGCGGCATTGATGACGGCGGTCGCATTCCCGATGGCGTCCGCGCAGGCCTGCGGATCCGCCAGATCGGCCTTGTCGCGTCCCAGAAACCGTGCGTCCGGGGCCAGGGCCGCCAGTTCCCGCGCCACCTGGCCCGTGCGTCCAATGACCAGAAGCCCTTGCATCACGCCATCCCCAGACGCTGTCCGACGCCTTGCCGGTTCAGCAGGGGCCGCCACCAAATCTCGTTTTGCAGGAACCATTCTACCGTTCGCCGCAGCCCCTGTTCCAGCGTGACCGAAGGCCTCCATCCCAGTTCGGATCGCATGCGGGTGGGTCGATGGCATAGCGCCGTTTATGGCCGGGTCGGTCGGGCACGAAGCGGATCAGATCGGCATGCGGGGCGGCGGCGGGCCGCAGATCGTCCATATGGGCGCAGATCATGCGGACAAGATCAATGTTGCGCGCCTCGTTTTCGCCGCCGATGTTATAACTGCGCCCGACCCGGCCCTTGTCCAGCACCGTCAGCAGCGCATCGGCATGATCTTCGACATAGAGCCAGTCGCGGATGTTGCCGCCATCGCCATAGACCGGGATCGACTGCCCGGCCAGCGCATTCAGGATCACCACCGGCACCAGCTTTTCGGGGAGATGATAAGGCCCGTAATTGTTGGAGCAATTGCTGAGAACCACCGGCAATCCATAGGTTTCATGCCAAGCCCTCACCAGATGATCCGAAGCTGCCTTGCTGGCCGAATAGGGGCTGCGCGGGTCATAGGCGGTAGTTTCGGTGAATTGTCCCGTGGGTCCAAGACTGCCGAAAACCTCGTCGGTCGAGACGTGGTGAAACCTGAATCCTGCCGGCCGTCCCGCCGCATCCCAATAGCTCCGCACCGCCTCGAGCAGGTGGAAACTGCCCAGGATATTGGTCTGGACGAAGGCCGCCGGCCCATCGATGGAACGGTCCACGTGACTTTCGGCAGCCAGGTGCATGACCGCGTCGGGTCGGTGTCGCGACAGAATCCGGTCAAGCGCCTCGCGGTCGCGAATGTCGGCCTTTTCAAAGGAATAGGCCGGGTTTCCCTCGACCGCTGCCAGATTTTGAAGGTTCGCCGCATAGGTCAGGGCATCAAGGTTCACCACCCGGTGGCCGCGCGCAATCGCCAGTCGGACCACCGCCGATCCGATGAAGCCCGCGCCCCCTGTGACCAGCAGCTTCATGTCGCCTGCCACGAAAACGGCGACTGCCAGTCGGCGAACTCTGGGGCTGCACGGTCTTTGTCCGACAGGATGGGGCTGTCGACCCCCCAATCGATGCCAAGGGAATCCCACGCCACCGCGCCATCACAGTCGGGATCATAATGGTCGGTGCATTTATAGACGATCTCGGTATCGTCCTGTCTTGTGACGAAGCCATGCAGAAACCCTGCCGGAATCCACAGCTGGCGACCGTTCTCAAAGCTCAGATCCACGCCCACCCATTGCCCCCAGGTCGGGCTGCCCTGGCGGACATCCACCGCGACATCGAACAGCGCCCCACGCCCGCAACGCACCAGCTTGCCCTGGGCATGGGGCGGGGCCTGGTAATGCAACCCGCGCAACGTGCCGGCATGGCGCGACACGGAATGGTTGTCCTGGACAAAGTTGGGCAGATGCAATCCCGCCGCATCCAGACTGCGCCGGTTCCAGCTCTCGCTGAAAAAACCGCGGCTGTCGCCATACCGGACGGGGGTAATGACCGTCACGCCCGGCAAGGCTGTCGTCTGGATCTGCATTGTCGCCTCCGGGTCGCGTTGGGGGGACAGGGTTAGCAGCCCTGTCCGGCCAGTCAATGACCGCCGTGATCTCCCTCCGGAGAAGGATCGACCGGTGCGGGGACATGATCGACCAGCATCCAGTCCATCAGACGGCGCGACACCTCTTCCGAAAGGATCTTGTCCTTGCCCGCCACCTCGACCTCGATCGGCATGAAGTCCAGTTCGTCCAGCAAGGCGACGAAACGTTCCATCGCCAGGGCGCCCTTGCTGGATTTGACGTTCTTGTGGGCCGACTTGAAGATGGCGCGGGCATCGTCGGTGAACAGGGTCCAGACAAAGCCCGACATCACCTTGCGCCGCAGATCGGGCATCTGCGCCTCGGCGTCGCGCAGGGCGGTGACGGCCAGGGTCGGCACATCCTCCATGGTCGGTTCGCGGCCTTGGGCATGGACGGCGGCGGCACGGTCGCGGAAGGCCTGAATGGCCAGTTCCCAGAAGAAGGGAGCCTCTTCCAGGTATTTGTTCAGGACGTGCAGGCGGGAATTGGTGATGCGGTTATCGGCCACCGCCAGTTGCAGGTGGTCGCGACACAGCGTGGGCCGGGGTTCCTTCAACAGCTCCTCCAGCTCGGCCGCCAGCACGGGTTGGGGAACCTTGTCGGGATGGACCGGGACAGGTTCGCCCGGAACCAGGTTGCGCAGCAGATGCGACAGCACGGTCAGGTCGGGTTCATCGCGCACCAGGAAATCATCCGGCATGGCACGCGCCGCGATCAGCGAGACATAGCCGATATGGGTCTGCAGGCGCGGCACATGGCGATTGCGCTGCCGCACATCCTCGGCCGCACCGAATGCGCCGCCCTCGGAAAAATCGAAATAATGCGCGCCAGTCTTGTGGGCCAGGATCGAGCCGACCGACTGGTCATGGCGGTGGTCGCGAAAGACCTCGTGGGTCTTGCCCATCTCGTCGGGCTGGTCGGTCAGGATGCGGGGGTCGCGACAATAGTCCAACCATTGTTCGAGAAACGCGAAACTTTCCTTCGAGGGCATGAACAGCAGCGGGCCAGCGCAGACCTGGGCCGCCAGACGTTGTTCGTCCGTGTCGGCATCCATCAGGATAAAGGCATCCCGCTTCGTGTAATGCCCCTGGATCTGCCAGTTCGAGATGAAGCCGTGGATGAACCGCTTGGGCGTCAGGGCGCAAAGTTCGACCGCCGCATGGGGAAAGGACGGAAACTGGTGAAAGCTGCCCGCGCCGTACCGGCCCGCGTCGTTATAGATGACGATGTCGTCAGGGCCGACCTCGCGCAGCTTCTGCAGGATGATCCACGGCTTCCACAGCCAATAGCCGGCGCCACGTTCCTGTTCCAGGATGAAGCGGTTTTCGTCCCAGAAGGGTGTTTTCTTCAGGTCTGCCTCGGTGACATGGCGGGCGCTGTCGAACCCGACCTTCAGGGCCGAGGCACAGTAATCATCGGCATTGCGGGCAAAGGGTTCGACCCCGTTCGAATAGACCAGGAAATGTGCCTGCCCGACCCTGCTGTGACCACGTCTCATCCTTGCTCTCCTGCCTTTGGGTGGGCATCGGGGCCACCCGCCCCCTTACAACTTTGCCAGTTTCTTGTGACGCCGCATATATTGCGTCTTGTCCGGGTAACGGATCATCAGCCGTTCCAGGAATGCGCGGGCCTCATCGACCTGGCCCGCCTGCACCAGCAGGTCGGATTTCAGCATCACAAGCGGAGGGTGATCGTCGGCCCATTGCAGGGCCCAGTCCAAGACCGCACCCGCCCCCGCGGCATCGCCCAGCTTAACCTTCATTTCGGCCAGCGCATGTTGACGCCGCCAGTTCAACGGCGCCAGCGACAGACCCTTTTCCAGGATCCGCACGGCGTCGGCGGTCCGGCCCGCATCCCGCGCCGCGTCGGCTGCCAGGAAATAGACCGACGGAAATTGCAGCTGCCCCTCGTCGATGATCCCGACCAGCAGATCGGCCGCGCCCGGGGCATGGCCGGCGCGCAGCTGGAACAACCCGCGCATGGCCCGAAAGATCGTCACCCCGGGGTCCAGTGCAATTGCCCGGTCCATCGCCTCGAGGGCCTCACCATGTCGGTTCTGTTCGTGGCGCAGCTCGGCCAGCCGCTTGTGAAACAGCGCGACTTCGGGCTTGGCCTCGATGGCGCCCATCAGCAGGGCCTCGGCCAGGCCCGGATCGCCCTCGCGCAGGGCGATCATGCCGGTGAAGCTGTCGAAATGCGGCTTGATGTCACCCGACCAGCTGCGGCGTTCAAGGATGCGCAGGATCGACCGGAAATGCCCGCGGAAGCGATAGTGGCTGCGCAGATCCGATCGCGTGAAATCGGGCCATTCCCAGACCATCACCCGGTTCGTCGGGATCATCTTGTCAAAGCTCAGGATGCCCGCTTCGACCGGTGCCGTATAGAAGGTCTTGATGTGATCGACGATGAAGCGGTTCGGAAACAACTGTTCGATCTGGGTGTCCGTCACCCAGAAATTGCCGTCATGATAATCGCCCTGACTGCGCAGAAGGCCGGCAAGGGCGTTGATCTCGCCCTCGACCGGTTCGTGCCAGAAGGCCGACGTGATCTGCTCCATCGCCTCGGCCTTTCGGCCCAGCATCAAAAGCGCCAGGCCGTGATAGAGCGCGATCTGCGCATAGCTGCGCTGAAAGGTGACAAAGCCGCGATCGACCGCCGGGCGCAGATCGCAGATGGCCTGATACTGGCCGTCGAAGAACATTTCGCGGACGGTCATGGCATAGATGAAGGCGATGTTCAGGCCGGAATTTATATGCTGACGCGCCAGATCGACGAATTCGCCGCGACGGCCGGTCTTGGTCAGATGCTCGCAGGCATAAACCAGGTATTGCCCGATCTCGCCTTGGTTGGCGAACAGGTCGGGCCGGTCCTTCAGGCGGCTGGCAAGCAGGTCCAGCGCGGCATGGCGCGCATCCGGCGTGATTTCGGATTCAACGTCGCGGAAATCGCCGCCGCCGATGGTCTTGGCGGTCGAGCTGAAGGCCGAAGAGGGCGGCGCCACGATCAGGTCCGACAGGGAGATCGCAAACAGCTCCAGCGCGTCGCGCTGCACCTCGGTCAGCGTGCCGGTATCGGCGATGCGGTCAAAGGTCAGCAGGTCGGGGAACATGCGGGTATAGCGGTCCAACACGTTTTGATTGTCGCTGAACAGGATGGTGCGCGTTGCGGCGCCGTCCAGGTTTGCGCGGATATGGGCCTCGAATAATTCGTCAGGGACGAACTTGTTCGGCCAGGCGCGGTTCATGGCCCGCAGGTCGCTGGTCAGATCCCCGCGCCGGATGTGGTAGGCGACGGTCCGCCGCCCGTCGCGCAGCTTGCCGCGCAGGGCCTGCAGATGGCGGGCCAGATCCGGGTTCAGGGGCAGGGTGTCGACCACGTCGCGGAAGGTGCGGTGGACCTCGGCCTCATCCTCGAAGGGCATTTTCAGGACGTCGAAGGGCGGGTCCAGCAGGACGTGCATGCCGCCCTTCAGATTGTCCAGGAACTGCTCCTTGGTCGAGCTGTGAATGACCGTGCCGATCGCGGTCGCATTGCTTTTCATCGCCTGATAGGTGGGCTTGTCGATGAAATGATCGCGGACGAAATTCTCGGCGAACAACTCGGTCCCGTCACCCAGCCCGTCGCTGTCGCGCCAATGGACGACAAAGGGCAGATCGAAGCTGCGCGCGAAACGCATCGTGTTCAGCAGCGCGATCAGCCGCCCCCCCATCCGGTCGGCGCGAAAGGCGATCAGTTTGCCCTGCTGATCGGACATGGCCATCAACCGGAGCGGTTCTCGAGGAACCAGCGATAGGTCTGGGCGACGCCGCGTTCCAGATCGACCTGCGGTGTCCAGCCCATCGCCATCAGCTTGTCCGAGGACATCAGCTTGCGCATTGTGCCGTCGGGGCGGGTCAGGTCGTTCTCGATCCGGCCCTGGTATCCGGTGACGCGGGCCACCAGCTGCGCCAGATCGCCGATGGAAATATCCGTGCCGCTGCCAACGTTCAGGTGGGACAGCATCGGGTCGGTATTGGCCTGATAGGTCTCGCGGTCCAGGTCGAAGACGAACAGGGATGCGCGCGCCATGTCGTCGACATGCAGAAATTCGCGGCGCGGCGTGCCCGTGCCCCACATGACGACCCGGTCCAGCCCATCCCGCGCCGCTTCGTGAAAACGTCGGATCAGGGCGGGCATGACGTGGCTGTTCTCCGGGTCGAAATTGTCGCCCGGACCATAAAGGTTCGACGGCATGACCGACCGGTAATCGGTGCCGTATTGCCGGTTGTAGCTTTCGCAGAGCTTGATGCCCGCGATCTTGGCGATGGCATAGGGCTCGTTCGTTGGCTCCAGGATGCCGGTCAGCAGTGCATCCTCGCGGATGGGCTGGGGTGCCTCGCGCGGATAGATGCAGCTGGACCCCAGCTGCAACAGCCGCGTCACCCCGGCGGCCCAAGCCTCGTGGATGACATTGCATTCGATCATCAGGTTCTTGTGGATGAACTCGGCCGGATATGTGTTGTTGGCATGGATGCCGCCCACCTTCGCCGCCGCCAGGATCACCGCATCCGGGCGTTCGGTCGCCATGAAGTCGCGCACTGCCGCCTGTTCGGTCAGGTCCAGTTCGCCGCTGGTGCGGGTGATCAGGTCAAGATCCTCGCCGGCGTCGCGCCTTGCCTGCAACTGGCGCAGGATGGCGCTGCCGACCATGCCGCGATGACCTGCCACGAATATCCGCGTCATGTCGAACCTCAGCTTTCCTGATAGAGCGGCAGGTCATAGCCATGCGTCTTCAACAACGCATGGCGGCGTGCGGCCTTGAGGTCTTCGCTGACCATTTCCCGGCACATTTCCTGCGTGGTGATCTGGGGCGTCCAGCCCAGCTTTTCGCGCGCCTTGGTGGGATCGCCCAACAGGGTTTCGACCTCGGTCGGGCGGAAATAGCGCGGATCGACGCGCACGATCACCTGTCCGGGGGTCACGCCCGGGGCATCGTCACCCTGGACCGATGCGACGATGCCGACCTCGGCCTCGGCCTCGCCCTCGAAGCGCAGGGTGATGCCCACCTGGCTGGCCGACCATTCGATGAACTGGCGCACCGAATACTGGACGCCCGTGGCGATGACGAAATCCTCGGGCTGATCCTGCTGCAGCATCATCCACTGCATGCGGACGTAATCCTTGGCATGTCCCCAGTCCCGCAGGGCGTCCATGTTGCCCATGTAGAGGCAATCTTCCAGCCCCTGGGCGATATTGGCGATGCCGCGGGTGATCTTGCGGGTCACGAAGGTCTCGCCCCGGCGGGGGGACTCGTGGTTGAACAGGATGCCGTTGCAGGCATAGATGCCATAGGCCTCGCGATAGTTCACCGCGATCCAATAGGCATACATCTTGGCCACCGCATAGGGCGAACGCGGATAGAAGGGCGTGGTCTCGCGCTGCGGGATTTCCTGGACCTTGCCATAAAGCTCCGAGGTCGAGGCCTGGTAGAACTTGGTCTTGCCCTCCAGCTTCAGGAACCGGATCGCTTCCAGGATTCGCAGCGTGCCAAGCGCATCGACATTGGCGGTGTATTCGGGCGTCTCGAAGCTGACGGCGACATGGGATTGCGCCCCGAGGTTATAGACCTCGTCGGGGCGGACGGCCTCCATGATGCGCATGACGGATGACGTGTCACCCAAGTCGCCGTAATGCAGGAACATGCGGGCATTTTCGGCATGCGGATCCTGATAGATGTGGTCGATGCGCTGCGTGTTCAGCGAGGATGAACGGCGCTTGATGCCATGCACCTCGTAGCCCTTTTCCATCAGAAGTTCCGCGAGGTAGGAGCCGTCCTGACCGGTGATCCCGGTGATAAGCGCCCGTTTCGTCATCGAAATTTCCTCACTTACACAGCTTTACTCGTCATGGTGGGCAAACCCGCCCACAACCCCCGGTTTACGGCATGACCTGCCCTTTCTCCAAGAGGCAAGTTTGCCGGACGGACCGGATGGCACAGGCAACACATTTTCACCGCAAATGAAATCAGACCATGATCCGGCAACCAGGATGTGACAAGACGATGAGCAAAAACTGGCGGCTTTTACCCCGCTGCCCGGTCTCAGGACACCGAGGATGGCAGAATTACCCGGTGTTCTGACTGGCCCCGTTCATCCACCGTGACCGCGAAGGTGCAGCCGTCATCGGGACCGGGCGCGTCCAGCTCCTGCCGTGCCGATGTGGCAAACAGGGTGTCCAGATCCGCCCCGCCGATCGAAGGGCAGGAGATATGGGCCGCAGGCAGCATCACCGCCCGATCGAACCGCCCCTGCGCGTCATATCGCGCGACGCGGCCCGCCCCCCATTGCGCCGACCACAGGCCGCCTTGGGCATCCATCACCGCGCCGTCGGGGCTCAGCCCTTCGGCGCGCAGGTCGATGAAGGGCTGCGGATCGCCCGCAGGCCAGCCATCCGCGTCCAGCGCGACCCGCATGATCACGCCTTGGTCGGTATCGGTGAAACAGGCGCTGTCGCCCTGCGGGGCAAAGCAGATGGCGTTGGTGATGGTGATATCGGCGAACAGACGCCGCAATTCCCCGCGATGATAGCGCCATATCGACCCGGCGCCCGCTTCGGCGTTCAGCCCCATCGTGCCGATCCAGAAACCGCCCTGCGGATCGGCGCGCCCGTCATTCGATCGGGTGACGGGGTTGTCCGCCTCCAGATCCACCAAGGGTGTGCGGCTGCCATCGCGCAGGTCGAACAGCAGCAGCGCCCGCGACGACGCCACGATCAGCCGGTCTGCATCCACGATCCCCGCCGCCGAGACATGGTCGTCGAAATCCCAATGCCGCCGCTGGCCGCCGATAGGTTTCAGATACATGCGCTTGGCGATAATATCGAACCAGATCAGGGCGTTCAGGTCGGAATGCCACAAGGCGCCCTCGCCCAGAGTGCAGGGGGTGTCGTCGAAGATCATGCCGCCACCCCGTCCCATGCCGCGACCATGGCACGCGCCTTGGCGGTGACCGCCGCCGCGTCATCGCCCGGCTTGTAGAGCGACGATCCGATGCCGAAGCCCGCGGCCCCCGCCTGGTGCCATTCGCCCATGTTGTCGGCGGACACGCCCCCCACAGCCCACATCGCCGTGCCCGCAGGCAGGATGGCCCGCATCGCGCGCAGCCCCTTGGGGCCGATCAACTCGCCCGGGAACAGCTTCAGCCCCGAGGCCCCTGCGTTCAGCGCCACGAAAGCCTCGGAAGGGGTCATGATGCCCGGAAAGCTGTCCATGCCTGCCGCCCGCGTGGCGCGGATGACGTCGGCGTCACAATTGGGCGACAGCACCATCCGCCCGCCCGCATCGACCACCGACTGCACCTGCGCAGGGGTCAGCACCGTGCCCGCGCCGATGGTCGCGACATCACCGAAGTCGCGGGCCAGCAGGGCGATGCTGTCCAAGGGATCGGGCGAGTTCAGCGGCACCTCGATGCGGGTGATGCCGGCCTCGATCAGGGCCTGGGCGATGGCGGGGGCCTCGGGCGGGGTCAGGCCGCGCAGGATGGCGATCAGGGGGCGGGACATGGCGGGGCCTTTCGGTCAGTTTGTCTTGAAATGCTGATATGCGGCGGCAAGACCGGCAAGGGTCGCATCCTCGACCGACATCATGGCGGCTGGCACGCCCTGCACACGCAACGCCTGTTCATAGAGCGAGGACAGCCCCGGCGCGCCGATGATGGTCACGTCGCAGCCCAGCCACCAAGGCTTGGCCGCGGCCAGTTCCCACCCGATCAGCGTCCCCGACAGGCGGGCGCGGGCGACAGCAGGCTCCAACCCATGCAGCAGCGATTCCGCGCGCAGCTGGAACAATCCGCCATAGCCGCGCTCGGGGCGGGCCATCGCGTCTGACAGGGCGGTCATGAGGGCATCCTGGTCGCAGTCGTCGCCGCCGACCGAATGGCGCAGCACCGATTGGCCCGCGATCAGGGCGAACAGTTCACCCGTCATCAGGCTCTTGAAATTGCAGATCTCGCCTGCCGAGATGCGCACCCATTTCGTATGGGTCCCGGGCAGGCAGGCGATGCCGTCGAAATCGGGGGTCATGGCCAGAAGACCGGCAATCTGGGTTTCCTCGCCGCGCATGACATCGGCGGGGCTGTCCTGCCGGATGCCGCAGACGATGCGGACGGGGCGCCCGCCCGGATCGCCGGGGACGGCGACCATGCGGGGCGTGGCGGGGCAGGGGACGGGGGCATAGGGGGCCTCGACCCAGCCCTGGCGCGATCCGACCATGCCGCTGGCGATGACGGGAACGGCGGGCCAGCCTTGCGTCGCTTGGGCAAGGACGGCGGCGAAATCATCGGGCCCCAGAACGCCCATCCCCCGGTCCGAGGTCCGTCGTTCCACCACCTTGCGGCCCGACATGGCCCAGAGGCGCAGGTTCGTCGTGCCCCAATCGGCGGCGATCCAGTCTATATCGGCAGTCACAAACGCATTCCTTCAATCACGGCCACGGTCTGCGGGAAGGAGGGCGGCAGGGCAACCCCCTGCGCCATCAGCGCGGCCCCCGTCAGCGTCACCTCGTCCCTACTGATCGCCGTATGGGACGTATGGTGCCCAAGCGGCTTTTCAATCATCCGCAACCTGTAGCGCGCCTTGGGATCAAGCCCCGTCAGGCGCAGGGGGGGCGGCTGGACGGCCACGGGGCTGTCCAGCGTCGCCGCAAAGATCACCAGCCGCGATCCATCCGCCGCCATCTGCATTTCGGCCAGCGACCCTTGGGGGCGGTCCAGCCGCCAGATGTCGCCCGCCAGCATCCAATCGCGATTGGCCTTCCACCACGTCGTGACGCGGGTCAGGGTGTCAGCCTCGGGCTCGGTCAGTTCGCGCGGGTCCATCTCGAAACCCAGATGCCGTTGGGCTGCGGTCCAGGCGCGCAGCGCCATGGGCATCACACGCCCCGACGTGTGGCAGTCGCGCGGGCCGACATGGCTGCCCGTGGCGATCGCGGGCAGGAAACAGGCCGCGTGATGCTGAATGCGCAGGCGTTCCTGCGCGTCGTTGCTGTCGGACAGCCAGACGCGCGGACAGCGTGTCAGGATGCCCGCATCGATGCGACCCCCGCCCGAGGCGCAGCTCTCGATCTCGACCTGCGGATGGGCCGCGCGCAGCCGGTCAAGCAGGTCATAGACGCCGCGCGTCTGACCCGCATCGGGGAAGGGCGTCAGACGGTTGTGGTCCCATTTGACATAGTCGATGTCCCAATCGCGCAGGATCGCGTCCAGCCGCGCGAACAGGTGGTCGCGCACATCGTCGCGCGTCATGTCCAGATGCAGCTGGTTGCGGCCCCGGATCTGGTCGGCAGGCCCCAATACCCAATCGGGATGGGCGCGATAGAGGTCGCTGTCCTCGTTGATCATCTCGGGCTCGACCCACAGGCCGAAGCGCATGCCCAGTTCCTGCACGCGGTCGATCAGCGGCTGGAAGCCTTGCGGATGCTTGCGCGGATCGATCTGCCAATCGCCAAGCGAGGTCGTGTCATCGTCGCGCCGCCCGAACCACCCGTCATCCAATACGAAACGTTCCGCCCCAAGGGCTGCGGCGCGGGCGGCGATTTCGGCCAGTTCTTCGGCGTCGTGGCGGAAATAGATCGCCTCCCACCCGTTGTAATGGACGGGGCGGGGCTGGCGGGCATGGGGCAGGCGGTCGCGGATGGCCCGCTGGAACGGGATGGACACGCTGTTCAGCCCCGCATCGCCCCGGGCCAGCAGCATCTCGGCACTGTCGAAACGGGTGGCGGCGGTGCGTTCAGACCCCGAGGCATGGCCCAACTGGATCTGGCGGCGACCCTCGGGCAGGGCCTCGACCACCATGCGGTGACCGCCCGACCAGCCGTAATGCAGGGCTATGACATCGCCCCGCGTATGGGTCGTGCCATGGGTGGCCAGCCACAGATGCGGAGGGTGTTCATGCCCCGAACGGCCCGTGCGGGCGTCGCGGATGCGGGCGCCGTGATCCAGATCGCTGGTCACGGGCTGGAATTCGCGCGTCCATCGGCCTGCCAGCTCGGTCAGCTGGTCCATATGAGGCGGGACCGGCAGGGCGGCGGCGGCCAGCCAATGCAGGCGGATCGGGCGATCGGCGCTGAGGCTGGCGGTGATGGCGACCAGACCATGCGGTTGCGGTCGGATGCGGTGGGTCAAGGTCAGCCCGTCTGCCGCGTGAACCAGCGTCAGCCCATCGTCCTGATCAGCAGATTGCAGTGCCCATGCCGGTTCCAGCGGCGTCCCGTCGGTGTCGAATGCGATCAGCCCCGGCTGGCCCGGAAAGCTGCGCCGCGCCTCGGGCAGCAGCGACAGGGGCGGCAGCTGGTCCAGCATGCCGCCGGTCAGGCCACCCGCGCCCGCCGCCAGCAGATCGCCCGGATCCTGATCGGCGGGCAAGGGCGCCCCCCAGTAGTGACAGCACGCCATGCCGCCATCGCTGCCAAAGACCAGGGTCTGGGTGTCGGTATCGATGCGCCAGACCCTCATTTCACGGCCCCCAGGGTCAGACCGGCGATGAAGTGCCGCTGCATCAGGAAGAACATCAGCACCGGCGGCATGGCCGCCAGAATGGACCCCGCCGAGACCAGGTGCCACGCCGCGACCCATTGGCCGTTCAGGCTGTTCAGGCCGGCGGTGATCGGCTGCGTGTCGGCGCCGGTGGTCAGTACCATCGCCCAGAAATAGTCGTTCCAGATGAAGGTGAAGACCAGCACCGACAGCGCCGCGATGGCCGGGCGGACCAGCGGCAAAACGATATGCCAGAAGATCTGCCATTCATTGACGCCCTCGACACGGGCGGCCTCGATCAATTCGCGCGGCAGGGCCTTGATGAAGTTGCGCATGAACAGCGTGCAGAACCCGGTCTGGAAGGCGATGTGGAACAGCGCCAGACCGGTGACGGTGTTATAAAGGCCCATGTTTACCGTCAGGTCGCGCACCGGCACCATCAGGATCTGGAAGGGCACGAAATTGCCCGCCACGAACATGAAGAACACCACCAGCGACAGCCGGAACTTGTAGACCGCTAGCGCATAGCCCGTCAGGCAGGACAGGCCGACCGCGCCGATCACCGTGGGGATGGTGATGCGAAAGCTGTTCAGCAGGTATTGCGCGATCGGCGAATTGCGGAAGACGTCGGCATAGTTCTCGAACGCGATGCGCGACGGGATGCCGAAATAATTGCCGGCCGCCAGGTCGCCCGAGGGACGCAGCGAGGTCAGCGCCACCCCCAGCAAAGGCAGCAGCCACAGGACCAGCATGATCGGCAACGCGATCTTGTAGCTGCGCTGAAAGGCGGGGGACATGGTCTGGATGGGACGGGGGAACATCGGATCAAAGCCCTCTTTCGTCGCGCCACATCTTCCAGATGAAGCCCGTGATGAAGATCATCATGATGGCGAACAGCGCCACGGCGATGGCCGCGCCGTAACCCATGCGATAGCCGTATTCCGACAGCGCCTGTTCGTACATGTAATAGGACAGCACGCGGCTGGACCCGAAGGGCCCGCCCGAGGTCATGATGCTGACCAGGTCGAAGCTGCGCAGCGCGCCGATGACGGTGACGACCACCGCGATGAAGGTCGCGGGGCGCAGTTGCGGCAGTACGACATGCCACAGCATCCGCCATCCCTTGGCGCCGTCCAGGCGCGCGGCCTCGATCTGGTCGGGGGCGACCGCGTTCAACCCGGTCAGATAGAGGATCATGCAATAGGCGATCTGCGGCCACAGTCCCGCCGCGATGATGCCATAGGTAACATAGCGCTCATCGGCGAGGATCGCGACGCCCGTGCCCGTGACCCATTCGATCAGCACGTAAAGCAGCCCGAAGCCCGGCGCATAGAACCACGAGAAGATCAGCCCTACGACCACCTGGCTGATCACGAAGGGAAAGAAGAACAGCGATTTATAGATGCGGATGCCCTTGACGGTCTGGTTCAAAAACAGCGCGATCATCAGCCCGATGGGCACGGCCAGCAGATAGAGCGCCAGCCAGATGATGTTGTTCTTCAGGCTGGTATAGAAGGCGTCGTCCCACCACAGCTCGGAATAATTGGCCAGACCGACCCAACGCATCGGTCCCAAGCCGTCCCATTCGTGGAACGACACCCAGACTGACTGGAAGATCGGGACCAGCACATAGACGGCGAACATCAGCATCCCCGGCGCCAGGAACAGCCATGGGGTCAGGCTGTTCCGGCGGCGTGCGCGGGCTTTCGGCGGGTGGATGTCGGGAAGGGCGGTCATGCGGGACCTCCGGGGAAAGCGGGTGGGTGCGTGGGGGATGCGGGCGGACCGATGGGGACCGCCCGCATGATGTCAGCCGGCTTCGCGCTGGCGCACGCGCTCCAGCCTTTCCAGGATGGTGTCCAGGCGTTCGGGACGGACCATGAATTCCTGGAAGCCCTCCATGCCCGCCTTGGCCATTTCGGGGGATGCGTCGCGGTCGAAGAACTGGGCGATGCCGCCCTCTGCCGTCGACAGCAATTCAAACCCTGCCTGCAGGTAGGGGTCATCCCCGACCGAGCTTTCGGCATTGATCGGCAGCTGGCCAAGCGTCTGGTTCATCTTGGTCTGCACGTCGGCGCGGGCCAGGAAGGCCAGGAACAGCTTGGCGTCTTCGGGGTTCTTGGCGCCGGACGGGATGTGGATCGTGTCGGTCGGCGCCTCTTCGGCGCGCGGGATGTCGGGGTTGATCGTGGGGAAGGGCATGAAGCCCAGGTTGTCATTGGTCATGCCGCCATCCTTGAAGGTGGCCGCGGCAAAGTTGCCCATGACGTAATTGGCGGCCTTGCCCTGCACGATGTTGGACACGGCATCCTGCCAGTCGATGGCGGCGTGGTTCTTCGAGATATAGGGCAGCAGCTTTTCCCATTCGGCGAAGACCGCCTTGACCTTGTCGTCGGTCCAGGGAATTTCACCGCGCGTCAGCTGCATGTGCCACTCATAGCCGTTGGTGCGCAGCGAGAGGTAATCGAAGATCCCCGCGATGGGCCAAAGCGCCTTCGAGCCGGTGGTCACGCAGTCGATCCCGGCCTCCTGGAACTTGGCGCAATTGGCAAGAAATTCTTCCCAATTGTCAGTGGGTTCGACGCCGACCTTCTCGTAGACATCCTTGTTATAATAGATGCCCCATTGATAGTAGGTATAGGGAATCCCCCACTGCTTGCCGTCGATGGTCATGGCCGATTCCGCCGAATGCAGGCTCTCGCTCAGGCCGTTTTCGGCCCAGACATCGGACACGTCCAGAAACTGGTTCGCCTGAACGAAGGGCGCCATGCGGTTGCCCGCGTACCAGTTGGCCAGATCCGGCGCATCGGCGGTCAGGAAGTTGCGGATGGCGGTCTTGTACCCCTCGTGGTCGAAGGTGTTCACCTTGACTTTGATGCCGGGATATTCGGCCTCGAAATCCGCGATCAGCTGTTCGAACGCCGCCTTGGGCGCGGGGTCGGACGCATCCGTGTTCATCACCAGTTCGCGGGTCTGCGCAAAGGCGGGTGCGGTGGTGGCCAGCAGCACGGCCAGCAGCAGCCCTCGTTTCGTATGGACCATGGTCTCCTCCCCATTAGGTTCCAAATATTGAAACTCAGTTTTGAATATTGAAACTATGCTGCGAATCGATTAGCCTTGTCAACAACGGCAATGCTGCGGAGAGGAGGCCATGGCATGACGACCCCGCAACGCGAGACGTCCGACGGCACCGTAGGCCGCACGCTGGCCGTGCTGGACCTGGTGGCCGAATTCGGCCGCCCCGTCCGCTTTGCCGAGATCCTGCCCAAGGCCGGCCTGCCCAAGGCGACGCTGTATCGTTTCCTGCAGACGCTGGCGCGGCAGGACATGCTGGCCTTTGACGACAGCCGCCAGACCTATGCGCCCGGCATGCGACTGGTGCGGCTGGCGCATTCGGCCTGGGCGCAGTCCAGTCTTGCCCCCGTCGCGCAGGACGTCATGGACCACCTGGCGCGCGACATCGGCCAGACCATCCACTTGGCGCAGCTGGACAATGGCGCGGTGCTTTACGTCGACAAGCGCAATGCCCGCCAGCCGGTCGAGATGTTCGCCCAATCCGGTAAGGTCGGCCCCGCCTATTGCACCGGTGTCGGCAAGGCGATGCTGGCCCATCTGCCCGAGGATCGTCTGGCGCAGGCGATCTCGCGCCAGTCGTTCCACGCCCATACCGACCGCACCCTGACCACGCCGGCTGCGCTGCGCGACGATCTGGCCCGCATCCGCGAGCGCGGATACGCCCTGGACGACGAGGAACACGAGGTCGGCATCGCCTGCATCGCGGCGCCGATCCTGTCGGGCAACGGCCGGGTCATCGGCGCCATATCCGTGACCACCACCACCGATACCACCAGCCGCGACCAGCTGCTGGCATTGGCCGGTCCCGTCAAAGAAGCCGCGGCGCAGATCGCCGCAGCCGCCGACACATGGCGGTTCCCCGAACACAAGCAAGCATGAGGTTGCCATGTCCGGCGTCCAGTTGACCCGCGTCACCAAGGATTTCGGCCCCGTCAGGGTCATTCACGGCGTCGATCTTGATATCCGGCAGGGTGAATTCTGCGTCTTCGTCGGCCCCTCGGGTTGCGGCAAGTCGACCCTGCTGCGCATGATCGCGGGCCTGGAGGAAACCACTGACGGCCAGATCCGGATCGAGGACGAGGATGTCACCGATGCCGAACCCGCCGACCGGGGCGTGGCGATGGTGTTCCAGACCTATGCGCTTTATCCCCACATGACCGTCGCCCAGAACATGGGCTTCGGCCTGAAGATGAACCGCCACCCCAAGGCCGAGATCGCCGCCAAGGTGGCCGAGGCCTCGCGGATCCTGAAACTGGACCCGCTGCTGGAGCGCAAGCCCGCAGCCCTGTCGGGCGGTCAGCGCCAGCGCGTGGCCATCGGTCGGGCCATCGTGCGCGGTCCCAAGGTGTTTCTATTCGACGAACCGCTGTCCAACCTGGATGCCGAACTGCGCGTGGAAATGCGCGCCGAGATCGCCCGGCTGCACCGAGAGATCAAGGCGACCATGATCTATGTGACCCATGATCAGGTCGAGGCGATGACCATGGCCGACAAGATCGTTGTTTTGCGCGCGGGGCGGATCGAACAGGTCGGCAGCCCGATGGAGCTCTATGATGATCCCGACAACCGCTTTGTCGCGGGCTTCATCGGTAGTCCGGCGATGAATTTCGTGGCCGGGCGCGTGCAGGGCGGTCAGGTCGTGACCCCGGCGTTCGACACGCCGCTGGACCGGCAATCCCCGAACCTGATGGATGGCCGCAAGGTGGAAATCGGGTTGCGCCCCGACACGCTGCAGCTGACCGATCACGGCAACTTCCGCGTCGACCTGGCCGAGAACCTTGGTGGCGTCACCTATGCCCATCTGACTGCGCCATCGGGCGAGAAGCTTGTCGTGCAGACCACGCGCAGGCTTGATCCGGCAGGCGGCGGCACGGTCGGTGTGACCATGGATCCGGCGCAGGCCTATTTCTTTGATGCCGAAAGCGGAATGCGCCTGAGATGAGTGATATCGAACTGGCCCTGGTGGGCCTGGGCACCATCGCCCGCGCCCAGCATCTGCCCGCGATCGCCGCGACGCCGGGCATGACCCTGACCGCCATCGCCAGCCGCAACGCGCGGCTGGACGGGGTGGCGAACTTCACCGACATCGACACGCTGCTGGACGAGATGCATGATGTCCAGGCGGTGTCGCTTTGCACGCCGCCGCAGGGGCGCTTTGAACAGGCGATGGCGGTGCTGCGTGCCGATTGCCACCTGATGCTGGAAAAGCCCCCCGGCGCCACCCTGACCGAACTGCAGATCCTGGCCGCCGAGGCCCGGCTGCGCAGCCTGACGCTGTTCACGACCTGGCACTCGCGCGAGGCGGCGGCGGTGGATGTCGCCCGCGACTGGCTGGCCGACCGCGTCATCCATGCCACCCATATCGACTGGTGCGAGGATGTCCGCAAATGGCATCCCGGCCAGGACTGGATCTGGCAGCCGGGCGGGCTGGGGGTCTTCGATCCGGGCATCAACGCCTTGTCGATCCTGACCGCCGTGCTGCCCGATCCCGTGCGCCTGACCGGCGCCAATCTGCACATCCCCGAAAACCGCCAGACGGCCATCGCCGCCGAACTGACGATGGATGCGGGCCACCCCGTCACCGCACGTCTGGACTGGCGCCAGCAGGGGGCCGACCTGTGGCAGATCCGGTTCGACACGGATGCGGGTACGGCGCTGCTGGATCAGGGCGGCGCCCGTTTCCGTGTCGACGGCGAAACCGTCGGCAAGGGCGAAAATGCCGAATATGCCCGCCTCTATGCCCGTTTTCGCGACCTGATTGTCAATGGCGACAGCGATGTGGACCTGTCGCCCCTGCGCCTTGTCGCGGATGCCTTTCTGACCGGCCGCCGCCATGCGGCCCCCGAATTTCAGGACCAAGACTTATGAAGATCACCCAAGTCGAAACCTTCATCGTCCCGCCGCGCTGGTGCTTCGTGAAGATCAGCACCGACGAAGGCGTCAGCGGATGGGGCGAACCCGTGCTGGAAGGCCGGGCCGCATCGGTCGCCGCCTGCGTCGAGGAGCTGTCCGATTACCTGATCGGCCGCGACCCACGCCTGATCCAGGACCACTGGACGGTGATGTATCGGGCCGGGTTCTATCGCGGCGGCGGCATCCACATGTCGGCCATTGCCGGCATCGACCAGGCGCTGTGGGACATCAAGGGCAAGGATCTGGGCGTGCCGGTTCATGCCCTGCTGGGTGGCCAGCTGCGCGACCGCATTCGCGTCTACAGCTGGATCGGCGGCGACCGGCCGGGTGACACCGCGCGGATGGCGCGCGAATGCGGAGACCGTGGCTTTACCGCCGTCAAGATGAACGGCACCGAGGAGATGCAGTTCGTCGACAGCCATGCCAAGGTCGATCAGGTCCTGGAACGCGTGCAGGCCATCCGCGAGGAGATGGGTCCCGATTTCGGCATCGGAATCGATTTCCACGGCCGCGTGCATCGCCCCATGGCCAAGGTGCTGGCCAAGGAACTGGAACCCTTCCGCCTGATGTTCATCGAAGAACCCGTCCTGTCGGAACATGCCGAGGCGCTGCGCGAGATCGCCAACCATTGTTCGACCCCGATCGCCCTTGGTGAACGTCTGTATTCCCGGTGGGATTTCAAGGCGATCCTGAAGGGCGGCTATGTCGACATCATCCAGCCCGATCCCAGCCATTCCGGCGGCATCACCGAGACCTATCGCATCGCGGCGATGGCCGAGGCGCATGACGTGGCCCTGGCGCTGCACTGCCCGCTTGGACCCATCGCGCTGGCCGCGAACCTGCAGCTGGACGCGGTCTGCTATAACGCCTTCATCCAGGAACAGTCGCTTGGGATCCATTACAATCAAGGCAGCGACCTGCTGGATTATCTGACCGACCCGTCGGTCTTTGCCTATGAGGACGGGTTCGTCGCCATCCCGCAGGGGCCTGGCCTGGGCATCGAGGTGAACGAAGGCAAGGTCCGCGAAATGGCCGCCCAGGGGCACCGTTGGCGCAACCCCGTCTGGCGCCATGCCGACGGCAGCTTTGCAGAGTGGTGATCATGCGACAGGTTCAAAGACTGAATGACGGCTGGATCTTCTCGGACGGTTTCGACGAAGGCCATATCGCCAGCCCGCGCGACGGCAAAACCGTCACCCTGCCGCATAATGCCGTCGACCTGCCGCTGAGCTATTTCGACGAAACCAGCTATCAGCGCCCCTTCACCTATCAGCGGGTGATCACATGGGACGACGCGTGGCAGGGTCGTCGGGTGCAGCTGAAATTCGACGGCGCGATGGCCGACAACGTGGTCTGGGTAAACGGCACGCAGGTCGCGGCGCATCCCGATGGCTATACGCCCTTCGTGGCCGATCTGACCGATCATCTGCGCCACGGCGACAACCTGGTCACGGTGCGCGTGGACGGTTCGGAAAACCCTGCCATCCCGCCCTTTGGCGCGCAGATCGACTATCTGACCTATGCGGGCATCTATCGCGACGTGTGGCTGATGGTGCTGCCGGAACGGCATCTGACGAACGCGCGCATCCTGACGCCAGACGCGCTGGACGATGCCAAGACCATCGTGATCCGGCCCGAAACCACCGCCCCCGGCCCGGTGCGAGCGCGGCTGCTGGACGGCGAAAGAGAGATTGCCGCGACCGAAGGCGAGGGTGAACTGACCCTTTCCGGTCTGACCGGGTTGCGGTTGTGGTCCCTGAACGACCCGACGCTTTATACCGTTGAACTGAGCCTGCCCGACAGCGGCGACGTCACCACGCATCGCTTCGGCTTTCGCACCGCCGAATGGACGCCGCAGGGGTTCCTGCTGAACGGCCAGCCCGTCAAGCTGCGCGGCCTGAACCGGCACCAAAGCTTTCCGCATGCGGGCTATGCCGCCGGACGCCACGCCCAGGAACGCGACGCCGAAATCATGCGCCGCGATCTGGGCTGCAACATGGTGCGCACGTCGCATTATCCGCAAAGCAAATGGTTCCTGGACCGCTGCGACGAGATCGGTCTGCTGGTCTTCGAGGAAATTCCCGGCTGGCAGCATATCGGCGACCAGACGTGGCAGGATCGCAGCGTGGACAACGTCCGCGCCATGATCACCCGCGACTGGAACCACCCCAGCATCGTCATCTGGGGTGTGCGCATCAACGAAAGCCCGGACCATCACGATTTCTATGTCCGCACCAACGCGCTCGCGCGCGAGCTGGACCCGACGCGGGCCACGGGCGGCGTGCGCTGCATCACCGACAGCGAGATGCTGGAGGATGTCTATACGATGAACGATTTCATCCTGGACGAATCCGAACTGCCGCTGATCAACCGACCCCGCACCGCGCTGCGCTCTGTGGCCGAGGTTACCGGGATCAAGAAGCCGGTGCCCTATCTGGTCACCGAATATAACGGCCACATGTTTCCGACCAAGGCGCAGGACCCCGAACTGCGCCAGATGGAACACGTGATCCGGCACCTTGAGGTTCTGAACGCGGCACATGGCGACCCGGCCATTTCCGGCTGCATCGGCTGGTGCATGTTCGATTACAACACGCACAAGGATTTCGGCGGGGGCGACCGCATCTGCCATCACGGCGTCATGGACATCTGGCGCGAACCGAAGTTCGCGGCCCATGCCTATGGCAGCCAGAAGTCCCCTTCCGAAGGCGTGGTGATGGAGCCTGTCACCTTCTGGGCGCGGGGCGAACGCAATATCGGCGGCGTCCTGCCCCTGATCGTGCTGACCAATTGCGACGAGGTCGAGTTCGAATGCGCGGGCGTCACCCGCCGCGTCGGCCCCGATCGCGAACGGTTCCCCCACCTGCCGCATCCCCCCGTCATCATCGACCACCGCCATATCAGTGCCGAGGAGCTGGGCCAGTGGGGGATGAGCTGGCATCCCGGCCGCATCACCGGTTATCTGGACGGCAAGGTCGTGGCACGTCGCGATTACGTGGCCGATCCGCTGCCCACTTGGCTGCAGATCGATCCCGACATGGACCGCGTCCCGGCCGATCCGGACATCGATCTGCGGGTCATGCTGCGGGCCCTGGATCAGGCGGGCAATCGTCTGCCCTTCCTTGATGGCGCGGTGCATGTCCAGATCGACGGTCCGGCCAAGTTGATCGGCCCCACGCTACGGATGCTGCAGGGAGGCACGACGGGCCTGTGGCTGCGTCTGACGGGAAAGGCGGGACCCATCACGATCACCGCCCGCCACGATCAGTTCCCCGAAGCGCAGACCACGATCAGCGTCGGCTAGGCTTTGAATTTGGCCAGCTTGCCTTCCACCCGGTGGAAGGCGGCCTGCAATTCGCCGCTGAATTCGCCGGGTTGAAAGCGGCGCAGCCCGGAATGGGCGGCGCAAAGGTGGCGCAGGTTGTGACATTGTGCTGCCAGTTCCGCGATCCAGTCCCGCAATTCGGCCAGCGCACCGGGTTCGGGCTTCATCGCCTGCGCCATGGTGGGATGCAGGAAGACGCGGGGTTTGGGGAAAAACCGTTTCAGCAGGCGCGGGACCGGCATCAGGTTGATCGTGTCATCGACATGCAGGGTGCGGCTGGCCATGTGCCACGCCAGCAGAGACCCGGCATGCACGCGGTCGTGCCCGTCGATATAGGTGATCCCCCGCGGCAGGGAAAACTGCAGGTCGGCGGCAAACATCGCGGCCACTTTGGGGGATTCGATGGGCTGGGGTTGCCAGTCGAGGTCCGGATGCTTGTCCCAGTGCCGTCTTGATCCGAACAGCTTGGCTTGGGGAAAGTCGCGGGCGATACCCGCACAATGCAGCGTGTGATGCGGGTGCAGGTTTAGCACCGCACGCACCGCGCGCCCCTGATCCGTCAGTTGCATCACGCGGTCGCGGATATTGCCCGTCAGCGGATAGCTGTCCAGCATGGCAAAGCCGCCATCCGACAGCCGGACCAGCCCGGCTTGGGTGCCGACATTCAGGACGCCACCCAGCTTCAGATCGCCCCGGATCGTCCAGAAGCCTTGGCCCAGATCATGGATCGCTTCGGTCATGGTGGTCCTTTCGGATTTATGCGCCCGGCGGGCAGGCACTGTCCTGATTGGCGGGTTGGGTCTGGCCCGCCTTGGCGCAGATTTCGCGCAGGGCGGGTTTCATGCCCTCCTCCAGGGTGGGATGGTAGAAGGGCAGGGACAGCAGATCCATGGCGGTCAGGCCGCGTTCAACCGCCCAGACCAGCAGATGGGCCAGATGTTCGGTCCCCGGCGTGCAAAGGTCGGCCCCCAGCAGGCGTCCTTGCGGATCGGCATGCAGAACCATGCATCCCTCGGCGCGCGCCTCGGTCCGGGCGCGGCCTTGGTTGGAATAATCCGCGCGCCCGGTCAGGGCCCCTTCGGGGGCAAGCCCGATCGATGCATGGGCGGGATCGGTGAAGATCATGGAAAACGCCGTCTTGCGCCGGTCGGGGGTCACAACAGGAAATTGCGCGGCGTTGGCGCCCGCAATGGCCCCTTCGTCCGAGGCTTCGTGCAGCAGGGGCACATCGGCATCGGCATCGCCCGCGATGAAGATCGGCGCATCGCCGCATTGCAGGGTCTGACGGTTGAACAGCGGCGTGCCATGGTCGTCCAGCGTCAGACCGGCCTTGTCCAGATCCAGCCCATCCAGATTGGGCGGGCGGCCCACGGCGACCAGCACATGCGAAAAAACCGCGCTGCCAGAATATTCGCCCGACCAGTCGATCCGGACGCCGTCCTTGGCTGCGGCCGCCGTCGTGTCACAGCCCAGTTTCAGGGTCACGTCGCGGCCGACAACCTGTTTCAATGCCTCGGCCACCTGCGGATCACGGGCCTTGCCCAAGGTGGTGGCCTTGTCAAACAGCGTCACGGTAACTCCAAGCCGTCCCATGGCCTGGGCCAGCTCCAGCCCGATGGGGCCGCCGCCGATGACGGCCAGACTTTCGGGCAGGTCCGGCAGTTCGAAGATGGTTTCATTCGTCAGGGCACGGGGCCCCAGATCGCAGAAAGGGGCCGGCATCTGCGGGCTGGAACCAGTCGCGATGACGATGGCTTTCGCCTCTATCCGGCGACCGTCTTCCAGCACCAGACTGTTCGGGCCGGCGAAGCGGGCACGTGAACGGATTGCGGTGCCGACGGGCAGCTTGTCAAAGCTTTCGCGGGTGGCGCGGACGAAATGATCGCGTTCGTCGCGGACCCGTTGCATCACCGCCTTGCCGTCGATGCGCAGGCCTTCGGGATGAATGCCGAAGACCGGGGCGCGACGGATGTCGTGGGCGGCGTGGGCCGCCGCCAACAAAAGTTTCGAGGGCATGCAGCCCGTGCTGGCGCAAAGCGTGCCGCGGAATTCCGGGTCGATCAGCAGGGTGCAGGCACCCTGCTTGCGCGCTGCGGCCTCGGCGGCGATGCCGGCGGTACCGGCGCCGATCACCGCCACGTCACAGGTCAGCCTGCCCTGATCACCGCTCATTTCAGGGTCACCGCCTTGATGTTGACGAATTCCATCATGCCGAACCCGCCATGTTCGCGGCCATAGCCGGAATTCTTGACGCCGCCGAAGGGCATCGAGGGTTTGGCCACGTCGAAGCCGTTGATGAAGACCATGCCGGTGTCGAAATACTTGCTGGCCAGTTCGACGGCGCGATCCTCGTCCTTCGAGAAGATGCCGCCGCCAAGGCCGAACTCGCTGTCGTTGGCGATGCGCATGGCGTCTTCGTCATCCTTGGCACGGATGACCGAGGCGACGGGGCCGAACAGTTCCTCGTCATAGGCGGGCTGGCCGGGCTGAACGTTTTCCAGAACCGTCGCGGGATAGAAATATCCCTTCCGGTCGGGGATCTGGCCACCGCAGAGCAGTTTGGCACCCTTGTCGATGCTGTCCTGCACCTGTTTATGCAGGTCGTCGCGCAAATCCTTGCGGGCCATAGGACCCAGGCCCGTGGCCTGGTCCTCGGGGTCGCCCAGGGTGATGTCCTGCATGGCCTTGGTATAGGCATTGATGAACTGGTCATAGATGGCGTCCACCACGACGAAGCGCTTGGCGTTCACGCAGGTCTGGCCGTTATTGTACAGACGGCCCGTGACGCATGTCTTCACCGCCAGATCCAGATCGGCATCCGACAGCACCAGATAGGCATCGTTCGAGCCCAGCTCCATCACGGTCTTCTTCAGCGCCTTGCCAGCCTGTGCCGCCACGATCCGCCCCGCAGCCGAACTGCCGGTCAGGGTCACGCCGCGCACCAGCTTGTGCTCGATCACCTTTTCCGAAGTGTCGTGATCGATCAGCAGCACCGTGAACAGGTTCTTGGGCAGGCCCGCGCGTTCGATGATGTCGCGCAGCATGATGCCGCTGCCGGTGACATTGGCGGCATGCTTCAGCAACACGCCGTTGCCGGCCATCAGGTTGGCGATGGTATAGCGTGCAGCTTGGTACAGCGGAAAGTTCCACGGCTGGATGCCATAGATGACGCCGATAGGCTGATAGGTGACGATGCCCTTGCGGCTGCCCATCACCTCGCGGGTTTCATCCGCCAGATGGTCGGGGCCGTGATCGGCGGTCCAGTCGCAGATGGCGGCACAAAGGTCGACTTCGCCGCGGGCGTCCTCGAGGCGCTTGCCCATCTCGGCGGTCATCAGGCGGGCATATTCTTCCTTGCTGTTGCGCAGTTCGCGCCCGATGGCCCGGATCTTTTCAGCGCGGTCCTTCAGCGAAACCAGCCGCCAATCCAGGAATGCCTCGTGGCATGCCTCGACCTTGGCCAGCGCCGCATCGACACCCTCCAACGGGTAGGTCGTCAGCTTGGCCTCGGTAAAGGGGTTGACGGTGGTGATGTTGCCTTCGGTCATATTTTGCTCCGCTATTGCAGTCTCGGAGCGTCAACGGGACCAGCGGCCCCGCCGTTCCATGCAATCACCGCACGGCTGCGTGACGCGTTGACGCGGTCAGATCCCCGTCTGCACGGCAGCCAGCCCCTTGGCGATGATCGGCCCGGTCGGGCGACCGGTGGGCGACCCGCCTTCCGGTTCCAGCGTGATCTCGTATAGCTGGTTGTTGCCCGGGTCCGGCAGGTCCGGACCTTGCAGCAATGTCGCGCGGGGACCGTCCAGAACGCCGAGCGATTGCGGCCCCATCTGCGCCGAGGGCAGGGTCCAGGTCTGCAGGCTGAAGCCCTGCGGCACGTCGATATCGGACACGAAGCGGATCTGGGCGGTGTCGTTGCCGTAATCGCTGACCACGGCGCGCGGAACACCGGCATCGTCCAGCAGCACGGCCATGACGACGGGCTGGGGTTCGGGGCGCTGCAACGCGCCGCCAAAGCCCAAGGCCACGCCAAGGACCAGTGCCGCCGCGATGCCTGCCATCCAGCGACGGACCGGGGCCGCGGGCAGATTGGCGGCCATGGGCGGTGCGGTCGGATCGACGCCCAGCATATGGGCCGGCCTTGCGGGGGGATGATCCTGGGCAACATGCGCAAGGCGATCCTGAACCCGCGCGGCAAAACCGGCCGGCAGCGTCTGCGGGGTCGCTGACAGGTCCAGCGGGATCAGCGCATCGCGGATATGGGCGACACGTTCGGCCAGGGCGGGGTCGGTGGCCATCACGGCCTCGAACAGCTCGGCTGCGGCGGGCGACATCAGCCCAAGCGCATAGTCGTCGGCAAAGCCGGTCAGATCGTCCTGAAATCCGTTCATGACAGGCATTCCTTCAGCGAGGCCAATCCGCGGCGTATCCAGGACTTGGCAGTCCCAAGCGGTACCCCTTGGCGGGCGGATATCTCTCCGTGGCTGAAACCGCCGACATGGGCAAGCAGGATGGCGCGCCGCGCGGGATCATCCAGCGCATCCAGGCAATCGCCAAGCCGCGATGATCCGGCCAGCATCTGCCAGCCTTCCTCGGGGACGATCTGGTCGCGGGCGTCCTGCATGCGGGTCAGTTCCTCGGGGGACATGCTGGACAGGCGGCGACCGTCGCGCAGGATCGTCAGGCAGCGGTTGCGCAGGATCGCATAGATCCAGCCCCGCGCCGATCCGGACGGCCCACGCTGTTGGGGGGACTTGCGCCAGATCAGGACCATCGCGTCCTGAACGGCCTCCTCGGCCAGATCGTGGCGGGTCAGGATGCGCAAGGCCACGCCGAACAGCTGCGATCCTTCCAGTTCCAGGATCGTGTCGATGCCTTCAGGATGCCCCTCGGCGCAGGCTTGAATGGCCTGTTCCAGCCTGCGACTGCGCTGCGCGCCGTGATCATCCATGAATACGCTCCACCCCTGACGGGTGCATCCTGACGCGATTTGACCCCTCTGTGCAACCGCTGTCCCCAAGAATGAAAGTCACGGCAAAGGATGCGCTGATGACGTGGCGGGCACCCTGCTTTCGTTGCGTCACATTGACGCCCGACCGGTTCAGGGGGCGTGTTTTCGGGGCGTTTTCCTTGCAACCCCGGGGAAACATGGCTTTGATACACGGATGTTTGATCAAGACCAGACTGGAAAGTTCGCCCCGTCGGCCAGTTCGGGCTGCCGGGCGGCGGCATCAATCGGATGCCTGACCCGATCTGGATCGAAAGGATAAACGATGACATCCCTGAAAGCAGTTCTGGCCGTCACCGGCCTTGTGCTGGCCGCACCCGCCGCCCATGCGGCCGAAGATTGTGGCAGCCTGACCATCGCAGAGATGAACTGGGCCTCGGCCGGCCTGGCGGCCTGGGTCGACAAGCTGATCCTGGAGGAAGGGTTCGGCTGCGATGTCGGGCTGGTGACCGGCGATACCGTACCGACCTTCACGTCGATGAATGAAAAGGGCGAACCCGACATCGCGCCGGAACTGTGGGTGAATGCCGTCAAGATCCCGCTGGAGGCCGCGCAGAAAGAAGGCCGCATCGTCATCGCGTCGGAAATCCTGTCTGACGGGGGCGAGGAAGGGTTCTGGATCCCGACCAGTATCGCCAAGGAAAACGACATCACCACCATCGAGGATGCCCTGGCGCATCCCGAACTGTTCCCCGGTGCCGAGGATGGCAGCAAGGGCGCGTTCTTCAACTGCCCGTCCGGGTGGGCCTGCCAGATCATCACCGCCAACCAGTTCCGCGCCCTGGGCGCCGAGGAAAAGGGCTTCGAGCTGGTCGACAGCGGATCGGCCGCGGGTCTGGACGGATCGATCGGCCGCGCTTTCAACCGAGAGGAAGGCTGGCTGGGCTATTACTGGGCGCCGACCGCGGTGCTGGGCAAATACGACATGACCCGCCTGGACCTGGGCGTTGGACATGATGCCGAAACCTGGGACACCTGCACCGTCGTGGCCGATTGCCCCGATCCGCAGCTGAACGACTGGCGCCCCGCCGAGGTCTTTACCGCAGTGACCAAGGAGTTTTCCGAAGAGAACGCTGTGACCATGGATTATCTGGGCAAGCGGAGCTGGACGAACGACACGGTCAACGCGCTTCTGGCATGGATGGGCGATAACCAGGCCACGAACGAGGATGGCGCCTATTACTTCCTCGAAAACTTTCCCGAAGTCTGGACCGCGTGGGTGTCCGACGACGTCGCGGAAAAGGTCAAGGACGCGATCTGAACACGCTGACGGGGGCCACGCGCCCCCGTTTCGCACCCTTTCCGGATACGTCCCAAAGAAAAAGAAAAACCGATGGATCTTGTCAATTTCCCCGAGATGAGCCGAGGCGATCTGCGTGACATGCGCATCGCCATCGACACGGCCTTTCGCAGCTTCACGCGCGCCTATGGCGAGACGCTGGAACAGATTTTCCACCCCATCCAGATCCTGCTGGTGTTCATCGAGAACATCCTGATCGACAGCCCTTGGGTGCTGGTCTTGGCGGGCATCGCCCTGCTGATCTGGGCCCTCAGCCGCAGCCCCAAGATCGTCGCAGGCACCGTCATCGCCCTGCTGCTGATCGGCTATTTCGGCATGTGGGAAGACACCATGCGCACCATCGCCATGGTCGCCGTCTGCACCCTGATCGCAGTGGCGATCGGCATTCCGACCGGCATCCTGATGGCGCGATCGAACCGGGCGAACCAGATCGTGACGCCCATCCTGGACATGATGCAGACCATGCCCAGCTTCGTCTATCTGATCCCGGTGGTGATGATCTTTGGTCTGGGCAAGGTGCCGGGCGTGATCGCGGTGGTGATCTATGCCGTCCCGCCGATCATCCGCCTGACCAATCTGGGCATACGCCAGGTCCCTGCCGACGTGCTGGAGGCCGCCGACGCCTTCGGGTCCAGCGCGGGCCAGAAGCTGCGCGACGTCCAATTGCCGCTGGCGCTGCCCACCATCATGGCGGGTGTGAACCAGACCATCATGATGAGCCTTGCGATGGTCGTTGTCGCCTCGATGATCGGGGTGCGGGGCTTGGGCCAGCCGGTGCTGCAGGCGATCAACAACCAGTATTTCACCCTTGGCGTGATGAACGGCCTGGCGATCGTCGCCATCGCCATCATCTTCGACCGTGCCACCCAGGCTTACGGCAAGCGTCTGCAGAAGCATCTGGAGGCCGTCCATGGATGAAGCCACCCACGACATCGAAATCCGCAACCTCTACAAGATCTTCGGCCCGAATGCCGCCGCCCATATCGGCGACGTCAAGGCCGGCATGACCAAGGAGGAGCTGAACGCCCGCCACAACCACGTGCTGGGCCTCGAGGATATCAACCTGACCATCCCGGCCGGACGCATCCAGGTCGTCATGGGACTGTCAGGGTCGGGGAAATCCACGCTGATCCGCCATATCAACCGGCTGATCGACCCGACGGCGGGGCAGGTGATCTTCGACGACCGCGACATCGTGCAGATGTCCCAAAAGGAATTGCGCGATTTCCGCCGGCAAAAGACGGGCATGGTGTTTCAGAAATTCGCACTGTTCCCGCATCGCACCGTTCTGGAAAACACCATCTACGGACTGAAGGTGCGGGGTGTTTCGGAAAAGGAATGCCAAGAAAAGGCGCGCCGCTGGATCAGCCGCGTCGGGCTGGAAGGTTACGAAGACAACTATCCCAACCAGCTGTCGGGCGGCATGCAGCAGCGCGTGGGTCTGGCCCGCGCACTGACCAACGACCCCGAGATCCTGCTGATGGACGAGGCGTTTTCGGCGCTGGACCCGCTGATCCGCACCGACATGCAATCGGTGCTGCTGGATCTGCAGGCGGAACTGCGCAAGACGATCGTCTTCATCACCCACGATCTGGACGAGGCTTTGCGTCTTGGCGACAAGATCGCCATCCTGCGCGACGGTCGCATCATCCAGCAGGGCACCGGCGAGCAGATCGTTCTGCGTCCGGCGGATGACTACATCAGCAGCTTCGTGCATGACGTCAAGCGCGGCCATGTCATCACGGTCGGCACCATCACCCGCAGGGGTCAGCACGCCGACACCCCGATCACCCTGCCCTCGACCACCCTGCTGGAGGAGGCTGCGCGGGCCATGACCAACGCCGAGGTGAACCGCGCCAATGTCACCGACAAGAACGGCGCGCATCTGGGAATGATCACCCTGTCCAAGACCGTGGCCGAAATGATTGCCCCGGATACCAGCGATGACGAGGTCCCCGAGGCCATCCCGGCCTGAGCCGGGGCCTTCGGTTCGGACAGAAAAAGAGGGGCCGCGTGCAGACGCGGCCCCTTGGCACGTCGGGGATCGGTTCAGATGAATTCCATCTGTCCGGCCATTCCTGCAAGATCCGTCAGGTTCGCAAAGACGATGACGTCTCCACCCCCAAAATCCAGTGCGGCATTGCCGTTGATCATCGTGCCGTATGTATCCAGCACGCCCTGCGCATCCATCCCGCCCGTGACGGCGACGGACAGGACCAGATGGTCGCTCTGCGCCAGGCTGAAATTGGTGAAGACATCCATGCCGTCGCCAAGATCGAAGACGAAGCTGTCTTCGCCGCCGCCGCCCGACATGTCGTCGTCACCGGCGCCGGCATCTAACCGATCCTCGCCGTTGCCGCCCAGCATCACGTCATCGCCGGCCGAGCCCTTGACCTTGTCCACGCCCGACGTGCCGATGATCGCGACGCCGGGGTCGGTGGGATCCGTCGGGTCTAGGGGGGTCAACTTGACCACGGTGTTGCTGCCTTGGTTCTGGACGGCCAGACCGGTGACTTCGCCGGTGACGGTGACGAAGGTGTCGGCAACCCCGTCGTCATCGGTGTCGATCTCGATGACGCCATTGTTCAGTTCGGCATCGTCCTGGTCGAAGATGGTGTTTTCAAAGACCAGCTCGTCATCTTCGTCCATGTTGACGACGACGTCGCCATTGAATTCCTCGGGGGTCCCCGAGGCGGTGTTCTGCTGGCCGGGCTGCAGTTGCAGTTCCTCGGGCAGCAGCGAAGGCGACAGGTTGCCGTCACTGTCCGGTGCGACAGGCGTCAGCACGCCGCCCCCGCTGCCATCGGTGACCAGCGACATGCCGTCGATGAACATCGCACTGTCAAGGATCAAGTCGCCGGTATCGGCCACGCCGATCATCAGCGCATTCGTGCCGGCGATCAGGGGCGCGCGGATGATCAATTTGTTGCTGAATCCGTCCCATTCGACGCCATAAGCCCCACAAGTGTTGTTGATGAAGTTCGTCGAACCGTCGGACAGCGGATTGACGTTCGAACTGATCACGCTGAGCGGCGTGGTCGGATCATTATTGAACAGCGCATAGTTCACGCCGTTCACGATGATCGCACCGACATCGACGAATGAGCTGTCGCAATATTCGGGATATTCATCCGACCCGAAGACGATCTCGACGCGCAGGGTGTCGATCAGGCTGCCTTCGCTGATCATGATGTCAAAATTCAGCACCGAAGCGTCATTGGTCGTTCCGGCACCCGAAAACGCCGCCGCGGCCACCGCCGACAATTGCGGATCGCCCGGTTGAGCAAGATCGACGCTGAAGCCGGCGTTGTTGTTCAGATCATCGACGAACCCGCCGCCGTACAGCATCAGGCCGTCTGAGTAGCTGACCGAAGCCGCACCGGGCACAAGGCCCACGATGTCGAAAAGTCCACGTCGAAGATTGCGTTGGTGCTGCCGGTATAGCTGACATTTGCAGCGGCGGCCCCCAGCTGGGGCTGCACGAAATCCGCAGCCAGATCATTGCGGTGGTTCCTGACGGTGCAGCAGCCAGAATATCTGTATAGGATTGAAAAACGCTCATCTTTGCCACCTGGGGCTCAAAGCATACTGATCAAGCAACACATCCCTTTGCCGGACGCCCAGAGCGAAAGGCGTAGGTTCCGGCGAACATCGGAATATTAAAATGAGATTTAAAATTTAATCAAAGATTATTGGCGTAAAAATTTAAATCTAAATTTAAGTAAATATTTACATTTTGAAAATATAAAACTATCAAGGGCATGGAATAATATAAAAACCCGTGCAGCCTGTATTGTCGCTAGGCTCCAGACCCATTGATTTCAGTCCGTTGCCGTGATCCAGGCTCCACAAGGAGACCTGCTCTATGAGCAATCTTTACTGGCTGGCCGAGGCGCGGATTGAGCGCCTGAAACCG
>NZ_QJPK01000012.1 GCF_003259195.1 Paracoccus sediminilitoris
ACTGAAGCCATGGCCTTGTCTGTGTAAATCTCAGAACGGAGCGGCCAGTCATGAGCTGCATCAAACAGCCCAGGCATCAGCTCGTATTCTGCTGCCTGATCATTGGTATTTCGCATCCAGAGATGCGTTCCGCACGTGCCGCAAAACGCACGCTCAGCAAACGAAGTGGACTGAAAACGCCGAACGGGGCCTTCCACCGTAACCGCTTCGGCAGCGGCGGTGAAAGCAAGGAATACCCCGCCGGACCATCTTTGGCACATACGGCAGTGACATGCACCTGGCTGTGCGTCGTGCTGACCGCCAACGTTCACTATGACTTCGCCACAAAGGCAATGCCCTGCAAACTTCCTAGAGCTATTCATCTGCACTCCCCATCCGTAGGTTTGCACCAGGAAGGCAGACAACATGGTGCGTATAGCAGTCCAAGTGTTGGCTGGCGGCTTTGTTCCGAGAAGCTTCTAATAGGTGCACCCGGCGGCGTCTAAATAGAGCCCTTCGCGGACAGTAGGGCGCTTTTTATCTATGGGGAGATCACACGTCTAAACACATCATTCAGGTATGCCTGTTCATGGATGTGGAAGTGTGTGGTTCCAACTTTTTCAAAGCCCTGCCTCAGGTAGAAGGCGATGGCGGGGGCGTTCTCGGAATTGGTTGTCAGCCAGACCGAGGGTGCACCTGCATCTAGTGCGTAGTTCAACCCTTGTTCCAACAGCGCCCTTCCAAGTCCTCTGCCGTGATGGCGCGGCTGAACGTAAAGGGTCGATATCTCCATGGTAGAGCAACCTGCGACAGGAGCCGACTTTCCGTGGCTAATGCAGATGAACCCATCAAGGCCGTCTTCATTTTCTGACACGATTACATGCTCGTTTGGATCTTCTAGCAGAGCCGCAAGCTTGGGCGATGTGAACTCGCTTAGCGCAAATTCTGCGAAGAACGCGTTCACGCCGTTCCGGATATAGGTCCCCAGCCAAACCTCGATTGAAATGGCGGCAAGGGCAGGGGCATCAGACGCACGCGCGAGGCGAAATTTCATACTTCGGATTCCAGAGCTCTACGGATTTCGGTGGTTTCCAAGGATATTGCTCATCGGCAGCTTTGTCCCGCATAGCAGACTGTGCCTAGTGAATCACGCCGCGCCAAGCACGAACGTCTGCTCTGGGGACACTGCAAAGCGGCGCCAGACCGGCGCTGGCCGGAAACGCCTTGCGGGTGCTTACGTTTAGCGGCACACCGCCGGCCATGAGTTCAAGACATAAGACACGTCGCCGGAGTGGCTTGCTGAAGCTCCTGAAAGCTTTGGCGATTATAGCCGCGATCTTGGTGATCGGGGATAGAAGTCCCCAGATCCTCGACGCCCTGGAGGATCAGCTTCGGGAAATCCTTCAGACTCAGCAAGCTCGCGATCGGGTAGGCGGTATGGCCCATGTCATCGACGGCGATACGTTGGACATCGATGGTACGCGGATCCGGATGTTCGGTATCGATGCCCCCGAGGGGCGGCAAACCTGTAGACGAGATCGTTTAGACTGGGCTTGCGGAGAGGCATCGACCGATGCGCTGTTGAAAGTGGTCGATCGGCGGGAGGTCCGCTGCGAGCAGCGCGACACCGACCACTATGGCCGGGTGGTTGCAGAGTGCTGGAATGGAAACCGCAACCTGAATGCTTGGATGGTAGCGGAGGGCTGGGCCGTAGCCTACCGGCAGTATGGCGGGGTTATCTACGACGCCGAGGAGCAGGCCGCGAAAGACGCAAGGCGGGGTGTCTGGAGCAGCAGGTTCGATATGCCGTGGGACTGGCGCAAGCGTGCCAGGGGAAACTAATTGAGATAAAGACCTAATGTCGACATGATTTGCAATGGATGCCAAAGGCAACATCATCAAAGCTGTCCGCTATTGTCTGGTCATCGCCAACCTTGATGTCATTGAGGAATCGGATTGAAGTCGCTCAACGGTGCGACGAGTGGATGCTCACGAGTCCAGACAATCGACCCATACGTAAGGCTCATCCTTCACTTGAAGTTCTACTAGAACGCGAAGATGCTTCACAAAAACGGATGAAGGCTTTTATTCATGTCCGACGCCCGCTGCGATGTCTGTAATGCGCTTCTGTCTGATCGCGAACTGGACCTGAGCCGGTTCGTCGGTGACGCTCAAAACGATCATTGGATTTGTCCCGCGTGCGTTGGGAAGCGAGATGCAAAGGAATTTATGCGCGAGCTAAAATCTGGAGCAAAGTCCTCTCGAAAAGACTGATGGCCCCAATGAAGGTCGATCCTGGCTGTTCACGCGGATCGAATTTCTGTTCAAAGCCTTGGATCATGCAGGTGCCGGACAACTTTAAGGGCATCAACTCTGGGGGGAGATGTCCGACTGTACTCACGCTTGCGTTGCGCACTGCCTTGATGTCAGACTTAACAAGCGGGTGATCAGTCAACGGCAGTAGATGCAGGATAATCCAATGAACGCGACCAATCCTTACAGAAAGCTTCCGCGTCGAGCATTTTGGAGCACTTCTGTTGCCAAATCAGCGAAAATGAAAGGCATGGTTGACGACCTTTGGCGCCCAAGCTTTCAGCTGACCAAAGATCATCCGGTCGCGACGGTCGGCTCCTGCTTTGCACAGCATATCAGTAGTGCATTGGTGCAAGCTGGCTTTAAATGGGTGCAGGCGGAAAGACCTACCTTTGGACTGAGCGAACAGGCTGCCCGCGACTTTGGCTACAGCATCTTCTCGGTTAGGACCGGGAATATCTACACAACAAAGATGCTCCGCCAGTGGCTGTCTTGGGTCCGAGATCCTGAAACTCAGGATACAGAGTTTTGGGAGAGCCAAGATGCTGTGTTCGATCCGGTACGACCGCAAATCGAACCAGGTGGCTTCGAAGACGCAGAAGACATGGCCGCCGCTCGAAAATCCACAATTGCTGCTTTTCATCGCGCGATTGAAGAGGCATCAGTCTTTATTTTTACTTTGGGGCTCACTGAGTACTGGGAGAATATTGAAACAGGATTGGTTTATGCTTCGTGTCCCGGCACAGTCGCAGGAGAGTTCGATCCGGTTCTGCATCGCTTTCGGAATTCTAAATACCCTGAAATTTTGGAAGATTTGGAGGAAATCCGAAAGAGCCTTCGTGCGATCAATCCTGACATTAAACTACTACTGACCGTTTCTCCGGTTCCATTGGTGGCGACGGCAGAGGAGGGCAAACATGTTCTCACCGCAACGACACATTCCAAATCTACGCTCAGAAGCGCCGCCGGCGATTTCAGCAGCAACTATCAGGATGTTGATTATTTTCCATCATTCGAGATTGTGACTCATCCCGGGCTGGATAGGCAAATGTTCGAAGATGATCGCCGAAGCGTTCGTCCAGATGGCGTGGACTTCGTAATGGAACATTTTTTGGCTGGTTTGGGGTTAGTTCATAGATCGCCAACCTCCAGAAGATCGGACGGAGTTGACGCGATCGCAACCAGCGTCGAAGCAACACTGAAAGCAGATGAGATCGTCTGTGAAGAAATCGAGTTGGAGCGCTTCAATGACAACAGAGATTGATGCCATTTTTGTTGGCGATTCCCACGGGATGATCATGCAATCAGCAGCAGCAGCTCATGGAATCAAATTCAAGTATCCTGTAACGGCCGCTAGCGCCACCTTTGGTGGCGCAACAATGAGGAAAAGTGAAAATGGGGGTGTCGTATTTGAAATTGCCGCATCAAGATTAGATCCGGATCGAGTAAAGCCGGAGAAAATATCTCATCGTTTGCAAAAAGCAAATTCAATAAGGCAGAAGCTTAGCGTAGCCTTTAAGACGGGACTTCCAATATATTCAAACATTGGAATGACGGCACGCAACTTTGTCTTGGGTATCGTAACCGCAGCTAAAGCCAATGGCGAAGATCCTTCGTTGCTTTCCAAAAAAATGATGAGACTTGCAGCGGAGGAATATTTCCAACAGTTCGTATCTCAATATGATACGATGAAGGCAAGTTCTCCAAGAGTTACAGCAGTGTTCGGTCCCACACGTTTTGAACATAGCAGTAGGGCCCTTTGGATGTCATATGACGATACGGCTGCTAGAATGTTGCGCGAGCGGAACATTGATATTTTAGATCTGCGAGGCGATTTTGGAAATGAAGACCTTCTATTGCGAGAAGAATTCTATGGGCAGCCGGATGATGGCGTTCATGGTAACGATCATTGGGGGTTAATGACGGTTCGAAAAATTGCAGAGCACTGCCAGCGCGCGTCTTCTGATTCACCTCAAAAGAATATGGCTTATTAATTGTGCTCCGATAAAGACCACATAACAGTCAAAAGTGTTTTCTGGACTTGGGCTCAGATTTCCTTTTTGTGCGCTTGCTATGTGGGAACAGCCCGCTTGGTGGAAGTCGAGCTGCTGCTGTGAGCAATCTTAAGCGGATCGGAAAGTTTACGTAAATGGCAGGTTTCCGGCCTGCGGCCTAGACAGACGATGACTGAGTGCATGGCGTTTTAGCCGGTGGACGGACATCGACGCTGCAAGTGATCTTCCGGGCGCAGCACCAATTCATGCAGTTCATCATCAATATTGAAATAAGGCGTACTGCCTGAATCGCTTTCAAAACTAGGTCACGCATCGTTCTCTAGGCGCGCTGTGATTAGAGTGCAGTTGGTTTACACGATACACTGCAACCCATTGGAATCATTAGGGGGCAGGGCAGGGCGGTTTTCACCCTAGTGTATTGAAAGCATACGGATAGAACAGACCCCGATGGGGAGCCATCGCCTTGAATGCATCTCCTGCTAGGCCAGAACTGGCCCTGACTGAGCGGCACGCTGGCTGTCTGACTGCGTGGCCGCTGAAGATACCGGCCCCAATGTCGTAGTCATGGGCAAAAGGCTGAAGCAGTGGACCCCCTCTGCTGCCGCGACCAGGTTCCCGTACGGCCATACCTGATCGAGCGCAAAAGACGGCGCCGCGCCGAACCTGCCGATGGCCGACACTGCATAGCCAAGGCCGATAGGTAGCTGCCGCACGGCACGCATGACCCCTAGGCATAAATCTTGCCTCGATCGGGAGCCCCTCAACATGATCCGTCTTTATTTATGATAGTTCGTGCACGCAGCACTGATACCCTGCAGTGGATGTCTGCTAATCTGCATAGCAGACTTTGATCAATCGAACTCGCTGCGCGAAGCACAAATATCCTGTCTGGGGGAGGGCACGGTAGTATCTGTCAGGCGGCGAGCGGCCGCAATCGGCGGTTTAAAAAACGCCGCACCTAGATTTGCCGCAGCTTTGTCGTCTGTTGCCAAAATGCAAAAGAGCAAACACCGGCTGAAGAAAGCATCAAAAGCGAAAGTGGAACGAGCGGGCAGGGGTCTCGAAGTTCTTTTATGATAAGCAGTTCAGTACAATAGCATCAGGCGATAAGGCGACATGCGGCAGTCGACAGCAGCGTTTATCTGACCGAAGGCGCAATGCGCGAAGTTATCGCGCCATCGTTACAAGTATTCCTGCAGTGATGGCGCTTTACGTTCTGTCCTATAGTGCTTCCTTCCATTCCAGCGAATGGATCGCACCTTCAAACCATGGGATCAAACACCTCGGACTGACGCCTCCTATGAAATTTTCAGATCAATTGTCGTAGGCCAGATACCTTCAAAGCCGCACGTCGATGCCTATAGGCGAAATTTGGTTTGCATACGCCACGCAACCTATTGAAACATGGAGGCTCGACGGGCAAGGCGTTTGCACTATTAGATAATTGAGACAATAAATCTTCACGGATTTGGGTACCGTAGGTCGGAGGTTCGAATCCTCTCGCCCCGACCACCATTAAGCTCTCTCGGTTACTCTTCGGTTTGCAACTTGGTCTTTGAATGGGTTGCGCGCCACGTGTGAGCAAGGTTGTCGGACATGGCTGGCTTGAGTGACGTATTTTTTAATAAACCCCGAAGCGCGCCTTAGAAGCCACTCCATATGAGCAGCAATTTCTTTAAAACCGTCCCCGGCTCCCAACAATCCTATGGCGGCTGTACCGTTTGCGTCGAAGAAGTTAATTTCCTTCGGATATTCGGCCTGCTGCCCCACATGATGGTTGCGCCTTCGAGATAATTATCATCCCGAAACGGCTCTTTGCTCTTGCTGGGAATTGGTGTGTTCTGACTCTGAGAGGTTGCATCGATGATCTTCGTGAGGCGCTCGGTGACCGGAATTGAAGCCAGCCGTTTTCGTCTATGTGTGAAGATGACAACGCTGCGGCCTTCTGTCGGGAGATAAATATGCTCCCGACACAAACGCGCCAAGTCGCCAGGGCGTATGCCAGTTCTAAGACCAATTCAAATGATCCGCGTAACATGCGCCGAAGTAACCAGCCGCAAGCACTGCTATCTTCTCAGGCATTCAGAATATCTCTAAGCAATGGGATTTGGAGGCAAATGTTATCCTGTGCAGCATGATGCGGTCGCGGTCATATCCGAAGTTTTCCTTGATGGTCACATATATAGCTGGGGACAACCTGCAGGCCATGGACGAGGTGATTGAGCCGCCTGCGGTCAAGGCTATATGGCCCCGAGGAACGGCAGGTCTGGTCCTGCGCGATGACATTGCAATGCCCGCAACGCGCCAAGGCTTATGCCGAGAGCATGATCCGGTCACCCTTGGGGCGGCAGCCCCTTGTCGAGGGTTGGACGGGAAAGCTTTTCCAGATCGCACGGCGCCTCGGACCGCTGCCGGGCAAGTAAATCGTCACGGCTCGCGCCGTGGCGCACATGCCGAAAACGTATAGCGCCGGGTCATAGGCAAGACGATCATGGCTGCAAGCGGCACTGGTCGAAGAAGATTGTGACTGACTGCTTGGCAGGCTGTCAAAACTTAAACAGGCCTTCCAGAACGCGCCAAGCGAGGAGGGGACAGCAGCTTGACCATGATCTACAGGCAGGCATCATGGGTGCGTCTGGAGGCCGAGGTGGAATGGTGCGCCGCAGTGATCCGCCAGCTGCGGTTGTTCTTCGCCGAGAGCGAGGCAGTGGGTGCCGACGTCCACCTCCACCATGATCCGATCCCAGATACCCTTTGCTCCCAGGCGAAAACGAATGATTATTGCGCCGCCACCGCGAATGTGCCGTTGCGCCACCGCAACGCCTCCTTTCTGGGCAGGTGTACCGTTCGCGACCATCAGATGCCCCCCCTGGGGAACCGGGGGGACAGATATGTCGCCCATGATTATAGTAGCGGCGCTAATCTCAAGGGATGGCTGCTGCGGTCAGGACGATTGTGCAGTCTATCCGCGTTGGTTCTTTAGGTCACAATAACCATTGAGTGGCAGGGGCAGCGGGCTGGCGGACATGATGCGAAAAGCGTCCCCACCATGTAAAAATCAGCGGCACAACCACGAAACTGTGAACAGATTGAAGAATAAAAATCTGTAAAAAAATAGTCAGTTGGGCTGGTCGTTCGTCGGTTGCTAAAACTGCAGTGTCTCAGATCTGCTTTGAGGTGGAGATTGCGATGGGAAGATATTTTGCGGTGGGCGCTGCGTTTCTGGCGCTTACGACGACTTCGGTCTCGGCACGGGAGTGGACAGGTTTCTATGCCGGTGCCGGTATCGGTAGCTTGGAAGTGGATACCAGCGTCCCCGGCGTCAAGCAAAACGACCTGTCTTACGGCGTTCATGCCGGATATCGGTTTGACGCAGGACGATGGGTTTTCGGTGGAGAAATCGAGCACGAATGGACTGATATCGAACTTGAGCCGGACGCCATCTCTGCAGATCGGGTGATGCGACTGAAAGCGACGGCTGGCTACGATCTGGGGCAGACCTTGGTTTACCTTGCGGCAGGTGCCGCGAATGTGGATGTCGACGGTCTTGGGGATGACTGGGGCAGCTTCTTTGGCCTTGGGGCAGCCTATTCTGTGACGCCCCAGTCCATCGCCAGTCTGGAACTTCTTGAACACAATTTTTCCGATGTCGGGAACTCCGGGATCGATGCCGACGCATGGAGCGCCAACCTGCGGGCATCCTGGAAATTCTGAGAGCGGTCCTCCGGTCCACGCAGGTTCGTGACGTCCACGTGGTCACAAAATGATCTCGAAATTTGCCTTCGGGTCCATCCCTACAAGCCTCCATTTGAGGCCAGCGTGTCGAGTGATTCACGCTAGCATGGACAAACGAAATGAGTGATATTTCTGGCTGAGCGCATAGCAGATGCGATGCATTCAGCTGTTCTTTCCCCAGGTCCGGGGGTGCCCCCGATACCTTATCGATGGACAGCACATCCCTTGAGGCGCACCGCACTGCAGCAAGCCTACGTCGAAAAAAATCGTCCGCGGGCCATCGGACGCATGAAAGGCGGCCTGATGTCCAAGCTGCACAGCCTCAGCGACAAAAAAAAGCTGACTGCTGGACTTCTATGTCTCGCTAGGCCGGATGGCTGACAGTCGTGGCGCTCTCGCGCTTTTGTGCCACCTGTCTACCGCCAGACATTTCCTCGGACACAGGGCCTGCGATGCCCACTTGCTGCGCGATGGCCCGGAGGCAACGTGGCATCTTGCCCCGCAAGAAGCGCAAAATCCGGTTTTCTACAATCAGCGCTTCTACCGCAAGCGATACCGCATCGAAAACGCCTTTGCCCACCTACACGACTGGCGCGGCATCGCCACGCGTTACGAACACTGCGGAGACATCTTCCTCCATGCCATCATCCTCGCTACAATCGTCATCTGCCAAATTTGAGATTTGCAGGGAAAAACTCCGATCGTCCTGTCGAGACTTGCGCGGCGCCATTATGGAGACAGTCTCTCTCGGCAAAGGCGACTTTGGCAGCTTCTTCGTGACACTGCCAGATAAGCCGGAACGAGTTGCTTTCAGAGGGGCAGATCACCAACTTCCTTGAAAAGCCTGCCTCACAGACAAGCAATTTCGCATCGTGGGCATCAAGTTTCGGAACATTTGCGCATTCTGCCTGTTGCCTTTGTATCGACTCAGGGAGGCATATTAACCGTGTCCAATGACCAGTCCGCGCTGACACCGCCCGTAAACGCCGCTCGGCCCTTGCCGCGAAAAAATGGCGATGTTGACCCTCAGCTTCTGAAACTGGCCAGTGCGCGGTTGGCAATCGAGGGTATTTCCCACAGCATCGATGGGGGGCGTTTTGCGGCGAAGGTCGTCACGGGACAGCCGGACTTCTTTCAGGCGGATGTCTTTTCTGACGGGCACGACATCATTGCGGCTGCACTGTTGTGGCGCAGGACCGGCGAGGAGCGTTTCGACGAAGTACCAATGGCTTTCTTGGTCAACGATCGCTGGCAGGCCAGCCACGTCTTTGACCAGACAGGTGACCACCAGATCGCCTTTACAGCGTGGCGGGACCTTTTTGCGACATGGCGGAAGGAAATTTCGGCCAAGTATGCCGCCGGTCAGTCCATTGCGCTGGAGTTGATGGAAGGTCGCCAGCTGATCGAAGCGGCCCTTGGGCCTAAGGGGCGCGGGACGGCCAATGACAAGGCGGCGCTGAAAGCGCTGCTGCAGCAGGATGATGCCTTGGCCAAAGAAGGCGATGCCGAACGCTTCGCGGCCCTGACGGGTGCGGAAGTCGCGGAGTTGATGACGCGGGCTGCGCCACGGACCGACCTGACCCAGTCAGAGATTCTGCCGCTTTACGTTGACCGGCCCGCGGCGGCCTTTAGCGCGTGGTATGAACTGATGCCCCGGTCGCAATCGGGCAGCATGGAACGCCACGGAACCTTTGATGACGTGATCGCCCGTCTGCCTTACATCCGCGATCTGGGATTTGATGTCCTTTACTTCCCTCCGATCCATCCGATCGGGCGTACCAACCGCAAGGGCCCGAACAACAGCTTGACCGCAGGACCGGATGATCCCGGCAGCCCCTATGCCATCGGTTCGCAGGACGGGGGTCATGATGCGATCCACCCGGAACTGGGGAATTTCGACGATTTCCGTCGCCTGATTCACGCAGCGCATGATCATGGGCTGGAGATTGCCCTTGATTTCGCCATCCAGTGTTCACCCGACCATCCTTGGATCAAGGAGCATCCCGAATGGTTCGACTGGCGACCCGACGGCACCATCAAGTTCGCCGAAAACCCGCCAAAGAAATATGAAGACATCGTCAACGTGCACTTCTATCGCGATGCCCTGCCGGGGCTTTGGTATGCGCTGCGCGACGTGGTGTTGTTCTGGGTGAATCATGGCGTGCGCATTTTTCGCGTCGACAACCCGCACACCAAGCCGTTTCCCTTTTGGGAATGGATGATCGCCGAGGTTCGTCGCGTCGATCCCGGCGTTATCTTCCTGGCCGAAGCATTCACCCGCCCCAAGGTCATGAAGCGATTGGCCAAGGTGGGCTTTTCGCAATCCTATTCCTATTTTACCTGGCGCAACCACAAGGCCGAGATCACCGATTATCTGACCGAGCTGACGAAGACCGACAGCCGTCTGGTCATGCGGCCGAATTTTTTCGTGAACACGCCCGACATCAACCCGCCCTTCCTGCAATCCAGCGGCAGGCCGGGGTTCCGGACGCGTCTGGCATTGGCGGCAACCTTGGGTGGCAATTACGGCGTCTATAACGGTTACGAAATCTGCGAGGCCGCGCCCGTTCCCGGCAAGGAAGAATACCTCGACAGCGAGAAGTATCAGCTGCGGGTCTGGGACATGGATCAGCCGGGCAACATTCAGGATGATATCCGCCTGATGAACCGCCTGCGTCGGGACCATCCGGCCCTTCAGCAATTCACCGATCTGACTTTCCACGTTGCACAGAACGATCAGGTTCTTGCCTATGCCAAGCGCGCGGGCGACGACTTCGTGCTGATCCACGTCAATCTGGACCCCCACAATGTCCAGACCTTCCAGTTCGAGGTTCCGTTGTGGGAATTCGGGTTGCCGGACGACGCGTCGATCGAAGTGCGCGACCTCATCCAGGGCAACAGCTTCACTTGGCATGGCAAGAACCAGACCTTGGACCTTGATCCTGTCACCCGTCCCTATGCCATCTGGCAACTCATCGCACCCGGAGCGCCGCGCCCATGAATATTCCGAACCCGAAACGCGACTCCGCCTCCTTTGCCGTGACCGGCGGCATCGACCGTGATCAGGCCGACTGGTACAAGGATGCGGTCATCTATCAGCTGCATATCAAGGCGTTCATGGATTCGAACGGCGACGGCATCGGTGATTTCGCCGGGCTGATGCAGCGGTTGGACTATGTGCAGGAACTGGGCGTCACGGCCATCTGGCTGCTGCCGTTTTATCCGTCGCCCTTGCGCGATGACGGGTATGACATTGCGGATTATCGGTCGATCAACCCCTCCTATGGCACGATGCGCGATTTCAAGGCCTTCGTGACCGAGGCGCACAAACGGGGCATCCGCGTCATCACCGAACTGGTCATCAATCATACCAGCGATCAGCATCCATGGTTCCAGAGGGCCCGCCATGCCAAGCCAGGATCGGCAGCGCGCGATTATTATGTCTGGTCGGACACGGACGAGAAGTGGCCCGAGACCCGCATCATTTTTCTGGATACCGAAAAGTCGAACTGGACCTGGGACCCGGTCGCCGGGGCTTATTACTGGCACCGGTTCTATTCGCACCAACCTGATCTGAACTTCGACAACCCCAAGGTGCTGGCCGAGGTTCTCAAGGTCATGCGCATGTGGCTGGAGATGGGCGTGGACGGGCTACGCCTGGATGCGATCCCCTATCTGGTCGAGCGCGACGGCACCAACAACGAGAACCTGCCCGAGACGCATGACGTCCTGAAGGCCATCCGTGCCGATTTGGACAAGCATTTCCCCGACCGGATGCTGCTGGCCGAGGCGAACCAGTGGCCAGAGGACACCCGACCCTATTTCGGCGAGGGTGACGAGTGCCACATGGGTTTCCATTTCCCGCTGATGCCGCGCATGTACATGGCGCTGGCGCAGGCCGACCGTCACCCGATCACGGACATTATCCGGCAGACGCCGGAGATCCCGGAAAATTGCCAATGGGGCATCTTCCTGCGCAACCATGACGAGCTGACGCTGGAAATGGTCACGTCCGAGGAACGCGATTATCTGTGGCAGACCTATGCCACCGACACGCGGGCGCGCATCAATCTGGGCATCCGTCGTCGCTTGGCGCCGCTGATGCAGAACGACCGCCGCAAGATCGAACTGCTGAATTCGCTGCTGCTGTCGATGCCCGGCACACCGATCATCTATTACGGCGACGAGATCGGCATGGGCGACAATTATTACTTGGGCGATCGCGACGGCGTGCGCACGCCGATGCAATGGTCGGGCGACCGCAATGCGGGCTTTTCCACCGCCAAGCCGCAACAGCTGTACCTGCCCACGATCATCGATGCCGTCTATGGCCATCAGGTGATCAACGTCGAAGCGCAGGCCGAGGACACGTCCTCGCTGTTGAACTGGATGCGCCGGATGATCACCGTGCGTCGTCAGCATCCGGCCTTCGGGCGCGGGGAGATGACCCTGCTGTATCCGCGCAACCGCAAGATCCTGGCCTATCTGCGGGAACACGAAGGACGCACTTACCTGTGCGTCGCCAACCTGTCAGACAGTGCGCAAGCGGTCGAACTGGATCTGGCCAGTCATCGCGGCATGGTGCCGGTGGAATTGACGGGCCGTTCGGCGTTCCCCCCCATCGGCGATCTGCCCTATATGCTGTCCTTGCCGGCCTATGGCTTCTTCTGGTTCGCCCTCTCGGGCGAAGAGGAAATGCCGTCCTGGCACGAACAGCTTCCCGATATCCTGCCCGAATTCATGACGCTTACGACGCGTGACGGCACGGTCAACACTGCCTTGTCCGGGCGGGAAGGGGTGCAATTGCGCAACGAGGTTCTTCCGCAATGGTTGCCCATGCAGCGATGGTTCGCGGCCAAGGATCAGACCAGCGCGCCCCAAGTCCGCCTGCGCCAGCTGGGCGATCTGGGGCAGGGCGAACATGCGATGGTCGCACTGGACGTTACCTTGGGCGGGGACGGTGAAGATCAAAGCTACTTCCTACCCTTGTCGGCCCGTTGGGGCGATGAAAACCTGCGTCCCGGCGCGCCCAAGCTGTCTTGGACCCTGGCCAAGATCCGCCATACCGCGCGGGTGGGCGCCCTTGTCGACGGCGCTTTCGACGAACGCGTCCCGCAGCTGTTGCTGGACGGCATGATCGCCGACAAGGCCAGCGGGGCGCTGCAATTTCATGGCACCGACGCCCTGCGCGCCATCGAAGATCCCGGCGCACCGCGCCAGATGGGCGTCGAACAGTCCAACCTGTCGATCGCCTTTTCGGATCAGATCATCCTGAAACTCTATCGTCGCTTGCGCCCCGGACATCAGCCCGATGTCGAGGTGGCGCAGTTCCTGACCACCGTCGCGGGTTTTGCCCATACGCCGCGTTATCTTGGCCATCTGGAACATAAAGGGGACGAGGAAACCACGCTGGCCGCCGCCTTCGCCTTCGTGCCCAATCGCGGTGATGCCTGGTCGGGCATCGTCGATGCGTTGATGCTTGAACTGAACGAGAGTGAGGGTTGGACCTCGACGGGCGACTTGGCACCCGAGCCCGGCCATTACGATTTCCCGCTGTCGATCGGCAGTCTTCTGGGACAGCGTACTGCGGAAATGCATCGGGCCTTGGCAACGCCCACGAACGACCCCGCCTTTGCCCTGCAGGATCTGACCGCCGACACGTTGCGCCGGTGGGCCGATGACGCGGTGGCCGATGCCGAGGCTGTCTTGGGCCGGCTGGAACAGGCCGATCTGCCCGGCGATGCCGCACCCTTGGCCAGCCAGGTGCTGGACAGCCGCGATACCCTGCTGCAGCGTTTGCGCCGCGTGGCAGATCTGCCGGTGTCGGGCGGGCTGTCCCGTGTCCATGGCGACTATCACCTGGGTCAGGTTCTTCTGGCGCAAAACGACGTGGCGATCATCGACTTCGAAGGCGAGCCTGCCCGGACGCTGGAGGAGCGCCGCGCCATGTCATCGCCCTTGCGCGATGTGGCGGGCATGCTGCGGTCCTTCGATTACGCGGCCCTGACGGTCGCCGCCCGGCATCGTGCGAGCTTTGGCGCGTCCGCTGGACAGGCGCTGCAGCGGATCGAACATTGGCGGCGCACCGCCAGCGCCGCCTTCCTCGACAGCTACCGCGATCATGTGGAGGGTTCGCCAAACCTGCCATCCGATCGTGCTACGGCCGATGCCTTGCTGGACCTGTTCCTGCTGCAGAAGGCCATCTATGAAACCGGATATGAACTTGGCAACCGCCCTGCTTGGGTCGGCATTCCGCTGGCCGGAATTCTGGAGCTGTTGACGCAGGAGACCGCATGACCGATGTCGCACAACTGCACGACGGACTGACCACCGCCGCGATCGAGGCGATCCTGCGCGGGCAGCATCACGATCCCTTCTCGATCCTGGGACCGCATGACGGACAGCTGCGGGTCTTTGCCCCGCAGGCCGCCGAGGTCAGTGCCTTGACCAATGGCAAGTCCTTCCCATTGGAGAAGATCCACCCGGAGGGCTTCTTCCGCGGTCCCGGCCCTGAAGGTCCCTATGAACTGGCGATGCGCGCGGGCGACCACGAATGGCAGGTGGACGACCCCTATCGCTTTGGCCCCGTTCTGGGGGAAATGGATGAATACCTGCTGGCCGAGGGCAGCCATCGCCGTCTTTACGACAAGCTTGGTGCCCATCCGATGACGCATGAGGGCGTGCCGGGCGTGGCCTTCGCGGTCTGGGCCCCCAACGCGCGCCGCGTCAGCGTCGTCGGGCATTTCAACGCATGGGACGGACGCCGCCACCCGATGCGCCGACGCCTTGGACCCGGCATCTGGGAATTGTTTATCCCCGGCCTGACCACCGGCGAGATCTACAAATACGAAATCCTCAGCGCGCATGGCCAGCGCCTGCCACTGAAGGCGGACCCGGTGGGTTTTGCGCATCAGAAATCGCCCGAGACCGGATCCATCGTGCATGGGCTGCCAGAACATGACTGGCAGGATACCGACTGGATGAGTGTGCGTGCCGGGCATCAGGACCGGAAAGCGCCGATCTCGATCTACGAGGTGCATCTGGGGTCCTGGCGCCGGGGCGGCGATGCCGAAATCCTGGACTACGATGCGCTGGCCGATCTGCTGGTGCCCTATCTTGAACGCATGGCGTTCACCCATGTGGAATTCCTGCCCGTGGGCGAACATCCCTTCACGGGGTCATGGGGATATCAGCCCATCGGTCTTTTCGCGCCAACCAGTCGCTTTGGCTCCCCCGAGGCTTTCGCCCGGCTGGTGGACCGTCTGCACCAGGCGGGTATCGGCGTCATCATGGACTGGGTGCCGGCGCATTTCCCTTCGGATGCGCACGGGCTGGCGCAATTCGACGGCACCGCGCTTTACGAACATGCGGACCCGCGTCAGGGCTTCCACCAGGACTGGAATACCCTGATCTACAATTTCGGCCGCCGCGAGGTAGCCAACTTTCTGCAAGCCAGCGCCCTCTATTGGATCGACCGGTTCCATGTCGATGCGCTGCGCGTCGATGCGGTCGCCTCGATGCTGTATCTGGACTACTCGCGCCAGCCCGGCGAATGGGTTCCGAACCGTCATGGTGGCAACCAGAACCTCGAGGCCATCGATTTCCTGCGCGACGTCAACACCCGGGTCACCACCGATCATCCCGGCGCCATCACCATCGCCGAGGAATCGACCGCTTTCCCGATGGTCAGCAGGCCCGTTGACCAAGGGGGTCTGGGTTTCGGCTTCAAATGGAACATGGGATGGATGAACGATACCTTGGCCTATTTCCGGCTGGATCCCATCCATCGGCAGCATCACCAGCATGATCTGACCTTCGGCCTTGTCTATGCGTTCTCCGAAGATTTTGTCCTGCCACTAAGCCATGACGAAGTGGTCCATGGCAAGGGGTCGTTGATCCGGCAGATGGCTGGCGACCGTTGGCAGAAATTTGCGAACCTAAGGGCCTATTACGCCTTCATGTGGACGCATCCCGGCAAGAAGCTGTTGTTCATGGGATGCGAATTCGCACAGGAACGCGAATGGAACCACGACCAGTCGCTGGATTGGCACCTTCTGGACGATCCCATGCATTCGGGCGTGCAGCAGTTGGTGTCGGACCTGAACCGCCTGTACCGGGACACTCCCGCACTGCACCGGCTTGATTGTGATCCCGAAGGGTTCGAATGGATCGACGCCAGCGACAGCGCGCAAAGCGTGCTGGTCTGGATGCGCAAATCCGACGATGGCGCCCCCCCGGTCGTGATCGTCTGCAACCTGACCCCGATTGTGCGAGAGGATTACAGGATCGGGGTGCCCTTGGCCGGCGCATGGCGCGAGGTGTTGAACACCGATGCCGAAAAATACGGCGGCTCGGGCGTCGGAAATGCTGCCGTTTGGGACGCCGAGGCCGTCGCTTGGCATGGTCGGCATCATTCCTTGAACCTGGTCCTGCCGCCGCTGGCGACCGTCGTCCTGATGCCGGATCAGTCATGACGCTGCGCGACCGTGCCCGCGCCTATGGCATCCAGCCGCATTACGAACTGGGGGGCGACAAGGAATGCGACGCCCCCGACGAGACGCTGCGTGCGCTGCTTTCAGCGTTTGGCGAAGATCGCCTGCCGCCGCTGGAAACCGAACCCAAGCTGCAAGCCCCGGAGGGTGCAAGATGTCATGTTCCGGGCGACGGTCGGCACTGGGGGATCGCGCTGCAGCTTTATCAACTGCGCAGCGACCGCAACTGGGGCATCGGCGATTTTGCCGATCTCGAGGTGTTGGCGGGACATGCGGCCAAGGCGGGCGCCGCCTTTCTGGGTCTCAATCCGCTGCATGCCATGTTCCTGTCGGACCCCAGCCGTTGCAGCCCTTTCTCACCGTCGAACAGACGCTTTCTGAACCCGCTTTATCTTGCTGTCGATCAGGTTGACGGCTTTGAGGCCAGGATGGTCGATCCGGCTGTGCTGCGCGATCTTCGGTCTGCCGAACTGGTCGACTATCCCGCAGTGGCCGCGACCAAATTGGCCGTGCTGCGGATGATCTGGGCCTTGGGGGCGGACCTGCCGGACGATTTCGTGGCCGATGGGGGGGCAGATCTGCGCCGCCACGCGCTGTTCGAAGTGGCATCGGCCGCCATGGTCAAGGCAGGCCACGGGGCCGGATGGTCCGACTGGCCCGAGCCTTGGCAGGATGTCGAGGGCGAGGCCATCTGTGCCTTGGCAGAAGACCGTGCCGATGAAATCGCTTTTCACATGTGGTTGGAATATCTGTGCCAGTCGCAGCTGCAGGCCCTCCGCGAGCGGTGTCGTGATCTGGGGATGGCGATCGGTCTCTATCTGGATTTCGCGGTTGGCGAGGTTGCGGATGGGTCCGGCAGCTGGGGCAGCGACATCGTGCTGCCCGACGTGCGCATCGGCGCGCCGCCCGATTATTTCAACGAACAGGGTCAGGATTGGGCCCTGGCCCCGCTGTCGCCGGTGGAGATGGCCGCAACCCAGGCCGCACCCTTCCGCGAGTTGATCGGACGTGCCACCCGCCAGGCCGGTGCGCTGCGCATCGATCACGCCATGGGGTTGTGGCAGCTGTTCCTGATGCCACGGGGGGCAAATCCGGCCCAAGGCACCTATGCCCGTTATCCAATTCAGGACATGCTGACCGCCTTGGCCGATGCGTCCCGCCAGAACGCCACGACCATCATCGGAGAGGATCTGGGCAACGTTCCCCCTGGTTTCCGAAATGTCATGGAGGCGTGCCGCATCCTGTCATACCGCATCTTTTTCTTCGAGCGTGACGAGGACGGCTTCATCCCGCCCAAGGACTATCCCCGCGAGGCGCTGGCATGCCTGTCGACCCATGATCTGCCGACGTTCCGCGGATGGTGGCGCGGCGACGACGTGGACCTGCGGCAGCGGTTCGGTTTCATCGGCGAAGCGGCCGCCAAGGAACAGCGCGATTCCCGCGCCACCGAGCGGCGCCAGTTGCTGGGCGATCTTGTGCAGGCAGGCCATATCGGTGCCGCCGATGCTGCAGCGATCGGGCCGGACGATGCACCGACCGCGCTGATCACGGCTGTCCACCGGCATCTGGCTGGCGCGCCTTCGCGCCTGTTTGCCGTCCGGCTTGAGGATCTGGCAGCGGAACTGCATCCGGTCAACGTGCCCTCGACCGTGGATGAATATCCGAACTGGCGCCGCAAGCTCTCGGTGACGTTGGATGATCTGGTCGCTTCGCCCATGTTCCGCGACCTGCTGGAGGGTGTCAAATCTCAACGGACCGCGGCGCATTGATTTTGCATCAGGGCCGGATTTTCGCCGAATTATCGCATCGGCCCTGAACGTGTCTGGGCTTTCCCTTGTCTCACGTCCAGAAACGTCGGTCGCGGCCTGCAGATTGCACCCGATTGGTCGGTGTTGGACTTCACTGAGCCATCTTGGGGAACGGCACCGCGAATGGGACGTTTGCCAGTGAATAGAGCAGTCGAGCGAGCCATATGTCGAACAAGCATGAACATCCTGTCGCCATCGTCACCGGAGCGGATTCGGGCATTGGACGCGCAACGGCACAGGCCTTGGCCGGTGCGGGCCATGACGTCGTCATCACCTATCACAGCGACGCGGCGGGTGCCGAGGAGACGGCGTCCTTGGTCAGGCAAGCGGGCCGTGACGCCCGAGTATTCCGATGCGACCAGAGCCAGCCCGCCGAGATAGAGACGATGTTCCGGCAATTGGACGACCAGGGCGTCTACGCCCGCGTCCTGGTCAACAATGCCGGCATCGATCTCAGCGGCACGCCGGTCACCAAGATGGAAGACGACCACTGGGCCAAGACCATCGCGACCGACCTGACCGGCCCCTTCCTGTTGGCGCGGGCGTTTTCGCAGCGGATCTGCAAGACGGGCGGCGGCAGGATCGTCAATGTCAGCTCGATCCACGAGGATGTGGCGCGCATTGGCTCGGCAGCCTATGATGCGGCTAAGGGCGGCCTGCGGATGCTGACGCGCACCATGGCGCTGGAACTGGCAGGGCAGGGCGTGACGGTGAACAATGTCGCCCCCGGCATGATCATGACACCCATCAATCAGGAAGCCGCCGACGATCCCGACCTGCGACGTCAGATGGAAAGTCACATCCCCTTGGGACGCGCGGGCAAGCCCGAAGAGGTGGCGGCCCTGATCGCCTTTCTGGCATCCGATGCCGCGTCCTACATCACCGGTCAAAGCTTCTTCATTGATGGCGGTCTCTCGATCAATCTTGGCCAAGGGGCGTGACCGATGGATCGTGACGCGGACGGCTTTCTGCCGCTGAAGGGCTATGCCGCCTTGGGGGATGGACGGGCCGTCGCCCTCAGTGGCGTCGATGGGGCGATCGATTGGTGGTGCGTTCCCAACATGGACAGCCCGCCGTTGTTCGACCGTTTGCTGGTCGGTGCCGATCCTTTGGAAAACGGCGCCCGACCGGGGCATTTCACGATCAGTGCGCGCGGCGACACCAAGGTCACGCGCCAATACCGCGAGGACAGCAACGTCTTGGAAACGCGCTTGCAGACCAATGGTGGCGTCGCCGTCCTGACGGAATCGCTGAACAGTTCGACCGCCGGACGCCTTCCCTGGGCCGAACTGGCACGCCGGATCGAGGTGACCGAGGGCGAGGTCACCTTCGACATCGCCCTGCAGCTGAGCCACCGGTCAGGCCGCCGCAGCCCCTATATGAGCAGCACGGGGCCGCATGAAACCTTTCACGTCGGGCCAGTCCTGGGCATGTTTTTGCACGGCGACCGCGTGACTGTTACCGCCCGTGACGACGACCGCATGGACGCCGAACTGACCCTGACCGCGGGCGAACGTGAGATCGTGGCCATCGTGGCGGGATCGAACGAACCGCTGGTCGTCCCCGCCTTGGCCGATATCGATCACCGCATCGATCTGTCGGATCAGGAATGGCGCGACTGGTGCCATGAGATTGCGCTGGACACGCCCGACCGGTCGTTCCTGCTGCGTCAGGCACTGGCACTGAAGCTGCTGATCTATTCGCCCAGTGGCGCGATCGCGGCGGCGGCGACCACCTCGCTGCCCGAACGGATCGGCGGCGACAAGAACTACGACTATCGCTTCGCGTGGGTCAGGGATGCGGGCTATATCATCGCCTCATTCCTGCGATTGGGGATCAAGGCCGAATCCAAGGCGGCGCTGACATGGCTGCTGAACCAGCTTTGCGCCCATGGCACCCGCGTCTGCTTTGCGCTGGAGGGTGGCGTGACCGAGGAGATGGAGGAGATCCCCGTCCCCGGCTATCGCAATTCCCGCCCCGTGCTGCGCGGCAACCGCGCCGCCGGGCAGCATCAGCACGGCGTCTATGGTGACATCTTCGAGACGGTTTCGGTCTTCACCCAAGCCGGCAACCTGATTGATCCCCGCAGCGCCGAGACCCTGTCGCATCTGGCCGACGAATGCGCCGACCGGTGGAAGGAAAAGGACAGCGGCATCTGGGAACTCCCCGAACTGCAGCATTACACCATGTCCAAGATCAGCTGCTGGCAAGCGCTGAACCGCGCGGTGCAACTGGCCGATGCGGGACAGTTGCCCACCACCTGCCGCGACCGCTGGAGCCGCGAGCGCGACCGCATCGCGCAATGGATCGATGCCAATTGCTGGGACGAAGATCTGGGCGCCTATGTCATGCATCCCGGGACCAAGAAACTGGATGCGGCGCTGATCCTCTCGGTCCGATTTGAGTATGACGGGCGCGCGCGTCTGGAAAAGACACTGGACGCGATCGATCACCAGCTGGGCGCCGGGGGGCACTTGCATTACCGCTATACTGGTATGGATCAGGAGGAAGGATGCTTTCTTGCCTGTTCGTTCTGGATGGTCGAAGCAAGGTCCCTGTTGGGGCAGCATGACAGGGCGCGTGCGCTGATGAACAACTTGCGCAAAACGGTCAATACGATGCCCGGTATCATGCCCGAAATGATCGACCCGGGCAGTGGCGAATGGCTGGGCAACATGCCCCAAGGCCTCAGCCATCTCGCTGCGCTTCAAGCCACTCTGACACTGCTGAATACGCCCGAGGGGGCGTGATACGGGTGGATCCGGCCCCCGCCTTTACCAATAACTTTACTTTGGGCATGAAAGCCGGGGATTGCGTGGCTGCCACTCTCGATCCTCGGTGATCTTCGCCATGGCAGCGGCGCAGTCACTAACGACCTTGAAGCGGCACGCGGTTACGGTTGAACGGTCGTCAGACTTGATGCCAGGCAGGGGAATGGCAGGGATGATCCAGCAGACTTGCCAGGTCGTCATCCAACAGCATCGCAGTGATCGACATGCCAGCCATGTCAAGCGATGTATAGTAATGGCCGATCAGTGTTCGATGCGCCACGACGCCGCGGGCGCGCAGTCGCTGCCTGAGACGCCGGTTGATGATATACAGTTCCATCAGCGGTGTGCTGCCAAGCGAATTGACCAGCAGTGCGACCCGGTCGCCTTCGGCCGGGGCCATCTCCGACAGGATCCGATCGACGATCAGATCGGTCGCCTCATCAGCGCCGACCAGCCTGTCGCTGGCGATGCCGCGTTCACCATGTACCCCGACACCGATCTCCATTTCATCGGGACCAATCCTGAAGCTGGGGCGGCGCGTCTCGAGCGACGTGCCGGGTTCAAGGGCGATGCCCATGGTAAAGCACCGCCTCGTGGCACGTTCGACCAATTCGGCACAGCGCTCCAACGGCAGCATCCGGTCGCATGCGGCCCCGGCGATCTTGAAGATGAGGACGTTGCCGGCCACGCCACGCCGCGCCGCCCGCGTCTCGACCGGGGCCGAGGCGATGTCGTCGGTGGTGATGACCGAGCGGACCGGGATGCCCCGCGTGGCGGCCATCTCGGCGGCCATCTCGAAATTCATCACGTCGCCTGAAAAATTGCCGAAGATATGCAGCACGCCGGCCCCGCCATCGGCGGCCAGCGTCGCCGCCAGGATCGGGTCGGGCGGCGGGGCGGCAAAGACATTGCCGATGGCGACCGCATCGGCCAGACCGGACCCCACATAGCCGAAGAACCCCGGCTCATGTCCCGATCCGCCGCCGATGACCAGACCCACCTTTCCGGGGCGGGGGCCTGTCACGGCTTTCAGGGCGCGGGGCGTGCCCTCGATGGGGGCCAGCAGGCCTTCATGCGCCAGGACGGCACCTGCGATGGCCTCGGTGACGGCATCCTGGGAACGATTGAGGAATTTCTTGACCCGCATGCGCTCGGCCAGTGCGGCTGCCGGTTTGCCGGCGCGCATGGGGGCGCCGATATCGCACCCTTCGGAGGCGAGAATCGCGCGGGCCGTATCGGCATCTGTGACCATGACGTTGACCAGCTTGCCGCGCAAGGCCGCCAGAATGGCCTGCACCTTGTCCATTCCCCCCGCGACACCGATCCGGCAGGGGATCTTGCCCAGGCTGTTCAGGTCGATGCCGATGGTGCGTCCTTCAAGCGGTCCCTCGACGACCTCGCCCGTGGCCGAGATCAGCCGCCCTGCAATGCTGCCGACCGCCGCATTCGCGTACTCCTGCGCGTCCACCGCATCGAAGAAACCGCTGCTGTGGATCGTGCTTTCCGGACGCAGTGACGAGATGCCCAGAATGATGCGGTTCGCTTCGGCCAGAACGCCCATCTGTTCGGCGACCACCGGTTCACGCAGCAAAAGCGCCCGCATGTCGGGCGAGGAGACGATCGCTGGGGCCGATATCGGGATGCAGCGCGCGCCAAGGGCGTCCGCCAGCGTGGTTGCGCAGGCCTCGGGGGTCCAGGGGATCTTGGCGGTGGTTCCGCCCGTCGCCTGGACGACGCGCAGATCTTGAAGCCCGCCGCTGCGGACGTTGTCGGCCAGCGCCAGCACCGTGCGTCCCCAGGTAATCGCGATCGTATCGCCCGATTGCGCCGTCCTTGCCAAAAGCTGCGCCCCGGCCGCGCCCAACCGGTTGATCAACGGAATGCCCGGACCTTCCGAGGGGATCACCAGGCAATCCGACAGGTTGAAATGGTCCTGCAGGGTCTGCGCGATGCTGAGGGCGCGGAAGCGGTCGGGGTCGATCTCGATCGAGACGATGCCCCGGGCCCGCGCATCGGCCAGATAGGCATTCACCGTGGCGCGCGAGACACCCATCTGCGCCGCGATGTCGCCTTGGGTCATGCCATCTTCGTAATAAAGCCAAGCGGCCCAAAGCAGAGGGTCCTCGCCAAAGCGCAAGGGACTGCGGGCGATTCCGCCCACCCGTGTCGTCTGTCCGTTCGTCATGATGACGCCCGACCGGATCGGTCCGCAACCCACAGCGCCATGCTGTCCAGCAGCGCGGCCGCCGATGCCGCGCCCGGATCCACATGGCCTAGGCTGCGCGGGCCAAGGCGCGCCGCCCGACCCTTGGATGCCATCATCGCACGCGTGGCTTCGGCGCCTTTTGCCGCGGCGGAGGCGGCGTCCGCCAGAACCCGGTCAACGTCCCGGCCAGCCGCCAGGCCCGCACGGGCGACATGAGCGGCAGGCGCCCACGCGTCGATCATGGTCTTGTCACCCGGCTTGCTGGATCCGCGCGCGGCAATTCCTTCGGACATGGCGACGATCATTTCGGGCAGGCGGGTCAGGGGAATTTCGGCCTGGGGACCCAATGCCTGGGCGGCCCGCATCAGCGCACTGGCATAAAGCGGGCCCGTGGTCGCGCCGACCTCGTTCAGCAAGGCGCGGGCGGCCAGCATCATGCCATCGGCCAGCGCAGGCGCGTCACGCTCGCCTTCCGACAGCGCCTTGGCGGCGGCGGAAAAGCCCACCGACATGGCCACGCCGTGATCGGCATCGCCGATCTCGCCGTCCAGTTCGGCCAGATAATCCTGCTCGGCGACCATGCGGTCGGCAAGGCTGCGAAACAGCAAAGTCAGGTCGTGTCGGGTAAACATCTGCATAGCGGCGATTATCGGCGCGAAGCCGCGGCGATGCAATGCCGCGGCTTCGACCGTCACGCCGGGGAGAGCCGCGTCGCCACGCTGCCCGCCAGCGTCGTCAGGATCAGCGCGCAAGAGGTCGCACCCGCATCCAGGACACCGCGCGATCGTTCCCCCAGACGGCTGGCCCGGCCAAGCCGCGCGACCATGTCGATGGTGCTATCGCGCCCTTCCTCGGCCGCTTCTGCCATCGCCTTCAGCGCATTGCCGAAACCTTGGGGCAGGGCGGCCTCATAGGCGGCGATGGCTGGCACCAGACAGTCGACAAGCGTCTTGTCGCCCAATTCGGCGGCACCTGTGGTCCGGACGCCCTGAAGACCCGCCCGCAGCATGACGCCAAAGCCCTCGGCATCGACCGCCTGCCGCCCGTCGATCGCCAAGGACATGTTGCGGAACATGAAACCGTAAAGCGGCCCCATCGATCCGCCGATCTCGGTCATCAATACGTCCGACAGCGTCGAAAACGCCTTGGCCAGTGAAAGGTCCCGACCGGCAATGCGTTCGGCGGCCCGCCCGAAGCCCTTGGCCATGTTGATGCCATGATCGCCGTCACCGATCAGACCGTCGATCTCGGACAGATAGGCCTTGTTGGATACGATGACGCTTGCCAGGTCGGACACGATGCCGGACGCCGCGTGCAGATCAAGGCGCGGCTCGCCAGTGGCCTCGGGCGCGCGTTCCGTGGCAGCTTCGGCCTTGGCCGATCCGGTCCGGCGTTGGCGCGGGGTGGATATGGCGGCTGTCGGCTGGACAGATTTGCCCGACATGGTGATCCCCGGTGCGGCGCATTCGACGTCCAGCAATTCCTTCAGTTCGTCGTCCAGCGCCATGACGGTCAGCGTCGCCCCCACCATCTCGAGCGAGGTGAAGTAATTGCCGACGATGGCCCGATGCACCTTCAGACCCGCCCCCTCGAGGCCGGTCTCGATCCGGTCGTAGAGGACGTAGAGCTCGTTCACCGGCGTCGCGCCAAGACCCGAGACCAGCACCGCGACCTCGGTTCCTTCGGCCAAGTCCTGATCGTCCAGCACGATCCGCAGCATGTCGTCGGCGATGTCATCGGCGCGTTTCAGAGGCTCGACACGGGCGCCGGGTTCGCCGTGATGACCGATGCCAACCTCCATCGTGCCGGGGGTGATCTGGAAATTCGGATGCCCAACTGCGGGCAGCGTACATGGCCCAAGGCCCACGCCGACGGAACGGCAGGCATCGATGGCCTTCTGCGCGGCCGCCTGGACCTGCGCCAGATCGCCGCCCATTGCCGCGCGGGCGCCACCGATCTTCCACATGAAGATCTCTCCGGCCACGCCGCGCCGCTTGGCGCGTTCCGCGGGCGGGGCAGAGCAGACGTCGTCATTGGCCACGACCAGCGCGACCTCGATCCCGTCGGCGGCCACCATGTCGCGCGCCATCTTCACGTTCATGTTGTCGCCGGCATAATTGCCGTAAAGCACCGCGACCCCGGCCCCGCCATCCGCGGCGCGGATCGCATCGGCGAAGGCCTGCGCGGTCGGCGAGGAAAACAGCTCCCCCACCGCGACGGCGTCCACCATGTTGCGCCCGGCATAGCCGATGAAGGCGGGTTCATGGCCGGACCCGCCGCCCGTGACGATGCCGACGCGCCCCTCCTGCGGGGCAAAGCGCGACAGCACGACGCGCGGGTTCATCGGATCCTTGCGGACCAAATCACGATGCGCCTTGACGAAGCCCGCCACGGTTTCGTCGACGATGTCGTCGGGATCGTTGAAGAACCGCTGCATGGCCAGGCCGGTCCGGGTATTCACGTCGCTGCTGTCCATCATTTCACCGTATATCCGCCATCGACCAGAAGATCGGCACCGTTGATCATCGCCGCCGCGTCCGAGGCCAGAAAGACCGCCGCCGCTGCGATCTCGTCGGGTTCGGCAAAGCGGCCGACCGGGATCTGCGCCTTCATCGCGTCGCCCTTGGGGCCCGCCCATGCCTTGCGGCCCAGATCGGTCATCACCACCGTCGGAGAGATCGCGTTGACCGTGATGCCATGCTTGCCCCATTCCAGCGCCAGCGTCTTGGTGACGCCCAGGATCCCGAATTTTGCCGCGCAATAGGCCACATGCCCTTCGATTGCCACCGAACCCGCCTGGCTGGCCAGGTTGATGATGCGGCCGCCCTTGCCTGCGGCGATCATGGCGCGGCCCACGGCCTGGGCCATGGCGAAGCTGCCGGTCAGGTTGATGTCGATGGTGCGCGTCCATGCCCGGGGCGACAGATCCTCGGCCGGGGCCAGATCCACGATCCCGGCCGAGTTCACCAAGATGTCGATGCCGCCGAATGCCTCGGTTGCGCCCTCCAATGCCGATGCGATGCTGTCAGGGTCGGTCACGTCACAGACAAAGGCCTGCGCCTCGCCGGGCAGGTCGTCGGCCAGTTGGCGGGCACCCTGCAGGTTCATGTCCAAAAGCGCGACGCGCGCACCCTTGGTCGAAAAGGCCCGCGCGATGGCCGCGCCGATCCCCGAGGCGGCACCCGTCACAAGGGCGGTTCTGCCCGTCAGGGAAAAGTCCAATGAAGCTGCCATAGCGGTCCTCTATCTGACGCGGGACCGTCCCTGCGACCTTGCGGGTCGCGCGGCGGCAGGGACGATCCAAATATTCATTCCGTGAGTGGTCCCGGCACCCAAAGGCGCCGGGGAAGCGGGTCAGGCTTACTGGCGGGTGGCCAGCAGAGCGTCCACGTTTTCGGCGGTCACCGGGGTCCAAGGGACGTTGTATTCGCTGTCTGCGCCGTCATTCCACGGCATGTCGGGATATTGTTCCCAGATGCCGGACATGGGTTCGTAATCCGGGCGGACAGCCTTGATGGCAACGTCAATCGCCCCCAATGCCTGCGCCTCGCCATCCTGCAGGATGGAATCCATGCTGCCTTCCTTGACCGCGTTCAGCGCGTCGGTCACGCCATCGACGCCCGCGATGGCGAAATCACTCACGTCCATTCCGGCGGCGCGGATCGCCTCGATGGCGCCCAAGGCCATCTCGTCGTTCTGGCCGATCACGCCCTTGATGTCGTTGCCATGCGAGGTCAGCCAGTTTTCCATCAGGCTCTGCGCCTCGGCACGCGACCAGTTGGCGGTCTGGCGTTCCAGGATCTTGACGTCGGGGCATTCGGCCAAGGCCTTTTCATTGCCTTCGCCGCGCTGGATCTCGCCCGACTGGCCGATGGGGCCCTCGATGATGACGACGTCACCTTCGCAGTTCATCTTGTCCAGAACGGCCTTGGCCTCCAGATAGCCCGCCTCGACATCGTTCGACCCGACATAGGATGTCAGTTGGTCACTGTTCACGCGTGCGTTCGACCCCACGACCGGAATGCCCGCATCGACCGCCAGCTGGACCGCCGTGGCGCCCGCCTCGACGTCCATGGGCGCAAAGACGATGGCATCATAGCCTTGGGTGATCATCGTCTCGAACTGGTCCTGCTGGACCAGCGCATCATAGCGGCCGTCAAAGATCGTCAGCTCGACCATGCCCGACTGGACGGCGGGATGTTTCTGACCGGCGGCCGACCACAGCTGCATGAACTCGGCGTTCAGGCCATAGGCGGCCATGCCGATCTTGATCGGCTCGTCCTGCGCCTGGACGGCACCGGCCCCCAGTCCCAAGGCCAACACGCTGGCTGTCATCATCATCTTCGGTGTCATGTGGTTTCCTCCCTTTATGACAATCTTTTCGCTGTCCCTGCGCCCGGTGGGCGTCAGTCCTCGGACTTGCGCGAACGGTCCAGCAGCACGGCGGCAACGATCAGCCCGCCCTTGATGACCTGCTGGTAGTAGGATTCGACCCCCATCAGGTCGAGCCCGTTGTTCATCACGCCGATCAGCAGTGCGCCGATCACGGTGCCGCTGACACGACCGATGCCGCCTGCCAGGCTGGTGCCGCCGATGACCACGGCCGCGATGGCGTCCAGTTCATAGGCGACGCCGGCCTGCGGCAGGGCCGAACCGGTCCGGGCCGCCAAGATCATCCCCGCAATCCCCGCCAGCGCCCCCGAAATGGCATAGACGGCGAAACGGATGCGACGGACCGGCAGGCCGGAGACCTTGGCCGCGTGCGGATTGCCACCCACGGCATAGACATGGCGACCGAACCGCGTCCGGGTCAGGATGAAATGCGCCAGGACGAAGACCAGGCCGAACAGGATGATGGGCACGGGAATTCCCGCGATATCGCCCGTCCCGATCCAGCGATAGCCGTCGGTCAGCGCCGGCACGGGCCGACCGCCCGAATAGATCAGCGTCAGACCGCGTGCGGCCGACAGCATGCCAAGCGTCGCCACGAAAGCCGGCACGGAAAACCGGGCCACCACCGTGCCGGACACGGCCCCGACCGCGGTCCCCGTCGCAAGCCCCACCATGACCGCGATCAGCGGCATGTAGGGTGATCCTGCGACCCCCGCGGTGCTGGTCGTGGCGAAACTGGCCGACACGACCCCCACCAGGGCCACGACAGACCCGACCGACAGGTCGATCCCGCGCGTCAGGATGACGAAGGTCATGCCGATCGCCAGGATCCCGTTGATCGAGGTCTGGCGCAACACGTTGATGATGTTGCGTTGGCTGAGGAAGTTGTCGTTCACCACCGCCAGCACGACGCACAGCAGGACCAGCGCGATCAGGATGCCGTAACGCTGTGCCAACGGGCCGATGCGCGACGTGATCGTGCGCGTTTGTTCGGTTCCTGCCCCGGCCGGCGTGGCGGCCTCGATCTGCTTTTCCACCTTGATCCTCCCTTTCGTGCATCTTGCGCCGCGCGGTCGCCCGTCTGGGGCGGGCCGCGGTTTCAGGCCGCCAGATGCAGCAATCTCTCTGCGGACAACTCGGCCCGCTGCAATTCACCGGCCACGCGACCGTCGCGCATCACGACCGCGCGGTCCGCCATGCCCAGAACCTCGTCCGTCTCGGACGAGATCATGATGACGGCCCCTCCGGCACGGGTGAAATCGGACATGACGCGATAGATCTCGCGCTTGGCGCCGACATCGACGCCGCGCGTCGGCTCGTCCAACAACAGGATGCGCGGTTCGGTCAGGAACCACTTGCCCAGGACTACCTTCTGCTGGTTGCCCCCCGACAGGCTGGACACCGACAGCTTGTCCGAGGCGGTCTTAATGTTCAGCGTCTCGATCATGCGCTGCGCCGCGTCGCGTTCAGCGCCCACGCGCATCAGCTGCCCGCTGGACACGCGGTCCAGCGTTGCAAGGCAAAGGTTGTCACGGACATCCCCTGTCAGCACCAGCCCGGAATGTTTGCGGTCTTCCGTGACATAGGCCAGCCCGGCGCTGATCGCCTGGTGGGGCGTGTCGATGCGGATGGACTTGCCCTCGATGACAATCTCGCCGCCCGCATTGTCCGACAGACCGAAAAGGCGGTCGAAGATCTCGGTCCGGCCAGATCCCATCAGACCATAGAGCGCCAGGATCTCGCCGCGCCTGACGGCGAAGTTCACGTCGCGGACGCCGTGATCGGCATAAAGGTTGCGCACCGACAACAGTTCCTCCTGGCCCGGTTCATTTTCCTTGATGAATTCCTCGGTCAGGGGGCGGCCCACGACCAGCTGGATCAGGCGGTCCTTGTCGATGTCGGCCATCGCGCCCGTCTCGACGAAGGCGCCGTCGCGGAACACGGTGTAACTGTCGCAGATCGAGAAGATCTCGGACAGGCGGTGGCTGACATAGATGACGCCCTTGCCGCGGGCCGTCAGCGTCTTGATGGCCGCGAACAGCTGGTCCGCCTCGGCCTCACCCAGGGCCGAGGTCGGTTCGTCCATGATGATGATCTCGGCATCATAGCTCAGCGCCTTGGCAATCTCGACCAGCTGGATCTGGGCCACCGTCAGGTCCATCATCAGGCTTTCCGCGCGGATGCCGAAATGGAACCCGTCCAGCAATTCCTGTGCCTTGCGGTTCAGTTCACGAAAACGGACGCGGCCGAAAAGTCCAACCGGTTCGCGGCCAAGATAGATGTTTTCGGCCACGGTCATGGCCGGAACCGGGCTCAGTTCCTGCTCGATGATCGAAATTCCGTTGGCCAGGGCCTGCGATGGGCTGTCAAAGCTCATGGCCCTGCCGTCGCGCAGCAGCGTGCCGCCGTCGCGGCGATGAATGCCCATCAGGATCTTCAGGAAGGTGGACTTGCCGGCACCATTTCCGCCGCAAAGCGCGTGAACCGATCCGGGCCGCAGCGTGAAGCGGCCGTCGCGCAGGGCAAAGACGCCCCCGAAGGATTTGCGAAAGCCCGTGGCCTCCAGCAGCGGTTGTTCCATGATTGCTCCTCCAGGCATCACCCCTCCCCGGGCGACACAAATGTCAGGATTAACCCGACAAATGGCAAGGTAGAGGCTGATTCCGACATTTGTCAACCAAAGATAGTCTTTTGTCAGAAGTGCCGTGTTCCCTTGGCCGCGCCATGACCTTGCAGGATCGCTGCGCCTTGGCGGTCCAGATGCAGCAATCGCTGGCAAAACAGGGCATCGACCGTCGCCACGCGTGGCCCCGGTCACTGCCGCGCCAAGATCGATGCCGCTTTTCCAACAGCCGTGATCGTCGAAGGCTTTACAGCCCGCTCTGCCTGTCGTCGTATGCGGCCGTCGGCAAAGCGTCTGCCGTCACGCATCCAAGGGAGAGGCACGATGCCAAGATCGCTGGTTCTGGAACGCAAGGGAGAGCTGTCGCTGCGGGATATCCCCCTGCAGATGGACATGGGACCGACCGATGTCCGCATCCAGGTTCATACGGTCGGCGTCTGCGGATCCGACGTTCACTATTATACCCACGGCAAGATCGGCCCCTTCGTCGTGAACGAACCGATGGTCCTGGGGCACGAGGCTTCGGGTGTGGTGATCGAGGTCGGATCGCAGGTCCGTCACCTGAAGACGGGCGATCGCGTCTGCATGGAACCGGGCATTCCCGACCCCGCCTCGCGCGCGGCCAAACTGGGGATCTACAATGTCGATCCCGCAGTCACCTTTTGGGCGACGCCGCCCGTCCATGGCTGCCTGGCGCCGCAGGTGGTGCATCCGGCGGCCTATACCTACAAGCTGCCCGACCACGTTTCCTTTGCAGAGGGTGCGATGGTCGAACCCTTCGCGATCGGCATGCAGGCCGCATTGCGCGCGCGCATTCAGCCCGGCGACGTGGGCGTGGTCCTTGGCGCGGGCCCCATCGGCATGATGACGGCGCTGGCCGCCCTGGCCGGGGGATGCGCCAAGGTTTTGGTGGCCGATCTGGCCCAGCCCAAGCTGGACATCATCGGCGCATATCCCGGCATCGAGACGATCAACATCCGCGACAGGACTGCCGCCGAGGCGATCTTGGAATCGACCGATGGCTGGGGCGCCGACGTGGTCTTCGAATGCTCGGGCGCGGCGCCCGCCATCCTGGGCGTGCCGCAGCTGGCACGTCCGGGCGGGACGGTCGTGCTGGTCGGCATGCCCGTCGATCCGGTCCCCGTGGACATCGTCGGCCTGCAAGCCAAGGAATTGCGGATCGAGACGGTCTTCCGATATGCCAACGTCTATGACCGGGCCATCGCGCTGATCGCGGCGGGCAAGGTGGACCTGAAGCCACTGATCTCGCTCAGCCTGCCTTTCGAGGATAGCATCGCAGCCTTCGAACGTGCTGCCGAAGGTCGCGACACCGATGTGAAGATCCAGATTGAAATGCCCGGCTGATCGGCCATACCGCGCTCGGCGCCGCAGGCAGCGGCGTTAGGCTATCCATCAGCAGCTTGGGCGCGCCCACCTGCCACGGCATTCTCAGAGGTCGGCTGGTGACAGGGGGCCTATTGTCAGGATGCCTTAATTTCTGTGACGCTGCATGTTTCACGCCTTCGAAAAGGAACGGTAACACAAGTGATCTCTTCTGGCTGACCGACGCCCAGACGGCACGTTTGGCCCTCTTCTTTCCCAAGCACACGGGAAGCCCCGGGTTGACGACAAGCGGGGGCTGAACGGGATTATCTTCATCAACCGCAATGGCTGGGGCTGGTGCGACGGTGAAGGACGGACCACCATCGCTTCGAGGTCGACCTAAACGCTGCTTATGGTCCTCACAAATCGCTCTGCAGCGGATGGAAGCGTTGGAGCGAAAACGGCATCTTCGCGCGGATGATGGTCAGGCAGGCGGCCGAACATGATCTTGATCCGGTTGCGTTGTTTGTACCGTCGCCTGTCATGTTTCACGGCTTTCTTGCGTGACTTTCGACCGGGGATGCAACCTTTATCCCGTTGTCTTTCAACGCTTGTCATAGCCAATCGGCAGGCTACTCAACAGCGCGGCTGCGCCGGTGTCATCGCTCACCTGTCCGGCCGACATGAAGACCTGAATCGGGCGGCCCTTCGCATCAGTGACGGCATGTCACTTCGTGTTCATGCCGCCCTTCGTGCGCCCGATTTGGCGAGCACGCCGCCCTTTTTTACCCGCAGGCTGGAGGCCGTACGGTGCGCTTTCAAACAGGTCGCGTCGATGATAATGGTCTTGTGATCGGCGCCTTCGGCGGCCAGGCCCGCCATGATCCGGGCGAAGACGCCCTTTTCACTCCAGCGTTTCCAGCGGTTGTAGAGAGTTTTGGCCGGACCAATCCCCAAGCGCGTCGCACCACCGCAAACCATTGCGATTAATGAAGATTATACCACTCAGAACCCTTCGATCAACAACCCGGGGCTTGCCATGGCTCTTGGAGAAAACGGTTTCAAGCGCTCAATCTGCGCCTCGGCCAGCCAGTAAAGATTGCTCATAGATCAGGTCTCCTTGCGGAGCCTGAATCACGGCAACAAACTGAAATCAATGGGTCTGGAGCCTAGGCCTTCCATCACGGAACAATTTGACCCGGTCGTCGACAGTCGTTTGGGATCAACCGGAACCTTCAGTTGGCATCGTCTCGTACCGTCGCAGCGGATGTAGATGCGGCAATCTCCGCTGGCTCATATTCGCCGTTCAGACGCATTTGATGTATTGTCACTTGCCAGCAGCGCAGTTGCGCGCCCGCGCCATCGCAACGGCGCAAGTGCTATCCGCTCATTCTGCTCGTAACGGAATGGATGGGGTCCCCGATGCGCGCTCAGACATCCGACCTGCTTGTCGATGCCACAGCGGCGCGTTGGCAACTCGTTGGTGATCACGAGTTCATCCAATGGTTGGGGAACGACGCCAGAGCCACGGAGTTAACACTGATGTCGAACAACTACCTGACAGCGAAAGCAGGCGACACTGGCATGCTGTTCATCAAAGGCCGCATATCCTGGCCGGCCCAGGGGCCCATCATTACACGGTGAATGCCGACGCTCACCTGCCTGCTATGAAGTCATACCATCCCGTGCCGGACCTTTAATGCTTTAACCCAGCCTGGCTGATATTCCAGCTATTCAGAAAGCTGCACACCAGCGGTTTCCGCATTCCACCATCGCCCCTTGTAAGGAGGCCCGCAATGCTCATCCGCTTTGGCTTTGAAGTCGTCATCAGCGCCCCAAACCCGGTCCCCCTGATCCTTGCGCTGTCACCGCACCCATCGGTGGCTGGTCGCATTCTGGGCGCGAACAAGATTTTAACTGAACCGCAAATGCCAGTCGAAGAATTCATCGACCCGTTCGGCAATCGCCGGGCGCGTATGGTACCGCCGCCCGGTCGGTCACGGCTGTGGTCCGACGATGTGATCCAGGTTGACGGGCAGCCTGACGTCTTTGATTGGAACGCACGCCAGCATGAGATCGCGCACCTTCCGCCCGAAACGCTCCCTTTCCTGACAGCCAGCCGATATTGCGAATCCGATGTGCTGATGCAGCAGGCCTGGGATCTTTTCGGAACGACACGGCCCGGTTGGGCTCGGGTGCAGGCAATCTGCAACTTCGTCCACAACCACCTGACCTTCGGCTACAAGTTCGGCCGCCCGACGAAAACCGCCGTTCATGCCATGTCCGAGGCGACGGGCGTCTGCAGGGATTTCGCGCATCTGGCGATCGCGCTGTGCCGGGCCATGAATATCCCCGCCCGCTATGCCAGTGGCTATCTTGGCGACATTGGCGTTCCGCCATCCGGTCCTGGCGACTTTTGTGCGTGGTTCGAGGTTTATCTTGAGGATCGCTGGTTCACTTTTGACGCGCGGTACAACACCCCGAGGATCGGTCGGGTCTTGATGGTGCGGGGGCGCGACGCGGCGGATGGGGCCATGGTCACGTCGTTTGGCAGTTATACGCTGGAATCGCTGAGCGTCTGGACGGATGAGCTGCCAGATGATGTGACCGAGGCTGCTGTCTTGGCTCAGCTGGAGCATCTTCCCGAGGCACCGGCGCTGACACTTGCCATGGCTGGCTCCTCCTGAGCCTGTGCCAGTTGCCGCTGATCCGGCGCCGAACAGATGCGCTGTTTGTTGTTTCACCTGTGGCATCTCAGCCTCTGCCGATTTCCGTATCTATCCTTGGCAAAAGGTTTAAGATGCCAAGTCCGTCGAACCTTCGACGGCTTTACAGGAGCCGACCATGGCCAAGGGCATGAACAAGCGTAAACGCGACGAAAAAAAGCCCAAGAAGGAAAAGCCCAAGACAAGCGCCGCTGCACCCAGCACCAAGGATGCTGTGTCCAATGCGGTCGCCCGGGCTGGAAAATGAGTCACGCCTCAGAGACACGTGCGTCACGCGACGAGCACCTTGTCGAGGACGCGCAAGACACACAATCGATCGTCGTCACTTGCGTGGAGCTTGGGATGACGCTCAGCCAGGCGACCAGTTTTGCTGAGCGGAGCATCGAAAGCCGGCGCAAGCTGCGGCTTTGACCGGGTCGGCGGCCAGTTCACCTATCAACTGGCTGCCCACCTTCTTTGCTTAGCGGATTTTGGGAGAGGCCCGTTCGGGCGGCGCCGGCCTTTGTTTCAAGGCAATGCCTGCTGGCGGGCTTGTACCAGTTACAGCCACCGATAAATCAGCACCCGCATAATCAAACACAACCTCGTCAAGACCCAGGTCACTTACGAAGGGCGGGGCATGACGACGCCCGCTTCGGTCTGCACGCGCCGCCCAACCTGTTGAATGATGCAGATTTGACAGATTGGGCGTTTGCATTATGAGAGATCGGACATAAGGATCCGATGGTCGGCGGTTCGAACCCTCTCTGTTCGGCGGGCAGTCGGCCCCGCATCCGGCATGATCAAGTCATTTGAAAGACGTAACGGCACCATGCTTTGGGGTATTCGAGAACTGATGAAACCCGCCCTGTCGGTGATCGACATGATTCCCGACGTTCATCGCACGCCCGCTTTGGCCGCATTGCGCAAAGCCGTGCATGAGGGGCGTGCGGGCGATATGCGGTTGGACAGGGACGACCGGGATCTGGCGTTTTTCGACGGACAGGTGGCGCTGACCTCGCCCATCGGGGCGCGGCTGCTGATGGCGCTGTACCAGCAGGGCCGGATCAAGTTGAAGAAGCCCGCCGCCAGGAAATTGCCCACTCTCTCTGCCTATATCCAAACCGAACCGGCCTTTCGTGCCGAGGTCCAGCGCCTGCTGGCCGAAGACGACGCCCGGCGCGCCCGGCTTGCCGCGATCATCGCCGACCCCGCATGCGCGTCCCCGGAGGAAATCACCCCCCAACTGATCGACAAGCTGGCCAATGCCCAATTGGGCCATGGCGTGATGGGGCAGGTTTCGGTCGCCGGTCTGACGGCGCATCGGGGTGTGGGCAAAGCCGCGGACGCCGATGAACGCACCCTTCAGGGCAGCCGCGTCCTCTGCTGGTGGATCGATGCCGACGGACGGCGCCGGGGTGACGACGAATAGGGTCGGGGATGCGGCCCGATGTCCGGCCGCTTGGGCTTCACCCCGCGCGGTTTCACCGCTAAGACGGGGCGAACATGTCCCAACCCAACCGCGAAGGCGCACGCTATGGCCGACGATCTGCTGAACAGCTTCAAGACCGGACCCGATGAACAGGGCCGCTTCGGCATCTATGGCGGCCGTTTCGTCAGCGAAACGCTGATGCCGCTGATCCTGGAACTGGAGGCGGAGTACGAGCGCGCCAAGGTGGACCCCGCTTTCGCCGCGCAGATGGATGATCTGTGGACACATTATGTCGGCCGTCCATCGCCGCTTTATTATGCGGAACGGCTGACCCAGAATCTGGGCGGTGCCAAGATCTACATGAAGCGGGACGAGCTGAACCACACCGGCGCCCACAAGATCAACAACGTGCTGGGCCAGATCCTGTTGGCGATCCGCATGGGCAAGACCCGCATTATCGCGGAAACCGGGGCGGGGCAGCATGGCGTGGCGACGGCCACTGTCTGCGCGCGCTTTGGCCTGAAATGCATCGTCTACATGGGTGCGCATGACGTCGAACGTCAGGCGCCGAACGTCTTCCGCATGCGCCTTCTGGGGGCCGAGGTCGTGCCGGTGACCAGCGGTCGCGGCACGCTGAAGGATGCGATGAACGACGCGCTGCGCGATTGGGTGACCAATGTGCGCGACACGTTCTACTGTATCGGCACCGTTGCCGGTCCGCATCCTTATCCGGCCATGGTGCGCGATTTCCAGTCGATCATCGGCAAGGAAGTACGTGAGCAGATCATGCCGCGCGAAGGCCGTCTGCCCGATACGCTGGTGGCCGCCATCGGTGGCGGATCGAACGCCATGGGGCTGTTCTATCCCTTCCTTGACGACAAGGAGGTCGGCATCATCGGCGTCGAGGCCGGGGGCAAGGGCGTCGACGACCGGATGGAGCATTGCGCCAGCCTGTCGGGCGGGCGTGCGGGTGTGCTGCACGGCAACCGCACCTATCTGCTGCAGGATGATGACGGGCAGATCCTGGAGGGACATTCGATCAGCGCGGGTCTGGATTATCCGGGGATCGGTCCTGAACATGCCTGGCTGAAGGATATGGGTCGCGCCGAATATGTCAGCATCACCGACGACGAGGCGCTGGCCGCCTTCCAGCTGTGCTGCGCCCAGGAAGGCATCATTCCCGCGCTGGAACCCAGCCACGCCTTGGCCCATGTCATCAAGATCGCACCCGATCTGCCCGCAGACCATATCATCGTGATGAACATGTGCGGACGCGGCGACAAGGACATCTTCACCGTCGCCAAACATCTGGGCGTCGAAATCACCACCTGAGGAGAGGGGGGCTTCGGCCCCCCTTTTTAACGGCTTAGCAGCAGGATGTTCAGGTCGGATTCCAGGTGCGGAAGGGGCAACAGCATGCGGGCGCGGTCGGGTGACGTGACCTCGACGATGCCGACATCGGGCACGACCTGCGGGGTCGCCATGGGGTCGACGCGCTCGGGCAGCTCTGCGTAATCGGGTGCCGTGTCGCCAGCCACATAGGCAGTCCCCAGATAGACCAGGCGATCGTTGATCACGCCGATCTGTCCCCGGCTGCGCTGCGATCCGGTCAGCTTGGCAAAACCGCCATCGCGGTCGATCCGGCATGTGAAGGGCGCATAAACGACTAAGGCTAGGTCGCGCCCCAGCTTCAGCATGCGGCATGACCAGTCCCCCGGCAGGACCGAGCTTGCCTCGCCCAAGGGGAGCGCCTCGCCCGACAGGCCCTCGATCAACACCTGAAGATCGGATGCCGATCCGCTGGCCAGAGCGCGCCGCAGGCTGTGGCCCGCCACGCTGTCCAGCTGTTCAAGACGCGCGACGTCGTCGGGCCGGATGTCGCCGGACAGATCCGTCCCGAAACCCATTGCCTTCGTGGCCAGCAGAAGGGCCGCGATCAGTCCGATACTAAAGCGTGCTGGTTTCGGCATGACGCTTCAACAACTCCAGTGGGACGATATCCATGGCGCGCTGATGGGTCGATGCCAGCACGACCTTGGGTGCCGCAAATTCCTGCGCCGCCTGCAGGAACCGACTGGCGCAAAGGCACCAGCGGTCGCCCGCCTTCAGGCCCGGAAATCCGAATTCGGGGCGCGGCGTGGTCAGGTCGTTGCCCAGATAGCGCGACATGGCCAGAAATTCATCCGTTAGGATGACGCAGACCGTGTGGCTGCCCCGATCCTGCGGGCCGGTATCGCAGCAGCCGTTGCGATAGAAGCCGGTCATCGGCCTGGTCGAACAGAGCTGCAGGTCTTCTCCCAGAACGTTCAGCGATGGTTCCATGCGCTTGCCTTTCCTTTTTCGACAGCCTAAGCGGCGCGCGCGGTTTTCGAAAGGCCGCTTTCGGTCCGAATGGGGCGTCAGATCGCCATGGGTGACCATCGCACCCATCGGCCATGAAAATCGGCGCGGCCAAGCGACCAGTCGCGCCTGCGCCCGTCCCACAGCGTCAGCGTCAGGGCCGCACCGTCGCCGCCATCCGCCTCCATCTGCAGATGCGCCAAGGGACGTTCGGGGCTGGTCCGTGCACCGGCCATGGTCAGCGCAGCCGCACAGGCCGCGCCGGTCGCCGAGGGGAAATACTGCGCGGCGACAGTATGGAAGACCAGCACCGTTCCACGGGCGGGCGTCTGCAGTTGCGCCGTCAGCCACTGCCCGGCATCGCCGCGAGCAACGCGGGGCGGGTCTTGCCGTGCCAGTTCCAGGGCAGCCTGCAGCCGGGCCATGCGGGCGGTCTGATCGGCCCAGCAATAGGCCATCAGCCGCAGCCCGTCACGTTCGGGGTCCAGCGGGTTCAGGTCGACCCCGCGCCGGCTGGCCACGGTGAACTGTCCTTCAGGAATGTCTCCCTGCCATTCGGGCGTCAGGGACACGCCGGTCTCTGACGGCCCAAGATGATACTTGTCGAAATTCAGGTTCAACCCCGCCGAGGCCCCAAGTTCGCGCAGATGCAGGGGCTGGGGGCCCAAGGTCGCCAGAAACCGCGCCGCCGCGATCAGCGGTGCGGATCGCGCGACCTCGTTCGTCTGCGGGGGACTGGTCAGCCAGTGCAGGATGTGATCGGGGTGATCCTGCAGCACGCGGATCAGCAGGGCATCGGGGACATTCCGGTCCTGATAGGCCTGTGCCAGCGGCGCATGCGCATCCGTCAGGACCAGCGCATGCAACGCGCCGCACAGACGCAGGGGCAGCGAATCCGCCCGGCTTAGGGGATCGCCTGGCCAGTTCAGGATCTGCTTGGCGACGTGACCCTGCGCGGGGTCCAGGATGCGCGCGAAGCCTTCGCACAGGGCCGCCGTCAGGGGCGACCCCAGCTGATGACAGGATCGGGCCTGATCAAGGAATGCCGCGCGCACTGTCATTTGAAACGATCTGTCAGCGATTTCAGCTTGTCGGCAAAGGCCGTTGGAGCAGGCGCGGGGCGTTCGGGCCGTTGGGCGCGTGGGGCAAGGCTGTCCTGGGCCGTGGCGGGGCCTTCTGTGCCGCTGTTGCGAGCCGGATTGACCCGCGCCGCGACCGCGTTCTGGAACCGGCTACCATCGCCCGCCGCTAGCGCTGCCGCCCCGTCCGAGATGCCGCGCATCAGGTCGTCCAGCCAATCCTGGTCCGCCTTGGCGAAATCGGACAGCACATAGCCTGCCACCCGGTCCTTGTGGCCCGGATGCCCGATGCCCAGTCTGACACGGCCGTATTCCGCCCCGATATGCTGATGAATGGAACGCAGCCCGTTATGGCCCGCATGACCGCCGCCCTGCTTGACGCGGCATTTGCCCGGCGCCAGATCCAGTTCGTCATGCAGCACGATCACGTCCGCGGGTTCAAGCTTCAGATAGCGCATCGCCTCGCCCACCGACTGGCCCGACAGGTTCATGAAGGTCTGTGGCTTGAGCAGGGTGACGCGCGTATCACCCAAGCGGCCTTCGGCGGACAGGGACTGAAAACGGGTCTTCCAGGGGATGAAACCATGATCCTCGGCCATGCGATCAAGGGCCATGAAACCGATATTGTGACGGTTGGCTGCATATTTCGCGCCGGGATTGCCCAGCCCCACGATCAGTTTCACGCGCATCTCCTGTGGCGGCCTGCGGCAATTGCCCCGCCCGAATTTCGTTCCATCCCTTGCGGCTGACCTTGCCGGTTACTAAGACTCTGTCAACCTATCGCGTCTAACACGGGTTCTAGTACCCGGTCGAATCGCGGGGACAGGGACCAAAGAAGGACTGAAGATGAGCGATCCGGCAGAATTCTACATGAACACCCTTGTTCCGATGGTGGTCGAACAGACCTCTCGGGGGGAACGCGCCTATGACATCTTCTCGCGGTTGCTGAAGGAACGGATCATCTTCGTTTCCGGCCCCGTCCATGACGGAATGTCGACGCTGATCTGCGCGCAGCTGCTGTTCCTTGAGGCCGAGAACCCGAACAAGGACATCAGCATGTACATCAACAGCCCCGGTGGCGTCGTCACCTCGGGTCTGTCGATCTATGACACGATGCAGTATATCCGCCCGCGCGTTTCGACGCTGGTCGTGGGGCAGGCGGCATCCATGGGGTCGCTGCTGCTGGCGGCCGGTGAAAAGGGCCTGCGCTATTCGCTGCCCAACAGCCGCGTGATGGTGCACCAGCCCTCGGGCGGGTATCAGGGCCAGGCGACCGACATCCTGATCCATGCGCGCGAAACTGAAAAGCTGAAGCGCCGCCTGAACGACATCTATGTCCAGCACACGGGGCGTCCATTGGACGAGGTCGAGGCCGCGCTGGAGCGCGACCGCTTCATGTCGCCCGAGGAAGCCAAGGACTGGGGCCTGATCGACGAGGTCGTCGCGCCCCGCGGCAAGGCCGAAGCGGAAAAGAAATAGGTCCGTTGGGGATTGTGACGGGCACGGCCTGTCCTTAAACTGATGACAAATACCCGTGCCGGCGCAGCCCGGCGCGGGCAATCCGAAGACGCGGCGTTCGGGAACCCCCGACGTCGCCCGCCTGCCAAAGCGCATCGGCGGCAATGAAGGAAGTGGACGATGGCCAACCAGTCCGGCAACGACAGCAAGAACACGCTCTATTGCAGCTTTTGCGGCAAGAGCCAGCACGAGGTCCGAAAGCTGATTGCCGGGCCGACCGTGTTCATCTGCGACGAATGCGTCGAGCTTTGCATGGACATCATCCGCGAAGAGACAAAGACGAACGGTCTGAAGACCGGAGAGGGCGTGCCCACCCCGCGCGAGATCTGCGGTGTCCTGGACGACTACGTGATCGGTCAGGAACATGCCAAGCGTGTTCTGTCGGTCGCCGTGCACAATCACTACAAGCGCCTGAACCACGGCTCCAAGACCGATATCGAACTGGCCAAGTCGAACATCCTGCTGATCGGCCCGACGGGCTGCGGCAAGACGCTGCTGGCGCAGACCCTGGCGCGTATCCTGGACGTGCCCTTCACGATGGCCGACGCCACGACGCTGACCGAAGCCGGGTACGTGGGCGAGGATGTCGAGAACATCATCCTGAAGCTGCTGCAATCCAGTGAATACAATGTCGAACGTGCGCAGCGCGGCATCGTCTATATCGACGAGGTCGACAAGATCACCCGCAAGTCCGACAACCCCTCGATCACGCGCGACGTGTCGGGCGAGGGCGTTCAGCAGGCGCTGCTGAAGATCATGGAAGGCACCGTGGCCAGCGTTCCGCCGCAGGGCGGTCGCAAGCATCCCCAGCAAGAGTTCCTGCAGGTGGACACGACAAACATCCTGTTCATCTGCGGCGGCGCCTTTGCGGGTCTGGACCGGATCATCCAGCAGCGCAACAAGGGAACGGCCATGGGCTTTGGCGCCGCGGTCAAGGAAAACACCGACAAGGGTGTCGGCGAGACCTTCAAGGAACTGGAGCCCGAGGATCTGCTGAAATTCGGCCTGATCCCGGAATTCGTCGGCCGTCTGCCGGTCATCGCCACGCTGACCGATCTGGATGAAGAAGCGCTGATCATCATCCTGACCAAGCCCAAGAACGCTCTGATCAAGCAATATCAGCGCCTGTTCGACCTGGAAGGCGTCAAGCTGACCTTCACCGAGGATGCCCTGACGGCCATCGCCGCCCGCGCCATCAAGCGCAAGACCGGTGCGCGCGGCCTGCGTTCGATCCTCGAGGAGATCCTGCTGGAGACGATGTTCGAACTGCCGGGTATGGACAGCGTCGAAGAGGTTGTCGTCAACGAGGAGGCCGTCGAGATGGCATCGGCAAAGCCGCTGCTGATCCACGCCGATCCCAAGAAGGAAAGCGCCTCGGCCGGTTGATCCGGGTCGGGCGTCCCGAAAGTGCGCCGAGGCTGGACCTCGGGCGCTTTTCGGGGCATATCGTCACGAAATTCCGATCGATGAGGTCCTGTCGATGTCCTATCCCCTGCGCTTTCTGACCTGGTGGAACAGCCAGACGCTCAATACCCAGTTCTGGACCTGGCGGAACGGCGTCAAGGTTGGCGAGGATGGCAACGGAAACGTCTTCTACAAAAGCAAGGACGGCAAGCGTCGTTGGGTCATCTATGACGGCGAGGCCGAGGCAAGTCGGGTCAGCCCGGAATGGCACGGCTGGCTGCACCACACCTGGAACGAGCCCCCGACCGAGGTTCCGGTCCCGCGCAAGGCGTGGGAACAGCCGCACAAGGCCAACCAGACCGGCACCCTGGACGCTTATGTCCCGGCCGGCTCGCTGTCCCGCGTTCAGCCGGTCACGCGTAGCGACTATGATGCTTGGCAGCCTGAATAAATGACCTCTGCGACGACCGAAGCGCGGGCGGAACTGATCGCGGGCGCTTTAGTGCTGGCTGTGGCTGGAGGGTTTTTGGCCTGGACGGCACAGGGCAAATGGGATGGCGGTGGCGGTTATCAGGTCACCGCGTCGTTTCCCGACGTGGATGGTGTCAGTGTCGGGACCGAAATCCGTTTGGCAGGCGTCCGGATTGGCCGCGTCAGCGACATCCGTTTGAACCCGCAGACCTACTTGGCAGATGCTGTTTTCCAGATCCCTGATGATGTCGTGCTTCCCGCCGACAGCGCGGCGCTGATTCAGTCGGACGGTCTGCTGGGTGGGGCCTATATCCAGCTGCAGCCAGGCGGCAGCATGGACAATCTGGCGCCGGGCGATGAGATCGAGGATGTGCAAGGTGCCGTCAGCCTGTTGCAATTGATGATGAAATTTGTGGACAGCCAGGCCGCCAACGAACCCGAGGTCACGCCATGATGAAAGTGCTTCTTTGCTTGGCATGTCTTGCCGCCCCTGCCATGGCGCAGGACACGCAGCAGGGCAAGGCAGCCATGCTGCGGGGGCTGGACAAGGTTTCGGGACGGACGACCGATCTGCTGGTCCCCGTTGGCGACGCTGTCCGTTATGGCCGCCTGGAGGTTCGGGTGGGAGAGTGCCGCTATCCGTCCAGCGATCCCAGTTCGGACGCCTTTGCCCAGATGACGATTACCGATCTGCGCCAGAACACAACCGTCTTTGCAGGGTGGATGATCGCCAGTTCGCCTGCGTTGTCGGCATTGGACGACGCGCGCTATGACGTCTGGGTCATGTCCTGCCAAAGCTGATGATCCGTGATCGGATCAAAGGCCCGGAAATCGGCCTTGCGCTTCAACGCCTGCGATAGCTGCTGCTGATAGATGCAACGCTGGATCTCCATGCCACCCATCCGGGCCAGATGCGGTGTCAGGAACTGGGTGTCAAACAGACTGAAACCGCAGCGCGCCAGATGGTCGGATGACCAAAGCAGCGCCATCTTGGACCCGTTCGTCTGCGCGGACACCATGGATTCACCGAAGAACGCCGCACCCAAAGTCACCCCGAACATCCCGCCTGCGAATTCGCCGTGACGGCGGATTTCGATCGCGTGGGCGTGCCCGGCCCTGTGAAGCTGCCCGTATAGTTTCGCCAGAGGCGCGTTGATCCAGGTCGTGTCTCGATCGCCGCAGATGGCGACGATGCGGTCGAAATCGCTGTCCAGATGCGCCGACCATCCGCCCCGGCGAAGATCGCGCAGCAGCGATCGCGACGCATGGACAGCACCGATGGGAAGGACCCCCCGCATAGGGGGATCGAACCAGTAAAGCCGATCATCATCGGCGCTTTCCGCCATGGGAAAGACGCCGCGTGCATAGCCGGTCAGCAGTTGCGACGGCGTCAGCACTGCTGTCTCAGCCGAAATGCAGGGCCAGCCACCGTTCAAGCCAGTGGATCGAATAGTTGCCGGACAGGATGTCAGGTTCCTGCAGCAGCGCATCGAACAGCGGCACGGTGGTATCGACACCGTCGACGATCAGCTCGCCCAAGGCGCGCGACAGGCGGGCCAGGGCTTCGTTGCGGTCCCGGCCATGCACGATCAGCTTGCCGATCAGGCTGTCGTAATAGGGCGGGATCGAATAGCCCTGATAAAGCGCCGAATCCATCCGCACGCCCAGACCGCCCGGCGCGTGATACTGGGTGATCTTGCCAGGGCAGGGCGAGAAGCCCGGCACTTTTTCGGCGTTGATCCGCACTTCGATCGAATGGCCGTTGATGACCAGGTCTTCCTGGTGGAACTCCATCGGCAGACCGGCGGCGACGCGGATCTGTTGGCGGACCAAGTCGACGCCGAAGATGGCCTCGGTCACCGGGTGTTCGACCTGAAGGCGGGTGTTCATCTCGATGAAATAGAACTCGCCATCCTCGAACAGGAATTCGATCGTGCCGGCACCGGCATAGCCGATCTTGGCGATGGCATCGGCACAGATGGCCCCGATCCGGTCGCGCTGTTCCTGCGTGATCGACGGGCCCGGCGCCTCCTCCAGCACCTTCTGGTGACGGCGCTGCAACGAACAGTCGCGTTCGCCCAGGTGCACCGCGCGACCCTTTCCGTCACCAAAGACCTGGATCTCGATGTGGCGCGGACGCTGCAGGTATTTCTCGATATAGACGTCCGGGTTGCCGAAGGCCGCCTTGGCCTCGGACCGGGCTGTGCGGAAGGCGACTTCCAGACCCGCTTCGTTCTCGGCGACCTTCATGCCGCGACCGCCGCCGCCAGCGGTGGCCTTGATGATGACCGGATAGCCGATTTCGGCTGCGACGCGCTTGGCGTCCTCTACGTCGTTGACGCCACCCTCACTACCGGGAACGCAGGGGACGCCAAGCGCCTTCATGGTGTCCTTGGCGGTGATCTTGTCGCCCATGATGCGGATATGCTCCGCCCGGGGACCGATGAAGGTGATGTCGTGATCTTCCAGCATCTGCACGAAACCGGCGTTTTCCGACAGGAAACCGTAGCCGGGATGGATCGCCTGCGCGCCGGTGATCTCGCAGGCCGAGATCAGGGCAGGCATCGACAGATAGCTGTTGGTCGAGGAGGGAGGGCCGATGCAGACCGACTCGTCGGCCATGCGGACATGCATGGCGTCCGTATCGGCGGTCGAGTGGACCGCAACGGACGCGATGCCCATCTCTCGGCAGGCGCGGATCACGCGCAGCGCGATCTCGCCGCGGTTGGCGATGAGGATCTTGTCGAACATGGGGATATGCCTCACTCGACGATCATCAGGGGGGCACCGAACTCGATCGGGCTGCCGTCGTCGATCAGGATGCGCTTGACGGTGCCGGCGCGGGGCGAGGGGATGTGGTTCATGGTCTTCATGGCTTCCACGATCATCAGCGTCTCGCCCTCGGCCACGGACTGGCCGACCTGCACGAAGGCTGCGGCGCCCGGTTCGGCGGCCAGATAGGCGGTGCCGACCATGGGCGATGTCACGACGCCCGGCAGGGTCGCGGGATCTTGGTTTGCGGCGGGGGCGGGGGCGGCGGCAGGTGCCGATGGTGCAGGGGCTGCAGCCTGCGGCGCGGCGGCGGGGGCTGCCTGTTGCTGGGCGGCGGCATAGACCACCTGCTTGCCCTGCTTGGTCAGGCTGACCGTCAGGCGGTCATGTTCGCCATATTCGCGCTTGACCGAGATCTCGTTCAGCTCGCTTGCGTTCAGCAGTTGGGCCAGCGACTGGATGAAAGCCACGTCGCCTTCGTGATGCTTGCCGTTGTTGGAATCGTTGGTCATGCCGTCCTCTGCCGTGTGTTGGTCAGGCCGCGTCACGCGCGGCGATTGCGGGGCTTATAGCCCTTGTGGTTGGTCAAGGGGAAGGGTTTCAACCCCTTGGGGCGCATTTGCGCGACCTTTGAGTGCTTAACCGGGGTTCGCAGACCCGCGCGCCGCCTTTTCGGTCAATCCCGAGGTTCCTTCACGCCGTTCCAGTTCAGCCTGGACGTCGGCCAGCGTCACGTCACGCGATGCCAGCATCACAAGCAGGTGAAAGACCACGTCGGCGGCCTCCGAGGTCAGGCGCGCACGGTCGCCCTTCACGGCCTCGATGATGGCCTCGATCGATTCCTCGCCGAATTTCTCGGCGCATTTCTCGGGGCCCTTCGCCAGCAGCTTGGCGGTCCAGCTGCTGTCGGGATCCTCGGTTCGGCGCGATTCGATGGTCGCGGCAAGGCGATCTATGGCGGTCATGTCAGCCTCATGGGAATGCCGGCCGCGGCCATGTGGGCCTTGGCCTCGGCGATGGTATGGGTGCCGAAATGAAAGATGCTGGCGGCTAGGACGGCGCTGGCATGGCCCTCGGTCACGCCTTCGACCAGGTGATCCAGCGTTCCGACACCGCCCGAGGCGATGACCGGCACGTTCACCGCATCCGCAATGGCGCGCGTCAGCGGCAGGTTGAAGCCCGAGCGCGTGCCGTCGCGATCCATGCTGGTCAGCAGGATTTCCCCCGCGCCCTTGGCCTCGACCAGCTTCGCGAATTCGACGGCGTCGATGCCGGTGGGCTTGCGGCCACCGTGGGTGAAGATCTCCCACCGGCCATCGGCGACGGTCTTGGCGTCGATGGCCACCACGATGCATTGGCTGCCAAAGCGATCGGCGGCGGCGGCCACCACATCGGGGTCGGCCACGGCGGCCGAGTTGAAGCTGACCTTGTCGGCCCCCGCCAGCAGCAGGGCGCGAACGTCCTCATGCGTGCGCACGCCGCCGCCCACGGTCAGCGGCACAAAGCATTGCTCGGCGGTGCGCGTCACCAGATCGAACATGGTGCCGCGGTTTTCATGGGTGGCGTGGATGTCCAGAAAGCAGATTTCATCCGCACCGGCGGCGTCATAGGCGCGGGCGGCCTCGACCGGGTCGCCGGCATCGCGCAGGTCCACGAAGTTGACGCCCTTGACGACGCGGCCATCGGCCACATCAAGGCAGGGAATGATGCGCGTCTTCAGCATCGCTTGACCTTTTTCTTGGTGCCGCACGGTATCGGCGGCATTTGCGCATCTTCTAATGCGAAATCGCCGCCGCAGCCAGAGCCGCTTACTTCAGTGCCGCCAGCGCTTGCGTCAGGTCCAGCGCGCCGTCATAGAGCGCGCGCCCCGAAATCGCGCCCGCGATCACCTGCGTATCGGCCAGCGCCCGCAGATCCTCCATCGAGGACACGCCGCCCGAGGCGATGACCGGGATGTTGACGGCGCGGGCCAGGGCCTCGGTCGCCTGGACGTTCGGGCCGCCCATCGCGCCATCGCGGTCGATATCGGTATAGATGATGGCGGCCACGCCCGCGTCCTGGAAACGCTGCGCCAGATCGGTGGCCATGACGTCGGTCTCGGTCGCCCAGCCACGGGTGGCCACGCGGCCCGCGCGGGCGTCGATGCCCACCGCGATGCGACCGGGGAAGGCCTGCGCGGCCTCATGCACCAGATCGGGGTTTTCCACCGCCACGGTCCCAAGGATCACCCGCGTCAGCCCGCGATCCAGCCAGCTTTCGATGGTGGCCATGTCGCGGATGCCGCCGCCCAACTGGGTCGGGATGTCGGTGGCGGCTAGGATCGCCTCGACCGCGGCGGCGTTCACGGGCTTGCCCTCGAAGGCGCCGTTCAGATCGACCAGGTGCAGCCATTCGGCACCGGCATCCTGAAAGGCGCGGGCCTGGGCTGCGGGATCGCTGCCGAAGACGGTCGCGGCCTCCATGTCGCCGCGCAACAGGCGCACGCAATTGCCGTCTTTCAGGTCGATGGCGGGGTAAAGGATCATGTCGCTGGCCTTCCGCGGAATGGGTTGCGCGTTCTTTGCCACGGGGCGGGCCGTGACGTAAAGACCCGGACCTGACGTCATGCTTGCCATATGCGCCAAGGCCCGCACAACATCGGCCATCCTGAGGAGGAGAGATCATGCGTCACATCATTCTTGCAGCCGCGCTGGCCCTGGGCGCCACGGCCGCCGCCGCCGACCCCATCGAGGGCGTCTGGCAGACCCAGCCCGACGAGGGTGCGTTTGCCTATGTCACCATCGCCCCCTGCGGCGGCGCCTTCTGCGGCACCATCACCCGCACCTTCAAGGGCACGCAGGAATACAAATCCCCGAACCTCGGCCGCCAGATCGTCATCGACATGGCCCCCCAGGGCGGCGGCAAATATCAGGGGCAGGTCTGGCGCCCGTCGAACGACAAGGTCTATGCCGGCAAGGCCAGCGTCTCGGGCCAGCAGCTCAGCCTGTCGGGCTGCGTCGCGGGCGGTCTGCTGTGTAAAAGCCAGAACTGGGTCAAGGTCCAGTAAGGCCACGGCATCTTGACCGACGGCGGGTGAACCTGTCCCGCCGTCGCGCGTTCGCCCCCAAGATCAACCGATGAAAGGGACGAACCCATGCCCATGATCACCGCCGATGACGGCACCGAACTTTATGTCAAGGATTGGGGGCAGGGCGCGCCTGTCGTCCTGATACACGGCTGGCCCCTGAATGCCGACAGCTGGGAAACGCAGGCCCTTGGCTTGGCCGAGGCGGGTTACCGGGTCATCAGTTACGACCGCCGCGGTTTCGGCCGGTCGGGTCAGCCCTTTGCTGGTTATGATTACGACACCCTGTCCGACGATCTGGCCGCCGTCATCAGGGCGCTGGACCTGAAGGACGCGACCATTGCCGGCTTTTCTATGGGCGGAGGTGAGGTCGCGCGCTACATGTCGCGGCATCAGGGTGCCAATGTGTCAAAGGCGGTTTTCGTGTCTTCGGTCGCTCCGGGGATGCTAAAATCGGATGACAATCCGAATGGCGCGCCGGCCGATCTGTTTGAACAGATGCGTCAAGGCCTGCGCGATGATCGCCCCGGTTTTCTGGCAGATTTCTTCAAGGACTTTTTTGGTCAGGGTACGCCCGAAGGTGGGGTCAGCGACGCGCAACTGAACTGGGCCCAAAGCATGGCGATGATGGCCAGCCCCAAGGCGACGCTGGATTGTGTGACGGCCTTCGGGACGACCGATTTCACCGCGGACATGGACAGCCTCAAGGTGCCGACCCTGGTGATCCACGGCACGGGGGACAAGACCGTTCCGATCGAGGCGACGGCGCATCGTCTGGTAAAGATGGTGCCCACCGCCAAGCTGATCGAATACGACGGCGCACCGCACGGCCTGACGGCCACCCATGCGAACCGTCTGCTGGACGATCTGAAGGCGTTCCTGGTCTAACCCTGCTGAAGCTGACCGCGCTTCATATTCTCCATATGCAGCGCGATCGCCTCTTCCAGATCGGGCATGAAGGTCAGCTTGCCATCCTCCAGTACAGCGCCCGCATGACAGGTGGCGCGCAGCATTCCCATGGAATGCGACACGACCACAGCACCCGATCGCGACATGCGTTCATTGAAGACGCGGTTCGACTTGGCCTTGAAGGCGGCATCGCCCACAGCTGAAACCTCGTCCACGAGATAGGTGTCGAAAGGCACCGCCATCGACAGGCCGAAGGCCAGGCGCGATTTCATGCCAGATGAATAGGACCGGAAGGGCAGGTAGAAGTGATCGCCCAGCTCTGCAAAATCTTCGACGAAGGCCAGAAGCTGCCGCGTGTTCACCCCATAGACGCGGGCCACAAATCGGCAATTCTGTTCGCCCGTCAGTTCGCCGTTGAAGGAACCCGCGAAACCGACCGGCCAGCTGATCGTGCCCGTGGACAAAATCTTGCCACTGGACGGCAGCATCGCCCCCGAGATCATCCGCAGCAGGGACGATTTGCCCGCACCGTTCCGACCCAGTAGCGCCACCGAAACGCCCGACGGAAAGGTCGCCGTGATATTGTCGGCGACCACCTTGCGGCGCCCGTTCAGCGTGTAGCTCTTGCAGATGTTCTGCAGGTGGATCATCGACGGTCGCGCAGGCTATAGAAGACAAGCGAGCCGATCACCCATGCGACGGCCAGGAAACCGGCAATGATCAGCAGAAGCCGGCCCCGCTGAGGGAATTCGGCCTCCTGTGCCAGTGTTGGGCGGATGTAGGAGGCGATGTAGCGCGATTGACGGACAGCCTCGGCGCGGGCAGATTCAAAGGCGGCCAGCGCGGCGGTATAGGTCGTTTCGGCAAATTGCCGATCGACGGCCAGCGTCTCGTACTGGCCCACGACATCCGACAGGGCCACGTCATCGCTGTCCGAGCTGAACTTCTGGCGCTCAGCCTCGATCTGCTCGCGGATGATCTTGATGCGCAGATCCGTCTGGCTGATGCGCGGATCGTTGGCTTGTGCGTTCGATTGCAGCATCCCCAGTGACACCAACTGTTCGGCCAGCTGCTGTTGCAGCGACGTGACAACCCCGATCTGGCTTTGGACATCGGCGGTCGGATCGACCAGCTGATATCGGTTGCGGAACTCGGTGATGTTCTGGCGCGCCGTCTTCAGCAGGTCCTGCGCGCGATCAAGTTCGCTACGGGCATAGCGCAACGCGTCTTCGCGGGCGATGTCGTTCAATTGGTTGATGAGGATGCTGCCCTCTTCCAGGATGGCGGTGGCGATGTCCTGCGCGTCCTGGGCGTCGAAGGCCAGGATGCGCAGGTCTATCATCCCGTTGTCGTAATAGATGCGGACCTTGCGTTCCCATTCCTCGGCCAGATCCTCGAGCGCGGTGCCGCCGCGATAGCTGAAGATCGGGTCATTGGGCGCCTTTGACCAGATCGCCTGCAGGTCCAGCTTGGCATTGACCCGTTCGACCAGATCCCGGCTCTGGATGAACTTGAAGAGGATGTCGGTATCCGTCGTCGAGCTGGACCCCACCAGCGATCCAAGCCCGCCCAGCACATCCGTCGGCGTCGCCGAGGTTTCGCTGCGCACCGAGAAACCGACATAAGACGCGTATTGATCTGCCGCACGGGTATAGAGATAGTACCCCGCCAGAAAGGTCGGCAGGATGACCAGCAGCACGAAACTGATGACCAGCCCGAAATGGCGCTTTTCGAAGGCGGCAGGGCTGGCAGGTGGAAGGACCGGCTGTTCCAGCGTCGCTTGGGGGCGTTGCTGCGCGGGCGTCGCGGGACCATTGCCTGGACGGCCAGACCCGCCGGCTTTGGCTTGGCCGGCAGGACCCCCGACGTTCGCGCGGGGGCTTGGGCCAGCGCCGATGCCGCCCTTTTTCGGACCCATGCGACCGCCCGCCATCTTGCCAGGCCCCACTTTACCCGGTCCCGCTTTTCCAGCACCTACCTTGCCCGGGCTCATCCTGCCACGGCTCGGATCGGCCCCGGCCCCGGCCGCAGCATCCGCCTTGGCAGGCGCATTTGCCTGCACGGGGGTGGCATCGCTGTCGGGTGATTGATCCGGGTTCTGGTTTTCGGTCCGGTTGTCTTGGGCGGACATGCGCTTACCCCGCCTGTCATGTTGAACTCTTCCCGGCTCTCATACATAAGCCGAAGGAACAGTTCCAGCACTGATCCCGGCACGGGACGGTGATCAGAGAAAGGCGCCCCCGGCGCGAAGTCATGCAAGACACGTCCCAAGACATACCTTCCGATCGCGGTCATGCACCCTTGCCGCAATTCGCAACAAAGGCCGGCCATCGTGCGCTGCGCGAGGTTCGCAGGCATCGCAGCTTTGCCAGCCTGCGCGCCATCGGAGCCCTGATCCTGCGTGAGATGCAGACCAGCAACGGGCGCGCGTCGGGGGGATATCTATGGACCATCGCCGAACCGGTCGGCGGGATCGTGCTGCTGACGCTGATCTTCTCGGTTGGATTCCGCTCTCCTCCGATCGGAACGAATTTCGCGATCTTCTATGCCACCGGCGTCGTGCCCTTCATGTGCTATCTGGACGTGTCAGGAAAGGTTGCGAATTCCGTCCGCTATTCGAAGGCCTTGCTGGCTTATCCTGCCGTGACCTTCATGGATGCGCTGCTGGCGCGGATCGCCTTCAACACCATCACGCATGTGATGGTCTCGACCATCGTCTTCACGGGGATCTATACGTTTCTGGACACGCGGACGGATCCGCAGGTCCTGGGCATCGCGCTTGGGATGGTCATGGCGATCACCTTTGCCTCGGCCATCGGGGTCATGAACTGCTTCATGTTCGAGGCGTTCAGCTGGTGGCAGCCTTTATGGGGCATCCTGATGCGGCCGCTGTTCCTGCTATCCTGCGTGTTCTTCATGTTCGACGACATTCCGCAGCCCTATCAGAATTGGCTGTGGTTCAACCCGCTGGTGCATGTCGTCGGCCAGATGCGTCGTTCCTTCTATCCCAGTTATATCGGCGAATATGTGAGCCATCTTTATGTGTTTGGCCTGAGCCTGGGTCTGCTGGCCTTCGGGCTGATGTTGCTGATCCGCTATCACCGAGATCTTCAGAACAGCTGAGGGTTAGGGGACCCGCGCTATCCGCGCGGGTCGATCAGGCGGGCCAGGACGGCCTTGCGGGTGATGCGTCCGCCGCCCATGACGGGGACGGCCGAATCCTCGGACAGTCGGTCCATGACCATTTTGACGGGCATGTCGCGGGGAACGGGTTCGCCTTCGGCATCGCCTTCTTCGACCACGTCTTCGGCCGTCAGGACGCCCAACGGGTTCATGTGGGCCACGAAATCGGCCACATAATCATTGACCGGATTGGCGATGATCTGGCGGGCGGTTCCGATCTGGACAATCCTGCCGCCTTCCATCAAGGCGATGCGGTTGCCCAGCTTAAACGCCTCGTCCAGGTCGTGGCTGACGAAGATGATCGTCCGCTGCGTCTTGGCCTGCAGTTCCAGCAATTCATCCTGAAGGCGCGCGCGGATCAGCGGGTCCAGCGCACTGAAGGGTTCGTCCATCAGCAGGATCGGGGCTTCGGTTGCAAAGGCACGGGCAAGGCCCACGCGCTGCTGCATGCCGCCCGAAAGATCGCCGACCCGCCGCTCGGCCCATTCATCAAGCCCCACGGTCTTCAGCTGATCATCCACGCGCTTTCGCCGTTCGGCCGTGGACAGGCCCGCCAGTTCCAGCCCCAGACCGACATTCTCTCGCACGCTGCGCCAGGGCAGAAGGCCGAACTGCTGGAATACCATCGCCACGCTGCGCAGGCGGATATCGCGCAGCGCCCGCTTGCCGGCGCCCGTCACGCTGACCATCCGGTCGCCCTGCCTGATGCGCACATCGCCGCGGCAGACATCGTTTAGGGCGTTGACCCCGCGCAGCAAGGTGGATTTGCCGGACCCCGAAAGACCCATCAGGACCAGGATCTCGCCCTCGGCCACGTCCAGCGTGCAATCGTGAACGCCCAACACCTGACCGGTCTGGTCCTTGATGGGGCCGCGTTCCAGACCCTCGTCCATCAGCGGCAGGGCGGTTTCGGGGGCATCGCCGAAGACGATGCAGACCTTGTCGAATTCAACGGCGTTGCGGGTCATGTGCGGCCCTCCATGCGCAGGATGCGGTCCAGAAGGATGGCGACCACCACGATCACGATGCCCGATTCGAAGCCAAGCGCGGTGTTCACGCTGTTCAGCGCCCGCACGACAGGCACGCCCAGACCCGATGCGCCGACCAGTGCGGCGATCACGACCATCGACAAAGACAGCATGATGGTCTGGTTCAGACCCGCCATGATCTGGGGCAAGGCGCTTGGCAGCTCGACCTTCCACAGCAGTTGACGGGGGGTGGCGCCGAAGGCGGTGGCGGCCTCGGTCAGGGCGGTGGGCGTCGATGCGATGCCCAGCTGCGTCAGGCGGATCGGCGCGGGCAGCACGAAGATCACCGTCGCCAGCAGTCCCGGCACCATGCCGATGCCGAAGAAGACGATGGCCGGGATCAGGTAGACGAAGGTCGGCAGCGTCTGCATCAGGTCCAGCACGGGGCGCATCCAGGCATAGAGCCTCGGGCGATGCGCGGCCGCGATGCCGATGGGCACGCCGATCGCCATGCAGACGATACAGGCCGACAGCACCAGTGTCAGCGATTGCAGCGTCTCTTCCCAATAGCCCTGGTTCAGGACGAAAAGCAGCCCAAGCGCGACCAGCAGGCAGGTCGATGCACGACGCTGCAGGCCCCAGGTCAGGGCCACCACGATGGCGATGAACAGGAACGGGTGTGGGGCTTCGAGGGCACCCAGAATGGCGTCAATCAGCCATTCCATCACGTCCGATATCGTGTTGAAGACCCCCGAGGCATTGGCATTGAGCCAGTCGAAGACCGTCTTGGCGGTCCTTCCCACCGGGATCTTGTTATCCGTGACCCAATCGGTCAGCTGTTCCATTCTGGTCCCCCTGGATGTCGGTGGTTGCGGCGCAGAGCCCGTTCGGCTCTGCGCCCTGTCGTCAGCTTTCCAGCGCTTCGCTCAGCGCCGCCTGGGGATCGTTGCCGTCCTTCGTGGTGACATCGGTCAGCCACGGAGTGGAGGCGTCGGGATTGGCCTGCAGCCATTCTTTTGCGGCCTCCATCGGGTCCTGGCCGTCATTCAGGATCTTGCCCATGACCTCGTTTTCCATGGCCAGGGTGAATTCCAGGTTCTGCAGAAATTTGCCGACATTCGGGCATTCTTCGACATAGCCGGCGCGGGTATTCGTGCGCACTTCGGCACCGCCAAGGTCGGGACCGAAGATATCATCGCCGCCGGTCAGATAGGTCATCTCGAACTGGGCGTTCATCGGGTGGGGTTCCCAGCCCAGGAAGACCACCGGTTCATCGCTGTTGCTGGCCCGCTGGACCTGCGCCAGCATGCCCTGCTCGCTGGATTCGACGACCTCGAAGGTGCCCATGCCGAACTGATCGCCCGCCACCATTTCCAGCAGCAGCCTGTTGCCGTCATTGCCGGGTTCAATGCCATAGATCTTGCCTTCCAGCGCATCCTTGTGTTCGGCGATCTTGCTGAAGTCGTCGATGCCCAGATCGGCACCCGCCTTGTTGGTGGCGAGGGTGTATTTCGCGCCGGTCAGGTTGGTGCGGACCGTGTCGACGGTGCCTTCGTCGCGATAGGGGGCGATGTCGGCCTCCATCGTGGGCATCCAGTTGCCAAGGAAGACGTCCACGTCGTCGGTGGCCATCGCGGTATAGGTGACCGGCACCGACAGGATGCGGGTTTCGGTCTCATAACCAAGCGCCTGCAGCACGGTGCTGGCCAGCGCCGTCGTCGCCGTAATGTCCGACCAGCCGACATCGGAAAACACGATCTGGCTGCAGGATTCGGGTTCGGCCGCGGCGGCCGTTCCGGCGACCGAAGCCCCGATCGCAACGGTCGCGATGATACGGGTGAGGATCATTTTAGGCTCCCTGTTCTTGATTGGTTAGTCAATTAACGTTACATAGGACCTGCAAAGCAACATATTTCTATCGAACGCAGGTGCAGTCATGCCAAAACTTGGTGCCGAGCCTATCCGAAAAGCAGCGTTGATCAACGCCGCCATTTTCGAGGTGGGCATGGCCGGATCGCTGGACGTGACGGTGGCGCAGATCGCCCGCCGCGCAGGCATGTCGCCTGCCTTGGCGCATCACTATTTTGGTTCCAAGGAAAAGATCTTTCTGGCTGCAATGCGTTACATCCTGAGGACTTATGGTCAATCCGTCCGTGACGTCCTGCCGGGACGCGGGGCGCGCGGGCGGCTTGACGGCATCGTCAGGGCCAGCTTCGCCCCCCAGAACTTTCAGCGCGAGACGGTCAGTGCGTGGCTTAACTTTTACGCACTTTCCTTCGTGAACAAGGACGCGGGTCGCCTGTTGCGCGTCTATCACCAGCGGCTGCGGTCCAATCTGATCGTGGCGCTGCGTGGACTGACCGACCACCCCGAACGCACCGCCGACACCTTGGGTGCACTGATCGACGGCGTCTATCTGCGGGCGGTCCTGACGCCGGGACCGACCGATGCGGCCGATGCCGAAAACACCATCATGTCTTATCTTGAGGAGGCGCTAGCATGAGCCTGAACGCCCAACCGACCGCCAGCCTGTTCATCAATGGCAAACATGTCGAAGGACAGGGCAAGGAACTGCCCGTCCGCTATGCCTATACCGGCGAGACCATCGCGACGCTGCACGAGGCATCGACCGATCAGGTGGCCGAGGCCTGCAAGGCCGCCAAGGAGGCGCAGCCCGCATGGGCCGCCATGGCCCCCGCCGATCGCGGCCGGATCCTGGGCCGCGCAGCCGCGATCATTATGGAACGCAACGACGAACTGGCGCGCCTTGAAACGCTGGACACCGGCAAGCCCATTCAGGAAACGCTGGTTGCGGATTGGCCTTCGGGGGCGGCGGCGCTGGAATATTTCGCGGGTCTGGCGGCGACGCTGACCGGCCAGTACATCCCGCTTGGTGCCGATTGGGCCTATACCCGTCGCGAGGCGCTTGGCGTCTGCGCGGGCATCGGCGCGTGGAACTATCCCAGCCAGATCGCCTGCTGGAAGGCCGCGCCGGCGCTGATCATGGGCAACACAATGGTCTTCAAACCTTCCGAGGAAACGCCGCTAGGTGCCTTGAAACTGGCGGAAATCTTCATCGAGGCCGGAATGCCGCCGGGCGTCTTCAACGTCGTTCAGGGCCGCGGTGAGGTAGGTGGGGCGCTGGTCACCGACCCCAATGTCGCCAAGGTCTCGCTGACGGGTTCGGTGCCGACGGGCCGCAAGGTCTATGCCGCCGCAGCCGAAGGCATGCGCCATGTCACCATGGAACTGGGCGGCAAGTCGCCGCTGATCGTCTTTGACGACGCGAACTTGGAAGATGCGGTCAGCGCGGCGATCCTGGCCAATTTCTACAGCTCGGGTCAGATCTGTTCGAACGGCACGCGCGTCTTCCTGCAGGAAGGCATCAAGGGTCCGTTCCTTGAGCGGCTGGCCGAACGCGTCAAGGCGATCAAGATGGGCGATCCCCTGGACCCCGATACCAATCACGGCCCGATCATCAACCCGACGCAGGCCTCCAAGATCCGCGAGGCCATCGAGGCCGGTCAGGCCGCCGGTGCGCGCCTAGTCTGCGGCGGGCCTGGCGAGGGTGCCTTCATACCGCCGACCGTCTTTGCCGACGCGACCGACGACATGACCATCGCCACCGACGAAATCTTCGGCCCGGTCATGACCACGCTGTCCTTCTTTGACGAGGCCGAGGCCCTGCGCCGCGCCAATGGCACGGGCTTTGGTCTGGCCGCGGGCGTCTTCACCCAGGATCTGACCCGTGCCCACCGCATGGCGGCGGGCCTTGAGGCGGGTACCTGCTGGATCAACACCTACAACCTGACCCCAGTCGAGATGCCCTTCGGCGGCGTCAAGAATTCGGGGCTGGGCCGCGAGAATTCCGCCGCTGCGATCGAGCACTATTCGCAGCTGAAATCGGTCTATGTCGGAATGGGAGGCGTCGATGCCCCGTACTGAGAACACGAACGCGGCAGCACCCGCGGATTACGTCATCATCGGAGCCGGCAGCGCGGGTTGCGCGCTGGCTTACCGCCTGACCGAGGCCGGGCGGACCGTCACCCTGATCGAATACGGCGGAAGCGATATCGGACCTTTCATCCAGATGCCCGGCGCGCTGTCCTATCCGATGAACATGGCCCGCTATGACTGGGGCTTTTCGTCCGAACCCGAAGAGCATCTGGGCGGACGCCGCCTGGCGACGCCGCGCGGCAAGGTGTTGGGCGGGTCGTCCTCGATTAACGGGATGGTCTTCGTGCGGGGTAACCCGCTGGACTACCAGCATTGGGAAGACAGCGGCGCGACCGGCTGGAACTATGCCGACGTCCTGCCCTATTTCAAGCGGATGGAGACCTGGCATGGCGACCCGTCAGGCGATCAGACATCGCCTTGGCGCGGCGACAGCGGCCCCATGCATGTGTCGCGCGGCAAGCGCAAGAACCCGCTGTTCAACACCTTCATCAAGGCTGGTGAGCAGGCGGGCTGGCCGCGCACCGATGATTACAACGGCGAACACCAGGAGGGTTTCGGCCCGATGGAGGCGACCATCTGGAAGGGTCGCCGCTGGTCGACCGCCAATGCCTATCTGCGCCCCGCGAAAAAGACCGGCCTTCTAACTGTCGTCCGGGGATTGGCGCGCCGCGTCCTCTTTGAAGGAAAGCAGGCTTACGGCGTTGAACTGGATCAGAAGGGCCAGATCACGCAGGTCGAGGCCAAGCGCGAGGTCATCATCTCGGCCAGCTCGATCAATTCGCCGAAACTGCTGATGGTCTCGGGTATCGGCCCGGCTGACCATCTGCGCGAACACGGCATCACGCCGCTGGTCGACCGTCCGGGCGTGGGCGAAAATCTGCAGGACCACTTGGAGGTCTATATGCAGTACAAATCGCTGAAACCTATCACGCTCTATACCTATTACAACCTGCTGGGCAAAGGTCGCGTGGGGGTCGAATGGCTGCTGCAGAAGACCGGCCTGGGCGCATCGAACCAGTTCGAAAGCTGCGGGTTCATCAAATCCGATGACAGCAAGGCCTATCCCGACATCCAATACCACTTCCTGCCCTTGGCCGTGCGCTATGACGGCAAGGCGGCGGCGTCGGGTCACGGGTTCCAGGCGCATGTCGGCCCGATGCGGTCCGCTTCGCGCGGCACGATCCGGCTGGCCAGCGGCGATCCGACCGTGGCCCCCAAGATCCACTTCAACTACATGTCGCAAGACAGCGATTGGGAGGAGTTTCGCGCCTGCGTCCGTCACACGCGCAAGATCTTCGACCAGCCCGCCTTCGCGGAATTCCGGGGCGATGAGATCCAGCCCGGCGATGATGTCCAGACCGATCGGCAGATCGACGATTTCATCCGTGAACATGCGGAATCGGCTTATCACCCCTGCGGTTCCTGCCGGATGGGCGCGGCCGACGACGCCATGGCCGTCGTCGATCCCGAACTGCGCGTGATCGGCGTCGAAGGGCTGCGCGTCGTCGACAGTTCGATCTTCCCGCGGATCACCAATGGCAACCTGAACGGGCCATCCATCATGACCGGCGAAAAGGCCGCCGATCACATTCTGGGGCGGACGATGCTGCGCGAAGACCCGGACCAGCTTCGCGACTGATGCGGAAGGACCCGCGCCCCGAAAGGGACGCGGGTTTTTTCATGCCGCGTCGGCGGCAGACTTGCGCTTGGTATAGTTCAGGACCGGGGCCAGCCAACGCTCGACCTCCTCCAGCGACATGCCCTTGCGGGCAGCATAGTCGCGGGCTTGGTCTTCCTCGATCTTGGCGACGCCGAAGTAATAGCTGTCGGGATGGGCGATATAAAGCCCCGAGACCGACGATCCCGGCCACATCGCCATGCTTTCGGTCAGCGTGACACCCGTCGCAGCTTCCGCGTCCAGAAGCTTGAAAAGTGTCAGTTTTTCCGTATGGTCCGGTTGCGCGGGATAGCCCGGTGCCGGACGGATGCCTGCATAGGGTTCCGCGATCAGTTCGGCGGGTTCGAACGTCTCGTCCGCGCCATATCCCCAGTATTGCTTGCGGACGCGTTCATGCAGCATCTCGGCCATGGCCTCGGCGATGCGGTCGGCCAGCGCCTTGACCATGATCGAGGAGTAATCGTCGCCCGCCTTTTCATAGTCGGCGGCGATGGCGGCTTCTTCGGGGCCGGCGGTTACGACAAAGCCGCCGACATGATCGGCATCCGTCGGGGACACGAAATCGGAAAGGGCGACATTCGGGCGGCCATTGCGCTTGGTCACCTGCTGGCGCAGCATGTGCAGCGTGGCTAGTTCCTGTTGGCGATCATCGCCCGTGAACAGGCGGATGTCATCGCCCACGGCATTGGCGGGCCAGAAGCCCACGACGGCGCGCGGCTTGAACCATTTGCCCTCGATGATGCGGGCCAGCATCTCCTGGGCTTCGGCGAACAGGGTGCGTGCCGCCTCGCCCTGTTTTTCGTCCTCCAAGATGCGCGGATAGACGCCCTTCAGCTCCCATGTCTGGAAGAAAGGCGTCCAGTCGATATAGCGGGCGATCTGTGCCAGATCCCAGTCATCGATGATGCGCGTGCCGGTGAATTGCGGCGCGACGGGCTGATAGGCCGACCAGTCGATCTGCAACGCATTGGCGCGGGCGGTGGCCAGGGGCAGGCGGCTTTTGGCGGCCTCGGCGCGTTCGTGGCGTTCGGCCACGTCGGCATATTCCTTGCGGATCCCCTCGACATAGGCACCCTTGCGTTCGGGGCTAAGAAGGTCCGAGACCACGCCGACCGCGCGGCTGGCATCGGTGACATAGACCGCCTGACCCGCGACATAGCGCGGCGATACCTTGACCGCCGTGTGGATCTTCGAGGTCGTCGCCCCCCCGATCAGCAACGGAACGTTAAAGCCTTCGCGCTGCATTTCGGCGGCCACATGGACCATTTCGTCAAGGCTGGGCGTGATCAGCCCCGACAGGCCGATCGCGTCGACATTCTCGGCCCGCGCGACCTCCAGGATCTTCTGCGCAGGAACCATGACGCCAAGGTCGATCACCTCGTAATTGTTGCAGGCCAGAACGACGCCGACGATGTTCTTGCCGATGTCGTGCACGTCGCCCTTGACGGTCGCCATCAGGATCTTGCCGGCGGTTTGGCGTTCGGTGCCACCGTTCAGCCGTTTCTCCTCCTCCATATAGGGCAGAAGGACGGCGACGGCCTGCTTCATCACGCGGGCCGATTTGACCACCTGCGGCAAGAACATCTTGCCCGCGCCGAAGAGGTCGCCCACCACGTTCATGCCCGCCATCAGCGGCCCTTCGATGACATGCAGCGGCCGTTCGGCCTGCAGGCGCGCTTCTTCGGTATCGGCATCGACATATTCGGTGATGCCGTTGACCAGCGCATGCTCCAGACGCTTTTCGATGGACCATTCGCGCCAGCTCAGGTCCTTTTCGCGACCCTTGGCCCCGGCCTCGCCGCGATAGCGTTCGGCGACCTCCAGCAGGCGGTCGGTGGCATCGTCGCGGCGGTTCAGGACGACATCCTCGCAGGCTTCGCGCAGGTCGGGGTCGATCTGGTCATAGACCGCCAGTTGTCCCGCATTGACGATGCCCATGTCCATGCCCGCCTGAATGGCGTGATAGAGGAACACGGCATGCATCGCCTCGCGCACGGGTTCGTTGCCGCGGAAGCTGAAGGACAGGTTCGACACGCCGCCCGACACATGCGCATGGGGCAGGTTCTGGCGGATCCAGCGGGTGGCTTCGATGAAATCGACGCCGTAATTGTTGTGCTCCTCGATGCCCGTTGCCACGGCAAAGACGTTCGGGTCGAAGATGATATCCTCGGGCGGGAAGCCGACCTCATCGACCAAAATCCGGTATGCGCGCTCGCAGATCTGGATCTTGCGCGCCGCCGTGTCGGCCTGGCCCTGTTCGTCGAAGGCCATGACCACGACGGCCGCGCCATAGGCCAGGCACAGGCCCGCGTGATGGCGGAACTGGTCCTCGCCTTCCTTCATGCTGATCGAATTGACGATCGGCTTGCCCTGAACGCATTGCAGACCCGCCTCGATCACCTCCCATTTGGAGCTGTCGATCATGACCGGCACTCGGGCGATGTCGGGTTCGGCGGCCAGCAGGTTCAGGTATTCGACCATGGCGGCCTTTGAATCGATCAGGCCTTCATCCATGTTGATGTCGATGATCTGGGCGCCGTTTTCGACCTGATCGCGCGCGACCTCCAGGGCGGTGGCATAGTCGCGGTTCTTGACCAGCTTGCGGAAACGCGCGCTGCCCGTGACGTTCGTGCGCTCACCCACGTTCACGAAGGGAATGTCGGGGGTCAGGACAAAGGGTTCCAGGCCGGACAGGCGAAGCATGCGATCAGACATAGGCGGGCACCTTTCTGGGGGCGAAACCGGCGACGGTTTCGGCGATGGCGCGGATATGGTCGGGCGTCGTGCCGCAGCAGCCGCCGACCACGTTGACCAGCCCCTCGCGGGCGAAATCGGCGATCTGGGGGGCCATGTCGTCGGGGTCTTCGTCATATTGCCCAAAGGCATTGGGCAGGCCCGCATTGGGATAGGCGCAGATCAGCGTGTCGGCCACGCCGGACAGTTCGGCCAGATGCGGACGCATGGCATTGGCGCCAAGCGCGCAGTTCAGCCCCACGGTCCAGGGCCGCGCATGGCGGACCGAATGCCAGAGGGCCGTCGGCGTCTGGCCCGACAGCGTGCGACCCGACGCATCGGTGATGGTCCCCGAGATCATCAGGGGCAGGGCGCGGCCATGCTCCTCCATCGCCTGGATGCAGGCAAAGATGGCGGCCTTGGCGTTCAGGGTGTCGAAGATCGTCTCGATCAGCAAGATGTCGGACCCGCCCGCGATCAACCCGCGGACCTGCTGCAGATAGGCGACGCGCAGGTCGTCGAAGGTCACGGCGCGGAAACCGGGGTCGTTCACGTCCGGGCTGATCGAGGCCGTGCGGTTCGTCGGCCCGATCGCGCCCGCCACGAAACGCGGGCGTCCGTCAATGGCCGTCGCCCGGTCCAGCGCCCGGCGCACGACGCGGGCGCCTTCGACGTTCAGGTCGTGGACGGCCTCCTGCAGACCGTAGTCGGCTTGGGCGATGGTGGTGGCGGAAAACGTGTTGGTTTCAACAATGTCGGCGCCGGCCATCGCATAGTTGAAATGGATCTCCTCGACCGCCTCGGGCTGGGTCAGGATCAGCAGGTCGTTGTTGCCCTGCTGGGGGTGGTCCGAATGGTGGCGGCAGACATGGCCCGACCCGCGGCCGGTATAGTCATCCTCGGCCAGCCCGAGGGACTGGATCTGGGTGCCCATCGCGCCATCCATGATCAGGATGCGTTCGGACGCGGCCTTGTTCAGGACCGCGAAGGCATCGGATTGGAGAAGCTTGCCGGACATGATCGCGCCTTTCATCAGAAGTCTGTTCTATAGACGCCCGATGCCATGTCAGCAAATTCATAGTTTTCGACAAGATAATGAATTCGGCTCAAGTCGTTTCGGCAGCGGGCGAACCCGCTGCCGAATGATAGGTGATCAGAAACCGGCCTTGATCTTTTCGAACTCGGCCAGCTGCTTCTGGCGCTGTTCGGGGTCGTTCGGGGTCTGGGCCAAGACGGGGACGTCGACCTCGGCCAGGCCCTCGGCCACGGCAGGTTCATCCTTGATGGTCTCCATCGCCTCGGTCGAGGTGTGGCCATAGCCGATGGTGTCCATCAGCGCCTTGCCTGCCGACGGCTCCAGCCAGGCGTTAATGAAGTCATAGGCGCGCTCCTCGTCTCCGGGGCCGTCCTTGACGTTCACAAAGCCGCAGAAGAAGGTCGACGACCCTTCCTTTGCTTCCCGCTGGAAGCCGACAGGATAGTTGTCTTCCTGAAGATAGACGACGCCGTCATTCCACGACCACGCCACATCGACCGCGCCCGATGCCATCAGCTGCGCCTGTTCGGACGGATCGGCCCAATAGGCGGCGACGTTCTGATGCGCCTTGCGCAGCCATTCCGCGGCGGCGGCGAACTGTTCGTCGGTCACATCCGTCCAGTCGGTGGTGCCCGTCGCCAGATAGGCCAGCGCCCAGACATCGTCCGAGCTGTCGGGCAGCGAGGTGCGGCCCTGGTATTTGGGGTTGGTGAAGACCTCCAGCGTCGAGACGTCCTCGGCCGGGACCGTTTCGCTGTTATAGGCGATGGCGGTCGCGCCCCAGTCGGTCGGGATGAACCAGACGCCCTGATCGTCGCGGAACACCTCGGAATCCAGGAAGCGTTCGTCGATCATGTCGAAATTCGGGATCTTGGCGGTGTCCCAGGGCTCGATCAGGCCGGCATCGCGATATTTGCTGACCATCTGGCTGCAGGGATGGACGACATCGGCCCGAAACCCCGAGGCGACCTTCTGGAACGCCTCGTCGTCGTCGCCATAGAAGGCGAAGGTGGGGCTGTCGCCATGCTTGTCGACATAGCCCTGGAAAATCGAGGGTTCTTCGAAGCCGGCCCAGTCAAAGACGGTCAGCTGGGGATCCGCGGCATAGGCGGGAAGGGCGGCCGCGGCCAGGATGGTGGTGGTCAGCAAGCGCATGAAAACTGGCCTTTCGGTTCATCGGTTATGCAGGAACGCTAGCCGTCGCCCCCCGCCCGCGCAAGCGTTTCGCGCAAGGCGGGGGGCTTGGTGGTCAGCGCATGCGCAATGCGCCATCCAGACGGATGACCTCGCCGTTCATGTATTCGCTTTCGACGATGAAGGCGGCCATGCGGGCGTATTCGTCGGGATCGCCAAGGCGCTTGGGGAAGGTCACCTCGGCGGCCAGGCTGTCCTGCACGTCCTGGGGCAGTCCCTTCAGCATCGGCGTGCCGAAGATGCCAGGCGCGATGGCGCAGACGCGGATGCGCTGGCCCGCCAGGTCGCGCGCCAGGGGCAAGGTCATGCCCGCGATCCCCGCCTTGGACGCTGCATAGGCCGCCTGACCCTTCTGTCCGTCGAAGGCCGCGATCGAGGCGGTATTCACGATCACCCCGTTTTCAGACCGGTCGTTCAGGGCCATGCGTTCTGCGGCCAGGCGCAGGACGTTGAAGCTGCCGATCAGGTTGATCTCGACCGTGCGGCGAAAGTTGGACAGGCGGTGGGGGCCGTCGCGGCCAAGGGTCTTTTCGCCCGTGGCGATACCCGCGCAGTTCACGCAGATGTCGATGCCGCCCATCAGCCCGACCGCATGGTCCAGCGCGGCCGTAACGCTTGCCTCATCCGTCACGTCGGTCTGCGCAAAGCCCGCGCCCATGGCCGTGGCCGCGGCTTCGCCTGCATGGTCCAGATCCAGCACGGTTACCTGCGCGCCCATCTTGCGGAAATGCGCGGCGGTGGCGGCGCCCAGGCCGGATGCGCCGCCCGTGACGATGGCGCGGCTGTTCGACAGGTCCATGATATCCTCCCAGATGATCCCTGGGCGGGGTTCTGGCATGCGGCCCGTCAAAGGCCAAGAGGCTCAGTCGCGCAGCAGGTCCGGCCCACCCGCAATCTGCGGATCGATCTGACCGATGGCCTCGGGGTCCTTGCCGGCGTAATCGACCGCATTCAGGATGGCCTGGATCGCCGCGACCCGCGCGCGCCGCTTGTCGTCGGACCGGATCACCGTCCAGGGCGCGATGGGCGAATGCGACAGGTTCAGCGTGTCGCGGATGGCGGTGGTATAGTCATCCCATTTCGCCAAGCCCTGCACGTCGATCCCGCTCAGCTTCCACTGCTTCAGCGGGTCTTTTTCGCGGTCCAGGAACCGGCGCAGCTGTTCGGCGCGGCCGACGTTCAGCCACAGCTTGACCAGGATTACGCCGTCATCGACCAGCATCTGTTCGAAACTTGGCAGCTGGCGGAAGAAGGCGTTGCGCTGCCGATCGGTGGAAAAGCCGAAGACCCGTTCGACGACGCCGCGATTGTACCAGCTGCGGTCGAACAGTGTCATTTCGCCCGCAGCGGGCAGGTGGGACACATAGCGTTGGAAATACCACTGGCCTGCCTCGCGTTGGGAGGGCTTGGGCAGGGCCACGATATAGGTGGATCGCGGGTTCAGGTTTTCGCGCACGCGTTCGATGGTGCCGCCCTTGCCCGCCGCATCGCGCCCCTCGAACAGGACGACGATGCGCTTGCCGGTGGCGATGGTGTCATGGACCATGCGGATCAGCTGCAGTTGCAGCTTTTCCATCCGGTCCTCGTACTCGCCCTTGTCCATCATGTCGCGATAGGGAAAATCCTGGTCCATGATGTCGTTCGCGCCGGCATCCCCGATCTGCTTGCGGATCGATTTGGGGGCCTTGCCTTCCAGATAGGCGGTGATCTGACCGACATAGGGCAGTTGCGTGTCCGCCATGCTCATTCCTCTCCGATACGCGAGATGTCATACATCGTCGTCTGATAGATCTCGTTGATCCAGTTACCGTAGAGCAGATGCGCGTGGCTGCGCCAGCGGTTCAGCGGTATCCGCGCGGGATCGTCCTGCGGGTAATAGTTGGCGGGAACGGTGACGGGCTTGCCGGCCTGCATGTCGCGGTCGAATTCATCCTTCAACGTCGTGCTGTCATATTCGAAATGGTTGAAGACATAGAGCCCGCGCCGCTTGGCGTCCGACAGAAGGCAAGGCCCCACCTCGGGGCTGGCCAGCAGGGTGGTCAGGTCGGGGCGGGCATCGACGTCTTCCTGCCGCACCTCGGTCCAGCGGCTGACGGGGACCAGCACCTCGTCGGCAAAGCCGCGCAGGTAATGCGACGACGGCTCCAGGTTCTGATGGGCGAAACAGCCGAAGGCCTTCGCCGGCAGGATATGCTTGGGCAGGCCGTGAAAATACCACGCCATCGCCATGCCGCCCCAGCAGACGCCGAAGGTCGAATGCACATGGGTCCGCGTCCAGTCGAAGACGCGGGTCAGTTCGTCCCAATAGCTGACCTGGTCGAAGGGCAGATGTTCGATGGGCGCGCCGGTGATGATCAGCCCGTCGAATTTCTCGCCCGAGGCCTCGACCTCGCGGAAGGGGCGATAGAAGCTCTCCATGTGGTCGGCGGCGGTGTTGCGGCTTTCGTGGTCCGACATGCGGATCAGCTGGAAATCGATCTGCAGGGGCGTCGCGCCGACGACGCGGGCGAACTGGTTCTCGGTCTGGATCTTCTTCGGCATCAGGTTCAAAAGCCCGATGCGCAGCGGACGGATGTCCTGGGTCGCTGCCCGCCCCGGAGACATCACCATCACCCCTTCCTCGGACAGGATGCGATAGGCGGGAAGGTTCTCGTTCAGGGTGATGGGCATGTCAGGCGTCCTTGCGTGAAATGGCCGTGGCGATCAGGTCTTGGAAATCGTCCGGCGTACGGATCTGCGCCACCTCCTCGGCCAGGATGGTGACGCCGCGCCGCGCCATCGCCTCGTATCGGGGCTGGCGATGGGCCAGTGCGCGGGCATAGGTCCAACGGATGAAATCGTCGGGATTGACCTGCTCCTCCTCCAGCCCTTTTTCGACGCGATAGGCGATCCAGGCCTTTTCCAGGAATTGCGGCTGGTAATACATCGGTTTGGGCGCTCGGTCGAAACGGCGCACCAGTTCGGCGGTATGGGCATCACTGCCCTTGATCCAGACCATCAGGAAATCGCGCGTCAGGGCATTCATGACCGGGTCCTGCGGATCGTCGGGGTCCACCACCTCGCAGATCGATCCGCCGGTGTCGCAGATAAAATGCGGCGTGCCATAGATGTCCTGCGCGCGATCCAGGAAATGGCGCGTGTCCAGAAGGGATGCGATCTCGGCGCGGCGGTGCTGGTTCTGGCGGCGGCAGTAATCCTCGAAGGGCAGGCCGCCGCGGCTGGGGCTGCCGGGCTTGCCCAGATAAGTGGACAGCGGCGCCAGATTGTCGAAGGTGATGTTGCTGGAGATGTGGACGCTGTCCGACATCAGCAATTCGCGCAGGAAGGGGACCTTCATCGCCTCGCGCTTGAAGTTGTCGGCGATGTATTCGCCCATGTAGCGGGTGCCGATGCGGTAATCGACGGAATAGTGGAACCAGTCATCCGTCTCGCGCAGCATCGAGGCCAGATAGGTCTTGCCCAGGCCCGACATCCCGAACAGCACGATCCGTTTCGATGCGGCCGTCCGCCAAGCCTCTGCACTGCGATAGATCATCTGCCGTCCCTTGGTTGCGCAAGGCCCTAGCTAAACCGGGCATGGACGAAGGGAAAGACCCGGGAGTTCCGCAGGCGTGAAAAACGGCCCCCTCCTCTCGGAAGGGGCCGTGATGGTCAGGCATGACGGATCAGAAGCTGTAGCCGACGCGGACGCCGACGCCGAACAGGTCGTTGTCCTCCATCTGCGCGCGCGGCTCGTTGAGGGGGCCGGTTTCGGGCCTTGCGTCACCCAGTTTGGAATAGTTGATCCCGGTCGAGATCTTCATCGGCCCTTGGGTATAGACGGCGGCCAGGGTGATGCCCTTGCGGCCATTCGTCGGTGCCAGCGGCGAGACCAGATCGTCTCCCGCCTTTTCATAGACGAAGGCAGCCGAACCCGACCAGCTTTCGGTGAACTTGCGCCCCACGCCCAGGGTATAGGTCGTGGTATCCTCCAGATCTACAAGTCCGCCGCGGGCCAAGGCTGTGAAGACGGCAGGATCGACGCGAAATTCACTCCAGTTGACCCAGCGGACAGAACCGAAGACCAGCGTGTCCTGTGCGACACCCGTCTGGAATTCAAGGTTCCAGCTTTCGGGCGTATCGACGGTGGTGGTCGATGCGTCGGCAGCAAGCGGCTGCGGCGGGATCGGCCCGACGCCATCGGGGTCCAGCGTTTCGATGGTATCGAACTTGTGCTCGATCTTGGAGTTGTAGGTCAAAGACACCCGCGCGGCGATTTCCGGCTTCTCCCAGGCTGCACCTGCAACCCAGCCAATGCCGGTATCGCTGTCCAGATCGACATTATAGCCCGAGAGACCGCCATAGGCCAAACCGTTCAACGACACCTTCCCATCGGCGCGCGATCCGCGGATACCGCCATGGACCGAGAAGTTGTTCGGCATCTTGTAGCGGCCAAGCGCGGTGAAGGTGGTGCTGTCGACCTTGGCCCTCGTGCCTCCCAAGACGGGCGAACCGCCATCCGTGGCCGGCTGATAGAGGATGTCGGCGCCGAAGGGCTGTTCGACGATGATCGCGCCCGAAAACTCCGGCGTGAACTGGTGCTTGTAGGCCATGCCCACGAAACCATAGCCCTGCGCCACGTCGCCCGTTTCAAAACCGGCAACATCGGTCCCCTCGACCGTGGGGTCGACGCCGCCGAAGCTCAGTTCAACATAATTGCCCTCTTCGAACAGCGCGTTCAGTGATTGCGGTGCACGTTCGATCCCGCCGGCGACCAGCTGGGACGCGCTCAGCATCAAAATGCCAATGCCCGTAAATGCGGTTTTCATAATTTCCTCCCCTTGAGGGCGCGCAAGCCCGAATCGACATTACGACAGCATGGTTGCGAATCAATTGACGGGTCCACTTGACGTGACGTTCGCGTCATCCGTCGCGATGCAGTGGTGGCAGTTCGGCAACGCAGATTGATGCGTCTTCGGGCTGGACAAAGCGGTCTGCCCGTGAAAGTGGAAACTGCCAAACGAAATTGCCGCAAGGACACCCCCATGCAGATTCGTGAGGCTCTCACATTCGACGACGTTCTTCTGGTTCCGGCCGCCTCGACGGTGATGCCGTCGACCGCTGACGTGACCACGAATGTCACCCGGTCCATCAGGATGAACATTCCGCTTCTGTCCTCGGCCATGGATACGGTCACGGAAAGCCGGATGGCCATCGCCATGGCACAATCGGGCGGCATGGGCGTGATCCACCGCAACCTGACCACCGAACAGCAGGCGGGCGAAGTCAGCCGCGTCAAGCGGTTCGAATCCGGCATCGTCTATAACCCGATCACCCTGACGCCCGACCAGACGCTGGCCGACGCCAAGGCATTCCAGGATCGCTATAACGTCACTGGTTTTCCGGTGGTGGATGAAAAGGGCCGGGTCGTCGGCATTGTCACCAACCGCGACATGCGCTTTGCCAACGATGCCCGCACCCCCGTCCGCGCCATGATGAGCGATCAGAACTTGGCCATCCTGCGCGAACCGGCCGACCGCGCCGAGGCGATCAGCCTGATGAAGGCGCGCCGCATCGAAAAGCTGCTGATCACGGACGCCGAAGGCAAGCTGACGGGCCTGCTAACGCTGAAGGACACCGAGAAGGCTGTGCTGAACCCCTTGGCCTGCAAGGATGAGATGGGCCGCCTGCGCGTCGCCGCTGCATCCACCGTCGGCGATGAGGGCTTCGAGCGCAGCATGGCGCTGATCGAGGCGGGCGTGGACATGGTCGTCATCGACACCGCGCATGGCCATTCCGCAGGCGTCGCCCGTGCGGTCGAACGCCTGAAGGCCGTTGCGGGCGACGTCCAGATCGTCGCGGGCAACGTTGCCACCGCCGAGGCCGTCCGCGCCTTGATCGGTTCGGGCGCCGACGCCATCAAGGTGGGCATCGGGCCGGGCAGCATCTGCACCACCCGCATCGTGGCGGGCGTGGGCGTGCCGCAGCTGACGGCGATCATGGATACCGCGTCGGCTGCGGGCGACATCCCGATCATCGCGGATGGCGGGATCAAGTTCTCGGGCGATTTCGCCAAGGCGATCGCGGCGGGCGCAAGCTGCGCCATGGTCGGCAGCGCCATCGCGGGCACCGATGAAAGCCCCGGAGAAGTGATCCTGTACCAGGGCCGCAGCTTCAAGTCCTATCGCGGCATGGGCAGCCTGGGCGCCATGGCGCGCGGTTCGGCCGACCGCTATTTCCAGAAGGATGCGGCCAGCGACAAGCTGGTCCCGGAAGGGATCGAAGGTCAGGTCCCCTACAAGGGTCCGGCGGGCAACGTCATCCACCAACTGGTCGGTGGCCTGCGGGCGGCCATGGGCTATACCGGCTGCGCCACCGTTCCCGAAATGCGCAAGAATTGCGAATTCGTGCGCATTACCGGGGCGGGCCTGAAGGAAAGCCACGTCCACGACGTCCAGATCACGCGTGAATCGCCCAATTACCGCGCTGGCTGATCGGTTTTTCCGCCCCCGGTGACGGCGCATGCCACCACCGGGGGCGGGTTTCCTTGACAAGCCCACATGCCCTGCCTAAAGCCCCCCTTCCTTTACTGACAGGGTGTGGTCATGGCACAAGCGATCGGCATTGATTTCGGGACTTCGAATTCGGCCGCGGCCTATCTGGTCGATGGCAGGCCGCGGATGATCCCGATGGGCCCCGGCCAGATGACGATGCCGACCACCTTTTTCTTCGACCAGGAAACCCGCCGCACGCTGATCGGCGAACCTGCCAACCAGGCCCTGCTGGACGGGGTCGAGGGCCGCTTCATGCGCGCGCTGAAACGCGTGCTGGGCACCAGCCTGATGCATGAAAAGCGTCAGATCCTGCATGAGCGCGTGACCTTCGTCGATATCATCGGCCGCTTCCTGAATCAGATCAAGACACGCGCCGAGGCCGAGACCGGCCTGACCTTCGATCGCGTCCTGTCTGGCCGTCCCGTGGTCTTTCACGGCCAGGACGACCCGCGCGAGGCGCAGGCCGAACAAGATCTGCGCGCCTGCTATCTGGCGGCGGGTTTCACTTATGTGGATTTCATGCCCGAACCCCAAGCGGCAGCCATTGCCAGCGGGGCGCTGGACCAGTCGGGGGGTATCGGTCTGATCGTGGACGTGGGGGGCGGGACGTCGGATTTCTCGCTGTTCCGGTCGGGGACGGACGGGGTTGAGATCCTGGCCAATCACGGCGTGCGGATTGGCGGCACCGATTTCGACCGCGCCATCAACATCGACCGGGTCATGCCGCTGCTGGGCAAGGGAACGGTCTTGCGCAAGGTCATGGGCGATGGCACCTCGCCTACACCGAACGCGATCTATAACGACCTTGCGACATGGGAAAAGATCCCCTTCGTCTATACCCCCCAAAACACCCGCATGGTCGCCGAGATGGTCCGCTTGGCGGAGGAGCCTGAAAAGCTGTCCCGCCTTGCCACCGTGCTGGAGGGTGAGCTGGGCCACGACCTGGCCTTTGCGACCGAACGGGGCAAGATCGCGGCGAATGGCGGTCAGGATGAACCGCGTATCATGCTGGACATGATCCAGCGCGGCTTGTCGGCCCCCCTGACGCCGCAGGATCTGAACGACAGCCTGTCGCGTCATGGCGATCAGTTGTCCGAAGGCGCGCATGTGACGCTGGGCATGGCGGGGTTGCGGGCGGATCAGGTGGGTCAGGTCATCTATGTCGGCGGGTCCAGCCTGATGACGATGGTGTCGGACCGGATGCGGGCGTTGTTTCCAGACGCGCAGCATACCTTTTCCGAGGTCTTCACCGCCGTCGCCGACGGGCTGGCAATTGCGGCGAACCGCGGCTGAGCGCCGCGGCCCGCCTGTCTTTCGTCAGGCGGCGGTGACGCGCCAGATGATGTCGCCCACGTCATCGGCCATCAGCAGCGACTTGCCGTCGGGACCGATGGTCACGCCAACGGGGCGGCCATAGGCGACCTTTTCGTCATCCGACAAGAAGCCCCACAGGATGTCGCGCGGCGCGCCGCTGGGTTTGCCATCCTTGAACGGCACGAAGATCAGCTTGTACCCACTGAGCGTAGATCGGTTCCACGATCCGTGCTGGCCGATAACCATGCCGTCGGGGAAGCCGGGCAGGGTGCCCTCGGGCATCCAGCAAAGGCCCAGGGATGCCGTATGACCGCCAAGCGCGTAATCGGGGGTGATGGCCGACGCGACCTTGGCGGCATCCTGTGGCACGCGGTCATCAACCGTCTGCCCCCAATAGCAATAGGGCCAGCCATAGAAGCCATCGCGCCGGACCGAGGTCAGGTAGTCGGGCGGCGTTTCATCCCCCAGCCCGTCGCGTTCGTTGACCACCGTCCACAGTTCGCCCGTCACAGGTTCCCACGCCATCCCCACGGCATTGCGCAGGCCCGAGGCAAAGATGCGTGCTTCTTCGGTGGCGACATCCAGTTCCCAGATGGCGGCGCGGCCTTCCTCGGCCTCCATCCCCTTATCGCCGATATTGCTGAGCGATCCGACGCCCGCATAGATGCGCGTCCCGTCGGGTGACACCAGCAGGCTGCGCGTCCAATGCCCCGAGGGCTTGAAATCGACCAGCTTGCGCCCCGGTCCGGTCAGGCTGGTATCGCCGTCACGATAGTCGAAGGCGACGATCCCGTCGGTATTGCCGACATAGAAGGTGTCACCCACCAGGGCCATGCCGAAGGGCTGGTTCTGGTTTTCGACGAAGGTCTTGTGGATTTCGGCCACGCCGTCGCCATCGGCATCGCGCCACAGGCTGATGCGGTTGGCGCTGATGCCGATAGCGCGGGCGCGCCGCATCGTGGCCTGGGCCGCCATGTCGAACAGGGTCTTGGCCGGGCTGGGCTGTTCCTTGGATTCCGCCACCAGGACGTCGCCATTCGGCAGCACCTCGATCCAGCGGGGATGGTCCAGGCCCGATGCGAATGCGTTGACCTTCAGCCCCGGCGCGGCCGCGGGAACATGACCTGCACCCCATCCTTGCGCGGTCGGCATCTTCAGCGTCATGATCCCCTGCTTGCGGGCCTCGGGGATCTGCGGCGTGCTGCCCATCGCCTGGGTGCGCGGCGCCCCGAAGCGGCGCAGTGCGACCATCGTGCCGCCGACAATGGCCGTCGCGCGTGCCATGAATTCCATGCTGTTCCCCCAAATTGCATTTCGCGCAGTCTAGCGCCGGTTGCCGCGGCGTCAAATGGCACCGCCAGGGCGCGACATCATGTGGCAATCCACGGCGCATCTGTTCGGTCAGCGACATGAATGGCGCACCGGTTAGAGCGAGGCGCTAATGCCCCCATCGACAAAAAGGGTCGTGCCGTTGACGAAGGAGGACGCATCCGACGACAGGAAGATGGCCGCACCGACCAGTTCCTCGACCTTGCCCCAGCGACCGGCCGGGGTGCGCCGGGCCAGCCAGGCGCTGAATTCCGGATCATCGACCAAGGCCTGGTTCAACGGCGTCTCGAAATAGCCGGGCGCCAGCCCGTTGCACTGCAGGCCGTGGCGTGCCCAATCGGTGGCCATGCCCTTGGTCAGGTTCGCGACAGCCCCCTTGGTGGCGGTATAGGGCGCGATGCCCGGACGCGCCAAGGCCGTCTGGACCGAACAGATATTCACGATCTTGCCCATGCCCCGCGCGATCATGTGCCGCGCGACCGCTTGGCCGACATGGAAGACCGAAGCGATGTTCGTCTGCAACAAACGTTCGAAGGCCTCCGCGGGGAAATCCTCCAGCGGGCTGCGATGTTGCATGCCGGCATTATTGATCAGGATGTCGATGGTGCCTGTCTCGGCCTCGAAACGATCGACGGCGCTGCGAACGGCCCTATGGTCGGTCACGTCGAAGGGCAGTTCATGGACGACGGCGCCCCCGTCGCGCAGGGCGGTCGTCGCCTTGGCCAACCTGTCCGGGCCGCGACCGTTCAGCACGATTTCAGCGCCCGCATCGGCCAGCCCACGGGCCAGGGCAAGGCCGATCCCCTGCGACGATCCGGTGATCAGCGCCCGTTTCCCCGTCAGGTCAAACAGATGGATGCTCATGCCGTCTCCTTTCCGCTGCGGGGCTGTGTCGCTGTCCGACAGGGATGGGCGATGAAAGTCCGCGACGCAAGGCATCATCCGGGCCCCGAACCGCAACCGCCGAAAACCATCAGCGTTTCACTTGCTTTTCCCGACAGTTTTATCAGGAGATGGGAAAGGCCTGTTCCACCAGCATCCCGGAGTTTCCATCTGCCTTCTGACAATCATCGCCATTTTCGTTCTGACCGCCTGGGCTACCCATGCCGTCGAAGAGGCTTAAATGCCGACGACCTATGTCGATATTGCGGCGGCCTCCTATGGCGACAGCCTGACCAGCGCGCGGCAGCTGCAGCAGGGGGTCCAGACGCTGGTGAATGACCCGTCGGCAGATACCATGCAATAGACGAATGGCGTCGCCGGCTATCACGCGATCAAGTTCCTGCTGTGGGCGCAGGATCTGGGATCCTATGGCACGACGGCGGCCCAGCACATGCCGCTGGGCCTGATGCTGAACAACCCCGAGGAAGAGCATTCCTGCTTTTACGACAACACCAATAACATCCATTTCTATGGCGCGCTGGGCGTGCATAACAGCTATGAAGGCACCTATACCGGCATCGACGGCAGCGTGACGACGGGGGCGTCCTTGCGGGAACTGGTCGCCGAAAAGGACGGGGACGTGGCCGACGCGCTGTCGAAGTCGCTGGACCGCACGCAGTTCCAGATGGTACGTCTGAAGACCGCCGCCGAGGCCGGGATGCGCTATGACATGATGCCGGACCCCGGCAACGAGGCCAGTGGCCAGCTGATCCAGGATGCGATCGACAGATGCGGATCGGAAAGTCTGGACGATCCCAAGGCCGTATTCCAGTTGGACGGCGATGCAGATGGCCCGGCATCACAACATGCCGAGCAGACCGGGGGTTTCGACCATGATCAGCCACAGAGCCCGTTGGGGCGTCATCGCCACCTGCCTGGTGCTTATGCTGTCCGGCACGGCCTTGGCCCAAGTGTCCGATCCGCATCTGTCGATCGAACCCCGCACCAGGGCCGAGGCGGCGCGTATAGCGGCGGTGACGGAGCCCGCCACCGATTTCACCGCGCCCCCTTCGAGGCCAACCAAGGCGGCGCGGGCCTTCAGCATGCCGCAGAAGAACCTGACCTTTTAGCAGCACGCGGTTCAACATCGGAAACGGATTGTTCGAATGCATCTGGGTGACCCCGCCCGTATCAACCATTGCCTCTGATGGGCTGCGGCCGCTTTTCAACACGCGCGCCTGCCAGGATTGCGACGTCAAGGATGGTTGCAGTCATTGCCCCCCCCCGGGTCTGACGACGATGCGGGCAGCCTGGTGGTCCGGCTGGGCATTCCAAAGGATGCCGGGCCGGCGGATATCAAGGCGCTGCGCAATTATCTCTCGACCAAGGGCGATCCGATCTATGGGCACCAGCCCTCGGACCCGTCGGTGGCGGGCATCCCCCCGAAGGCCGCGTGCGGGTTCGCTGGCGCGATGCCGACAGCTTCGATCTGCCGAGCGGAGAAAAGGTCACCCTGCGCTGCCCCGACTGGTCCCGGCAGGATCTGGGTTACGGCTCGATGGACCCCGCCACCCGCTTCAGCGCGGGCGTTGCGCCCAGATGATCGAACTGGCCAGGTCGAGGCCATTCCCGCCAGCAATATCATCGCCCTTTCCGACTCAAGAGACGCCGATGGCGACGGGATCAGCGGCCGCGCCAACATCGTTTGGTCGCCCGAATACGATCAGCCGATGCTGGACCGTTTTGGCACGCGCGCCAGCACGCCGACGCTGTGCCAGCAGGCCGCCGACGCCTTTAACAACGGTACCGGCATCGCATTGCCACTGCACCCGCAGCCTTGGGGCGACTGCACGCCGGGCCAGACTGCTTTTCGGGCCGCGCCCGATGGTCTCAGCGCCGAACAGAACAGGCTGGAGCTGGCGGGCGACAGCTTGGACCTGATGACCTTCTACAGCCGCAACTTGGCGGTGGCTGCGCGCAGACGTGGGAGAAGCGCAGGTGCTGCGCGGCAAGCAGATCTTCCACCAGACGGGCTACATATCCTGCCACCACCCTTCCTTCGTGACCCACCGCCTGACCGATCGTTTGGTACAGGGCTTTCAGCTGATCCTGCCCTATTCTGATTTCCTGGTCGGTGAGATGGGGCCGAGGCTGGCCGATCAGCTGCCGGCGGGGCAGGCATCGGGGGCCGAATGGCGGACAACGCCCCTGTGGGGATCGGAATGACCCCGCAGGTCTCCGGCCATGACACCTATCTGCATGACGGGCGCGCCCGTTCCCTGATCGAAGCCATCCCGTGGCGTCATGGCGAGGCGCGCGGAACCCGCAACGGCTTTGTCGACGTGTCCGCCGAAGACCGTGCCGCCCTGTTCGCATTCCTCGAGTCCCTGTGATGATCCGCACCCTTGCCCTGATCTGCATGACCGCCCCGGCGCTTGCCACCGCCGCCCATGCCGATGCGGCCGACAACCTGGCGGAAACCGATTGCGACCCGCCCGCGCTGCGGCGGGTCTTTGCCGGGGTGGTGCAGGCCTTGGGCGGGGATCTCGCGTCTTGAGATGGGTCCGATCCAGGATCAGGGGCGGTCGCGCGCGGTGCTGTTCTGGCGCGACGACCGTGATGCCACCGCGCGCGGGCTGCGCCTGCTGAAGGCGCAGGGACCCGATGCGCTGACACCGCAGGTGATGGCCAAGGCCTCGGTTGCGGCACGGGGGCTGGGCGCGCTGGAGCGCCAGATGTGCGACGCAGATGCCCAGCCCTGCGAACTGACCCTGGCCTTGGCCTTGGCCGACGACCTGGCAGCCACTGCCGATCAAATCAGGGATGGCTGGCACGACGATTTCGCCGATCAGATGGGCTATCCGGAGCAGGCGGGCAAGACCCGCTTTCTGTCCGGGGCCGAGGTCGACCAAGCGTTGTTCACCGCGCTGATGGCCGGGTTGAAGCATCTGGCCGATCAGCGCCTTGGCTGGCCCTTGGGAACCTTCGATGAACCACAATCCCTGCGCGCCAAACTGCGCCAGATGGCGGCGGCCTTGGGACCCGATCCGATGACCGATGCCGCCATGGCGCGGGCGCAGGTGGCGATGGCGGGCGATCCGGCATTGGCCGATCTGGACGACCCTTCGGCCCGCTTCCGCATCGAGGCGATCCAGACCAGCATCCGCGCGGCCATCACCCATGCCCAAGGCGAATTGGGCGATACGCTTGGAATCCGTGCGGGCTTCAACGCGGCGGATGTCGACTGATGTGCAACCGTCGCGGATTCCTAGCCGGCATCGCGGCCACGGGCGCGATGATCTCCGGTGCCAGCTGGGCCAATCTGGGTAACCCCGCCTTTCTGGCCGCGGCCAGAGACGCCAGGGGACGCTTTACACTATGCGAATTGACGGCCAAGGCGCAGATCGCCTTTCGAGTCGATCTGCCCGATCGCGGCCATCCCGCTGCCCGTCCGACGCGGGCCGAGGCCGAGGCCGTGGCCTTTGCCCGTTCTCCCGGAACCTTTGAGCTGGTCATGGAGTGCGCTGTCGAGCGGGTCGTTCAGCGTATGCAAGTGCCACAGGGGTGGCATTTCTATGGCTACGGCGCTTATCTGCAAGATGGCGAGGTGCTGGTCACCACCGAAAACGACCATGCCACCGGCGCGGCCGCTCTGGGCATCTGGGACGCGCGCTGCAACTACGCCCGGATTGTAGAGATCCCCACCTGCGGCATCGGCTCGCATGAGGTGATCCGCCTTCCGGGAACCCAGACCGAGCTGGTCGCCAATTGCCGCATCCGCATCCATCCCGACAGCGACCGCGACCGCGACAAGCTGAACCTAGACAACATGCATCCCAGCCTGGTCTGTATCGACGACGGGCACATCACCCAATCCGTCACATTGGCGCCTGAACTGGCGCAGGCCTCCATCCACCATATCTCGGCCCGCAGCGACGCGACCGTGGTGGCTGCCCTGCGATCGGAGGGGGACCCGGAACAGGTCATGCCGCTGCTGAAGCTGCGCTAGCTGGGGGCAGGCGCCGAGCCTGCGCATTGTGGGCGATGCTGATCAGCCGGCGTTACAGGGACGTGAGGTTTCAGTGTCGTTTTCGGGCGACGGGAGACAGGTGGCGATCATGGGGCTGTTCGCCAGTGCGGCGCATGTCTTCGACCCTAATGCCGAAGACGGGCCGACGATCATGCGACGCATGGATGTCTGCGGCGTCGTGCGGGCGGCGGGTTGGCCTTTACCGACGGCATGAGCGGCGTGATCTCTCCCGGCCATGCGGCGGTGCTTGATCTGGCATGGGACAACCATCTGACCAGTCTCAGACGCAAGCGCCGCCCCGAAGGGCGGCGCAATATGTCATTCAGCAGGACGGGTAAAGGCCAGAACCGACTGCCACGGGACCGGCACCACCCCCGAGACCGCCGTGTCGCAGGCGACCTCGTCGCTGGCGGTGTCGATCTGCATGTGCCAGTCGCCATCGGGCAGCGCGAATTCACCATCGTCACCTGCATTGACGATGATCAGGACATGGTCGGGGCCGCTGCCCTTCAGCAGCATGCCCATGCAGCACAGATTTTCATCCGACCAGTCGTCCTGCGTCATCTCATCACCGCGCGGATGCAGCCAGCAGGTGATCGGATGGTCGGGATGCGGCTGGTCAGGCGGCAGGGCAAAGCGCGCCTGCGCCAGATTGTGCCGCGCGCGGAAGGCGGTCAGCGCCTGGACCGCTGTCACCAGTTCCGGCTTCGCCTTGTCCCATTCCAGCCAGGCAATCTCATTGTCCTGGCAATAGGCGTTGTTGTTGCCGCCCTGGCTGTTGCCCATCTCATCCCCGGCCAGAATCATCGGGACACCTTGGGCCAGGATCACGGTCGCCAGCATGGCGCGGGTGCGGCGAATGCGGGCGGCCTCGGTAACCGGATCATCGGTCGGGCCTTCGATGCCCATATTGTCCGACAGGTTATGATCGTGGCCGTCACGGCCACCTTCGCCATTCGCGTCATTGTGCTTGTCATTATAGCTGACCGTGTCCCACAACGTGAACCCGTCATGCGCGGCCACGAAGTTGACGCTGGAGGTCGCGGGACGCTGGCTGTGATTGAACTGCACCGGCGACCCCGAAAGACGCTCGGACATGACCGGCAGCAGACCCTGGTCGCGACGCCAGAAGGCGCGGGTGTCGTCGCGGAACTTGTCGTTCCATTCGCGGAAGGGCCAGCGATAGCCGCCCACCTGATAACCGCCGTCGCCGATATCCCAAGGTTCCGCAATCAGCTTGATACCCGACAGAACAGGATCCTGACGGATGGCATTGAAGAACGACCCGTCGCGTTCAAAGCCATAGCCTTCGCGGCCCAGGGTCGATGCCAGATCAAAGCGAAAGCCGTCGACATGCATCGCCTCGACCCAGTAACGCAGGCTGTCCATGACCATGCGCAGCACCATGGGATGCGACAGGTTCAGCGTGTTTCCGGTGCCGGTCGTGTCGAAACCATGACGCTTGTCATCGGGCGACAGCAGATAATAGGACGCGTTGTCGATGCCGCGGAAGGATAGCGTCTGGCCCAGTTCGTTGCCTTCGCAGGTGTGGTTGAAGACGACGTCCAGAATGACCTCCAGACCCGCCTTGTGGAACCGGCGGATCGCCTCCTTGACCTCCTTGATCTGGCGGCTGTGCAGATAGGGGGCATGGGGGGCAAAGAAGGACAGGGTGGAATAACCCCAATAATTCGACAGGTCCTTTTCCACCAGGAAATGGTCGTTGGCGAAGGCATGGATGGGCAACAGCTCGATCGTGGTGACGCCGATCGACTTCAAGTGTTCGATCACCGCATCCGACGCCAGACCCTGAACACTGCCGCGCAGGTCTTCGGGCACGCCGGGATGCAGCTGGGTCATGCCCTTGACATGCGCCTCATAGATCACGGTTTCGGGCCAAGGGGTCCGCAGGGCGCGGTCACTGTCCCAGTCGAACTGGCTGTCGACGACCACAGCCTTGGGCATGAACGGCGCGCTGTCGCGTTCGTCGAAGGACAGATCGTCCTGACCGATGACGTAGCCGTGCAGGGCATCGTCCCAAATGATCTCTCCGCGCAATTCGCGGGCATAGGGATCCAGCAGCAGCTTGTTGTGATTGAACCGGTGCCCCTGTTCCGGCTCGTAAGGACCGTGGACGCGATAGCCATAGACCTGACCGGGCATGATTTCGGGCAGATAGCCGTACCAGATGCCGCCCTCCATCAATGGCAGGGTCAGGCGGTGCAACTCATTCTCGCCGGTCTCGTCGAACAGGCACAGATCGACCTGTGTCGCGTTTTCCGAAAAGAGGGCGAAGTTCGTGCCTTCGCCCAGGAATTCCGCCCCAAGAATATCGGACCGCGCCATTGTCGGATCGAAAAGGGGAGGAGTGGTCATGTCACGCATGTTGCTGGTCTTTCACAAGGGACGATCGCACCGGGTGCGGATGTCCGAACTGGGGGGCAACGCGCATGCGGCTGTGCGGGATCCGCAGAACGGCGCGGCGATCCAGCATTGCCTGCGTGATAAGCACGGTTCCCCCTGGCGTGCGGGTAAACCAGGCGGTGTCTTCCTGGGGATCGTGGCCCGCGACCAGCCCCGGCGGGACATAACATCCCGGTGCCACGATGGTGTTGCGCAGGTCCGCGCTTCGCGACACCACGGCGCCCATCATCGCGACACTGCCTTGGCCCAGATGCCAGTCTGTCACGGCACCCGCGCGGGGAAGGCGGGCGGGGCTGCCGTGGACGAAATCCAGCTGCGCCAACCGCAGCGCATCCAGCGTGCCGACATCGCGCCAATAGGCATGGCCATCGGGTCCCGCGGGAAGCTTGTAGACCGCCGCCATGCCCTGATCGACCGCCAGCGGGATGACGTCATGGCCGAAATCCATCGCTTGGGGGTGGGTGTCGAACAGCACCGTCTTCAACCAGCGTTTCGACAGGACATAGATCCCCATCGACACCAGCGCACGACGCGGATCGCCATGCATGGCGGGCGGATGCGCCGGCTTTTCCAGAAACGAGGTGATCTTGCCGTCGCCATCGGCCTGCATGACGCCAAAGGCGCTGGCCTGCGCCAAGGGAACGACGTCGACGGCAACAGTCGCCACGGCACCCGACTGGCGGTGACGCGCGACAAGGGCGGCGTAATCCATGTCATAGACATGGTCGGCGGCCAGCACCAGAACCTCATCCGAGGGTGACTGGGCGATCCGGTCCCAGTTGTGGCGCAGTGCATCCGCCGTTCCCAGATAGCGCCCGCAACCATCCTGAAGGACCAATCCGCCTCGGTCGAAATGCCGACCCCACCGCGCGGGAAGATAATCATGCAGCGTCTGAGGTGCGTATTGCGTCGCAACCAACATTTGCCCGATGCCCGACCGGACCGCGTTGGCCATCGCGAAATCGATGATGCGGTTGCGCCCGGCAAAGGGAACCGCGGGTTTGCTGTCGCTGGCGGTCAGATCATGAAGGCGCGTCCCCTTGCCACCGGCAAGCAGGATGGTCGCGCACTTCAGGGGCGAGGAGGGTGCGTCGAAGATTCGGTTCTGGGGCAAAGAAGACACGGCTGCAATCCTTGGATCGAGGTGGAAGCCCTGCGCGTCTTCGAACTGGAAGGGCGCGCCGGAACATCCATGAAACGCCGATGCGCGGCCTGTGTTCCTGCGGTTGTCATATGTTAAGAACCGCAAGTCACGATTGCACCCAAGCCAAGTCGACGCGCGAGCCGTCGGATGCCGTGAAGGTCAGCACCGGCTGTCCCGCCAAGGGCGCGTCCGCGCGATCCGCCCACCGCGCCGACAGACCGCGCCCTTCCAAGACACGCCTGATGGCGACCTGTCCGTCATCCATCACCGCACAGGCATCCGCGCGCTGCAGGAAGACGGCTTCCTGGCCGCGCAGCTGCAGCAGGTCACGTGTCCAGCGGGCCTTGGTCGCGCCGAAGCCGTCGCCGTTGGGAAGGTCCGACAGGTGATCCCAATTGACGGCAAGGCGGTTGTCGGGATCGGTCAAGGCCAAGAACTGATCCTCGGACCCGCGATAGATGTCGGGAAAGCCCGGCATGACCATCTTGAACAGCAGCTGCGCCATGGCCAGCGATTGTCCCCGGGCGATCAGCCGGTCCAGCGCAGGAGGCGCTGCGGATTTCCAACGGTCAAGAATGGCGTGACCAAGATCGGCTGCGGCGGCCTCGGCGTTTTCATCGGGATTGGACCAGAAACTGGTCAGCTTGGCCTCGCGCATGGCCTTTTCCATGTGCTGGGCAAGGCGGTCGCCCGCATCCTGCGCCCCATAAAGTGCCAGCGCCGATTGCAGCAGATACCATTGCCAATCGGGCGTCACATGACGGGCGCAGGGTAGGCCGGCCGTGTCCTGCATCAGGGACGCAAAGTCCTGGGGCAAATGGCTGATGGCGACCAGACGCATGCGCGAATCTTCGGATCGCTTGGTGTCGTGGGTCGAGGTCAGGACCATCCCCGTCGGGCTGGCATTCGCCAGAAAACGCGACGCCTCCATGGCCGTTACCGTGGGTTCGTCAGGTTCGGCACCGACTTCGTTGGCAGCCAGAAAGCGGGTCCAGCGGAAACCGGCGGTATCCTCCTGCGATTTGGCAAGAAGCGCGCCCGACACCTGCTGAAAGCGGGTGACGAAGGCATGCTGGGCCTCGGTCTGGGGGTCGCAGATGATGTCCTGCAGCATGCGCAGCACCACGTCCGAACGCAGGCCCTGCGCCGCTTCGTCAGCCACCTGCGCGATCAGCGCGCGGTCTTCGGCCGATGCCGGACCATCGTGGACATAGCTACGATAGCGCGGCATCGCGACCAGAAGGGCGGTGACGGCCTCGCGCAGGGATTCGGGTCCGGGCTGGGCCACCGTCGAACCGGCGCAGGCATCGGCCGCCATGCCCGCCAGCTGACGCCGTTCGGCGGCCAGTTCATTGTCCAGGATATCGGTCTTGGAGCGGATCAACTCGGCATGAAAGCTGACGTCGTTGCCGGTGACGCGGCGCCAGTCGGCATCCAGACGTTGCAATCCGGTGCCGTCGGTCAGCATGCGCGCGATCAGGCGTGCGGCCTCATAGCCGGTGGTTCCGGCGGTGGGCCATTCGGGGGGCAATGTCTCGTCGCGGACCAGGATCTTCTCGACCCAGATCGGGGTGTCGGGCAGCTCGGCCTTCAAATGACGCAGATAGCCCGCCGGATCCACCAGCCCGTCGATATGATCGACCCGAAGCCCCTGGACCAGACCTTGCCGCACCAGGTCCAGGATCAGCGCATGGGTGTCGTGAAAGACGCGCGGATCTTCGACCCGCATGCCGATCAGCCCGGTGACGTTGAAGAAACGCCTGTGGGTGATGCCGTCACGGTCCAGGTCGCTATGGGCAAGACGCCAATGCTGCGCCTCGTGGACGTCGCGCAGGTCACCGCTCTGCGTCCCTTCGGCCAGCGGAATGGCCAGATCGCCCATGCGCCACATGCCGTCCGACACGCTGAAGGCGTCTTCGGCCATCAGCTTTTCGAACGGTTCGGGCAGGAAGGGCAGGATCAGCGGGCCCGCCTGCCAGTCGATGTCGAAATGCGGGGCATAGCGGCTGGACGGACCATGCCGCAGCACATCCGCCAGCCAGGGATTTTCAGGGGAAAACGCCGTGTGGTTGGGAACGATGTCCAGGATGATGCCCAAGCCTGCCGCCTGCGCCGCCCTGGCCAGGGCGCGAAATCCTTCGGCCCCGCCCAGGACAGGATCGATCTGCGAAGGATCGGTGATGTCATAGCCATGGGTCGAACCGGTGCCCGCCGTGAAGATCGGCGACAGGTAGAGATGCGATATTCCCAGATCCGCGATATAGCCAAGATGCGAACTCAGACTGTCGAAATCCAGACCGTCACGCAGTTGCACGCGATAGGTGGCGGTCGGAATGCTTGGCATCATGATGAATGGCCCTTGCTGTCAGCGCGTAATCTGCATTGGGATGGCCGGCGCGGAAATTTGCGTCGGGGATCGGGTTCGGGTCAGGTTGACCGAAAGCCAGCGACAAGGCCAGCGTTCCGGCCGCAAATCGCCATTCGGCGCGGATCAGGCCCGGCGCAGGCCGCGTGACCTCCACACCAAGCCGCGGCGAGGCGATCAGCGGCATCACATGCGCGGCCCGGAAATGAAGCGCCTTGCGGGTCAGCTCGATCCAGGCGCTGGCTGACGCATCCTCGTTCCAGCTCAGCTTGGATCGCAGGAAGGTCGCGGGCGACAGCGGGTCGGGAACCGATTTGCCCAAGGCGGCGATCTCGGCGAACTCGGATGCGCGTCCGTCCCGAACCGCCTGGGCCAGATCGCCCTCGAAATCGGCAAAGAACTGGAAGGGGGCGGTTTCACCACGCTCTTCGCCCATGAAGACCATCGGGACATAGGGCGAGATCAGCAGCAACGCATAGGCCGCGGCAACGGCGCGGGGGTCGCCCAAAGTGATCAGCCGGTCGCCCATGGCGCGGTTGCCGACCTGGTCATGGGTCTGGACCGCGTTGACAAAGCCCGTCACGGGAAGGTCACCACAGGGGGCGCCGCGCGGCGCGGCAAGGTGGGGGCGGGGCTGGCCTTCCTCGACATGGCCCCGCGCTAATGCGGTTGCCAGATCACCCACGGGATCGTCGGCGAAGCTGGCATAATAGCTTCCATTCTCGCCGGTCAGGGCGACGTGGATGGCATGATGGAAATCATCGTTCCAAGTGGCGTCATAGCCCGCCTGCCGCAGGTCGGGAATATTTCGCTCATCCTCGGTGATCAGGTGGCGGCGCGGGGACAGGGCATGAACCTCCTCCGCCAGGCGCGTCATGAACGCATCGGCACCCGGCCCCTGGATCTGATGGACGGCATCCAGGCGCAAGCCGTCGAAGCGGTATTCGTCCAACCAATGCAACGCGCAGTCAATCCAGAATTCCTGCACTGCTGGCCGAGAGAAATCGATGGCCGGACCCCAGGGGGTCTTACGGGAGGCATCGAAGAAATCGGGTGAACTGTGATGAATGAGCGCGCCTTCGGGGCCGAAATGGTTCATCACCAGATCCAGGTAGACCATCAGCCCGCAGTCATGGGCAGCATCAATTAACCGTTTCAGGTCGCCGGGTGATCCATAAACCGGGTGAGGCGCATAGGGAAGCACGCCGTCATAGCCCCAGCCGCGCTGACCCGCGAACTGACCCACCGGCATCAGCTGGATGGCGGTAAAGCCCATCTCGGCCAGCTGAACCACCTTGTCCTGGGCCGAGGCGAAAGTGCCCTGCGGCGTGAAGGTCCCGACATGCATTTCATAGATCACTGCTTGAGACCAAGGGCGGCCCTGCCAGTTGCAGCGCCATGCGTGACTGTCCGGAAGCATCAGAACCGAGGCGCCATCGACACTGCCCGCCTGCAGCCTGCTGGCCGGGTCCGGCATCACCACCCCATCGACGTCAAAACGATAGCAGCTGCCAGGGGCGGCTTGAAGATCGGCACACCAGACCCCGTTTTCGGTATGCGTCATCGGCTGGGGGGTGTCGTCCAGCAGGATCTGGACACGTTCAACCTTTGGTGCCCAAAGACAAACCTGCCACGTACCATCCGAATATCGGGGGCCCCAGAATCGCTGCTGCATGTCACCCCCCTGCACACCTATCCCATTGGGTAATGATGCTGAAGGCCGAGCCGTTCCAACAATAGACAAAAAGCAATGCCCAACGCGTCATTCGCGACCGGTCACAGGCTGACGATGCATGGTGAAGGCGGTCTACTGCGCGGCAACTGGGCAGAAGGCTGACCCGGACGGATCGCGAATGCCCCTGCCATTGCGTTGGTCGCATTTGGATGATGCGGATATGCGAAGGGGCCCCGCGTGGCCCCTTGGTCGTCACCGTGCAATCCGCGATCAGGCGGCCTTGCGTGCGTCCAGTTCGCTGACGACATAACGCGGCGCGTCTTCGCGAACATAATATCCGTACATCTGGTCCAGCACTGCCTCGGCTTCGATGCTGCGCTTGCGGTCTTCGATGCTCAGCGGCTTCTGTTCGATCTTGGTCATGATTCCATATCCTGGGATTCGGTTTTCCTGCCCCGGGGATCACTTATTGATCGGTCAGTCAAAATACCACCGCCCTGACGCAAGGTCAGAGCGATGGTATCCTCAAGTTTGCGTCAACTGGCCGTGCCTTCCAGGCGCAACATCCGGTGCTTCTTCTTGCCCACCGACACCTTGATGCCCGATTGCAGGGCGGCCGGGTCGATCATCGTCTGGGGATCGGTGACGGGGTCGTTGTCCATGCGCAGACCGCCCTCGGCGATCAGGCGCTTGGCCTCCTTGCCCGATGCGACGATGCCCGACTGGACCAGCGCCTGGATCACGCTCAGCCCGTCGGTCGCCGTATCAGCAGGCAGCATGGCAACCTCCAGATCGCCACCGGCGCCGCCCTGTTCAAAGACCTGGCGCGCGGTCGCCTCGGCGCTGGCGGCGGCATCGGCGCCGTGCAGCAGGGTGGTGACCTCATTGGCCAGCAGGACCTTGGCGGCGTTGATCTCGGACCCTTCCAGCGCGCCCAGACGGTCGCATTCCTCGACCGGCAGTTCGGTATAGAGCTTCAGGAAGCGGCCCACATCGGCATCGGTCGTGTTGCGCCAGAACTGCCAGAATTCATAGGGCGACAGCATCGCGCCGTTCAGCCAGACCGCCCCGCCCGCGGATTTGCCCATCTTGCGCCCGTCGCTGGTGGTCAGCAGCGGCGAGGTCAGTCCGAACAACGGCGTGTCGTCCACGCGGCGCGTCAGGTCGATGCCGTTGATGATGTTGCCCCACTGGTCCGATCCGCCCATCTGCAACTGGCAGCCATAGCGGCGGTTCAGTTCCAGAAAATCATAGGCCTGCAGGATCATGTAGTTGAATTCCAGAAAGGACAGCGACTGTTCGCGGTCCAGGCGGGATTTCACGGATTCAAACGACAGCATCCGGTTGACGCTGAAATGCCGCCCGATGTCGCGCAGGAAGGTCAGATAGTTCAGCCCGTCCAGCCATTCGGCGTTGTTCAGCATCTGCGCGCCGTCATCGCCGTAATCCAAGTAGCGTGCAAACACCTGCTGCATGCCATCGATATTCGTCTGGATCGCGGCATCGTCCAGCAGCGGGCGTTCGTCGCTGCGGAAGGATGGGTCGCCCACCTTGGTCGTGCCGCCGCCCATCAGGGTGATCGGACGGTTGCCGGTCTTCTGGAACCAGCGCAGCATCATGACATTCAGCAGGTGGCCCACATGCAGGCTGGCCGCCGTCGCGTCATAGCCGATATAGGCGGTGACCGGCCCGGCAAGCAGTGCCTTGTCCAAAGTTTCGTAATCCGTGCAGTCGGCCAGATAGCCGCGCTCGGTCATCACGCGCAGGAAGTCGGATTTGGGCTGATAGGTCATGGGCTTCATCCTTTTGAACGCTCGCGATATACAGGCTGCGGCAATAAAGGAAAAGGCGCGATGATCCGGGTTTTGGGGATGATGTCGGGAACCTCGCTGGACGGGGTGGACGCGGCGATGATCGAGACCGACGGCGAACGGATCGCCGCCTTTGGCGACAGCGGCTTCCGCGCGTTTTCCGACAACGAGGCCGCGGTGCTGCACGCGGCGCTTGGGTCATGGCATGACGCGCCCTGCGTCCCCGAGGCGGCAAGGCTGGTTGAGGACAGCCATGCCGACTTGGCCCGCCGGTTTCCGCAGGCGCAGATCGTGGGCTTTCACGGCCAGACGCTGGCCCATGACCCGCGGGGTCGCGGCACCCATCAGGCGGGCAGCGGGGCAGACCTTGCCCGCGCCATCGACCGGCCCGTCGTGTGGGATTTCCGGTCCGAGGACGTCCGCCAGGGCGGCGAAGGTGCGCCGCTGGTGCCGTTCTTCCACTGGGCCTGCGCGGAATGGGCCGTGGGGCAGGGGTATCTGCCATCGGCCCCTGTGGCTTTTCTGAACCTTGGCGGCGTGGGCAATATCAGCTGGGTCGATCCGCGCAGGGCGGCGCCCGAAGATGACGGGGCCTGCATCGCCTTTGATACCGGCCCCGCCAACGCGCCCCTGAACGACCTGATGCGCCGTCGCCTGCACCGGACACGCGATGAAGGCGGCGCATTGGCCGCCAGCGGGCGGTCCGATGCGGTCATCATCGCGGATTTCCTGTCGCACCCCTATTTCGCCCGACCTGCCCCGAAATCGCTGGACCGCGACCAGTTCGCCGATCTGATCCGCGCGGTCGAAGCGCTGGACGTCGCGGATGCGGCGGCGACGCTGGTGGCGGCGGTGTCGGGCTCGGTGGCGGCGGGGATGCGCTGGCTGCCCGGGGGATGTTCGCAGGTTCTGGTCTGCGGCGGCGGTCGCCATAACGCCGCCATGATGGACGCCCTGCGGCGGGATCTGGGCATCCCTGTCTTGCCGATCGAAACCATCGGCCTGGATGGCGATATGCTGGAGGCGCAGGCCTTCGGCTGGATGGCGGTTCGGGTGATGCGGGGGCTGCCGATCTCGGGCCCGATGACGACGGGCGTGCCCGCGCCGGTCTGTGGCGGACGGATCAGCCACCCAAGATAGGGTCACGCAAGGAACCCTTGCCGACCTTGGTGGTTGGAACGGGAACGCCCTCGGGCGCCCGTATCACCAAGGAGGATATGATGGTCAGACATCTGTTGGGAACCGCCGCCGCCGTCGCATTGCTGACCGGCCCCGCCTTTGCACAGGATGCCGAAGAAGGCGCCGAGCAGGGCAGCTTGACCGTGGAACAATGCGCAGCGACCGTCACGGTCACCCAGACCCCGCCGACCGTCACGGTCACCATGCCCGAGGCTGAAGGCGGTGAGCCGACCGTCACCGTCACCCAGGCCGCCCCCGAGGTTTCCGTCGAGAATTGTGCACCGAAGGTCATCGGTCCCGATGGCGAGGAAATGCAAGCCGAGGTCACCGAGGCAGAGCCCGAGATCACCATCAATGCCCCCGAAACCGCCGAGCTGGCGGTCGAACGGATGGAGGGTGGTGACGCGGCAGCAGAGCCGGCGATGACGGAGAGCCCAGAGGCCGAGGATGCTGCGGCACCGGAAGAACCGGCGGCTGAGGAAGCTGCGACCGGCGAGGCCGATGCCCCCGAAGCCGCAGCGTATGACGCCATGGCAGAGGAACCTGCGGCAGGGGAGCCGATGGCCGTGCAGCCCGAACAGGAAGGCGATGACCAGCCGGCCCCAGCAGATGAGACCGCAGAGCAGGCGCCCCAGAATGCTGAAGGCGCCGATGCCAGCGAGGCCAATTCCGACGCCGATGCGAAGGACCAGATGGGTGAAGCCCCCGAGGCCGAAGACGAAGCCATAAATGACGCCGAACCCGTCGTGCAGCCCGCTGCCGATCCGACAGCAGACATGAATGCACCCCTCGAGGATGGCACGGCCGAGGCAGCCTCGGAAAGCATGACCGAACCGACCGAGGCGATGCCCGCATCCGATCCGCTGGCCAGCAACGAGACGACCACTGACCGGGCGTCGACCGATGAAACCACCGAAAATGTCGATCCTGCGGAACTGCCTGTCGAGGCCGACGCTACCGAGGAAGCTCCTGCTGTTGCAACAAGCGACGAAGCTGCTGCCGATCAGGCCGCTATGGGCACGGCGCCCAGTTCGGGTGAGGTCGAGGCAACGGTCAATGCCATCGCCCTGCGCGAAGGCAGTGTTCTGGTCGACGCCGACGAGGTAATGGCCGAGGGGATGGACGGAACCCCGGTTTTCAGTTCGGACGATCAAGAAGTCGGCGAGATCTCGATGTTCGATGCCGAACAGCAGGCTGCCATTATCGGCGTGGGCGGTTTCTTGGGGCTGGGTGAAAAGGACGTCGCGCTGCCGCTGGCGGATCTGTCCTTCCAGCAGGATGGGGACGGTGAACTGCGTGCCTATATCGCGACGCCTTCGGACCAGATCGAAGCGCTGCCTGAGCATCAGGCCAGCGAATAATTCGCGAATTCCTCAAGAAATAACAATGCCTTCAAAATAATGGCGGATATTTTAGAAAAATGTCACGGGCGGCCTTGACGGGGTCGCCCGCTGTGAGTAGACACCGCCTTACTCCAGAGGACGAACGCTGGAGTGAATGAGTTGGGCGGTTGTAGCTCAGTTGGTTAGAGTACCGGCCTGTCACGCCGGGGGTCGCGGGTTCGAGCCCCGTCAACCGCGCCATAACTCATTTTTCGTCCGAAGATATGCGCGGTTGTAGCTCAGTTGGTTAGAGTACCGGCCTGTCACGCCGGGGGTCGCGGGTTCGAGCCCCGTCAACCGCGCCATAACTCATTTTTCGTCCGAAGATATGCGCGGTTGTAGCTCAGTTGGTTAGAGTACCGGCCTGTCACGCCGGGGGTCGCGGGTTCGAGCCCCGTCAACCGCGCCATAACTCATTTTTCGTCCGAAGATATGCGCGGTTGTAGCTCAGTTGGTTAGAGTACCGGCCTGTCACGCCGGGGGTCGCGGGTTCGAGCCCCGTCAACCGCGCCATTTCTTCACCTTTCCCGAACATGACGACAGACGACTTGGAAAACCGCCCCTGCGGGGGTGCAGCTTGGTTCGGCTGCCTAGTTTTCACGCGCGATGGCGCAGGGGGATGACGATGACTGACATGGCAACGGCGCAGACACTGATCGACGGTCTTGGCAAGGCGGCCCGCAAGGCTGCAGTCGAACTGGCTCAGGCCCCTGCACCAGCCAAGCGCGCGGCCCTGATGGCTGCCGCCGATGCCGTCATCGCGCAAACCGACGACATTCTGGCCGCGAATGAACAGGACCTGCAATTCGGCCGCGACAAGGGTCTGAGCGATGCGATGATGGACCGGTTGCGGCTGGACCCGCAGCGGCTGCAAGCCATCGCGCAGGGGTTGCGCGACGTGGCGGGGCAGGACGATCCGGTAGGGCAGGTCATCGCCGAATGGGATCGGCCTTCGGGGCTGAACATCCAGCGCGTGCGCACGCCGATCGGGGTGATCGGGGTCATCTATGAAAGCCGCCCGAACGTGACGGCCGATGCGGGGGCGCTGGCGCTGAAATCCGGCAATGCGGTAATCCTTCGCGGTGGATCGGAAAGCCTGAATTCGAGCGCGGCGATCCATGCCTGCATGGTCGAGGGGCTGCGCGCCGCCGGCCTGCCCGAGGCCGCCATCCAGATGGTGCCGACCCGCGACCGTGCCGCCGTGACGGCGATGCTGGGCGCGCAGGGGCTGATCGACGTGATCATCCCGCGCGGCGGCAAGGGTCTGGTCGGGCTGGTCCAGCGCGAGGCGCGTGTGCCGGTCTTTGCACATCTCGAGGGCATCTGCCACGTCTATGCCGATGGCGCCGCCGATCTGGAAAAGGCGCGCCGCGTGGTGCTGAACGCCAAGACGCGCCGCACAGGCATCTGCGGATCGGCGGAATGCCTGCTGATCGACCGCGCCTTCCTGGCGGCCCATGGCCCGGTCCTGATCGAGGATCTGCTGAAGGCGGGTGTCGAGGTCCGCGCCGAAGGCGAGCTGGCGCAGATCCCCGGCACCGTGCCCGCCGGACCCGATGATTTCGGGCGCGAGTTCCTGGACATGATCATCGCGGCCAAGCTGGTCGACGGGGTCGACGGCGCGATTGCCCATATCCGCGAATATGGCAGCCAGCACACCGAATCGATCCTGACGCAGGATGACGCCATGGCCGAACGCTTTTTCGCGGGTCTGGACAGCGCGATCCTGATGCGCAACGCCTCGACCCAGTTTGCCGACGGGGCCGAATTCGGCATGGGGGCCGAAATTGGCATTGCGACGGGCAAGATGCATGCGCGCGGGCCGGTTGGCGCCGAACAGTTGACCAGCTTCAAATATCTGGTCACCGGCGACGGCACCATCCGCAGCTGAAGGCACGCGCGGGCGGGGTCAAAAGCTGATCTCGCCCCCCTTGTCGTCGAATTCATGGGTCAGGCGCTTGCCCGCCGAACGGGCAGCTTCGGCCAGCATGGCGAAATGCACTTCGGATGCGGTTGGCGTGCGGGCCTCTCCGCCGTCCAGCCAAGCCCACAGATCCGCATCCACGCGCGCGCGATCGCATTCGGCCACTAGCCGCCAGCCGGGCGCATTGCGTAGCACGATCACGCGCCCGCCCCACGGCATCGCGGTTTCCATGCACATCAGGGCCAGCATCACCAACCGTATTTCCGTCCGTGCGAAATCACCTTCGGCGTCCAGCGTGATGGTCAGCCGCCCCTGCGCGGCCACGCCCTCCAGCAGGCGCGACAGTTCGGCGCGGGGGACGCGCTGATCGCCCGACGCCATCCCGAACGCCATGCGATACCCTTGGATGCGCGACCGCGCGGCGGCCACCGCCTCGGCGATCAGGCGCATTTCGGGGGATTGGGCGATGTCGGGAAAATCAGGTGACATTTCCAGCAGTTCGACCCCATTTCCGATCGCCCCAAGGGGGGATACCAGATCGTGGCACAGGCGCGATCCCAGCAAGGCGGCCAGATCGCCCGCAGCGATCCGCGTTGTATCGACCGTCATGATTGTCTATCTTCCTTTTTTCTGAAGGAGGTGTCCCGGTGAATGAAATCCTGGAACCCGGCATGATCGTGCGTCACCCCGGCGCACCCGAATGGGGCGAAGGGCAGGTCCAGTCCCGCATCGGTGACCGCATCACGATCAACTTTGCCGAAGCCGGCAAGCAGGTGATCGACGGCAAGCGCGTCCAGTTGCAGATCGTGCGGTTCAACGGGGGGTGATCCTGGTTCATGCGACGACCCTGCAACCCTTGGTTGCGTGACGCAAGCGTAACCTTGCCGCGACGGACCATTGGCGGGCTGCCATGTTGCAATGATGCCCCGCGTTTCCTAGACAGGCGCAACCCTATGAGAGCCGAGGCCCCGTGAACCGCGCCGAACCGTCCTTTTTCCAGATCCGTCTTGCGGAAAATTCGCGGGACCTGATGGCCGCGCAACGCCTGCGCTATCGGGTCTTTGTCGAGGAACTGGGCGGGACCGGCCCGATGGTCGATCACGACGCCCGGCTGGAACGCGATGAATTCGACCCGGTAGTCGATCATCTTTGCCTGATCGACACCCGGCGCAGCGAACGGGATCTGGATCACGTGGTCGGCGTCTATCGCCTGCTGCCCAGTGATCGGGCCGAAGCCTTTGGCCGCTTCTATTGCGACACGGAATATGATCTGGCCCCCCTGCGCGCCAGCGGTCGTCCGCTGCTGGAGTTGGGTCGGTCCTGCGTGCATGCCGATTACCGGGGCGGGTCGGCCATGTTCCTGATGTGGAACGCCCTTTCTGATTACGTGCTAGAGAAGAAGAGCGAGATCCTGTTCGGCGTCGCCAGCTTTCACGGCACCGACGTGGCGATGCTGTCGCCCTCGCTCAGCTGGCTGCACCACAACCATCTGGCACCGCCCGAATTGCGGGCGCGCGCGCAGCCCGACGGCTTTGTCGACATGAACCTGATCGCCCCGGACCGGCTGGACCGACGCGAGGCGATGGTCGGCATGCCCGCCCTGATCAAGGCTTATCTACGGGTTGGCGGGCTGGTGGGCGAGGGCGCCTATCTGGACCGCGCCTTCAACACCACCGACGTCTTCCTGATGATGGATACCTCGCTGATGTCGGCGCGTCACAAGCAATTCTACGAAAGCCGTCGGCAGCCGTCATGACGCAGGCGACCTGGCGCGACAGTCCGCCCCGTCCCTTGCCCGGCCCGCAGGGGGCGCGCGCCTGGTTGCGCGTGGTGCGGCGGATCGTCCCGGCGGTGCTGGTCCTGCTGATCGGGGTGATCCTGCTGCTGCCCCTTCGCGGGATCGAGCGGTTGTTTTTCGGCCTGCGCCGTCCCTGGACCGGGCCGCATGTCCAGATCGTCTGCCGCCTGGTGCTGATCTGCCTTGGCATCCGCTGGTCGCGCCGGGGGCAACCCATGCGCGGTCCGGGCGCGATCGTGGCAAACCATTCCAGCTGGCTGGACATCCTGGTGATGAACGCCGCCATGCCGGTCTTTTTCGTCAGCAAGTCCGAGGTCGCGTCCTGGCCCGGCATCAATATCCTGACCCGCGTCACCAACACCCATTTCGTCATCCGCGACCCGCGCCTGGCCCGCCAGCAGGCCGGCGAATTCGCGGCGCGCATCCGTGCGGGGCATCGCCTGCTGTTCTTTCCCGAGGGAACGTCGTCGGACGGTCTGCGCGTGCTGCCCTTCAAGGCGACGCTGTTCCAAGGATTTCTGGCCGATGACCTGCCGCGCGATCTGGCCATCCAGCCTATGACGGCGATATACCGCGCGCCTGAAGGCGAGGATCCGCGATTCTACGGCTGGTGGGCTGACATGGATCTGGGGTCCCATCTGCTGAATGTCCTGGCAGTCAAGCGACAGGGATCGGTGGTCGTCTGCCTGCATGATTCGATTCCGGTTGTGGATGAATCGCGAAAATCCTTATCTGCCAAGGCGGAAGAAATTGTCCGCCGCGGGCATCACGACAAGATTGATTTGTCAACGACATCTTGCTGTTGAGTTCGCTGTTTGAGAGGTCTAAAGACCTCTCAAACGCACTACATCTAGTGTAGATGAACACTCTTACATCAAAGGATGCCCCGATGACCCGCTTTGCCGCGCCGATCGCCGAACAGATCTGGGATATGAAATACCGGATGAAAGACGCCGAAGGGCAGGCGGTCGACGGTTCGGTCGAGGACAGCTGGCGCCGCGTCGCGCGCGATCTGGCGCGCGTGGAAAAGGAACCCGCCAAGTGGGAGGAGAAGTTCTTCTCGGCACTGGAGGATTTCAAGTATCTGCCCGCAGGCCGCATCCTGGCCGGTGCCGGAACGGGGCGTTCGGTCACGCTGTTCAACTGCTTCGTCATGGGCACCGTGCCGGACAGCATGTCGGGCATCTTCGACATGCTGAAGGAAGCCGCGCTGACCATGCAGCAGGGTGGCGGCATCGGCTATGACTTCAGCACGGTCCGTCCGCGCGGCGCGGCGGTCAAGGGCGTGGCGGCAGACGCCAGCGGTCCCTTGTCCTTCATGGATGTCTGGGACGCGATGTGCCGCACGATCATGTCCGCCGGTTCGCGCCGCGGTGCGATGATGGCCACGATGCGCTGCGACCACCCGGACGTCGAACAGTTCATCGAGGCCAAGCAGGACAGCGCCCGCCTGCGCATGTTCAACCTGTCGGTGCTGGTCACCGACGACTTCATGGATGCCGTCCGTGCCGATGCCCCGTGGGAGCTGAAATTTGACGGCAAGGTGTACCGCACCGTCCAGGCGCTGGACCTGTGGAACCGGATCATGAAGGCGACCTATGACTATGCCGAGCCGGGCGTCATCTTCATCGACCGGATCAACAAGGCCAACAACCTGTCCTATGTCGAGACGATCTGCGCAACGAACCCTTGCGGCGAACAGCCGTTGCCGCCCTATGGCGCCTGCCTGCTGGGGTCGATCAACCTGGCGCGCCTGGTGACCAATCCCTTCACCGATGCCGCCGAACTGGACCCCGAGGCGCTGGACGATCTGGTTCGCACCGCTGTTCGCATGATGGACAACGTCGTCGACGCGTCGAAATTCCCGCTGGATGCGCAGGCAGAAGAGGCGCGCAACAAGCGTCGCATCGGTCTGGGCGTCACCGGTCTGGCCGACGCGCTGCTGATGCTGGGTCTGCGCTATGGCGCTGATGATGCCGTGGCGCAGACCGGTGTCTGGATGAAGGCGATCGCGCGGTCGGCCTATCTGGCCTCCGTCGATCTGGCCAAGGAAAAGGGCGCGTTCCCGCTGTTCGATGCCAAGAAATACCTGGCCTCGGGCTTCATGTCCAAGATGGACAAGGACGTGCGCGATGCCATCGCCAAGCATGGCATCCGCAACGCGCTGCTGACCTCGATCGCGCCCACCGGCACCATCAGCCTCTATGCGGGCAACGTGTCCTCGGGGATCGAGCCGGTCTTCGCCTATGCCTATACCCGCAAGGTCCTGCAGAAGGACGGCTCGCGCACCGAGGAAGAGGTCGTCGATTATGCGGTGCAGATGTGGCGCGACCTGAAGGGCGATGCCGAACTGCCCGATTACTTCGTGAACGCCCAGACCTTGGCCCCCAAGGACCACGTCGCAATGCAGGCGGCCGCGCAGGAATGGGTCGACAGTTCGATCTCGAAGACGATCAACTGCCCCGAAGATATCAGCTTTGAGGCATTCAAGGACGTTTACATGTCGGCTTGGGACCTGGGCTGCAAGGGCTGCACCACCTATCGTCCGAACGACGTTACGGGTTCGGTCCTGTCGGTCAGCGAAAAGACCGAAAAGGCCCCCGAGGCCGATACCGGCGCCGATGTCGTCTATCTGACCGAGCCGCTGGACCGCCCCGCGGCTCTGGAGGGCGCGACCTACAAGCTGAAATGGCCGGGGTCGGAACACGCGATCTATATCACGATCAACGACATCATCCACGGCAACCACCGCCGCCCGTTCGAGATCTTCATCAACTCGAAGAACATGGAGCATTACGCCTGGACCGTGGCGCTGACGCGCATGGTATCGGCGGTCTTCCGTCGCGGCGGCGATGTCAGCTTCGTGGTCGAGGAGCTGAAGGCAGTCTTCGATCCGCGCGGCGGGGCCTGGATGCAGGGACGCTATGTTCCCTCGATCCTGGCGGCCATCGGCGGCGTGATCGAACGGCACCTGATCGAGACGGGCTTCCTGGCCGGCGAAGGCCTGGGCCTCAAGACCGACCCCAAGGCCGAGGTGATGGCCGTGGGCGAAGCCCCGCGCGGCCCGTCCTGCCCCAGCTGTGGCCAGTTCGGCATGCGCATGGTCGAAGGCTGCATGACCTGCCCCAGCTGCGGTCATTCGAAATGCGGCTGATGCCGACGGGCTGATGGGCGGCGTTGCCGTCGCGGATTGACAGGAACGGCGCGGGATCGTCCCGCGCCGTTCTTTCATGTCGGGGGCGGCGCATCCCGCATGCCTTATTCGGCAAGCAGGGGGGCCGCCTGCCGATCCAGGCGACCCGAGAGGCGCGTCAGCACCACCCCCGCCGCGACGACGCCGGTGCCCAGGAAGGGAGCCGCCGCAAGGCCGACGGTTTCGACGGCAATCCCGCCCGCCCAGGCACCCAAGGCGATGCCAAGGTTGAAGGCCCCGATATTCAGCCCCGAGGCGACGTCGACGGCCTCGGGGGCAACCTCGCGGGCGATCTGCACGGTATAGACCTGCAGCGGAGGGACATTGGCAAAGGCGAAGCCGCCCCAGACGGCGATGACCGCGACGGCTGCAATGGGCGAGGTGATCGTCAGGCCAAGCGCCAGCAACACCAGGGTCAGCCCACCGAAGATCAGCGTCAGTGCGGGAACCGCGCCCATGCGGTCCGCCAGCTTGCCGCCGACGACATTGCCCACCGCGACCGAGGCGCCGTATAGCAGGATCACCAGGCTGACCGCACCGGCGCCGAGTCCGGTCACCTGGGTCAGCATCGGGGCAAGATAGGTGAAGGCGATGAAATTGCCGCCATACCCGATAGCGGTGATCAGATAGACCATCAGCAGCCGGGGCGATGTCAGCACCCTGGCCTGCGCCCGCAATCCCGGTGCCGCACCCTGTGGCAAGTTCGACGGGATCAGCAGCGCCGAGGCGAGCAGCCCGATCAGGCCCAAGGCGACCACGCCCAGAAAGGTCGACTGCCAACCGAAGCTCTGGCCGATCCAGGTCCCCAAGGGCACGCCCGTCACCAGCGCGACGGTCAGTCCCAGGAAGACCAGCGCGATGGCCGAACTCTCTTTTTCGCGGGCGACAAGGCTGGTGGCGATGGTCGAGGCGATGGCGAAGAAGACCCCATGGGCCAGCCCGGTCAGGAACCGCGCGGCGATCAGGCTTTCATAGCTGGGGGCAAAGGCCGCAAAGGCGTTGCCCGTAATGAACAGGGACAGCAGCGACAGCAGCAGGGTCTTGCGCGGCATGCGACCGGCCAGCGCCGTCAGGACCGGCGCGCCGATGGTCACGCCAAGGGCATAGAGGCTGACCAGCAATCCCGCCGAAGGCAGGGACACATCCAGATCAGCCGCAATGGTCGGAAGCAGGCCGACGATCACGAATTCAGTCGTGCCGACGGCAAAGGCGCTGATGGTCAGCGCCAAAAGGGCAAGGGGCATGGGAATCTCCTGGTGGTTTTGGCTTTCGCGCAGAAGATGGCAGCGTTAAGCTTTTGCGTGAACGGACAGCTTGGCAAAGGATCATTGCGCCAGATGCACGAACTGCCCCAGACACGCGATCTGGTTGCCTTCGTGGCGGTGGTCGAGGATGGTGGTTTCGCCGAGGCCGGGCGGCGGCTTGGCGTTGCGCCCTCGACGCTCAGCCGGACGGTGTCTCGCTTGGAACAGCAGTTGGGCGCGACGCTGCTGCGACGGACCACGCGCATGATCGAGATGACGCCCGAGGGTCGCGACCTGCTGGAGGCCGCGCGCGGCATCCTTGACCGGACCGAGGCCCTGTCGGATCTTGTCTTGGGTAGTCGGAGCCCGCGCGGCCCGTTGCGGGTGAACGCGCCTGTGCCCTTCGTGCTGCACGGCCTGGCCCCGCGCCTGGCCGAATTTCGCGCCGCCTATCCCGAGGTCGAGCTGACCCTGGACATGACCGACAACCCAGTGGACCTGATCGGCGCGCATGCGGATGTCGCCATCCGCTTCGGCCCGCTGCCCGACAGCGCCATGCTGCACCGCCGTCTGGGACATGCGCCCTGGCGGCTGGTGGCCGCCCCGCAATATCTGGACCGGGTGGGATGGCCTGCCACCCCCGCCGATCTGGAAAGGCTGGAGCAGGTCCGCTTTGCGGCCCCCGATCACATCAACCTGTTGCGCTTTCGGCACATGCCCGCGCCCGTGGCGCTCCGGACATCGGTGACGGCGGGCAATGGCGAGGCCGTGCGGCATCTGGTGCTGGGCGGACTGGGGATCGCGCGGTTTTCGCAATTCATGGTGGCCGAGGATCTGGCGGCGGGTCGTCTTGTCGATCTGTTTTCGGACGAACTGGTCGCCGAACCCCTGCAGATCACCGCGCTTTACCTGACCCGCAGTTCGGGCCTGCGCAGGCTGGCGGTCTTTCTGGACTGGCTGGAGAACATCGTCTGACCGGGGCATTCGCCGATCCGCAATGAAAAGGCCCGGTCGATCGACCGGGCCTTTCCGTCATTCAGTCCGACAGGATCAGGGCAGCTTGTAGGACATGATGTAGTCGCCCGGCTTGGTGCCGACCGACCCGTGACCGCCGGCCACGATGACGACATATTGTTCGCCATCCTGTTCATAGGTCATGGGGGTGGACTGGCCGCCCGCAGGCAGGCGGGTTTCCCACAGCTGTTCGCCGGTCGTCAGGTCATAGGCGCGCAGGTAATCGTCCACTGCGGCACCCAGGAAGACGACGCCGCCACGGGTGATCATCGGACCACCGATGCCCGGAACGCCCAGCTTGATCTTCAGGGGCAGGGGCGTCATGTCGCGGATCGTGCCGTTCTTGTGCTTCCACACGACGCTTTCGGTGTTCAGATCGGCACCGGCGACAAAGCCCCAGGGCGGGGCGGTGCAGGGCACGCCAAGCGGGCTGAGGAAGGGACCCATGAAGACGCCGTAATCGGCACCCTCGTTGCGGTTCAGGCCCTGTTCGCTGGCCTTCTCATCCTCGCCCTTGGGGGGGATTTCGCTGGCCGGAACCAGCCGCGAGGTGAAGGGCAGATAGGTCGGCATGCCGAACATCACCTGACGTTCGGGATCGACCGCCACCGAACCCCAGTTGAAGGTCCCGAAGTTGCCCGGATAGACCAGCGTGCCGTTCAGCGAGGGCGGCGTATACTGGCCTTCGTAGTCCAAGCCTTGGAACTGGATGCGGCACATCATCTGGTCGATCATCGTGCCGCCCCACATATCCGCGCCCGTCAGGCGGTCGGGACGGAAGGTCAGCGCCGAGATGGGCTGGGTGGGCGATGCCTCCTCGCCGGGGATCTTGCTGGGGGCCGCCGGCAGTTCGTCACGCGGGCTCAGCGGTTCGCCGGTGCGGCGGTCAAGGATCCAGATGTCACCCTGCTTGGTGGGGCCGACAAGGGCGGGAACGGTCTGGCCGTCGCGCGTCAGGTCGATCAGCACCGGCTGCGCGGGCACGTCCATGTCCCACAGGTCGTGATGCACGGTCTGGCGGATCCACTGTTCCTGACCCGTCGCGATGTCCAGAGCCACGATGGCCGAGGACCGCGCCTCGACCTCGGGGGTGCGGTTCATGCCCAGCTGGTCGGGGACCTGGTTGCCGGTGGGGATATAGACAAGGCCCAGCTCCTCGTCGGCGGAAAATACCGACCAGCTGTTGGGCGAGTTGGTGGTGTAACGCTCGCCGCCTTCGATATCGATGGGGGTGGTGTCCTCGGGGGCACCGCTGTCCCAGTTCCACAGCAGTTCGCCCGTGTCAATGTCGAAGGCGCGGATGACGCCCGACTGCGACTTGGTCGAGAAGTTGTCGTTGACGGCACCGCCGATGATCAGCTTGCCATCGACCGCAACCGGCGGAGAGGTCGAATAGTAATAACCCGCCGGATCGTATTCCATGCCGCGTTCCAGCCGCAGCGTGCCCTCGTCGCCAAAGAAGCTGCAGACTTCGCCCGTATCGGCGTTAAGCGCGATCAGGCGCGCATCTGCGGTGGGCAGATAGACACGACGGGGGCATTCGGCCGCGGCCGCCGCACGCAGGGCGGTGTCGTCGGCGGGCTGATCATCGGCGGGCTGCACCGCAGGTTCATCCGCGGTTTCGACCTGAGGCGCATCGGGCTGATCGTCCGTTGATGCGGCCGCCGTGACCTCGGGTGCCTGCCAATAGGTGACACCGCGGCAGGTCTGGTGCTGGCGATCCGGGTTCATGCCCGAATTGGCGTCGAACCGCCAGTTTTCCTTGCCGGTCTTGGCATCGATCGAGATCGCAATGTTATGCGGCGTGCAGACATAGAGGCTGTCGCCCACCTTCAGCGGCGTCACCTGATAGGTCGTCTCGCCCACATCGTCGGGGCGCTTGACGTCGCCAGTCTGGTATTCCCAGGCCAGTTCCAGATCGGCCACGTTGGCGGGGGTGATCTGTTCCAGCGGCGACCAGCGCTGGCCGTAATTCGTGCGACCGTACTGATGCCATTCGCCATCTTCTATGGCGTTGCCGGTATTGGCTTCGGTGGTCAACTTTTCGGTGGGCAATTCGCCGATGATCCGGCTGGGTTCCTGGAACAGCGAATAACCCGCCACCAGGATCGACACGATCGATGCCAGGGCCACCGGCAGCACCGACGCCGCGCGCGGGGCGCCGACCTCGGAACGGTCGCCCAAGTTGCGACGGAAGACCGGCAGGCACAGGATCAGGGCGATCAGGACAAGGATGCCGCCGCGGGGCGCAAGCTGCCACCAGTCGAAACCGACTTCCCAGACGGCCCAGGCCAGCGTTCCGATGACGATCGCCGCATAGAGCCACAGCGATGCGGCCTTGCGGCGGAACACCAGAAGGGCGGTCACCAGCAGCGCCACCCCGACAATGAGATAATAGAGACTGCCTCCCAGCATTGCCAGTTTCGTGCCGCCCAAGGCCAGCGCCAAACCAAGCAATCCAAGAATGCAGGACATGAATGAGATCATCATGATGATCTTCCTTTTTTGTCCATATCGGCATCAGGCATGAAACGAGGAGGAGGGATGCCGGATGCGATGCATGTAAATCTGAAAAGGTCCGGATCATGCCGCGATGATGTACCATTGCATGCCGAACCTGCGGGCCTGTTAAACCTCATGGATATGTAACGCAATCATTCGACCCCCGTGTATTTCGACCGCCAGGGGCGACGCATCCGATCAGGGCGACACCGGGTGAACACGGTGGCGTGATCAGGGGTTCCGCATGTGAATGGATTGCCATTCGGCGTCCGATCGAGTGTTATAGTCGCCGGAATATAACGCCGATGGGAAATGCAATGACGCGCCTTGCGCCGAAACTGACTTTGGGGGCCGTGCTGGCCCTGGCTTGCGCCACCCCCATGCGCGCCGAACAGATCACCGTCTTTGCTGCCGCCAGCCTGAAGACCGCGCTGGACCGGGTTGCCGATGACTGGAACGCGATGTCGGATGACACGGTGGTGGTGTCCTATGCGGGCAGTTCTGCCTTGGCCAAACAGATCCAGCAGGGCGCGCCGGCTGACATTTTCATCTCGGCCGCGGTGGATTGGATGGATCTGCTGCAGGATCAGGACCTGATCGTGCCGGACAGCCGGGTCGACCTGCTGGGCAACAGCCTGGTGCTGATCGGCGGGCCGGGTGCCGAACCGGTCACGCTGGCCCCCGATTTCGATCTGTCGGGGCTGCTGGGTGAGGGCAAGCTGGCGATGGCATTGGTAGATTCGGTTCCAGCCGGCGTCTATGGCAAGCAGTCGCTTCAGTCGCTTGGGCTGTGGCAGGGGGTGGCGGCCAATGTGGCGCAGTCCGACAATGTCCGCGCGGCCCTGGCGCTGGTCGCCAGCGGCGAGGCGCCCTTGGGCATCGTCTATGCGACCGATGCCGCCGCCGAACCGGATGTGGCCGTGATCGGTCGCTTTCCCGAAGACAGCCACGATCCGATCACCTATCCCGCAGCCCTTGTCGCCGACAGCAGCCACCCGCAGGCCCGCGATTTTCTGGACCACCTTCAGGGCGACCAGGCCGGCGGTGTCTTCGAGGCCGAAGGATTTACCCTGATCGGCGCCGATGGATAGCACCTTTGGGCTGACGCCGCAGGAATGGCAGGCCGTGGCCCTGTCGCTCAGGGTGTCGCTCTGGGCGACGGTGGTCAGCCTGCCATTCGGGGTGGCGGTCGCCTATCTGCTGGCGCGACGCCAGTTCTGGGGCAAGCAGCTGCTGAACGGGTTAGTGCATCTGCCGCTGATCCTGCCGCCGGTCGTGACAGGCTATATCCTGCTGATGGGGTTCGGCAGGCGCGGCCCCGTCGGCGGTTTTCTTGACGACTGCTGCGGCATCGTTCTGGCCTTCCGCTGGACCGGGGCCGCACTGGCGGCGGCGATCATGGCCTTTCCGCTGATGGTCCGCGCCATCCGACTGGCCATCGAGGCCGTCGACCCCAAACTGGAACAGGTCGCAGGCACGCTTGGCGCCAATGGCGCGTGGGTCTTTCTGACCGTCACGCTGCCGCTGATCCTGCCGGGCATCGTCGCGGGTGCGATTCTGGCCTTCGCCAAGGCGATGGGAGAGTTCGGCGCCACCATCACCTTCGTCAGCAACATCCCCGGCCAGACCCAGACCCTGCCTTCTGCCATCTATTCCTTCCTGCAAGTCCCCGGTGGCGAAGGTGCCGCGCTGCGCCTTGTCCTGATCGCGGTCGGCATCGCCATGGTCGCGCTGGTGGTGTCGGAATGGGTCGGCCGCACCATTGCCCGGCGGATCGCCGGGATATGAGCCTGTCCGTTACGCTGCATCACCGCTTTCCCGGCTTTACCCTGGACGTCGAATTCCAGGCCCAGACCGGTGTCACGGCGCTGTTCGGACGATCGGGCTCAGGCAAGACCTCGGTAATCAACGCTGTGGCGGGTCTGTTGCGCCCGGATCGCGGGCGCGTGACGCTGGACGGTCAGGATCTGTCGAACAGCAAGACGGGGCGCTGGCTGCCGCCTCACCATCGCGGGCTGGGCTATGTCTTTCAGGACAGTCGCCTGTTCCCGCATCTGAGCGTGCGGCAGAACCTGACCTATGGCCGCTGGTTTTCCCGCCATTCCGACCGGATCAGCTTGGACGATGTCGTGTCGCTGCTGGGCATCGGCGATCTGCTGGACCGCCGCCCCGGCGCCCTGTCGGGAGGAGAAAAGCAGCGTGTCGCCATCGGCCGTGCCCTTTTGTCCCGCCCGCGCATGCTGCTGATGGACGAACCCTTGGCCGCGTTGGACGACGCCCGCAAATCCGAGATCCTTCCCTATCTGGAGCGCCTGCGCGATCAGACGCAGATCCCCATCCTCTATGTCAGCCACGCGATGTCCGAAGTCGCCCGGCTGGCAACGACGCTGGTGATCATGCAGGACGGAAAGGTCGTGCAGGCCGGGCCATTGGGACAGCTGATGTCCGACCCGGAAACCGCGCGACATCTTGGGATGCAGGAAACCGGTTCGGTCGTCGAGGCCACGGTCGAGGGGCATGACGATGACGGTCTGACACGGCTGGCAAGTCCCTTGGGGCATTTGCTGGTGCCGGGAATGGCCGCGCAACCCGGCCAGCGCCTGCGCCTGCGTATCCATGCGCAGGACGTCATGCTGTCCTTGTCCCCGCCGAAGGATGTCTCGGCGTTGAACATCCTGGCTGCCAAGGTCTTGTCCGTGAGCAGGGGCGCGGGTCCGGATGTTCTGGTCCAACTCTCTGTGGGCCAGGACCATTTGCTGGCCCGTATCACCGCCCGATCTGCAGCGTCGCTGCAGCTGGGACCGGACCGCGCGGTCTATGCCATCATCAAATCCGTCGCCGTGACCCGAAAGGCCTAGCGTGATCGTCCTGCAGGAAGGCACCCCCTGACGATCTGTTCAAAGAGATTGAGAATATGCCAAAAATGCCCTTGTCACCCCCCGGCGACATCCATATACGGATCAGCGGAGACGTGGCCGAGTGGTCGAAGGCACACCCCTGCTAAGGGTGCAGGCCCGAAAGGGTCTCGAGGGTTCGAATCCCTTCGTCTCCGCCACCATAGCTTAGGTTTTACCCAGAAAATCAACTGATTGGCGACAGTTCGAGCAGCCACAAGGTGACACAAAAGGTGACACACCGTGGTTTTACTGTTCCAATCAGGCGCTTTTCGCTTGTCTGCCAAGTATATCCAGAAGATGGGCATGTCTGGTACTTCCGCCGCCGCGTGGCTGTTGGATGTGAAGGCTTGCACAGGGATGCTAAGGGCAAGCCTCAGTCCGTTTTGTTTTTCTCTCTGAAGACTAGTAATCAAATATAGGCAGCCAAGCGCGCCAATGACCACGCCTAGCGGCAGGACGCCTTACGGTACAATCATCTGAGCAAGGGTCACATCGAAGGCGTTGATCCCAAGGCTGCACTGGGGCATCTGGAAGCCGTTGGGCTGAAGCCGGGGGATTGGACTGCGCTATCCGGACAACCCCGTCATAGACCGCTTCATAGAGGCGCTGACGGAGGGGCTTATGAGCACCAAGAACCACGCCCTGCACCCACTCCCCAAAGCAGCCCTACGCTAGGCCTTATGATGGGGAAGGCTATCCCCCGAACCTTGAACGATGCCAAAGACAAGCACATTGCGCTAGACAAGAGTCCAAGAAAAAAGACAGGTCAGCAACATTTCGACCGGGCTTGGTTGGTCCTTATGGGTATTACCGGGGATGCGATCATCGGGGATATCCGTCGCGAGCAAGCAAACACCTACGTTGAGAAGCTCCGCAACCGGGGCATCACAGCCGATACGATCTCCAAGTATGTCTACCAGATCAAACCTGTGTTCGACACGGCGATCAGGGAGTTCGAGCCTGGCATCCCCAGTCCCTTTGAAAGCCTGACTATTGCTGGGAAGGGCTCTGCGAAGCCACATGGGCGGCTGCCTTACAGCCTGACCGAACTATATGCGATCTGGCAACGGTGCAGGGAAATGGACGATGAGCGCCGATGGGCTATTGCCATGCTGTCCGACACGGGGGCACGGCAGGCTGAGGTTGTCGGGCTTCGCAAAGATGAGGTGATCCTGACAGGCGATGTACCGCACATCCTGATACGACCGAACGGCAATCGTGGCCTAAAGAATGCGCAGTCCGAGCAAAAGGTCCCACTGGTCGGTGAGGCCCTGTGGGCAGCACAGCGGGCTAGGTGTTTGATCCCACGGTTTGATGGTGTGATCCTTTCGAAGGAATGGAAGGATGCCCTATGG
>NZ_QJPK01000013.1 GCF_003259195.1 Paracoccus sediminilitoris
CGCGCTTGCCATGAAACAAACCCCCGACTACCAATCTCAAAACGGCAGACTCTCGTTATGAACGAGGAACGATCGGGGGGCAGGTCAGCCAAATCGGGCGCACGAAGGGCGGCATGAACACGAAGTTACATGCCGTCACTGATGCGAAAGGCCGCCCGATCCAGGTCTTCATGTCGGCCGGACACGTGAGCGATGACACCGGTGCAGCCGCGCTGCTGAGTAGCCTGCCGAAGGCGGATTGGTTCTTGGGGGATCGTGGATAGGATGCCGATTGGCGACGACAGGCGTTGAAAGACAACGGGATAAAGGTTTGCATCCCCGGTCGAAAGTCACGCAAGAAAGCCGTGAAACATGA
>NZ_QJPK01000014.1 GCF_003259195.1 Paracoccus sediminilitoris
TCTCTTCTGGCTCTGAAAATCAATGAGGCTGGAGCCTAGCTCCCGGTCGACGCGAAGTGCAAATAATGCAGCTGCATCAGGACGCCGCTGGCCTAGTCAAAAGACTTTACACCTCGGTGCCAAGCGAAGCAATTCGTATGCGGGCTGCGATCGGCGGACACGGCCGCATCACTCAAAGTGGCTCATCCGAATTATTGATAATCTGTATTATGTATCATAAAAGCATTTTGAGATTACGGAAGCGCTTCCATCCGGCCTTGTGGCTCGAGATGTCAACGCGCATGTTGAAGGCGATCACGCTCCGAAAGAAATATAGCGGCAGTCCGATCTCGGAATGTGATTTCAATGACCAATATGTGATTTTAGCTTAGTGACACAAGAAAAGAGCTTCGGATGCTGAAGGATATCGCCGGGTCGAAGACCGCGCTCATGACGGTTACGGCCGATCACGGTTCCAATATCTGCCTGACCCTGAAGCAATTCAACCTTTTCACCAATGTGATAAGTTCAGGTGCCTCGGCAACCGCCCCGTATGCCGTGACACGTCGGCGCGACATGCCATGCCCTTAACTGATTGCGCCAGGCTCTTTGAAACCCATCACGCCGATTGGGCCGCGGTAACGACCAAGGCATCCTTGGACTGCTCGTACAGACGAAAGACCATATGACGATGAACACGCCCTGCCCGATTATCTTCGACTTGGACGGCACATTGATCGACAGCGCCCCGGACATCCACAGTTGTGCTAACCAGGTTCTTGACAAGTTTGCGCTGCCCTCTTTGACACTGCCGCAAATCCGCAGCTTCGTCGGAGGTGGTGTCGATATCCTTTGGACGCGCATCATCGCCGCGCAGAATATTGATCCGGTCCAGAAGCCTGCACTCGTTGCGGCTTTCATGCAGCGTTACGAGCATGCCCATGACCTCACTCGGATGTATCCAGGCGTTCAACAGGCTCTGGAGCGCCTTTCCGACAACGGACACCCGCTCGGCATCTGCACCAACAAACCGCTTCATGCCACGCACAGCGTCCTGCGCCATTTCGGGCTGGATCGCATGATGCGGACGGTCGTCGGAGGCGATTCTTTACCGCAGAAAAAGCCGAATCCCGCGCCGTTGCGGCTGGCCATGAGGCAGATGGGCGCCACGTCCACAAATCCTGACGCGATCTTTGTGGGCGACAGTGAATTTGACGCCGAATGTGCAGCGGCGGTGCCGGTTCCTTTCCTGCTCTACACCGAAGGATATCGAAAAAGCCCCGCCACGGATCTGCCGCACATTGAAATGTTCGATCGGTTTGAGGATCTGCCAGGATTGGTCCTGTCGGTGGCCAACGCCTGAAATCCGTGCAGATTGCTGTCAGCAGGATTGCTTCCGGGGCATGGGCTTGACAACACGGTGCAAAAGTCGGCAGTTCCGAGGTTGAACTTGTGTCTTGAAAGGGCCCCGCCATGGATCTGCGTCAGCTGAGCGCCACTCTTGCCGTTTCGCCTCAGATCCTGCCCGAGGATGTTCCGGCGCTTGCCGAAGCCGGTTTCAAGGTTCTGGTCAACAACCGTCCCGATGATGAGGTCGGGCCCGATCTGGACCATGATGTGATGGCCAAGGCCGCCGCCGATGCCGGAATGGGCTATCGCTACCTACCCTTTCATCCCGGACAGGTGACGCCGCAGCTGATCTCCGATTTTGCCGCCGCGACGGCGGGACAGGGTCCGGTTATCGCTTATTGTCGCTCGGGGAACCGTTGCAGCGTGCTTTGGGCGCTGACCCAGGCAGGCAAGATGCCCGAAGATGACATCATCCAGACCGCGGAAAAGGCCGGTTACGATCTTGACGGCATCCGCCCCCTGATCGCGTCACTGGCCAGCCGCAAGGGCTGAAACGCCCCTGCCCTGCAATATCTTTTCAGGCCGGGACGTCCAGCGCGCGCTTGACGTTTGCGGTCCAACCCAACAGATGCAGATCGCCCGCGATGATGGCCGGCCGCTTCATCACGCTTGGCTTGTCGCCCATCATGTCAACAGGATCGGCAGCGCGTTCGTCCTCGGACATACCGCGCCATGTCAGGCTGGCCCGGTTGATGATCTTGTCGCCGAATTGCGCGACCAGATCGGCGCGTTCAGCGCCTGACAGCGGCTGCTGCTGAACGTCGTGAAACGCGACCGTCCAGCCGTGTTCCTCCAGCTGAGCCTTGGCCTTCTGACAGGTCGAACATTTTGCAAGACCAAGCATTTTCAATGACTTGTTCACAGGATATCACCTCAGATCAGGGGAACGAATGGCACTCCGCAGGCGGTCAGCGCCAGCAACGAAGCAAGGGCCAGAATGATGCGCATGTGATGTCCTTCGGGTGATGTCTTCACAGGGTTATGAAACGTGGCCCATCCGTCATCAAGTCACAAATCACCTGATCCCTCATGGTGAAGCCTGCGATGGATGCGCCCCATCGCCAGCCAGACCAGCAGGACGGTGAACGGCGTGATGATTGCCACCAGATGGGATTTCGGGGCATCCATCATGCCCGCGACGGGTTCCAGCGCATGCCCCAGAAGGCCGACGGCGTAATAGCTGATGGCGACGACCGAAAGGCCTTCGACCGTATGCTGCAGCCGCAATTGCAGGTCGGCGCGGCGGTCCATGCGCGTCATGATGTTCTGGTTCTGCGCGCTGCGTTCGACATCGACGCGGGTGCGCAGCAGTTCGGCGGCGCGCGCCGCCCGTTCCATCATCTTGCCCAAGCGCAATTCGACCGATTTCGTGGTGCGCATGGCAGGCTGATACCGACGACGCATGAATTCCGTCATCATCTGGCGGTCCATGAAACGCGTTTCGCGCAGAGCTTCGATCCGGTCGCTGACGATCGCCTCATAGGCCGATGTCGCGCCGAAACGAAAGGAATGCTGCACGGCCTCGGCCTCCAGCTGGGTCGATACCGACAGTAATTCGTGCAGCATCTGTTCTGCGGGGCGATCGTCGTCGGTCATCGCTTCCAGGATCGCGCTCAGGCGCGGTTCGATCTCGTTCAATCGATGCGCCAGCTTGCGCGCCCGGCCAAGTCCCAGCATGGACATGGCGCGATAGGTTTCCAGTTCGACCAACCGGTGCACCAGCCGCCCGATACGGCCCTCGGACGTGCCGGGACGGACGAATACCGCGAAACGCATCCAGCCGTCCGCATCGATGCGGAAATCGCTTGCGACCATCGCGGCCTCGTCCAGCACCCAGACCGCGGCCATGCTGTCGCGCGCAAACCAGCCCGACAACCGCTCCAAAGCTTCGGAAGGATCATCGGGCAGCCAGTCCACCTGCACCAGAACGGCCGCAACCCGCTTGCCGGGCGCCCGCACCTGCCATTCCGAGGAAAAGATCGCCGCCGCCGACGGATCGAAGGGCCGGATGGGCAGTCCGGGGGTCATCGCCATATAGGTCACGAACTCGGTATGGCTTTCCCATTTCAGATCGTGACGGCCCAACTTGCCCTGATAGTGGCTGTCCTCGGGATCAGGCCGCGGTCCGCCGTGACGCGACACCAGCAAGGCCAGATGTTCGGCATCCTTGCTGTGATCGCGGTTGGCGGCCTCCTTGGGTTCCTTGAAGGCCACGAAGGCGGCCGTCGCGGGCGCGGACAGCCGTGGCGAGGGCCGGGCGTGCAGCTCATTCACCAAGGCATAGCGCAAGGGATGTTCCAGTGCCGGGTCCACGCGAATTCTCCTGTCAGGGGCGCTTGTTCAGGACCACGTACAGCAGGCCGCCAAGGAATGCACCGATCAACCAGCCGAAGCCCGACAAAGATTGCAGACCGGGCAACCAGACCGTGCCCACCGAAAACAACGCCGCCAGTGCCAGGGCGATCAGCGCGCGATGATTCCAGCCGTTCCGGTAGTAATACCGGCCAGCCTTGTCTTCAGAAAAGAGCGCATCGACATCCAGTTCACGCTTCTGTACCAGATAATAGTCGGCGATCAGGATGCCATAAAGCGGCGCCAGCAAGGCGCCCACAGTCTCGACGAAACCCGCGATCCCGATGGCCGAGATGAAGGCGACCCAAAGCGCCCCGATGAAGAAGGCGATGCCCGCCGCAATTAGCCCGCCCATCTTGGCGTTGATCCGCGCAGGCGCCATGTTGGCGATGTCATAGGCAGCCGGGATGAAGTTCGCCACCAGGTTGATGCCCACCGTCGCCGCAAAGAAGGTGACCGCCGCAATCAATGTCAGGGCCAAGTTATCCACCCGCGCGACGATCTCGGTCGGATCGGTCAGGCGTTCGCCGTAAAGCACCACTGCGCCTGCGGTGATGAACAACGCGATCAGCGAGAAGAACGCCATCGAAACCGGCAGCCCCCAGAAGTTGCCGGCACGCATCTGGCCTTCGGTCTTCACGAAGCGCGAAAAGTCGCCGAAATTGATCACCACGGCAGCGAAATAGGCGACCATCACACCCACGACGGCGATAAAGCCGGACAGGGTGTTCCCGTCGCCTTCGCCTTGGAAGATGACGCCGATCTCGGACCAGATGCCGTTGCCGGCCCGCCACCAGATCATCAGCGCCAGCGCGATCATCACGGCATAGACGAAGGGGCCTGCCCAGTTCAGGAAACGGCCCACCCATTCGATACCCATCAAAAACAGCCCGATCTGGAAGGCCGCGACGATCAGATAGGCCAGCCAATCGACCCCCGCCATGCCCAGAAACGTCCCTGCCCCATCCGCCGCCAGCGCATCGATGCCAAAGACCGCGCGCAAGGCCAGCGCGACGGCGGTCGAGGCGAAATAGGTCTGCACCCCGTACCAGAAGATGCCGACGATCCCGCGCGCCAGCGCCGGAAAGCGTGCGCCATGAACCCCCATTGAGGCGCGCGCCATGACCGCATATGGGATGCCGTAACGGACCGATGGACGTCCCGACAGGTTCACCAGGAACATCACGATAAATCCCGCAAGGATGATCGCGGCAAAGGTCAGCCATCCATTCAGCCCATAGGTCAGAAACAGCGAAGCGGCCAACGTATAGCCGAACAGGCTCTGGATGTCGTTGTTCCAGACGTTGAAGATCTCGAACGCACCCCATTGCCGCTTATCGGGCGGGACCGGTGCCAGATCCTCGTTGTAAAGCGCAGATGCGTCCCGTCCCGTGTCTGTCGGTATCATGATGCCGTCCCCGTTCTCGTTTTGCGGTCATGACAGCGCGCATGAGGCCGTTGTCGCAAGCACAAAGGCGTGATCGACTTTCCCTTGGGGAAAGAAACAGAGTTCGGGAAATATGATGAATGGTTCTGCCTGATCCGCAGGCAGTCGGAAGATGGTGCGGCGAACAGGCCGCCGCACCAAGGGGTCAATCGACCATGGGAAGCAGCTTGTTGATGCTGTCCTTGGCGTCGCCATAGAACATCCGGGTGTTCTCCTTGAAGAACAGCGGGTTCTCGATGCCGGAATAGCCGGTGCCCTGGCCGCGCTTGGACACGAAGACCTGCTTGGCTTTCCAGACCTCCAGGACGGGCATCCCGGCGATTGGGCTGTTCGGATCATCCTGCGCCGCCGGGTTCACAATGTCATTGCTGCCGATGATGATCACGACGTCAGTCGAGGGGAAGTCATCATTGATCTCGTCCATCTCCAGCACGATGTCATAGGGCACCTTGGCCTCGGCCAGCAGCACGTTCATGTGGCCCGGCAGACGCCCCGCAACGGGATGGATCGCGAACCGCACGGTCTTGCCCGCCGCACGCAGCTTGCGCGTCAGTTCACTGACGGCACTTTGCGCCTGCGCCACCGCCATGCCGTAACCCGGCACGATGACCACGCTGTCGGCCTCGTTCAGGGCCGAAGCCACGCCGTCGGCATCGATGGCGATCTGTTCGCCCTCGATTTCGGCCGCAGGTCCTGTCTCACCGCCGAAACCGCCCAGGATAACGCTGACAAAGTGACGGTTCATCGCCTTGCACATGATGTAGGACAGGATCGCCCCCGAGGAGCCGACCAGCGCACCCGTCACGATCAGCAGGTCATTGCCAAGCGTAAAGCCGATGGCCGCAGCCGCCCAACCCGAATAGCTGTTCAGCATCGACACCACGACCGGCATGTCGGCACCGCCGATGCCCATGATCAGGTGATAGCCGATGAAGAAGGCCAGAAGCGTGATCAGGATCAGCCAGAAGACGCCTGCGCCGACACCTGTGAAGTAGAGGATGCCAAACAGCACCGCCAGCACCAGCGCGCCAGCGTTCAGCATATGGCCGCCTGGCAGCTTCTTGGGCTTGCCATCGACCCGTCCTGACAGCTTGGCAAAGGCCACGACCGAACCCGTGAAGGTCACGGCACCGATGAAGATGCCAAGGAAGACCTCGATCTTCAGCATGGCGATCTCGGCGGGGGTCTTGTCGGCCAGCACGGCGGCAAAGCCTTGGAAGACCTCGACCGCATCTTCTGCGCGGGCACGCATGACGCGGCTCAGTTCGATCTGAGCGTTGAAGCCGACAAAGACGGCGGCCAAGCCCACAAGACTGTGCATGGCCGCGACAAGCTGCGGCATTTCGGTCATCTGCACGCGCTTGGCCACGATCCAGCCGATGGTGCCGCCGATGGCGATCATGATGACCGACAGCAGCCAGTTTCCGGCGCCGGGGCCGAACAGCGTTGCCAGCACAGCCAGCGCCATGCCTGCGATCCCGTACCAGATGGCACGTTTCGCGCTTTCCTGTCCCGAAAGCCCGCCAAGCGACAGGATGAACAGGACCGAGGCGACCACATAGGCCGCGGTGGTGAATCCGTATTCCATCACCCTCTCCTTACGACTTCTGGAACATGGCAAGCATGCGCCGGGTGACCATGAAGCCACCAAAGATGTTGATGCCCGCCATCAGCACGGCCAGGGCACCCAGCAGCACGACCCACCAGGACCCGGACCCGATCTGCATCAGCGCGCCCAGGATGATGATCGAACTGATCGCGTTGGTGATCGCCATCAGCGGCGTATGCAGCGAATGGGCGACGTTCCAGATTACGCGGAAACCGATGAAGCAGGCCAGCACGAAGACGATGAAATGCGACATGAAGCTGACAGGCGCGACAAGGCCGATCAACAACAGCAGCAGACCGCCGCCGACCAGGATGCCCACCTGTTGGCGGGTGTCGGCCTTGAAGGCGGCTGCCTCGGCGGCGCGGCGCTCCTCGGGGGTCGGCTCCTTCTTCTTTTCCCTGGGCTTTTGTGCCGCAATGGCTGCCACCTTGGGCGGGGGTGGCGGCCAGGTCACGTCGTGATCGCGCGCGACCGTCGCCCCACGGATGACATCATCTTCCATGTTGTGGTCGATGATACCGTCCTTCTTGGGGGTTAGGTCGGCGATGAAGTGGCGGACGTTGTTGCCGTAAAGCTCGGACGCCTGCGCCCCCATCCGCGACGGGAAATCGGTATAGCCGACGATCACCACGCCGTTGTCGGACACGATGCGTTCGTCCATCACCGTCAATTCGCAGTTGCCGCCCTTTTCGGCGGCC